>JBPESP010000002.1:0-464634 GCA_051710585.1 Sodalis sp. (in: enterobacteria) | reverse complement strand
ACTACTTTATGGCTCAGGTTGCGGCGAGAAATGTAATAACAGGTGTTTGAGCCGAATGGATCCTTCATTATTGAAGTACCAAGGATATCGCTCACCTGCTGTTTTGTCATACCAATATTGATTTTAGCGACATCAGCAGCATTCAGCTAATTACCTTGATTAAGGTCGAGATGATAAACTTCTGTTTAGAACATGAAGCAACTAGCAGTAAACATTAGCATAACGATGAGGATAGCAGCAGTGGTTAGTATTTTACTACCTCATAAGACTTATGCTCCCTTCTGGAAAGGAGGGTCTGCAATAATAACATTATTGGCGCTAGGAAGTTTTACAAGGCCCATTTATGACTGAAAGATAATAAAAAAAATTGAGCTTTCTAGGCGAAAAGTATTTTCCTGTTGTTTGACAGTGTATTTTTATGACTGCGTTACTAACAAACAGGTGCATCAGCCCCTTCAGTTAAGTTTTCATCTAATGCTAGTGTGTTCATTTTTACGGGTCTTAATAAATAACCTATATCGCTATCGCCTCTTAGTTATTGCAGGAACTGTTGATGGTAATCTGCGTCAGAGCATGAGTATCAATCATTTCTATATTTTTTAAGTTAAACGATGAGTTAACCGGAGGCTCTTCAATAGAGCCTACAGAGATTTTTATAGATTCTATACTTATCATAAAAAATAAGCAAAATGACTTTTACCTAAAATTTTGGACTTTGAATGCCTGCTCTTAAGCAGATTTAAATATAGTTAAAATGTTTTAGTATTCATTAGGTATATTTAAATCAGGCTAAATAAAATAGATAATAGCATTAGTATTTATTAATAGCACTCTACTCTCTTAGTAGTAGTTTAATTTTGCTATCTTTATACCATTCACTCTTCATATATTATCTCTTTGTATAGAGTTTCATAGGTTCTTTTTTTGGAAGTTAGAGAGTAACAGTCTATTAAAGTCATATTTATATCTTAATAATACCAATGTGTCCTTTTTTCTCTTTATTATAAGAGAAGAGTTATTTATATTTCTAAATTTTCAACGACTTATAAATTATATATCAAGTAGATCCTAAAGGATCCTCTATTATATTTCTTTATTAATTTAATTGATCTTGCTAGTTAAAGACCACTTCTCTTCAAGTGCATGTGAAGCAAATGTAACCTACTCCAGGTTAATTTATTTATTATATCCAATCCTCTATAGGACTTTTAAAAATGGTTCTTTATATTTACTTTAATAAGTATGCAATATTGAGAATAGTATAATCCCTATTAAATTATAATTGATTGAGTGTTTTTTATTTCTTATAAATTGCTTAAGGCAAACAAAAAATTTTCTATTTATATTAAAAGTAAATTACTTGTTTCTCTTTCCTTGAGTTTATTTATTATTTCCTAATTTATTAGGAAATAAAATACATCTTATATAGAGAATTATAAAAAATATTATTTTCTTTATTTATTTTAAATTTGGAATATTTTTCTTTTATTGACAAGCTTACTACTTATCGTATGGCTAACTTCTTAGTTAAAAATAAAGTGAATTACCTTAATCGGCATTGGATCGATATCGCACTCTTCTGTATAAGAAATAGTTGTACAGTGCAAGATCTCTCACTCGACTAGAAGTTTGGTTGGGTGTCGAGAACTTAAAAATGTTTTCTATCGTCTTTTCACTAAAGGTGAAAGCATTATCGCTCATCCACTCAATGTGGATCATGCTAATATTTAGCTGAGTCATTATATGGGTATACTTGTATGGGTATACTTGGTATAGAGAGTGGTTATCTGGTTACAGTGGGGTCGGCATGACCCGAATTGCCACGGTGATACCTTCCTCTTTAAGAGGGGTCAAAGGTTAGTAATTGCTCGAGCCGCTGTAGCGTTGTCCCTACAGCGGCTACAAAAAAAATCTAGCAAGGTTGCATTCGAGAAAAGGGTGAGCAAAATAGTCTGAAGGAATGGATTATTCTATACTTCAGCGTTAAAAAAAAGAAAAGGAGCGTCTGGCGATATTCTTTCCTGATAAGCTTGAATAGTATCGCCGAGGATATAGAAGGGTTTATATACTTTATTTTAATTGTAAGATGGCTGATCTTTCATTTCTACGGTAGTGGGAGTTTGCCGCGCATTGCAGAGTAAATACCATGACAAGCCTGTTATCTTAGCGACCCTGCCGACTCACGATAAGGTCAAGCAAGGGGGTTTTCTCAACCGAAAAAATAAGGAACGAATTACCGGTTCGCACTTAAGGTGCATCAGATGTAGAAGCGAGATTGGACGCAGATGCCAATAAGATAGCTTATGGATAGAGAAGATGGCAAGTACAGGAACATTGAAAATAGTGCATTTAATTATAGAGACACCCTTACCCTAATGCTTATTCTTGTTCAATAGGCGCAACTGCTATTTTATTTTGGCCGGAGTGGAGTCTGTTATTGAAAAAAAGTTATTGTAGTAGCGGATGTATGGCGCTATGTTATATAGTATAATGGCAAGCTGATTTTTCCCATCCCAATAGCGGTGCGGTGAAAGGAATGAGATGTTGTATGCGGATATCACTGGCATTTTCCTCGATTGAGGATTAAGTATATTACTGGTATTCTCGCAAAACTTGTAGGTAGGTGGATTATTGAGTAGTTGAATGGGGTTCTCTACCACGTAGGTTGTGCTTTTGCGCTTTCAGATCTATAATGGGCCAGGTGCTGGCTAAATGGCACGGGTACAGGGATAAAAACTACTGATTTTGTCGAGATATATTACGTTAGGGGGGGAAGAAGTTAAACTCTTCTCAGCGTAAAACGCTACCTAGTGATATGCCAAGTTGGCAGCCGCTGGTAGGCGGCTATTAAGTAGGAGGTGTAGTACACTATAACTATAGCTAAAGATATAGCTAGCTAAAGATATAGCGTACCACCAAAAGGTCAACAGTCAATCAATAAGGTTAACTGCCTACCGTAGAGACCCTGTTACCTGAGGAAGGAGTGGTATTAGTACTTGGCAGTTAGGTAAACTGCGTGATAAAGCACTCTATTGTATTGTTAATATATTTAACATGGAGAGGTCATTTAACTAAAATTAGCTCTCGTATTTAGAGTTTTATAGGTACCTATTTGCTGATTCGTTCGGTGCCAATCTACTGTTGGATTTGTGCAGCCTGAGTGTGCGTATAACACCTACGCACGATATAGTCTGTGATGTCTATGAGCTTACGTTGCTGACGCTTATTAACCCGTTAGCGATATTCCTCTCGTTTTTTTCAGAATAAGGATCATGTTTTTATTTAGTAATTCTACAAAAACTGTCAAAAACTGCTTATTCGAATGTGGCCACTCTAATTTGCTGTAGAACATTACTCCAGGTTGTTTACCCTCTCCACAATTTTATCTTGAGTCTATTTCTAGTGTTTTTAAGATTAGGATCTTTAATTCTAGGAAGACCAATATAGCTAACCCCGGGTTCTTTGCGAATATTTCTTTTTTGTTGGTACACTCTTGTTGTCTTGAGGACAATAACCATCTGTGTTTAAATTTAGTGTGTTACTAAATTCATATTACCTATAAAACTCAAGGAAATAGTGTTGAGTTTGGTTTAAAATAATATAGAATCATTAGTATTCTGACTTATTCGATAGCGTGAAAATGATTTTTTTTATTTAATTAAATCTATAAAATTAAGATATATCTTTGAAAGATCTTCATATTAACAACACTTTTCCCTTAAAATACTATTGGGTACCAACCGCCATAGTAAAAGTTAGTTGATAATCCGTATTTTTCCTAATTTCTTTTTCGCAAAAAAATTCTAGACTATCCAAAATGGAACTTTTTTACCAGCCAACTAGCCGCGTCGGAGGCGCTATTATCACCGGATAAAATAGCTATTCATTACTAGAGTGCCTGTGGAAACTTGAAGACCTATGCCTAACAGATCAGCGAGAAGAAGCCGATGGTTTTAATATCTAGGCCAGCTACCGTTTATTCAGACTTACAACGTTCTGAATGTTGGCGCTATCGGTAACTCGAAGGCACAGTAGAATGACTGAACAGTGCTGGTTTAGGGTGGCAAGAAATAAACGGAGGTTATCATGGCCATGAACGGTTTTGGGTTTAACTTGCCTGATATACTATAGCCAAGGGGGGTGGAACAGGAAGGGTTAGTGTGCGTTTTTTTGACAAAAAACGTTGATGCTATTGTCGTTCGCTATGTTGTTAATATTGTATGCCAGAATACTGTTCACGGCACCGGTAATTTATCATTAGTCTAGCAGAAAACCCCTTGCATATCGTGCACTGACTAGCAGTTTTTTTATTTGCTTGTTGCTGTTTTGCCTGGGCGATGATAGAGATATCTGCTCGCGTTGCAATATTATAGCGTACATTGTTTTCAGTAATATTAGTGTAAAGTTTATTTACTATGATCTGCAAATCTACGGCTCTATTTGAACTAATCATGTAACTAGGGGTAGTTATCTTTATTTCAGTATTTTTTTCGGATAGGAAAGTGCAGATTGCGCGATGGTGTTAATTATCAGCTGGCCGATATACTGAATCATAGCCAAAAGCCTAATCTAGATACTGTTTGGCGCTGTTAACGCTGACGGTAACACTCATTAGCGACGTATCCTGCTGTGGAAACCGGATTTTAGGTAAAAATGTCTATCCGCATTAGTGCTGGCGGCACAGTTTAGAGAGTAACAATATTGTTACAATATTAGGTATTTTAGCATATTAAGCTTTTTATTCATCAGGATAGGACGCTGAAAATATTCTCATTATAGCATCATCCCCAATGGGAGATGAAAGCTCTAAATTGCGTTAATTTACGTTATAAAAAAAAATTTTATGGCGCGGATGCTAAAGTTGTCTACCCCCCCTGAGTTACATTGTGTCCATGGCCTCTATGCAGGACAACTTGAGGTGTATAGCGTGCCATTTATCATTTAAAATCTAGTTGTTAAATAAAATATTCAGCTAAAATTTTAACTGGATGAAGAGTGTTTTGCCTGACGTTAAAGGTAAGAGATGATAATTTGCGAGCAATTATGAAAATAAAATAAGGCCAGAGCTTACTTAGCTGTATTTGGGGAATCGTACACGAAAAGCTATCAGAATAATATTCATTGGGTTCTGGGAGTCATTTTAAAGTGGTATTAATCAGTGATCAGGTGGTAACAAAGCATATTCTTAACAGCCGTCACCACCGAACGATATAGGGTATTCTGGCGGATGAATTGGTAAAGGGGTTGTCTATGCTTGCCGTTGGAAACATGCATTGTAAAAAGCGTGGGAGGTTCCTTGAAATGTATGGTACCAGAGTTATTTCTCTCGGTACGCCAGAGGCCTGACGGCTTAATCGCCAGGCCAAAAAATAACGTTACGGAAACTGGGGATGGCCGCATCCGTTTTCGAGAGTAGGTTGTGTTTCTAACCGGAACAGTGCGTGCAATTTACGTGCTGTCCTCGACTCATAAACCCTATCCCGCTATAATGCGCATCTTAATATTTCTAGAAGGTATTCGGGATGCTTCTAATGATAAAATGAGCAATAGTTTTTTGATTTCTTAGACCACGAATATCTTAAATTAGAGAGGATTTTAAAGATTAGTAGACCTTCTGGATGACTGCTTCTTTAAAATCACTTTCCAGCGTTGATTAAGCACTGTGATTTTTGAGGTAACGAGATGCTAATTTGTGTTGAAACCACTGAAGGTCTATGGCGCCGCCTAAATATTACCATTGCAGCTGATACGATTGAGCAAACAGTCAGAAGCGAGTTAGTAAAGGTCGCTAAAAAATCCGCATCAACGGTTTTCGTAAAGGGAAAGTTCCTATGAATATCGTTGCGTTTTACTACGGTGCCTCTGTCCGTCAGGAGGTGCTACGTGATCTGATGTGGGATAATTTCGTCGAAGCCATTGTCCAAGAAAAAATTAATCCGATTAGCGTGCTGAATTATGTTTCTAGCGAATACAAAACCGGTGAAAATTTTAGTTATGCGGTAGAATTTGAAGTGTACCCAGTAGTTGAACTGACGAGTTTAGGGACCATTGAAGTTGAAAAGCATAGTATCGAAGTGAAAGATATTGACATCGATACTATGCTAAATACGCTGCAAAAACAGAAAGCTGACTGGAAAGAAACCACAGATGTAGCTGGTGCGGAAGATCGCGTTACTGTCGACTTCACAGGCACCATTGACGGTGAAGCATTTGACGACAGCAAAGCCACTGACTTCGTACTGACCATGGGGCATGGCCGTATGATACCCATGTTTGAAAAGGGTATCATTTGTCATAAAGTTGACGAACGCTTTAACATCAATGTTGTTTTTCCGGAAGACTATCGCACGGAAAATTTGAAAGGAAAAGCTGCAAGGTTTGTCGTTAAATTAAAAAAAATCGAGCGGCGTAAATTGCCTGAGTTAGATGAAGGTTTTATTAAACATTTCGGTATTGCTGACGGCTCTCTTGAGGGGGCCTCGTACTGAAGTGCGTAAGAATATAGAGCGTGAGCTGAAAAACGCCGTGTGTAATCGCGTAAAAACGCAGGTCATCGATGGTCTGCTTAACGCGAATGACATCCATGTTCCTGTGGCGCTGCTCAACGGTGAAATAGACGTGCTAAAACGTCAGGCGGTACAGTGTTTCGCCGGAAATAAGAAAAAGGTACTGGAATTACCGGGTGCGCTTTTTGAAGCACAGGCGAAGCGCCGCGTCAAGGTCGGTCTGTTGCTGGGCGAAGTCATCCGCAAACATAAATTAAAAGTAGATGAAGCCCTTGTTAGTAAACTAGTTAAAGAAATGGCGTCTGCCTATGAAGATCCAAAAGGAGTCATTGAGTCTTACAGCAAAAGTAAAAAGCTTATGGAAAAGATGCGTAATTTAGCTATGGAAGAAGAGGCGGTTGAAGTGCTTCTCAAGAAATGCTCGTGTGATAAAAAAAGAAAGCAGCTTCAATGAGTTTATGAATAAGCTTAGTGGGGCGTAAGCGTCATTGTTATTGGACCGCGTGCGATCCTAGTCTTAGGCTAATAGACATTATCCCTTAAAAGGATGATGTCTTGCAGTGGCAGGGTTTTATTCGAATAAGTTTTTTATGCTCATCTTATGGTAATAGATACCGCTATACTTGTTTAAGTATAGCGGTTTTAAAAAACATAAGTTATGTGGCAGAAAATATCTAGTAATTATCCGCCATAGGAAATAAAAAATTGCGCAGATTAAATGCAGGCAAAGACAGGAATAGTTCTGCGGATCGGTGATTTCTTAAGAAATGGTGTGATGACCTTGTATCTCATGTAAAATTGGAAAGGTAGGCACTGAAAGCTTTATTTCTAGGAGAAAATAATGTCATACAGTGGCGAACAAGATAACTTTTCACCTCATGCGGCTTTGGTACCAATGGTGGTGGAGCAGACTTCACGCGGAGAGCGTTCATGTGATATCTTTTCGCGCTTACTAAAAGAACGGATTATCTTCATGACTGGTCAGCTAGAAGATTATATGGCGCATTTGATTGTGGCGCAGATGATGTTTTTAGAAGCGGAAAATCCAGAAAAAGATATTCACTTATACATCAACTCACCGGGCGGGGTAATCAGTGCTGGGATGTCAATTTATGATACCATGCAATTCATTAAACCTAATGTCAGCACATTCTGTATGGGGCAAGCTGCCTCTATGGGTGCATTTCTGTTGGCCTCTGGCGCTAAAGGCAAGCGTTTTTGCTTACCTAATTCACGAGTAATGATTCATCAGCCTCTAGGTGGTTTTCAGGGTCAAGCTACTGATATTGAAATTCACGCCCGTGAAATCCTAAAAGTTAAGGCGAGGATGAATGAATTAATGGCAAAACATACAGGGCAGTCTCTTGAAATAATAAAGCAGGATACTGAGCGTGATCGTTTTCTCTCTGCTCCTGAGGCAGTAGATTATGGATTAGTGGATTCTATATTGAGCCAGCGCATGTAATTACTTCATACTGGAATTTGATAGATTATAACTAATATAGTGTGCGTCGTGCGGAAGCATCAATGCTTTCGATGACCAGTTTTGAGTTCAGCCGTTGTGTTACCGCTCTGATTGCCCCGTGAAACAAAAAAAGAAAGAGGTTTACTGATGACGGATAAGTGCAAAGACGGTGCAGGAAAGGTGCTGTGTTGCTCTTTCTGCAGTAAAAGCCAGCATGAGGTGCGGAAATTAATCGCTGGGCCGTCGGTGTATATCTGCGATGAATGTGTTGATTTATGCAACGATATTATTCGTGAACAAATAAAGGAAGTTACCCCGCATCGTGAACGTCATGTACTACCGACGCCCCATGAAATACGGCAGCACTTAGACGATTATGTCATTGGTCAGGAAAAGGCCAAGAAAGTGCTCGCGGTAGCGGTTTACAATCATTACAAGCGCCTGCGTAATGGCGACACTAATAACGGCATTGAACTTGGCAAAAGTAATATTTTACTGATTGGACCTACTGGCAGCGGTAAGACACTACTGGCAGAAACGCTTGCCCGCTTTCTGGATGTGCCTTTCACTATGGCCGATGCTACCACTCTGACAGAAGCCGGGTATGTGGGTGAGGATGTGGAAAATATCATCCAGAAGTTGCTGCAGAAGTGTGATTATGATGTACAAAAGGCCCAGTGCGGTATTGTATACATCGATGAGATTGATAAAATCTCTCGTAAGTCAGACAACCCCTCCATTACTCGTGATGTATCCGGTGAAGGGGTACAGCAAGCGCTGTTGAAACTGATAGAAGGGACCATAGCTGCGATTCCGCCACAAGGCGGACGTAAACATCCCCAGCAGGAATTCCTTCAGGTGGACACTTCAAGGATTTTGTTTATTTGCGGCGGAGCTTTTGCAGGTATGGAAAAAATGATTAAAAAGCGCACCGAAACCAATTGTGGTATTGGTTTCGGTGCCACCGTAAAAAGCAACTTGGAGAAAGTGATTAAAGGCGGCGAATTGCTAGCGCTGGTTGAGCCGGAAGACTTGATTAAATTTGGACTTATCCCTGAATTTATAGGCCGCTTGCCCGTTGTTGCTACTCTAAACGAATTAAGTGAAGAAGCGCTGATTCAGATCTTGCGTGAGCCGAAAAATGCGCTAACTAAACAGTATCAGGTGCTGTTCAACCTTGAAGGGGTAGAGTTGGAATTCTGTGATGAAGCCATTATAGCTATTGCTAAAAAAGCCATGGTGCGTAAGACCGGTGCTCGCGGTCTACGCTCTATCGTAGAGGGTGCGCTTCTAGACACTATGTATAAACTGCCTTCCCAGGAAAGTGTAGAGAAAGTAGTGATTGGTGAAGCGGTCATTACTGGCCAATCGGAGCCAGTGCTCATCTATGCTAAGCACAAAGCGCAGCAGGCCTCTGGTGAGTAACGGGGCGTGTGTAACAAGTAAGAATATATAGGCGAGTGGGATTTTATAACCTATTTTCATCACTAATTGTCATTGAATATAAGCGATTAGACCCTATATACTCGAGTACTAATTATTGAAACGGGTAAAAGGCAAGTTTTTTTTTGCATTCCATAAATCTGATAGAATGCCAAAATAAGAGAGAGATCTATGAATGCTGAGCGTTCCGAACTCATAGAAATTCCCGTATTGCCTCTACGCGATGTAGTGGTCTATCCGCATATGGTTATTCCGCTATTTGTCGGTCGGGAAAAATCAATTCGGTGTCTTGAAGCAGCCATGGATAGTGATAAAAAAATCATATTGCTGGCTCAAAAAGAAGCGTTAACTGACGAACCGGGTATCAATGATCTTTTTTCTGTTGGGACAGTATCGTCTCTTCTGCAAATGCTGAAGCTACCAGACGGTACGGTAAAAGTGTTGGTAGAGGGGTTGACTCGCGCCCGGATCAAAGAACTATCAGACAGCGGCGATCATTTCAGCGCTGCTGTGGACTATTTCGATGCACCCAAGCTAGATGAGCGTGAGCAGGAGGTGCTAGTGCGGACCGCCATCAATCAGTTTGAAGGTTATATCAAACTGAACAAAAAAATCCCTCCTGAAGTACTTACCTCGTTAAACAATATTGATGATGCAGCTCGGCTGGCCGATACCATCGCTGCCCACATGCCTCTAAAGTTGGTTGACAAGCAGTCGGTGCTTGAAATGGCTGATGTGGCCGCACGGCTCGAATACCTGATGGCAATGATGGAATCTGAAATTGATCTGTTGCAGGTAGAAAAACGTATTCGTAATCGGGTTAAGAAACAGATGGAAAAGAGCCAGCGCGAGTACTACTTGAATGAACAGATGAAGGCGATTCAGAAAGAGCTGGGTGAGATGGATGACGCGCTGGATGAAAACGAAGCGCTGAAGCGCAAAATAGAGGCAGCTAAAATGCCGCAGGAAGCCCGAGAAAAGACTGAGGCGGAGCTACAAAAATTGAAAATGATGTCACCTATGTCAGCTGAGGCGACTGTAGTGCGAGGCTATATTGACTGGATGCTGTCGGTACCTTGGTGCGCGCGTAGTAAAGTGAAAAAAGACCTGGTAAAAGCGCAAGAGACTCTAGATAAAGATCATTACGGGCTTGGACGCGTCAAAGACCGTATTTTAGAATACTTGGCGGTACAAAGTAGAGTTAGTAAAATTAAAGGGCCTATCTTGTGTTTGGTGGGACCTCCAGGAGTAGGTAAAACCTCGCTCGGTCAGTCCATTGCAAAAGCCACTGGGCGTCAATATGTACGTATGGCTCTGGGGGGAGTACGCGATGAAGCGGAAATTCGCGGGCATCGTAGGACCTATATCGGTTCAATGCCAGGTAAGTTGATACAGAAAATGTCCAAGGTTGGAGTGAAAAACCCGCTGTTTCTGCTCGACGAAATTGATAAGATGTCTTCGGATATGCGCGGTGATCCAGCTTCAGCCTTACTGGAAGTTCTGGATCCAGAACAGAACGTGGCGTTCAATGACCATTATCTGGAAGTAGATTATGATCTTTCCGATGTGATGTTTGTTGCTACTTCGAATTCGATAAATATTTTGCCGCCGCTGCTTGATCGTATGGAAGTGATTCGTCTGCCTGGCTATACCGAAGACGAAAAGTTCAATATCGCCCGACAGCATCTATTGCCTAAGCAGCTTGAGCGTAATGCGTTAAAAAAAGGCGAACTGACGGTAGAAGACAGTACTATTGTGGGGATTGTCCGGTATTACACCCGCGAAGCGGGGGTTCGTAGCCTTGAGCGTGAGATCTCTAAACTATGCCGAAAAACGGTGAAAACCCTGTTAATGGATAATAGTACAAAACATATCACCATTAGTGCTGATAATCTGAAGGATTTTATTGGAGTTCAACGGTTCGATTATGGTCGTGCAGAAGGTGAGAGCCGTATTGGTCAGGTCACCGGTCTAGCCTGGACTGAAGTTGGAGGTGATTTGCTGACCATCGAAACTGCATGCGTACCCGGTAAGGGTAAACTGACCTATACTGGTTCGCTGGGTGAGGTAATGCAGGAATCCATTCAGGCGGCCTTAACTGTGGTTCGTGCGCGGGCAGATAAGCTGGGTATCAATTCTAATTTTTATGAAAAGCGGGATATTCATGTCCACGTTCCCGAAGGGGCCACGCCTAAGGATGGTCCTAGCGCTGGTATTGCGATGTGTACTGCATTGGTATCCTGCCTCACTGGTAATCCGGTTAAAGCCAATGTGGCAATGACTGGTGAAATAACATTACGTGGTCAAGTACTGCCTATTGGCGGGCTGAAAGAAAAACTACTGGCTGCGCATCGCGGTGGTATAAAAATTATTCTAATTCCGTTTGGA
The DNA here is from genome assembly GCA_051710585.1 of Sodalis sp. (in: enterobacteria). Lineage (GTDB taxonomy): Bacteria > Pseudomonadota > Gammaproteobacteria > Enterobacterales > Enterobacteriaceae > JBPESP01. The sequence continues at coordinate 452,832 of JBPESP010000002.1, read as the reverse complement.
AATAAACGTGACCTGGAAGATATACCGGCTAACGTGATAAACGATCTGGATATTCATTCGGTACAGCGCATAGATGAAGTTCTAGATCTAGCTCTGCAGAATGCGCCTTTCGGCATCGAAATGGCACTCAAAACTGTAAAATGAGAGATTGAAAATTAGAGTAGAAAGTAGGTTTAGTTTGTTCCAAAATATTGAGTATAATATAATAACTACACTATAGCGTTTAAAAACATGTTGCAATTGAAGATTTAAAGAAGTAACAAAAAAATCAATAAATCACAACTTATATCGATAAAATTCCCACAAATGCCGATATTTTTAAAATAGCAATCGAAACGTGTATTGGATGTTATCATTAGTTTAGTTACCAAGTAGCCCTCCCTGCAGGAGGGAGGGAATGACTTTACACTGCTCGGTTTTAGTGCTTTCAGCGTACGCAAAGTTCCGCCTGCAGCAAGCGTAATCTGAAAACTGGTAAAGAAATTACTATCGCTACTGCCAGGTAGTAAGCTTCTTTTCCGGTAAAAAAGGCTGAGAGACGCACTGAACTGATAGCTTCCCTATTCTCACTTATGTCAATAAGTAATACCAAACGTAGATAAATAGTTAAAATATAATTAAGAGGACCATCATAAGGATAAGTTTTTTCTAAATTAGATTATAAGGCAGGGTTAGTGTTGTTAGATAACTAATATTAACGTACAGACCCCTCCAAAAAGTTACTGCAATTAAGTAGACCATTGGTCGTCGTAAAGATTTCATTTAGTTACAGCAGAGTATTTTATTACCAAATGGATGATTTACACTTAGTCGCTAAGGTGAACAATCAGCAGATAAGCTGTATAAAATTGAAGAAAGAGGTAAAAAAGAACGTCAGCGCCAACATGAATCCATGGATGAACAGAATTCTCCCAATTAAAGGGAAGCAATTAAAAGCTATATACGCCTGGCGCTACTACAACAGTTGATAGATAAGCTGATAAACAGGGAGTTTGATCATCAATGATAATAAAAACAAGCTACTTTGTTAGCCTGGATCTACGTATTGAGGATAAATAAATTGAATAATGCTAAACTCTGCTTTTTATTTGTCGTATCAAAATGTCCTGCTTATATAGGAAATGCTAATTAACAAGCAGCTGATTCAGGATATCGCTGGTACTATTTTCTGTTATCGGTAGAGTTTATCCTTGTCTACTAATAGTAAAGCGCGTCTGATAATATTTTCTATTATAGCACTGACATAAAAAAGTAAACCAAAAGTGATGAAAAATAAAGAAAATTTATATTGTAATACGTACAAGAACCAGTAGCTTTCACCGAAAGCCTTTAAGGTAAGCTGTATCTCTGATGGACATTGAAGCACTGCAGGTGAAAATCACCGTTGAAGAGCAAGAGATGTAAGCATGGGTATCCCCAACATCATGACCAATTTATCGCTTCCGAGCGTAAACGTTGCAATATCATTGAAAGTAAAGTGTAAACAAATACTTAAATATTGACTAAAAACTACCGTAGTATAATATTTTGCCGATTTTGGCTAAAGTCTCTATTCCACGGATATCATTATCTCAGCGAAAATAGTGGTGATATTAATAATTAGATTAACGATAGCGATATTATCAACGATAATAAAGCAAAGCAAACCTGAGCTAAAATGAAGAGCTACCAGGTGTAATCAAATCATCAGTAAACTTCTTTATTAGTCATTTGTATATAGAAAAGAAAATAGCAATTGGCATAGGTCAGTCTAGTGAGTGTGTTCCAAGACGAATGACCGTAGAAGTAAAGAAGGAAAGTCATTGATTACTATCATATACTGTAGAAAAAAATGAGCGATGCAGGATAGCAATAATAATGAGATACTGTCATCGGAGGGAAAACAGTACCGGCATCAAGTCCAGGAAAGTGACTAATTTAGTTATACAATGACGTATCCACGGCGCTTAACTATGATGTGGTAAAGTGGTGCTGTACTTAGAGGGATCATTTTTTAGATAGAAATGTGGGGGGTTTTAGCAGCAACTTGAGCGTTCTTAACTTTAAACAGCAATCGTGCTTCGTTATCCGTATGCCGATTATCATTCCAAAAAATGTTATGTAGACGTTTAAGGATATGCGCGCACAGAGTGCGGAGTAGGTGTACAGACACGAGTATTGATGCTGAAAAACGCTACTAGTGCCGAAATAATTTTACTTCACAAGTCAGGGTAGTTCTCTGGTGAAAATTTGTCTCATAGAAAAAATAATTACGGTATAGCCAGAAATTCTCAAATCAATTTTCGTACTTATCGCTTTGTCCAGAGCGACCGCCGCAGCTAGCAGCTACTAGATACAGAGCAGTATAAATAATTTCCAGATCAGTTCAATAACCTGATTGACTAGAATTTTATTTGATGCATTTTTTAGTATAAAATACTACTAGCGATGTAAATGTACTAGTACAGTCTATTGTATTTTTTATTACGAGCGATAATGGTGAAATAGACACTAAGGTATGCCTTCTCTTGGAAGAAATTATCAAGAAAAAGTATGCAAGAAGAGAGTATTTTAATAAAAATGTTATTGATACATCATTATCATTTTATTCATACAATGCATCGGGGAGCAATGAGTAGTGCACAAATTAATATCCCATGGTTTGGAGTAACGAAACGTCGTTGATATCTGCTACCGCTGATAAAGTTATACGCGGAGCAATAATCTCGTTACGTTTGAGGCAGCAAACGCTGTAGGAAGGGAATGTACGCGACGATAAACAACCAGACCATAGAGATATACAACTACACCTTTTTTACATCAATCAAAAAGTATAGAAAATTCATGCGCTTTATTAGCATTATTAAGCTGCGCCATATTTCATTAGGGAAAAAAGGAATCAGGCGCTTAAGAGAGAAAAGTGCCAATGACTGCAGGTAAGTAGACAACTTGTCATCGAAATAGGGTACGAGTAATAGGATACACCTGATAGTGCGGAGCTACCAGAGAAAAAGTTGAGGGTACTGAAACTTATAGAGAAAGTTATGTTAGTGAGAGGGATAGAGGAGGATAAAATTAAAATTAAAATTAATATCGCATCACTGGACAATCTAGTGGATAAATTAAGAGGCATTAAACCTAAAAGGGTAATAAAATAATTATTGACTATCGTAACTAGTATTTATCTTTTAAGTATATTTAAGACATAGGAAGGTCAAAGGTATCGATCTAGCGATAATGGTATGACTCAAAGATTATCTGAAGCTTTAAGCGCTAGGAGTGTGGACTGTAAGTGTATAGTCTACTGTGAATCCATAAAAAATATTTTCGCTGTTGCTTGCGGCTATGGAGATGGGTTTCAATAAACTTTTGGTCTATTTAACTTCGGTTTGTAACGTTAAAATTGTCTCATTTGGAGTAGAAGTATACTCCGTTACGATTTAGAGCTGTGATATTTTCATTTAGAAATACTGATGCTGGTCTTTTGTATGCTCTCATGTTGCCTTTTAAGGTAGTGTTTGACATATAAAACAATAAAATTGTCCTGAATCTGATAATAAACATCAGAAAGTAAAAGTAGCCCATTAAGAGTTCTGAGGTGGTGTAAAACGCGTTTTTATGCACCTTTGCAGGCGTCATTAATAATAAAAAAGTACATCAAAATAACAGTAGAGAGGCTGATCAACTCGTATTGAACATCAGCGCCAATCCCCTCATAGTGCTATTAATAAGATTAGATCGGTTATCTGCTTACCGAAGCGTATAATTACAACATTTTTTTGCTGTATTGCTATAAACCTAGGAATATAGCAAGTTAGAGTTGAAAATAACAGTCTTTATAACCTCATTAGTACTATGAAATTAGCCCCTGTTAGCATCACCGTCTTGATGCTTTGTACCCATATCGTAGGCAAGATGATGTCACTGAAAAGGACATCTATTACCCTATGAGGATACTTGCTAGTAGTACGGTGATATGATCATTGAAGCAGAAAGTAGCTGTATCAGCTTAATTATACTTAATATCTAGGTTTTCAAATAAACTCTATTACTGCCATGAGATATAGGCGAACAGGGTATGTTTTTGCTCTAATTAGTATAAGCAAATATCTGCGACAGGGATATAACATGCCACAGATTGCACGGTTGTTAAGCTATCAAAAATAAAATAATTAGCTAGCCTATAGTAGAAAGTTAAAGGAATAAGTTGAAGGAATAAACTAGCCCATTATATTTGGATATATACGGCCGCGCTAAAATACAGCGGGATGAGGTAGTGACATAAAATCGCTGAAGATGACTAGGTTATTTTGCAGCCCGTGATAATAACGCCATCGGCGATATAATAATATTTTCGCGAGTGAGTGAATTTTAACATCCAATAAGTGATATACTTTGGCCTTATGACAAATAATATCAAGGTTATACCTATACTATGGATGTTCAGGTTTTGCATTCAGCTGCGCCATGAAACTTTTTTTCTCTAAAACAGTAAAGAACAAACTTTCCAATGATTGTGCTAATGTCCATATAAGTGTTATTAATCATGTTACATTTTGTGTAAAATTTGTTTTGCTAGGTGACTCAAGAGATTTGTTGGCGCAAATAGGGCTATAAAACTGGTTCAGAACGAAAAAATATAATTAACTTGATTCCAAGTGAAATACTGTTGAGTATTTCTATTGCTAGAATACAGTGGTGTTTTCAGAAAATCTAGCGGGAAAGTAAAAAAGTATAATCTACTCGCATATACAACACTGGTATGATAAAGGTCAATAAAAAAAGTTAAACACTAGTTTTTATTCACTAGTTTCTTGAAAACTCAAATTATTTTGCATCTGTTGATAAATGATTAATGGATTTATAAAGGATTCTCCAATTAGAAAAGGTTATTGTTTGTATAAAAAGTTATCCAAAGGATGTAGAGGATTACAAAATAAGGTCAAAGTATATTTTCTTCTATAAAATTTTAGATCTACGTTAGGATTGGCCTGCGTAGAGAATTTATCACCGAGATTACCGGATATTTACTGGTGGTAAATTTAAGAAAGATACAGTGCATCACCTTACCGAAACGGATTTTTTGTCAGCGAATTAGTTTGATATAAAAATAAAGATTAGAGGTTACACTAATTTCTTTATATACTCAAATGCGACTTCATTATATGCAGCTTAGATGTTAAGGTGTTTTGCTCGTGTTAAGCTTAATATAAGCGTGAATTGCCTAATCTTTATTTAATGTTATTCTGAATTTCTATGCCTGCCGCCGTTTTAATAATTTTTGGATGCGACACTAAAATTGGTTAAATATTGGTGATACTGAGGCGCTAGGTGAAAATATTTAGTATACTGTCTATGTAATATCTATCATTTAACAATATCCGTCTTCACCCTGTTGAGCGCGCTTGCTACTAAAATACTTCTCTTTAAAGGAGATAATAAATTTGCTAGAATCGATATTTATTGGGAGAGGTGTATACTCTTGATAGAGACAGAACTCAGTGAAGAGGAAGTTATCCTTTTCCCATAGTCATCGATAAGAGTACAACAATACCGTTGAGACAAGTTTTTTTTAAAGCCATTGCGCTCTCGATAGCAGAGCGATCATGAGTTCGCTCGTTTCGAGTTACCACTGTATTACAATAATAGTCCAGCAGTTATCGCCGAACTATTTTGTAATACACTTCTTATAGGTTTTAAACTTCTTAGGTTTTAAAATATGAGCGCGCCTACAGAGGCGATAATCTGCAGTGATGAATAATGAGTAGCGGTTATCGCTTTGCCACATTTAACTATTAACGTACAAATAGTTATGATGCAGTACATAGAATATTCATCTTATTTTTATACATTAATTAGGTTATTGATCTGGTATCAAGCTAGTTAATAGTACACCGATCGTATATCAGGTTAATGGTGCTGCAAGCCAGCGGTTCGTATAATAAATATCTATGTCCGTTATTTAGTTAATGCCAGAGGATATTAATTTTTTATTAGTGTGGCGGTAGTTGAATTGATATTCAAAGGTATTAGCGATGTAAACTAGATAGCTACTAGTAGAATGCAGAACTTCTTTGGTATGTTCTATCTTTAAAAGATAGAGGATGAATAACAGATCCTTGGTTGCATCGACTCCATCAAAGGAGTCGATGCAACCAAGAGTTCCGATTGACTTGCCAGTCAATCGGAAGACAATGAGTCAGTTAACCCTTTTCACTTCTGGATGATTTAACGCTGAAATCGGTGATGTGTGGGGCGGAGATCATGCCGCTGATTAAAAACCAGCGAAAAATAAATGAATAGAATGCGCGCCTATGTGGCAATACTTGCCGCACACTCTCCATAAAGGGGTTATCTATTATTCACCAATATGGGCGCATTCAGACTAAAAGGAATTTAGATTATTGATAGATTGTTTATATGATTTACGATATTTTTCCGTAGAAACCAGCGTCTGTTCTTTAATGCTGATAGGAATCAACTAGCGATGGTATTAGCTCAATAGCTTCTTTTTTTTGTTGAAGATATCTCAACCATTATTAATTTAACCTCTTTAAATATGTGCACGATAGATCATGTATCTCTCCTTTATGAAGGAGGTACTGTGCTAGTGAAAAAACATGCTTCCAGCACTGGAATAACAGGTGCTAATGACATTCTTAAGACATTTTTAGTGATATTTATCATTTTCTTCTGTTTAAAAAGAGTATATAAAGGCGTGTAGCGCACAGGCTGATTTCTATTATTGAACTCTTTAAATAGTAAAAGGTTTATATTTTTTATTAAAATACAGGAAATAACAAAATAAATTCTTGAGAGCGCTTATAAATCAAGTCTTAAAACAGATTTGCTGCTGTTATAGCGTTTTGAGATTTTTCTATATTATACCAACTTTTTGAGCGCCCAACTTCACATGATCATAAGAGGTGAATAAGTGAAGTCGTTAACGAAGATGGACGGGTTTTCGTCTTGGTGGGGCCAACTTATGGAAAGCACTATTATTATGAAAAAGTTAAAAGTAACGCTCGCTTGGCAAATTCTTATTGCTTTAATCCTCGGTATTCTCCTCGGCGCTGTACTCCATAACCAGGGTGAATTACGTGATTGGATGATAAACAATATACTTTCGCCGTCTGGGGAAATTTTTATACGCATGATTAAAATGATCGTAGTGCCCATTGTGGTGGCTACGCTGGTTGTTGGCATTGCAGGAATTGGTGATGTTAAAAAGCTTGGCAGTATCGGATTGAAAACCATCTTATATTTCGAAATAATCACGACCCTAGCGATTATTCTGGGGATTACCCTTGCCAATGTATTCCATCCCGGCTACGGGATTGATATGTCAACGCTAGCGGTAGTGGATATTTCAAAATATGAACAAGCTACTGTCGCAGTTCAATCAAGTAGGCATAGTTTTGTTAGCACGATCTTATCGCTTATCCCAGCGAATATTTTTTCCTCGATGGCGAGGGGTGATATGTTGCCGATCATCTTCTTCTCTGTATTATTCGGGCTGGGTTTAGCCTCACTGGCAGAAAATATACGCTTACCGTTATTTAATGTGTTTAATGCAGTAGCAGAAACGATGTTTAAAGTTACACATATAGTGATGCGATATGCGCCAATAGGGGTATTTGCACTAATTTCAGTTACCGTGGCGACATTTGGTTTTGCTTCATTGTTACCTTTGGGTAAGCTGGTTCTGCTTGTATATGCTGCGATTATTTTTTTTGCAATGATAGTGCTGGGCGCTGTGGCGCGGCTTTGCCGATTGCGTATTTGGACATTGATTTGCATCTTGAAGGAAGAATTGATTTTAGCTTTCTCTACCGCTAGTTCGGAAAGCGTATTGCCGCGTATTATTGAAAAAATGGAGGCCTACGGCGCACCGGCAGCCATTACTAGCTTCGTAGTACCGACCGGATATTCATTTAATCTAGACGGTTCTACGCTATATCAGAGTATAGCTGCCATTTTTATTGCCCAGCTTTACGGCATTGAGCTGTCTTTAGGGCAAGAAGTGATACTGGTTCTGACGTTAATGGTGACATCCAAGGGGATCGCGGGAGTACCAGGAGTATCCTTTGTAGTCCTGCTAGCAACTCTTGGTAGCGTAGGTATTCCGCTAGAAGGGTTGGCGTTTATTGCTGGTGTTGATCGTATTTTAGACATGGCACGCACTGCGCTTAATGTAGTAGGGAATGCGCTAGCAGTATTGGTGATAGCTAAATGGGAAAATCAATATGATAGCGTTCAGGCGTTAGCGTATGAAGAAGAGATGACTATGGATTAACTTTATAATAACCTTTAAGCTCCGGAAAACGATCCACACCTTCCTTGCTGTTTATTTAAAACGGGGCAATGCTGCATAATAGGCAGCATTAGGGTTCTAGCCTGTGGTAGAATGGTTCTTGTGTGCGCTTGTTGGCTTTGTGTAGTTACAATTCATAGAGCTGACGGGTACTTGAGAAGCCTGATATATCTAGATCAAGATTTCCATGAGGTGGCGAAAGGGAGAAATGCGGAGCGCGATAAAATTTTTATGGTAATTCCTTCCACTACAGCCAGTGAAAAGCTTCTATCACCTCTTACGTAGTATAAAATGACCAGTAGAATCAGTGGCGTTACATTTAAGCTGCTTGGAGCTACTTAATAAAATTCCTATAGAGCTCTGAGATGTCTGGTAGTTGAAGAGAGAGCATATAAAAGAAAATTCTCTTGGATACGGGTTTCACTAGCAGTCTTGTTTGCAACTGAAATTAGGAGGTATTTCAGCACCCGCAATCGTGATACGTCTGTGAAAACTCTTATCCTCAGCCAGCGCGCTCCTAACGCTTAGTTTGTCGCTAGGTTTCAGCAAGGTTTAAGTGGTTTCATGGCTTATTAGAGCGGTCTGCACAAACCTAACAATTGGCTGATAAGAGAGTCTATATTTAAGCTTTGATTTTAGTAATTGGCTGGCGGTATCGGTAGTAGGAATGCAAGAACCAACCTATATTTGAAAATATAGTAACAACAATAGCATGATTTTCCTTGCTTATAGTTAGAAAATATATAAATAGCTTTAACGGCATAGTTGCTTTACTGGAGGTGGAATCTAAAAGTTTAGAGCGGTATATTTTGCTAATGCGCTTCATACGCTGGGATCAAAAAAATGTTATGGCTATTGCTATGTCTATTTGAATGGGGATAAAAAATTTAATTACCTATTAAGAGTGTTTTCTTATGAAAAATATCAATCCTAGCCATACCGCCGCTTGGAAAGCGCTGCAACAACATTTTGTTATGATGAAAGATGTCCATATTCGCGATTTATTCTTGCAGGATCCTGAGCGCTTTTCCTCTTTCTCGGTCACTTTCGATGATCAAATACTGGTTGACTATTCAAAAAATCGTATGACCGCTGAAACGTTAACCCAGTTACTGGCGCTAGCGGAAGAGTGTGGTATCAAAGAGGCTATTTCTGATATGTTTAGCGGCGAAATAATCAATCATACAGAAGGTCGGGCGGTGTTGCATGTTGCGCTGCGTAACCGTAGCAACACGCCGATTAACATGAATGGTAAAGATGTCATGCTGGACGTTAATACGGTTTTAGCAAAAATGAAACAATTTTGTAATCAGATCATCGGTGGTGAATGGAAGGGGTATACTAACTGCATCATCACCGACATCGTTAATATTGGCATTGGTGGCTCTGATCTTGGCCCATATATGGTAACTGAGGCGTTGCGGCCTTATAAAAATCATCTCAATATGCACTATCTCTCCAATGTGGATGGAACGCATATTACTGAAACCATAAAAGATCTAGACCCAGCTACCACGTTATTTATAGTGGCATCAAAGACCTTTACTACCCAGGAAACTATGACTAATGCGTATAGTGCCCGAGATTGGTTCTTGAAAACAGCGAGGGATGAGCAATATATTACCCGTCATTTTGTTGCGTTGTCTACCAATATAAAAGCAGTGGTGGAATTTGGCATTAATACTGAGAATATTTTTGAGTTTTGGGATTGGGTTGGAGGCCGCTATTCGCTTTGGTCCGCCATTGGTCTTTCTATCGCACTATCGCTTGGTTTTGATAATTTTGAAAAACTGCTCAATGGTGCGCACGCTATGGATCAGCACTTTTTATTGACACCGTTGGATAAGAATTTGCCGTTGCTCTTAGCGGTCATCAGTATTTGGTATAACAATTTTTTCGGTATGGAAACAGAGGCAATTTTACCTTATGATCAATATATGCACCGTTTTGCCGCTTATTTCCAACAAGGAAATATGGAATCAAATGGAAAATATATCGATCGCGATGGATATCCTGTCAGTTATCAAACTGGACCTATTATTTGGGGCGAACCAGGCACTAACGGTCAGCATGCATTTTATCAGCTAATCCATCAAGGGACTAAAATTGTTCCCTGCGATTTTATCGCGCCTTCTATCAGCCATAATCCCCTTGCTGATCATCACGTCAAGTTGCTCTCTAACTTCTTTGCTCAGACAGAAGCATTAGCTTTTGGGAAGTTACGTAAAACGGTAGAGCAGGAATTAAGCGCGGCTGGGAAATCACCGGATCAAGTGCAGTATCTTGCGCCGTATAAAGTGTTTGAGGGTAATCGTCCGAGTAACTCTATCTTGCTGCGTAAGATTACCCCTTATAGTTTGGGTGCACTGATTGCGCTGTATGAACACAAAATTTTCACGCAAGGGGTTATATTGAATATTTATAGCTTTGACCAGTGGGGCGTTGAGTTAGGTAAACAACTTGCTAACAGTATTCTGCTGGAATTGATGCAGGATAATCTGGTTGATGCTCATGATAGTTCTACCAATGGCCTAATTAATCGCTATAAATTATGGCGTTACTGATAAATTTTTAATTATATACAGGTAATTTTTTTTAACAGAAAAAACCAGGAATCAATTTAGAATAACTTTTTTGTTATCTTATTTATTTTTATTTGAAATAAAAAAAAGCCCTAAATAGTGGTTTAGGGCTTGTAATGGATGCCTGGCAGTTCCCTACTCTCGCATGGGGAGAACCCCACACTACCATCGGCGCTACGGCGTTTCACTTCTGAGTTCGGCATGGGGTCAGGTGGTACCACCGCGCTTTTGCCGCCAGGCAAATTCTTTTTTCATATTCTGTGCTGATATTTTGTGTTATCTCTAGCTTTTGTGCTCTCAAACAGCTTAGGTGTTGTAAGGTTAAGTCTCACAGGTCATTAGTATCGGTTAGCTTAACGCCTCACAGCGCTTACACACCCGACCTATCAACGTCATCGTCTTTAACGTCCTTTTAGGAGGCTCAAGGCCTCAGGGAAGACTCATCTTGAGGCAAGTTTCCCGCTTAGATGCTTTCAGCGGTTATCTTTTCCGCACGTAGCTACCGGGCAATGCCATTGGCATGACAACCCGAACACCAGCGGTGCGTCCACTCCGGTCCTCTCGTACTAGGAGCAGCCCCTCTTAATCTTCCAGCGCCCACGGCAGATAGGGGCCGAACTGTCTCACGACGTTCTAAACCCAGCTCGCGTACCACTTTAAATGGCGAACAGCCATACCCTTGGGACCTACTGCAGCCCCAGGATGTGATGAGCCGACATCGAGGTGCCAAACACCGCCGTCGATATGAACTCTTGGGCGGTATCAGCCTGTTATCCCCGGAGTACCTTTTATCCGTTGAGCGATGGCCATTCCATTCAGAACCACCGGATCACTAAGACCTGCTTTCGCACCTGCTTGAGCCGTCACTCTCGCAGTCAAGCTAGCTTATGCCTTTGCACTAAGCTCACGATATCCGACCGTGATTAGCTAACCTTTGTGCTCCTCCGTTACACTTTGGGAGGAGACCGCCCCAGTCAAACTACCCACCAGACACTGTCCTCGGCCCGGATAACGGGCCTGAGTTAGAACATCAAACATTAAAGGGTGGTATTTCAAGGTTAGCTCCATGTAGACTAGCGTCTACACTTCAAAGCTTCCCACCTATCCTACACATCAAGGCTTAATGTTCAGTGTCAAGCTATAGTAAAGGTTCACGGGGTCTTTCCGTCTTGCCGCGGGTACACCGCATCTTCACGGCGAGTTCAATTTCACTGAGTCTCGGGTGGAGACAGCCTAGCCATCATTACGCCATTCGTGCAGGTCGGAACTTACCCGACAAGGAATTTCGCTACCTTAGGACCGTTATAGTTACGGCCGCCGTTTACCGGGGCTTCGATCAAGAGCTTTTACGGATATAACCCCATCAATTAACCTTCCGGCACCGGGCAGGCGTCACACCGTATACGTCCACTTTCGTGTTTGCACAGTGCTGTGTTTTTAATAAACAGTTGCAGCTAGCTGGTATCTGCGACTGGCTTCAGCTTTTGGCGCAAGGCCACTTACTTACATGCCAGTGTGCCTTCTCCCGAAGTTACGGCACCATTTTGTTTAGTTCCTTCACCCGAGTTCTCTCAAGCGCCTGGGTATTCTCTACCTAACCACCTGTGTCGGTTTGGGGTACGATTTAATGTAACCTGGATGCTTAGAGGCTTTTCCTGGAAGCGTAGCATCAATTCCTTCACCACCGTGGTGGTTCGTCATCACGCCTCAGTGTTATAAAAGAGCGGATTTACCTGCTTTTTTCACCTACACGCTTAAACCGGGACAACCGTCGCCCGGCGAACCTAGCTTTCTTCGTCCCCCCTTCGCAGTTATATTAAGTACAGGAATATTAACCTGTTTCCCATCGACTACGCTTTTCGGCCTCGCCTTAGGGGTCGACTTACCCTGCTCCGATTAGCGTTGAACAGGAACCCTTAGTTTTTCGGCGCGCGGGTTTTTCACCCGCTTTATCGTTACTCATGTCAGCATTCGCACTTCTGATACCTCCAGTAGCCCTCACAGGCTGCCTTCGCAGGCTTACAGAACGCTCCCCTACCCAATAACACTTATACGTTACTGCCGCAGCTTCGGTGCATGGTTTAGCCCCGTTACATTTTCCGCGCAGGCCGACTCGACCAGTGAGCTATTACGCTTTCTTTAAATGATGGCTGCTTCTAAGCCAACATCCTGGTTGTCTTGGCCTTCCCACATCGTTTCCCACTTAACCATGATTTTGGGACCTTAGCTGGCGGTCTGGGTTGTTTCCCTTTTCACGACGGACGTTAGCACCCGCCGTGTGTCTCCCGTGATAACATTTTACGGTATTTGCAGTTTGCATCGGGTTGGTAATCCGGGATAGACCCCTAGCCGAAACAGTGCTTTACCCCCGTAGATGACTTCACGAGGCGCTACCTAAATAGCTTTCGGGGAGAACCAGCTATCTCCCGGTTTGATTGGCCTTTCACCCCTAGCCACAAGTCATCCGCTAATTTTTCAACATTAGTCGGTTCGGTCCTCCAGTTAGTGTTACCCAACTTTCAACCTGCTCATGGCTAGATCACCGGGTTTCGGGTCTATATTCTGCAACTAAACGCCCAGTTAAGACTCGGTTTCCCTGTGGCTCCCCTATGCGGTTAACCTTGCTACAGAATATAAGTCGCTGACCCATTATACAAAAGGTACGTAGTCACATTCCGAAGAATGCTTCCACTGCTTGTACGTATACGGTTTCAGGTTCTATTTCACTCCCCTTGTCGGGGTTCTTTTCGCCTTTCCCTCACGGTACTGGTTCACTATCGGTCAGTCAGGAGTATTTAGCCTTGGAGGATGGTCCCCCCATCTTCAGACAGGATATCACGTGTCCCGCCCTACTCATCGAGCTCACAAAAAGCGCACTTTTAGATACGGGGCTATCACCCTTTGTCGCTGGTCTTTCCAGACCATTCTCCTAATGCGCAAGTTGATGATGGCTCTGGGCTATTCCCTTTTCGCTCGCCACTACTAAGGGAATCTCGGTTGATTTCTTTTCCTCAGGGTACTGAGATGTTTCAGTTCCCCTGGTTTGCTTCATTAAGCTATTAATTTACTTAATGATGGTGCAAGGAGTTGCACCGGGTTTCCCCATTCGGACATCGCCGGCTGATAACGCTTCATATCAGCTGACCGACGCTTTTCGCAGATTAGCACGTCCTTCATCGCCTCTGACTGCCTAGGCATCCACCGTATACGCTTAATCACTTAACCTCACAACCCTGAGCTGTTTGTCTACTTTTCGGCTGGCTGCGCTTTATCTTGAATCACTGCTCGTTCAATTTCGTCTCGGTGGTGCTCTTAATAAAAAAGAAGAGCACGCGGAGTTTAAGATTTAAGAATTTAAGAAGAGAGTGTCTACGCAGTAGTACTCAGTGATAACACTTGTGCATTAACTTTGTTTAGTTTTTTAAGAGACGCACCATGCTGAAATTTGCGCTTCAGCATATTTAAAATTTTCAGCTTTGTTCCGGATTTTTAAAGAGCGGTATTTCGTAGAGTGCATTTATTATAGAAGACATTCTGAAATAAAAATAAAAGTGGTGTCCCCTAGGGGGTTCGAACCCCTGTTGCCGCCGTGAAAGGGCAGTGTCCTAGGCCACTAGACGAAGGGGACACTAAAATCGGCATAAAAATCCGCCGACGGGTTTACTTTGCTCGTGACTGTTATCAGGTAATCTGTTTGAAAATATTTTTATATGGTAATGCTGTTATCCAGATATCCAGAATATCCAGAATTATGAAACTGATGAAATAATAATTTGGATAGAGGTGCTGTGGTTATAAACACAATACGGGCACAATACGGGTGTAACCCAAATCAAAAAAATTAAACGTAAATTTACTCAACGTATGAGTATGTATGAGTGCTTACTCAGATTATCTGATAAATTGTTAAAGAGCAGTCCCAGGAACTTTCTTTCTCTAAAGAGAGTCTTTTATACACTTTCCTGCTGCAGAGTCAAGCTTTTATTTACTGCAGTAGGTTTTTTCCTATAAGCGAGCTTTTGGAGTGTCCTAGTAACTATATTCCCGATTAGTTAGTGGAGGCGAATTATAGGGCCTTTCAGCTGCTGGTAAGCACTGAATGTAAAAAAATAAGTTTAATTGGTGAAAGGTGAAATTTACAGCAGGCGTAACAAAAGGATATTAAAACCGCGTTTCGATGTAGTATGTTGCAGTTGGGACACTTATTACCATGAAGGTCGCTAACATAACAGAGTGGATGACAACATACCATAGAAAACTACGCGGTTTGGAGTCATCATCTAGGCCCTTCCCGCCACGGGTTTACTGACTAGCCAAAGATATGATGATTATCCTGTATATCTAGTCTGATGGATTTCCAGTTAGTTTACTAACTGGGTTGTGGTGTAACCCATTCTGTCAACTACTAATAAAGACATTGCAGTTGATCTAGGGGAATTTTGGTAATACCCCTCCCTCTTAAGTTCAGCTTAGTTCAGTGGAGGGAACAGGACAACTTAGTTCAGCCTAGGTTCCTTATAGCATGTTAAAATCCATAGGTATCATGCCACAGTCTTCCTAAGACTAGGTGTGGTACTACAGGCCACACCATACCTTTTTGCTCTTTGTTATCGCGAACTAGCGCTCAAAACCATTCAGGATCATAGCACCATACTCTTGACCATCACACTGCTAGCTCTGTGTTTAGCTGCCCTGAAAACTAATAAGCTACAGAGCTTTCATGGGTTTGCCTGTGAGGCTTCGCCATATACGTAAAACTCTCTTGGGGTTGTTCTAGTAGCTATACTCTTATGTCAGCTATGCATCATGGCTATGATGGCTTTAGGATGACTTTTATATATATTGTTTATCGTAGTAGCTACTACGATAAAACCGAATACGCGGTAGAGCTTAGCTAGAGCTAGTGCCCTCTAAATTTTCCCGATTAAAAAAGCATTTATGCTGAGTTTATTCTAAAACCAGTTGAGTAAATTTGCGTTTAAATTTAAGACTGAAATTTCTTCTTTTTTTAGCTTGATTTACACTAGTATTATTATGATGTATGATCATATCATCTCTTTTCAAGTAGTTAAATTTAGTGTGACACTATAATAACACCTGATTCTTAATTTAAGCTTTTTTGATACTTCGCCGTTGAAGATACGCTTTGCTAGTCCTTCAAAAATGGTGGTTTTGTCTACCCTTCAGCTTTATCGATAAGGACCTGATTATTTTTAGTGCACCGCTAGAGTACACTTGAATGATACAGTGAATCACCTTCTAGCTTTAAAAGGGCCGTTATTACGTTTAGGGGTTCAATAAGCTGATTCTCATCTTCGAGAGCCAGGGACTTGGCGTCGGAAGGCACATTGAAACTTATTGATAAAACGTATAGAGACATGTATTACTCAAAATTGTTATTTTTAAATTAAATAAGGTCATTAATTTAAGATTAAAGAAGATATTTCACCAATAATGTTCAAAATAATTATTATCAATCCTAGATCGTCTTGGGTAAGATGATATTATTGGATAAAGCAAAGTTTCTATATGTTCGGTGACACCTTCATCCCAAAATATCGTTTCTTGCACTGTACAATTCTAACCGTCACGCCACGATGTGGATCCTGGCCGATCAGAGATATAAATGCGCCAGTTGCTAGAGATCGGTCAGGTATATTTTCCAAGTGAGGAAAAGGATTCCCCATCGCTAGTTACAATAGCAAGCAAAAGTATCTTTAACTTCGGGCTACTTCAAACACTTCTGGACCGGTATCCGTGACCTAGGAAGGTTAAGAATATCTTCTAGAGACATTGGCCGCTAAACTTCCCGCTATCTCTGATCGGAAAAAAGAACTAGCAGACGATCGGTGGTCACGCTGAAGCGTCTTTCCCTAGGTGTCCATGTGTAAACTGTATTACCATACAGTGGCCGCAGCGTGTTACTATTAAGCGTAACTATATCAATACTAAGCGCCTGTGTTAACTAGAGGCAGTGGGTAAATCTGCTAGAGTAGTGCTAGTCGGCAATGGTTTCTCAGTACATTCGGAATTATTTATAATATGGTCGCCTACGTTTAAGCATATATCAGGGTTAGGGGCGCTGCAGGTCTGCGCTTTTGGTGGGAGAGAACAATGGCTAATCAGGTAGAATTAAGTCGGATCATAGCCAGTCTATGCTATCCTTAAAAAGGTCTTTATCTACCTTCAATGCTACTATTAATGCCACCATATCCTGTGGCAGCGCTGCATGCCACTCCATTTCAATTGAAGTAATGGGATGATATAGCCGCAGCATGGCGGCATGCAGCGCCTGGCGATCAAAACTGCGTAGCACTTCATTGAAGGCGGCAGAAGCCCCTTTTGGTGATCGTTGGCGTCCGCCGTAAAGTGGATCGCCTACCAATGGATGATTTATATGCGCCATATGCACGCGGATCTGGTGCTTTCGTCCGGTTTCTAGACGCAATCGGAGAAAAGTATGTGCGCGAAAGTGTTCTATTATACGGTAATGGGTCATTGCCGTTTTACCCATTGGGTGCACTGCCATATGCGTTCGTTTGGTAGCATGGCGCAAAATCGGCTTCTCCACGGTGCCTCCGGCAGTCATAGCGCCGATAGCTACCGCTTCATATTCGCGGATAATTTCCCGTGCCTGCAGCGACTCTACTAGACGAGTCTGCGCCGGTGCAGTTTTAGCTACTACCATTAGGCCAGTAGTATCTTTATCTAGACGATGCACGATACCTGCACGAGGAACATTTATAATGGGTGGAAAATAATGCAGCAAGGCATTCAAAATAGTGCCATTGGCATTACCGGCACCGGGATGTACGACCAGATTACGTGGTTTATTGATGACTAGGATATCGTCATCTTCGTAAACGATATTCAGCGGTATATTCTGCGCTTCCAAGGGTGGAACTTCTTTGATAACAAATTGTATTTTAATAGATTCATTGCCAAGCATTTTTTTTTTGGGATTGCTGTAACTCGTCCGTTTACCTGCACCAGGCCGTCAAGGATCCAAGTTTTTATTCGTGATCGTGAATAATCAGGGAATAATTTTGCTAAAGCTTGATCTAAACGTTGCCCGAGTTGTGATTCTATCACTCTTCCAGTGAGGTTTATATATTGCGCCATATTTAAGATATCTTCGTTAATATTGATTTTTTTTCGTGGTGATGCCGTTTAAAATAAGCATGCTATTATAGCTTGCTTCATACGAGGGTTAAGCGGACATTGTTATCGAAACAAGACTCTATTAATAAAAAGTCATGATGCGTATGAAATATCTAGCGGTAACCGCCATATTTTGCCTAGTATTAGTGGATTGTTCTGCTAATAAAAACACCGTTCCTGATAATCTCCCTTCCGAGATCTACGCTGCTGCTCAGCAAAAGTTGCAGGACGGTAATTATAAGGGTGCGATCAAAGAACTTGAAGCTCTTTACAAGCTTTATCCATTCGGTCCTTCCGCGCTGCAGGTTCAGCTTGACTTGATTTATGCTTATTACAAATCTGCTGATCTGCTGCTAGCGAAAGCTTTTATCGATCGTGTTCTTCGGTTAAATCCGACTCATCCAAATATTGACTATATCCTTTATATGCGGGGTTTGAGCAATATGGCACTTAACGACAACGCATTGCAAGCATTCTTTAGTGTAGATCGTTCCGATCGGAACTCAGAGCATAGCCGCGCAGCTTTCCGTGATTTTATGCAGTTAATTCGAGGTTATCCGAATAGCCAGTATGTCATGGATGCCACTAAACGTCTTGTTTATCTTAAAAACCGTCTAGCTAAACATGAGTTATCTGTAGTGAAGTACTACGATAAACGCCGAGCTTATATCGCAGTAGCCAATCGTGTGGAACAAATGCTGCGCGACTTCCCCGATACAAAGGCAACACTCCAGGCGCTGCCCTACATGGAAAAAGCTTACCGGGAGTTGCAATTGAGCGGTAATGCGGACAAAGTATCAAAAATCAGCGCGGAAAATCCGGCCTGATGAGAAGTGCTATGAATGGCTTTTGCTTCTATTTTTAACAGGTTAACTTTGTAATATCACCCATTACCTATGTTTTGAGAAAGGGTATGATTCCCGTTCTTGAGGTCTATTCAAAGAACCTGTCCCCTTTATCGTCAAGTTGGAAAATAATCTAAATCGTACAAAAAAAGACTGACTTTATATATAGGTATGCATAAACTGTATCGATGGAAATACGAAGAGAAGTAACTTTATGATAATTAAAATCATTGATTAGAAATGGATATCATTCCTGCTATTCGTCAACACCAGAAGAGAGTTTTGCTAAACTGGCAAAATGCTGGGCCATTAGCTGATTAATTTCCATATTATCCTCTCAAAATAAACAAGTGCAATTCGTTGGCGGCTAGCTAACAGGTAGTTGAGACTACCAAGATATTTATCTAGTTATTAATGAGCTATTGGCGAAACTTGGACGTCAAATTAATAAACTACAGGATAAGTGGTGAAGCTGATTATACCATAGAATGCGTCAAAACCGTGAATTTTACAGCGATCTGATCCTCCTAGATGGGGTAAACTGTCTTGTTTGACAGAGGTTAGCAATACGTTGAATAAAGAGCTATTGCTTGTATTTTATATTGAAACAAGAAAGAGGAGCGGTTACTACGCTTACTTATATTCTGAATAGTCCGCTATGACAATACTATCGTTTTCTTTGCTTTCTTCTTTAATTTCCTGGCTAGGAGGCAAGTCTATCGTGTGAAAAAAGAAAGCAAAGACAAAAAGCAAACCCTCCCATTTTAGGAGGGTTTTATTGGTATGAAAGGTAATTTATGTCTGAATAATATGAATTTATTGACAACGCGCGATCGGGTTAGTGTGCTAGATATTAAATCTATAATCGCGGACAGATCCTCTCTGGACTTGGATGTTATGGGGAGGAAGATAGTAGTCTGCTACCAGCAACCAATAGGCAATATAGTGCGAGAGTGATAACTGCTAAAACGCCTGGTTGCAGAGACTCAGAAACTTAAACTAGACGGCTTTATATGATCAGATTGTTCCAAATAATTATTGAATATTCTGTATTAATGGAGCAACCTCTGATATAATTAGCTATTAATCACCAGAGGAAACGTTTTGCATATATTCCTTCTCTTGATCCAAGAGGTTTTTTGCCTATCCGACAACTCAGTAATTAAAGGTGCATTTTATTTTGAGTAAATTTTCAAATTTGATTCCTAAAATGGATCTATATTTTACAATTTATGAAAATGGGCCAATTAAAATACGGTATTCTACCGACAGAAAATAGCAGCTTAGTTTTTTAGGCGGGATTTCTATCTCTATTGATCATCGGGTTCTTGCAGTGCCAAGATTTGGCATATCGAGGTTCATATATAACCAATCTGCAATATTCTCAGTAATGTGGTTAGTTTCTGGTATATTTTTTCAGTGGCAATTTAAATATTTCAAAAAAAAGAATCAACGTAGCTATGGAAAAAAAGTGGTAAAGCTTAATCCCCCTATAGGTGTTAGAAAGTAATTTAGCAAACAGCATAAAAAATATCATCTGCTTTATCATACTGGCCCGAAAACCTATTGATATCACTGAGCAGATCCCGCCTAAAACTACATTTATTATTCCGCTGGTCAGCAGCTAAGCCAAAGCCTTGCTTGAAGTGTTTTTGGTGTTGCGGACACACGGTATTATAGTGATTTGTCTGGTATTCCGGCCGATATATCCTAATTTGAATACAAAAGTCTTTATCCAAAGACTAAGAGGTATATTATGCATTTCTTAAAAGTGCTAGCCCTTATACCTCCCAGAAAGAACGTTTTATAGATGTATCCGTAGTAACCCGCGATCAGCTAATTATTATAAACTAATGAAATACACTGCAGGGTTTTTTCCCGCTATTTTTTCTCGCCTCTCATTTACCGCTTGTTACTGGGTAGTCCCCCTCTTTGTATATCTATCATTTATCGTTGGCCTAGCAGAATAATTCGCAGCTTTCCAGCAGGGAAAGGTTGATGTAAATGCTAACTCATCGGCCCATTAATATGGGAGAAATACAGGTGATCTTCCTACTATAATGAATGATATCGGGATACAGCTATGGATCCTATGTTTTAATAGGCACTCCATCATCAGCAGCTAGAGGTAATGAATCAGTGAGGCTAGCCAAAATAATTATTCTAAGTTAGAATTAGAAACCAAAAAATTATATTTATTTAACCTCAATGCGCTTGTAATACTCTATGATATAGTCTTTAGCTTCATAAGCTGTTTCACTGAAACTTTTGTAGCCCGTTACTACTGGCGGAGTTATGTACTTTGTTTAGTCCGCTAACGCCACAGAAAGTGTATCGGAACTGCCTGCTCGTATACTGCCTACTTTGATCGCTGTAGAACATTACTCCGGCTGACTCCCCTTATTTCCTAGTTTAGATATACGTCATATCGCTGCACCATATCTTCTTTAGTTTCATTACAGCGAACTTTCGCTTAAGAAAAGCGAGAATTGTAACTTGTTTCTGATTGCATCTACGCTAATATTTGTACGCCGGCTGCTGACAACTGAACAGTTTCCGCGCTTTAATAGCCTACCTGCGAGCTAGCGCTCTATGCGGTAGCTATATGCACCATGGTTGATACTGTTAGTTCATGAACCTGACTGGATAATCCTATTCGCTTATCTTCTAACCTGTTATGGCGATTTTACAGTATTTCTAATTGCTACAATAATAAACCATGAATAGGCGCTCAGAGTATCACGATTAACGAGAACTTGTTCAGAGAGTCTGAGATCAAGAGCGTTATAGCCTTTAACATTTCGTTTTCATTTTAATTTATTGTACCTTATTTTGAGCTTACAGATTTTGATCTGTCCTGTATCTATGATTGGATAAGGTTTTGGCATTTTCTCCTGTCTCTACATCATATATTTCTTTTTTTTAGTGCTTACCTTCATGCTTATGAGTTTGACAATAGTGGTTAATAACTCCAGTCTAGCCGTAGATAATATTCCTATTAGATGTGATTATTTTCAGCAAGCCTTGCGCATCCGTATGTGTCTCGAGGGATTTAATAGAAAGTACCCCAACCCCCTTATCGATACTCTTAATTACTAAGTCGAGATGGAAGTCATTCTGGGTAAAAAGAAGGCTGTATAGTCGCTTGGCGGTAACCTCCTATTTTATTTTTTCAGCTATCTCCTGCTAAAAGATCTCTTTAGAGCCATGGATAAAAAAGATCAATGCTTTCCCAGAAAGCATTGATCTTTTTTATCCTATAGGTCCCGACCCTGGTCCCGTTTTAATGACGGAGGATAAATTCGTTGCGATTAGTGCATAGATAATCATCTATATCGTCAACGGCAAATTAAGATAAGAAGCGGCAATAATATATTTAATATTTTAATATTTCTACATTAATAAAATCTTTATTCAAAGTATTATTTTACTGTCTGGGAATATTATTACCACCAACACATCCGTCGCCATCAGTTTGGGTTTTTCACTTCCTAAATATTCATTTGAAGGTAATGAAGTGATTTTTGCTATCTCTGAAATAATATTGTCAATGACGATCATTATCTGATAAGAGAACAATGTATTTAATAAACACTACTAGATACAACGATGGTTAGTAGACTTTTGTGTAATAAGGTTATTCAGCAATAATCATCCCCCTTTATCACTATTTTTACAGTAAAAGCTAGGTGATTCACACAGGGAGTATTTTTTAATTTTACTTATTAACATATTAATATTTATACAGTTATTTATATAACTGAGATTTTCACTGAAATTAGTATACCCTATATTTCCGGTGTATTAAGTGAACGAATGCGCTTTGGATGAACAGCATGAATGTATGGCAGTGATTTACGTTAAACTAAACTAATGTATCTATAAACCTTAAACTGAATATGATAATTACTTTCGGATGATTATTACGAAATAATTTTTGTGATCTTATTCTTACGCTGAGTGTTTCAGTAGAGGAGCCCTGACATTGGCTTGGCTGAATATATGATGAAAGCGTTGAAATTTGATACTCAACGCAGTATTGCTATTTATGTAGCAGGCATCGTGAAAAATCTGCTAGTGAAACTAATTCATAGCAATTTTGATGCCATTTAACTAAGCGCTATCTGCATATAATAATAACTTAATGATGGCACTATTTTTATCAATCTTAAATTCAATATTCCGATAGTACTGTTTTATATCAATGTGTTCTCTCCTTATCATACCTCTTAACCATACTTATGATTTTGGATTGTAGGTAAGTAAAATCATCGGCGGATTATCGGATGATAATCGCATTCATTTCTTTGAAATTAGGACTCTCGCTATCCATTGGCTTGGTTTATGGGAGTTGTGTTAAAGGAGGATGAGTTGTGAAGCGCATAAAGGTCTATAAGACCATCACCAAGAATGTTTTTATTTTAAAGAAAATTCTATACCTATTTTACAAAATACGCAATCAATATAATCAACAGAATGAGAATACCTCTTGGGCTTACACCTATCCGTTAGTCAATCTACGATGGAATCGTAAAATGCTTGAGTATTTTTGAGGCTGGCGATGTGGCCTATATGCACGCGCTCTGACTTAGGAAGAAGTGTAAGAATGTGGTGGCTGGCCTTATATTGAAGCGGTTATGGGCGCGTGATAACTGCTATTGGCAGGAATATATATGTGCCAGCCCCTAATTATGTCGCTCTCCCTGCCGATTTCCAGATGGCTTTGCTTAAAATTGTCGGGTGAGAAAATATCCGACTCGGTAGCAAGAACAAGACCATATGACTCGAGAAAAGAAACAACACTCTATTGGTAAGTTGATGGAATTCGAGATGCCGCAGATTTTGTTATAGGGGTGCATGGTACTTAAATCCATGGTGCGAAAGACGGTTAGGGATACTTCCGGTATTTAGAGGTAAAAGTGCGTTTCAAGGAGGTATTAAAACTCTGCTTTAAACTGTCTTCTCGAGCTGTTTTCTTTTATGAACTGTATGGTTGAGGGCATCCATGTATTTAATTTTTTTATCGGCAAAGATTTTGCATATCAGAACATCGTAGTATTTATGGATAGCTTGGAGAAGTAGGAGTATGATTTTTTTTTGGCAGTCTACCTGTTTAGAGGTGTGGCGATAAGTAAAAAAAGTTTGCCTACTGGATCTTGCCTTCGCGGGTAAAATTGCTTAAGCATATGAATCTGCCTGAACGTTAGGAGCCTGTTTAAGGCTAATCCCCCATTATTATCATGGCATCGCAAATGAGTAATGTTAATCGGTAATGCTGTGCACACGGTATACTACTACATCATATAGGGAAGGCGCCATAGCTTTATTTGAAAATCCTATTGCCTTCGCTTATCATTAATTAATGATGACGCATTTCCTCCTCCGTGGAAGCTAAGTTCGATATCTATGAATGGGAGCATAAAGCGTGAGGTGAACTGATCTAATGTCGTTGAAAAAAAAGCGTTAACGATTACCTGGATTTCCACTCAGGGGGTTTGGAGCACAATTTAGTCCTCAATGAACTTTAGAAGCATTCTTCCTTGCTTCATGGCTATAATACCGGCATTTAATCGGAGTTGAGCCGATTTTATGTAGTAATAATGTCCTGTGGACCCCTTATCTGCACACGCCTGTATTATACACAACTTGCTTTAGTTCCTCGATTGCACAACACCCTAGCCGCTTACTCTGTTGTAATTTCGGCGGGTACTGCACTTTTCAATACCGTTGTATTGCATCCGTCACTGTGTTGTATTGATAATACTACTCATTGCGCCGTCAGGCATGGGGCTAGTTATTTCAGACTGATATCAGGAATGTCATGCAATTGCTGTTAGTATTCTAAAAATAGACGCGGTAACAATTTCGAGAGGGTATTTAGGCTTTAGTTAGAATTGATGGCAAGCTTTCTCACCGAGAAAGGATGACAATCTTATGCCTCCGGCAGAAAGTAAATGATCAAGAACTCACTCCTTTTTTTCAGAATTATAATATAGAAATCTATAATATCGTTTGGGCTGGGATGCTTTGAAGTGAGTAAAAAATATTTTCGCGAAAACGAGTGCCATCTTCTGCGCTGACAACAACCGGCATTATAGTGACTCTGCTCATCAGAGTCACTAGCAGATTAAGAAGCGATTTATGCAGTATAACGGGCATCAAACAACCTGCGTCGAAATCATTGCTATATCGAGCTGTTGAGCAAGGTGCTAACTAAGCGGTATTACCCTACCCATGGTATCTAGAGACTACCTGTAGCCGATTAACAGCTCAGAGGTGAAAATACAGTATGCGTAGGGGGTTAGCAAAACATCTCATTTAGAAGCTGTCAGCACTTCACTGCGCAGATACAGAGTAAACCATACCAACCGTTATTCTACCAATAGGAGATCGATAATCTGTTATACGGAAGAGTCATTGGACAGCAGCTGCTTGAGGCTTTTTATGGCAAGCAAACGTTGCGGTACTGCACCAAATCAATAAAATTCTATTGGGTATACAGCGTTCATACCAGTGACGATAACAACCAAGTTAAACTTTTGTGCCATGGTGTTACTTTGCTTATATTCTTAAATGAGTAACCGAACTTGGCGGGCTTAGGTTTAACTTGTGGCTCAATTTTAATAGGCCTAATTAGGATATGCTCTAATAAAAATGCTAGATTATATAAAAGCATATCTTTCTAAGTTTTAAGTTTATAGAGGTAAGTTCATGTTTGTAGGCGGCAAGAATATTAAAAAAGGTCATATTTTCTTTTCCTCTGCTCCTCTTGTCGCAGATAATGCGGCCGTTGATGTCTAAATAATGGCGTAACTCTCTATGCTATATCTATTTACCGGCCTGGAATTCCAAACCGGTTTAATGTTGGTGCTCGCATTAATTTTTGTTCTGGTTTATGAGGCCATCAATGGCTTTCATGATACGGCCAACGCTGCTGCTACAGTCATTTACACTCGTGCACTACGTTCCCAACTGGCGATTGCTATGTCTGGAGTGTTTAATTTTTTAGGGGTTCTGATGGGTGGATTAAGCGTTGCTTATGCCATCGTTCATCTCTTAGCGACAGACCTTTTGCTCAATGTTAGTTCAGCACAAGGCCTAGCAATGATGTTTTCTATGCTGCTGGCGGCGATTTTGTGGAATCTAGGTACCTGGTACTTTGGCCTGCCGGCCTCAAGTTCACACACTCTTATTGGCGCAATTATTGGTATCGGTCTTACCAATGCGTTAGTCAGCGATAGCTCGGTGGTTAAGGCGCTCAATATCCCTACATTGATTGAAATATTCCTGTCACTGATGATTTCTCCGGTGGTGGGTTTAGTGGTAGCTGGGACGATGGTGTTTATTCTGCGTCGTTATTGGAACAGCACCAAAAAATACTGCCATATTCATCTGACGCCAGCGGAGCGTCAGAAAAAGGATGGCAAGCGTAAACCACCGTTCTGGGTGTGTATCGCTCTAATTTTTTCCTCTGCTGGCGTAAGCTTTTCTCATGGCGCTAACGATGGACAGAAGGGGATCGGGCTTATTATGCTGCTATTGATAGGCGTTGCGCCAGCGGGAGTTGTGGTTAACATGAATGCTAGCAGTTACGACATCAACCGCACCCATGATGCGATTAATCATCTGCAGCAATATTATATGCAAAACCCCATTGTGTTCACCCACGTCGTTGCCATAGATGAGCAGTCTCTGCTACTACCCGTAAAAAATGCCGCCCCTACTGGGGGCGCTGTTTCTACTGTTGACACTACTACTCCTTCTGTCAGAAGCGGTGCGACGATGCCCAATAACCAATGGCTGGATGATAAAGAAAATTCCTTTCAGCAACAAGAGCTGCATTGTGACTTGTCGCGAGCGCTGGTTGCTATCAATCGTGCTTCGCTGTTGTTGGAGAATCTGAATAGCTATGAAACGCTTAATGCCGATCAGCGCTCACATGTACGACGCCTGTTGATGTGCATTGCAGACACTGTTGACAGAGTCTCTAAGTTGCCAGAAACCCCTTCTGGGGATAAACACTTCTTGTCAAATTTGCGCCAGGATCTGTTATATACGGTAGAGTACGCGCCGATATGGATCATTATCGCCATAGCGCTAGCGCTTTCTTTAGGTACCATGGTGGGTTGGCGTCGGGTAGCTACCACTATCGGTGAGAAAATTGGTAAGAAGGGGATGACTTATGCTCAAGGGCTGTCGGCGCAGATGACAGCGGCGGTGTCTATCGGTTTTGCTAGCTATACTGGCATGCCAGTCTCCACTACCCACGTGCTGTCATCCGCGGTCACTGGCACTATGCTGGTGGATGGCGGCGGCGTGCAGAGGAAGACCATAAAGAATATCCTTTTAGCCTGGGCGCTAACACTGCCGGTAGCTATTATTCTAGCTGGTAGTTTTTACTGGTTGGCGCTGAAATTGATTTAGCTGGCCTGCCAATACGCAGAAAAAAAGATAGCAAATCTTCTGTCTTTTTTTTGCTTGTTTTAGCGCTAGATAGATAAAGTGATCAGTTTTATTACAATTTAGACAATATTAAATGTGCTGATTAATATGAGCTGCTAGCGCACATATCACAGAGCCGGATGAATTCCGGGTCGTGATAATATACAGATAACGCTAGGTAAAATATAACGCACCAGAGGCAGCTGCTTGCCTTGCTAATCATGGGCAGTAAAAAACTCTACTACCGTCGACATATTGGTAGCTACGAATCGTAGATACGCAGCACCGCCAATAATGCACGCAATAAGAATATAATGGGTATTTCAATGAAAATATGACGTATTAAAAGTTCAGAACAGCGCAAAAGTATTTATGAAGTGTTTTCACGGTGACATCCAAAACTACTGTAAAGCTTGAGGTCCCGGGACGCCAGCGATTATAAAACCATTATTATTTAACCTCATTGACTAAAAATGAATCTGAAGTTTTTTTTGCTATGCGCATGGGAGCGGTATGGATATGGGGTTGCAATTATTTCTAGACTCTTAATTAAAAGATGGGTTAGATGGAAGTCTTTAATGCCGCGGCTTACAGAGATTTTATAGCTTCTAGACTCGAAATAACTCTACTTTAACTACCTCTGAATTTGCTTAAAACAAAGCTATTCTGAGTACAGAATTTAGTGAAAAATTTTTAATTATGGCTCTAGCAGAGGAAACCTCCATTGTATATTGGATGGGAGAGAAGCCCTCCCGCACAGGTTCTTAGAAGGGGAAGGGGTACTAAAATGGTCTCTGGCCTTTAGGATCAGAACTATAACTCTAGTTCAATATCGCCTATCGGGAGGCAGCAGCAGGGGAGGATTTCTCCATTATTAATAAAGGCAAGCGGCTCCTGGTGGTATTTTACTTTACCCGCTAGTAGACGCAGGCGACAAGCGCCGCAGTAGCCAGATCGGCACTGGAATTCTACTGTTATTTGATGCGCTTCCAGTGTGTCCAGCAGCGAGTGATGTGTTTTGCTGTATAAAAGTGCGGTACCGCATTGTTGCAGCTGAATGAGGGGCTGCGGCATGTTACAGCTGGAAGTCACTAAGGTCATCGCTATTTACTTCAGCATCAATCTGACCTATTAGATAGGAGCTGACCTCTACCTCTTGCGGCGCCACCTGGACGTTATCTGACACCAGCCAAGAGTTAATCCACGGAATGGGATTGGATCGGATGGCGAAAGGTAGATCCAGGCCAACCGCCTGCATGCGGATATTAGTGATGTATTCTATATATTGGCATAGGATATCTTTGTTCAGTCCGATCATGGAGCCTTCACAAAACAGATAGCTTGCCCACTCTTTCTCCTGCTGCGCTGCCAGAAAGAATAAATTATAGCTCTCCTGCTGACATTCGCGGGCAATTTTGGCCATCTTTGGATCATCCTCGCCGGAACGCATTAAATTCAGCATATGCTGTGTGCCGGTTAGATGTAGGGCTTCATCGCGGGCGATAAGGCGGATGATCTTGGCGTTACCTTCCATCAGCTGGCGCTCGGCAAAGGCGAAAGAGCAGGCAAAGCTAACGTAGAAACGAATCGCTTCCAACGCATAGACGCTCATCAGGCAAAGAAAAAGCTTTTTCTTTAGCTCGTTCAGGTTCACTACTACGGTTTTACCGTTGACCTGATGAGTACCTTCGCCAAGCAGATGGTAATAGCTAGTCAGTTCGATAAGTGCGTCATAATAGCTAGAGATATCCTTGGCGCGTTTCAAGATTTCTTCATTACTGACAATATCATCGAATACTAGCGATGGATCGTTGACGATATTGCGGATGATATGGGTATAGGAGCGCGAGTGTATGGTTTCGGAAAACGCCCAGGTTTCCACCCAGGTTTCCAGCTCAGGTATTGAAATAAGCGGCAATAGCGCAACATTGGGGCTGCGGCCCTGGATGGAATCCAGCAGCATCTGATATTTTAGATTACTGATAAAAATATGGTTTTCGTGCTCTGGTAGCGCCTGATAGTCAATACGATCTCGTGACACATCGACCTCTTCTGGCCGCCAGAAAAATGATAATTGTTTTTCAATCAGCTTTTCAAATATTTCATATTTTTGCTGATCAAAACGCGTAACATTGACAAACTGGCCAAAGAACATCGGTTCCAGCAGTTGGTCGTTTTTAATTTGTGAAAAGGTGGTATAGGCCATAGTGTCTCTCATTAACACGCGGGAGGGGGATTTTATTACCCGCTGCATCAATTTTAAATCTTGCAAGCGCCGTTTCTGCAATCATTATGCTGCCTCGACTGCATGTCTTCCTGCGCATCTTCTGCTCCGTCGCGAGTGTTTTGGTAATATAGGGTTTTCACCCCAAATTTATACGCGATCAGTAAATCTTTTAACAGCTGTTTCATTGGTACTTTTCCGGCCGGAAAACGAGACGGATCGTAATTTGTATTGGCAGAAATAGCTTGATCTATGAACTTTTGCATCACACCTACTAAATGCAAATAGCCTTTGTTGCTTGGCATTTCCCACAGTAACTCATAGGCTTTCTGTAACGGGATAGATTCTGGCGCTACCTGTCGCAAAATACCATCTTTGGATGCTTTGATACTTACCAGTCCGCGCGGTGGTTCAATGCCGTTAGTGGCATTAGAAATCTGTGAAGAGGTTTCTGAAGGCATCAGTGCAGATAGGGTAGAGTTACGCAAGCCATATTGTTTGATATCCGCTCGCAGCGTCTCCCAATCATAATGTAGGGGTTCGCTAACAATGTCATCGATCTCATTTTTATAGGTATCTATGGGCAAAATACCTTTTGCATAGCTTGTTTCATAAAACCACGGACAGGCGCCGCGCTCACGAGCTAGATTGTTGGACGCTTTCAAAAGATAATATTGAATGGCCTCAAACGTGCGGTGGGTTAAATTATTGGCGCTGCCGTCGGAGTAGCGTACGCCATTTTTAGCTAGATAGTACGCGAAGTTGATTACGCCTATGCCAAGCGTGCGTCGGCCCATAGCACCGCGCTTGGCGGCCGGGATTGGATAGTCCTGGTAGTCTAGCAACGCATCAAGTGCGCGTACTGCAAGCATTGCCAGCTCGCCCAGATCGTCAAGGCTGTCGATAGCCCCAAGGTTAAAGGCTGACAGTACACACAGGGCGATTTCACCACTATCCCCGTTGATATCCTCCAGAGGCTTAGTGGGCAGGGTGATTTCCAGACAAAGATTGGATTGGCGAATCGGTGCTACAGCAGCGTCGAACGGGCTGTGGATATTACAATGATCGACATTTTGCACATAGATCCGTCCGGTAGAAGCGCGCTCTTGCATCATTAGCGAGAACAGCTCCACCGCCTTGATGCGGCGCTGGCGGATGTTGCTATCCTCCTCATACAGAGTATACAGCCGTTTGAATTCATCCTGATTGGCAAAGAAAGCGTCATATAGTCCTGGTACGCTGGAGGGGCTGAATAGCGTGATATCCTGATCTTTAATAAGCCGTTGATACATCAGCTTATTAAGCTGCACACCGTAATCCATATGCCGCACTCGGTTAGCTTCTACACCGCGGTTATTTTTTAGGACTAGCAGGCTTTCAATTTCCAGATGCCACATGGGATAAAACAACGTGGCCGCCCCGCCGCGTACGCCGCCTTGGGAGCAGGATTTGACCGCAGTTTGAAAATGTTTATAAAACGGAATACAACCGGTATGGAAAGCTTCACCATTGCGAATTGGACTCCCTAGCGAGCGGATGCGGCCAGCGTTAATGCCTATCCCGGCGCGCTGGGATACATACTTCACAATCGCACTTGAGGTGGCGTTAATGGAGTCAAGACTATCGCCACATTCTATGAGTACGCAGGAGCTGAACTGACGAGTTGGGGTGCGTACACCGGACATAATTGGTGTTGGTAGCGATATCTTGAACGTTGAAACGCTATCATAGAACCGCTTAACGTAATCTAGCCGAGTTTTGCGCGGATAGCTAGAGAATAGGCAGGCCGCGACTAGTATATATAGAAACTGGGCGCTCTCATAAATTTCATCGGTTACCCTATTTTGCGCCAGATATTTGCCTTCTAGCTGTTTGACCGCGGCATAGGAAAAATTCATATCGCGCCAATGATCGATAAACCCGTCCATCTTTTTGAATTCTTCAGTGTTATAATCGGTCAGTAAATTTTTATCGTATTTACCCATGGAGACCAGCCGGGATACATGATCGTAGAGTTTTGGCGGCTCAAACTGGCCATAGGCTTTTTTACGCAAATGAAAAACCGCTAACCGGGCGGCAAGATACTGATAGTCGGGCGTTTCTCGTGAAATCAAATCCGCTGCAGCTTTGATAATGGTTTCATGAATGTCAGCAGTTTTAATGCCGTTGTAGAACTGAAGATGAGAGCGTAATTCTACTTGGGAAACAGAAACGTTTTTTAAACCCTCGGCCGCCCAGCCAATGACTCGGTGGATTTTGTCAAGGTTAATGGTTTCTTTACGTCCATCGCGTTTTGTGACGACCAGACTCTGGTTCATGCGGCAGTATACCCTATCTAAATAATATGAAACCCCTTTACTGGTGCGTAAAGGCAAAACACACTGCTTTGCCAGAGGCAATTTACTATGTTAAGTTTTTTCTTAATTTTCTTTAAAGATATAGTAAAAATCCTGCATAATGCAAGTGAGTAACTTTCCTAAATTTTATGGATAACTATTAGCAAAGGTGTTATAAAGTGTATAACATACTGTTATACCTGCGTTTATCACTTATAAAGTGATAGGGATAAAATTTATAAATAATATGATCGTCGCTTAATTGAAAGCTAAATTGTGATGGCTTTCAGAAGGAGATGTAATCGCTGGACACGCTAGCATGGGAAGGGTAGGTGAATATGACTTAACCGGGAGTAGGGGCAGGCGTGAGAGAGAAAAATTAGGCGGCTGGCGGTTTTTACATCTCACTGCGCGTGCAGTATATGATTGATATCAACGCTACCTCCGAAGATAAAAACGATCTCATAGTAGATTGTAATGCAGTCCGATAATATGCTTCTCGCGCAGTGTGGTATGATCTACTCAATCTAGCAATTCGGCGGGATTAATGAATTTTGTAATATCTTTGGTCTCTCGTGGCACCAAACCTAGCATATATTTAGCGCCGACGATAGCCATCAGCCAGACTTCCAGTATTGAGAAAAAACTTCCTCGCCAGGTTTTACTAAATGGACGCAAGCTAGAATAATTGACTCTAGATCCGGTACATGCTCTAGTATTTCCATAATAGAGCCACGACATCATAGGTTCTGAGATGTGTGCCTCAGTGTGTTTTCCACTGTCTGTTTGTGATATTGCTAGAGTTATCCCACTTTCTAGTGGGTGAAGGCATGCGAATCTGCCAATAGCTTGTAGGCCATACCCTAACCCGGTGACCCAGTGACTTTACCCCTTCCAACGCTGTGCTTTCCACCAAAATTCCGCTCCGGCAGCCCACATCAACTACGTTTTTTACCAAATAGCCCGCCAGTGCGTTCGAGGATATAATCTAAGCGCAGTAGATTGATGCAGTGTAGTAGTTTGAACTCTCTTTGCAAGATCCTATCAGTGAACTGCGCTGGCGTTAAATTTGGCGATTTCGTTCGGATCGATGTTTTTCTGACAAGAGATAACCTGCTGGTTCGCTTTATTGCCACTTCAGGGCTCACGTAAAACCTCTTTAATCAATATGATTAACTAAGTATACGCGTAACCGGACCGTCAGGTAGCCTGTTTGCTTGGAAAAGTGGTTTTATCGTGCCACGCGGTTTTTTTGGGGCTAGTTACGATTATAAGATGATTCCCGTGTGCCCTTCAACGGTGACGGAGATCTTTCATAGAAAAAAGATGGTATACTTTTAAAATTTTAAATCCAGGTAGCAGCTTCATTAGTAAAAGAAAAGGATAACAGCTCCATGAGCGATCTTGCCAGAGAAATTACACCGGTGAATATCGAAGAAGAGCTAAAATGTTCTTATTTGGATTACGCTATGTCCGTTATCGTCGGACGCGCTTTGCCGGACGTGCGTGACGGGCTCAAGCCCGTGCACCGTCGCGTGCTATTCGCGATGAGCGTGCTCGGTAATGACTGGAATAAACCTTATAAAAAATCTGCGCGCATTGTCGGAGATGTCATTGGTAAATATCACCCTCACGGGGATATCGCCGTCTACGACACTATTGTACGTATGGCACAGCCATTTTCGCTGCGTTACATGCTGGTGGATGGGCAGGGTAACTTCGGTTCTATTGATGGTGACCCCGCGGCGGCAATGCGTTATACTGAAGTGCGTATGGCTAAAATAGCCCATGAATTACTGGCGGATTTAGAAAAAGAGACCGTCGATTATGTTTTAAATTATGACGGTACTGAACAAATCCCCGATGTTATGCCAACGAGAATCCCAAATCTGTTGGTCAATGGTTCTTCTGGCATTGCAGTGGGAATGGCTACTAACATACCGCCTCATAACCTCGCGGAAGTCATTGACGGTTGTCTGGCTTATATCGACGATGAGAACATCAGCGTTGAAAACTTAATGAAACACATTCCTGGGCCAGATTTTCCGACTGCTGCTATTATTAATGGCCGCCACGGTATAGAAGAAGCCTACCGTACAGGGCGTGGCAAAATATACATCCGTGCGCGTGCTGAGGTAGAAACGGACGGCAAGTCCGGCCGAGAAACTATCATCGTGCATGAAATCCCCTATCAAGTAAATAAAGCACGTCTGATTGAAAAAATCGCCGACCTAGTAAAGGAAAAGCGCGTCGAAGGTATTAGTGGTTTGCGCGATGAGTCTGATAAGGACGGTATGCGGATCGTTATTGAAATTAAACGCGATGCGGTTGCAGGGGTGGTTCTCAATAACCTCTACTCCCTGAGCCAGCTGCAGGTGTCGTTTGGTATTAATATGGTAGCGCTGCATCAGGGGAAACCAAAGATCTTGCCGCTTAAGGATATTTTATCCGCTTTCGTATACCACCGCCGTGAAGTGGTAACTCGCCACACGATTTTTAAATTACGTAAAGCGCGTGAGCGCGCACACATTCTGGAAGCACTCGCGGTAGCGCTGGCAAACATCAATCCGATTATTGAGCTAATTCGTCAGCTGCCGACACCAGCGGAAGCGAAAGTAGCCCTGCTTGCACATTCATGGGCGCTTGGTACTGTCTCAGCTATGGTAGAGCGCGCTGGCGACGCTTCTACGCGGCCGGAATGGCTGAAGACGGAATATGGTATTCGCGACGGTCAGTATTATCTGACCGAGCAGCAAGCCCAGGCGATTATGGATTTACGCCTGCAAAAACTGACCGCCATGGAGCATGAAAAACTGTTGTATGAATATCAGGAGTTACTGACACAGATAACTAAGCTTACTCGTATCCTGCAGAAACCTGAGTGTTTGATGGAGGTTATCCGTGAAGAGCTGGTGGCCATAAAAGAGCAGTATAACGATCCACGCCGCACTGAGATTACCGCTAATACGTCGGATATCAATATTGAAGACCTGATTAATCAGGAAAATGTTGTAGTTACCTTGTCCCATCAAGGTTATGTGAAGTATCAGCCGTTGACGGACTATGAGGCGCAGCGGCGTGGCGGTAAAGGGAAGTCAGCGGCTAATATTAAAGAAGAAGACTTTATTGATCGGCTACTGGTGGCAAATACCCACGACATAATCCTATTATTCTCGAGTCTGGGACGGATGTACTGGATGAAGGTTTATCAACTACCGGAAGCTAGCCGTGGCTCCCGTGGGAGGCCCATAGTCAATCTGCTGCCTCTGGAGCCCGACGAACGTATCACTGCTATCTTGCCGGTACATGAGTATGAGGAAGGACAGCACGTCTTCATGGCAACCGCTGGTGGTACTGTAAAAAAAACCTCCCTTGCTGAGTTTAGCCGGCCGCGTAGCGCCGGTATCATTGCTGTTAACCTTAACGATGGCGATGAACTAATTAGCGTCGATCTGACTGACGGTAGCAATGATATCATGCTGTTCTCTGCTTACGGTAAAGTGGTGCGTTTTCCGGAAAACCAGGTGCGAAGCATGGGGCGGATCGCAGCCGGCGTGCGTGGTATCAATCTGGCTGAAGGCGACCGGGTAGTGTCTCTTATCGTGCCACGCGGCGATGGGCAAATCTTGACGGTGACCCAGAATGGCTATGGCAAGCGCACTGCACAGGCAGAATATCCGACAAAGTCCCGTGCAACCCAGGGCGTGATTTCTATTAAGGTGCGTGAACGCAATGGTGAAGTGGTTGGCGCAGTACAGGTGGATGATTGCGATCAGATTATGATAATAACAGACGCCGGTACTCTGGTGCGTACGCGGGTCTTAGAGGTAAGCATCGTGGGCCGTAACACCCAGGGCGTGGTGCTCATTCGCACTACGCAGGGTGAACACGTGGTGGGTCTGCAGCGTGTAGTCGAACCGATTGATGACGAAGATCTAGATTCGGTGGCAAGGCTTAAGCCGCAGGCGGATAATAATGTAGAGGGTGACAATGATGCCGACAACGAAAACAAATAATCCCTCCCCCCCCCGGGACGGGGGGGTCCGCATCGGCGAGTAAAATAGGTTACACGGCAGCGCTTTCGGAAGTAAATTGACCTAACCGAACAGAGCATGGTATATTCAAAATGATTAAAACAAAGAATATAGAGCGCTTCATGTTATGGTCAACATATTGAGCTATTTTCAGCTATTTATAAAGATAATTCTCTAGATCCTTATCAGCTTAAGCGGGTATTTTATATCGCTGGAAAAAGGTTGTAATTGGTAGATTTTAGTATGTGCGGCATAGCGTATAGGACAATGGCGCTGATGTTGCGAAAAAAAGCTTGTGGTATGTTAAGTTATCGTATTCTGTAATACGCTGTCTACCACTGCCTGGTAAGGGATCCAATATTGGGTTATGCAGGCAACCTGCAAAACAGTAGTAATGACTATGT
Source organism: Sodalis sp. (in: enterobacteria) (assembly GCA_051710585.1). GTDB lineage: Bacteria > Pseudomonadota > Gammaproteobacteria > Enterobacterales > Enterobacteriaceae > JBPESP01. The sequence goes on along the minus strand of JBPESP010000002.1, from coordinate 416,511 downwards.
GCATCCTTATTTCTTTTTTTTACAGCAGCAAAATGAAGAGGCCTTGATAAATATTGAAAAAATAATACACAGCTGGATGATTTACTAGCGCCAGCAATTTACCACTTATCCTGATTTCCTCGTCAGGAAATCTCTCGCTACTGAGTTTGAGTAGCAACAAACTCAGTAGTACTCAGCATGGTTTTTTTATCAAGATTAATGATGCATTAATCTATATTATCTGAAAGCAAGGTAGGTCAATTTTATCGATGTCATCATCAATAATAACACTAACCTGTACATCAGTGTTTCGTCCTACTGTATCTCAGTAGCGCCATAGTCTGCATGGCGGATTCATTACAGGATATATAGCGCGATGCCAGGGTTCTTTAGCAGGTAAGTCAAACTAAATAGATGTTCCTGGCATCGTCCGTTAGGCAGGAATTATAGCTGCCGCTATATGGTATTATTTTGGCAACCCATATTTTTATTTAAAAGTAAAGGTTGCTGGACGGTTTCGATGGGCTGGATGCGTTGAATATTAAAGCTGAATAGGTGGTGTAACCCTTGAACTCACTGACTAGGTTTATCCATTCGATTTATCTTAATGATTAATGATTTTAGAATACTGAATAGGACGATTAGATAGTCACTAAAATGATGAGATTTAAGCCAGCTTGATTCATTCATTTTATAACTCTCTTATCTGCTACTCAATCAGTATAACTTTGTCTAAAGCATCGGAGTGTTGGAATTGTAATTTACCTGAATATATCGAGTAGTTAGAGGGCTATATATCCCTTTAAGTTTCTTTGTTCAGTAACAATACATCATCCTTTATGATGTTGTGTCTGATGTGATCTATCATCAAAAAAAACATCGTTAAGAAGATGATTTTTTTTGAGAAGATATTCAATAACACAAACGCACTTAGAAAACTATTATTCCAACATAGCGCTAACAATAGTGTGAATTTCTTTGTTGCGTATGTTATACAAGACTAATGCGTCCTGTAGTATTTTTTAATCTTCCTCTGCTTCAAATAGATCGAGGGGAAGACTAAGGCTATATCGTGTAAAAATATATCTATCCGGATTTGTGCGATCACCTCGCTCTCATGCACCGGTAGAACTGATTGCACAAAATAGATGAATCCCTAACTGCGCTGATAGTGGTCTTTCTCTACCGACCTGATAAATAGCTCTAGCTAAGGTTCCTAGTTCTTGCTTGCCGCTGCTGCTGATATTTTTTTAAAGTAAAGGTTATCATGTTGCCAGCATCATTCAATCTACTTGCACGCAAGATTATCTTACCCCAAGTAGGTGTTGATGTCATTAAGAAGAATTATCGTGAATACTTTACTAATAGCTTCTGCATCACCCGAGAATAGTAGTTTCAGAAAGCAGCAGGTAGTGATGAAGCAGTCCTAACTCTTTTAACTCAAAAGCGGTAAGCGGGGTCAGTAGTACATCGTCGCACAATTGGTTTAGGTTACAAGGTGGTTGATTGGTTGAAACTTTGCAGCTTCAGGCAGATGAATAACTGGAAATTATCAGTCAGCCTCATCAAGCTATATTGCCTCTTGAGGAAACTGTGTGCTGATGATATCGCTTAGTGTTCTCCTGAACGATCGAGATATGCGCTACCAGAACTGCCCGATTAAAGTCAAGTAGTGCGTTGGATAAGATAACTGCGCCGTGATTTCAATTTAGGGGTATTCATCCGTTTAAAGACACATGGCGCTTTATACCGTCACTTCATTGTCATCCATTCTGACGTTGGTGGCGCTATTAAGCAGAAAATTAGCATGCGCTATTTTAGCGGAATAATATTATTGATTGGAAAATCAAAAACGATAATGATAGCCGGATGGCCGGCATGCTTAAAAAGTGTGCGATAGTTAAAATAGTTCTTAAGAAACAGCTTTTCTCTCAAGGGGGTTTTGCATTTATCTAGGATATTACCTATTACAACAGTATTTCTCTGCGGCATAAATACATCATCGAACCTGTATAATTATCCTAAAGCAGGGATTTTTTTACACAGCTACTGTGTAGAGATATAAAGGGGTCAGACTGTTATCGCTGTCGTTGAGATAATGCAGCGTGAAATTGTTATTTTAGCCCCCAAAACACATCAAAATAGCTTGATATTGGCCGCGGATCATTTCTATCGGAGGCATCGTAAAATTGATAGGTGATGCTGCGGTTTTTTATTGATGCTTTTTTGGTATAGTTCTAGCAGTGGTGCTAAAATAGCGCCTTTTTCTAAATAAAAGGCGCTGAAGACCCGATAACACAAGACCTATAGCGACAGTAACAACAGCAAAATAAACAGCAGAAAACAGCGCAGTGGTGCACTGGAGGCTAATGAAATTTTTTACATTAATGAGTGCTTGGATTTTTTTTCTTTAAATGGCTCACGTGCAGCGTGTATTCTGCGTGAGAATGGCAGTTAATAATAAACCTACATAGGCAAAAACGAAATATAATACAGGGTTATTAAATGGGAGATAAAGCCTCAGGGCATGCTGATCAAGGATACTGCATAGGCAATTCCAGAAATAGCTACTAACACTAAATTAGGTGGCATATTCTGTTAATTACCTACAATGCTGAACAATAGCAGCAGGTTGTCGGCGCCAAAGCTCAACAGCAGGAAGTTTAGCGTCCTTACTGACTGTCAGGACGCTAATGGCGATAAATAGCAATAGATTCATATGACGTAGAAAAAAATACTGCGATGATGAGCTTTTATAGCTCCTATAGGCTGATGTACAAGGTGCAGAGCATTAGCAGAATCGATAGAAACATCGTTTATAGCAAACAGTGTTTTGCGAAAGGGAGCACTAGCGCGCTCATATAAATATTGCAAAATCACGAATAAAAGTACTTATCGAGGAGTGAAAAGTGCCGGATAGGCGGGGGGTGATGGGAGACTATACGGACTACCCGTACAGCTCTTGTTTGTCTATATATGGCCACGACGCTCCAGTATAGAAAAGGCTATCATCGCCAGAATAAATTTTTATTTCGCTTTATTGAGCACTATCGTCACATGTTACATGGTAGTGTAACATCACTTATCCAGATAGCTTCAGTAACAGGTTACGCTCGCGTATTGGGCAATAAAACTGGATATAGGGCAGCAGGTCTCTGTTACAGGATTTGTTTCCTGTCTTTAATTTAGCACGCATCCAGCGTCAAGAAGCTGATAATAAAATCCAATGCATAATTCATGATGAACGTTATTTTTTGCGTGCAATTGGTTTTTTTATCGCTTGGGCTAATTAAGAAATGATAATGAAAGGTCGATTGCTACATTCCATGTCATATCTGCTTTTTATCCTGCGTATCTTGAGTTATCTAGAGTTATCTAGTATTTTTAAGGTAGATTATCTGGTTTTTATGGACAAAGGTGCACAGTTTAAATACCTTACAATGGCAAATAATATGGATAGAAAGGAAAGAATTTTTTTTGCAGTTCATTTCATATCTCACCTATCTCACTGCAGAGATAGGCTGATATAAAGGAGGGTAGGAGAAAATAAATAAATCTCTGTACTGAAATAAGATGCTGTGGAAGAAAGATAAGGAATGGTTCGCTTATTTATTATATTATTCACTATTATTTTAAATATAGTTTTGCTAAAAATGTCGTTATTCTTGTTGTGATTCTTGATCTATCTTTTAATATAGATAAAATTTTTTTATAAGATAAAAAAGAAGTAGTTTTAAAGGTTATACTCGGGGTTTATATTAGGATGTTATGAACATATCTGATGATATTTTTAATTTAACGTGTTAATTTTTTTTAATTAATGTTATTAATTAGCTTGTTAATAAGTTGTTTTATTATTTTGTATTTATACATCATGATATAAATCTATTATTTTTTTACTATTTATAGCTTGAAAAGTTAAAATTTATCGAGTACAATTCCAATGATAAATATAGAGGATCTCAATATGAGATTACAATATCTGTTTGTTCTTGTTTCTGCTGTAGCAATAGCCACTAGTGTCGGGGCAGCCGAGGTTTATAATGAAGATGGTAATAAACTAAATTTGTTTGGTGTACTCAATGGTACACGCTATATTTCTAGTGATGATGCTAGAAACAGTGATCGCTCCTTAGTCCGTTATGGCTTCAAGGGGGAAGCCAAGCTTAGCGAAGGCATTACCGGTTTCGGTACCTGGGAGCAAGAAGTTGGATTAAGTCACGCTGAAAGCGAAGGTGTAAAAAGTAATTTTACCCGCTTGGGCTTCGTCGGTATCAAATTCGCTGATTCGGGTAGCCTTGACTATGGCCGTAACTACGGCGTGCTGTATGACCTAGGCGCTTGGACTTGTATGATGCCAGAATTCGGCGGCGATACTAGCGTCATCGATAACTTCATGACCGGGCGTACTAATGGCGTTTTTACCTACCGCAATACAAATTTTTTCGGAATGATTGACGGCTTGAGTTTTGCGCTGCAGTATCAGGGCAAAAATGAGACTAAGAAGGATGAGAAAGGTGGGCGTGGTTTGAATGAGGCGAATGGCGATGGTTACGGAATGTCCGTAACCTATGATTTTGATAACGGTATTTCCACTGGTGCTGCCTATACCAGCAGCAATCGTACTTTGGCGCAGCGTATGATAAACAATTCGTATAATGAAGATAAAAAAGCCGAGGCTTACTCCTTTGGTTTAAAATATGACGCTGATAACCTCTATTTGGCGGCGCTGTATAGTGAAACTCGCAATATGACGTCTTATGGTGATTCATCGGACCAGGCGAAACACGGCCTTGCTAACAAGGCCCATAATCTTGAATTAGTCGCACAATACGCTCTTGATTTCGGCCTGCGCCCTTCGGTCGGCTATCTGCAATCGCGGATTGACAGCGATTATCAGGGTAAAAGCCAAAACATTAAGAAATACCTTGAAGCAGGTGCCGGATATAAATTTAACAAAAATATGCTGACTTTCGTTGATTATCGCATCAATTTGCTATCTAAAAACGACTTCACTCATGATACACAGATCTATACTGACAATATTTTAGCAATGGGTATGACATACATGTTCTGATGTGTTTATTGATATAGAAAAAGTTTTTAAGAAACGAGGCGTACAATGTGACCGTTTATTCATTATTTTTTAATAAATACTATCACCTTTACTTCATGCTGGGGGGTTTTAGCAACAGCGTTAATTAATCGTTGTTTTGCACATTATATTGAGTGCTCTAACCAGCCAAAATGCGGCAAAGCCGAATAAGACGACGGCTTATGAGAATTAGATTCATCATTTCTTTATTTTTTCTAAGAAAAATCCTTGATAAGGAAAATAAGTTATATAGGATGATTTTAAAATCAATAATGCGTCTTTTAACACCTCTGCTAGCGCACCGCTAAGCTTTAGCAGGATTTTTTTTGCGATTATCTTTTTATTAAGTTCCCTCTTTCTCCGAGGGAGTGTCCTTTGTACCTAGAACGTTAGCGCTTTACAATTTTGCTCAGAAAGTTGCTTTAGACTCGGTAGAGGGCAGCTTACTGATCAACTAGCTATCACAAGATGGCGGACATCAATAATTCCCCAGGTAACCTCCTGACGCTTATTATACCGGAGGGGAGATCCTGTTTAATTCACGGTAATTATTAAATTTATAGATCCGAAAGCCTATGCTGGTGTATTAATCCAAAAAAAAGCAATACCTGCTGGAAGGTTGTTAGGACAGTAGGATAAAATGGCGCATGCACTTAACTATGACATAAGTCATCATCTTCTTAACTCTATTCGTCGAGATTTTGTATGCAGGAGAAATTGTACTAGGTTACCTGTATCTGCACTTTTGAAGTGTGACCTAGCGTTAACGCTATCTAGATCGGTCATCTGGCTTACTTTATTTTGCTAGGCGTTAACTAGTTATGACACCATCACTTGTCAACCGTAATTTCTCAACCTAGTGCCTGTCAGTGGGCAGGGGAAAAAGGCTATCTTTTTTAAAGATTATTCTATTTCAAATAGAGGCAACCCTGCTCGTTGTTAGCGTAGTTTGGATGCGATTATTTTATGCTCCGGTGCTTGTCAAAATCACTTTCATTCAGAAGTGACGGTAGCGTATAGTTTTAGATCCCCTTGTAGTTAGAGCTATCAGTAAAGGAGTGTTCTATCGCGGAGGAAGGTTATTGATATTAATATAGCGGCAGTACGCCAACCGTAGCCGATACCGTGAAATTTTCAGGATAGGTCTGGCGGATCTCATATCTAAAAGAGAAAATTCATACTGATGCTTCCAATCGATCATTATAGTCCTGGTAATAATTGTGGTTATTTTATTTTTACTGCTATTAATCAGTGCTAGCTGGAAAAAAATCAATAGCTGCTTAAGGGGTTTTTATGTATAAAGGCTCACCTAGCGTGGTGTTATCCCATATAAGATTTTAATAAAACTACTCTGCCATTTTATTGCTAAGTAGCTTGCCTTGCTTGGCACTATGAAAATGGCACTGTTGATAAACGCTTATTACATCAATAAAATTTATCAGATAGGGAGAGTGATAAACTCCGCTGGTGCCGATCTTCTATCCCGCACAGGGAATATAACCTCGCAGAGGTTATTCATAGCCTTACCTTACACAACTAAGAGAGGTTTGTGTTTATTGGGTAAGAGGTGTTTTAATCCATTATTTGCTGCCGTAGATTTCCTCCTAAACGAGCTGCACATTAGAGGGTTTCCTGGATGGACTCGCGGCCCGGTGATATTTATACTTTTGCCTTCTATTGTTGTTGCGCTAAGCAACTAGGAGCTGGCTAGTCGGCAATGTTATGTGATTAGCGTATGATATAAGTATATTTTTCTTAGTTTTAAACTGTAAAATTTATCCATTTTGTTTAGTAATTATATACTATGTTTCTAGGGCTATATTTTCCAGAGAACTACAGGAGTGAAGAACCATAAATTTTCAGTAACTGCGTATTATCTGCTAATAAATCCGATCCAATTATAATCCGACCGATGTTGCGAGTATGGGTTTTACTTCGCAATTGGACGTCAGCTGTTATATCCACAAACTCGAGGATGAATTAGGGATGGTGATCTTTATTCGCCACAGTAACCGTTTGATAGGACAGTTTTCCAGGTATCATCAAATAATTCTGTAAATTATATCCGTTGGTACGGATAGTGCTCAATCGGAGCGCAGACCTGAGGAAATTGTCGTTATGCTGCAATCCTGCACAATGCTAAGATCACTATCGCTAACGAGAAATTAATGACCGTAGAGCAACGGGCAGATTTTCTTATTAATTACCATTCGGCATTAAGCGCTGTTAGTTTTTTTTAGCTAGGATATGACTTAACATGCATTTTTGAGTGTATGGTTAAGGTTAAATGCTACCTGTTTTTATTACCTAGTAAGACGGCATATTCGCTGTACGTGCCTGAATCTGCCCTTTAAGGTAGATTAGCTGTAGCCGGAAATTATCATAAAATCTCAGGATACAGATGTCATAAAGACTTATTTCAAATGGTACTGGAGGTTGTTGGGTTAGTCTTTGATGGAAATTTTTATAACTGCGAAAGAGATGGTAGTACTCCTTTTGTAAGTCTGAGAAAAACATTCTTTAATGTTAACACCGTCTAGCTGTGGATAAAATAAATCCAGTTACAGTATAAATACGCTTGGCACTTTATTCAACTCTGTAATGTCAAATTAGCGCTAATGAAATTTAATAAGATGTATTTACTATCGCTGCCCCTAGTGCTGCACTTGATTATTAAATCTAGCGTATAACCACAGGCTAAAAGCCCCGGCAGTGGATCGTTTTTGCACGGTGGTAGCTGCTGGGGGGTGAACGGTATTTTATGATAATTATCACTGTTAATAAGAAGAAGCTTGAACTTATTCTATAATCACTCTTTCTTTATAAAATCTAATTTTATTTTAAATACTAATATCTGTTCATTCCGTACTTAAGAGGGCGCGAGTGAAGCGGATTTTGTGGCTTTACAGCCGTCAATTCGCGCTTTTATACTAATTTAATTAGTATAAATGTAATATTTTTTATTTTATTTCATTAATGATACTAATTCGTTTTAACTATTCTGAAAAGAAATAATGGATTAAGGAAGTCTTTAAGAAATAGTTTGTACAATTGCTTTATTAACGTACTTTTTTTAATCAGTTTGTATTCTTTTCTCTGCGGCGTTGGCAAATGATGTCTAACTCGGCTTCACCGACAGGCCGGAACAGCCTTTTACTTAGAATATCCCCCTAAACCTAGTACACCATTTTACTTGGTAGTCTTTAAGGATTTGTTTAAAAAATAGGAGCTTTCGGCGGTTATAGTATGGAAAAGGCAATGACGTTTTTTAGATAGCTATCAGAATATCCACTTTTACGTAAGTTTTATTACTGGGTGACTTTAGCTGCGATAATTGGAAATACATTCTCCCTATCTTGTTGCTGCCGCCTTTAGTGTGGTTGTCTATAAGTAATTAATGTTTTAAGTTACCTATGTTTCCAGTACGCATAACAACAGCAATGTATTCTTTGCCTAGTTGGTAAGCTACTAGTTCTAACCCCCCGCTAGCTTATGCGGCGTTTCTGATAGAAAAAGCGTTTGCCCCGCCAAACAGCTGTGTATCCTCAGACTCGATTAGAATCTAGGGAGCAATAAAACTTATTATATTTAACGAGCCTGTTACAGCTGTTTAATGTCCAGCTTGTGAATGGGCATCGGTTTTATTCTTTTCCGAGGAGTGAAAAGAGGATGGTAAAAACATGCGTAGGGGTTATTTTCGGTGGTCGTTCGGCAGAACACGAAGTGTCCCTTCAGTCGGTAAAAAACATTGTTGATGCTATTGAACGGGAACGCTTCGATATTATTCTGCTGGGCGTCGATAAACAGGGAAGTTGGTATTTATATGACGCTGATAACTACCTATTGCACGGTGATGATCCCGTCAGAATTACCCTGACCGGTAGCAGACGGAAAATCGCCTTGTTACCAGGCCGCCGGCCGCATCCTCTAATGCAGGTGAATCAACCAGACACGTTGTTTCAGCTTGATGTTATTTTTCCAATTATTCATGGTACGTTTGGCGAAGATGGCTCATTACAAGGGTTGTTACGTATGGCCAATCTCCCCTACGTTGGTTCGGAGGTGCTTGGATCCGCTATTAGCATGAATAAAGATATCACCAAGCGATTATTACGTGATGCAGGTCTGGCGGTTGCACCTTTCTTGACAGTCTCTCGTGCTCAGCGAGACAGCATCCGCTTCGAGCAGGTTACCGCCTCTCTCGGACTACCGCTGTTTGTTAAACCTGCTAACCAGGGGTCATCGGTGGGTGTATCCAAGGTCATCGATCGGAAAAGTTTCGCACAAGCAATAGCGTTGGCGTTTCGCTTCGATCATAAAGTACTAGTGGAAACTGCTATCCCTGGTCGTGAGCTGGAGTGCGCCGTACTGGGTAACGATAAAGCCGAAGCTAGTCTGTGCGGCGAGATTATGCTGAGTGACAGTTTATATTCTTATCACACTAAATATATTAACGAGATGGGAGCGCAAGTAGTGGTGCCAGCCGCTATAAGCAAGGATATCAGCGATGAAGTCCGCCAAATTGCGTTAAGGGCATTTTCAGTACTTAACTGTGCCGGTATGGCACGGGTGGATGTTTTTTTGACACCTGAGGGTAAAGTGATGGTCAATGAAGTAAATACCTTGCCGGGATTTACTAATGTCAGCATGTATCCAAGACTATGGCAGGCTAGCGGATTGAGTTATACTGATCTTATCACCCGTCTCATTACTCTAGCGTTGGAACGCCACCATCAGAATCAAACCCTTGACAATTCTCTAGTCATTAAAAGGCATACTGCTATCTGAGTATGCCGACGCCGTATCTTAGCTGCCTGCGTATTTATATCGGGTTAGTAGTGGTAGTAAAACTCTGTGGGATAACAGACTATTTGATGACTGCTGAGTATCAATTTGCAGGCCAGATTGGCATAAATTGACTCCATCAGATAGCGCGGCTAGTTTGTGTAGCGGCATTCATGGTTGAAAAAAAGCTGCTCCTAATGAGGAGTAGAATACGGGTCATCACTAACTTAATTATATAGTGTTGAATAAGGAGTAAGTATACCACTTTGGCGTCAGCGTTATAGGTTCTAGATAGGTTCCGGAAAATAACAGTAGGGAAGAAGTAACCAAAATCCCGTTTCTCGCAAGGTAAAAAAAACAGGAAAATAGCATAAGAGTGTTAGGGAGGGAGATTAAGCTGTATTTATATTAAGGAAGCGCCGGCCAAGTGCTGTCTACTTTTATCAAAAAGTTTTTTTCACCTACTAATTCCTATTTAGAAAACTGGTATACCAATACTCTATCAGAATCGCCAAAATTACCGTAGCCGGAGCATAGTTTATATTCGTGCGCGGAATACAATAATCACCAGATCGTTAATCGGTTGAATTAACCGCCGGTCAGAATCAGTGCTCGACTATATTCCCATAACGGTTTAAATAGGTGGCTATTATAGGCCCGCGGTTTCCACATGGACGCTCATTTACTATAGCTGGCTTATAATAATACTTTCTCACAAATGGAGATGAAATTCCTAGGTCGCTACCAATAAGTATAAACTTTGTGTTTCTTTAATCTACTACTAATACACCTATATTTCTAGTGAAATATTTAGCGATCGTTAGGTGATAGTCTGCTAGACTAGCATATATCAGCAAGAAATACAGCTCAGTCAAAATAGTAAGAATGTGTTTCACATTAGGTAAAATATGCCGCATATGTTACAGTTCTGTTTTTCTGCTAACGACAGTATTAAATGATATATTAAGCCCGCCAAAAATCTGTTTCAATTGTTAAAAATAAAACACCGGTATGAGGGAATAATAATAGTTAAAGTATTGGATGTAGTGGGGTATATTTCGTGACGCGAGGGGGAGTTATTTCTGAGCCTCTTATACTGCGAAGCTCTTTTGCGGTTACTCATCAAAGAGATACTTGTGTATCAGTCTAATGAGGTAAACATTTTTCGCTATTGCTCTGCTTACTAGCTAATAGTAAAGCTTATACGGCGCTCATATTGCGGCTCGGTATCATCTATATAGATCTCCGAAGAGGTAACTACGGTGCTCTGACTTTCAAGATATTTAATAATGCTATGTTTTTATTGATTCTAGGTGGTATACCAATTTGCATGCAAGAAATGGTCCCATTGCTGTCATTTGGCACTAATATTTTGCCGGTTATAAATAGTATTTTACGTTAGTAGTCTCCTGAGCATAATGTTTCAGCTATAATAGCAAAGGTTATCAATCCACTGCGCTACACTTACGGTAGCGCTAATTACAGATAAAAAATTACAGACAATTATTTTTGATAAATTTGGTCGGCATGAGAGGATTCGAACCTCCGACCCCCGACACCCCATGACGGTGCGCTACCAGGCTGCGCTACATGCCGAGTTCATGAGTGTTTTATATTACTCGTTCCTACCATCAATGCAAGAGAGCCGCTTTAAATGACTTTTTTAGTTTTAAGTGTTTAGTTGAGAATAAAGCGGTTTTATTTTTCAGTATCTGCAGTAACAGCATTAGTTAAGTTGTTTCCGGTACAACTCCTTATTATTGACGTCTAAGTTCGGTAACTACCGTTATTTTCAGCAGGAAAGAGTTTTACGCAGCGTGGTAATAATAGCTCTAGCTGATGTCTCCTCTCTGCACTTACTCAGTATCAAATCATTGTAGCGACGTGGAGCGAATAGATCCTACCTTAAGGGGGATAGTATAATAGCTGATATGATTACTGGAATGCAATAGACGTTACGTGAGCGTAACGGTGACATTATTGTGATTAGTTAATTTCATTAGGACCTGCGTCTAGGCGATGTTCAGGGCCAATGCACCATCACAGCAGCGGTACTTGCAGCTGTACACAGTTAAAACAGATTCCGCTGCGCGCCCTCTCCAACAGCTATTATTATCTAATCACCACCTCGGTGAGGTGGTGATTAGAACCGGCATATTATCCAGATCGCCGTGCGCACAAAATATTTCTAGCACTTTTTCCAAAGTGTTGTCCAGATATTGCACGCCTTGTTGATATCGATGAGTGAAATATGGCGTGTTAACTAAACTACTACTGACATTGGTGTTGTTAAATGATATACAGGAAAGCTAGCGTGATACGCTGCTGCTGTAGCTATCGTGCCATTTTCCTGTCACTATCTGATGTTTTGCGCGTACTTCTTCCTGGCGAGTCTTGGTAACATAAAATAGATCAAGAGTGTCTTGCCGATATAGTGGATCGCGAAAACTGTCAGAGGCAAACAGGCTGAACTGACACCCCTGTTTATTCAGTGTATCTAAAAGTTCCGAGGATTTGCGCGTGGCCAGGAGTCCCTTCTACAGATAGGGGCTAAATACTATAGAACAACCAGAACAGGGGTGGTATACAGTTTATTCTTACTGCTATAGTGATGCGTAAAACACGCGGTTTGGCGAAGGACCTCAGTGTCGGCATTTTCTGGTCTAGTGTATCATTACGCAATATTCCGGTGGTAATAACAAGTAGGTTCAGACTACTATCTTTGTCGCTAAAGTTCATTGAGCTTAAGGGATATTCCATTGTTTCAGCTTTAGGTTAGGCTATTATTAGCCAACCGCCGCTTAAAGATTAACCAGACCGCAGCATTCCAGAAAACGGCGCGCAGCCACCCACCAGATAGGATGGTAGAAGATTATTATGCTGCATATTATATTAATAGAGCAGTAGGAGTTCTTATCCGCCTAGGATATATATCAAATACGAGGTACAAAAGGCGCCAATAAATAGCACGGTCAGCGGTTTGGTGATGTTATAGCGATTGAGGCTGTGTAATTTTTGCCAGCTTTTGGTGCTAAAAGTATTTCCACTAGAAATATAACCAGAATACCGATAACTATCAGTTAGTTGTCATGGGCCAGCTCGGTTTAATTCGGGGTTATTACTAGTTTCATAGTATTGATTGAGATATTAATGGAAACAGGTTAAGACCTCCTTGTACAGCAGTGGTAGGTAGTGTTAGCCTCTCGGGAGGGGATGGAATATAAAAATGCAATAATCGTTGCAATATCACCACAAAAGTGAGGAGAAATATCACCAGAGAATATAATGTGAAGCCAAGGAAGCTGGAATGATTAAGACAACTAATGAAGTGTGTGTATAACCACTCTAGGATAAGCAAAACATAAAAAGAGTGAATTAGTGACATCAACTGATCATTTGGAATACTTTATTATGATATCGCTGACTTTTTTGTCACTATGCTGTATCTTATTTTATGTTTAATTAATGGGTTCTGGGGCGCGGCACTAACGCTAGAAGTGCGTTGGTGAATGATAACTGGCGTATTATGCGTCTCTAGTGTGTTGCGGATGTTGAACAGATATTCATATTCTCTAAGATCATTAGAGTAGGATCAGTCGGCGTATGATATTTTCCAGTGCTGCGGTTAGTACGATAAGCAGGACCTCTATTTGTTCGTCACACTATAACAGTATTTTTGTACAATATCATCTATCTGGCTATCAAAGTTTTATATCTTACCGTATTAAATTTACTTTTCCGTACTTTATCGTTTCTAATCTTTGTGCTGTTTAGCTTTCAGTTATATCTGGCTGGCTACAACATAGTTATAGTGGAGGGAAATTTGGTTTTTGAATATGCACAGCTGACCAGAATGGAAAATAGAATATGAGTCTAAATATTGACCATATTACTTTGTATAGAATGATTAAGGGCGATGAACATATATATTAAAGCTGGTGCTATATAATACTCGCTTGATGTTTCACTGACGGTGAAAGAGATGATGGCCGAGCCCGTATCGTATATTACAGTACCAAGAGTAAAGCCTACGGTATTTCGCGCTAGAGTGAATCGGCAAACGCTGTTCGAAATTGTTATTGTGGAAATAAAAACTTTATTGCTTTCAGGTGCGCTGCGACTTACTAATTGAGATAGTAAAATATCTGTTTCGCAAAGGCGGGAACTATCCTGTTTGCCAGTATTAGCATTTTCAGTAGCGTATTTGATTATTGCGCTGCTCAAGAGGGGGTTTCTGCTAGAGTATGTGTTCAATGAATAGTTAGATATCAGCAGTGCTCAGTATTTAAGATATGCATAACATGAATATTATGGAGCGCATTGATTTGACCGAGTAGAAAATTTAGCTGGCCTTCAGACGTTATTGAAGATTTCTGGAAGGGCTATAGAATGGAAATTTTATGATTTTTATGGACTTTCTCAGTACTTGATGGTTAAACATTAAAGTGAAAAACTGTGGTCTGCTGCTATAGCAGACGGTCAATTACTACTGCACCGATGCGGCGCTATATAGATAATATACCACGGCAATAGGTTAATTAGCAGGTGCATAGTCATTGTAAAGGATAATTACAGGCCGACGAAGAGATTACGCTAGTGAAATTTTCTGCTATTCCAGAGTTGGTGATTGATAAAACTTTATAGCCCTTCTAAGGCGAGAAGGGTTCTGCGATAGAGGAAACGTTCCAAGTTAATTGCGGTATGCTATGAGAGCTCACTAAAGACGCTGGCAGCAGCGGTAAGGATAACGCTTAATTTCGATACGCATTTACTAACAAACGTATTCCATAGGATCTTGTGATAGACATATTGATGATGAAGAGGATGCCGCTAAATCTACGCGATCAATTAACTTATTCTAAGAATAAGAAGTAACGTTTGTAATATTTTAAATCATCGTTAACTACATGCGGTATTTTTGGGTAACGCAGCTATATAGCTTCTGTAAAATAAATACATTAATTATTTTTTTTGAAATAAAATAATAGGTTATGATGCACGTTTTTTAAATTAAAACGCTTTTAAGCGTAAATAATCCTATCGGAACCTTTCTGAAAAAAAATAAAAGAGTACCGCCAAAATTATTAGTTTCCACCGGGTTTCATTATCTCTTACAGAGTATTATACTACAGATGTTAGCGTCCGAGTACCGCTATTTCTTGTAGTAATGTACGGGTAAAACGGTTAGCTGAAGCAGATTTGTATGAAAGAATGGATGACATACTGATATCTAAATTGTAGAAAATGCTTACCTCACTACGATTGCTGTTCTTAAGGAATTATATCAATCTATCATGGCTCTTAATAAGAATAGTCACTGAAGTTTATGGGTCATTATTTGTTTATAAACAAATTTCTCATTAAGCATAAAATATTAACTAGCAGTAGCTAGGTTGAAAAAAATCTTGTCTTATTACGCCTGAGAATTATATTAAGAAGAATAAATCTTTTAGCCAGACATTTACGGAAACTAAAAAAAATGTTCCGAGGACCTACGTAATGATGTTATCAAAAAGACGTGGAATGCTTATCGATCCTTTCATGTTTATAATGCTATTTTAAAGTATAAAAAAATTGAAACGATAATCAAAAATAGTTAATTTTAATTAAAAGGAAGCGGCACTGGCTCTTTTTTGAAGAGGAATATGAATAAAAAATAACTATGTTTCGGTTGGATTGAACAAAAACTCAATAAAATATTGAATAATATTAAAGACCTTACAGGAGAGTATTCTCAGATAGAGAAAGGACTTTATTATCAGTAAATCATATTAAGGTTATATTTGTATTGCGGTGTTAGGTATTGCGTATAAAAAAATCCTGCTTCCTTCCATAGCGGGGAAACGACGGTAAACACAGTTTTACTCTCTAATTGATAACGCTGACTAAGATTTTATGACTAAAGTATTGCGCCTTAGAGGAGAAACCGAAGAGCGTACTGAAAAGAGACGGCACTCTTTAATTAAATTGGCGCCAACCAGCAGGCTAGCGCAACCGCGTTTACTGTAGGTGGCTGTGGCACGATTTACTTCTATAACAAAAGGAAACAATAAGATAATCCAATTTAGATACAAGTGTTTGTTGATGATGGGAAGCCTATTTCCCCTTACTAGCGCTACAAATATGGAAATGGGATCGGTTGTGTAGCACTGGTAAAGGGAAGCGATGTAAATAAGAGGCGTTAGTGGAAAATTTGGAAGTTGACGCTGCGGAATACAAAAGAAGAATTTTTGGACCGTCAGCCAGGATTATTGCTCTGGCAGCTTTAGAGCGATAAAAGAAGTCAATGAAGTCCTCATCGAGAGTGTAGTTGCATCAGCAGGTAAGGTGATGGTTTATTTAATGATTAAGAAGGTTTTAAAAAACAGTAGAAAGGATAGATTGTTAAATAAATTAAAAAACGGATAAGGAGGATTTGATACACCTGGGATAGATGTATGGAAGATATTGATGATCGTGAAGCGTTTGAAGTAGTGCATGGTAAAAGCTGCCTCGCGCATGGCACGAGGTTTCTTTTTCACGTTATTCGAGTTTAGGCGCGAATAAAATCGATATGGGTCAGTTTCTCTTTGAACGGATGACGTTGTACTGCCTGTACTTTCACTTTACTTTCTTTACCGTCGATTACTAGAGCTAGAACGTCGGTATAAAAACCTTCTTTATTTTGGGTATTAAGAACGATATTGTAATCTATTGCTATAGCAAGCGGTGCCTCGCCGCCGCCGTAAACGATAGCTGGAAACTTGTTCGCAAGACGTAGGCGGCGGCTTGCACCCTTGCCCTTATTTTTACGAATTATAGCGTTAATAGTTAACATATTTTTTTTAAAAACCTAAAATTAAACCTGCTATAAAGACTAAATTGGCGTCAGGTAAATAAATTTGCTTTCAGTAAGCAAGCAGGATTTTACCGGAATTACTGGCGCTAAGCAAACAAAAAAAAACCTAGTTAGTCGCTTAATTTTGGAGCAATGTAAGCGGCTCTAGTATTTGAAGACTACTATTGTACTTTAAAAAAATAGGAGTACTGATTCTTATCATAATAGGTCACCTGCAGCCATTCCCCTTATCGTCCTGATTTGTATGCTCGTTCATTTTTATGAAGGGTCCAATAAAGAGAACCGTAATATTCAATTAGCGCGCCACGGTTCATCGTTTTTTTCTCCAGAAAAGATTGCTAAAACTACAGATGGGCACAGAAAATTTTAACCATTTTACTCTGCCCATCTGATTTTTCTTGTTAGACTCCAGCGAGTAGAGATTATGCTTGTTGTCGCTATAATACAGGATTGAGATATACAGTTTTGTCGAGATAAAGTTGCAATCTACGATCGATAACCTTCTAAAATAGCATTATTGAGGCTTTTTAGTTATAATTGTTTATAAACTCTTAAGTTAAACAATGAGTTAAGTGTAAGTATTTAAATAGCATGTGCATATATTTTATAAACTCTGTACTCATTAAAAAAGTAAAAAATGATTTTCTATACTAAATTCTGAATTTGAATGACTGGGTTTGAGCAGATTTAAGAATATTTCTCTAAAGGAAACTCCATTAGGCTTCTCCTCGTTTATCGACTAAATCTTACTAATTGCAATCACTACTTTTGAGTCTATTTGAAAAAAATAAAAAGCCAGTCTAGGCTGACGTATTTCTTACATGGAATACTCTACAAGAGAGTACAAAAGATGGTTCCATGCCTCTATTCCATACCTCTAATTGAATAATTATGTAATGTTGAGAAGGATAAAACCCATTTAGTTTCAGTAGCTCTAACCCTTCTATTACCTATTAGTTAAGGCAGGCGAAAAATTTCTCTATTCATATCGGAAATTACTTATTTTATTTTGTATTTTACAATTATGCGACTATACACCAATGGCTCCTGCTCAAGCGTGAAGTAGAAAGCCTTGACCCGATGCTATAAAAAGATTGTTGAGGCGCGCATGATGCTGGTACAGGCAGCGCTCGAGTCAAAAAAAGGGGGGTTGGGAAATACTTCTTGCTGGCTAGTACTAGATAGTAGACAGCATGCCTTTAAGCATAAAGATAGCAGGAAAATGATAATTTTAATTATATCTAGGAAATGAGATATTTTTTAAGACCGTTATTTTAATATTATTAACTTAAATATTTATTGGAAAGCAATAAGCGTCATAGTAAACATAAGTGCATTCTTCTATAATTTCGCTTAATTCTATTTTTAGAAATAATTATGAATTGTTCAAAATAAAAAAACTTTTATAATTTAAAGGAGTACAGAATTAATTGAAAACAATACAGAATACTTTGCATTATGATATAGGTATTAACTCCGTACACTATTTAAAATCTCTCAGTACTTCATAGAGAGGCTGGGTGTGCGTCCAAAAATAGTTTTACTAATAATTTTGACCAGCGTGCCACGCTATTCATCAATGGGCTTTGCTATGGGTCTTTGGTATCAATGCACTCTTGGTATACTCTTTCAGTAATCAGCAGTAACCGTATTATCATGTAAGCTAGTAGACATGATGACCTCTCTTATTAAATATAGTGGCGATAGAGTCTTTATTAATAGCTTTGAAATCACCTCGCATGATAATACGGTAGCAAGTGCATCATTAATAAACTTGAGTTTCTTTACTTTTTTTAACTTTACTACCTATACTACTGCCATTTATATTTACATCAACACTAATAGGTTTTGCTGAAAATAATATTAATTTCAACTTTTATGGTAATTTTAATATAGTGAATGAGTCTGACAAAAAATAATATTATATCCACTTTTTTATAAATACCCTTTCTTTTATTACAAGTATCTTTAGTATTTTGCTAACGGTGATATAATCTCCTTAACTCTTTTAATAATTGCACACAGAAGAGTATGATGCTCAATACGGATAAATGACTCATAATCATGCAATATATAACATCCTTTACCCTCGTTAAAGATTATAAGTGCCTTTTTACTGCGTAATTGTAGCGATAAGATGATTATTGGTGGATGCTTCTTTATGAAAGAATTGATATACTTTTCTTATTTAAGAAAAATTAACATTTCCGCATAGCGGTCTATTAACGTCACGAATATCCTTCCCATAATTACTATAGTGCCTGTCCTAGCCATCCTAGGAGGTAATTGAAATAAGCGGTGGTAATTATCTATCGTGAATGGTTCGCGAAAGAGACGCAATCTCTGGTGCAAGCGATTTATCTGAGACTTCATCGTTCAATAGCAGGCTATCCAGAATGGCAGTGAAATATTCGCATTCTCTCTTTTCTTCTGTACTTCAAGTTTAACGCTACCCTCAATCTGGATAATAGAGCTTGACATGTTTCCTCACGTGAGCTTTTCAGGTTGAGCAGTAGTCGTATGGTGTATGTCGCTAGTACAATAGCTTCCCCGGAATTGTCTCGCGATCAAGAAAATCCCGTAGCGCGCTCTTGACTTTATTAATATTACTATTTTTTAATACTCATTAAATATTCTGAAATAGTCACGTTTCTTAATGCTTCCTTATCTGGAAGCTTACTAATTTTTTTACATCTTAAATTTTTATTTTTTGCTAGTTTGATGTAATGTTTGGTGTGTGCTTTCAATGTTTTTTCACTATGAAAACTGATACCAGCGAAGTAGTATTATCATTTAGAGCGCTGTGCAGAGATGAGCGCAACAAACCTGGTAAATAATAATATTATCAGGTTTGTGAATGTCATAGATTACCTGTATAATATGGCTGTTTACCTCAATCAGTTTCTTAGAAAAAATACTGATTCTTCAGCAGTTCAACCTAGACGTACTGGGGTATACGTTTTTCTTCTACCATATAAAACATCTTACGCAATTTACCTGTTATCAGGTATTCAATATTGTCTCTGATTTAGGTAACACCTCCTTACAGTAGGAGGCAAGTATTATCAATTTATTGTTGAGCTTTTTTAGAATTGTGCTCTGCTCGTGGCTGTAGTTATAAGCGCTGTATCCCCCTCTCTCCTTAATAACGTTTATCAATTGCTGTCAGTTGTTGGGTGGGTGATATCGCCAGTGTTTTCTACTAGATAAGGTTCAACTTCTTCTCCTAGTGCAGTGTATTCAATGGACTAAGCAGTTTTTCTCCTGCACTCCAACCCCCGTTAAGGTTGGCAATTAGCTTGTTATAGGTCTAAATCGCAGTCTAACCTGCGCCAAGCAGAACCCCTTTCAGTCCGCTGAATCATGCCGCACCTGCGGGTTCAGGGCTATTATATTGGTAATATGCTCAATATAATAGCCGGGGGGGAAATCCCGGTGATATCCGCATTTAACATCTTGTTGGTCTCTCCGCTGTTGTTGAAGTATACAAAGAATAGTTTTCCGTAGTTCTGGATAGAATTAACGCCATGTATTATTGTATACTACAATGGTATTTTCTGTTAGTGAGAACCTTAAGCTTACCAGGTAACGGGTACACTCGTTGAGCTAGGGTCATTGGCATAAAGGTCTATCTGAGTATCAGATATGCACCACTTTTAGTGTTAGCTAAATGTTACATGGCCTCTGCAATATTATCTGTGCCTTTAACTCCTTGGCGATAAAGGTCACACTGCCGTTATGTGGGTTATATACTATGTGTAGTATACCCATGACCGGATTACTGCTTGTACCAGCATCATGCGCGCCTCAACAATCTTTTTATAGCATCGGGTCAAGGCTTTCTACTTCACGCTTGAGCAGGAGCCATTGGTGTATAGTCGCATAATTGTAAAATACAAAAGAAAATAAGTAATTTCCGATATGAATAGAGAAATTTTTCGCCTGCCTTAACTAATAGGTAATAGAAGGGTTAGAGCTACTGAAACTAAATGGGTTTTATCCTTCTCAACATTACATAATTATTCAATTAGAGGTATGGAATAGAGGCATGGAACCATCTTTTGTACTCTCTTGTAGAGTATTCCATGTAAGAAATACGTCAGCCTAGACTGGCTTTTTATTTTTTTCAAATAGACTCAAAAGTAGTGATTGCAATTAGTAAGATTTAGTCGATAAACGAGGAGAAGCCTAATGGAGTTTCCTTTAGAGAAATATTCTTAAATCTGCTCAAACCCAGTCATTCAAATTCAGAATTTAGTATAGAAAATCATTTTTTACTTTTTTAATGAGTACAGAGTTTATAAAATATATCCAGGGCATGCTATTTAAATACTTACACTTAACTCATTGTTTAACTTAAGAGTTTATAAAATATATCCAGGGCATGCTATTTAAATACTTACACTTAACTCATTGTTTAACTTAAGAGTTTATAAATAATTAAAACTTCACAAAGATTTCGTGGTAAGAATATTACTTTAACCTAAATTGTTAAATTTAGTAGGCCATTACATATGTCTCTTCTGTAAAGTCTTTTTCCGATAGAATAATTCTCAATGCGCTGCTTTTTTTTATCCCTGCGTGCGTCTATTTTTTATCGTTGCCGGCTACTGTAGCTCGTGGTGTGTGCATGAAGTGCTGAATTATATCCATGGGATTGTCAATAGGCGAAGGCTCTGGGCTACAATGAATTCTGTGAATAGAGGGAGCGTAAACTCTATTCAGAGTCAGGACATAATGGCGCTATTTGATTTTATCCACTGGTTGCCAATAGCCATCAGTGCGGTGCAATGATGACTTTATGCAAAACTAGCTCTAACTGAGCACAGTCAATAACTTCAATGTTTTAAAAGGATTGCGATAAAATCTGCATCCGGCGTTATCGTCAATGGTTTAGCCTCGCCTAGATCGAAGTGGGGCGGCACTATTGGCAGATTGTGGGTGATTCTGGCTCCGGGAGGTAATACTGTATAATTATAGCCGTTCTTGTTTAACTGCGCTGGTACTGAACCTAGGAATATAAATTGCTATGGTGCCACCCGACGCCGTCGTAAGACGTTATATAACTCAGAGGCAAGTTAGCAAAGATTATAGGCGAGGCGTGCCTTACCTGTGGTTTCTTGAGGCGCAATTGTTTACTATTGATGGAAGTATTTTAACTCAACTGTCCGCTGTATATCAATATCAGCAATGGCTCTACAAAAAAAGTATAAGGAGAACTCTGTTGGATCATAATCTAACATAGGATAGATGGCAGGCGTGGTACTGTTTGATGCGAATCGATCAACCTATTACTCCTCTTGCTGTGGCCGACCTTATAGATTTTAATATGGCTAGTGGGTAATAGAGCTATACCCGTGTTTGGAATATTAACGGTGTTCATTATAGCTGTCTTTCATGCATGCAACCACCAGCTGTGTGATAAATTATTATGCGGACCATAAATTAGATAGTTATATTCAACGTACTTGCCCTGCCATTGCTTAGCTGCGCGATAAGTGAAAAAAAGAAGTGAAACTGTTGTTCGGTGTGCTCTGGATGTTAGCCTGCCTACACTCGTTTATATAAAGCGGTATAGGTATTTGCTGCAGCTAGTGCTAATGCTAGTGCTGGGTGTGGCGTTTGGCTAGTCGATACCGATGGCGTTCACTAAGTTTTACCTTTAATATGTTGGTTGCTGTTCCTGGCGAATATTACCTGGACGGTGGCTTATGATACTTAATATGCCATGGTGGATCTGAATGATGATCTGTGCATAGGGCGTTAAATTTACTGTTATTCTATTTTGGGCGTTTTAATAATTTTATCATTAAATTTCTTCAATTAGCGACGTTACTTCTGCTGGGCGTTATCGCCTAGCAGGTTGGACTTGGCAGGATCTATTATCTAGATCTGGCGGCCGCTTCAGGATTATTCCTTCGGCAGTAAAAGCTTATCGCCACCCGTGAACGGAATGCTTACTTCCGGGCATTTTAAACAATAATTTTGTCGGGATGCTTATTTTATCGGTATTTTATTGAGTTTACTACCTCACTAACCCTTGTCTAAAATACACTTCATTGCGCTTTCTGCCCGGTACTTGTTTGTGCCAGCAAGTTTTCCGGTCTTTAGGTAGATCTCACTAGTGCCTATTAAAATAACATCATCAGTGATTAGCGTCGGCAAAGATGTTTAGAAAGGTGATATTAATACTATAAGCCTAGCTACGGAGTGTAAATCTTAGCGTAGTCGCTATTCCGCTAGCAAAGTTGCACTAGTTGCACTAGACGGTCTTTTTTGCCATTAACCTAGCACTTTCAATGGTGCAAAGCACGTCAGGAGTGATTAATTGACTTAGAATATCGCACATCTCACTAATCTTTTCGTCAATGGCATCGTCGGTGTCGCTGATATATTCTTCAGCACGCAGTGTCGCTACCAGTGTTGAGAAGACTGCTTTATCAAAAAATTCCGGCGCGTTAATGCCGTGTAGTACCGATAGCCGCTGAGCCATAATGCGACTCTCTTTCTCCAGCGTTGCGTGGTTAAGCTGCGGATTGCTGCTTAATAATAAAAAGGTAATAGCATATCGCTGCAGCGTCTCGCTGACATTTTCGGCCAGCAGTTGCAAAACATGTATACACGTTTGCGCCGGATATAGCCGTGTATCCCTTACGTCTACTAGCTTTTGACGCGTCAGTTCGGCGATGAGGTTATCGATAACTAACAGTAACTCTTGCTTGCAATACCGCATAAATAGCTCTGCTTTTAACAGCGGATAGAGAAGCGTGACTCGCTGTTGCAGCCAGGCGTGCTCGATCCCAGGATGGCTTAAAATGATACTTGCCACCAGTGATGGCAGAATTAAGAGATGCTGAATATTATTGCGATAATAGGTCATTAACACGCTCTGATCGCGTGATAAGCAGATGATATCACCGATGGTGTCATGCACAATAGTGAACTTATTCATCGCTAGTGCATGGGTTAACAATGCCTCCGGCGTTAGATCGGGTACTGTTACATCTGGCGCATAAGGCACATTGCGAAGTATTTCAAGATAGCAGGATAGTTGTATCAGCATCTGGGGGCGAGTAAGCGAGCGCTGGCGAGAAGCCAGCAGCACGCTAGAACACAAATTGATAGCGTTAGCTGCAGCAGCGTTGTTTATACGCATCATAAGGGTGATAGCAATCTTGTTCACTGCCGGCGCCAACCAGGCGGGACGTGGTGTTTCTATTGTATTATCGACAGTATCGCGCCACTGAGGCACCTGTTGTGATAGCCAGGTCGCCAGGGGTAGGGGTTCGCCAAAGTTGACATAACCCTGGCCAAGATTGCGCAGTTTACACAATCCGTGCATCATTTGCCAAAGTCCTTCTTTTTCTTTATCCGCACCGCGCAATTCTTTGGCATAAGTCGCCACTTCCATGACATGTTCATAGCCGATATAAATCGGTACTAGCGTAATAGGACGCTTGATACCGCGCAACATGGCCTGGATAGTCATGGTCAGCGTTCCGGTTTTCGGCTCCAGCAAGCGTCCTGTACGGGAACGGCCACCTTCAACGAAATATTCTACTGAATAGCCGCGTGTGAATAATTCGCCCAGGTATTCTCGGAAAATCGTGGAATAAAGCTTGTTGCCTTTAAACGTGCGGCGAATAAAAAATGCACCCAAACGGCGGAAAATTGGCCCTGCCGGCCAGAAATTAAGATTAATGCCAGCGGCAATATGTGGCGGCACCAGCTCTTGATGGTAAAGCACATAGGAAAGAAGGAGATAATCCATATGACTGCGGTGGCATGGCACATAAACAATCTCATGCCCTTCTTCAGCTAGCTGACGCACCCGTTCAGCGTTGCGTACATGTAGCCCTTGATACAGGCGGTTCCAGGTCCAGCCAAGAATCCGATCGGAGAGGCGAATAGCTTCATATGAGAAATCAGCAGCGATTTCCTCCATAAGTTTAATCGCATTTTGTTGCGCCTTTTCTACCGAGATCTTCTTGCTGTGCGCCTCATCCTCAACTGCTTTTTCAATGGCTTTAGATGCTAGAAGTTTATTAAATAAATCCTGGCGTACCGGTAGGCGTGGCCCCGCAGTCACTAGCCGTTGCCGAGCAAAATGAATACGTGCTACTCGAACTAGTTTTTTTGCGATAGATTTATCGGTACCGTGCTTTGTGGCTATATAGCGTAACGATAGGGGCCGTGAAAATCGCACGAAACTATCGCGCCCAAGCCATAGTACTGCAAAGAACTTTCCGATACTGCTTAACGAACGCAACTGTGGTGCCGACTGTGATGTTTGCGACTCTCTGCCAGGTGAACGACCAAACATAATTGACACCGCGACTAACTGTACGTCCAGCTCAGGATTGGAGTGGTGCAGATCAAGGTAGTGATGAAACAGCGAAATGGATTGTAACTTTTTTGCATACCACGTCAGTGCGCGCGGTCTGTCATGAATAAAGACATAACGCGGTAGAGTGACACCGTCGATATTAAGCGGTGTTAGTGGGTCTGGTAAACCCTGTTTTAGGCATTGTATACGCAGGGTAAACAGGTCTGTTTTGGAATTGTAGGGTAGCACATACATCATGGGCTGTCTAGGATCAAGGCCAACTTCAGCGCGCGGATCAGCCGGAATGATTTTACTTTTTACCAGTAACTTTAACGCTAAATTTAATAAGATATCATAAATTCTACGCCAACTTGACATATCTATCTGAAGCCTCTTCTTAGCAATAAGATACAAGATACTAGAAACCCTGTGGCTACTCTGTAGCAGTATCTACCATTCGAGGCCACAGTTGCGGTTGCTGCTATATCTCGTGCAAAAATTATACCTGCTGTGGGTTCGATTTTTTTTGATACTTCCGGTGGTCTGTTCTGGCGGTTTATAAATGCTCCAGGAGTATCTAAACACGGTATAAATACCGTCACTTTTTTATACTTTTGCAAGGCGCGTTGCTGCAACGCAACGGCGAGGTATCTATATTATCGTGAATGACACTTTATTCGCTTTTTCAGTTTTAAATTGATAATGACCTGGATATTTTTTTCAGAAATACTTTATAAAATAAAGGACGCTCCCTGCTGCCTGAATCAGGCATTATGATAATAATCTTGCTACTCTAAGGTAGCAGCCATAGATAAAAAGTCCATCTATGGCCTTACACTCTTGACTTATTCGCGCTGTGCCGGGTTAATTCTCTCCCTTAATAAAATGCCAGTTTCGTGACGGTCACCATTGGTATCGTTGAGCATGTTCTTTTAACCCATCCGATCTACGGCAAATCTTGCCTTATATATTATAATAATAGAGATCGTAAATGGTGTCACCTTGATACCTGGGCTAGTTCATGATACTGGTTAAGATGGATGTTTCTCGCATTGATTATCCTAAACAAAGTTAGCAGACATTACCTGTTCCATGGGTTTATTTTGGAAGATGGCAGATGCCATTTTTGTCTTCTTTTTCTCTCATAGATTAAAATTAGCATGGTAAATGCCATTAGAAAGTAAATTAAAATAAGCGAGAATGCCGTGTACGCGCTATCACAATGCACGCTGTTAATTTGGTCTCCTTTTATCTGGATAAAAAACTTTATTAGCTGCCACCTCCTCTGTTATATAGATGAAGTGGTCTTTATAGCTATCTGCTACCCCTGCTTGCATGTAGGAAAACTGTTTTGTGCTGTTGTTGATAAAACAACGTATAGCTGAAATGAAACATACTCCCTTTATTAAAAAGGAAAATGGTTCATTGCTTACATCATTATGTTGTTTTACGGTAAATAAAAAAAACAGAACAGACACAGGTCTTAGGTTGGAAGTTGCATGTTTAGTGTGAATCATAAACCAGTCAGTATTGGGTCATGAAGGAACCTGTTTCTTTGATACGACGTGTTAACCTTGGTTACACAAGCAATACCTTTTATATGTGTGCACTAACTAACTATTAAATCCTTCTGTAAACAAGGTTCAATAGATATGTCAAATATTGTGACATATCACCAATTAACTCACTAGATAAAATGGTCATGGATGATGCTGTATCATATTTAAATGGATAAGGGTTGATCATAGTGAGTTTTAGGGTGAGTTTTAGGGATTTTTTTTAGATATATTTTACAGTCTTGCTGATAAACTGACTAGTAATTTCCATCTGTTTTTAGAAGGTCTTATTTTGATACCTGCTGCTCACAGCAGGTTATTTTATAAAATTATCTAATAAAATCCACGGTGATAGAAACTACTGTTATAATTTATTTGAACCATGATAGCTAACATCATTTTAGCCTTATTTAGCTAAATCTACAGATTCAGGCTAGGATACAGAGTAATTCATAAACTATCTTATAAAGAAGTTACAATATAAATAAAAATGAAGTATCTGGAGTGATAATCATCTCTGGATTTGTCATAAAAAATGGGTAAAAATTATTTTTGCACTAAATTTTAGATTTGAATGAATCTACTTTGAGTAGATTTAAAAAATAACTCCTAGGAGCCTTTATTAGACTTTTCATTTAATTACAACGAGATACTAAATTTAGCTACTTGAATAGAGATGATATTCTTAACCTCAGAAGAATATTGGGTTTCTTTAATGAAAGAAGAACTTTTAAATCTTGAATTTAGACGTGAATCTGCCTGACTGGTTTTAGAGTAACATTATACCGCTGTACAAGCAGTAAAGGCATAGATGTTAATCTTTCTACGATTACGAAATGGGTAGAAAATTCTGTGATAAGATGGTGTCACTCAGTTTCTGTGTTTACGATTCCTCTCGTCGTCAGTTTGCCATATCGGTGGGGGATGATGTGTCTTGTGCAAGCAAAAAATATGCCGGCTGGAAACAAGCTGGATATGTTTTCTAGTACTCTCTAGAGCTACAATTTTTTATAAAACTGTTACTCATCCACTGCGCACTGAAGATAATAATTTGAGAGTACTGCTATTTAGCATGAGAAAGGGGGCATATTAGTATCGTTGAGTCGGGATGATTGACGCGTTATTGCTGACAGCGATCGTTAAAGGTTATGCTATTTTATAGCAGGGAGAATGATATGGGGCGGAATGGTACTCTCCGTTTTTGGTAAATGCGCATATATTACATTGGTATTCACCATAACCTTGTTATTATCGGCGTCGCTGTCATATGGAAGTATCTAATTACTAAAGAGCTTGATACAAGGTATCGGGAATACTTATCGTGACCTCAATCATGATATACACTCATGACAGGATTGTCTTTTAAAATCTACAATAAGGCTTTCACTTTGCCAGCAAAGTGAAAATTACCACGCAGTTGTTACAGGGCCATCACCTGACTGACCCAGTTATAACTGGTATTGCGCTTGAAGATATGAACCAGTGCCGTATGGCCCAGCGTTTTCTCTACCGCTATCTTAGTATTGGTGCCAACGATCTGATTTAGCAGGTATTCGCTAAGATGACTAAGGTGGTCTTTGTCGGATTAAATAAAGATTTACATCCAGGGTAATACGTAGGTGTTTTTGGGATCTTTCAATCCTATCAAAGTCTGAGTCTTATTGTTTACTCTTTACGGCTAATAAACTGTGATGTAATAGTCACTGGTAGATTTTAGCTAGATTAGGATAAGGTGTAAACTGGTTGGCTGTCAGCTCCCGTACTTAGTAGCTAAGTTATAGCTGTTTAGGAAACGTAGGGTATTCAACCCCCCCCACATTCATAATGGAATACCTGACTATACAGTACGGGATGATTGAAGCGAGTATGACTCTACATCACTTCCACATACTGCCAGTAAGTAGCGCCGCTGGCATATCTGCGAAGGTAGCATGCGAGCTAGCTCAATGGCAGTTGTAGTCTTTGGTACTTTTTTTACAGTCTTGCACTTTCTTTTCTAAATTGCCACCATGTAAGAGGTATTTTATAAATTGTAGTCTATAAGTTATAGAGAAAAAATGAGGAATGAAGAAGACAAGTAACTTTTGTTTTGCTATGGATAAAGCAAAAAAACTCTCTCGTATGTTTTAAAAAAAACTTATAGGCAATAAAGCGCTAGATCTTCTTGCAATTGAATAACTTTTATCTCTTTTTTCCCAGGCGTACCCGCGCTACAGCTTTTTTCCAGTTCTCATAGCGATAATTACGATCCACGGTTTCAATATCGGGGTAGAACTCACGTTCAATAACCATTTTACTGCGAACCTCTTCTAGATCATTCCAGAAGCCGACCGCTAGGCCTGCCAGATAAGCTGCGCCAAGGGCAGTGACTTCCCGGATTTCTGGCCGTTCGACGAGAGTTCCTAAAATATCGGACTGGAACTGCATCAGGAAATTATTAGCTACCGCGCCACCATCAACACGTAATGCTTTTAGCTGCTCGCCGAAATCAGCTTGCATGGATTCGATAAGATCGCGGGTTTGGAAAGCGATGGACTCAAGCGTCGCACGAATGATGTGGTTGGCGTTTGTGCCACGCGTAATCCCGAAGATAGCACCGCGAGCGTAGGGATCCCAATACGGGGCACCGAGGCCGGTAAAGGCCGGCACTACGTATACGCCGTTTGTATCTTTTACTTTATTGGCAAAATATTCCGAGTCGGCGACGTCGTGCATCAGTTTCATCTCATCGCGCAGCCATTGAATAGCTGCACCCGCAATGAAAACTGCCCCTTCTAGTGCATAGTTCACCTCACCATGCGGTCCGCAGGCAATGGTAGTCAGAAGACCATGGTGCGATTGTATTGCTTTGGTGCCGGTATTCATCAGTAAGAAGCAACCGGTGCCATAAGTATTCTTTGCCGTACCGGGGGTTACGCACAGTTGGCCGTATAGCGCCGCCTGTTGATCGCCTGCAATACCGGCGATGGGAATACAGGTACCGCCTTTGCCGTCGATATTGGTCTGGCCATAAATTTCCGAAGAAGGTCGTACTTTTGGTAGCATGGCGCGCGGAATATCGAGGATATTCAGTAGGCGTTCATCCCATTCTAGCTCATGGATGTTAAACAGCATAGTCCGCGAGGCGTTGGTGTAATCAGTTACATGTACTTGTCCTTTGGTCATTTTCCATATAAGCCAGCTATCGATGGTGCCGCACAGTAATTCGCCGCGCTTAGCGCGCTTGTTGGCACCGTACACATGGTCGAGGATCCATTTAATCTTAGTTCCGGTAAAATATGGGTCGATAACCAAACCTGTGGTGTAGCGCACATACTCTTCGAAACCATCGCGTTTTAGCTTCTCACAGATTTCGGTGGTACGGCGACACTGCCACACGATGGCGTTATAGATAGGTTTTCCGCTTTCTTTATCCCATACTATGGCGCTTTCTCGTTGGTTGGTGATGCCGATACCGGCGATTTGATCGGGGCGGATATTCGCTTTAGCTAGCACTTCCAGCAGAGTCGAGCTCTGGCTGGCCCATATTTCCATTGGGTCATGTTCTACCCAGCCCGGTTTTGGATAAATCTGGGTAAATGCTCGTTGAGAGAGACTGACAATGTTGGCGTCGTGTTCGAGTGCTATCGCACGTGAGCTGGTGGTTCCTTGATCGAGTGCAACGATATATTTTTTTTCTAATGGCATTAAAAGTTTCTCGCTATTTAAAACGTTCAATAAAAGAAATTACCTTTTGGCTTGTAAGGCGTAGCGTGGACTCTGCGTGAAGGCGCCGTCATTAGTCTTTATCACTCTCTCTATCACTGCTCAGTTGGCTTGGCAGATAGGGCTTAACTTAATACACGGTATTTGATGAAGGTGCCTAGATAGCCAAAGAACAGAGGTGCAATCAGCGGGAAGAGAAAGTGCGGGATTTTCCGGATGCCAGTATAGGTAAGTTTTCCTCAGCCTTCCTTCAAAGAAAATTAGTAACTTAGTCCCGAGAAATTTAGCAATATACTCTCCTTTTATTATCGATGATGTTAATTAGCTTATAAATGCTTCTTGTGGCTGAGGAATAGTAGATCAAGCTGATACAACACAGTAGCCACTGATTATAAAATAGGTTAATAACTTATGTAATTATAGTATAAATTTATTGTTAACGAGCAAAAAATGAGAAATATCGAAAGTTAAATGTGTGGCTATGTCATAAAAATGTATACATTTAACTAAAATAGTTCCTAAAAACACATTTCTTACTTTGTTAAATACTTTAACGCTACGTCTAGTGTGCAGTTTAAAGGGAAAAAATACCCTATCTGTGGGAAAAGTCCTGATATCGATGCGACATTTCTCGTCGTGCGTAGACCCTGGCAGCAGCGCTGCCAGGGTCTACTTATACTAATCTTTATTTAAGCTGCTTTACTTTTATTACAGCTTAAGTTTACCACATTCTACTTCACACTTTTTTTAAGCATTGTTTTACTTGATAAAGGTATATTAAATATTTTTATTTTGGAAGTTGGAGTAGCAGGCTATCTAACTTATCTTTAATATCTTTAATAATGCTAATATGCTTTTTGGCCCTTCTTGAAATAACTAGGCATTATTGATACCTCTTAAATATTTTTATTTAGCTAGTTATAAATAAATATGCCAAGTATATTAATTTTATTAAAATTAATAAAATATTTTCTACATTCTTGATAAGAAAATGAAATTTATCATTTGATTTAGATATCTTAAATTTAAGATATCATTGCTTTATAGGTAATCATTATAACTTACCTACATCGTTAACTTTAAGATGATTGAATATTTAATATAGGTAAAGCGTGTGAGATCCTTAAACAGCGGTACTATAAATCTTTATAGGACAAGTAGGACAAGCCCAGCAAAGCTGACCGATAAGTCTGTCAAGTGCAGTATTGCCATCAAGTCACCCAATAATCTGGTAATCATGCATCAATGTGTCTCTTTGCTCGATTGAAAGGTCTAGAGCTTCAATGATCACTAAAATAGATTATCGATATGTGCGTATACTGCTGGTCTAGGAAGTAGTCCAGTTACAGCAGGATTGTATGACCCGCACTATGGCTGTGACCTTTATCCTCGAGGAGCTAAAGGCCGGGATATTGCCTGAGACCCTTGTAGTATGCTGTAGGGGGCACTAAGCTTAAAAAAAGCAACTGTAGGATTATGGATGAGTCTTTATCTCAGTATTGAATGAGTCCCAGGAAAGCGTCTGGAGATACTGACTTTCACAAGGAGTCGGCAAAAAGCGTACGAGGACATGACGTAGTTCTACACCATATTCTGGCTATATTTATGCCCGATATTCTACTCCAACTGTTCTGGAAGCTGACCACGTATTTTAGTCGAAATACGGTCACCGGTTGGCGTTTAAACCGTATAGGTGTACCAGAAAGTGGGATTGAGCGCAAATGCCGGTAAATGACGCTTGGATAGCAGATAGTAAATCCATAAGCATGAAAATGCCGCCTACCTTTTATGGTAGACTGGATTTTTTTACTGACAGAAACTGTCATCATTGATGCAAAGTTATTTTGTTAGCCTTAACATAATTGATGTTGCTATAATAATAATTAAATTTTTTCAGAAAACTACAATTGTCATTAATGTCAATATCAATGGCAGGGCTAGAGGCAGTTGAGGTTAAAAAGAAGGAAGTTTAAGTTTAGTCAAGGTGCACTTGCTACTGTATTACAGTGTCTGGTTGATTTTAAGCCTATCAATAAGGTTATATATAATTTGGGCAATACTGGTGCTAAAATAGAGCTTTAAGGCCTGTCACGAAGCTTTATAGTAGTAAAAGCATACCACACAACCCACGATATGTTCTGGTGCGTGACTTGCAAACTTTTTTCACCGTTTATTGTGTTAAGCTTTTTTCTTGCCCCCTGGGGTGTGGTATGCAATAGCACCCTGCTGCAAGGCCCGAGGAGTAAATTAGGCAATTTACTTATAAGCGCCCCATCTGTTAGTGTAGTGGTATTTACTGCGACAGTGTATTATACGTAAGGTTACGGGTATCCTTGAATACGATGCATCGATTGGTATTCTGGCCCGCTGTCTTACCCAACCGGGTAATTTAGCACTAGAGATATTACCTATCTGCTTTTGCGCGGCACCCTGCAATCAGAGAATTTTATTCTATGCTCCATATACCCTTAGGATTGAATTTCCGCACAATCGCTACCGATGTAAAGACGCAATTGACGCGTGACGGAAGACCATACTGATGATGGTTGATACTATTTATTTAGTATCTAGGTATTTTGATATGCTTCTGTTAGCGTTGTTTTAAGATATTGCCTTTAATTATCTCTACAGTCACAGAGAACTAGCCCGTGATATGCTAGCGTATCAATAATCCTTGGCCAACATCATCATTTTTCCCCAACGCTGATAAAGTAGAATACTACAGCTAAAAAGCGCTATATTAAAGTGTATAGTAAAAGATTTTGTAAATTTAAAATATAATAAAAATAGAGGCTTAAATAAAGATCAGCCCATTATATATCTAATTTTATTATTTTATAATATTATTAATATGTAACCTAATTTATACACATTTAATGAATCTATAAAATAAGTTTTTAGTATTTTAAATATGTTAAAACAACAGTCATTCAAGTCCAAAATTTAATGCAAAAAAAAATTATTTTGCCTATTTATTGTGATGAATTCAGAATTTATAAAATTTATGTAAATATATAGCCATCAAAGGGCTTATGGCTAACTCATCATTTAACTGAAGAGAATTGCTACCTCCAAAAAATGTATCCTGTACCCCGCACATCGTTTTGGCGTTTGTACTTGCTTCTTGATCGTACATTTGAAGATGCCGTTGAAAGGTAGTATCTACCCTATGATTACCCTGGTAGTGGTTATTGGATATCTTGTTTTAGGGTAATGTGCTATGATGCGCACTTCAGCGTATTACTAGTAAGATTTTCGGCATGGCGTCAGGCCTTTTCTTATTGCCCTGCGTATCGAACTCATTTTATTGCTTATCATGCTGCTCTGATGATATTTTTTATGTTATCTTTGTTCTCAGAAAAAAGCCCCTATATTAAGTTATTGGCAAAGTGTCATCAGACTTATGGTATGGCAATCTCGGTGCATACCGTTATGTAGTAGGTCGTTAATTGAAATAATTTTTTTCAACATGTATTCTATTCTTTTAGAATATTTCTGCGTTGCATAAGCAATCGTTATGCTGCTTTTTTTTGACACCGGCCGTAGGACATAAAATTGATTAAAGGTGAGTAATTGGATTTTCAACGAGCATAAAAGTCCCACAGGGATTAATACTTAGCGCGGAGACAATAATGTGTTGTGCGGTAATGGGTAATACACTGTTGATAGTGAAGTACCAAATCATGGAAAGTATTTACGGATTTGGCTTAGATAGCTTCCAAGGCAGGTTTTGATGCGTAAGGATTCAGTCCTGGTAGTTGGGCACCAGAGTAATAGTATCGGATTCCTCTAAACAGATTAGAGAGGATGTTGTGGCAGTAAGAAGAATTCTTACAGTATTTAATGTTTGAATTTACAGTGCTGGTTAATGATATTTTTGTCGCCATAAATACGCCATCATCGAGTATAATGTAGCGTCTGCGGGTTTTGTATCTGCGCGACGAGATGTCGTTTCATTATCTCGGAGATAAAACATTGTATCGGTCCAGTATTTTATCATCAAACAGCTAGCATTCGAAGCAGGTTTGACATTCGGTGATAAGTGGTATGAGAACCTAGTTTTGGCTTCAATGCTGTCAGATTGTTTTTTTTGGAAATTATACGTTTCAGTGCTGTGGCTGTTATCTATCTTCACTACCTTATCAGTCAATCGGTAGCAGTAGATTGATAACGGATTCGTTATTCTCTCTGCACCAGAGAGAAACTGTGATTATTAGTGGCAATAATGTAGAGCTCTAGCAGAGAAGTGAAAATATTAGCATTGTATGTCCTTATAGCGTCATAATATTTATGTTACCTACAGCAACGTGAAAAACAGTATGATAGGACTCGCTTCTAGATATTAACGGATTCTATCCAGAAAGAAGGTGGGAACATTTACAGCTCTTTCCGGTGATTAACTCATTACTAATATTAACTGTACCAGTGATGTGCTATGCTACTTTTTTTTGAAATGACAAGCATAAATCATTTATCCGGAAACGATGACTTTTATCAATATCAGGTTTAAGGTCTAGAGTAGGGGTTTATGTGCCATATGGCTTCATCCATCACTATCACTATCACTATCACTATCAACAACGTAATATACCCGTTCAAGGGGTGTATAAAATACCTGACTGATAATGTCAAAGCTTGCCATGGTCTGTTAGAATAATTAGTCAGGCCGGATGATGCACCATTGCTTGCATTAATACTAAACAGTGACAGCGTAGAAAAAATACGCCAGATACTAATAGATGCATGTAATTATGGTAGCACTGATAATTATATTTTTTGTGCTAGCTTACTGCCAATTGAGAGTTACTTGATGTAGGCAGGCGCGCACCTACCGTTCATACTTAGCTAGGTGGTTTTTTGCACGGCATCAAGATTATCGCTCAATATGATCAAACAGGTTATGCTGCCTGAATTCTTCTTGTAAAATTATACTAACGTCGTCCTCTAGAAACAGAATCTGTTTTAGCTGTAGACAGCCTCGTCGCAGTACGAACGAGGCTGTCTTTTTTTATTTTTCTGGATTGCGCTGGCAATAATGGCAAACCGTAGCTTCAACGTCGCTTTAAATCACTACCTTGTGCCACCCTGTACTCCGTTACCGTATTCCTTCCGCTTTTATTACAATAATGTATACCGTCTCTTACGGTTTCACAGAGGAATCTTCAAGTGCTTCGCTGATACGATCCATAGTGATCCTATTAAGTGCTGCTGGCACTCACTATTCTGATCTGATTAAAGACAGATTCTTTTGAAGAAAAAAGTTAACCTTAACCGATGGTAAATTTGTTAATAATTTCTATTTTAAAGAAAGGAGATATTGCTAGATACGGTACGACGTTCATTATGGCAAAGTTATCTCAATAATGGAAAGTGTTAATGTGTATTTTGTTGTATTTTCGCTAAGGTAATTTATTATGAAAGGTGCACTATTTATTTGCTACCTAGCAGGGTTAGGGATGATAGCAACAGATTTATGACTTTTGCGGAGTATACGGCAACATTAGATCTTGATGTCCAGCAATTTACTGAGTTTCTGGCAAAATACTAAGTGAATTCTACTGTTTTTATCCTAAACCAGTGCATCCGATACGCGGTAATAGGTAGTATTTATAGGATATTACAGGTATGGAATATATAGTTAGATATTTATAACAATATCGCCATATAGGCCGCCCCTCCATCGGAAGTAATTAGAAATTTCTATTAGAAAATGAAGTAGTTGATTGCTCATTTCTGTTATCTGCGTAAAACTACATTGGACATACTGAAAAGCTTATAACTGGTAGCCCGTGCCGGCAGAAATCAATATCGTGTCATGTACATATGTATATTGGTTTTAAATAAAAATAGAGATACATTTCATTCTTTCTAGGAATGAAAAGGCGGGGGATCATTGCCAGTTTTGAACTCTATCGCAGTACCAGCGATCTGATTTTCAGTAGCTAAGTAGAGCGGCTAGCTGCTAGCATTGACGATCTGCCTGGTGATACCAGGCAGATCGTCATCCCTTAATTCTGGGGGGGGTTAAGGCCATTGGGTTTGTTTTGTATATAAGATTCAGTAGAAACTTAATGATATAATGATGATTTGCATTAATTTTACTGGCCATTTAATACATTCCGTCTTCTCGTTAGACGGCATCATAGTTGGCTCGTGTAGCTTTCTGTAGTATAAATTGGGATAGTGTATAACAATGGAGAAATTTTTACACTGAAACTTTGATTTTCATGGTGTATCGTGTTTGGATGTCCTAAATATCACTAAATTAATGATAGGTAATCATATGCTTGTCTCCAGCTCGCTAGTCAAAAGTGAAGTTCTGGCGACGTCTAGTGCGCAATTTTGTATTTTATTCTTTCGGTGGTAACTCGGTATCGAAAGCTGCCGCTCAGGGCACAGGTGCTGGAATTATTGTGCGTGAAGGTTTCCAAATTCATAGAGTGGACGTAGGATAATTAAAGATTGCAGAGGGAGGAGCTGCAGAAGATGGAGGCAAAATATCTCCGTAAGGAGGAAATTGTGCACGGAATTATTTATTTTTTTTTAGCTTGTGAGCAATCGAGAGTATAAAACGCTGGATAAAAAACATCGGCGATGGAAGTTGTTGAGGTCTTGCGCTAACGCTTTGTGTTGACATCTATTGCTGCCATTCGGCAGCGTTGTAAAATTATCTTTGCCACTGGCATTCTAGACGGAGAATATTGACTAGCAGAATAGGCGCGGCACTTTTCTTTGAAAAACATTTATAACCACATGTTATTAGCGTGATTATACCTTCTCAACTAGAGAATTCGTTCAGTTCACCCGCAAATCAAACAGGCATGCAACGTCCATTATTTGACGTATCTCTAGATTCTATTCCACGCTAAGATAGGAGAGGATCCGGCATAAACCTCATCAAAACGGCGTTTATCGCTGCCGGCAAAAACATTCAGCGCTGTGGTTGTTTACTATCCCGACAGCCTGCATCCAGGCGTAGGCTATTGTTGGCCCGATGAATTTGAAGCCCCATTTTTTTAGCGCTACCGAGATCTCTACTGAAAGCGGCGAGGAAGTGGCTAATGTTACCCCATCGCCTTCCAGAATTTGACCGTTGGTGAAATGCCAACAAAAGTCGCGGAATGATTTTCCTTGAGCCGCCATATGACAATAGATGCGGGCGTTGGTAATCGTGCCCTCTATTTTTGCACGGGCACGGATAATCCCTGGATTTCCGAGAAGACGTTGCACGTCATTTTCAGTAAATGCGGCAACCTGGTACGGATTAAAGTCGCAAAACACTTCGCGAAAAGTGGCACGTTTACGTAGAACAGTAATCCAAGACAAGCCGGCTTGAAATCCTTCAAGCATTAGCGTTTCCCATAGTAGGCGATCATCATGCTGCGGCACGCCCCATTCGGTATCGTGATAATCCTGCATAAGCGCATCATTGCGTGCCCAAGTACATCGCGGTAGCTCTGGGTTCCGTATCATCGTTTTCGCCTCCAGACATGAATAATATGTTGTTTAGTATCATGCCCTAAAAGATGTAGCATAAGCGGGTGCTACAACGGGTTCTTTCCAGGCTGTATATTAAAGTATTTCTACGCAAATGGTTCTTGGCGATCGCAAAGATAATCACATAATATTTCGTATCATTCAGGGTTGCTTTCTAAGTAATATTATACTTAAGATAGTTTTAAAGTAGTGGCACTAGTGCCGTTAATAGTGCCGAGTGCCTGTTTATTTACGGTTTTTAACGGATACTTCGCTCTGCGGCAAAAGTTGGAAGACTAAAATTAGCTAGTAATAGTGATGAAACAAATAAAAATTTATTTATGAGTGATATCCTTTAGATAAATATTAATGAATATATTAAAGATTGATGTAAATGAAAGAATTAAATATTTTAGAGAAATAACGTTCAGTGAAAGAAAAAAAGCGTGCAGTGTTCATTTAATGAAATGAAGCCCACTATTATTAGCCCCCCTTTAACCTAGATGACATATAGCTGCTGACATTGAATCGGAAAGCCAAGCTTTTAAAATTCTTAATCCATTATTATTCCTGTTAAGTTGTGGTAGCAAGAAAATATTAAAATAGAAGTTAGCTTGAAAGATAAGAATATATTCTTATGCTGCTATTTAAAATTTTTCTAAAAGAAGTATAAATATTTTTATGTAACTACAATAGTTATTACTAAATATATTAAAGATGTAAAAATGGCACTTATAAAAATTCGTTCATGTTATTGATAATAATTTAATATTTACTTGTTTATTTTTTTAATGTTCTATTAGTTTAATAATTGTTTATTTACTGTATAATTTATTATACTGACGGTAACAATGTTATTTCCTACTGGAAATACTGTTACCTCAGGCGGTAATAACCAGCCAGAGTAAGAAGCTTTTGTGATCGCGAGATTATTTGCTAATCATTGGGTCTGCATTAATAATGCTTTTCCGCCTCTTTCTTTGTGCCAGAGGAAAGGGTAGCAGAGGTGTTGTGAAGATATGTGTATTTAAAGAAAGGTCTAGAGATAGGCCGTATAGCGCCATCGCGTTATAATGCAGCGATTACAGTAGAAATAGATACTGTTGTGATTGGTGGCATGATGGAAATGGCAACTGACAATATGGCTAATTCCCCTTAACGCCACATAGGGGCTGTGGTTGGCAAAAGCGCGATCCTGATACAAAACCACTAGTAGCTGCTAGTGGCTATTCTGTAGCCGGGCGTACTGTAAAAAACCATTCTGCCAGAAAAGGAGAAAGGCAGGCTTACCAGTAGAATTGACGTATCACCATATAAAGTATGGCTTGCAGCAGTAACATCGATATATAAGCTCCTCTATAGTTAATCACAACCTGTCAACGCTAGAGGCTTGTTGATATTTAGCCCTGACGATACTGATTGACGATTTAGTTAAAGTGCAATCGCTACACGCTGTCACATAATCCGTTTACGCGCAGTTATTCCAGAAGAGGGACTCCACCGGTTTCATCCTGTAATAATTCTTGAAAATGGCAGTGATGGTATAGTCGTCTTTTCGAAGTATTTTCAGGTAAAAGATTAGACCTAGTTGTAGCTATGGCAGTAGAGCATTAATGGGTAAGGAAAGTAAAAGATTAATGGGCGTGGTAAGGTTGGCTAAGGAGACGGGCCACAGAGACCACTGGAAAGTCTTTCCACACCTACGTTAGCACGTTAGCCGGTTCGGCATATTGACTCACTCATATTATTAGGCCATTTGGTAATTTATAGAGGGTGATACTATGCTCATGATCCTGTGTTTGCGGCTCTTGGATATATATGCCGCAAGTTAATCCGATTGAGGAAATGTAGTTCACTAATACAAATCGTGGTACGGTGATTTGGTGTAGATCGGATTGGTATTTAGCGGTATTGTCATTAGCAGAAAAACCTGGTAGCAGAGGACAAGTCACCAAAATCTTTCTCTTTTTCTCTCAGGAGAGAAAAACTCTGGCATACAGTTCTGTCCACGAAATAAATTGAAGCTAAAGGATGAAAGAGTGACGCCCTAGATATAGCATAATGGATGTTAGTACCCCGAGCAGAACCTAGCGAAAATCATCTGTCACTGTGTAGCTGACAGAACGCCGCACAATAAGGCATGAATGCGCATAAAGAGCGCACTCAGATGCCCGTGTAGTGTTTTTGGCGCTCTTCATAATAATCAAAGTCACAAATATCAGCTGCTTTAAATTCTTCTCTACCTTCATGTATGCCAAGTAACGATGAATTACCTATTCTATAGGTGTGATTTGTTCGTAGGTTAGTAGTACTCCGGTAGAATTGAGTTTTGTTCAGCTGTCAAAATTGATAGGCCACTAAGCCCCATATCATCAACCTATAGCTGCAAGTAGAGTTCAATTATGCGCTAGATGTCATCAACGTTATGTCGATGTAGTACGAAATTGAGCACCATCGGATGGAAATGCGTTTTTTGACTATGTGCTATTACTATTTTTTATAGGAAACGCGCGCCAAACTCCCATTCAGCCGTTTAATAATGCCTCCTAATTGCAAGGTTACTGGGATAGTGGTAGTATGCTTGATACCCAGCTGCAAAAATTCAGCGGATATTCGCAGTAAATATCTTATTAGTCTCGTCGATATTATTAAAGTAGTCAAACAACGGCTTTCCATAGTACTAGATTCAATAATACTATGTATCTGATACCTTGATAGTGATTTTTTTTACAAGTGATAGACTTCTAGTCCCACATATCGGGGGTACCCCGTCAAGCATCAGATTCAGCTCTAGATTTAAAGAGCTGTTCTTTATATTCAACGAAGTCATTCTCATAACTAAGAGGTTGCCGCCTCTGCTATCCAGAAGCTATTCATCGGAATCTGCGACAAGTTCCGCTACGAGTGGACCTATAGATACGCCTTAGGTGCTAAATTAATGGCCTGTAATTTCCTCAGCTCTTTTTTTTAGATATAATCCAACCTGACCATGCAGAGTTAACCTAGTCGTAGGTTGTCTGGGCACCAGCAAAGTATAGGCTGGTCATGGTATTTACCTTGCTAGTCTGCCTGAAATACTCGGTAAGCTTCTAGAATCAAGTACTATAAAGTTAGGTATATTATCACATAGAATAAAGCGTAAAATATGTTATATCCTCTGGTACTGGTACTTCTATTCCCGGAAATCAGTATCGCCAGACGCTCCTTGGCTGCTTAGCGCTGAGATAGAAAATTTACCCATTCTTGTAAGTTTGTTTTTTCTAAATCTCTTATCGGGTGCATTTAATTAACCCTAAAAAATTAACATAGGGATGATGAGTTATGATTGTATATCTATATAGCCTTAACATATTATAGTCAAGGCTATCAAGTTAAATAATGAATCTTCTTTTTTTTGATCTCTTTATATGAGAATTGTTTCATAATTTATTAATTAAACTAACTAAGTTATTGTAGAAAAATAAAATGAAGAATAAAATAGGCAGTTTTTTTGTTTTTTAAAGAAGATAAAATTTAATTTTTACTGCTTGCAGTAAATACCTTTTATGCAATAAAAGCCTTAGAGTTGCTCCAATTGAGCAAGTGATAATACTTAACATGAAATTCTTATTTAACTAGGGGTAAAGACCATCTTTACAGTAGTTTAAAGAGTTGCATATAATGAATTTATAAATCTGAAATTATTTATATTTAGTTTTGAATACACTTAAAAGTGATTTAAAATACTGAAATTCAGTAGATTAATAAGAAAGGATTAATATCTAATGCTTTAGAAGTTAGTTACATTACTATAAGACATTAAATAAAAGAAATGCCAAAGGCATCTAAATTATTTTTAATTTTTATAAAACCATAGTCATTCGAGGTAATATTTTAGTGATAGAATAATTAAAAGCTCTATAAGTTATGCGTTATTAAACGCTACCAACCAATTCTTTATCATTTAACTTCAGAGTTTAAAAAATATTACCACCCCACCGATTTCCTCTCGGAGGGGTGGTACGATAGCATGGACGTCAAGATGGATATCAGCAAGTACGGCTATATTAATGAGGAAAGACCAATTGGTAAGGAGGTAAACTGCATACGCTGTACGAAGTGCTCAATAATCTCACCTCACGCCAGGAAGCTGGCGATGATTGACTTTAGATGGTTGGTAAATACTAAGTAAGCCGCCGTTCTAGCCCGTTTAGCATAAATCTTAGTGTGGCATGTACTATAGGGGTACAGTCACTACGATAAATTGCAAAACAGTACATTCTGATTAAGCCATATATAGTAAAATCAACCGATACTGTTCAAACGTATTTGGGCTTAGCGGTAGTTAAGACTAATCTTTAAAGTGCGCAGTTCAAAAATCAGTTTCAGCGGCGCTCTTATCGAGTAATAAGGAATATTATTTAGATGCCCGCAAACTTATGACTAGCATTTTTTAGTAATAAGGGCTGTGGGATGGGTGTTTTAAATTAGTTTTGTTAGATAATTCAATCTGGGTTATGTACGACGACTATTGCTTGCCCTACCGCGCTTTTGCATGAAATATAGCTTGTATGCGAGCTAAGTATATAAGTTTATATTATATATAAATTGGTAGTACTACGAGTAATTGATACTGGATGGTTTTAGCGGCCAAGATCCACGTAATCCAGCATAACGCTCATCTAAAAAATAACGCTCATCTAAAATATTTACATAAAGCGTACGGGTTATTAATAAATTATGCACGTTATACTGGTATGGAACACGGACAGTAGATAACTTTTTTACAGGATTAACCTGTGCGGATGCGGTATGCCCGTACATTAACGTTAATGTACGGGGTGGCAAATCTTTCGGATATATATTCAGCACATTGAAAGTTAGGTATATAGCGTAGTGGACGTGGACGGTAGGCATTATCTGCCATGGGATAATGCCTTAAAAACCAACGAGTACTGGTGTTTTATAATGCCATAGTCGCCTCTATAACCACCGAATAGGAACGCACTGCGCGTAGATGTGTTTAGGCGCACAGAGCAGGGGCAGGTGCACCGCCATTAGCTATGTATTTTAACGACAGAGAAGTTGGAAACTCAGTGCATATAATTTGCAGTTTTACCTAAAGGGTGGGGTATATGCCGGGAGACATTATCAATATTGTTGATAATAATCATGTAGATACATCTATCAGTGATTATTTAGTAGCGGTGGATAAGAAAATAACAGGTGAGACTAGAGCGTATCGTCGAAAAAAACTTGCTTAAGGATAGACAAGATTGACTCTGGTGTATAATGCTATTCAGTGGGTATGGTTGATGGTCACCATCTACTTAATCCCCAGAGTGTTGGAAGTCACAATGAGTTTTAAAAGGTATCCACCATCAAGGGTGGTGTGAGCGCTGAGTATATCCTTCCTATGCTACTATATGTTACGGGCTATTGGGATAAATTTAACGGTGATAGCACTTTTACAGTCAGTACTGTGCAGAGGATTTTTGGAGAAAGAAAGAGGGATAGTGGGTAATGTTACGCGGTTTAATCCGAAGCTGAAAACATTGCTAGACAACCTGATATTGCTAAGTAGAACATTTAACGATAGAAGTGATGACGGATAGCGCAAGAAGTAACAGGTGAAAACAAACTCATACACACTTTTTATGTGTGTATGAGAGTATGCTTTTGCATTGAAGCTGATGCTGATGCTGGAGCGGACAAATTATCGGCACTATATTTCTTTGACAACTACTATCGATTTATTGGGTTACTAAAGGGAGCATTCACTTTGAAAGAGACGCCGTAAAATATACGGGCAATAATGGGAGCGCAAAATACAGTTGATTTTACTATTAATTCGCTGTTGCACTTACACATATAAAGATTAAGCTGAAGTATTTTACCTTGGGGCACCGTGAGCAGTTGAAAAACTGGCCAGCGGTCACAGCATAAATTTTATTTTCCATCAAATCGGTAGTGATATCGAAGTGGGTGCCGTAGTAAGCGTAATATTTTATATTTGTCTATTGTGGGGGTTAGCAGAGGCTACCTGTTAAGTCTAACAGGACGTTTTATTTTTATGTACATACTAGTATGTACATACTATTCTTAATATTGTGGTGGGTAAGTCAGCATTTGTGGAATCTAGCAGGCGTCTCTCTGTGATCTGTGACGATTTAGCCGGTATTCTGGAGGTCGTCAAAGACGATATCGTCATTAATAAAACATTGGGACCGCCCCGTGGGGGCGGTAGGTAAAACAGTAACACAAATAGCTTCATTGAAATAGCCATGGGGAACAATATGGATATGTAGCGTTGATGCAAGGAGAACGGCGAATGCAAAACGGAAATCCTCTAGGTATGCGGGGTACACTATCCTGGCTACAGGCATTCGCTTAAAAGAGCTGGAGCAATATATCGCAGTCAAGTTTGGTGAGAGCATGGCGGCGGCGATAGAGGGCAATGTGAAAAAATATTTGAGAATAATAGCGATGAACATAGCATCCAGGATATTCTGTCGGTATCTACCCATGATAAATAGTATACTTTAGTGGACATCGTAATTCCTATTGAGGTTAAGAAAGGTTGGGTTTATGATGTAGATATAACATTCAAGGCTGGTCTCGGCTGATACTGTTTAACTGGACTAACAATTAGGTCAAGAGTATCGTTTGTAGTGCAGAACAGCTAGACATTTTATCAAAGAGGTGTTTATTAACTACAAGAAGTCATTCTTAGAAAAGTAAGATCATATTACTCGGCGAATGATGTACCGGACCAGTCTAAGTACATCATGTGTAAAATAGTTCGTTTGAATTTAATAAACGATAGTATGGTTGGACTCATGGCGATTAACTCGGATTCAATATCAGTGAATGACGTTAGTATAAATATAAATATACCAAACTTATAAAATTAAATTAAAATCTGAACTGTAGCTTAAGTATTTTTT
Organism: Sodalis sp. (in: enterobacteria); assembly: GCA_051710585.1. Classification (GTDB taxonomy): domain Bacteria; phylum Pseudomonadota; class Gammaproteobacteria; order Enterobacterales; family Enterobacteriaceae; genus JBPESP01. The sequence continues at coordinate 371,825 of JBPESP010000002.1, read as the reverse complement.
AATAACAAGAGCTTAAATCTACCACATATCAGCCTGCTGAACTTTATCTATAATTAGAAATAAAAAAGAACAAGGTTTTTATTAAGAAGTAGAATTTCCATGTAGCTAATAAGCACCCTTGTCGATTACTTAGGTTGTTGTGCCAGGTGATTAATTTCTTTTTTCTGCATGAAAGGTATTTTGGTGCTGTAAAATCCGCATCGACATATAAAATTTTATATTTACATCAGTATAGGACTGTAAGACTTAGTAATAAAGTGATATGCAAAGGTGATTTACTCCTGATGAAGCCACGCAACATTTATATTTTTACCTTATAATAGTATTTTCAGCTTTTGCTGAATCTGAGCTAGGTATCTACGGTGCAAGTGCATTTCCATTTGTTATTAATACTAATTAACGGGATGTTTTATTAGGTAAAAGTTGGACATCACATTTACTTGAAATATGAAAACTTCTGTTTGAAGAAGTTGCTTGTTTTTTTATTTTTTATGCGGTTTATGTTTATGTTTAATATAATCTCAATACGCACCAATAATTCGATTATAGAATATGAATGGTAGTGGCGTATAATAGGTAATAAATATTACAATAAAATAGTTAATTTTAATATAAAATTACTGATTATGAGCGATAATGGTATTGTTATTTATCGTTGTGACTGATAAGTTATATTTTACTTCCAACGAAGTTCTAATGCTAGTCAGAGAATTTATTAATACTGCACTAGAGTACAATACTACTATTAAACTAACTAACTGGTATTAATCCCTATGATTCCGGAACTCACATGGGAAATATGGAATAAAGAAGATTTTGTATAAAGTTAATTATAGTATGAGTTCGGTTGGTATTAAAGCGTGCCTGGTCATTTTTACATGACGAAAATAGATGTATAAAAAAGATGGAACGACGATTATTATCGTGTTCTGATAGACGTCAGACTATATTTTAAAATATACAGCAACACAGAGATTAAAGCCGTCTGTATTTTTTAGTTACTACGAGCTTAGTAAGCTAGGTTAGACCACATCAATAACTAATTTTAATAGATATTAAATTGTAAACTAAGCGCATAATAAAGCGAGGTATTGCTGTATTTTTTGTTTTAAGCAACTTGCTTTAGCAAAAAAATAATTTATTTGTTTCGTATATGGTTTTTATAGAGCGCAAGGCGAAAATGTTCATAATACACCAAATGCACTGATCCATTTATTAGCTATAAGCCCGTATATCCCGCTAAATGTGACATAATAAGTTTAAACTTTATCCTAAATCGCCTTTCTATCTTATTTTTTATTATTTTAGATTTTACCCAGAGATGAAATTATTAGCTATATTAGCGAGATCAATGGTGGTATGGATTATAGATCCTATTATACCACAGGTATAATATTTATCTCGTAGTAATAATAAATAAATATGCCTTGTGGTTTCTGTCGCTATTAGAATTTTTTTGATAAACCGTTGCCGGTTATTTTAAGTGTAACTCATGTTTGGTTTTATTGGTGGAAGAAGGTAGCTTTTGTCTTGTCTTATTTCATTTGTGTATACTCGATGTATTCTCAAGAGAAAGAGTATAGTTACTTTTAGTTAGTGGCATCATAAGCGATAAGGTGAAATAGTAGCGAATAAGATAGTTAACGAACTCTATAATATATGTTTATATATAATAATTTTCTCTGCTTGATATGAAAATATATCATAAAAGCTAATGAATTTCTTGTCAATTAGTGCACTAGTGGACTTACAAGGCAAGGCAAGGCAAGGCAAGGCAAGGCAAGGCAAGGCAAGGCAAGGCAAGATAGTGATTGAATGACGTTCATCGATTATTGAAATTAATCTTCAGTAATATAATTCATGAAATCCTGGCACGATGCTGGGTTGAGGACTGAGTGATTAGTGGGTTTTATAGGAACTATTTTTTGAGAATCTGCTGTATTTTACTCAGCAAAATAGTTTTATTTTATGCTGACGCAGGCAGCATGATACGATGCAAGGTTTTCTTCTTAGGATAAATTATGTATGGTGCCTATACGCTGGTTGTTAATGCTATTGAGATGAAGAAAATTATTGATTAACAAGGAAGTTATTTAATTTAAAAGTTTGACAGGGAGAGTAAGCTAGTTACACGGCACAGAATTTATCAGATGGGGTTGTTTCATGCCTGCTAAAATGAAAATCATTCACTATCCTCCAAACCAGATTGTCCTAAATTGTTAATATTATGACTTATTAATAGTTTGCCTGCTTATGATTAGTATTGAGATTGGTGATTAGCTATCGCAATATTGAAGTAGCAACTTCTAGTTATTCGAACATTTTAGCGTAGCGTATTGTACCTCGTACTATGCAGAGGATAAAATTGCGCGTGCGTTTCTACAACCGCTCAATTTAAAATTACTTTTTTATACTTTTGCAAGTTACAACTTGCAAGTTTAAGTAATATTGTTCAATAACAAATTGTTCTTAGTTAAATGAATTATTTTATATTATCAATATCGTAAAGTATTTCTGAAAAGTTCAGTTGTAGTTATATAGAATATTATTCTAGTTAACTACATAACTACTGGTAAAATTTTGGTGAAAGTTTTATTAAAAAATAATAACTTTTATGTAGTAATTTTATGGTTATCAATTCAGTTAGTACCCTATATCAGGGGTTTTTACTGAGCTCTAAAAGAAGTTTCAGGCTTATTTCTTTCGGGTTATTGTATTAGTTTTTACTCGGCCTTTGGATGTGATTACGCTATTTTATGGAAATAAAAAATCATATGGTTGCTGGTTAGCGGAAAACTGCTTATCTATATCTATATAAGATAAGTATAAGTCGCTCAGTATTTAACAATAGTTTTTTTGCGTTGTTAAGTTACTTGCAGAATGCGTTATGAAATTATTGAAGATAATATATGGTAAGGATAAGAAGCTATTCATGAGCCATGATTCCGCTGTAATATCTCACGATATAATTTAATTTATGAGTTGTTTCGTTGAAACTTTTTAGTCCGTTACAGATATTTACTCATTTCTTAAACCTCTGAAGAAGCATTCCATCGGACTTTTAACCAACAGTGATTGGTGACTACGCCAATTTATACTTTGTTTGATTCAGTAAAGCTACAGAAGCCATCGGAACTGCCTATCTTGTGTAGGATCTCTAGATCCTTTGCTTACTTAAGAAGATAACTTTCAGTTAGTTTCCCCGTAGTTTCCCCGTGTTTTCTAGCCTAAAGATATGTAATATCTTAGCACTATATCTAGTTTGCTTGGTTACAGAGAATTAGCGTTCAAGATAATTCAAGATCATAAAATGCTTCTGACTATATCGCACTGGCACCTGTCAGTGCTTTCATAAGCTTATCTGCAAGCCAGTGCGCCCTTTTAAAAGCCTATCTCTGAGTTTCCATGGTGACGATACTTTTCACGCCAGCTACGTGCGCTATAGCTGATATTGTGCAGAGTTCATAAACCTCACTATGCAATATTGTTTCACTCGCTCTCTGTCCCTGTTATTAGGATGACTTTTATTTGTAATTTCTGTGATAAACCTTGACACGTGGCAAAGAATGTGCCAGCAGAATAATGGGTGTGAATTTCCTGATTAACAAAACTAGTCAGAGAGTTTGACATCAAAAGTGCTGTAACATTTTTAATGTTTCATTTTTCAATTCAATGCGTTGTACCTTATAGTTAAATTGCATGTATGAATTTATGTATTTTGATTTATTCCTGGGAATATAGAAGCGGGCTGTAGTATTTTTCCTGTTAATTATCGCGTAATTTTTACTCATTTCATCATCGTAGAAATAGCGACATTCATAGGCTCTTTCTGTTTTCGCAGTGGTATAATTTTGGTCAAAAATAATTAATCAGATTCACGTTTAAATTCAAAAGTAAAATTTCTTCTTTCATTGATGTATTTGTATTGTTCTGAAGTGATCGTATCACCTTTTTTAGGTGCCTAAATTCTGTGCGTCACTATAAATTATAAAAATTATCGAGCAGCGAAAACTTGAAAAAGTAATTTTTGGCCGCATATCAGTCCTACGACCACAATAAAATTAAACTTTAGTGGAGATGTTTAGATGGGAAAAATAATTGGTATCGACTTGGGTACGACCAACTCTTGCATCGCAATTATAGAAGGCAGTAAACCGCGCGTACTTGAAAATAGTGAGGGCGATCGTACGACTCCTTCCATCATTGCCTATACGCAGGATGGTGAAATTCTGGTTGGCCAACCGGCTAAACGTCAGTCCGTCACTAATCCGCATAACACATTGTTCGCCATCAAGCGTCTGATTGGCCGTCGTTACCAGGATGAAGAAGTACAACGTGATGTTAGCATCATGCCGTATAAGATCGTCGCAGCTGAAAACGGCGACGCTTGGCTTGAAGTTAAAGGTCAAAAAATGGCGCCGCCGCAGATTTCCGCTGAAATTCTGAAGAAAATGAAAAAAACTGCGGAAGACTATCTAAGCGAACCAGTCAGTGAAGTCGTTATTACTGTGCCGGCCTATTTTAACGATACGCAGCGCCAAGCAACCAAAGACGCTGGTCGTATCGCAGGTCTGGACGTCAAGCGTATTATCAACGAACCGACTGCGGCCGCGCTGGCCTACGGCCTGGATAAAGGAACCGGAAACCGTACCATCGCGGTCTATGATCTGGGTGGCGGGACCTTCGATATATCTATTATAGAAATTGATGATGTCGATGGTGAAAAAACCTTTGAAGTACTGGCGACTAACGGTGACACCCATTTGGGTGGTGAGGATTTTGACAGCCGTCTTATCAACTATCTTGTCGATAAATTCAAAAAAGATCAGGGTATCGATCTACGCAATGATCCGCTGGCGATGCAACGCTTGAAAGAGGCAGCCGAAAAAGCCAAGATTGAACTATCCTCCGTGCAGCAAACTGATGTTAACCTGCCGTACATCACGGCCGATAGCTTAGGTCCTAAGCATATGAATCTGAAAGTGACTCGCGCTAAACTGGAGTCACTGGTGGAAGATCTGGTTAATCGTACGCTTGAGCCGCTGAAAGTAGCACTAAAAGATGCTGATCTATCAGTTTCCGATATCAAAGATGTTATCCTAGTCGGCGGGCAAACTCGTATGCCGTTAGTGCAGAAGAAAGTCAGCGACTTCTTTGGTAAAGAGCCGCGTAAAGACGTCAACCCAGACGAGGCAGTAGCTATTGGCGCTGCGGTTCAGGGTGGTGTATTGGCTGGTGACGTGAAAGACGTGCTTCTGCTAGATGTTACCCCGCTATCGTTGGGCATCGAAACTATGGGTGGCGTAATGACACCGCTGATTTCTAAGAATACAACTATCCCGACTAAGCATAGCCAAGTTTTTTCTACCGCAGAAGATAATCAGTCTGCCGTGACTATCCATGTGCTGCAGGGGGAACGTAAGCGCTCCGCTGATAATAAATCGTTGGGCCAATTCAACTTAGATGGAATTGCGCCTGGTATGCGTGGTACACCACAAATTGAAGTGACGTTTGATATCGATGCTGATGGAATTCTGCACGTCTCTGCCAAGGATAAAAATAGCGGCCGCGAACAGAAGATTACCATTAAGGCCTCCTCTGGTTTAAACGAAGAGGAAATTCAGAAGATGGTGCAGGAAGCGGAAGCGAACGCCGAATCTGACCGTAAGTTTGAAGAGTTAGTGCAGACCCGCAACCAGGCCGACCATTTGCTGCACAGCACGCGTAAGCAGTTGGAAGATGTAGGTGAGAAATTATCAGCCAATGACAAAACTGTCATTGAGGATGCACTTAACAATCTGGATAGAACTCTAAAAGGTGAGGATAAAGCTGATATTGAAGAAAAAATACAGGCACTTATTCAGGTATCTGGCAAGTTGCTAGAGGTGGCTCAGCAGAAGACTCAGCAGACCGTTGAAGAAGGTACTACGGACGGTAGCCCAAAGGCAGAAGATGACGTTGTTGATGCTGAGTTTGAAGAAGTTAAAGATAAAAAATAATCGTCCTGAACGGGCACGGTGGGGTAGGTTTATCTTTTTACCTCTTACCCCCCTCTTGCGATAGGCAAGAGAAGAGGCACGGGCGTCGGGGGAAACTCTGCGCCCGTGCAAGTATGTTGAGGACAGGAAGAGATAACGATGGCGAAATCAGATTATTATGAGATTTTAGGTGTTTCTCGGGATGCGGAAGAGCGTGAAATCAAAAAGGCCTATAAACGTCTAGCGATGAAATTCCACCCGGATCGCAACCCAGGGAATCCCGAAGCCGAAGCAAAATTTAAAGAGATTAAAAAAGCCTATGAAGTGCTGACTGACACACAAAAGCGCGCCGCCTATGATCAGTATGGTCATGCAGCCTTTGAACAGAGTGGGATGGGTGGTGGTTTTGGCGGGGATGGGGGGTCCAGTAGCGCGGATTTCAGTGATATCTTTGGCGATGTGTTTGGTGATATTTTTGGCGGCAGCCGGCGTCAGCGCACCAGCCGAGGGGCAGATTTACGCTATAAGATGGAGCTTTCCCTTGAGGAGGCAGTGCGTGGGGTGATACGTGAAATCCGTATTCCAATACTGGAAGAATGTGATGTCTGTCATAGCAGCGGTGCGAAGTCGGGGACGTCGCCAGTTACCTGTCCGATTTGCCATGGTCAGGGGCAGGTTCAGATGCGTCAGGGCTTCTTTGCGGTTCAGCAGACGTGTCCTACCTGTCAGGGACAAGGGAAAATTATCAAAGATCCCTGTACCAAGTGCCACGGCCATGGTCGAGTAGAGAAATCCAAAACCCTTTCGGTAAAGATTCCAGCCGGTGTGGATACTGGTGATCGCATCCGTTTATCTGGCGAAGGGGAAGCGGGAGATCATGAGACGTCTGCAGGGGATTTATATGTACAAGTCCAAGTACGTAAACACCCTATTTTTGAACGTGAAGAAAACAATTTATACTGTGAAGTTCCAATTAATTTCGCCATGGCGGCATTAGGCGGCGATATTGAAGTACCGACATTGGACGGTCGGGTGAAACTGAAAGTGCCGGCAGAAACACAGACCGGTAAACTATTTCGCATGCGCAGTAAAGGCGTGAAATCAGTACGCGGTGGTCACCAAGGGGATCTGCTATGTCGGGTAATAGTGGAAACACCCGTAAAACTTAATGAGCGCCAGAAACAATTATTGCGGGATCTGGATAAAAGCTTTGGCGGGCCAAGCGGCGATCAGAATAGTCCACGCTCGAAAAGCTTCCTCGAAGGTGTTAAGAAATTCTTTGACGATTTAACCCGTTAATTTGCTCTATACACGACTCGAACCTCTCCCAGCTTCCGTTATATTTTTTGCTTTGTTTACATGGCACTGCAAGAGTTTTTTCGTTGTTTCCTAAGAGGGCTAATTTATATTTATTTACGTCATATCCTGTCATACAACCCCCTGCTTTCAATAAGTAAGGAATACTATGATAACTGCGTCTTTACCCCGCATGATTATCCACCCAGCCCTCGGAGGGGTATTGCTTTTTGTCGCCGCGTTTGCCGCTATCATGATGAGCAATAGCGATGCCAGTGAGCTGTATAATGTTATCATTCACTTTCCTATACAATCTGAAAGTGTATTGCTTCCGCACTTAACCTTGCTGACAGTAATTAATGATGGCTTAATGGCGGTATTTTTTCTGACCGTTGGTTTAGAAATTAAATACGAACTGCTGGTGGGTGCACTCAACAACCGCAAGCTAGCTACTTTTCCCGCTATCGCCGGGTTTGGTGGCATGATTACACCAGCGATGCTTTATAGTCTGGTGACTATCGGAGTACCCGCATTCCGCGTTGGTTGGGCTATCCCAACCGCTACTGATATTGCTTTTGCCGTTAGCGTATTGACCTTACTAGGGACGCGGGTGCCGGTTAACTTAAAGGTGTTCTTGTTAGCTTTGGCGATTATTGATGACCTAGGTGCTATAGTTATTATTGCGTTCTTTTATAATACCGCCATTGAGCCGCTAATGCTGGTTGTGGCGGGCGTCGTAATCGGTATCATGGCGTTGATGAATCGCGCCAATATTCATTTTCTGTCGCTTTATTTGCTCATGGGGGCGATATTATGGGGTTGTATCTTTCTTTCAGGTATCCATGCGACACTAGCCGGGGTAATAGTGGGGGGGGTTATTCCACTTAAGCTGCCAGCCAATGAAGGATCTCCGGCGCAAGCGTTAGAGAACTACTTACAGCCGTGGGTGGTGTATATGATCCTGCCTCTTTTTGCTTTTGCCAACGTAGGAATTTCGCTGAAAGGTATGTCACTTGAGCATTTGAGCTCCTTTTTGCCGCTAGGGATCGCCGTCGGCTTGGTGATCGGTAAACCGCTAGGGATAGTATTGTTCACTTTCGCGGCAGTTAAACTCAAACTGGCTAGATTACCTGCTGGTATTGCTTTCAAGCACATTGCTGCTGTTGGCGTGTTGTGTGGTATCGGTTTTACTATGTCTATTTTTATTGCCAATATGGCGTTTTGGGATGATTTTCCGGAAACGATTATGTTGGCAAAAATCGGAATTTTATCTGGCTCGCTAATTTCGGCGCTTTTGGGTTACCTGCTATTGCGTGCTATGCTGCCTCAGCAGCAGGGAATTGATGTCAGTGTTGATCGGAGTTAACAAATGAAGAAAATACGCTTCCTCGGTTATAAATAAGACTGGTTTCTCAATAAAACCAGAACGTGAATGAAATCACTGCATGGTTTTAATTTGCGCAGTTAAGTTTGATTTGTGACGTGCTGCTTTATTTTTGTGGATTAACCCCTTGTTAGCTTGACGGTCAACAACTGATTGCATGGCAGAAAACGCATTCTGTGCGGCTTCTTGATCGCCTGCAGCGATTGCCATATAAACCTTCTTTATAAAAGTGCGCATCATGGAGCGACGACTTGCATTATCTTGATGACGCTTTTTAGATTGTACGGCGCGTTTCTTAGCTGATTTTATATTAGCCAAGTTCCAACTCCCAAACTCATTTTATGAATCAATTTAAAGACTGAATTATATGTCTATTTGGTCTTTTTTATCAATGGATTTATCTAAATAAACCATCGCTGAAACGTGCGACGTTTTTTTTACGAGATAATATCGCGGTACTTTACCAATTTCTTGACGCTGAATATAGTACATTAAACGAAAAAGCGCGGTTTCCACTTTGCACGATCTTAAAGATTGGAATCATAGGTTAACGTTAGCAGCTGTAGAAGGTATAATCTGCTGATTTCCACTGTTTTAGGTGTCTTGATCCTGCTATGGAGCTTATTCGCGGCATACATAATTTACAGCCACGTCACCATGGGTGCATGCTGACCATCGGTAATTTTGACGGCTTTCATCGCGGACATCAGGCACTTATTGCAGAGTTGCAAGCTGAGAGCCGCAATCGCGGTTTGGCGACGATGGTAATGATCTTTGAACCTCAACCGCAGGAGCACTTCACCGGCGATGCCGCGCCTGCGCGGTTGACTTGTCTGCGAGATAAAGTGAAATACTTAGCAGACGCCGGCGTGGACGCGACGGTATGCGTTATTTTTAATAAGCGTTTTGCTGCTCTAAGCGCACGTGCTTTTGTGACTGATATACTAGTAAAAAAAATGGGTGTGCGCTTCATCGGCGTCGGCGACGATTTCCGCTTTGGCGCAGGGCGTCAAGGAGATTTCGCTTTTCTTCAGCAGGCGGGGAAAGAAGCTAAGTTTAAGGTGATGAACACCGTGACCTACACTGAAGGTGGCCGCCGCATCAGCAGCACTGCTGTCCGTGAAGCGCTAGCGCAGGATCGGTTGGAGGAAGCGGAAATGCTCTTAGGGCATTCGTATCGCCTCTCTGGGCGAGTTGTGCATGGTGATGCGCTGGGACGAACCATCGGATTCCCGACCGCTAACGTGTCGCTCAAAGGGCGACAGGCGCCAGTAAATGGCGTTTATACAGTAGAGGTCAACGGTCTTGCCGAGCGGTCTCTCCCCGGCGTCGCGAATATTGGTACTCGATCTACGGTGGCTGATTTTCGGAAGCGGCTGGAAGTGCATTTGCTAGACATGGATAAAAATCTGTACGGTCACTATATTGAAGTGGTGATATGCACAAAAATACGTAACGAAAAAAGGTTTGCTTCGCTAGATGATTTAAAGCAGCAAATCACGAATGATGTAGTGAATGCTCGCGATTATTTCAGATCAGCGACATCCTAATAATGCTTAAACCGATAACGGAAGCAAAAATCGAATGACTGATTACAGAAATACCCTGAATTTGCCGGACACAGAGTTTCCTATGCGCGGAGATTTAGCCAAGCGTGAGCCTGGTATCTTGGAACGTTGGTATGAACAGGATCTATACAGGATTATTCGTCAGGCCAAGAAGGGAAAAAAAACTTTCATATTACATGACGGTCCGCCGTATGCAAACGGAAGGATTCATATTGGTCATTCTGTTAATAAAATTCTCAAAGACATTATTATAAAATCTAAAGGTTTTATGGGCTATGACTCACCCTATGTCCCGGGCTGGGACTGCCATGGTCTACCAATTGAACTGAAGGTGGAAAAACTTATTGGGAAGCCTGGAGAGAAGGTCAGCGCTAAGGAATTCCGTGCCGCTAGTCGTCGTTATGCCGCTGAACAGGTAGAGGAGCAGAAAAGGGATTTTATCCGACTTGGCGTATTCGGCGACTGGAAAAACCCTTATCTAACGATGAACTTTGCCACCGAAGCAAATATCATCCGCGCGCTTGGCAAGATTATTGCTAACGGCCATTTGTATAAAGGTGCCAAGCCGGTGCATTGGTGTATAGATTGCCGCTCAGCGCTAGCGGAGGCGGAAGTGGAGTATTACGATCGTACTTCGCTGTCTATCGATGTCGCTTTTGTGGCTGATGATGTCTGCGCTGTCGCTGCTAAATTTGGCGCTGTAGAGTTCGCCGGGCAAATCTCTTTGGTTATCTGGACTAGCATGCCATGGACCCTGCCGGCAAACCGCGCCATTGCTGTCCACCCCGACTTCGACTATCAATTAGTTGAGGTGGAAGGGCAAGGCTATATTCTAGTTGCCGATCGAGTGGATAGTGTGATGACGCGCGCTAATATTACACGCTGGACGGTTCTCGGCAGTGCTAAAGGTAGCGCGCTGGAGCTGTTAAGATTCCGCCATCCCTTTATGGGCTTCGATGTACCGGCCATTCTTGCCCGGCATGTAACGCTGGACGCGGGTACCGGCGCGGTGCATACCGCCCCAGGGCATGGTCCAGATGACTATATTATTGGTCAGCAATATGGCCTGGAGGTCGCTAATATAGTCGGCCAAGATGGCTCGTATCTACCGGGTACCTTAGCTGAGTTAGATGGTTTACAGCTCTTTAGAGCTGATGATGTTGTCATAAATCTGCTGCGCGATAGCGGCGCTCTGTTGCACGTGGAAAAACTACAACACAGCTATCCGCATTGCTGGCGTCATAAAACACCAATCGTCTTTCGCACTACGTCGCAGTGGTTCGTTAGCATGGATCAGCGTGGCTTACGTCAGCAGTTGCTAACGAAGATCAAGGATGTGAAATGGATCCCAACCTGGGGTCAACTGCGCATCGCAACCATGGTTAGCAACCGTCCAGACTGGTGCATTTCGCGTCAGCGCACTTGGGGCATACCAATGGCACTGTTTTTGCATAACAAGACCGCAGCGCTGCATCCGTGTACTACCCAACTAATAGAAACCGTAGCACAACGGGTTGAGCAGGACGGCATTCAGGCCTGGTGGGATTTAGATCCAGCTGAAATTCTGGGTGAAGATGCTACTCATTATCATAAAGTGCTGGATACGCTGGATGTCTGGTTTGACTCAGGCTCTACCAACTTCTCTGTAGTAGCAGTAAGGCCGGAATTTAAAGGTCATGTGCCTGATATGTATCTGGAAGGGTCTGACCAGCATCGTGGTTGGTTTATGTCATCATTGATAATTTCTACTGCTATGAATGGCAAAGCGCCATATCGTCAAGTGCTGACTCACGGCTTCACTGTTGATGGGAAGGGCCGGAAGATGTCCAAATCAGTGGGGAACGTGGTCAGCCCACAGCAGGTTATTAACAAACTTGGCGCGGATATCCTACGCCTCTGGGTGGCCTCTACTGATTACACCGGCGAGATGGCATTATCCGATGAGATCCTTAAGCGCTCCACTGACGCTTATCGCCGCATCCGCAATACCGCGCGTTTCCTGTTAGCCAACCTAAACGGTTTTGATCCGGCGCTTTACAGCGTTAATCCGGAGAAGATGGTGGCGGTGGATCGATGGGCAGTGAGCCGTGCACAGGCGGCGCAGGCTAAGATTATCACCGCCTACGACAAGTATGATTTCCATAACGTCGTGCAGCGTATGATGCAGTTTTGTTCCATCGAGATGGGCTCTTTTTACCTGGATATCATCAAGGATCGTCAGTACACCACAAAATCGGATAGTATCGCTCGCCGCAGCTGCCAAACCGCACTTTATCATATTATAGAAGCCCTGGTACGCTGGATGGCACCTATTATGTCTTTTACTGCCGATGAAATTTGGGGCTTTATGCCGAAAGAGCGGGCGCAGTATGTCTTCACCGAAGAGTGGTATGATGGTTTGTTTGGATTGGATACCGCTCAACCGTTAAACGATGCTTATTGGCAAACCTTGTTGCAGGTACGCAGCGAGACCAATAAGGTTATCGAGCAGGCGCGGGCGGATAAGCGTATTGGTGGTTCACTGGAAGCCTGCGTCACGCTATATGCGGAGCCTAATCTTGCCGCTTTGCTGCGCAAACTTGGTGATGAACTCTACTTTACGCTGCTTACCTCTAAAGCACTAGTCGCGGACTATGACGATGCTAGCGATGATGCAGTGCAGTGTGAAGACCTTAGGGGGCTGAAAATTGTCTTGGCGAAAGCCGAAGGGGAAAAATGTCCGCGTTGCTGGCATTATGAAGCAGATATTGGCCAGCATGCTGATTATCCGGAAATCTGTGGTCGTTGTATCATGAATCTGGTCGGTTCAGGTGAAAAGCGGCAATTTGCCTAATGAGTAAGAAGATAATGTCCACGGGACTGCGTTGGTTTTGGCTATCGCTAGTAGTTCTAACACTAGATTTTATTAGTAAACAATGGGTTATAACGCATTTCTGGCTCGGTGAGTCAGTGTCGGTGATTCCATTTATAAATTTTACCTATGTCCATAACCCGGGGGCTGCTTTTAGTTTTATGGCGAATAAAGGGGGATGGTGCCGTTGGGTGTTTTCCGTGATCTCGTTCGTAATATCGGTATTGTTGTTTATCATGATGTATCGTTCGGACCAGCGCGCCAGATTATCTAATGCCGCTTACGCAATGATTATTGGCGGCGCGCTGGGTAATCTGTTAGACCGAATGGTGCACGGTGTCGTGATCGATTTTATTGATTTTTATATCGGAAATTGGTATTGGCCAACATTCAACGTGGCAGATGCAGGTATCTGCATCGGCTCCGTATTGATTATGTTGGAGAATTTTGCCGATCGGTCGGCAAAATCACCAATTTAGAAAGGGTGAAGTGATGATGTGAATTGCAGTGTGCAATCAAACAACACACAGTATTACTGCATTTTGATCTTAAACTGGCGTATGGGTAGTTGGCCGATTTTATGCGGGGCGAGAACAAATCAACGTTTTTCTAGTTTGAGGACGGCAGCCTGTTTTCTGAGTTAGAATAGGCGTTTCTTAGCCTACTATATAAAGGAAATGGGAAAATTTTCCCACTGGCGCTGGAAAGGCATTCTGTCCATCTAATCTAGATTTAATTTGTTTTTTATTAACGCCATAATTTCATTAAGACCGTCGGGGGTGCCGACGGCGGCGCTATTATGCTTTTCACCAGTATAAACGGTAGTGAAATACTATGGCTTATCAGGAATCTGGCTTAAGACTGCATTACTATCGATTTTAGGCATCAGCTTACTGAAAATATGTTGCGGTTCGAGATTGAAGTACTGGGGGATTAACTCGTAACAGGAGGAAATCGATGCGCATATTGTTGGCCAATCCACGCGGATTTTGCGCTGGCGTAGTTCGAGCAATCAGTATCGTAAAACGCACGCTGGAAATTTATGGTGCGCCCATTTATGTTCGTCATGAAATCGTGCATAACCGCTATGTAGTTGATACGTTGCGTCAACGTGGCGTGATTTTTATTTCACAAATAATGGAAGTACCTGATGGTTCGATCCTGATTTTTTCTGCCCACGGTGTTTCTCAGGCGGTAAGAGCAGAGGCACGTCGCCGTGATTTGACCGTGTTTGATGCCACCTGCCCTTTAGTGACTAAAGTGCATATGGAAGTGGCCCGTGCTAGCCATATAGGTACCGAAGCTATCCTCATTGGCCATACCGGTCATCCTGAAGTTGAAGGCATCATGGGGCAATATAATAACCCAGCTGCTGGTATGTATCTGGTTGAATCACTTAAGGATGTTTGGCAGATTAAGGTAAAAAATTCCAATAATTTATGTTTTATAACACAAACTACTATGTCGGTAGATGATACTTCAGACGTTGTCTACGCGCTGCGTGCGCGCTTCCCTGGCATTATTGGACCACGTAAGTCCGATATTTGCTATGCTACTATCAACCGTCAGAAAGCGGTACGCAGTCTTGCCTCCGACGCTGATGTGGTACTGGTCGTCGGTTCAAAAAATTCTTCCAACTCCAACCGGTTATTGGAATTGGTCCAGCGAGTTGGAAAGCCAGCCTATCTGATTGACAGCGCTAGTGATATCCAGAAAAATTGGCTCCAGAGGATGCAAACTATTGGCGTTACCGCAGGTGCGTCAGCGCCGGATATGCTGGTACAGCAAGTTATAGAACACCTACGCTCGTTTGGTATCAAAGATACTAGAGAGCTTATCGGCTGCGAGGAGAATATGACGTTCGAAGTACCGAAAGAGTTGAGCTTAGAAAATGAATAGTGGTACAAAACCGCAGTAGAAAGGCTTAATAGAACCAAATTGATATGTTGATGCAGCGCTATTGGTTCAGATGGTGAGATCTGAACCAGTTTACTGGGGTGGGAGGTTACTTACGTGCCAAAGAATGTATAGCATTGTGCCACCGGGATCGCCAAAAGCACAGTAACTGTATTGTGATCGGTAGTGACACGTGTTCAATCATCGTTAGCGGTTCCTTAAGAAGAAAGGAGAGGCTCATGTAATGATCGCGGTTGAAGTGGAGGTAATTAGCCCCTCACGACTAAGCATTGAACCGTCAGGTGTATATCATTCTGCGGTAGAATCCCCTAAAGGCTGGTGTTTGAGAAAAACAGCTGTCTACTTCTGTCGACAAAGCAGAGGCGATCTTTATGGCAGACTGGCGTATGTTAGGAATGTTGACTTTGCTCACTATCTTCACCAGGCAGGTATCGCTTAGGCGAAATGACAGAGCTGCTTAGTGGCTCTGACCTATTAATATCTATGGTGCTCAATCACAGGGATCTGTTGGAAAGTGATAGTACCTTTGTTTTTTTTGGGGGTGCTCGTCACATAGCGGGTAAGAGGTTACAGCGTTGCCGGTTTTACATTGATGATTGTTCCATTAATATAGTAGAAATACCATTATTGCTAAACATCACTAGTAGAAATTATTTATAGCGCTCGGTTAATAGTGCGGTGCTGAACAAGATCTCTAATGAACGCTGCTGCTCAATATTTACCCACAATAAATAGGAACTAGCTGTGATTGCACTAAGCTGTGGGACTCCCCCAATTATGGCGGTAATTTTCTACCGGACCCGGCGCACTGGCTGTTAAAAGAGTTTTTATCCTGACTTCTTTAATTTTCTTACAAAGAGTCTTAAATGTGGCAGTTTTGTGGTAGGGAAAACCTAATAACGTGCCTGAGGTGAATAATCATTCAAAGTGTGCAGGGTAAGGTGCGCAAAAAATAATTGCTACATTGTTGCTTAGTTGGTTATAGGCGGGGCCTTATTGTAAATAAATTATCACAATGAATTTTTATTGGGCGACAATGTACGGGCTGCGGTTAACCTAAGGTTAAATGGTAAGTCATAAAAGTGAGAAAATTCATGAGTAATATACCAATTCGTATCGCGGTTGCTGGGGCAGCTGGTCGGATGGGCCGGCACCTTATTCAGGTTGTGGCGCAGTCGGAACAGGCGATGCTAGGCGCCGCATTAACCCGTACTGGTTCAGCATTGTGCGGTGTAGATGCTGGTGAGTTGGCTGGTATCGGTGCCTTAAGTGTCGCAATAAGTAGCGAGCTGGCGGCGGTAAGAGACGACTTTGATATCCTTATCGATTTCACTCGTCCCGATGCTAGTATGGGGTATCTAGCATTCTGCCGCCGGCATCATAAAGGTATTGTTATCGGTACGACCGGCTTTAGCAATGCCCAGAAAGAGGCCATTAGCGCTGCAGCACAAGAGACGGGCGTTGTTTTAGCCGCTAACTTCAGCATCGGCGTCAACCTGATGCTTAAACTTCTAGAAAAAGCGGCACAGGTAATGGGGGACGAGGTTGATATTGAAATTATCGAGGCCCATCACCGCTATAAAGTGGATGCTCCTTCGGGTAGTGCGTTGGCCATGGGCGAAGTGATAGCCGCCGCGCTTGGGCGTGATCTAGCCCGATGCGCCGTGTATACCCGCGAAGGGAAAACCGGTGAGCGTAAAGCGAAAAATATCGGCTTCGCTACGGTGAGAGCTGGTGATATTGTGGGTGAGCATACTGCGATGTTTGCCAAGAACGGTGAACGTCTGGAGATAACCCATAAGGCTTCTAGCAGAATGACTTTTGCCAGTGGAGCATTTCGTGCCGCTATTTGGCTATCTGGTCAAAAAAAAGGCCTTTTTGACATGGTCAACGTACTTAATCTTGATAAATTTTAGAATGACTAAAGGTGAGATAAAAAATAAAGATATATCATGATGATTTTAGAGTAAAAAATACGTTATCCGTGGTGTTATTTTTTTGCCTTTTCATACTATCATTTCTCTAATGTGATGAAATAGATAAATATTCCTCCATTGAGGTAGTTAAGATGTGGAGTTATCTTTGTTATATCCAGCAAAATCCCTACCATTGATTATTCCTATATCGCAAATACCACAATAATAAAGAAAATAATGAATTACACCACAGCGTACAGGTATAATCACTGGGAATCTGCGATCTGCAGCGTATCGCTAGCAACCTCGACCTTCGAGATACGCTATCACTGTTGAACTATCTGAAGCAGGAGAATATTGTTGGTATTGGCGATATTTATATTTGTATATTAATGGTATTCTCTGCGGGAGAAGAGAATGTAAAATAACTGTATTATTGCAGGTAATACTCCGGATGGGCAATTGGTATTCTGCGTAACATCCGTAATTTTTTTCGATCTGAATGCGGTATGGGGTTAGCGAAAGAACTGAGCACCAGAAAGCATAGTACGTCTCTGGAGTCTGGAAGGCGGCTTGTTCACGAAAGCACTAAGAATAGCATAGAAAATGCGTGGTATTATACCAGTCGGAGTGATGTTCCACAGCGATCAGGGTATCCCTATAGAAGTAGGTAGTAGAAGCAGGTAGTTACGACAGTTATTTGTGGTGTTAGCGTATCTCAAATAAAGCATGACTCATTATGGTCACTGTTAGGATGTTAATCTGATAAAGCGCTTCTACAGAAGCCTAAAAATGAGTGGATACCAATAATGGATTACATAACTTCAGTAAGCAGCTTCATGATATTATAGACTATAATGTTGGATGTTATAGTGCACTTAGGCCGCATGAATATAAAACGGTAGGCTCCATCAAATGAATTAGAAAATAGACACTGAAAAAATTCAACGCAGTGGTTAGTTTAGTTGAATGCTATATTAATAAAGTCCGGTAGCCACCTTACTTATTCTAGATGGATCTGCATAAAATTCACCTGCATGTGTTTCCTGCGTGGTGCTTTCTATTTTGTTATCAAGAAAATTTCGCTTAAGGCATAACGGTATTATTAATATTCCCGTCGTAAATCTTTTTAAATATTATAAAATAATCACGCGACTTAATACCCGTTTTATCGGCTACCTTGCGCTAGGCGGTGTAGTAACCTTATCGTGCCATCAGCTAGAAAATACGTTCATGTATTTTCATAAAAATACGTTCTTATAAATTATTGTATACTTATGAATATTATATTCAGGTTATTAATAAATAAACTTTTTCTTTTTTTTAGTTGCTGTGATACCTGCTGATACCACAGCAACGGTCTATAATTGCTTTCTTTAAGTGCATTAATTATTAGGTTTAATTCATTTTTTGATCCTGAATTTCGCTTTCAGAATTTTTCACTCTGAGGATTGATTGGTATTGGTGAAGCAGTATTGCTCATTTCAGAGCACAGTGTAGAGTAAGGAATATCCACCTAGCTACTTTAGTTCAACCTGCTCCTAGCATAATATAATACTGGTTTTAAAAGTTCAATTTAACCACGCCGGGAAACACGTTTCTCTTCTAATATAAAAATTTCGTGCGCTCCATCCAGCGTTTTTACTGGATATGGTTCAACTATTTTTTCTGATGCAATGCGTTCAATAGACTCAATATTTTTTTATTTATATTCCGGTTATGAGTTAGCGTTTAACCTATTTGTTTCTTTGAAAGCGCAAGAGGCACCCCTGCGTGATAGAACCCCTGTTCAGCCACTCATGCTTAGTCGTAGAAAAAAATCCTGATAACATCCGCACATCTAACACTTTATTTTCTCGCTCTCACTGTTATCGGAGTAGCCAAATAAAGACTTACCATGCTGCTAAATAGCATTATATTACCCATCCTTTACTGCGGTAACTTTTCCACCAGTAATAAGCCCCAATACCAGCAGATAACGGGTGTGGCCATTCAAGTAAATAAGGTCATCTCTAGAGTAAAAGAGCATTCATATATATTGGATGTACTATTTCTATGTTTAAGGATTTGTTGGCTCCTATCTAGCAGCTATTTACAGGTATTTGCGTTAAATTCTACTACTGTACGCTTAATATTATATCCTGAGCACCGAATCGCTTTTTTAGCTCTTCGGTTTAATGTAGTTCATTTGACTAGATGATTGATCTTATTGTAGATCTTGGCATGGCTTCCCATACCCCGGCCGGTCATGCTATTTACTCTACCAGTCCGCTTAAAATGTATGGCCAACTTCTAGCACTGCAGGACTACAGGATCTGGTATCACGTCACATAGCTAAAATAGGGCGTGTATAATTATGCTATATCCTCTGGATTTTGCTTTTTTCAGTTTCTCATGAAACTCATATTGCCAGACGTTCCTGTGGCTGCTTAGCCTTTATTATAGAGAGACTCACCCATCCCTGTACAGGCTTTTTTATCCACTTTTTACCACAGGTATACAGCCTTTTTGGAGTTTGGCAGTGCAGTGCAGTGCAGTCCTAAAGCAATGTATCGGGCTTTATTCCTTCTATAATAAAAGTCAATATCGCAAATATTGATTATGCTAATTTACTATAAGTAGACTACTTTTATTATAGCATGCATGATACACATATCGGCACACTGCTTCTTATAGTGATTTTGAGGCTTTGTACTTTACACTTAAACAAAACAGGACGGAATATTAGGCACATGTTCGGCCGCTCATCAGGTAATTAGATAGTGGTTTTTTACTTGATTGACTTATCAGTTAGCTGGGCTGTGGCTTGTTTTATCAAAAAAAACTTATAGTGCTGCTATTTGTTGATATTGCGTATTTGTGCTAATAAGCAAAAGATGTGCTACTCGAAAGCTTTGCTGCCTGAATGGTTACGGATTAAATTGAGTGTATTTGCAGTCCGATTATTCAATGATCAGTAAAGTTCCTACAAAGTGCCAGGTAATCTGGGTAGGCTGACTAGTCTTATTTTTGTAAGAAAAGTAGTTCTACTATATTATTTATATCTTGTAAAAATAAGATATGTGGTTCCTCAATACATAAAATAATATATCACTCTTAAGATAAATAAATCAAACAATAAATTTTCGAATCTCTCTATATAAGAGATAGAGGAAATAAAATTAGAAAAAATAAAATAAGTAATTTATTTTTTTGATATATATAGGAAAAAGAAAAGCTTTTATTTTTTATCATGAACTCGAAAAAAAAGAAGTAATTATAATTAATAAGATTCTCAGTTAATTTATAATTAAAGCTTAATGAAAGATCTTTCAAAAACTAGTTGGCGTTTAATTTATATTTTATTAAATAAAAAGATTCAGAGATATTAATAATGCTTACCTTTGCTAGAAAGGGGGAAAGAATACATTAGTATTTTAAGGATTTAAAGATAAGTTAATGTGATTGTCGGACACTACTGACGGCTGTAGCGATATATTTGACCACGCTTGCTAGAACCCTGATGATATGACATTAGTAAAGATGTAAATTTAGATTGGTAGCGTTTTCAGTTTACAGAGGAAGGTATTTTACCGCTCATCCACGCTAAGTTAGCAAAACTCAGTTAGGGAGATTTCAAAGGGTCACTAGAAAACCACTTAGCCACAACAAGAACGATGATGCAGGTTTTACATATTTGTTCCGAATTTGTTTCCTTTAAAACAAGGGGGTTGACAGATGTAGTTAGGGGGTATTCGCTTCCCTCTGTGTAAATAAACTGCGAGTGATGACGTATGAGTTTTATGTAAGTCTTTTCACGATGTGCGTAAATGCATTCCAGATAGATGGTGGTAAAAACATTTGATGTGTTATCCTTTTGCACTGCCAAAGTTTGTTTTATAGTGTAGCCGTTTTTTTCAATGGCGGCGATATCTATTTAATTAATATCATTATTTTTTACAATTCTTATAGCAGTCCTTAATTACGAGCAGATAAGTTTCTCTATTTATGAATTATGAAGGGCTGGCTCTATTTTATGTCGATTATATCATGACTGGGACCATTCCTATCTATGCATGGGAAATAACGCAATCAAGCTTACGCTTATGTCATGGAGAAGAAGTTATTGATACCCTGCAAAACTTAGGAATGGACAGTTGAAAGTGGCATTCTAAACAGTGTCAATGATCCTATACAGAACTGATCTATGACAATGTAGTTGCCACTCGCTATAATTGCAATATACTTGAGGCAAAGGTGAACAAGAAGTGCATTTATAAACTTCAATAGGGTTGACGGTGGATGAAAAAGGTGCCGTTATTTGTTCTCGTCAGCCGCTAGAATAGCCATAAAAGCTAACTGGTACTGGAGAAGTCCTCCAAGATCTGCCTAAGCAATGGAGTAATTTACTCGGTGTATTACTGAGTAAGAGCATATTGCGGTCAGGTTTTCTGACCGCAACGGTAAAATACCTAACCTATTGGTTAAGTATACATTTCTTGCTATATCTAACTCTAATTCTTACAAGCTCCATTTTGCTCGCAGGCTGCACAGTATGAAAGCGCCAAAAGACACTGGATGAAAACAGAAGAGATCCTACTGTGTATCTGTAAGTAGATAATCTCACTGCGGCTTTGATGACCGCCGGTGGGTTTTGATAAATCAATCTCGGTAAATTCAATTATGGCGATTATTTACCGTGCTAGAAGAAAAAAATTACTTAGAAAACATCTACTGCGTACTCTATCCTAACGATTTAACCTATTCCGGCTGCACTTCCAGTTACAGCAGGAGTATTTTCTTATCTCCGCCACAATGCAGGATATCTTTAACTAACATTGACTACTGAAGAATACCTTCTAAAATTTAACGATAAAATTATTGTCCTATTTTATAGGTACACTTCCAGTGCTGGTGATTCCAGAACTGATGCGTTTACTTCATTGATTAGTATAAGTTTGACTAGCCACCACCTTTGCGGTAGCTTATAAAGCGTTTTCTTATACCAATCATATATCGATGAGCAAAGCGCTGGAAGCCTAGTCTATGGAGATTAATACCTTATGAGCTGGATAAAATATGAAGCTGTCGGTAGTGCCGGATAGCGCTATTGGCCAGACCTGGTGAACTGATTTTAGGCGGTTTTAAAAAATGAAAATGTCATATTGATTTTTTCACCATTTATTATTTAGCTATCACAAAATAAATTAACTAATAAAAAGTTGTCAGCCTATTTTGCTAATTAACTGGATGAGATTATCAATCCAGCGGTGCTATTAGATGTGCAAATAAAACGCATCCAGGAATATAAACGTTAACTATTTAAAGTAATGCATGTTATTACACATGATAATTATATCTGTAAAATTTGGATGGTGATTGGGTAGCACGAGTGAATATTTTTTTTCGGCAAAGCTGTATTTTTTACACTATTATATGGCTCAACATATCATCTAACTCATTAATGATGAAGCGAAAATTATCAATCATAAACTACTGATAAAAAACAGCTCAAGCTAATTATAGTTATAACTATATATCTTTCTAGCGCGGTTGATTATTTCACGTAGGGGATCTCTCTAAGCATTTTTTTGGCGGGGACCAAGGTGTCAGGAGAAAAGAAATATGAAGTTTACTATTAATAGAATAATAATTATCAGCACTATCTTTTGTGTGAATATTGAAATGCTCTAGAATACAGGCAAATAGAATATATTTATTTTTGTAATACCCCACGCTATAGAAACGCTACGCAACGATAGCTACAATCTACGCCGCTATTTATGAGTAGTATGCGAAGCTATATTTGACACTTTCGTAGATAGTTACGAGAATATTCATTCTCAATGTGCTGAGATATTATAATAATTTTTTATTCGCTGATTAATTTAGGAAAATATTATCAGTTTTGATGGAGATTCTCCTAAGGCTATATCGAGAAGATTTGGAAAGTGATACCCGTACATCTTTATAGGAGCTAGCGGTCGAGGGGGTTAGGACCCAGTAATAGACCTAACCGCTGGGCTGATGTGCTATGCCAGCTAATCTCCACAAAGCGCGGGCGTCGTTTACTTTACTTTATACAGTCACATTTCGAGCTCAGTACAGCGATAGATAGCGTTCTTCATGGTGATCATCTACTTGTGTATTACTAGATAACGTAGTTCCTATTTTATAACAGGTCATGATCAAAATCCTCACTAAGTCTTTAAGAATACTATAGTTTGTCAGCAGCTATTCGTTACGAGTATTGTATAGGTGTCGCTATAGTTTCTTGCTAATGATTTCAGATAGAAAAAAACAAATTCGCGGGTCTAGCACGGGGCACCGTAGTTGTTGCGGGTACTTGTAGAATCGCTGCCTGGTAACACTGCATTGCTATTCTAAGTGTTTTTAGCGCCAGGGTAAAAATATGCTATTTTCCAGTCCATATTCGGCTAGTTTTCGGTAAATGATTATTTTACAATAAAAAACTTATAACAGCGCGCGCACCCGGTTTTGTCGCTCAGCAACACCGTGTAGTTGCGGGTCACAGCCTGGTGGTAAATCGGACTTGTTATCACACAGAGGAGGTGGTGGCGTTAGCTAGGCTTTGTCTTGCCAGAGCAATCCTGTTTTCCGCTCAAAATATCTACCGTGAACCTTAACTTTCCAAAGTCTATTTTCCCACCAGTTACGGGTTACTTGGGTTACGCGCTTTAACTTCACTGCCGCTATACCATCACTTCCTAAGCTTTGAGCACTACTTACTCCTGCGTATTCTCTGCCCAGCAGTCGGAATACTCAAAAACCGCGTACGATTTCGGGTTTTAAGAACAAATCCGAGCAAAAGTAAACTCTCTAACTCGCCGGTAGGCTAGTACCTTTACTGAGATGATCATATATAAAAGAACCGACACGGATCATTCACACTATCGCACCAGCGGGCAGTTTGGCAGCCTGAACCGTATCAGGAGACTATATATGAAGAGTTATTTTTAACAGGATTCCCATTAAGCCAGTAGGTTGCTCATTAAACGAAAATCGTAATGTTAGAACTAGCGTAGCCCACTGTAAGAAGCTTCTCTCTGGCTAAAGAAGTGACGTACAGGGCAAATCCTGTATTTTTGGAATAATACAGAGAGTCTATGCTAAGCGACGGCGATAGCGATACCGGTACTATTGATCTCGTCGCTGATAACGATCAAGTTTTTTGTTCGCACATTAGCTTTTTTAAAATCCGCTTACATTTCTTTTATATGTTCATTTTTTGCTTATAAATTTATGGATAAACCAATATTCATACTATGTTCTCTTTACAAAAAACTGTCACGCGTGACGCAGGTAACATTTTACCTTTACGAGACGTGTCTCTGTCAGGATAAAAAGCAAAACTGTATGATTCCAACGTTGATATTGCGATGCTGATTACCACTGAAAGCGCTGCAAGGCGGATAGAGCCTTGCTACACTTCATATGATGCCGTAAAAGCGTAAAGGCACATCTATTTTAGTGAAACCGAGGCGTCAGTTTATGCATTATTTTGTAATAATTAGTATGGAGCTGATGATTATAGAATACCTAATGGCAAAAAGGGGATAGTAGGCGGTCTGGTGGATATTCGTAATGGTCACTCCTGAGGCATTTAATCTGACAATGATACTCTACCGGTATTTTTGTGTAACATGACTTTGTGCAACTGATTATACTATTATGCTATTACGGTAATAGATAGTAGTAAAATCACCACCTAATACCTATTTAAGGTAGGGTTGAGGAGGCCGCTTACAGCATGGATGCTAGGTTTGGATACTTCTGCCCAAAAGTCTTTCTGCAGGAATGGAATGATTATAACCTCGATCTGCAAAATACCAGATGCTATCGTATTGAGTTAACTCCTATGAGCAGAGAAGGTTTATTTTGTCCTTTTGCCCGCCCTTGCGATAAGACATAGATTGCAAAATCGGCGAGCATCAGCGCGCCGTAAATTTGCCGTGGTAGTTTTTTCTAAAGGGCCTTTTATTTTTTTTATGGAATTGCCCGCTACCTGGCGACGGCGCTGCCAGGTGGGCGAATAGTTATCAGACCGCACGTCCAGTCTGTGGATTATGTTTTTTGTTCCTTATTAGCCATTAATAGAAGCGTAAAATAACTATGATTCGAGTTACTATATTCTCTAATGTGCGCATGGCCCTGGCCTTCATTGATTATATGAAAACACAGGGGGTGGAGATGGAGCTATGCCTGCAGGGGCATTATGCCGAACTTTGGTTAGCGCATAATGAGAATCTAGCACAGGTTGAAACAGCGCTGGAAGTGTTTCTGCTCGACCCGCAACACCCCCGTTATCAAGCCGCCAGTTGGCGGACAGGCTCATTATATTACTGTGGTGAAACCACCGGCGTCGGTCTACGCGGTTACTTGCCAGCGCTACGCCAACAGGCGGGTCCTTTAACGTTAAGCATAACAGCGCTGTGCGTAATTTTATTTATCCTCATAGCCCTAATTGATAACGATCAGATAATACTTACGTTAGCTTACCCTACTAGTCCGGCTCAATACGGTCAGATTTGGCGCTGGGTCAGCCATACCTTTTTACATATTTCACTATTGCATCTGCTATTCAATATAGTTTGGTGGTGGTATCTGGCCGGCCTGATAGAGCGTTATCAAGGTAGTGTACCATTGGGTATTCTCTTCGTGCTCTCAACGGTAGTCAGCGGCGTGGCGCAGTCGCATTTCAGTGGGACCTTTTTTGATGGTCTGTCTAGTGTAGTATATGCGCTAATGGGTTATGTCTGGTGGCACGGCGAGAAAAATCCCGGCGGGCCGCTATTTATGCCGCGCGGGGTTATTTTTTTCTCTCTATTATGGCTTATCGCCGGCTACTTCAATGTTTTTGGTATCGTCACTGCCAATGTCGCGCAGGTGGCGGGTCTAGTCACAGGCCTTCTGATGGCATTCTGGCAAACGCGTCGGGGGTCAGAGTAGTCACAGTGATCAATACGAATCAGCTGATAATAGAGGAATTAATGTGAAGTAAACTCAGCGCCATGATTCCATTATCAATTTGGTTCCCTAGATGCTGGCTAGGTTAGTATAAAGGAACTGCGTAGATCACTTTTTATCAGGCTACAGATAATACAAATACGGCGTAATTTTAATGATTTTGCCGAGCAGAACAAGTTCAGCTTCATTATGGTGGTGAAGGTGCTGTTGAGTTCAGTTAATGCCACTATCATGATTGCAAGGTAATTTGCTCTACGGAAAAGGGGTACATTGTGCGGGTACGGGTTTTGAGGGATAGATTCCCGATAGGGTCAGGCTGTGTTTATCAATATTAGCACTACGCCGGAGGTGGTGACGAATATGTTCTTGAATTATTACATTTAAAAGTAATGAGTAATAATATTAATGTAGCACTTCTTCTTACCGCCAAAAAAAGGATTTTTGTCTGATCCTGCCCAGGGAGTGAGAACGCGTGACGGCTGTATATTATCAGCTAAGCCAATATTGATTTTATTTTTTAATTCCGTCTTGATTAAGGTATTAATTATATTGATAGTATTAATTTGAATGGCTCATTACCAAAGTAATGGTTATCATGAAATACACATAAAGCGAGTGATTATCAATAATTTTTTTATTGCGTAATGCGGGTAACTTATCCATGTTAAGTTTACTACTGTGCTACAGTAAATATTGAAAAAATGTATCTAGTAAATTATCTATTTACCGAGCAGCTGTCGTCATCGGGTGTAATGATGCTTATCGAATATTCCAATATTAAAATGAATATTTTGAGGATAAAATAGGATAACAATATTTGTCAGAGCACTCGTTTTTAATGACTTTATCTATTCTTTAATCATCAATATGTTAGACAAATTTTTTCATTACTTTCGTAATGACAGTAGAGAGGTGGTGCCCCGAGGAGATGGGGCTTTGCTGGGAAAGGTGTGTTTATTGGCGACTTGCCTCTTGGCTATTGTTTTTAGTTCGCCCTAGTATCACCTTAACGATGGCGGGCTAATTGGGGTAAGACAGCGATAAGGCGCCTTCCATGTTAGGTTGACAGAAGAGAGATTTCTATACTTAAATCTAATTTAATAAACCTTACCTTCCAAGGTGTTCTTGATCACTAATAGCAACATTATAGTCTTGATAGTACGCAGTAAATGATGCTGTTACAATGGTGTCTTGTCAGTTACGGGTGTGCAGTGAGAGTCAATGAATGTCGTCTTCTTTAACTTACTCGTTCAGGCGGCAGTAAGTAATTTCCGCATCATGGAAATTACTTCTCCGTGAAGCTCCATTTTAACTTCAGCAACCAAGATATTACTGAAACAGTGCTCGAGAGTTATCATGTTAGCCTTTGCGAAGTATATTTAGAGCAATTAGGTATATAAGTCCAGCGTGCTAGGTAAAATGGCAGTCTAGACCGATTAGCTACCTGTTATATGGACCAATGGTGACATAGACTAGCTGTAGAGCTATTGACTATGGGCTTTAACTATCAGTACGGCTAGTATAATAGCTTGTATTGTCAGACTTTCGTCGAAAGTCAACAAATAGGAAGCGCTTGACGACTGACATCGTGAAGCTTATCCCTAGTCCGCCATAATGCGGCGCTGAACATCTGGATGAATCTTGATAGAATATTATAAAAAATGAGTAGTACAGCAGGTTTCTTGGAGCTTAACATTAACCTTTATCGGTTAGATATTTTATCTATAATAGTGGTAGGATTCGGTAATTCCATAGTGCTGCTGCAATTATTCTAGAAACCTACTCGTATCCTTTCAGCTTGGCGTTTTTAATGAAAATTATTCAAAGCAGAATAGGCTGCCATCGAAGTCTCATTAATCTAATAAAAATGCTTTATCCCAATAATAATCATAAGGAAAGTAAATAACTGCTTATAATACAAGAGTATTTTAATTTATTTAAGCAGTGGCGGATATTCTGGTGGCGCCGCCATGCTGCCAATTGCAGTCTAGAAAGTTTATTGAGTTATGAGATTATTCAGCTCCAACCTACCTGTTATCCTGTTATCGCCATTTCGAGATATTGTGCATTTTGCAACTGTTTTCAGCAGATTAAATTTGATAACAAGCGCTTTTAATCGAAAATATACATTGGGTGAGTGTCGTTACTGTTAACCAGGAAAGGCTTCATTCAATATGTAAATCAAAGGATCATAGGAATATAAACGTTAATATTTTAATTTGTTACATATTCTTCCGCTTTATCGCCAATTGTGGAATAACTCCGGGCTGAATATTATCTCGTGTGTCTTTTTTGTCCTTAAAGGAGGTGCGTATTAGGTTGTATGATTATGAAAAAACATAATGCATAGCTATTATTAAGGTGATACACAAAATTAATAACGATTGTCAGATTCACAATCTGGTTGAAGATCATTTTAACCTCTAGTAGAACGTGGTGATGCTTTGCCGACATATATAATTTCGGCGATAGATCTTCCGAGTAGATATCCGGCTTCAGTAAAGAAGGATCTGGTACCAACAACATGAAATTGGAGCTGAATGTCACACTGACTATCAGTAAACTCAATGGCACTAATATCAAATCGTCGAATAAGTGTGGGCGAAGAAAATTTTTTTATTTTAGCCATCCGAGAGTTTAGCTTAGGAGATACTAGTCACCCAGCGGCTAAAAAAGACGCATATTCTTATGTAGGAGAAGGTGCTAAAGGGCTCTTGGAAGAAATTATCCAGCGGCATCTACAGCAAGAAAGATAAGGATGCTTTCAAGTTTTTGTTAAAAAACCTCCAAATAATCGGCACTTCTTAATTTAGTATTGGCAGATTTCGTTGCCTATTGCTGTACTTTAAGAAGTAGGTGGAGGCGTTTTACTGTTATTCTAATGATTTACTAGTACTTGAATGCCAGGCAAGCGGAATTTTTAGTTAAGATGGGCGAGATGCGATTATCAACAGTATATCTGGCAAGTAAAAACGTTGAGGCATCGTGATCACTCTTGGTGGAAGAATAGCATAAAAAAAGCGTGAGGAGCGAAAATGAAAGGTCTAAAGGCTCTATATCAAAAAGTACTAACAGGCTTAGCATCATCACTTAGTACATCTACGCCTAGAAACGACTGTGATATATTATTAACCAGGAGAGATGTTGCGGTTTATGTTTATCGTTATGTCGGGGCTAATTTCTGTGATTTATCAGTGATGCTCTGTCGCCTCTGTTGGGTCACCGGCGGTAAACGTAAACGCCTGCTGAGGTTGCTGTGCGGGGTATCTAAGAATTAGATACTTATCGAGGAAGCAACCAGAAAGGATCACGGATAGACCGGGGGGAGTTTGTAGCTAATGATGATGGATCTAGGGACGCGGAAACCCGTAGTTTGTAGTACATTATTGGCGCTGACAATAGCATAGCTACATAGTTCGTATTAGTATTAGTAAATTAATTTTGACGCTCTCTGTACCTGCAAAGCAGCTGTAGGCGGTGAAAGGTTAGGATGATACTCGTAGCTTGGTCAGCTAAGAGTATCAGACAGAGGTGGTAGGCTGCTTTGGCGCATTTTAAACAAAAATATCAGAATATTTTTTTACTTATTTGCAGCGGCAGTGCGTGGCCAAAGAGCTATAGGATTATTATTGGCTTACCCATCGATTGGTGATGCCAGTAGGGATTTATCCGGATCTGCTGGGGCGGTCCCTGTTGCCAGCGACGGCGTTGTGGAAACTTTGGCGATTCTAGGCTGTATTGTTTTTTTTCGCGTTGGTAGGTGGTAGATATACCAATGGATAATAGGCTTTACCCACAAGAATAGAATTAGAAATTGCCACCGCAGGATACAAACATATACTTTGCGTGCGCTGCTAGCAGCTTTCATATGATCCCCATGACGTTAAGCAGCTTTAGGCAAGGGATGGATATTGATCTAACCCATTGCTTTGGTCTGATGACAACGAACAAACCTAGTTATCTGTTACTAGCGGAGCGTCACGTCATAAGGAACGGCAGTAAGTAGTTACTATACTGGATGTTTTACCCTGTGCGTGAACTCCTTATTATCCATATAACATCCCTATGCGAGTGGATGATATTGCTCTATGTCATTCTCGTCAAACGCTACTATATACTGGTTGCTTACAACTTGAAGACTGGCTGTGGAAATGGCAACCCCGGTTAATGTACCTAAATATTGCTGTGATGCTTATCGTAAGCTAGTGGGATAAGCCGGTTCTGGTTCTGGAGAGAGGAAGCAGGCAGCGCTTTGCTTTTGCACTTTCGCTGGGCTATTTAACTAGGATAGCGTAGGAGTATAACAGCGATCATCCGGATGATATTGTTAACAAATACGTTTTCACTATCCTTAGATTTCTGCAGATAGCAACGCAAGCTGTTTATTTTGGAAAACCGTTTCGGGAGAGCATCAGTCTGCCACTGACATCCAAAGCATTTGAAGGTTATTATACATTAATAGTAGGAGTACTCGTCACGCTGATGCTTGGTAAGATCGCGGACACCCTTCAGTTCAGGGAATTTTTTTAGCAGCTCTTTCTCAATCCCTTCTTTAAGGGTGTAGTCCACCATTGAGCAACCATTACATCCGCCACCAAACTGCAGGATGGCAAGCATATCATCGGTAATTTCCATCAGTTTCACCTTTCCGCCATGGTTGGCTAATTGTGGATTGATTTGCGAATGCAGAATGTATTCTATTTTGTCAAAAAGTGAGGCGTCATCGCTCACTTTGAGCATCTTGGCATTTGGCGCTTTCAGGGTCAGCTGAGAGCCAAACTTATCTGTAACGAAGTCAATTTCCGCATCCTGCAAATAAGGAGTAGAGAATTTATTCACATAGACAAAGATTTTATCGAATTTCAGTTTGATATCGCTGGCTTCCACTGCACCAGGTGGGCAGTACGAGACGCCACATTCCGCATTTGGCGTGCCAGGATTGATAATAAACACGCGGATCTGGGTGCCAGATTCCTGATTGAACAGTAAGTTAGCAAAGTGCTCCTGGGCAGCATCAGTAATACGGATCATAATATTTGCTTAATATAGTGACTAAAGTATTTCGGTATTGTACACTTTCCTCCCTATAGAGGACAAGGTGCAGAAAATTCTTCATAGCTGCACTTCACACTTTATACGGGCATATTGACGCAATACGGTTGATTTCTTTGGCTTTGTACTACTCATTCTAACTACATCATATAGTGAACTCATTTGCTAGCTAAATCAGTGAAGTATAGAAAGTCGCTGGAAAGGTTATCCCTTTCTGGGTTGGTGGGTCCGAATAATTACTGTTGAGGCGGGTTGACAGGAGCGTAAATAGCCCTTTAGCCTTGTGATGTCCAAGGAACATCATGGCTAATATCTACCAAGAGAAGGGTCTGTAACTGGCGGCGTTCATACAGTTTTGCCTTTGCTGCTCGCGCCGGTAATCTGCCGCGCAGATAGGCGATTGTTCGTGCCTACAGTAGAATGTTAACGTAGTAGTTGCGGTAAAAACCATTGTAGTTAAACCAAAGCGGCTTTCTTGGTCGGGAAAGCCAATAGAAGGTGCTAATTGTTAGCATAATGATATAATTCCTTTTTTTAAACTTTTAAACAATTTAAGAATGGCATCACTGTTTTGGTAAATAACTGCTATCGGCGATTGTAATCTTATACTGTTGCATGGAAGGAGATTGAATACTAAGGTCTTATCTTAATATTGTTCCGCGATTAGCGCCGAACTTTTGCCTGCATCTTCTGATATGCCGGTGTTGTTGGTATAACCGCGGTGATGGCTGTTTTGTGAAAATTAGTTATAGACTCTTAAGTTTAAGAAATGGTTAACCGGAAGACTTTTAATGGTGCTATTTAAAGAGAGATTTTACAGATTCTAAATTTATCCCAAAAAATAGGCATAGAACGATTTTTTTGCACGAAATTTTTGATTCTGAATGACTATATTTTGAACAGATTTAAAGGTAGTTTACAGGCTTTTTTTTGGCATCCATCAGATGAATATTAATTAGATCAATAAATTTTAGTAAAATTATAAAAAAATGATATAGACTAGGTAATGGTTTAATCTTTACTTATGTTTCTCCATTTTTGTTATAGTTTAAGCTTAATATATATTCCTACTGCACACTATTCAACATTCACCAATTTTAGCTTCGTGTAGAGTATTACATAATACGTTTTTTCTTTTTTTTTTGAAAGTTACTGAAGTGGATTACTTGTAACTAGTAAAGAATAGATACTTATAGTCTTCCTACATAGGAAAGGGGATCACGAATGCAACATTTCTCTCGGCTCTGCAAACAGCGTCCACCGTGCCAGAAACGTCCTGTATTATCCCTATTTCAAAGATGAACGTATTATTTTGCTAATAGATTCAATGTGAATCCGGCCAGTATTTAGCTGAATTGTTATTATGAGCAAAATAATAGTGATTCAATTAGTTTACCTGGATTTCCTAGCACTTTCCAGGGACTTTGCTAGTCCATTGAATAAAAAAACTGCAAATCCACCTAATTTAGTCTGTAAGCGTTCAGGAAGCAAAGCTTTCAAGTACCACATTGATTATTTACCAGAGAAAATGCGCAAGATCTATAGATATCAGTAGTATAACTAACTGATAACACAAACCACGACCAAGATGACTGATGAGTCAATCAAGTGAAACAACAGCTATACAATACCTGATGAGCTACCGAACATGTGCTTAATATTCCGTCCGCTTTATTTTAGCGTAAGAGGCAAAGCCTCAAAAATCACTATAAGCAGATTACCGATGCGTATATGATACTGGAATAAAAGTGATCTGCTTATAGTAAATTGGCATAACCAGTATTTGCGGTATTGACCTTTGTCATAGAAGGAATCAAAGCCCGGTACATTGCTTTAGGACTTGCACTGCACTGCACTGCCAAACTCCAAAAAGGCCTTTTACCCGGTAAGGGTGGATAAAAGAAGCCTATGTAGGGATGGGTTTGTCTCTATCTAAGGCTAAGCACACACAGCCAAAGAGGCGTCTGGCGATACGGGTTTTCTGGGAAACTGAAGAAGCAAAATTCTGAGGATAGAATGTCGTTGTTCATACGCCCTATTTCAGCCGCATGACGTGATGTGCTTGACCTTGTAGTTCTAGGATGCTGAAATATGAAAGTATAGATCTCAAGCGGACTATCAAAGTAAATACCATGACAAGTTTATACTAGCGGCCCTACCGACCCACAATAAGGTCAATCGCATGATTTAAAGTGGGTAGCACTAAACCAAGATTCAGGGGCCGGATCAGCGAGTTTTCTGCTTAAGGGGTATCAGGTGTATATTGGCAGCAGAGTTTTGCGCAGATACCAGTAAATATTTACTGGATCAGGAGACGGAAAGTCTTTAGAAATTAAAGTGACGCATCCGATATATGGATGCGCTCCTTAATTACCCTGGTATTTGACCCTAGTGCTCGAGGGTAAGTGCACCCGCAATTTGATAGACTAAAGCCTATCACTGACAGAAATGTATTCTCGCAGTAGTGCATGTATAATACTATATCATAGTAGTATACAACGGTAAGGTGTTATTTGCCTACTCCGATAACAATGCCAGAGAGACAAATAAAAGCGCTGTACATACATATTTTATCAGAATTTTTATCTGGCTAAGTATTGAGTATATTACCAGTATCTCCAGTAAAGTAATTTACAGAGGTGGAGTATTATTGAGCAGCTGAATCGGGGGTTGCTGCGCAGGTTGCTATTACGCTTTCAGATTTATAACAGACTAAGCTCTGACCTCAGAGGAGATATGGGCACAAGGGTAAAAATGCTGAGTTTATCGAATGCACTATGTCATGGGAAGGAGTTGAACCCCGCCAAATAGAAACACTAGCGATATTGCGTCAACTGACGGTACTTGATAGATGCTGTTGAGTAGGACATTAAATACCTTAAGCCAGATAAATTTATTAACATATTCTTTTTAAAAGAAAAACACGTGACTCATCGTGGCTTGATTCAACTGTTAAAAAACCAGTATTGCACAAAAGAGCTGATTGAGGTAGTGTACTAGACGGGTACAAATGTTCTTCGATATTTAGAATCTTAATAAGATGATTATTTATCAGATAGATAGCACTTCTTTCTACATTATTCTCTGGCATGGGAATAAATGCTTCTTTGGTGCCGGTCTCTAGAGTGGAAAGGTGCTAGAAGAGCGCTAAGCATTGTATAAAATTAGCTAAAAGAAATTCAGGGTATAAAGACTAATTACACCCGGTGATTGATGTATCCAAAGAATATCCGCTGTTGCTACAGCAACTATCGGAATTGCCCATTCGTATATAGTGGCTATTCTATTCGTTGAGGAATATCACTTCTATTGGGATTTTATCTCATATCTTTCATGTTATTTATAGTGTTTTGTATACTCAGTCTGCCATCAAAGAAAAAATGAAATAGCCAAACAAACTGGTTTCTTTGGGACGTTATAATGAACTGGCGCTCAAGATAATTAGGGATAGAAACAATATCGCCTAACTGTTACGCTTGTACTTGTGGAAAGCCTTTAGCTGAGAACTGACCAGCTCTAGCTCTTTCATGAGTCTATCTGCAAGCCAGTGCTACGATCCAGAAGCCTCTCTGAATTTATGTTACTAAGGTAGCTATACTTTACGCAACTGGTGCGTAATGATTGTTGATATTGTGCAGTTCATGAACCTGACTACGTAATACCGTTCACATGCTGTCTAGCTTATAAAAATGACTTTTCTGGTATTTTAACTGTTGCTAAACCCTGAATATAAGGGTTTAGCAACAGAGAATAATGCGTTCTAAATTTTCCAATTAATGAGAACTTATTCAGGGAGTCTGACCTTAAAAAAAAGACTGTAGCTTTTTTAATATTTCGTATTCTATTCCAATGCATTATACCTGCTTTTATCTTATGTATTTTGATTTTTTCGAGGTTATGAGAGAGGCTTTTGACGTTTTCCTCTATCGTCCATTATGCAGTTTTTACCCATTTTATCATCGTAGAAAGGCTAATGTTCATGGCTTTTGCTGCTTGCGCTGCGGTGTCATTTTTTTTCGACAAGAACTAGTTAAACGGATTCATAATTTGAATTTGGAACTGAAATTTCTTCTTTTATTATGCATCCCCCTGTGTTAATTTAATAAGATTATTTAACCCCCCTTCTATAATTAGAAGTCTAAATTCAGCATGTCCCGTTTATATATTAACTGATTATCAATACCCGAAAAGAGGCTGGTACCATGATACGATACCGAGGTGTTTTGACGCTGGGAATCGAGGATTTTCGTAACTTGGGGTGGTCGTTTAACTGGTGTAATAATTATGTCATTATAAACATCCTGCACACCTCTAGTAGAGTTTCTTTAATGTGTAGAGAAGTGACTCATACGGGTAATATTTTTATGATTTATTTTTTATATCTCTAACTGGGTATATTACCCCTCTCCCAATTGGGAGACTGCTGTTATCACAGGAGGAGTCTTAATTTTTAAGAATCTAGTGAAAGTTTCCTTAGTTAC
The DNA here is from genome assembly GCA_051710585.1 of Sodalis sp. (in: enterobacteria). Taxonomy (GTDB): domain Bacteria; phylum Pseudomonadota; class Gammaproteobacteria; order Enterobacterales; family Enterobacteriaceae; genus JBPESP01. Next base: position 336,415 of record JBPESP010000002.1, on the reverse strand, counting down.
CAACCTCTTTACACTGTGCTGCACGGAAATTTAGTTATTTGATACAGACGTGAAACAATTAGCTATGATTAAAAATTACTTACAGCAGAACAGCCAGCCGTCCACTTCAATCTTTACAAGGCCTATAACGACTGCACCAGGCCGATTCAGTGTTGCGCCTATGCTAGATCGGACTGATCGTCATTGCCGTTTTTTTTTCGCCAGCTAAGTCGTCACGCGCTCTTATACACGGAAATGGTAACTACCGGAGCTTTATTATTTGGTGAAAGTGATTATTTAGCTTATCATGAAGCGGAACACCCACTTGCACTGCAATTAGGCGGTCGTGAACCTGATGCGCTAGCTCGATGTGCTAAGTTAGCACAAGAGCGATGTTATGATGAAATTAACCTCAATGTAGGTTGTCCCTCTAATAAAGCAGGGAACGGCTATTTTGGCGCTTGCCTGATGGCAGAAAAGGAGCAGGTGGCGGCGTGTGTTACCGCTATGCGTGAGGTAGTAACGTTACCGATTACGGTTAAAACTCGTATCGGTATTGATGAGCAAGATAGCTACGCGTTTTTATGTGAATTTATCGATACCGTCGCCACGTGCGGTGGGTGTAAAACATTTATAATTCATGCCCGTAAGGCATGGCTCAATACTCTGAGTCCAAAGGAGAATCGTGAAATTCCGCCGCTGAATTATGATTGTGTGTATCAGCTGAAACGGGACTTTCCTGGGCTCCGATTGATGCTTAATGGCGGTATCAAAACTTTACACGACGCACATAAACATTTACAAAAGCTTGATGGTGTAATGATGGGACGAGAAGTCTACCAAAATCCAAGTATCCTAATGCGGATCGATAGTGAACTTTTTGGCGATGTTGATCCATTGCCGGATCAGGCGGCAGTGATTGATACGATGCTGCCTTATATTGAGCATGAGCTATCCAGAGGTACAGTATTGAGCCACATTACCCGTCACATGCTTGGACTATTTCAGGGAATGCCGGGCGCCAGGCAGTGGCGCCATTATTTGAGTAAGTATACTCACCATCCTGGCGCGGGTATCGATGTGGTTATTAAGGCGCTATCTCACATCCGGCATTAATAGCTAGCTAGCTTAGCGGCTTCAAAAATTTTTTTCGGTATATAACTGTCAAAACAGATATACCTGCCGTATTTACTAAACTGCTTGAAACATTCTATCCGCTTTTTGATATAGATACTTTGGAGCTTATTCTCTACTGTATAGTGCAACAGTTAAAGATAACGTCAAATTTCCCTTCAGGAAGGGAAGATTCCGGTGGATAAATAGAAAAGAGACGGGCTTTATATCGCATAAATTGTTTTCATAGAAAACGTCTTAGACTTTGCTTGCATGAAAATAGATCTGATATATCATTGGTATAACTATTGATATGTTGGATTTTTTATAAAAGAGCGTGGAATAAGCTTTCTTGGTCATAAAAGTAAGTTTCAATCAAATAGGGATGATCTTACTACTTGATAACGTAGTGGTTGTAATGTTGAAAATGAGAGATAAAATCTGTTACTGGCAATAACCATTCATGGTCAAAAAAATTAGATTTATAAAGGGTGTTGGGTTAATTATTCATTTTATTGTAATAAGTATAGGTTGCATAAAGATAGGCCGGATATAAAATCCTCAGGGCTTATAGGAATATTTCAGTAGCATTAGCAGCTATAATGCTATTTTAATTAGCGTCAGATGGGGAGATAGCTATTCATATAAAATCTTTATAAGACTATATTTTCATTTTATGTTACTGTAAATTTTACTTCTGATCCAGTTTAATTTAATATTAATTTATATTTGGCGACCTAAAATATTAACTCAAACTTCTTATTATATAATATTTTATCGATTCTGATTGCTACCAGTAAAACAATATTTTTAGATTCAATAAGTTCGCAAAGAAAGGATATCGAGGGGTGCAATGATATTGTTGAGCATGTGTGAATATGAGAGGTTGTTGATGGAACGAAAGGTTCCAGGCTTAGTAGGATAATCTTAAATAAGGGGTTGGCTTAATGAATGGCATTGCAATAAGTTACAATGCGGTCGAATGTGTCATACAAAAAAATAATAGCAGTCAATTGGTAAGAGTAATGAAAGATTATGATGAAACTACTATTAAACAATAATATTTTAATTTTAAAAAAATTATTAAATTTCTTATTTTATTTATTTGAATAAATTTGTGAAGTCAAATTTTTTATGACTTAAAGAGCTTTAGTATAAAGCATTTCTGCTGGCGATGGGTATGATATATTCACTTATAGTCATAAAAAAGTTACAAAGTGGACAGGAATAGCTGTCGGTCTGTCGGTATATCGCTAAACATAGGTCACCCCTTATCTGCTATCTACTTGATTAAAAGTGACGGTATCAATTCACTGTTACCACTAGCCTCAGCCTGTGTACTCTTATTTTGATGGTAGCAAATATTGACACTATGGGATGAGCTTTCCAGAATATAAAATAACTATGTTTTATCTGTATAGCATAAATACGTTACTATTCACCTCTGTGGATCAAAAATGCGAATATCGCTTTATTCGAGGCATAAGACAGTTTTAAGGAAGAGAATATAGCCCGCGCCGTTACGGTAAAATGGGTGTTACTTTTGTCGGGATTCTATGCTGGTTAATCAGGGGTATGTTTTAGGAATTACAGGTCCGTTGAGGTTGAGTAGCGCATTAGCGTCTAGATTCAGGAAGGCGTAATGTTTACTGTAACGTTATTTAAACCCCCCTTAGGCTACCCTTGAAAGCATTATGTTTTTCGAGAGAAAAACCTGGTAAAACAGTGTAGTGAGAGTGATTTTAACTATGATACTACTTGTTTTGTCAGTATTGATGGCTCTATTAAGGAGAGCCGCTATTACGTGCTCCTTTAGAACGAATATCTTTCGGCACAGCGAAAGGACCAGGAACTTATATAACGCTGGATTTGATCGTTGTTTATGAAAAGCAGGGTTGCTAATTTTAAGAGGCTTTGTTAAAGGATGCGTGTGGTAGCGGGTTGGCATTACAGCCTATGAAACGGTATGCGCCGCGGGGAGTCGAGGTGTATGGGGGCTGCTGTATTTTTACTATCCGTATGATTATACGCTAATTGAAAGACCACCAGCTCGCTATAGAGAAACCAGCCTATGTAAGTTGGTCATTTAGAGAATTGATGTCAGCGATTACATAACAATACAGATGCGGTGTTGCTTGATGCACTGCAAAGGATTATTGTTTTATAAAATAGCCGCCAAACACTGATCTTATAGGGATATTGATTAAGCGATCACAATTATCCTGGTTTAGGTTAAAGTGGGTTTCGGAGCCATACGCCGAAAATGCTTAGTATCGTGCAGTACACTAATACTATTCTTGAGCGTAAAGGTTTCCAGCCGGTAGCGTAATTCCGTCCCGGCGCGCTAGTCTCGTCTGGAGATCCTCCCCGTTAACCTAAATATGCTAGCTATTTTTTCATGCGTCTCTGCTGGTACGTTCTTGATTCTTTAATGGTAGAGTTATCAATCTCTCTGTGAGATGTAATAGCATTGGATAAACAGGTTGCGTGCTAGAGATATTAGCAAAAAGGTCATCAGGTATATGCCATCTCGCTATACGGTATATATTTTCTGGTTGTCACTAAGTAGGAGCAGTAGGTTTCAGCTCTGATGCAGGAGGTCCTTGGAATAAAACAAAACTGGTATTCCTATCATCTGAAATCAGTTCTTTCGGTCTCCTAGAGCGGAGAAGTGCCATAGTACTTAATGTGGCGCTACTAAGTATAGTGACATACATACTCTTACTAATATTTTTTCGCCAAATGCTGATGCGTCAAGGAGCGATTACCGAGCTATTTTCGGTCAAAATAATAATACGCTGATGTATCTGTATATCGGGTGAAGATAGACTTTCTAATTCACAAGAGGTCCTGGTTGATTGATGTGGGCGACATGACTACCGATGCTAAATATTGCATATATTAGCCTTTGGCAGTGCTCGTTGGTAATGTTGAACGCTGAGGTGCTATCAGCCTTAGGATAAGAGCATTCATTGGTTACGCTTGCCGTAGTTAGTGAGCGCTAGTTGTTTGTAGCAAGTAGTGATACCTTCTTTGAAGGTCAGCGATATCGCGTGGTAGCCTATGGCTAGGCGGATATTAACGATGCCGCTTTGGTGCTTATCTGTATACTGTAATAGTAACCCGTGTTGGAAAATATGATATGATCTTGTTATAGGTAAAAAATACCGTGCGCATATGGGAATACCAGTTAAGATAATATACTTGTCATGCTAATGGACTAGGCGTGCGATATTATTCCCCATGCCCTTCAAGGGCGCTTTTGAAGTTATACGTTCATTTTACAACACTGGCATCGCTAATCTAATATCACTCACTGGTGATGCCATTTCTCAGGTCATCATCAGTAGCGTAGATACCATTATTATTACTCAGTAATAAACTTTTGGAGTCCTGCTTTGCAGCAGCCGAAACATTTCATTATCATTCTAGAAGTGGGCGAGACACCTTGCCATTTATCATTGAGCAGTCTCTTTCACGTTGAAAATTTTCATTGTAATTGGTTTTTTTTTGGTGTTGGTATTTACAGGTATTATTTCTGTGCTGAGTTATGCTGCCGGCATTGCTGTATAGGCCACTGATGCTGCTGTTTGCCTATCTTTTTATTACGGTTAAATTGTTGGTATGATTGTTGCTAGCGGTAGCTTAGATTTGATGCGCGCTGAAGAAATCAGCGTCATCGTGTTTGCAATGTAATTTTTATCAGCTTTATTAAAACTTAGGGTTACAATAAATGGGGGTGTATTCATAGCTTGGAGTTTTTTTATGCCCCGGATGATATTTTATGTGTGCCTGTTGGCATAAATATGTTTATACTCATTGATTTCATCCTTAACTGGAAATAATGGCGGTGGTTAACTGCATGGGTTCGATTTTTTCTGCATTTACTCCTATATTTTACAGTGTACGCCATCACAGCAGTTTATAACGAGCTTCCTTATGGAAATCCTTCTCTATATTTAATAGAAATTTATTCTGTCGACAAGTGATAGTTATCTTGTTCCTGTAACACTTTTACTTATGGGATCAGTAGGCGCTATCCATTTGTCTGTCGTTTCTACAACCCCTGATACGCCCGCTGTATCCTATCAAGGCAGGACGAATTTCTGCTCTGCCAGTAGGCTGGTTTTGATCACTATACTGGCGATTAATTATACTTAAGAACTTATCTGCAGCATATTTCAGGTTAGCGCCATCACTGATATGGCCATTGATTGATGGGGCATGATAAAATAAGCCCTTTTATTCAAGATATTTAACTTCACTCAGGGTGAAGTTAGCCCTAGAAGGGTTATCAAAACTAACCATTAACCTCATTGGCGTATATAGTAAAACAGACTTTCAAAATGTATTGCTCATTATATCTTATACTAAGATTTACTTCATTTCTATTACTCTAGGGCCGTGACAGATTGAGGCAAATTTTTTCTCGCGGTAATTAATTATTCTTTAAGTGCTCGCCTGAAATAGGAAAATATCGTTTAGCTTGATTTTATAGGTTTAGCGCAGCCAATAAATACAGTCAGACTTTTTTTTAAAAATGCAGTACCCGTCCATTCAAAAGAGATAGCTTGAGGTAATTAGGCTATTTTATCTGCTGGCACATTCTGTACGATGGCGTAGGCGGCGTTGTCTATAGGGTTTTACCTAGATCACTCGTTTATCAGCAGGCTGAAGATATTCTACGCTAGGGTAAGTTTGCTTAGGACGTCTGTTTCGTCAATTCAAAGACCCGGGGGTGTATACATTGATGGCGTAAGGTAAAGGCCGTAACGGACATAGGTATTAGTATCATTAATACTGATAGCTTTATTTTTACCTGAAACTTCGCCCAGACCTAGATCCGACGGCGTGAAATCTAAATACTCTATGATTTTAGGTATTGCCGTGAGCAGCAAAACTATATACGTTTTGCCATAACTTTACCTCCTGTTAAGATATTTTAATAAACAAACCTAGCGTGTAATTTGAAAAGCGCATAGGATCTTGACGCGAGAGAGGATAGAATGCAATTTTATTTGAGGATTTATAGATAGGTAACGTATTCTTTTATGTTAGAAAAAAAGCCGTCTAATAAAGAAAATTTTACCAGTGACCGCCAGGTTAAAGCTCTGAAGATACCGCCTCATTCGCTGGAGGCGGAGCAGTCTGTCTTGGGGGGGTTAATGCTGGATAACGAACGTTGGGATAATGTTGCTGAAAGGGTAAGTGGCAATGATTTCTTTAATCGTCCGCATAGCTTTATCTTCGGCGAGATGCAGCGTCTGTTGGAGTTAAATAAGCCTATTGATCTGATTACACTTTCAGAATCTCTGGAACAAAAAGGGAAACTGGAGGCTGTTGGGGGGTTTGCTTATCTGGCAGAGTTATCAAAAAACACTCCTAGTGCCGCTAATATTTCCGCTTATGCCGATATTGTACGTGAACGGGCCGTGCTACGAGAAATGATAAGCGTCGCCCATGAGATCGCAGATGCTGGTTACGATCCTCAGGGACGCAGCAGCGAAGATCTCCTGGATCTGGCGGAGTCACGGGTGTTCCGGATAGCGGAGAATCGTGCCAGTAAAGATGAAGGTCCGAAGAGCATCGATCGTATCCTTGAAGATACGGTCACACATATAGAACATCTTTATCAGAAACCGCAAAAGGGCGTGACTGGAGTGTCTAGCGGTTATATCGATCTGGATAAGAAGACCGCTGGACTGCAAAAATCAGATTTGATCATTGTAGCCGCGCGCCCCTCTATGGGGAAAACCACTTTTGCTATGAATTTGTGTGAAAACGCTGCTATGACTGAGGCCAAACCGGTACTAATCTTCAGCCTGGAAATGCCCGGTAAACAGATCATGATGCGTATGCTGGCGTCACTGTCTCGGGTTGATCAAACCCGGATTCGTACCGGTCAACTAGATGATGAGGACTGGGCTCGGATATCCAGCACTATGGGGATTTTGCTGGAAAAACGTAATATGTACATTGATGATTCATCGGGACTAACTCCGACAGAAGTGCGTTCCCGTGCGCGACGAGTATTCCGCGAACATGATGGCCTGAGTCTGATTATGATCGATTATCTGCAACTGATGCGGGTCCCATCGTTGCCCGATAACCGGACGCTGGAAATCGCTGAAATATCCCGTTCGCTGAAGGCGCTGGCTAAAGAACTGCAGGTACCGGTAATGGCATTATCACAGCTGAACCGCAGTCTGGAACAACGCACCGACAAGCGCCCTGTCAACTCTGATCTACGCGAGTCCGGCTCTATAGAACAGGATGCCGATCTGATTATGTTTATCTACCGTGATGAGGTTTATCACAAGAATAGCGAGATGAAAGGTATCGCTGAAATTATTCTCGGTAAGCAGCGAAATGGTCCCATTGGTACTGTGCGACTGACTTTCAACGGACAGTGGTTACGATTTGATAATTATGCTGGTCCGCAATATAATGATAAGTGATTGCGTTAGACGCACAATTTATGGCCAAAATACTCTATTTTATGTTTTTAAATTTATTCGCCCTTCGATCTCTTTGTTCAATATTGTGATTACTAATCATACTTTTTAGTATGTTAACCACAAAGTGAGCATCGTGTTGGAGTTTTTGGTATTTTTCTTATTTGTTTGGCGGTAGCTTAGCATTATATTCATACAACCTGAGCACACTGTGATATTTTAGTATATAGTTTGAAATGTCATGGTTACTTCAATGAAGCTTTAAGTAGCCCGTTACCGGTATAATCCACTCGTTTTTAAGATCTCTGAAAAAGCGCTCTATCAGACTATTATTCTAAAAGTTAATATACCGACTTATGCTTTGTTTAATCTGGTAAGACTATAGCAACTTCTCGGAACTATTTATTCGTATAGTGGCTTCCTGATCGCAGCAGATTATCACTCTAATTTGTTTAGTTTAGCACACGTTTTCCATGAAATTTCCAGTGTTTTATGGTTATTATACTATTTTAGAGAACGATATAGATTAGTCACTAGTTTCTTCGCGAATAGATAAGAATCGTAAGGTATGCTAATCAGTTCCTGCTATATATGTCACATCGCCTTAGTATATTTGTTTTTTGCTCCGTTATAGCTAACTAGTAATTAAGATTATTATGGATATACTACACGCTTAATCGTTATGCTTATACTACTTATGCCTTGGCTAATAAAACTGAAAGCCCTCGGTGCTTTATGAGCCTACCTATGAGACAGAGCTTTTCATTGATAGGGGTCGAGCAAATGAGTTGTATTTATTCGGCAAAAAAAAATCACGGTTATTAAAGGTGCTGGGATAAAGATCTGGACGTGTCAAGGAATCGGTTATGATCTCATAGGCCTTCTTCTCTTTTTATGACAGTATTGATGCATCGCTGGTAGCAGCGTATAGGGCATTACGTTATTTTTTAGCCAAGCGAATCAATTTGAGATAATGTAGTTATTAGCGTCGCCGACGCGTATGGGATTGCCATGATATTTCTACATAATACGTTATTTTTACTATTAAAATTAAATGTTAGATCGCCATGAATATTTTAATTACCAGCAATGATGCTGTGAATACGTTTTGGCCTGAAAAACCGCGGAGTAAACCATTACCGACAGAACACTGGAGCTGAGGTGGCCAAAGGCCCGAAGTGCCTAGTGCTTAGTTCATATCTAGCGGGGCGCCTCAAGCTTATAAAGCGCCTTTTCGTTATCGCTGAGCAAAACTCCCGTCTATGCTAGCGCTCATGCTGTATAACACTGATATTATTGTCATGCGCATCGAAGTAAAACTATAGGATTTTAGGTTGTTCTCAGTTCTATTGATAGTGAATTTGATGTATATAGCTATTGTTAATAGCTATATTTTGTTACTGTTTTAGACATAAACTAAATGAGTTTACATAGGCGTAAAGAGAAATAAAGATAGAATTACTTTTCTGCTTATCCCCTGCAGACTTTTTTATTTTATTATTTAAAATACGTTAGAGGAAGAAAGGAAAGAATATTGGTAGCTGGTATTTTTTATTTCTTTGCCATTCTGTGGATTGCAGTTAACACGTTTCCCGCGATTATTAAATTTTGAAAGTACCAAAACCAACCAATAGTGGTTGCATCTCTCTATTTAAGAGACTCGGTGATTTTATCAAAGTGGATTCTACCGCTGATTTCGTTTGTGTTTTTAAAAAAAGACTAATTTCATCAGTAAATACATCAATTACTCGAGTTTTGTTTATATATTAGCAAAACAATATTATGTTGCTTAATTTACTAAGCATTAAGTGCAATAGATATGCTGATTGACAGCGATCTATACATACTCCCGATAGTCGCTTTCACCCTCTTAAAATGTAGACCAGAGACAGGGTCTAATGTAAAAGTCTTATGGACCAACAAAGAGTATTAAATCATATTTTTCTGCTTTATTGCTGGAAATTTATTCTATATATCGCTACTTTCAGTCTTATACAGAGTACAGTGATATTGCATCTGAATCTCTTAACAGTGATAATTCTGCGATAGACGGTGTAGCATTGCCACAAATAGTTCATGCTTACTGGTGGCATATCTTGATGAATACTGCGCACCAAAGGTTGAAAATGCCTTCTACCGGGCTAAAGCGTCCAGAATAATAGTCGTTACTTCATACTAGTAAACCATAAAGAACTGATGGATCCATATTACCCTGTAGCGCAACTTTATCGCAACTTGGAAGCAGGCGTCTATAATATCAGTGCTACATTTGGGGATAAACGTATCGCAGCCGGTGGGGCTATCGCCTCCAGCTCTTGAGCGCCCTCTTGGTGAATAAGGTTACCGAAACCCAACGCTAATACTGCTTACGAAGTAGGTCATCACTAATTTTATGTATATAAAACAGGGAAAACTTGCGATAGTCAGTGATGGGACAGATTTACCTGTTGAGGTAAATACAGTACGATACTGACCACCAGTTTATACAATAGCAGATGTAACGTTTCCGGGTCGGCGTACAGTATCTTTTTGATTTTTTTTTATAAAAGCCTTACTGTAGCACCTTCCACCATACAAGTGGCCAGCGTCAAGGGACTGCCTGAAAAGCTGATTGACGGCAACACTTCTTGCGAACGCAGTTGGATGGTAAGGCATCGCATTTATTACATAATCGAGCTTTTGCTCTGGAGCAGGTATAGATATATTTTTTTACATGTCCAGCTAATGTTGGATTAGCCGATAAAATAGCGGTTCTTTACCTTGTTTAAACAACAAACCTAGTTCCATTGAGTTTGGGATGTATAAATATCAGAAAATAAAATGGCGGCATCTAGCGGAAAATGGCACAGTGGCTGCAGCGCTAATTCACAGGTCAGATCAGTATTAAGTTAGAACGAGGTAAAATTACCAGCATTTTTGCGTGCGTCGCTTTATATTCTGCTAAATAACGGCCGACCTGGCGTATCTTTCAAAAAAGGTATTACATCAATCGATTAGCGCAGTAGTGTGCGAAAATAACAGTCGTTTTTTTTAATTCACCATTTAGGTTTCTTTGCTATTAGATGTAAATTGTAGCGTATAACGCCAAGTTTTACCGATGCGTGCTACGGTTCCTATCGACCTAAGTCAGCGTAGTCGTAATGATACTGGTCGGTGTTGAGAATCTTATTCAGATATCGTATCGAATATCATTCGTATCATAATACGGCCATAACGCTATCATTAGTGAATGGGGAAATAGCTAGGCCACATAACGCATATTTTTGACCAACATCTGCGATTTACCCTATTTCTAAAAGCTTGGCAGAACAGTATATATTTCTCCTACGATGCAGGTTGTGTCACGCGTCAGTAAAATTCGCTTATCACAATGAATGCTCATGGTCATGATAATGCTGGGCGTATTTTCTGGTGAAATATCGTTTGCAATACTGATCTCACAAGCAGGCCTTACTCCCATCATCACTGCAGCTATTGTGTGACCACGGTAGCTGCAGTGATGATGGGAGGCGCTAGAACTCTGCGCGAACTATATATCCCCATTCAGCGTTAAGTGGTTGTCGTACTGATATTATATTCCGCTGTATCGTTTAGCGCACCAGATAACAGTGCCTTTGCCTATTTGTTGATAGGCAGCGTAGGCATAAATAGGGTAAGTCCGTCGGTATCGACGCTATAAAATGGTAGGGTTCTCTTTTGGCGGATATAGTTTAGCTACTAGGTTAATCACTCATTAAGTCCTGTTTATTCCCGCTAAGTTCATCCTCCATTCTAGTTGCACCACCTCTTATTCAATGCAAGCTAGAAAAGCTAGCTTTTATTTATCATAGTTATGCAGGGTTATTTATATCAGCTCAGAGTCAATTATGATAAAAACCAGTTATAAAACTTAGCAAAATGTGTTGCTGGCAATAATAAACTTATTGATCATTAATGATTGCAGATCTGCAAAAGAAGCCTTTAGTGGGTTACTACATTAAAAACGCAATTGGATACAAAATAACTACCTGTTATGCTAGAAAAGTGTTGTCGGGCTTTAGAAAAGCATTAGTGATGTGCGCCTCCTGAGGATAAATTGTTTCAGAAATTGAAGGAGTAAGATGTAGAGGCTGCATCAATAATACCCCTCCTGTAGAGGCCTTGAGTTATCTCGGTAGCGGTAGCGCAATGTATATCCTCTCTGGTTAAGTGTAAGGAAAGTATAGCTGGTTTGCAGTCCATCTAGCGGGCCATTATTTTGTTAGGAGCGTTTAGCACGTATGTTACGCTGGGCTGAGATTGATTAATTTGGTATCAGCAATACCTCGATCAAGTTAAGACCTGCGAATAAAACAAGAGTAATTTAGATATGTTGGTGTCAATCCCTTTTCTTAATGCCCGTGGCACTCTTATTCTCCCTGTAGTGCTCCTGACAAGTAACTCCCGGTAATCTTATTTAGGAACTTGCTATGTCACACTCTTCTCTTCCAGCCCCTCGCCGTATCCGTCGCGCGCAGGCGCGGGTGTTTATTGATACGATCACTGGCATCGATTTCTCCCGCTCTCGCCGCATCTATATACAGGGGCAGAACTCGTCAGTCTGCGTACCGATGCGTGAAAGGGTAGCGTACCAGTGTCTTTATTTAGTTCTAGTTATAGCAGTGCACGCCGAGTCGATACTGGACTAGATCACTTGCGCTTTCCTACACCGCCCACACCGCGGTGTGCCAGTGCAGGCTGCTGTATCACTCAATTGCATTATGCCCGTGCCAGTATGATCACGCCAGAAATGGAATTTATCGCGCTACGGGAAATATGGGGCGGAAACGCATCCGTAGAGAGACCTTGCGCCAGCAGCATCCCTGTCAAGCGTTTGGCGCAGTGCTGCCGAAAATATCAGTGCTGCATTCGTGCGTCAGGAAGTAGCCTCGAGCCGCGCCATTATTCCTGTCAACATAAATCATCCAGAAGCAGAGCTTATGATCATCGGTCGGCAATTTTTAGTTAAAGTCAACGCTAAAATCAGTAACTCAGTAGCGACCTCTTCCATCGAAGAAGAGGTAGAAAATCTGATATAGGCCGCTCATTGGGGGCAGATACTGTTATGCCCCTCTACTGGGCGATAAATTTATGAAATACGTGAGTGTATTTTACGTAATAGTCCAGTATCTATCGGTACTGTCGGTACTGTCCCTTTGTATCAGGCACTGGAAAAAGTTCAGGGAGTGGTGGAAAACCTCACTTGGGATATTTTCCATGACATGCTATTGGAAAAAAGCAGAACAGGGCGTAGATTATTTTACCCTGCACGAAGGCGTGCTATTACGCTATGTGTTGATGACCGCACATCGTCTGACCGCTATCATCTCACGCGGCGGTTCTATCATGGCTAAATAAGTACCTACTTCATCACCGAGAAAACTTCTTATGTACGCATTTCTATGAAATTTGCTAGATTTGCGTCACCTATGATGTAGCTTTGTTGTTGGGGACGGCCTTCGCACCAGTTTGATTCAGGATGCTAACGATGAAGTGCAATTTGTCGAGCTTTATACCTTGAGCAAGTTAACAAAAACCGCTTTGGAGTAGTACGATGTGCAGGTCATGATTGAAGGTTCTGGACATGTGCTGATGCAGATGATTCAGCGCAATATGACAGAACAGTTGACACATTGCTATGAAGCACCTTTCTATACGTTAGGACTGCTTACTACCGATATTGCTCCCGGCTATGACCATATTACGTCCGGTAATAGCGCAGCTTTGATTGGCTGGTATGGAAGCGCGATGCTGTGCTATGTCATAGCGAAAGAGTATCTGGGATTACCAAATAAAGAATATGTTAAACAGGGGGTTACTACGTATAAAATAACTGCTCAAGCCGGCGATCTTGCCAAGGGCCATCCCGGCACGCAAATCCGTGATAACGCTATGTCGAAAGCGTGCTTTGAATTTTGCTGGGAAGATCAATTTAATCTAGCGTTGGATCCGGATACTGCCCGTGCATATCACGATGAAACGCTACCGCATGCGGCGAGTAAAGTAACACATTTCTGCTCTATGTTTTGTCCGAAATTCTGTTCAATAAACATATCTCACGAACTTCGTAATTACGCCAATGCCCATATACGCTCCAGGTTAAATCTATGGGGATGACAGACATAGATTCAGTGTTCCAAGCCTGCGATGAGGATATACAATACCATCGTTTAGTAGGGAGTTGAGTGATGAATATTAATTCTACTTTCGCACCGGTACCGCATCGACTCGGCCTTTATCCGGTAGTAGATTCACTAGCCTGGCTGGTGCGCATGCTGGATGCTGGCGTCAAAACGGTGCAATTGCGAATAAAAGATAGCAGTGAGGCGCAGGTGACGGCGGATATTGAAGCGGCGATCCTGTTAGGTCGTTGTTACGACGCCAGAGTGTTTATTAACGATTACTGGCAGCTGGGTATTTATTATGGTGCTTACGGTGTGCATTTGGGGCAAGAGGATATGGATATCGCTGACGCCGACGCTATTCGCGCTGCCGGTCTACGATTGGGCCTCTCCACTCATAATGGGGCAGAGGTAGCGCGTGCGTTAGCCTGGCGGCCCTCTTATATTGCTCTTGGGCATATTTTTACCACTACTACTAAAGTAATGCCATCCAAACCACAGGGATTAAATATGCTTCGACGTCTAGTTTCTGGGCTATCGTCGATCCCGACGGTTGCCATTGGTGGCATTGGTCGTGAACAGGTAGAAGCGGTGTTAGCCTGTGGGGTTGGTAGTGTTGCGGTTGTCAGCGCTATTACTAGGGCGCCAGACTGGCGCCAGGCGACTGTGGATCTACAAAAAAAAATAGTAGCATGGGAGCGTAAGCATGAATGATAATCAACAGTGCAGCACAGTCACTGTCGTTTGTCCATCAACGGCCGCAGTATTGGACGATCGCGCCTTTTTACGCTACAGCCGCCAGCTTTTATTGGAGGATATTGGTATTACAGGTCAAGAATGCCTACAGGCGGCCACGGTATTGCTAGCAGGCTTGGGCGGTTTAGGCTCGCCAGCAGCCCTGTATCTAGCAGCGGCTGGCGTTGGCACGCTACTATTGGCCGATGATGATGCGTTGCATATTAGCAATTTGCAACGACAGATTCTTTACCGCAGCAATGATATCGGCCAGTCGAAGGCAAAAATCGCGCAACGGACACTGGTGGCGCTAAATCCCAGTAGCCGCTATCTGGCACTTACACGGCGGCTAGAGGGTGATTGGCTTGAGAAACAGGTTGCACGCGCCAATCTAGTGTTGGATTGTAGCGATAATATGGCGACCCGCTACGCTATCAATGCGGCCTGTCTGCGCTACGGAACTGCGCTTATCAGTGCCAGCGCGGTTGGTTTTGACGGCCAGTTGCTAACATTATATCCGCCGTGGAGTGAGGGCTGCTATGCTTGCTTATTTCCAGACAAAAAAGAGGAGCGGCAACGCAATTGCCGTACCGCTGGGGTTGTAGGCCCTGTAGTTGGTATGATGGGTACGCTCCAGGCCTTGGAGGCAATCAAATTTCTTTCCGGCATTCCGAGCGATAGCGCCGGCCAATTGCGATTATTCAATGGCAAAACCTTACAATGGCATACTCTACGCTTAAACCGCGATCCTCACTGTTCGGTTTGCGCTGCTGTATCATCACCCCCGGGTGGACAATCAGGAGTACTTGGAGACTTTTTTGATGAAAATTATGCTTAACGATCTTCCATTAGAGCTGGATCAGTCTATGACGCTGGCAGTATTATTCACGGAATATCATTACCCTGCGTCGGATACTGCCCTAGCGGTCAATCAAATCATCATTCCACGCTGGCAGTGGGCAGATTACCGGGTGCAGGATGGTGATAATGTTCTCTTATTCCAAGCAATCGCTGGAGGCTAAATTATGTTTAACCTAGGAGGAACTTCATTTCAGTCGCGTTTATTTATTGGTACTGGCAAATTCGCCTCAATGCAGTTGATGATGGACGCTATCCTTGCCTCCGGCAGTGAACTGGTTACTCTAGCGATGCGCCGGATTGATTTACGCAGCGGTAACGATGCTCTGTTGCCGGTGTTACGGCAGGCCGGTGTTCGGTTACTGCCTAATACGTCTGGTGCTAAAACCGCCGCAGAAGCTTTGTTCGCTGCTCGTTTGGCGCGCGAAGCGCTGGGTACTCACTGGATTAAACTTGAAATCCATCCAGATATGCAATACCTGTTGCCTGATCCGATAGAAACATTAAAAGCAGCAGAGCAATTGGTTAAAGAAGGGTTTGTGGTATTGCCCTATTGTGGCGCCGACCCAGTCCTCTGCCGCCGGCTAGCAGAGGTGGGTTGTGCGGCGGTAATGCCGTTAGGATCACCTATCGGATCAAACCAGGGGCTAAAAACCCGTGATTTTTTGCGTATTATTATCGAACAGGCGCAGGTACCGGTTGTGGTGGATGCAGGTATAGGCGCGCCAAGTCAGGCGTTGGAAGCGATAGAAATGGGTGCGGATGCAGTATTGATTAACACGGCCATTGCCGTGGCGCAGGATCCAATTGTAATGGCACGTGCTTTCCGTGGTGCGCTAGAAGCCGGCGAATTGGTCCGACAGGCTGGTCTGTGTCTGGTATTGCAACGTTGTCAGGCTAGCGCTACCAGCCCGCTTACCGGTTTTTTAACTTCCTTTCCGGAGACGCAAGTATGACTAGCTTTGTCCATTACTGGCAACAGATTCAATGGGACGACGTTAGGATGTGTATTCACAGCCAGACGGCCCGCGACGTCGAACGTTCACTGGCGGCAGAAAATTCAGGATTGGTAGAAATGATGGCGCTATTATCGCCGGCCGCGGCACCCTATCTGGAAGTGCTAGCTCACCGAGCGCAGCGGTTGACCCGCCAACGCTTTGGAAACACTATTAATTTTTATTTGCCCCTTTATCTATCTAATTTATGCGCCAACGACTGTACTTACTGCGGTTTTTCCATGAGTAATCGTATTCGCCGAAAAACGTTGGATAAACAGGAAATTCTTAGCGAGTGCCGGGCTATCCGCGCTAAAGGGATCGACAGCGTACTGCTAGTTACTGGTGAGCATAAAAGCAAAGTAGGGATCGACTATTTTCGTCGTTACGTGCCGTTGATACGCCGGGAATTTAGCTCGCTTATGATGGAAGTGCAACCGCTTTTACAAGCGGAATACGTTGAGCTGAAAGGTCTTGGTCTGGACGGTGTTCTGGTGTATCAGGAAACCTATCATACTCCCACCTATCGGCGTTATCATTTACGCGGGCAAAAACAGGATTTTATTTGGAGGCTTGAAACGCCGGATCGTCTGGGGCGGGCCGGGATCGATAAGATAGGCCTCGGGGTGTTAATTGGTCTTTCCGATAACTGGCGTACCGACTGCTATATGTTGGCCCGTCACCTGCTGTATATGCGTCATACCTACTGGCAGAGTCGCTATTCGCTGTCCTTTCCCCGGCTGCGTCCTTGTGTTAGTGGCATGATGCCGCCGGCTTCTTTTATGGATGAAGCCCAATTGCTGCAGGTTATGTGTGCTTTCCGCTTGTTGGCGCCAGAAGTAGAAATTTCCCTTTCGACTCGCGAATCTGCTCACTTTCGCAATCATTCAGCCCCT
Organism: Sodalis sp. (in: enterobacteria); assembly: GCA_051710585.1. GTDB lineage: Bacteria > Pseudomonadota > Gammaproteobacteria > Enterobacterales > Enterobacteriaceae > JBPESP01. Next base: position 319,244 of record JBPESP010000002.1, on the reverse strand, counting down.
ATCGTAGTAAATAGTATCAGTGCTGGATCTAAGACGTATCCCGGCGGCTACGCTAGTAATTTGCCGGAGTTGGAGCAATTTCTGCCACATGATAAACGTTCACCGCAAGAAGTGGTGAACGTTCTTATCGAAGCAGGGTTGCAGCCGGTATGGAAAGATTGGGAGCCCTATCTAGGACGCGCAGCCATCACTGCAAATGGCGTCTGAGTAGGGTGCAAATTTGCGCATGAGAAAAAACCGCTTCCAAAGGAGCGGTTTTAATTTTTGATAATGATGAGTAATCAGTATTAAAAAATCAGTCATCGTTATCGCTCAGACCCGCATTCAGAAGTTCAGCCATATTGGCTGAAGCTTCATCGGCGCTAATCTGCTGCGACGAAGCCTGCGTTTCGCGCAACTGACGATGAAGGGCTCGTTCCTGATGATAAGCGTAACCGGTACCGGCGGGGATTAACCGTCCGACAATGACATTTTCCTTTAGGCCGCGCAGTTCATCGCGTTTTCCGGCCACAGCAGCTTCGGTCAGTACGCGTGTGGTTTCCTGGAATGATGCCGCAGAAATAAAAGACTCCGTGGCCAGAGAGGCTTTTGTGATACCCAAAAGATTGCGCACATAAGTTATCTTCACCTTCCCGTCATTTTTTAACTGACGGTTGGCAATCTTGATGCGCGAGTATTCTGCTTGTTCGCCTTCCAAGAACTCCGAGTTACCGCTGTTGGTGATTGTTGCTTTACGTAACATCTGACGAACGATAACTTCAATGTGTTTATCGTTGATCTTAACACCCTGCAGACGGTAAACGTCCTGTACTTCGTTTACGATATAGCGGGTGACTGCACGAACGCCACGCAGACGCAGAATATCGTGCGGCGATTCCGGACCGTCGGAAATCACATCGCCTCGCTCCACGTATTCACCTTCAAATACGTTAAGCTGACGCCATTTTGGGATCATTTCTTCGTATGTGTCACTATCGTCCATCGGCGAGATAACCAAGCGCCGCTTTCCTTTTGTTTCTTTGCCGAAGGAAACAATACCGCTAATCTCAGCTAGAATCGCTGGTTCTTTTGGACGACGGGCTTCAAATAGATCAGCAACACGTGGCAGACCACCGGTAATATCCTTGATCCCACTAGTTTCTTGCGGTAGACGTGCTAGCGTATCACCGCTAGTTATTTTAGCGCCGTCTTCCAATTGTACGATAGTTTTGCCCGGTAGGAAGTACTGCGCTGGCATATCGGTACCCGGTAACAATACATCATTACCGTTAGGATTGACAATACGCAGCGCTGGACGTAAATCTTTACCACCGCCGGTGCGCTCGGCGGTATCCAGTACCACGATAGAGGATAAACCGGTAAGTTCGTCGGTCTGGCGAGTAATGGTCTGGCCGTCGATCATATCGGTAAAACGGACGAAACCATCCACTTCAGTGATAATCGGCATTGTATGCGGATCCCAGTTTGCAACGGTTTCGCCACCCATGATCTCCGCGCCGTCGCCTTTAGCCATTATGGCGCCATAAGGCACTTTATACTTTTCTTTAGTCCGGCTAAATTTATCAATAAGTTTCAGCTCGGTGTTACGTGAGGTGATTACCAGTTTACCGCTACCATTTACTACAAACTTAGCATTGTTGAGACGGATAATTCCTTTGTTTTTCACCTGAATGCTGGATTCCGCCGCTGCACGGGATGCAGCCCCCCCGATGTGGAATGTACGCATGGTAAGTTGTGTGCCAGGTTCACCAATGGACTGTGCGGCAATAACGCCGATAGCTTCGCCCTTATTCACTAAATGCCCACGCGCTAGATCGCGACCGTAACAGTTAGCGCACACTCCGAAATCAGTGTCACAGGTTACGACTGAACGCACCTTAACACTATCAACGGAGTTCTCTTCCAATACGTCACACCACTGTTCGTTTAGCAGGGTATTACGCTCGAGTAGAATATCTCCGGTGTCCGGTTTTATGACATCTTCCGCTGTAACTCGGCCTAAAACACGCTCGCGCAGTGGCTCTTTGACGTCGCCGCCTTCTATAACTGGTGTCATCATAATACCAGCGAAGGTACCGCAGTCATCCTCTGTCACTACCAGATCCTGTGCCACATCGACAAGACGGCGGGTCAAATAGCCGGAGTTTGCGGTTTTGAGAGCAGTGTCCGCAAGACCTTTACGTGCACCATGGGTGGAAATGAAATACTGTAGTACGTTCAAACCTTCACGGAAGTTTGCAGTAATCGGTGTTTCAATGATCGAGCCATCAGGCTTGGCCATCAGCCCACGCATACCGGCCAGCTGACGAATCTGTGCCGCGGAACCACGCGCGCCAGAGTCGGCCATCATAAAGATGCTATTAAACGATACCTGACGCTCTTCCTCGCCGTAGCGGTTAATTACGGCTTCGATAGACAGGTTGTCCATCATCGCTTTGGCGACGCGCTCGTTGGCCGCAGCCCAGATATCGATAACTTTGTTATAACGTTCGCCTGCGGTAACCAAACCTGACTGGAACTGTTCTTGGATCTCAGAAACTTCAGCTTCAGCTTCATTAATAATTTCGGCTTTCTTCGCCGGTATCACTATATCGCCGATACCGACGGACGAGCCGGAACGGGCTGCGTAAGCAAAACCGGTGTACATGATCTGGTCGGCAAAGATGACGGTTGGCTTCAGACCAAGAACACGATAACAAGTATTGAGCATCTTAGATATAGCTTTTTTACCCAGTACTTGGTTTACTAGCGAGAACGGTAGCCCCTTTGGTACGATCATCCAAAGGATAGCTCGACCGATAGTGGTGTCTACAAGACGAGTGTTTTCTATCCATTCACCATCGTCATGTTTCTCGTGCTCAGTGATACGCACTTTAACGCGGGCATGCAATTCGGCCACACCGGCACGGTAAATGCGTTCTGCTTCTTTTGACCCGGTTAGAAGCATGCCTTCGCCCTTACCGTTAACACGGTCGCGGGTCATATAATACAGTCCCAAGACAACGTCCTGGGACGGCACGATAATAGGTTCACCGTTAGCGGGCGATAGGATGTTGTTGGTAGACATCATCAGTGCGCGCGCTTCTAGCTGGGCTTCTAGCGTTAGTGGCACATGAATCGCCATTTGATCACCGTCGAAATCAGCGTTGTATGCCGCACAAACTAGTGGGTGTAGCTGAATAGCTTTACCTTCAATCAATACAGGCTCAAACGCCTGTATTCCTAGACGATGCAGTGTTGGCGCACGGTTTAGCATGACTGGGTGCTCACGAATAACTTCATCGAGAATATCCCACACTACGGCTTCTTCGCGCTCGACCATTTTTTTAGCCGCTTTGATAGTGATCGCTAGCCCATGTAGCTCTAGCTTACCATAAATGAAAGGCTTAAACAGCTCCAACGCCATTTTCTTCGGTAACCCGCACTGATGCAGATGTAGGTAGGGACCAACAGTGATAACCGAACGGCCGGAGTAGTCGACACGTTTACCGAGCAAGTTCTGGCGGAAGCGACCTTGCTTACCTTTAATCATGTCAGCTAGGGATTTCAGCGGACGCTTGTTGGAACCAGTAATGGCACGGCCGCGACGGCCATTATCAAGAAGTGCATCTACCGCTTCTTGCAACATACGCTTTTCGTTGCGTACGATGATATCCGGTGCAGCTAGATCCAAGAGACGTTTCAAGCGGTTGTTACGGTTGATCACCCGGCGATAAAGATCGTTAAGATCCGACGTCGCAAAGCGGCTACCGTCTAGCGGTACCAGCGGACGTAGATCTGGCGGTAGTACCGGCAACACGGTCATAATCATCCATTCCGGCTTGTTGCCGGATAGCACGAAGGCTTCCAGAAGTTTAATACGCTTAGTTAATTTCTTGCGTTTGGTTTCAGAGTTAGTTTCTTCTAACTCTTCGCGTAGTTGCTCGCATTCCTCCTCTAACTCCATGTTTTTAAATAGGGCCTGGATCGCTTCAGCGCCCATCTTGGCGTTAAACTCGTCGCCGAACTCTTCCAGTGCGTCCAGATACTGCTCTTCAGTCAGGATCTGACAACGTTCAAGATTGGTCATGCCGCCTTCAACCACGACATAAGATTCAAAATACAGCACGCGTTCAATATCGCGTAGCGGCATATCTAACAGCAGACCAATACGGGATGGTAGCGATTTTAAAAACCAAATATGAGCGGTTGGCGAAGCCAGTTCGATATGGCCCATACGCTCACGGCGCACCTTCGTCTGGGTTACTTCAACGCCGCATTTCTCACATATAACACCGCGGTGTTTTAAACGCTTGTATTTACCGCATAGGCATTCGTAATCTTTTACTGGGCCAAAAATACGGGCGCAAAAAAGACCATCACGCTCCGGTTTAAAAGTGCGGTAGTTAATGGTTTCCGGTTTTTTTACTTCACCGAATGACCAGGAACGAATCATGTCTGGCGAGGCCAGCGCAATTTTGATTGCATCAAACTCTTCGGTCTTAGTTTGCGCTTTTAGAAACTTAAGTAAATCTTTCACGGATTGGCCCCTGTCGGAGTTAGATCTGTTGGGCACCTAAGTGGTTTAGGCGCCCTTATTATCAGTGAAAATCGCACTCGGGCAGAAAATCAGTCTTCTTCCAGCTCGATATTGATACCCAACGATCGGATTTCTTTCAATAAGACATTGAACGATTCCGGCATACCGGGTTCCATTATGTGATTGCCATCCACGATATTTTTATACATTTTTGTCCGCCCGTTAACATCATCCGACTTAACGGTAAGCATTTCTTGCAAAGTATAGGATGCTCCGTAGGCTTCTAGCGCCCACACTTCCATTTCCCCGAAGCGCTGACCGCCGAACTGCGCTTTACCGCCCAGTGGCTGCTGAGTTACCAGGCTGTAAGAGCCGGTAGAACGCGCATGCATTTTGTCATCAACCAGGTGATTAAGTTTCAGCATGTACATATAGCCCACCGTAACCTGGCGCTCAAATTGCTCTCCGGTGCGGCCGTCAAACAAGGTTATTTGACCTGAGGTTGGCAGGCCACCAAGCTGTAATAGCTCCTTAATTTCTTTTTCTTTGGCGCCGTCAAATACTGGTGTGGCTATCGGCATCCCTTGCTTCAGGTTCTCCGCTAAACGTAGTACTTCCTCATCAGAGAAAGTGTTGAGATCCACTTTCTGGCGAACATCGTCACCCAGGTTGTACGCCTTCTGGATGAACTCGCGCAATTTAACTACTTCTTCGTGCTGCTTCAGCATGGCATTAATCTTATCGCCGATGCCTTTTGCCGCCATACCCAAATGAGTTTCTAGAATCTGACCGATATTCATACGTGACGGTACACCCAGCGGGTTTAGAACGATATCCACCGGCACGCCATTTTCGTCGTAAGGCATATCTTCGATTGGATTGATTTTAGAGATAACGCCTTTGTTACCATGACGGCCCGCCATCTTGTCGCCTGGCTGAATCTGACGTTTTACTGCCAGATATACCTTGACGATTTTTAATACCCCGGGAGCTAGGTCATCGCCCTGGGTAATTTTACGGCGCTTTGCTTCCATCTTTTTCTCGAACTCGTGCTTAAGCTCATCATATTGTTCTATCAGTTGTTCGAGTTGATTCTGCTTTTCTTTGTCAGTCAGGCTCAGTTCCAACCATCGCTCCTGAGTTAGCTTATCCAGCTTCTCTGCTCCTATTTTGCCAGAGATCAGTATGTCGCGAATACGGGAAAATAGACCAGCTTCAAAGATCTGGAGTTCTTCACTTAGATCCTTTTTAGCTTGTTTAAGCTGCATTTTTTCGATTTCCAAAGCGCGCTTGTCTTTTTCTACGCCGTCGCGGGTAAATACCTGAATATCGATAACGGTACCAGAAACGCCGTTCGGCACGCGCAATGACGAATCCTTTACGTCAGAGGCTTTTTCACCGAAGATGGCACGTAGTAGTTTTTCTTCCGGTGTAAGCTGGGTTTCCCCTTTCGGCGTTACTTTACCCACTAGAATATCGCCGCCAGTCACTTCTGCGCCGATATAGACAATACCGGATTCATCCAACTTGGATAGCGCGGCTTCACCTACATTCGGGATGTCGGCAGTAATTTCCTCAGGTCCCAGCTTTGTGTCGCGGGATACGCACGCTAATTCTTGAATATGGATGGTAATGAAACGATCTTCTTGCACCACGCGTTCGGAGACCAGCATTGAGTCTTCAAAGTTGTAGCCGTTCCATGGCATGAAAGCAATACGCATATTCTGACCTAGTGCTAGCTCACCCAGATCAGTGGACGGACCATCAGCTAGCACGTCACCATGCTCAACCGGCTCACCCAGCGAAACGCAGGGCGTCTGTCTAATACAAGTGTTCTGGTTAGAACGGATATATTTTGTTAGGTTGTAAATGTCGATTCCCGCTTCACCCCGACACATCTCATTTGGATTGACGTTAATTACGATTCGGGAAGAGTCCACATACTGCACTGTTCCACCGCGTTTTGCCACGGCAGTAACGCCGGAGTCAACGGCGACAGCACGTTCCATGCCGGTGCCAACTAGCGGTTTGTCGGTACGTAGCGTCGGTACCGCCTGACGTTGCATGTTCGCACCCATCAAGGCACGGTTAGCGTCGTCGTGCTCTAGGAACGGAATTAGAGAGGCACCAACCGAGACCACTTGCTGAGTAGAAACGTCCATATAATCAACCTGATCACGGCTGAAAAGACTGGATTCGCCTTTGCTACGGCAGGTCACTAAATCATCAATAAAACGGCCGTCAGCACTGAGGTTAGTATTAGCCTGTGCGATAACGAAGTTACCTTCTTCAATCGCCGACAGGTAATATATTTCGTCGGTAACTATACCGTCTTGTACGCGACGATAAGGTGTTTCCAGGAAACCATATTCGTTAGTCTGTGCATACACGGACAGCGAGTTGATAAGACCGATGTTTGGCCCTTCCGGAGTTTCTATGGGGCATACGCGTCCATAGTGAGTTGGATGTACGTCGCGCACTTCAAAGCCTGCGCGTTCGCGGGTCAGACCGCCTGGGCCTAATGCGGAGATACGGCGTTTGTGAGTAATCTCGGATAGCGGGTTGTTCTGGTCCATGAACTGCGATAGCTGGCTAGAGCCGAAGAATTCTTTCACTGCCGCTGAAATCGGTTTGGCGTTGATCATATCCTGCGGCATCAGGGTATCCAGATCACCTAAAGATAGACGCTCTTTCACTGCGCGCTCAACCCGTACTAAACCGACACGGAATTGGTTCTCTGCCATTTCACCTACCGAACGAATACGGCGGTTTCCTAGGTGATCGATATCGTCGACTTCACCTTTACCGTTACGAATATCAATAAGCTTTTGCATCACTTCGATGATGTCGTCTTTGCTTAGGATACCGGAGCCTTCAACCTCTTCACGCAGCAGCGAACGGTTAAATTTCATCCGGCCAACTGCGGACAGATCATAACGACCTTCTGAGAAGAATAGGTTTTCAAATAGATTCTCAGCTGCTTCGCGGGTCGGTGGTTCACCAGGACGCATCATACGGTATATTTCTAGCAGCGCGCTTAGGCGATCGCTAGTCGGATCGATACGTAGCGTCTCGGAAATATAGGCACCATGATCCAAATCGTTGGTAAACAACGTTTCGATACGCTTATGGCCTCCTTTGTTCAGTTTGGTTAGTAGATCTAGCGTCAATTCCATATTGGCAGAGACGATGATTTCACCGGTATTTTCATCAATATAATCTTTTACAACAACCTTCCCGATAATGTATTCAAAAGGAACTTCAATCCGCGTTATACCGTCCATTTTTAGCTGGCGAATATGGCGGGCGGTGATGCGTCGGCCTTTTTCAACATAGACAGTTTCATTGGCCTCGATATTAAATGAGGCAGTTTCACCACGTAAACGCTCAGGAAACAGCTCCATCTGCAGCTTTTTGTCGTGAATTTCATAAACCACTTTTTTGAAGAATGTATCTAGGATCTGGCTAGTGCTGTAATTCAACGCACGTAGCATAATGGTTGCCGGTAACTTGCGTCGCCGGTCGATACGGACGAACAAGTTGTCTTTTGGATCGAACTCAAAATCCAGCCAGGAGCCACGGTAAGGAATGATACGTGCGTTGTATAACACTTTACCGGAAGAGTGCGTCTTACCTTTATCGCTGTCAAAAAATACGCCAGGGCTGCGGTGCAGCTGGGAAACGATAACACGCTCGGTACCGTTAATGACAAAAGTGCCATTATCAGTCATAAGCGGAATTTCACCCATGTAAACTTCCTGCTCTTTAATTTCTTTTACTGTACCTTCCAGCGCTTCACGCTCATAAATGATAAGGCGCAGCTTGACGCGCAGCGGTGCAGAAAACGTAACGCCGCGGATTTGGCACTCTTTTACATCAAAGATAGGTTCGCCTAAGTGGTAACTAACATATTGCAATTCAGAGTTACCGCTGTAACTCTGAATTGGGAATACGGAACGAAAAGCTGCTTCCAGACCGTACTGACCTTCCGGATCTTGCTCGATAAACTTCTGAAACGAGTCAAGCTGAATGGATAGGAGATAGGGCACGTCTAAAACCTGCGGACGTTTTCCAAAGTCCTTACGAATGCGTTTTTTTTCGGTATAGGAGTAAACCATAGGGTTCCTTAGCTAGCTGACAAGTAGACCCACTCTGTCTGCCCCTACTAGGACAGTACATACAACACCATTTATCTCGATTCGGAGAATCTACATCTTCTCCGCAATACTTGTTTTTTTATTACTCTTAAATCATTTTTCTGTAACTTTGCCCTTCTACTGGAGAAGCTTGGAAGGCGATACAGTATATTAAGTCGTCGATATAAAAATATCGATGTCAATCAGTAGCTAAATGGTGTGAAACACTATTGATCTTTGTACGGTGGACAAGGCTGTAACCTGGAAGATTAACTTATTTAAAGTAATATAGAAGCAATCGCTTCTTCCAAGCCTTTTCAGTGCTTCGGTAGCTTCTTTATCTTGTACCTTCTTCACAGGAAGGGGGTAAGTGCAGATTTAATCAAGTCCAAGTCTTTGGATTTTTTAGGCCTAGATTATTGCTAGCGTTTTACTTACTTACGGCTTTGATAACGGTAACTTTATTCGCGCTAATTTGGCTCAAAACAACGTTAAGCTCAATTTTTCTTCTTCTGCACTTTATAGCGGTAGAGAAACACCGTATTTTCTTCCATTATGGAATCAGTCCAACTGCGTTCAAAATTTGTTCTTGAGTGATAAACATAACAAATATTCCTAACATTTAGAAAGTATTTACATATTTGCAATAAATTCAGAATAAAAGGTATTAAGCTGCTTCTTTCTGATCGCGCAGTGCGGCTAGCGTGCGCACAAGTTTTCCTGCAGAGGCTTCTTTCATAGTTGACATCAAGCGGGCGATTGCTTCTTCGTAAGTTGGTAGAGTGGCTAAGCGATCGATCTGCGACGCCGGGATAACTTCGCTTTCAAAAGCTGCAGCTTTAATCTTGAAATTAGCATTATCTTTAGAAAAAGCCTTAAATAAACGCGCAGCAGTACCCGGGTGTTTATTAGAAAATGCAATCAGGGTTGGACCGAAAAATGTGTCTTTTAGACACTTAAAAGGAGTACCCTCAACGAGGCGTCGCATCAACGTATTACGAACAACGCGCATATAAACATCAGCCTCACGACCTGCTTTGCGCAGTGCGGTCATTTTATCTACCGTAACGCCACGGGGATCTGCGACAACGGCAGAATGCGCGCCTTTGGCTACTTTGCTAACTTCAGCGATAATCGCTTCTTTTTCTTGAAAGTTTAATGTCATAACTTATGCTCCTAGATTTAGCTGGGATACCCCTGAAATTTATTATACATGCACCGTTACAGCAACGGTAAGCATCGGCATACGGTGAGGAGAATCTAGAAACAAAATACTATTCAGGCTCTGCCACCGTCTATATAGGAAAATAAAATGTTGTGATACACACTCGCGGTCTTGGACGGATTTTTGAACAAGCCAAGCTCCAACCGAAAAACTATTTCTTAACACCCGTGGTTAAAAGGAAACTGTTCCGGCAAAACTGCGATATTAAATCCTAGACAAATTCAACGCCCGCGTAAAGCAATAATTAAGAGGTTATGCTGGGTAGGCTGCTTTGATACATGGGGCAATTGAGTTCATAGTATATTTCTTGTACGGGCTACAGGCTATTTTTTTGATCTAATTTTTTTAGCTAGCGGCGGAGTTTATATTTTCAGCACGCTCAGTAGAGCAGCAGAGCTTTTAGATTTTATTTTAACTTGTCATAGTAAAAATTACTTTACCAAAAAGTGGTGTGGATAATCCTGTTTTTTGTTACAATAGTTCATCTGAAATCGCAAGCGGCTTTTATTTTTAAACCATTTCAGAGAAATTGGGTTACCACATTACCGATTTTAGGTTCGGTATCAGGTTGCGTAGATCGATGATCTTTTCCACGTGAGCCTATAAAACATATAGGCTCACGTGGAAAAGTGATAACTACGTCGCAGTTAAATTGCTTTCCTTATTTGCTTAAGGCAGCAGCACGGTTGCGTTATAGATGTTCTGAATCGCATATATGGGTATTAATACCTAGATTAACGGCAATGTCTAGCTTTTAATGAATTTAGCGTTATTTAGTTTTTAGCAGAATATACCTATCGCTGATGACAGCATATGATTTTGTAAATTTAAGCATTTCTTAATCCTTAACTACAAACTTCATGGAATGTACGGTAGCCGCAATGCGCAGAGATACGTTTCTTTCACATCGGTTTTAGTTATATAAGTCACTTTGGTTTCCGTAATTTTACAAACCCTTGCGTTTGGTCACTCATATTACTAACTTCCTCTTTTATTTAGCTTACTGGAACTATATTTGATGTTTGTAACTTTTTAGCGGTATATCGTCCTACGGACTCTTTATGATAAAAAACTTGAAAGAACGTTTGGAATACACGGTGAAAATAACCAGAATTAGTATCCCATTTTAATACTCTTAAGTATTAGCATTAAAGGTTTTGTAGAATTCCGTTACCTTAACGCCTTCTAGCTTATCAAGGCCGTGCCTATTGGTGGACTGCAGATTTACCATCCTTACTGTAACTTACAGGTTCGATATTAGTTTATATTTTATTGATTAGATTGATTTTTTTTCTTAAATAGCTACCACCGTTGTTTTAAGAAGCTCCCACGAATAAGTGTTTATGCGTATAAAAACGTATAAAAATAAAGGCATTATGTGCTATATTAATTTCACGCCTTAACCAAGGAAAATATTATTGTCGATTTAGCCTTTCTCGACCTGACCGAAATCTAGCTCAACTGGCGTAGCTCGACTAAAGATCGAGACTGATACCTTCAGGCGGCTCTTTTCGTAATTTACCTCTTCCACCACGCCATTAAAGTCAGCGAAGGGACCATCATTGACGCGAACTAGCTCACCTGGCTCGAAAAGGATTTTTGGCCGCGGTTTATTACTGACTTGCTGTAGTCGTTGCATAATGGCATCGACTTCTTTGTCGCTAATAGGCGTAGGTCGATCCAAGCTGCCGCCGATGAAACTCATGACACGCGGCACTCTTTGCACTAAATGCCAGCTAGCGTCATTCATTACCATCTGCACTAGGACATAACCCGGGAAAAATTTCCGTTCACTTTTACGACGCTGTTCACCGCGAATTTCAACTACTTCTTCTGTTGGCACCATAACTTCACCAAACAGTCCTTCCATAGCATGGAGTTTGATATGTTCACGAAGGGACTGTGCTACGCGTCCCTCAAAATCGGAAAAAACCTGAATAACGTACCAGCGTTTTTTTGAAGCTTCTGACATCTTAAAACCTCAGGCCAGTAATATACGATATCACACAGATAAAAATGGCATCCAGTCCCCACAGTATTAATGACATCACGGCGGTCACCGCGGCGACGATTAACGTGGTATGTGACGTCTCCTGACGGGTTGGCCAAACTACTTTACGTATTTCGGTACGCGCATCCCGCGCAAACGCAACGATGGACTTTCCTTTAGCAGTCATCATAGCTACACCGCCCGCGATAGCAGTAAAAAGCACGACAATCAGCGCCCGCAATAATAAGTGGTAATCGCGGTAGTAATAGTTACCGATGATAACTACGATCAATAGAATTGCGACGATTAACCACTTAATTACTTCTAAGCTGTACCCGCTTTCTTGATCTTCGGTATTCACACTCATAAAAACCTGTCACATGTAGGATGTCAAACAATTAACGTTTAACCATGTAAAACATGGCTATACCAATTAAAGTATATGCTAAATGAGCAACATTAATCTCAAAGTTTTACACCACAGAAGAAAAAGTTAATATTACCAAATGAGTATAACTTCTTTTCGCTGATTAGAAAGAGATTCTCTGTTACAGCGTACAAAAGGGTATTAAATTACGTTCTTTAATAGATTCTCATCTCTAAAACTTTTTTTTTGTCGAATGGTTATTCAACCAATATCAGCATTTATCTGTTTAAGCAACAATTTCGCCAATAACGCCGCGGCACTACCGACAGGTATAATCAACCTTTCTTTTTGCTTAAAATATAAACTTTTGATTCAACTATGTTTACAGCTTAAACGAGCACGGCTTACACAGAACCTGATCAAGCTCCACATCGTCACGTCTTGGTATCGCATAGCGGATCTACCCAGCTTACGTTATCGCCAGTACGGTCTTCATCCAATAATTACGAAATTTTAATGTTGTTGAGGATGGTTTTAGTGGTGTCATTTACAATGATAATTTCTACTTATTAAACCTACTTTGATGATACTGTTCACTGTCTTTTTGATCGAAGGTTCTTACATTTTCCCTGCTTTGTTATGTTATCCTGGTAACAGGGTGTTTATCATGCCAAACTATAAATTTGGTGGTGGGGGAAGGATTCGAACCTTCGAAGTCTGTGACGACAGATTTACAGTCTGCTCCCTTTGGCCGCTCGGGAACCCCACCAGATTTTTTGGTGCCGGCAGAAGGAGTCGAACCCTCGACAAACTGATTACAAATCAGTTGCTCTACCAACTGAGCTATGCCGGCATCAGGTGTTGCACATTTTAGGTATAGCGAACGATCTATGCAACAAAAATCATGTAATTTGTATACTTGCGTCTAAAAATCACTTAATTCCAAGATGGTATACGAAAAAAGGTAGATATTATTCATGCTAGAGGTAGTGAATAACCAGGCTATGCCTGGTATGGCAGCTGCCGCCGCAATGAGTATAACCCTATGTTACACTGTTTACTTATTTATTAATGACTGAAAACCGCTAACAGCAAGGGGGTGTGGCCCCAGTAGTTGAAAGATCGTATGTTAGGTTCACAATTCCCGCCTACGGTAGAAAAACTTTACCCTGGATACGAGTTATCTATAGCCATACAGTTTATTTTCTTTCCGTATTAGCGCCCCGCCGCCATGAATAGACTATTCAATGAGTTAGCTCAGATTATGATTCAAGCTGAGCAATAATCTCTTTCACGTCATGCCTACAATTTAGTCAAAAAAAGTAGGTCGTATTGTGTAATTCTGCATTACTGATGTTTAGTAAACCGGAAATTATCAAACTTAAGGGATCAAATAAAGATATTTTTATTGAAGAAGTGGAACAGATTTTTCTACTGTTGTTACTTCTCTATTATTAGATCTAATCTACACTCCAGGCCGTTTTAAAGCTATTTTACCGACGTTCGGTGTATTTCCTGATTTGTAGCAGTACACTGAATTTTAGCACTTAAACTGAGGTTTTATCCTCACTTCAGAATAACACAGGTACAGCAATGTAAATAAAAAAATAGTTTTGAATTCAAACGCAATTCTGCTCTCTGATTTTAGAAAAAAATAACAACCGCTACGCAAGCAGCAAAAATCACGATCGTCAATCTTTCTACGATAACGAAATGGGTAAAATAACTGCGTAATGAGCGATAGAGAAAAATGTCAAAAGCTTCTCACAATTTAAAATATTGGAGTAATAATAATATAGAAATACGCAAGTTTCAAGAAGAGGTTCAATGCATTGAAGATAAAAAATGAAATATTAAAAGGCTAGAGGGCTCTTAATCTTAGACTCCTTAAACAGGGTTTTTTAATCTGGAAAATTAGAGCGCATCATCCTGTAGCTACATTCTGCTACGTATTCAAGATTCATTGTAACAGTTATAACTACTGTAAAATCGTCCTAAAAGGCCAGACAGCAAGAGAATCAGGATAGTGTATAATATGTGTTAAATTCATGAACTGTACAATATCAGCCATAGTGCATCTTGTATGATAAGTATTGCCACTACGGTAATCAAGCAAGGCTTCCGGATGGGATAACTGTCTTCTAGATGGGCTCGTTACATTATAGGAGCAAGCGGTTCCGACAGTTTCTGTGACGTTATCAGATAAAAGAAAGGATGAGTCTCTGTGGTAACTGTTGGAATAATGATCTGATGGAGCGCGCTTCTTTAAGGAGTCTGAGGAACGAATACATAGTGGTAATGGGTCAGCAAAGCTTCAGCAAACTGGCTTATTAAATTAAAATATATCCCGGGATACAAAAAAGCACTCAGGTTGCATGCATGTGGCGGTAGACTGCCACTAAACGAATTAAAATAGATACTGAAAGACTCTAACACAGTGGTTATTTTAATTGACTATATAATATCATCGGCAGCGGGACGGCAGCAATAGCGCTGTGGTAGCAGGGTAGCAGGCCCCTGGTTTATTCCAGTTTGATTTAGATATTGTGCTAGACGAACAAAAAAATTATTTCCAAACAGGAAATTCTGATACTGGCTGTATTAAATGTAGTGCAAAGCGGTAGTGATCATAACCATGATACATACTATGTGTTCGTCTCTAATTTTATCGACTTTTCCATTTGTATGTAGATGCACTTAAGATTCTGGTATAGAACTTATATATCAATCTTAATCTGCCCGATATCAGCTGGCACTTTTTTTGTGTAGGTGGAATAAATGGAATTATTATTAAGTAACTCGATATGCCTCGGCAAACGCTATCTAGAGCACACCATCAGTCTGATTGGCAACCTGCTGCGTGGTAAAAGAGGGCGCTAGGTGTGCTGCTTATATCACACCTTGTTTGTCGATATCATCGTTGAGAGCGCTGCCCATACCAATAAAGTCTGAAAGCGCTATACCTACTCTAACTATCGAAGTAACAGGTATCCATAAAATGGCATTCACCGGTACGGCCTTGGTGAATGCCGAGGCCGTTATTATTAGTAGTGGTATAATACTCTTTTAATTTGTTGAAACGCTGTCACGATCGTGACCGTGGCTTTCTAGGTGAATCCTCCGCTGAGTGCAGGAGGACGCTGCTTATATAGGTAGCGACAGCGCCAATTTTGCATGCTTTAGATTATGTATAACTAACGATATGTTGATCGTCGATTTTGGTAGTTTTTGACGCGTTTAAGCTTATAAATCAGTTTCTAAACAAATTCTTTTCAGCCAGCACGAAGCTTCGCTTTATACGCCGATTTACTTAAGCTAAGCGTGGTGCTGTTGGAGAGTCTGCTTCCTCATGGATTATAAACGTCAGCGTCCGTCTTGGTAACAAGACAGGTCTTAGTTTTTTTGTTTTTCGGTGCTGTCCTCAGCGGTAAAATCCGTCCAGGCTATTAGCCGCGAAGCGATATCTCTTCGCCAAAATAGACATGCAATTTCCCTTCCTGCTCTAACAGTAATGCTCCTTGCGCATCGATACCACGCGCAATTCCCTTAATTACCCGTTGGCCAATAAGTAATTTCACTGGTCGGTCAAGAAAGCTATCCAGAACCTGCCAACGAGCGGCAAACCTTGCAAACCCGTAATACTCAAATTGCCGCAACGCCTGTCGCAGCGTGTGGATCAATTCTGCGGCCAGTGCATTACGGTCGATAGCGATACCAGCTTCCTGCAAATTAATCCATCTTTGGTCAATTTTATCTGCTGCGCTTTTACGCATCGTTAAGTTAATTCCAGCGCCTATCACGACATCGGAAGCATCCCCGGCCTTACCAGAAATTTCCACCAGTATCCCGGCCAGTTTACAATCGTTAAGATAGAGATCGTTTGGCCACTTCACGCGCACCCCTTTTGCACCAAAGCGTTGAAATACCTCCGCTATGACAATACTGACCATCAAACTAAGTCCACTCGCTGCCGACGGGCCTTGCTTAAAACGCCAATACAATGATAAATAAAGATTATTCCCGAATGGCGATATCCAGTGGCGACCGCGCCGTCCACGCCCTTGTGTCTGATATTCTGCCACGCAGGCATCGCCTGGCTGTGCGATGCCGATACGCTCGATTAAATACTGATTAGTGGAGTTAATTATCGGCAATATGGCTAGCCGCCCCGTTGGTAAGCGCTCGCGGATGATGTTTTCATCCAGCAACGGCAGCGGGGCATATAAACAATACCCTTTGCTGGGTACTGTAAAGACATCCACACCCCACTCGCGTACTATTTTAATGTATTTGTTGATATCAATACAGCTTATTCCTAACGCCGTACCACATTGTTCGCTAGAATGGAACTCACCATCGGCCAATAAACTAATCAATTTCAGCGGGATGGTCACGTCTTTCATGTTATTGCCGCCACTGCATCTACCTCGCCAAAGGCGCCAATAAACCGCACTTCAGGCTCCAGCCAGACCGCAAATCGCTCTGCAACCTGTTGACGGACATAACGTGCTAGCGCGGCAATATCTTTACCCGTTGCGTTATCAGCATTAACCAAAACTAGAGCCTGTTTATCATGCGCTGCTGCACCACCAAGGCGATAGCCTTTGAGTCCACAGCGATCGATAAGCCAACCTGCTGCTAGCTTAACGCCGCCTTCCGTCTGAGGATAATAGGGGGCATCAAAGTAGCGGCTTAACAGTCTTTCTGCTTTTGAAGCATCAATAACCGGATTTTTAAAAAAACTTCCAATGTTACCCTGCAGAGACGGGTCTGGCAATTTCGTACGTCGTATTGCACAAACCGTATCATAAATCAGCCGCGGAGTGACTTTCTGTGGATCCAGCTGAACCAGATCGCCATAGGTTAATACTGGTTGCCAGGCTTTGGGGAGCTGAAGACCAACAGCAACAATGGCATGGTGTTCACGCAGGGCGTGCTTAAAGATACTGTCGCGGTAACCGAATTGACATTCAGCCGCACTTAGGCGACGTAAAGTGCCAGTTACCAACTGCAGCACATCAACATAGTCACAGAACTGACGGAGTTCGACTCCATAAGCGCCAATGTTCTGGATTGGCGCAGAACCAACGCAGCCGGGTATTAGCGCCAGATTCTCAAGACCCGGTATCTGTTGTTCAAGACACCTGTGCACCAGGTTATGCCACTCTTCTCCGGCGCCGATATGTAAATGCCAAGCGTCGGGACGCTCTTCGATAGCTATGCCCGTAATCCGGTTCAGCAACACGGTACCAGTATAGTTTTCCATAAATAACACATTACTACCGCCACCTAACACCAGCACCGGTGTAGCGTTATCTGCAGCCTGCCGCCATAGTGTAAAAAGCTCAGTCTCTGTATACGCCGTAATTACGCGCCGTGCCTGCACATCAATGGCAAAACTGTTCAGGGACTTTAACGCCCCACTATCCCTTATCATATGTGACATAACCCGTCTTTATTTTTAATACCATTAGTTTACTTGAACACACTAGAAGGCAATGAGTAACATTTTATGATGTTAGATGTTAGTGTAGCCTTGGCTACGTTACTATTTTCACTTAACGTTAAGCAACATTGCGACGTCTCTCAATTGTCAGACTTTGTAGAATCAAGAAAATTTTCCAAGGAGTTATTTATCTACGGCTAGTTATTATTCCCTAAACGGCAGTGGACTTTGGTTGTGACTTTGCTTGGTAAAGCTTATCAAATATTAAAAACATCTCATTATTAGCCTGTTTATTTGATTAAATTTATAGTGTAGTAGTCAATTAAAATAACGTGTAGTAGTCAATTAAAATAACCACTGTGTTAGAGTCTTTCAGTATCTATTTTAATTCGTTTAGTGGCAGTCTACCGCCATATGCATGCAACCTGAGTGCTTTTTTGTATCCCGGGATATATTTTAATTTAATAAGCCAGTTTGCTGAAGCTTTGCTGACCCATTACCACTATGTATTCGTTCCTCAGACTCCTTAAAGAAGCGCGCTCCATCAGATCATTATTCCAACAGTTACCACAGAGACTCATCCTTTCTTTTATCTGATAACGTCACAGAAACTGTCGGAACCGCTTGCTCCTATAATGTAACGAGCCCATCTAGAAGACAGTTATCCCATCCGGAAGCCTTGCTTGATTACCGTAGTGGCAATACTTATCATACAAGATGCACTATGGCTGATATTGTACAGTTCATGAATTTAACACATATTATACACTATCCTGATTCTCTTGCTGTCTGGCCTTTTAGGACGATTTTACAGTAGTTGTAACTGTTACAATGAATCCTGAATATGTAGCAGAATGTAGCTACAGGATGATGCGCTCTAAATTTTCCAAATTAAAAAACCCTGTTTAAGGAGTCTAAGATTAAGAGCCCTCTAGCCTTTTAATATTTCATTTGCCATATTAAGTATATTATACTTTATTAATAAGTTATGTATTTCGATTTTTTCTGGGGTTATTTAAGATAGTTGAGCCTACTGCGATAGCAGTAAAATAATTCTAGACTGTCTAAAGCGGACAATTTCAGGGTTTAAAGATTTCAAATTTGACTGTAAATTAATCTAGTATCTTTTATATATCCAGATAAAATAGTTCTAAATAATGAACTCATGAGTCCTGTTCGTCAATAAGGACTGCATTGTTGTTGGTAAATATGTCCAACCTTCTCCTCTTTCTCTTAGAGGATAAAACTAATCGTGGGTATTTTTTTTGCGCTAAACCCCTAGGCAATATATTAGTCAAGCCGCGCTTGATCATACAGATAAAGCTGGACGATGAGGGTTTATCTACTATGAAAGCAGCGAGGGGGGGTTCCGCCAACTGCAGAGGTATTTCCTAATTAACGTGCTATTGCTAATATTTAACTGATAAATCGCCTATCTATAATTTTATAAGTAGATTTCTGGCGGCTAATATGGCTGATATTACTGGCAATAATTCGCAAAAAAAAACACTAGGAGCTGGGATATCGGCATCAAATAAATCCGCATAAGCAATAAAATTTAATTGTCACACAGTTTTTTTTAAAAAACGGATCTAGGTTGTTATCCGAATAATAAATTACGACCCCAGAGGGGTTGGCAATGCCAACCAGTGCTCCTACGGTTATTGTAAAGCAGCGTCGGTAGGGATGATAAGCAATATTGGCTATTATTGCTCGAGTAAATAATAGCGCCGCGCTGGGGCTGGCCAGCTGAAGCTATAAGTGTTGGCATTACTGTTAAACGTCCAAGGGGTATAGTATAATAAGACACTGTTAGAATACCAAAATCACCATACTTAGTAGTAAAATACGGTTTAGCTAACAGAGATAGCAGAACCGTTGATTTATAAATCCCATTATTATGGTTTTAGAAAAGAAATTGCCGCTGATATCTGCGATAAATTATACTTAGAAAATCTACCCGATTTTTTTCATTTTGAAAAAAAATTAGCGCAAAGTAAATAGAATCTATTAACTGACGATAAGCTTTGTTACAAGCTATGTAGAGTTATAATGTTAATATTATTTAAAGGTTTGACTAAGCGTTTAATAATTTAGGCAATAGCTAACGATGATATTCATAAAATCACCGTAAAGAGCATTTTAAATAGGAGATAACCCCTTAAAGGATAATTCATCATTAAATTAAAATGGTACAAGGATATCAAAATAGTACAGGCTAATGCTGTAAGAAAATAGCCTGGAAATTACTGTTGTATAAGAAAACAGCTGTAAACAATATAAGGAGATAATATTTATCTAAAATTATAAAAACTATACAGATCTTTTCTAAGAAAAGTTGTTCTACTAATAACTATATCCTAAATACCGGTATATTGAAAGACAAGAAAGTACCACAGATTTTACAAATATCTCTCATTGTTAACTGAATTCATCAGTCCTACATCAGACGGAATAAAACTAATGACTGTCAACGTTCTACAGACTCTTTCCTATAGAAAATATTATGTTTTGTATCTATAACTAATAATTTTATCGCTAGTTAGTTATGCGAGTCTAGTCTATAAAATAAAAAAGGATCATCTGTATCAGCGGATAGACTCAGTAGATCTATAAAAACTCTACGGACGGCTACCAACGCTATCAGCACAAATCCGACCAGAAGTTCACCTCATGGTATTACTGCATCCAAGCCGCTATATCGGTTGATGAGCTAACTGGTGCGGATAGCAAGTGCGTCCAGTATCATCTCTAATCCTGCTGGTAATTGGAGTGCAGCGCTGAAAGGAGTATTAGTAGAATTTATTTTGCTGGCATGGATACATTTGTGAGTATCACCATCACCGCGCTGATACTAGTAAGCTTGAATCAAGCAGATATTCTATCACTAAATAACGTCAATATAAAATTAATACCGGTGATATGTCAAGCATTAATGTTGCACATACCAACAGTGAAAATACATGTACCACAGTACGTCATTGCAATAGAACAAGTCGGAAAGCGAAACGTTACATGGGAGTGTTGTTAGTTGCATTGCAATATTACCGGCAAAACTGTTAGCCCGAGTTATACTTGCATAGAAAGAATTTATACGAACTCTATCAAAATAGCAGCGGTAGAAAAAAAAGACTGAACTGACGGTGATACAAAATAAGGTAACGCTAGCTCATGCTATTGCGAAAAATGTGAATATGCTGCGTATTAAGGCGTACCATTCAGATGGTGCGCGAGACGCAGGTGTGCAATGCAATCAGAAACGCGGCTAAGTTTTACCGTTAACAGCAAAAAAAACGTTAGCCAGTTAACGGTAATTGAATCTATAATTTTAGCGCGGCGACGACCAGACAAAGTATTACTAGACCCATTGAGATAAAGCTCATTTTGTCAAATGAGTAGGTGGTTTTTTTGGTTATTAGGCAATGGGTAGGCGATATTGATTGCTAATATTCTGCGCCACCTCATCTGTACCAAAGTAGTGGCTATTACCGTTCTGTTGAAGTATTCCATAAAAATATATTAGCTACCAGTAGAGCTATGCCCGCAATCCTCCCTTAGTACGCCTATTTACTTTTTTTGAGCAGTAAGGTTAATTTTCTTTTTTTTAAAGAGACTTATATAAGGGATGGTGCCTGGATGCGGAAACTTTTCCGTTATTTATTAGATTCATCCGTATGTAAAGCATCATGATGGTATAATTAGTCTCTTTGTCAGCGTTGGTGACAGAAAGCGGAAGGATTTTTGAGCATCCACTATGCGGTTATAAGAAGTAAAGTGATGGTTGGAGTTGAAGAAAGTGTTATTGAATATCGCGCCACGCAGGCGGTAGCGAATAAATATTTTAAAAAAATTATCTGTTGCGGCCTATGGCGATGGCGTTTGAGTACAGCACGGTAACGTTCACTCCTCACTGGAGGGGTTCTGTCTGGTTGCGTAAAGCTTAGCAGCCTAGTGCGCACCTTTTGCACTTTCAGTCACGGGTAGGCATTGTATATTAAAAAATAGGAAAGATTGCGCGGTTACAGATTACAGGTAGAAGAGTAATTATTAATACTTTTCAAAGTTGTTTATCGCAAAATACATTGCAGAATAAGCTGAGAAAAGGATCTAAGGCTAAGTGGAGTGGGTGTTACCGATACCTCCCCTACCGTTTTCTGATAGTTTCAAGTTTAGGTTGGTAGATTATTGCCCGCCGCATGCCACCGAAAAAATTTATTACAACGTCAATCAGATAAGGGGCAGCTGCGGCGTTTTTGCCAAATGCATATATGTTTAAAAATAAAAGCCCCAGGCTACACAAAAAAATTGCTTGTAAATCTGCAAGCATGATATGTTATGTTGTAGCATTTACTATTTCATATTATATCATGTCTTTGCATTCTTCCTTACCCCACCTGACGATAGGGCAGCGGTTGCTTATTGCCTCCAGCCTCACGCGGATGTTAATGGCGTTGTTGATTCTTGTAGTGTTATGGGGCGCCATTACTTGGTCGACGATGTTACCATGATAACGTTGCATGATTTAGTAACGGGATATCATGGGCAAGGTATCGGCGTTCCGCTGGACGGCCATTTTAATAGCGGTAGCATGACTGCTATCGTGGGCGCTAATGGTTCCGGTAAATCTACCTTATTAAAAACCTTAGCTGGCCTGCTACCGCCAGTGCAGGGATC
This sequence comes from Sodalis sp. (in: enterobacteria), assembly GCA_051710585.1. Lineage (GTDB taxonomy): Bacteria > Pseudomonadota > Gammaproteobacteria > Enterobacterales > Enterobacteriaceae > JBPESP01. Next base: position 296,887 of record JBPESP010000002.1, on the reverse strand, counting down.
TTTATCCTTTACCCCTACTGGCCGGCCACGTATTGCTTATCTACCGCAGCAGACGGAAATCGATCGCCAATTTCCTTTAACAGTGTTTGATGTTGTAGCAATGGGTTGTTGGCCGGCCAGTAGCTTATTTCGTAGAATAAGCCAACCTGTCCAGGTGGCTATTTGGCATGCGTTGAGACGTGTCGGCCTAGAGATGTTTCCACAGCGTACTATTAGCACGCTTTCCGGTGGGCAATTTCAGCGTATGCTGTTTGCCCAACTACTGGTACAGGAAGCGCCGCTGATTCTACTTGATGAGCCTTTTAACGGTATTGATAAACCTACCTGTAACCTTTTGATGACGGTCATTGAGCAGCTCCACCGCCAGGGCCGCACGATTATTGTAGTACTACACGATAATCAACTGGCGGCGCAGCATTTTCCTCAGATGTTATGGCTGTCATCGTCGAAGCCCGCGTGGGATTCTTCGTCGCATATTTTGGCGACATGCCCTGATATTACTGGCTCGATGCCTCCACTATACTTGCAGAGTATATAAGAATGTTGCATGTATTGTTTGAACCTTTTCTTTATTATGGTTTTATGCGGCGGGCGCTTGTGGCCTGTTTTGCTTTATCCTTGAGTACGACGCCTCTGGGTATTTTTTTATTGCTGCGCCGCATGAGTTTGATAGGGGATGCGTTATCGCATGCTATATTGCCGGGCGTCGCTGTAGGCTATCTCCTGTTCGGTACATCGTTGATTGCCATGGGGGTAGGTGGTTTTATTGCCGGTTTGGTGGTAGCAGTTCTATCCAGTTGGGTCAGTTCTATGACGCAGTTGAAAGAAGATGCTAGTTTTGCCGGTTTTTATCTGAGTTCATTGGCTCTGGGAGTGACTCTGATTTCGCTGCGTGGATCCAGCGTTGATTTGCTGCACTTACTTTTCGGATCGATACTGGCAGTTGATGCCGACGCCATTCGTTTTGTCGGTACTATAGCCAGCATAACCTTTATAAGTTTAGCGCTGATGTATCGTGCGCTTGTCATTGAAGCGTTTGATGCTGCTTTTTTACGAGTTAACCTTACCTGTTGCCCGCGTCTAATCCAGGCGCTTTTTTTAGCGTTAGTAGTGCTAAACCTGGTGGCAAGTTTTCAAATCCTTGGCACTTTAATGTCTGTTGGATTGATGATGTTACCGGTGGTTTCTGCGCGTTGCTGGACGAGTAGCCTCCCGAAGATGCTGGCGCTAGCGACGGCTATCGGCATGTTCTGTTCATGGTGCGGGTTGTTGTGGTCTTTTTATGCTTCACTGCCTGCCGGTCCGACTATCGTATTATCAGGCAGTCTAGTTTTTTTTCTCTCGGTATTATTAGGGCCGAGAGGTAGTATTGGATTATTGCTATTGCGTTGGCGTAGGATCTTGATTAGCAAGGAGAATACATGAAATATTTTATGTTGTCATTCGCGATGGCTTTGATTATGATTACTCCCGGATCTCTGGCAAAAACTGTCGATGTAGTAGCCAGCTTTTCTGTACTGGCGGATATTGTCAGACAAGTTGGCGGCGAGCATGTCAAGGTAACTGAATTAGTTGGGCCGGATGGCGATCCCCATGCTTTTGAACCAACGCCGAAGGATAGCCAGTCGCTGGCGAAAGCAAATGCGGTGTTTGTTAGCGGATTGGGACTGGAGGGCTGGATCGATCGTCTTGTTATCGCCTCTGGCTATCGGGGTAAAGTTGTCACTGCTTCCACAGGAGTCAGTCTCCGTAAAATAGAAGAGGAGGGTAAAACTATGACTGATCCCCATGCCTGGAACAGTGCGCGTAATGGTGCCTTGTATGCTCGAAACGTTATGAATGCACTGATACTAGCTGACCCACAAGATGCAGATTATTTTCGCCATCACGGCGAATCTTATATTCAAAAGTTGGAGAAGCTCGACGCGTGGGCAAAGGAAAAATTTGCTGCCATTCCACAGGCGAAAAGTAAAGTATTAACCAGTCATGATGCTTTCGGCTATTTCGGTGCTGAATATGGCGTGCAGTTTCTTTCTCCAGTCGGCTTTTCTACAGAAGCTGAGGCCAGCACTAGTGATGTAGCAGGATTAATTGACCAAATTAAGCAAGAGCATATCGCAACTTATTTTATAGAGAACCAGACCGATCCGCGATTAGTGAAACAGATTGCTAGTGCTAGCGGCGCCAAACCCGGCGGTGAGCTCTATCCAGAAGCATTGTCCACCTCGGATGGACCGGCTTCTACTTATGAAGCGGCGTTTCGCCATAATGTTACTACAATTGCTAGTACTATGAAATAAATATCCGTTTTTGTAACCAGGCGACCTGCCAGGCCACGGCACAATACAACCTTTTCTTACTAAGAAAATCGTATTCGCATTGATGTGATAACCAGAATTTATGGCGATCACCTAAGAAGATCCATATTTCGCAACCTATAATGAAAGTAACTTTAGCTATGCCGTAAGGGGGGTGAAAAAAGGTTAGTTAATACAAAGGTAATATGTTTATATTAAAATAGGATATCTATACACTAATAAAAATAGAAATTTAGTCTTGAATTTAAACGTGAATCTGTTCAGCTGCTTTTTAAGTAAGATTACACCGAAGTGTAAACAGCAGAAATTGTGGACGGGAGTGCTTTTCACGATGACGAAATATTTAAAATAACTGCGTGATGAGCAGGATGGAAAACGCCAAAAGGTTATCCTATAACCCAGTATAAATAGAAAATATGCAATCTCAAAAAAATAAGTTATAACTATTATAAGTAATTGAAATAAAATAAAATTTGTAAAAAGATTACAGCACTCTTGAATATCAGACTCTTTTGAATAGTTCATTTATCGAGAAAAATGGAGCGCATTATCCTGTGCTTAAACTCTGGTACGTGTTAAGAGTTCATTGCACAGTAATGATAAATATTGTAAAAGTCGTCCTAAGAGGAGAGAGGGCAAGTGAACAAGTAGTATGCAATTATATTTTATAAACTGCACAGTATCAGTTATAGTTTAGCTATAGCGCGAGGATTATTTTATTTTAGCTTTAGGCTTTAGGAAACAAAGAGTCTTTCGGATGGAAGCGCTACCTTGTAGGTAGGCTCATTATACAAGCAGACAGTTTGTTCCGACAGTTTCTGTGACGTTATCAGATAAAAGAAAGGATGAGTCTCTGTGGTAACTGTTGGGATAATGATCCGATGGAGCGCGCTTTTTAGAGGTCTGAAGAACGAATGTATACCGGTAACGGGCTACTGAAACTTCAGCGAACCGGCTTATTAAATTAAAAAATATAATAGGCAGGTTGAATGAATATAATGCTGGTTTGCCAGCAAACAAATAAGAAAATAGATATTAAAAATTCTAACAAAGTTAGCTGGTTTTAGTTAATAACTAAAAATTCTATTGCCTTGGTACAAGATAATAAGGAGATGATATTACCTTCTAAATTTTAGAGTCTCATGAAAATATTAAGTCAATACTGGATTTTCCATCCGATTTACAACCTCCATCTTTTGTAGAGATGGAGCAAGGGTTGATGGAAATGCAAGGGTCTTAATTATTGTATATTCTGAGTTGATGGTATGGATTTTTTCTTGCATATCTAACCGCTAGTCACCCTACTGAAGCGCTACAGTAGGGTGACTAGCGGCCTATCCGATCAAGATTAGCGGCAATTAATAACAGAGTTAGCAGGGGCAAGTTTTTTATTTAATTCTATAATCCTGACCGTTGTAGTTAATTTAATTGAATAAAAATGACTTTAATTTTTTTGTTTTTTTTATTTATTATTCTGTATTAGATAAAAATAAAATTAATTATACGCATTTTGCGACAAACGCCAGAGACGGATTGTTTGATAACGAAAAATAAAATATTATTACATAATTCAATCATTATGATTTATTTCATGACTTATTAATTAAACACTAATTAAATATCAATAATTAAAGCTTATCTTGATAATAGATAAGCTAAATTTTTTACAATCCATTTTAGATAGATATATTCATTATATGTTACATACTTGGTATGTAATTTTTTATTAAAAGAACTTTGAATAATGCCTGAATTTGAGCGGAAATAATGCTGGCGTCAGCTCACTAGCACACTAATATTAGGTTACCGTCACTGTCTTGCTACATACCTGCCCTAACTTTTTTGTTCAGTGGCATCGCATTTGCTTGTCTAGTGAATGAGCATACTTTCCTGCCGAAAATGTATTCGGTTAGGGTTTTAAGCTCACTTTCAGCTTTGCGCTATTACCGACACTATCTTCAATGCGAAGAGGTCTTTGTAGACTATATCCATAAAATGGATAAAATCAGATATACTGAGTTTAAAGGTTTAACTAGTCAAGGGATGAGATTCTTCCGCTAGAAGCAATATGAAATACAGCACTCCTTCGTGACCGCTATGCGATAGATGGTATTCCGGCAGAAGGTTATAAATTTACTCGTTTTTCGTGCTGATATACTTCGCTGAAGTAATCCTGTCCCAGTATATCCCCTAGATATGCGAAGCCAGTTTTTTCTATATTACGGAATATGCCAGTACATCGCTGGCAAAGTAAAGGAGATAGGTAGAATTCATTTATCCATAGTTCGGCATATATGTATGCCGATTAATATTCCACTTGCATTGATAAACGTAAATAGAATTGCGATAAAACTATGTGTATAGGCCAGGATGGTCTCCGATTAGTTATAAGAGTCTAATTTTACAACAGCAAGCGATGGCCCATATGTGTAGATATTATTAAATAAGATTTTCTTTGCATAGTAAGTGAAGAGTAGTTAGGGCGTCTGTGATGGCGATGAATGCGCTATTATAGTATGGTTATGCGGGGTGGCATAAAAGGCCTCTCCTCTTGGAGAGGCTAACAATTAATAAACGCGAGAGCAATCAATCTATCTCATTGCGTTATAACTAAGTTCCTCCACGCATTCCAGAACTCGTTGTAAATAAGGTGGTGCAAGGATTATTACGTATAACGCTGAAAGAGAACCATATAAGTGACCACCGGAGATTTTAATTTTTCCAGCGCACAAGACCGCATAAATAATCGTATTCGCTGCCTGATATGCTACTGAACAACGGATTTTTTTTGGTAGATCGGTGGTAGACAAGCAACTCCGGTGACATTACTGTTCATCCTCCCCACATTTATTAATAAATATTCTTGGCACATAGGTTATTCTTCTGCCAAGAATATTTAGATATTTTCTGACATGCATATTACGAAGCAGCGCCATAATCAATTTTTTATAGCATGAGATAGTCATCAAGTATGAAATTATCTAATAATTAGCGCGATGGTAATCGCTCAATATGCAGAGTGATCCTCTCCGGCATGTAAATAGGAGCTAATTGTAATTAGCTAATTTCCGTAGCGTTAAAATCAATATAATATACTGCCTATAGGTTGCTTTGTAGTGCAATGATATTACAATCGCTTAATATAAATAACTCGATGAAATGAGTATTTCATTAGGTAATTTCAATATAGTTAGCGGTAAGATACAGTATGTTACTCACTAACATAAAGCCATCTGGTTGCATAGAAAAATAAAAATAATTGTATGTTTTAAAGCAAGGAAAAATATTAATAGAGCCTGTTATTAGGTGCAATAAATGCGGTTAGTTGAATTAACTGTATGTTAAACAACTCCTAACTGTCAGTACTTAAGGTGCTTAAAAGAGAGGTTGATTTTAAAAAGTTAGTATATCAGTTTACACTAATAAAGTTAGTGTCTGTTATTTTAAATAATAAATATAGATAAATGAACAAATATTGTTTTACTATTAATGTTATAAAAAGATAATAAAATATCTCGTTAATATTATAGTTATATGTTAATATATATTATATTTATAGTTTATTTATTATGGAATAATATTTCAAGGATAATCGGAATAAAATACGTAGCAGGAGATTTTAATGATGGGGATACTTTTTAGTAAAAAACTCATTCTGGAAAATAATTTTTTTAACTTACGCTGTTTCTATTTTTTAATAAAAGTGTAGTCATCCTATTTTCTGATGAAAATCAGAAGTAATAAGTAAGCTGCATGATATTACTGCTGTGCTATGTGGGCGACAGCATTTTAGGTATATCGGTGAACCAGATACCGATAGAAGCAGAGTAAGATGATTTATTTCGGTCGTTCGAAAAAAAATTAAAGTTGCATCCTACGGTGCGTATTAATACACGCGGGGTGTTAAGGCGATGATTATCTACCTATATCACTCTTTCACTTAGCAGTTGGTATTTTTGGTGTGAGAACCTATATAACGATAGGTTCTGGCTTAGTTTCTTACTGGCTGGTTTGTTATCGCCGTTAATATCTGGATATTTTATGCTATGAACCGTATTGGTATCATCAGTCGTTAAGATACACTCTATTCTGTATCTGATACAGAATAAAAGTGGTTTGACGCTGGAAGAATAGCAGCAATCACTACTATTCTAAACTAACGCCATTTTAAACCTAAAATTTAAACACCTGTCCGTAGCTAATTAAGCTACTGGCATTGAATGATTGGCTTGATGATAAGCAGGTTGACTATAGATATCAAACGGGCACAGAAAGTTGTAATAAAATCCTCGCTGCAGCCCGATTATACTGAGGTATTCTGTTGTCAGAGTTAGTGTAGCAGATTGTTGGCTTGATACCCTTCCGTGCACTGAGGTGCTTCATCCATCATTTCGGCGGAGAGAGCGTGCATTTTTTCGGTACAGGACGTTTTGGCGGTGATAAGCTTTTATACTCCATTGTGACAAAATCTGACGGGTCTAGCATACCCGCTGTTTTCTGACTTGGTTTTTTTTTGGACTGGGCTGCACTATGTTTCGGGGGTGAACAGTTTCCTGTAATAACTCCTCCGCCAGTAATAGAGGGGGTCACTTCGTCTGAAAAAACTAATCTTATTCTTGGTATTACTCTCTACACCCCTTATCCCCTCCCGACAGCCATCTTTCACATGAAGAATAGTATCACATACTACATGAGGTTTTATGTTCCGTATCATCTATCGAATCATTATATACACTTTACCGCTACATCTAATGGCCAGCGTTCTGGGCCAGGATGGCGATACTGTCACCTAAGTTATTGACGACGGGACCGGGGCACCAAGCGAGCTGTTTTCACTGTGACGTCCCTTGCTCGTAATGAGAAAAAGCCCAATCAGCATTGGCTACCGTGGAGTGATTGACGTTGATGGTCAGTGACTAATCGGACGCGATGTAAACGAAGTAAATATCCAATCTATATGTGGCACAGCCATAATGCCGATTTTCTGGGTTTCTATAATGCTGAAGACTGACCAGTTTATGGTGATACAGTGAGTTGTCCTTTATATTTAGGTATTGACGCTGCGTTATATGCATTCGCTAGAAACTACTTGCGCAGTCATAATGCATTTTTAAAAAACTTATGCTCGGAATTTTCAATACCGTTTTGGAAGTCAGAGAACTTTGCACTCTTGAGTCACAAGCTGTACGGGTTTGTTCCATGATAGCGAGTCTAGCTAAGCTGGTACCAATCTCGCAGGATGACTTTAGACCTTAGATATGAAGTATGTAGCAGTCTAGGACGGTCACTTAAGTGACATTTTTACACGGCCAAGCGAGTGTGAGACTCAATAACGCCAATAGGTGTATTGGTTATAGATAAAAGGCACTGAAACTCGTTCTAGTTAATCGAGCAATAACAGAACAGATAGTAAGGAGCTAATAATTGTCCTTAGTGCACAAGTGGTCGATGATGATGGTGCTCCTTATACCGACTGGGGCTAATTGGCTAAAGCACTACCGCGTGCTTATAGGTCAGCTCAGCGACGAGATAATACTGCCACATCTGCGTTGGATGCCTAACTTACTGTTACTTCAACTTATGCCGGCGCTCTTGTAGTAGGATATCTCAACCTGGAGGCGTGCTAGATCACGCTAGTGAATATGGCATGGCCGCCATGCTGTCTTTTACACATTGCGCTCTACTGTATACGCTAAACACTTTTATAGCGCATAAGAGAGCGAGAGTGAAGAGTTGCGCTGACTGTAGTATAAGACAACCTTCTATATATGGTAGGACTTATTAGCAGGAAGGTGTAGGATGCACAGCACGCCTGGTAACTGATAACTGGCATGATGCAAGATATTAGGGATAATATTTTAACGCACTGATAATAAGCTTGACTGTAAGGCAGATAAAATAACGAGGAGTTTGATTCACAAAACAACAGGATTTGATATCGCTAGCGCTGGCAGGGCTGTATACTATTCATTACTTGCCTAGACGGTAATGAACTTCGCTTTAACCGTATAAAAGTAAAAGGTATACAAGCTTAGTGGCTACCACTACCGTGATTAACGCGGTGGGTAGCCACTAAGCTTGTATATTTGGCAACCTGTCTATAGAGCTGACGGTAATCCAGTGCTGCGGTATCAGTGTAGATGCACCAAGCACTAGAAAATAGCTGTCGTACAATGGAGATGACTAGGAAGTGATATATACTCACTCTCCTACTTGTTAGGGGGGTACATCGGAAGGATAGTACGTGCGTTATCCTAATGAGCTTGATGGCGGAGTTTTAGAAGATAATGGAAAGAATTAACCTAACCGTATCCACTTTAGGTGGAGTGTTTGTAGGACCGTATTACGTTGCTGACACGCTTAACGGATGTGTAGAGCCCCACCAGAGTTCGTTTCCAGCAAAAAAGATTCTGTCCAAGACCAACTAATCAATTGGGTTACTGCCACGAAAACTCTGAAGCTGCTTTTAATATTCTTGTTCAGGATAAAATCGGTATTTGATAGCGTTTATTAAAATCCTTAAGACTTTTTTGGCGCTATTGAAAGTATTATAGCTAATCAATTTATTCAAATCTAAAATGATGTAGCCATTAACGTAGCGGGAATTTTACCAATGTTTGCATTAGCAACGGCCGTTATGTGTTTTTTTTGAAACCGCGCACAAACGAGATGCATTCCATGAATCCCACCTATAGCAAAAACCATTTCAGGTATTAACTTGAATCAATAAAACCCATGTAGATAGCCCTGCAAATACTGGGTATCTTGATGGGAAGCTGCCGAGCTTATCAGGGAGAATAAAATTACTGATGGATGAATAACGTGTTCTGATTGTGGTAGAAAGAGCTTGTATGGCGACAAAATTTTTTTTATCTGTGAATTATAGACTCGCTAGCTGCGCTTGTCCCTGATTCTGTGCCGTACTTATAGAAGCCGACTTTTTAGGTTTTAATACTAGATTCAAGCTTATGGTGATGTAGTGTTTACAGCTGGTTGTTCTGGTGAATAGTTATTACTATTTTGTTTAGACCTAATTTCCAGCATAATATTCGTCATACCGATCCCAGTGAATTGTATAGCTATCTGTTTCAGCGGTTGTTATAGATAAATAGTTGTCAGCTAGAAAGGCAAATAGTAATAATGGGTATCTTGCCGTCTTCATTGAAGCGATGAAGATAATGATTAGGCCGTGTATAGACCCAATCTAGTTTATGCGCGAATTCACCAGTAGGGTGCTATAAAACCGGCCTTATTTTATTCGGTTAGCTATAAAAAAGATGATAACCTTGAACGGTTAGGTAGTAAAATGCGTCAATCATCTCGGCTCAAAATACTGTCCAACTTCTTTTAAGTCTAACCGACCAGAATTATCAAGACCTGTTGATACCAGGAATGATTATCTTCAGCTTGTTAGACAAGTAACATTCTATAAAAAAACAGCGGTACGTTTTTGATGGTCAGGCAGGAATGATATGGGCAAAATTGTATCAACCTATTCTGAAGTAATTTCAATAGGTTTTAAACGATGTGTATACTTACGGTCGCATCAGCAGTGTAATCCTATGGCAGTCTATTTATGTCCTCATCCTTGTCTCACTTTTTACTTCTTAACCCCGTTACAACGAGATACTCAACATCCAGGTTAGATTGTTTTCCATGAATAACACTGTCTTGGACAACCGCGGTTAAATACCGCTGTCTTACCGTCCTTACTGTAGATCTAGAGAACGCCGACACTCGTGTATAGTAGTAGTTTTTAAGCTAGAGCACTTTGCGCTCGCAGGATATACGATTCACAGACTTGGTACACTAGTGGCTGAAGGAACTGCAGGCCCGGAGGCTGAGTTTTCAGTAGATATTGAATGGATCTAGTGTGCTTGCACCATGATTGCTGCCAGAGAGTAGCGTTTTATCTCCCTGCTGTTCGTACGGTATAGGTAAGCACTTATTCCAATTTTAGTAAAAACTCTCAGTGACCTACTGCTCGGAGGCGCTAGCGTTCTGCAGTGAGGCACGCAAAAGCAATTGCGACAGTGAGGGGCAAGAAGGGGTTAATGAATATAATATAGAACCTGCTGCTTGTGCCGGAAGTGTCTAAGCTTCGCGGTATTGTTTTTTTTGATATCGTCCGTTCTTGTTTCAGCGACACTGAACGAGTGTGTACACCAATGAAATATACAGGTAATTACCCTCCATGAGACCATCCGCTATCTGGAAAATGTCGCCGATGGAGAGGCGGTCACGTTGGTTACCACTTAGAACGGTGGTATGTTGTAAAAAAATATCAGGGCGGTTTTTTTATTTGATCACCGCATTTGGGGATGCAACAAGACCTCCAGCGGGAATTTTAATGATAAGCGAAATTAAAAAAAATGCCATGATAGTTTGCTTTAAACTAGAGGTCTGGGCCACATGGTATTTGCTGTGCTCTCAGTTATATGACAACGATCTGGAGAATATAGAGCTATCGCATGTATGTGCTATCTGCCTGTCGAATAATCTTTCTCAGAGTATGTAGACAGGCAGCACTTTATAAGCACCGCTTTTACACCTCTGAGGTTTATTTATCCTGATAGCGGTCTGTTTTTTTAGGCGGGGGAGTTTCTTAGTGTTAAAAATGGGATAACCGTGATGAAGGTGGGCTACAATCGTTTAATGCGCCCTATGCAGAGCTTGATGAGCTGGCAGAATATGGGGGGTTTTCCATCAAGGCTTTGCTAGCTCTTGCCGAGTGCGCCTGCTATTTGGAACTCGCCTGAATAGTAGTACTTTAGCAGTTTATTCTTAGTAAATTTGATATGGTTTTAGGTTGAAAGGAACTGGATAATGGAGCCAGTTCAAGCCGGAAGGTGACAATGATACTGACTACTGTTTGCCGAGAATATTAGGGAAGACTTGATAGATTATAGTCAATGTATCTGAGCGCATCGGATCGGCCTATTACTTAAATGGTTAGTCATCAATTCTTGCACAGGATATTATAACCACTTAGGAAAAACCATGATTGATATAATTGTGGCCACAAGGGCTGCGTGATAAAACTATCCACTAGGGGGGGGTGAAGTATGAGTATTTGACGGTGCGGGCACTGACCACCATCGAACAGAAGCTGGTGATATTAACTTAACTTATCACTACGCTGGCCCCAGAGACACTGGTACCGTAAACGTGTTCAGCGATAAAAAAGGTTATCAGCCTTTTTATGCGCGCAGTGCTTAGGCACATCATATAGTGTGTGGGCGCCATTATTCGCGCTAATGAAACTTCTACAGAAAGTGTGGTGGATTGGATATCGGACAATAATACTTCTCTTTGATGTAGCGATCACTGGTACTGCCACGCTGGTATTTGCACGGGGTAGTAGCGCTAGGCGCTGATGCTGATGTAAGGCGGGGAATCGACTCCGTACTAAATGCGGCATTGGCGGGTATCTTTAGCATCAAAGATGCCTTTATTATTTTTTCACTATATATCAAAAAACCGCGCTAAGCGGCCTTAGTATTTAGCTAAGTAAAATGTTTTAACTATTAAAGCAGCGCAGTGCGCTAGGGGGGTTTTGGCTAAAACGCCGCGCTGGAGCTGTAGCTATACTCATGATAGACATTAATACGGCAAAAAAAACATCATAATGTGCTGGTATTACGGCTCAATGCTGCCAAACGCTGAGCCGGCAGCGATATACTATTAATTATCCCCAGTGAATTTTTACCCGGTGCATCCACTAAACATCCTAGCGTTATTCGGTTCTGACATTACGCTACTATAGGATAAATGCTTAAAGGGCGCAGCTGAGCAATAAAATGCGCTGGCTAATACTTTGACCTTTTTAAAAAGCACACGATAGTTAGATGCATATTATGCGGGTAAGTCAGCAGCACTTAAAAATAGCATGAGTATGACTAAGTGTTCGCTGATGAATATCACCATCCTGTACTAGCTAGACTATATGCACCTGGCCTGCTATTCCCATAATCACCTAACTCTTCCCAGCTCAAAAAAAACTTAACGAATATCTATTTGTCACGTATTATCTCCGAGCTGTTCATATATCTACGCCCTGGAGAAGCTAGAAGTCATTGAAAATATGGACGTATAATAATAAACAGCTTACTATGAGGCGCAATTGCCAGGACGATAGAGTTGCGTCGATGGTAGTATCCTGGTTCCTGTTTGCAATTTGTATAATGGCGTTGGGATACAGTGACATAGTGGTATTGGAGGTAAATAGAACTGAGGTTAAGGTGATTAATTTTAGTTCGCATGCGCACGCAGTTAAACAACTGACTCAATACCAGCTCTTAAGCAATGAACGTATTACTTATCAGGATGTGTTTGTCACAGAGGTGGGTAAGTTATCTCATTTATAATTAAATCCCTGCATCACTGTTAGCGTTTTTTCCTGAACAAGGTTGAGGGAAACTAATAGTATTTACCCATAGTACCCCGTTGGGGGGTATTTATAACAACCGCATACTCTTCGTGATGAAGAGAGGCCGCCTGCCATCCCTGGGCTATAAAGTGCCGTTATTGAGATCAGTATTCTTGAATCTGGCATGCCGGTGTCACTATTCTGACCTGCCGCCTTATCCAATTAGGCACTATGGCACTAAAAGATATTGCCTATTCGATTTTGTGTGGTACTTTATTGCTGGAGGGTTATCTCATCCTTAATGCCGCCTAGTGAGTTAGCGAAGTAGTGTCCTGCGATGATACGGTGGTATGAATATCCATTGCGCTGCGGTGTTTAGGTGGAGGAGCACGAACTAAAAAAAGGACTGAACTTGTACCTGAGGTCCCTATTATGGGACAATGGCTACAACACGCTTTAAGGCGTTTCTGGCGGTCCTAAAAACCCCGACCCTTGGAAGGAAAGATTTTTTAACACTCGGTGTATAATTCTTCATTGCTACGCGTGCAGCTACTGGAATTTGGCGTTGAAATAAAGTTAAGCCGCTTAACGCGATAAGCGCGGAGCTGATGTTTATCGAGGATACCACATACTATACACAAGCTATATGTATTGTGCTTGTCAGTAGTACGGTGCTTGCCGATGAGGCAAGGACCTCTCGTTGTGGGTAGGGTTATAAACTATCCTGATGCGCTATCTGTTTCTCTCTGACCCGAGAGAGCTGTTATCGGTTTTCAGTAACCTTTTAAATTTTATAAAAGCTTATGCGGCTATCATATTGACTGGCGTTGCGTAGTTAGAGGCAAACTAACCGAATTTGCCGACCTTAAGTTGATTGAGCAGACCTCGCGTCTAGTGACGTTAGCAGAGTAGGTTATGAATGGCGCGACGGATATCTTTATAGGTGAAACGAAGAGGCCTCTTGATGCTCTTTGGCAGCGATACTAAACACTTGCGTGAAGAGGTGTGCGTGTTAATTGCACTATCATCGTAACACACTAAACTATAAGAGATACTCGGTAAGTGCCTGACACAATAGACCCGTGATACTCTACACCAGAGTCCCGTAAGGATAGCTGATTTATTGCCGCGTGTGCCAGAAACTAGCCCGATTAATTTCCGCACAGCGCAACCCTTATTTCCTCCAACTTAAAGATCGTCTGCATGTTTCCTTCACTTGTCAAGTGAACCGAGCAATTCCTTTCACAAATTGGCGAATCCATGATAACTGATTGGATATTGCAGTGGATGCAAACATACCTACCCCTGTAGAGATAGCTAGTTGGCTTTCACCGTCGGGCAAAGCCAAGGGTCCATATTCGCCACTTATTACTGGGGGCAAAGTTAGCGTAAAGGGTGAGCGGAGCGCTAGTGATGCGTTGATTATGATAAACAATCATATAAATAAACTTTACTAAAAGTGGTGCTTGGCCCGCAAGCTGATAGCGGACGCTAGGCTTTTACAGTCTTCTTATCACCTGCTGCGGCGTACGGCCGCTTGCCGCCATAAGGCAAGCTATATTATGAGGTAGAACACAAACAACGAATACGGATAAGGAGAACAAGCCGTATGGTTTTAACAATAATGTTGCTATTACTCGCATGATTAGCGGTAGTAAGACCTAGTCTACAGCCACATTTTCTATCATTTCTGTTGTAGCAGATACGCTTCCCGTAGGTAGCAATAAATATTATTACCATTGCTTAGTAGTATCTCTTACCTGGTGTGTCAGTTAAGAGTCTGTGTTTACCAGCTGTATTGGGCTATGGTACAGTAGAATTGGTGATAGCTACGCATAATGACGTGACGTCGTTGCAGATACTCAACAATCAAAGATATTATATGCTATTTTGATAGGAAAGACATCATGTTTCATGCTAGCGAGAACTGGCTAGCAACATTAGGAGGCTATGTTTTACGCCTAGTTTATTTTTAATGCCATGCCAGGGATAGTCATCAATCCCAGACCGAACAGAAATATTTTGGCTGTTTTAAGGAATGATGGCAAGGATAACGCTAGTGATTGATTATTTCATAAAAAAATAAAATTTTGCACATGTCAGAAATTCTTATTGCCACCGAGGGTGTGGAAAGATTTGCTGGTAATGTCACCCGTCTCATGGCGGTAGAACCGCGACTTTCCATAAAACGATAATGTGACATATCTCATTTTAGTGGGATATTGAGTAGACCATTTCACAGGATATTCATCACGTAAGAGCGCCTAATAGATATCATCTGTATAAGCAGAATAGGCTATAATTAGTATGCTTTTAGTAGTTAGTGATGGCGCTATTATTGTTAGCGTTAAAATAATTTCTTATGATATTATACCTATAATATTTTATGTTAAAGGATAAAGAAAAAGCAGCGCTAATACAGGAGATCTGCAGTGTATTGCTTAGCCGTATAGCTATAACTTATGCTGAATATCGATTAACTTTAAAACTGAAATACTCTGCATTAGAGAGACATAATGTATTTAATCATGAAAAATAAATGATACTGTTATAATAACAACAGGTGGATCTAATTCAATTACCCTGACGACTGATAATATGCCAGTCACATAGGCAACTTTGATACAAGCTAAATGGATAACCAATAGTGTTATGATGAGCATGTACATAATGTAAAATGTCACTATGTCTTTTGGAGATCTTGATGGGATGTTTTCTATTCTGCTTCAGAATATATTTAAGGAGTAAATTGAAAACTTCATTTTTAAAAGCATAGGTAACTATTATCTAATATCTAGATTGGCTTACACTTACATTCTTTTTTAAGAACTACCAATAGTGTTGATTTCTCACTATTAATTTACAGTGTAACACACACTATATAAAATTATGGAATGATGATATAGTTAGATATAAATTTTATTTACTGTTCAGATAAATTTCTGCCAACAGATATTTTAATATCCAGTTAAATTATTTTTATAATGTACGGGGTACATACTCGTTAGAGTAAATATACTTTCCAAATAGAAGAGAAGATTGGAAAACATAACTGCAAGTGATGCGTAAATTATTATTTATAATTAAGAAAGCTAAATAAAGCCATATAATATAGAAATTATATAGCTTATAACTCCCTATTTTAAGCTATGAGCGACAAGTAAAATACACGCCGCTATTGACTGCTGTAAGCCCCTACCCCCTACCGCTTCCGCGGTAGGGGGTAGGGGCTTACCTCAACTTCTACGATAAAATAGGTAGAATAATCACCTTATAAGCGGCAGAGAGAAATGCTAAAAGTTTCTTCCATAAACCCCTAAAACTGAAACTGGAGGACTGAACCGACTTATGTAAGATCAAGAAAAAAGTAGAATGCACTGAAATTATCAGAAGTTAATGATGCACAAATTAAGTATGACGGCTAGAACATGTTGAGATCTTAAATTATTTTAAGTACCAGTTAGCTATAACAGAATAAAATAGGCATAGTGCGGCAATGCGTCATATATCTGAACTAAGGAACGTGTCTACTCCAAATCTGGAGTAAGCTTCTACAGCGATCAGAATAGCCCACTTCAACGAGAAGGCAGTTTCAATAGTTTTACGTAGCTTTACAGAATCAAATAAAGCGTTAGTTTCCGTAGTAACTATTGGGATAATAGTTCGATGGAATTTTTCTTCAGAAGTATAGAGAATACGTGATATTAGTAATTTGCGGTATAATATCTAAAGAAACAGCTTATGAAATTATAGACTATATTCTAGGATGTAACAGAAGTGCATTCAGATCTTATAAATATAATGGTATATTAACATCAAAGGAATCATAAAATAGAGACTGGAAAAATTCTAACGTACTAGCTAGTATTAGCTAATCACTACATTCCTGGAGTATATAAATTATACTGGTGTAATTTATCTTTTGTATGCTTATTTTTTTCTTTCAGCTGGTTCAAGTGCGACACTTAAAGTGCTTCTATCTCTTTTCCACTTTGGAATTGGTACTAGAAAGGCATTAGTACATACTATACACCGCAGTGCAAAAAAATAAGTGCCCTCCATTTGGCAAATAATAACTTCATTAGGATTGTAAATATCGTATGTAACCCCTATTGTTTGGTGCTTTATCTTAATTAGATCCTTTGTAATAATACTGATTATTAATCATTTTAACAAAGCTACGCGTGAACAACGCCTCTTTCTTTGGGATAAAAAATTACTGCAATTCACTCAGTGTCATATATTTAATAGCCCTCCTCAGAAAAGAGGGCTACATAGCAGCTGCGTTCGTAGACTACCAAGACCAAGCTCCGCTCTGAAATAAATGGTCGGCTGATGTATTAGATACATCACTTTTATATTTATAGACTTTCCATCTGCTATATAGCAACCATTGATTGGTACTTATGCCTAATCCCGCTGTTGATACAACTGATACACTTTAAGACTGAATTAGTGAATCGCTCTTTGATCTTTCAGTTTGGCGCAATTCACTTGACCATATAATTAACCTCATTATAAGCCAGCACGGCCGCTAATATGGGGCTTTTATGATGTTTAGATTCTCATTGTGCCTGAAATGCGCAATAATATCCAGCATTATATTATAGACCACAAAGTTAGGCATAATGCGACCAGAACAGTGCGTAGAACCATCTTGATATCTTTAGGTAAAATACTTTTCTTTGGTTTATAGGGAAACTAGTATCTCAGAGGTTCCTGAGACCGCTTCGTACTTGAGATAAAGTCTTATCCATCTTGCAGGCTGCTTTGCCCATATCTATTTTCGGGTGTGCTATTTCGGCGTTGATTAACGCCTAGTTAAAGTTCCCTTCCGTCTGCGGAAGGTAGCTACTGATAAAAGCAGATCGCGTTGCTTTGTGAGTACTGATAGATTACTGGCCGGGCAAAGCCAGTTTCATAAAGAAACTTAAAAAGTGTTTGCTTTTTTTGCATCGCTCATAGCTGGCACAGAAATGAAAAACATTTTCTATATAGGAAAACTAGTAATTGTCTAAATAAGAAACTAAGAAAAATATTTTGATTTATAGCAGTTTATAATGTTCAATAATAGGGAAAGAACCAACGCTGATCTGTAGTGGTAAAATCATGATGTTTTGTTTGAAATATTGATATAGTCTCCTGCGTACACACCATAGTTTTTGGCAAAACGAGTAATAACCTTTTTAAGGAAAAGTAATGTTGGATAAAGTATGAACACAACTAGTGTTTTTGGGCTATCGCTGTAGCGCTTTGCTTGCAGAATTTTAGCGGCCGCCATCTACACTTCTGTTCTTTGCTAAACATCAGTTGGCGTATAAAATTTCCTCCTATAAGGGAGAAGTTTTACAGAATAAAATTCTGGTATTGTACCTGACAGACCATCATGACTATTCTACTGGCTCGCCTGCAATGATGCTTCAACGGATCTTTCCGCAGAAAAGATGCCTATCTTCTAGATCTCCTATACAATACGATTTCCAGTTGACTGCGCGTTTCTAAGTGTAGAGCTTAGCCGTTAAATCTCCTCCGGGCAAGTAAAAGGCCCCGCCACATAGCAAAGAGCCTGACGCAGGCGTTATAGCTTCTGCCTTGTTCAATACGCAGAGATTTATGATTAAACGCTGATAAATGATCCGAGGTCGACTCTGGGCAACAGCGTACTATTTATCTACCATACCACCACTTCTTTAATCAAAGAATTTAGAACCTGCATTCTTAAAGTCTACTATGATCGTTTTTTTACCACGGTCATTTTTTGTTGCGTATTGCGTTGATAGAATGCCCGTCGGACGATAATAGTACTTGAAATTCCCGGTACTTAAACCTCTATTAATACTCTTATTGATATGACGGTGGCTTTACTTTTTTGCCGATTACGGTATTGCCCCTTGTTTCTCCGTATTGACTATCAAATGCCGGCCTTTTTATAGGTCTATACTGAAAAGTATTATCTTCGGAATTTTTAAACTAAAAATGGATACAGTGTCTCAAAATAAAAAAACAAAATTCTAAAAGATAAGCTATGCAGCTCTTAATATCCTAATTAATCAATAGCTTATGATAATCAATAGGCTGAGAACCTGATCTATGGTCATGGCGTTGTAGCAAACTTTTTTTAAGTATATCGTAATAGCTACAGCCACTGATACGCTTCCATTAATGAAATCGAGTGAACGCCTTTTCAAAAGCGTAACCGGTATCATGGAAGTTTACAATATTAGTGATGGTAGAGCTATTGCTTGAAGCAATGTGAGCATTGTCACTAGCAGTTTTAGCATTAAAATGGGGTGGTAGGCTGGCCGGTAAAATAATAAAGGAGTTATATTATTCCTGGCGGCAGCCATCTATCGTCTTGCAGATATAAACGTGGTACAATAAAAAAATTGAAATGCTAAATTTTATCTTAAACCGCCAGTTCGCGGTTAACACCTCAGATCAACTCTGGTATAGAGATATAATTCACATTTGGACTAGCAGAAGCTGGGCTTATCTTGCGGTAGTGTGATGGATCTTTTAGCGCTAAAAAGCGTGGGTTTAGCCCTATGTCTCAACATCGCCAGAGACTCACCGTTAATAGTTAAGGCGTCATATATGGCTTTGGAACTCCGATGCAGCTTCTATCTAATAGGAGTCCTGTTTTACAGGAACCAGAGCAGCCCTATGGGAGCCATCAATACTAGCAAGCTCTATGGTATTGCTTTGTTCAAGCAGAACATGAACAGGTGAGGTAACTTCTAGGATAATAGGTAGATAGTGCTGTTCTTCCGTAACCTAACACAGAACGGATGCCGATAAAGATTTATAACAGTTTCAGCAAATATCACTTATTGCACGATTATCCGTTATAGTATGGGGTATGTACTATAAGCGCTATATGGACTTGCTGAGATAGTAGTAATGGTAGTTTAATTCCAAACGAATTTGAGAGACCGTTCTACATACTGTTTAAAGGGTAGCCATTATTAGTTGATCACTATACTAAGGCTATATAGTTTTATGAGGCAGAGAGAAGTTCACGCAAAAAAAAACCATTACCGCGAGTAATAGGAAGCACTAAAAGGATATTTATAGAGCAAATTAAGGAAACCATGATGGGGGGGGGAACAAACACTTTAATAGTTGGTGCGAAGAGAGGGACTTGAACCCTCACGTCTATTGAGACACTAACACCTGAAGCTAGCGCGTCTACCAATTTCCGCCATCCTCGCCTGAAGGAGAATCCGATAAAAAACCATTAAACTTTATATATTTATGGTCTTTTATGTTAATGTCAAGGATTATTTGTGATTTTTTTTAGCTTTTGCCAAGAAATACTCCCGCCCGGCGGGAGTCTCTACCACACAGTTATACACTTACATCAGTGATGTTTAATACCCTTATCGCGGTTGCATTTTATCTGATGGATAGCCTGATAAACTTTGAAACGGCCGTTTTTAGCCAGCACCTTATGATTACAGAATACTGCATCAAGCAAATCCGGATAGGGCAGAAAGGCGTTAGCAACAATACGTAATTCGCCACCGATACGCAGATGAGTAAGCGCGCCGCGAATCAGCATCTCTGCTGCCTTTAGATTAGTTTGCATACCATAATGGAACGGTGGATTGGAAATAATTATATCAAAGCAACCGCCGATAGTGGAGTAGATATCGCTAGCCAGCACCTCTCCTTTCAGCCCATTGACTTCCAGCGTAGCGCGGCTGGCTGCTAGTGCCGGTGCATAGGCATCACTGAGCGTTAATTGTACTTTCGGAGCTCTTTTCGCTATAACGGCCGACAGGACGCCAGCGCCACAGCCTATGTCAGCCACATGGCTCTGAATAAGGCGATCGAACGTTGACAAAAGCAATCGGCTACCGTTATCTAGCCTGCCATAGCTAAAAACACCCGGTAGAGTTTTTATTAGTACATCCTCGAACGAGTAGGATTTCCAAAAATACTCTATATTGAAATAGGGTTGCTGAATAAGCTCGTTGTGATACAATCGGCAATGCCGAACGTTATCTATTTTAGACAGTCGGCACCAAGCTGCCAGCATCGGTTCTGCGCTGCGAACACCGCTACGGTTTTCTCCTACCACGAATATATCGCAGCCTAACGGCAGCAGCGACAGAAGATTTGTCAATTGGAATAGCGCTTCTGGTTTATTTTTCGGCCAGAAATAAATTAGGGTATCACACCCGACAAGGAGGGTAACATCCGCCACCAGCCCAAATTGCACTGCCTCCTCACCTAGGGCACGCGCTAGCATTTTCTGATGGTGATACCAGGCGGTATGAACCTTAACACTTTGCGCCTTAAGCTGGGCCGGCAGAAAATCCTGCACGTTTCCTGCGATCACGACCCGTTTATCTAAAAATATATCTTGATGCAGGAGTATGACCTCACTGGCTGGAGTTAAAACAGACATGCGACAAACGCTCCTCATTAAATCGATCAGGGAGTATAATGTTTATTATCTTTAGTTTGATGGGTTTTAGTAGCATTGCGACGCAAAATCATGGCCGCCCATGAGAATAACAATGACAACAAGGCGCGACTGGCAATTACAACAGCTCGGCATTACACAATGGGTGCTCCAGCGCCCAGCGGTATTGCAGGGGGATGTTGCGGTTAAATTGCCGGATCAAATCCGTTTGTTACTGGTGGCTAATCCTCTGCCACCGGTAGATCATCCTTTGGTGTTTGATGTTGCGCGCAGCATGGCACTGACGCCAGCGCAGCTGTATGGAGTAACGCCGGAGTATGTGATAACATTGCCGGATAGCGTGCGCTGCCATTGCTGGTGGCTTGGGTTTGAACCCACGCGCGATTTTGCCGGTATAACTTTTCACACGCCGCCGCTAGCAGTGCTTTCATATGACCCTAGTGCAAAACGCGAGCTATGGCATCAAATAAGTGATAATTAATACCGTATTTCGCTATTCCTAACTAATTTAACTAAACCCTAGCATATTAAAGAGGCCAGCTTCTCTCCCTGGAGAGATAAAACTTTATCTGGTAATTAATGGTGATCTCTATTTTAATCAAAAGCTGTGTGTAAAGAGATCGCATCATGGCTTCGCCCTCCAGCGCATTATGTTTTAATAAAATCTTAAACCGGGGCTATTATTTATCCTAATGGTGAGGCAAACAGCAGTGAAGATATAGTCATTATGGCCCTGCCTTTGGGTGATACACCTATCTAGACCAGAGTGTTATTTATGCCTCCTAATACCATATAGAATCTGCAAACAGCTAATTCCGTTAAGACCTAATTTTTGGCATACGTCAGTCGTGTACCACTCAAGAAAGTAACCATGAAGAACGGCTTTTACACCTTCGAAATTGCGGCACGGTGCAATTTTCGATTATTTCGCACCCAGCGCCGGTTAAGACGAAATTACT
This sequence comes from Sodalis sp. (in: enterobacteria), assembly GCA_051710585.1. Classification (GTDB taxonomy): domain Bacteria; phylum Pseudomonadota; class Gammaproteobacteria; order Enterobacterales; family Enterobacteriaceae; genus JBPESP01. The sequence continues at coordinate 274,810 of JBPESP010000002.1, read as the reverse complement.
CAAAGTGCTGTTATTCTCGGATAAGCGATTTAAACTACCGCTTATTAAAGGCTGTAGCTCTAATAAAAGAGCCTCAAATCTAACTAGATGGAAATAGAAAAGTACCGTGGTATCTCTATCTCTAACCTCAGAGAGGTAATTTCCATACCATGATGCGGTTGTCAATTTGCTAGATACGCCAAGGCATGAAGACTTTTCTGAGGATATCTATTGTATCTACGGTTGTAGACTGCTGTATAATGGTGATTAACGCTTCCAAGGAGGGTTTAGGATCGGATCTAAAAGTTAATGGAAGTTACTTGCTTGCGTGATACGCCGATCTTGACTTTTATGAATAAAGTGGACTGTGATATTCGTGCCCCGATAGAACTACCAGATGAGAAAGCGAGCTGTGCATTATTGTTTGCGTTTTAATAAGCTGGCCTATCGGCTGCGGCAGAAGCTGTTTAAGGTTATTTACCATTAGCGAGGAATATTAAACTTGCCTCTAGTAGAGCGGCCAAGGCCATACCATTGGCGGCATGGTGAAAATATAGCTTCTTAAGAAGTTACGCAAAGACTTAGCACTAATACAGGGCGCCTTTCATCCGTTTGATAAACAGGCTTTTCTGGCGGCGAGCTGGCACTAGTCTTCTTCGGCACTGCGCTGAGTAACTTTGGCGTCTATCATAATATGCTTGATGGTCTAGTGGAATGGGCCCACCGCCAATACCGCGTCAGATTGACGCGCAGGTGGTAAGAGCGCGAGAAGTAAAATTTACCGGTTTCGTATTTAATATTTAGGTCAATATATATGGATCTGTGGCATCGGGACCGAGTAATGTTTTTGTGCATTGTATATAGCCATTATCAGAAAAACATGAAATTACGCTAAATGCATCGGCAATGACGTCGTCATTGCCGATGCATTTATCTTTATGGCGGGAGGCTTGTTTCCATATTGAGAAGGAGGCCTATACTGGCGACATTATTGGATTGTATAACCAACGGCACTATTCGGATTGGAGGACACGTTAACACAAGGTGAAGAACTAAAATTTAAAGGTATTCCCAATTTTTTGCTGGAATTTTTTGTTATATCTACAGTGTAATCCGTTCAAACAAAAAAATGTTTAAAGGGTTAATGCAATTATTAGAGGATAGTGCAGTACAAGTGTTTCGTTCTCTAACGAATAACGATCTCATTATCGGCGTGGTTGGTGTACTGTAATTTGATATGGTCGTGGCGTCGCTGAAAAGTGAATACAGCGTGAATACACTGTATGAAGTTTATTAACGTTTTTACCGTTCGTTTGGTGGGGTGTAGTGATATAAAAAAACTGGAATAATTCAAGCGAAATAACTTAATCTAGCCCTCGATGGGAGTGATAATCTATTTTATATTACGCCAAGTATAGTTAATCTCAATCTAACTTGAGAACGCTATACGGATATTCAATTTCACAAAAATGCACGAACACTAAATCCTGCTCTGTACCTGCCGTCTGTCTAGCGTGATATGTCAGGTTAAAGGTAATCCTGTAGGAAGCAGTGGCAGAATAGGGGTTTCGATCAGGCTAGGCGTTACGTTTTCGTCGTCGGTTTAGTCTATCCCAGTGCATATAGGGGCACTGATATTAATGTCATTAATGTTATCAGGGTATCGAGATGGCGCTCAAAGGCTTGTTTTACCTACAGCGCGTATGTCTTCGTTGTTTGCTTTCCCCTTGTAGCAGTAGGGGAAAGCAAGTCAGATATTTTATTATATCGTAGTCACAACTGACGCATCAGGTATCGTTGTTGCCGACGTAGCTTCGTCTGGCAACGCGCCATAATTTACCACTGATACTGGACTTTTTCCACAATACCCGACTCCAATTGACTCTCTTAGCTGTTACGCGGACCTTAACTTGGTTATATAGATAGGTGTATAGTGCATAGTTTTACCGACATCCATATATCGTAAGATGGATATATGTTTTTTGGCTAGGTTATTATCTCTAATTTTCACCGAAAAAAATTACTATCCTTGTGCCAGAAAAAATAATGATCTCATGGTCTAACTGCCTTTAGTATATCTCTATCGCTGGAGATCGTTTTACCTAATATGATGTTATCTCTTGACTAAGAGAAATACCTAATTTAGCTGTAGCGCAGAGCATCCAGTTATAGGCTATTACTGCGCTGTGTGAAATGCGCTCCTGTGGCATGGCACCGATGAGTGTGGTTTTTCGATATATTCTATAAAAATAACTTGTGTTTGTTTGGACTGTCGGCATGGAGGTAGTACCTAGTTACGCATAATTTCTGTGTTGTAATGCATAAAAGCGATAATGCAGTAATTTATTTTATATAAATATTAAAAATAGTATCAGTTATAATACAGGGGAGAAAATGCTCCTTGCACTGGATAACGGCGCGAGCGATAGGGAATTTGATGCCCGTGGTCTACATGACCGTCGTGTCGATCTTTATAGAATAAAGTCTGCTAGGTAACTTTGTTATGGGTAAACACTTAGCTTGTTTCGCGCGCTGTTTATAAATTTGTTTTACGGCGAAGAAACGGTAAGTTTGGGAGAGTATAATGAATCAGTTAACCCTTGCAGCTCAGCGCGCACTAAGCCTCGTAGACCTCACCACCCTGAACGATGATGATACCGATGAAAGGGTCATAGCTCTTTGCCGGCAGGCCCACACCCCCTATGGAAATACCGCGGCGGTGTGTCTTTATCCGCGTTTTATTCCTATTGCTCGCAAGACGCTTGATGCTCAAGGTAGCACAGCGATACGTATCGCTACCGTAGTTAATTTTCCTCATGGCAATGAGTGCTTGTCGACCGCGCTAGCTGAAATTCACATTGCTATCGCCTATGGTGCAGATGAAATAGATATTGTATTCCCTTATCGGGCGCTTCTTGCTGGCAATGCATATATTGGGCTAAAAATGGTGAATGAAGCCAGTGAAGTGTGCCGCGCTCGGCAGGTGTTGCTAAAGGTGATCATCGAGAGCGGTGAACTGCGCCGGCCAAATCTCATTCGCCGAGCGTCACAGCTGGCGATTTTGGGCGGCGCGGATTTTATTAAAACCTCTACCGGTAAAGTACCGGTAAACGCTACCCTGGAAAGTGCTGGCATTATACTAACCACTATCGTGGAGGAAGGTACTCCTGAACGGATAGGGTTCAAAGCCGCCGGTGGCGTGTGCACCGCTGAAGATGCTGCGGCCTATCTAGCCCTTGCCGATGAGATTATGGGTGAGAGCTGGGTTGATACGCGTCATTTCCGCTTTGGTTCTTCCAGTCTATTGGGTAGTCTTCTGACAGTCTTGGGCAGAAGAAGCGCAATCTAAAAACGGGCACTTAGGCTGTGAAGGTGGGTATGCCTCCACGGCGATGAGAACTATTTTTGGGACGCGTCCCATTTTACCTTTCAGAGGAGATATTGTTATATTTATAGCAAAAAATGTTTTCTTTATAAGAAGAAGGATGGCGAGCCATTGAGTGTGGAAGAAATTTATTTTTTATTAATGAAGTATGCGATAAGACCCGTTTTGGAGAGTTAAATTGCCGCGCTGCTGATATATAATTCATGCCATGTTTCTTCTCTAGAATGCCTCTCTGTGAGTATTTGTGGCCCGCTCTTAAATAAACATTCTACCAGCGATATATTCAATAAACTGGAGGTTATTCTGTGGCTAGGCGATTTATCTGAACCATGATGTTATCCTCGTTCAGATAAAAAGTAAAGGTAGGAATCATGGGTAGAGTGACTTGCTAGTGCCGGCGGATAAACAGATTTATGCCGATAGCGATATTAACGTGATAGTGGATTCGATTCTATTTATAAGTTATAAGTGCCTCGATTCTGGCCAAAAAAAGCTGGATGTGCTAGTGATAGAAATTAAGGTAAGTTCTTACGCCCTGATACCTATTCTTTCGTGTTCGGAAGCGCTGTAGCTAACTATGATTAGTGTTACCAATGACGGACCTGTTTTTTCAGGACGTCCGCATTATTGATAGATATGGACCAGGGGGTCTAGTACTTCAGCGCCGTCAACGCCCTGGAATAGTGCACGAAGCAGTTTTGTTTATAACCAAGAATGAATACAACCCGTGTTTATTCAAGGTCACCATGGCGCCATCTAAGGAAATATTGATTAACATTATTCTAACTCAGAACGAGAAGCCGTTACTGTTGTTGGCGGTGCTGAACAACAGTAAGTCGGTGGAATGTTTCGGACTGGATGGTGGCAGCTCATGAGGCGCAGCAGATTTGTCCAGCGTTATGACGTTACTTGCTCGCTTGGGATGCTCAGAAAACCGGTCTTTCAGGTCGGCGAGGGGTATATTTGCAGCATGTATTATACCTGCGCGCTGGTATAGTTGTTTTGCGTTGGGTAGTAATCGTTAGCGGTAAAGCGATCTCATTATTAATAGTACTATTTTCACTAATATGGTGCGCTTGGCAGGACTATGTCTATGCCAAGCGCCGCTATAGTCCATGCTGACAGCGAGGAAGGCTGGAAGTGTGTGAGTGATTAGTTATCCTATTATATAAAACGTAATAGGCAGGTGTGGTATCATCGTCCAGCAGATGGCTAACTACGCTCGATGAGTCAGTTGACTTTTATTACGGGGAACAATATAGGACGTTTCTCTCAAGGGTGGTAATGGTGGCTGATGGGCTGGCATAGCGTCACAATTAGGATAATAATAATGCAACGTGTATTCATCATAGTGCTGGATTCTTTTGGTATCGGGGCGGCAGTGGACGCCGATAAGTTCGGCGACCGCGGGTCAGATACCTTGGGGCATATTGCTGAATACTGTGAGCGTGGCGACGCCAACCTTGGGCGCAAAGGGCCGTTGAAGCTACCTAATCTGACGCGCCTTGGTTTAGCTAAGGCCGCTGAAAAATCCACTGGACACTTCCCGGCGGGGCTTGATAAGCAGGCGAAAATCATTGGGGCATATGCTTATGCCAGCGAGATTTCCTCCGGCAAAGACTCACCGTCGGGACATTGGGAGATAGCGGGCGTCCCAGTGCTGTTTGACTGGGGGTATTTCCCCATGATCGAAAACAGCTTTCCGCCAAAGCTCTTGGAGATGTTGCTTGTTCGGGCGAACCTTCCAGGTTTTCTCGGCAATTGCCATGCTTCCGGTACGATGATTCTTGATAGGTTTGGAGAGGAGCATATGCGTACTGGAAAGCCGATTTTTTACACCTCAGTAGATTCAGTATTTCAGATAGCCTGCCACGAAAAGACTTTTGGGCTTGAGAGCCTGTACTCGTTATGTAAGGTTACGCGTAAGATTCTGACTGATAGCGGTTATAATATCGGTCGCGTCATCGCCAGACCATTTGTCGGCGCAAAAGCTGGCCAATTTGAGCGCACCGGAAATCGGCATGATTTAGCGGTGCCACCACCGTCAGCTACCATCCTGCAAAAGCTAGTGGAGGAGAAAGGAGGGACAGTGGTATCGGTCGGAAAAATTGCTGATATTTATGCTCAGGTGGGCATTAGTAAAAAAGTAAAGGCCACAGGCCTAGGTGCCTTGTTTGATGCGACCGTACATGAGATGGAGGCGGCGAGGGAGAATACGCTGGTATTTACTAATTTTGTTGACTTTGATTCCACTTATGGCCACCGGCGGGATGTTGCTGGCTATGCGGCAGCGTTGGAGCTGTTTGATCGCCGTTTACCGGAACTGATGTCACGGGTACAAGGTAATGATATCTTGATCCTCACAGCTGATCACGGTTGTGATCCTACTTGGTACGGCACTGATCATACCCGTGAATGTGTGCCAGTTCTAATTTATGGGCGGATGGTTAATCCGGGTTTTTACGGTCATCGTACTACCTTCGCTGATATTGGTCAGACGGTGGCGCGCTACTTCGGCCTTTCGCCAATGGACTACGGGAAAGCGATAATGTAATCTCTCATAGAAACCTTAGAGTTGGCGTTAATATATTATATTTTGCTGTTATTTATCCGGGTTGGTGGTTAGTTTTAATATTCATATAAAAGGAAAATGTATGGCAACGCTACATATTAACGCTGAAAAGGGTGATTTCGCAGAGTTTGTTATCATGCCAGGCGACCCGTTGCGGGCTCAGTATATTGCTAACACTTTCCTATCTGACGCCCGGGAAGTTAATCAAGTGCGCGGTATGTTGGCTTACACTGGTAGCTATAAAGGTTTCGCGGTCTCAGTCATGGGACATGGAATAGGCATTCCATCTTGTTCAATTTATACCAAAGAACTAATAACTGATTTTGGTGTCAAAAAGATCATTCGCGTCGGTTCTTGCGGAGCCATTAGAAGTGATGTCCACGTACGGGATATCGTTATCGGCTTAGGCGCTAGCACTGACTCCAAGGTGAACCGCATGCGCTTTAAAGATCATGATTTCGCCGCCATTGCCGATTTTGACCTGGTGCGAAATGCGGTAGATGCCGCCAGGACCGTCGGTATTCCGGTGCGCGTGGGAAATATTTTTTCCGCTGACTTATTCTACATGCCGGATCCGCAGATGTTTGATATCCTTGAAAAATATGGTATTCTTGGCGTGGAAATGGAAGCCGCTGGGATCTATGGTGTTGCAGCGGAGTTTGGTGTCCGCGCACTGGCGATCTGTACTGTATCTGATCATATACGCAGCGGTGAAGCTTTAAGCGCGGCTGAACGCCAGACCACCTTCAATGAGATGATTGAAGTAGCGCTGGAATCGGCCTTATTGAGCGATACGAGCTAAGCCTCGCCTAAGAGGCGCTTAGGCGTTTTTTGGTTTTCGGTGGAGCATCAACAGGCGCGCGCTAAGGGATTATATGGATGGGGGAGGAGCGCCAGCAGAAGGTACGCCAGATTGGTGGTATTTTCTACCTATTTTTCTTCGATCTCAAAGGTGGAGATCCAGCATCAAACAGACAAAACCGCTAGGGAGTTCTCGTTATTTTCAATTATCTGCAGCAGCTAATGGGTTAAGAAGCCCATCTGCCTTCTGATTGCCGATATCTTATCCTGAGGGGTAAGCTGATTTTTTTTGCTATAGTGTTGCATCGCCACTAGGATGTCATCTATATTGTGTACGGTGGTGTCGAGAATGCGGGTGTTTTACGTCAAGTGATCTAAAACCCATTCAATAGACACGCTATTGTTGTCATGGCCAGTTATTTTGATAGAAAACATCACGCGCTTAACTTAGGTATAGCTCTCTTTGGCAAAACGCCCCATTTCGCGCATGGGGGCAGCAGCATGCTGCTGGATAGCTCGACTTTAATTGTCGACAGCTGCAGCGCAGTGGAATACCCTGCTATAATAAACGCTACTGCAAGCAGCCGCTGAGATGAGAACTGTGTGTCAGCTGTGTGTCAACGCTGAGGAATCGCTCAGCGAGCTAAGTTCTGATGCGCATGTTTCAGTTCGGATTTCTTAATAGTGTTTTAATTATTTCTGCAATCTTAAGTTAAGCAATAGGCTATAGCTAGAACCTAAGGTGCTTGGTTTTTATAGAAAAGAGCGCTGTATTGACGCTGGTCGCTCTATAACGTTGTTCTCCAGTACTTGTGCGGAGAGGAAGGATTTTTAACTTGCAACAAAACTTTGCACATTCAGATGTATTGAGTATTGCGCTAAGATTTAAATAAGCCAGGATAGTTATCCTTCTGGAAATTCTCTTTTGCGGGCAAACCAGAGGAGATAAGGTTCGAGAAAATATATAAACATCCACCCTTGATATTTATCAAACAGCATTGCGGTATTAGCAATGGCCAGTAGATCTTTTCTTTTCACATTATCACTCTCTTATGTTTCTGAAGAGTCTCCCAGAAGACGCATCATTTTTGCTTCATTCATCACTGGAATATTTAACTTCTGCGCCTTTAAAAAGTTGGATCCTGGCGCCTTCCCCACAATGATCAGATCAGTTTTACTGGAAATTCTGCCGCTGACTCGAGCTCTGAGCGCGACCAGCCGATCCTTGGCCTCTATTCGCGATAGGCTGCTTAGTGATCCGGTCAAGACAATAGTTTTCCCGGCGAAGGGATTATCCTTCGCCGCAACGGGCGCAGGCTCAGGCCAACGAATACCGATTGCCGGGCTCAATAAATCCCGGATCATTTCGATATTATGCGTTTTTTCAAAAAAGTGGCGTATATGAGTCGCGACAATTTTGGCAATATTCTGAACGTGCGTCAGCGAATCGATATCAGCAGAAATCAGCGCGTCAAGCGTGCCGTAGGCGGCAGCTAGATTTGCGGCAGTGACCTCGCCAACCTCGCGAATCCCAAGTGCGTACAAAAATCGTGCAAAGCTACTCTGCCGGGCTTTTTCCAACGCTTCTAGCAAATTTTGAGCTGATTTTGGCCCCATCCTATCCAGTTGCATCAGGATTTCTTTATTTAACCGGAATAGGTCTGCCGGGGTTTTTACCAGCTCTCGTTCTACTAGCTGATCAATGATCTTATCGCCAATACCGTCGATATTCATCGCCCGACGGGAAACGAAATGCTGCAGCGCTTCCTTGCGTTGGGCAGCGCAAATCAGGCCTGCGGTGCAACGTAGTATCGCCTCACCTTCTAGCCGTTTAACGTTCGAGTTACAAATCGGGCATTGCGTCGGAAATTTTACCGGTCTCACCTTTGCCGGTCGTTTAGATGTAACGACGCCAACAATTTTCGGGATAACATCGCCGGCACGACGTACAATTACCGTATCGCCAATCATAAGCCCTAACCGCTTTACTTCAAGAGTATTATGCAGGGTGGCGTTACTGACCATTACTCCGGAAACCAGTATTGGTTCAAGGCGTGCGACCGGCGTGACTGCGCCAGTCCTTCCTACCTGAAACTCCACGTCGCGTACCCGGGTCAACTGTTCCTGGGCTGGAAATTTATAGGCGATAGCCCAGCGCGGTGCGCGAGCGACAAACCCCAGCCGCTGCTGTAGTGCCAGCGAGTCGACCTTAATCACTACACCATCAATATCAAACCCGAACAATGATCGTTCTGCGTGCACTTGCCGATAAAAATCCAGCACTGCTTTACTACCGATGCAGCGGCAGACGCGGTCGTTAACCGGTACCCCCCAGCTTTTGAACTTTTGCAAACACTCCCACTGACTATTTGGTAGCTCGCCGTCCTCAAGCAAGCCGGCGCCATAGCAATAAAACATCAATGGTCTTTTAGCGGTAATTACAGGATTCAACTGGCGTAAAGAGCCGGCTGCGAGGTTGCGCATATTAGCAAAGATTTTGCCCCCTTTCCGTTTTGCGGCTTCATTCAGCCGAAGAAAACCCTCTTTTGACATGAATACTTCACCACGGATCTCCAGTCGCTTCGGTAGGTTTTCGTGATCTTGCAAACATAACGGAATGCTTCGGATGGTGCGCACGTTAGCAGTGATATCCTCACCGGTGATGCCGTCGCCGCGGGTGGCAGCCCGCACCAGCTTACCGTTCTCATATAGCAGGCTGACCGCTACGCCGTCTATTTTTAGCTCGCAGCAATAGTTTATGTCGTCAGAGCGTTTAAGTCTGTCACGTACTCGCTTATCGAATGCTAGAAAACCCTCTTTTTCAAAAGCATTATCCAGCGACAGCATGGGCACTTCATGGCGCACTTGCCAAAAACTGCCTTTCGCTTGTCCGCCAACGCGTTGACTAGGAGAATCAGCAGTTAGTAGGTCTGGTCGTTTAGCTTCTAGTATGCACAGTTCCGCCATAACCCGGTCATATTCACTATCGGGCACTTCAGGGGTAGCTTCTACATAATAGAGGTATTCCCAGTGTCGTAATTGCTTACGCAATCGCAGGATATATTGTTCACTCTGTTTCATGGTGCACCACCAGCAGTAAAAACCGCAAGTATAGAGGTTGAGAATGACTCTATTTTAACAGCGATCGCTCAATTCTGGTTAGCGATAACCGGCAAGATAATCGCTGCCGGGCAGATGGATAAAATACGCTATAGCAGATAAGCCTGACCATATCCGTCGCAGACAGACGGTGATCGGTGCATATTTACAAACAGAGATATCCTGTTTAGCTATATACATCTAGACACTGGTATTCTCCTCTAACGCTTGACGAATGCACTCTTTATAGCTGTCTAGTTTCTGCGGGGTTATCATCCGCCGCTTATCGTCAAGTACTACGCCGCCGCAATCATCGGCGATGCACTGGGCGGACTGCAGCATAAGTTTAAAGTTCTGATGGGCATTGCCATAGGATGGCACCATCATGAACATGGATATACCTGGCGTGGTGAAATCAGCCATATCACCAAGATTGAATGAACCGGGCTTGACCATATTGGCTAAACTGAACAGCACCGGTCCACGGCCGCCAGGATTAAGATAACGATGAAATATATTCATTTCGCCAAACTGAAAACCCGCTTGTAGCACGTTTTTTAGCAATTCTTCACCGCCTAACACCGTACCGTTATGGGCGGCGACATGTAGTATTAGCACCGTTTCTTTTTTCAGTACCTGCGTTACTTTGACTGAATTCTCTTTTGCCATATTGAGTGTCCCTGCGTTGGCCGCAGTAGGCGTCGATGACCGGTAATCTGTTTCGGGCGTACTAGCGCTGCTAGCGGCAGGCAATAGTGAATCATTGTCATCCCGCGCGCCCATCGCGTCGCTGTCGGAAGTGACTTGGTTACAGGCAGGTATGGCAGCTTCAGTGGTATGAATTTGCAGTGACTCGCGGGAGGCATTGAAGACGAATTGTTTGAATCTATTCGCCAGAAGAGAATCAGAAGCGTTATCGGGTTTCCCCTTGATGGGGTTGCTGGCTGGATCAGATAACAATGTGTTATTATCAAAATTTCCGATATATGCATCGTCATGATGGAAAACATGCGTGACGTGGACTCCACACACTCCTTCTTCATCGCACTGAAAGAGCGAGGGTTTGTCCTGATCCTGACATTTTTGTTTTAGTCTTTTGACTGGGCAGCCAGTAAAAACTGCCGAGCGTTCTTGACGTTTTGTCCAAAGACCATGTAATAGTAATGTTATAATCGCGATTGCGCCAACTATAATTAATATCAGCCGTAAATCCTGCATCATAGCCATCTCAGTTGTTTTAATTCATTACACATTGCCATATCATTACACATTTCCATATCGGCAAACATTCACCCTATTTAACTGTATTTGCCTATATAGACAGGTACAAGTCTACAGGGTACTGGTACCGTATGGCAAAAAAGAGTTTAGCAAGTTATTTTTTATTTCTTTCAGATAAAATAAAATAATCGTTATTAACGCCAAAAAATATGATAATACCCCTTATCTATTTCGATATAAATAATACAATATATTATACAAACGAGCTAACCGCCGCGGCGGCGTACATTACTTTTTTAGCGCCTGGCGTTTAATATTACGCTGCACGGCATTAAACGTTATATGTCTACTGCCTTTATTGGTGAATGAACGCTATTTAGGAGGCATCCTTGGTGACTGTATCGATAATTGAGCCTGTCGATCCCGCAATTTATGGGTTATATTTCCAAATTGGTCGTGTTAGCTGAACTATCTCCTCATGGGTATTACTCGTTATGCTAACGCTGCTATTGGTATTTTATTGTTTTACAGTGTAATGCCGACGTGAGTGCTTCATTATTCAGAGACTTCTACTGACATAACCGTTGTAAACGCATCTGACAGACAATGATAGTTGGGATAGTGAACTGGTGGATCTGATGCGCGATATGCCGTTTTGTTCTGTACCGCGAATACCTGAATATACATTAAGTACCTATCGAAAGAGTATTTTACTGATGTTGCATTTTATTTCGGCCATTAGCTAAACACTAGCGCCAACGGTTTTTATTCAGCGCTTGGATCTTAGCCATTCAATATTGTGATTATCCCTTTATAAATACAAGGTCCCGCTCCAGCCCATATGGGCTGTTCTGTAGCAGCACAAAGTGCTAAATATGCAGCGTTGCGCGTTGGTAAATGTGTTTACCATGATATAAATCGTGAATTTAGTGATTATGCCGGTGGCGATTTTAGCACTACGGTAATTTAGCACTACGGTAATATGGATGGATAAATACCACGCTGGCTATACGGTATCTAGTTCTTAACACTTATATGTCAATAACATTAATATATATACAAGTCTGCCACTTCTACTGGATGTTAGAAATCCATTTCTTTTGCATATAAACTATAGGAATGATCACGAGTAAAATTCATGAGCTATGCCAAAATTTGGCGTAAAATTGGTAGAGCCTAGCACCGGCAAACAGGTATCGCTTTGCCTATTTCGTAGCGAACCGCGCCTAAAAAACTGACGTTGACCAGCGCACTGGAAGCCTCTTAAAGGCTCTATACACTAATTTGATACTAACAGACGGCTAGAAAGGGATTAAAGAGGGCATCACCAAGGCAAAGAGAGTTGTCGCGCCCGATCCTGTGAGATTCCTGATGCTGCAGTAATTTAGTAATTAAACAAAAACCCGCTTATTCACGCGCAGACTACTCAGTCCAGAGATTATTTGGCAGGATATTGAAGACGAAGTGGATCTTTTTTATCGTGAGGGTTGGTAGTGGAGGCGCGATTATTGGTGTTAACCCCTATCTAAAAATATCTATGGTAAGAATGTATTTACGGTTGTGATGGGAGTGAGCCTGCTGACTTCTCTATTATCACCCAGGGGCACTACCGGCGACTAAATTGAACTAGGCCGTACAAAATACAGGAGGGATTAAAGGGGGGGATTAGCGCTGCCTTCACATCTCTGATAATCTGGACTTGAGATGAAGCGATCAGAACTGTGCCTTATCTGATGAAATTAAAGAGGTATTTTACCACCATCGCCTACAGAACCGCCGTTAAGGTATGATTGCAATAGAAAGCTAAAGAATAGCTTATTAAAGAAGACTGTCGTGGCGATCTTATATTCTGGTGAGTAGTATTACTTCACTACCGCCCTGTTTACTGATCTTTTTATTTCCACTTAAATCACCATAAGGCTCGCTATGCTAGGTTTATTGAAAAAAAGTACCTATCAAGGGGTACTTTCAGAGGTAAATTATACTGCTAAGCCATCGTAAATTGATTTTATTGATCCTATCCTTTATTTAAAAGGATAGTTATTTTGTAATATAAAATTAATTAGGATATTTATTATGAAGTTAACAAAAATACTCGTTGGCCTACAGTTTTTTCAACAAAAAATAGCATGATAATTTATATCAAAATCAATCATACTTCTAGATTGGATGATTAATAAATTAATACTGCGACGCCCTGTCAGGACGGCAATATCTATGATGGCGCCACAGATTTCACAAGAACTATATAGGCTAAAGTGAACTTTTTAGGCTAAACTTTAGCCCCAATAATACTGATATCATTTAATAAGTTGGGAAAAAATAAAATGTACCAGCAAGAAATTACGATTACTGCTCCTAACGGCCTGCATACCCGTCCCACCGCCCAGTTTGTCAGGGAAGCTAAAAGTTTTAGTTCTGAAATTACCGTGACCTCTAATGGCAAAAGTGCAAGCGCTAAAAGCCTATTCAAACTACAAACTCTAGGTTTGACGCAAGGTACCATCATGACTATTGTTGCGGAAGGCGAAGATGAGCAAAAAGCAGTAGAACATTTAATCAAACTGATGGCAGAGCTCGAGTAATATATAGTTCAGTCTTTAAAGTTAACATGTGTCATGAGTAAGGTAGAGCTATGATTTCAGGCATTTTAGCATCACCAGGGATTGCCTTTGGCAAGGCGCTATTACTGAAGGAAGGTAAGATTGTTATTAACCAAAAAAAGATTACCGCAGAGCAGGTTGAGAAAGAAGTTGAACGTTTTTTTGCCGGACGTGCCAAAGCTTCCGCGCAATTGGAAGCGATCAAAATAAAAGCAGGTGAAACCTTTGGTGAAGAAAAGGAAGAGATCTTTGAAGGCCATATCATGTTATTGGAAGATGAAGAACTTGAGCAGGACATCGTAGCTCTTATTAAAGAAGAGCTCGCCAGCGCAGATGCTGCGGTTTATTTAGTGACCGAAACGCAAGCTAAAGCGCAAGAAGAACTAGACGATGAATACCTTAAAGAACGCGCTACAGACGTGCGCGATATTGGTAAACGTTTACTATGCAACATCCTTGCAATGCCGATTATTGATCTGAGTGTCATCAATGAGGAAGTTGTATTGGTCGCAGTGGATTTGACCCCGTCGGAAACGGCGCAGCTGAATCTGGATAAGGTTCTGGGTTTCGTTACTGATATCGGCGGCCAGACGTCTCATACGTCAATTATGGCGCGTTCGCTAGAGCTGCCGGCTATTGTAGGAACCGGTAATATTACAAAGCAAGTTGCTAATGGGGATTATCTGATTCTAGATGCGATAAATAATCAGATTTATATCAATCCCGAACCATCAGTAATTGAAAAGTTGAAAGTACTACAAAGCCAGTATACCGCTGAGAAGAGCGAGCTGGGTAAGCTTAAAGATTTACCCGCTATCACCCTCGATGCTCATCAAGTTGAAGTCTGCGCAAATATCGGTGCTGTGCACGACGTTGAGGGCACCAAACGCAATGGCGCGGAAGGGGTTGGTTTGTATCGCAGTGAGTTTTTGTTTATGGACCGTAATACCCTGCCGGATGAAAATGAGCAATTTCAGGCTTACAAGGCAGTGGCGGAATCTATGCCTACCGGCTCTATTATCGTGCGCACTATGGATATCGGTGGTGATAAAAATTTGCCCTATATGAATTTTCCAAAAGAGGATAATCCATTCCTCGGGTGGCGTGCTATCCGCATAGGGCTAGATCGTAAAGAAATGCTGCATGCTCAGCTACGTGCTATCCTTCGTGCCTCGGCGTTCGGCAAGCTACGCATTATGTACCCGATGATTATTTCAGTAGAAGAAGTGCGTACCCTGAAGCAGGAACTGTCGTTATTGAAAGGCCAACTGCGTGAAGAGGGTAAGGCCTTTGATGAAGACATTGAAGTCGGTGTGATGGTAGAGACACCCGCTGCTGCGGTTATCGCACGCCATCTAGCACAGGAAGTTGATTTTTTTAGTATTGGGACAAATGACCTTACTCAATATACTCTTGCTGTGGATCGCGGTAATGAGCTTATTTCTCATCTGTATAATCCTATGTCTCCGGCAGTACTGACATTAATCAAGCAAGTCATTGATGCGTCTCACGCTGCAGGTAAGTGGACCGGTATGTGTGGTGAGCTAGCGGGAGATGAACGTGCTACACTACTATTATTAGGGATGGGGTTAGATAAATTTAGCATGAGTGCTATCTCCATCCCGCGCATCAAGAAAATTATTCGCAATACTAATTTTGATGATGTAAAGATATTAGCAGAGGAAGCATTAGCCCAGCCAACAACGGAAGAGTTAATGAATCTAGTCAATAAATTTATTGAAAAAAAAACGCTCCGCTGATTTTACAATGCTGATCCGACATAAATGCTTAAGAGAGAAGATAATGGGTTTGTTTGATAAACTAAAATCTCTGGTTTATGATGACAAGAAAGAGACGGGAAGTATTGAAATTGTTGCCCCTCTTTCAGGGGAAATTGTAAACATTGAAGATATTCCTGATGTGGTTTTCGCTGAAAAGATTCTGGGCGATGGGATTGCTATTAAGCCCAGCGGCAATAAAATAGTTGCTCCGGCAGATGGCACGATCGATAAAATTTTCGAGACTAATCACGCTTTCTCCATCAAATCCGACAGCGGCATTGAGCTATTTATCCATTTTGGTATCGATACCGTTGAGCTAAAAGGGGAAGGGTTCCGCCGTATTGCTGCAGAAGGTCAACGTGTTAAAAAAGGTGATATTGTGATTGAGTTTAATCTGCCATTCCTGGAAGAAAAAGTGAAATCAACCTTAACACCAGTGGTTATTTCCAATATGGATGAAATCAAAGAATTGCTAAAATTATCCGGTAGCATTATGGTTGGCGAAACCCCAATCATCCGGATTCACAAATAGATTTATGCTTTTTCCGTTTCGATCGAAGAGATAAAACTAACGGCGCTCATTGAACGCCGTTAGTTTTATTAGCCGCTTCTTAACAGTGATATGCTGTTGTATAGGAAGCAGGGGGGGGTCTCCGTCGCAAGAGAAAGAATGGTGTCCTAATCCAATCTTATCAGAGAACACCACCATGTCGAGTATATTTAAGTTAGAGCTAGTCAATAAGATTTTATATCTCCAGATGTAACATTCTTTCCGACGCTTCTGGTATATAGCTCTGCTATACTCATGCATGCATGCTTCTCGCTGCAGCAATATTTTCATATCAAGATCCGATGATGCGGTAGGACTTTAAAAAACCACAGTTAATTTAAAAATAGTTTTACTACCATTGTGGCGGCTGCAGATGAATTTTCAGTCTGTTTTTGCGAGTATTATGCCTTCAACCGATCCGATCCATTGTATAAAATATCGTTTTTTTTGGATAGCTAAGCTCAGGCCCTAACCTTTACTACTGTGGGGAAAATTTACCCGTATGAAAGGATCGAAAATCCTGGAGAGTTTTTTCTCTAACAAGACCAGCTCTGGTTTCTAATCATCTGCCAGAGTAATTGTTAGAAGGTAATCTCTTACTACTATCATCATACCGTAATCTTTTATCTTGCCTATGGGCAAATGAAATGTATTACGAATAATATTTTATACCGTGCAAGCATCATTTCCATGTTACCTTTGACTGTATGAATTCGCCTTCTAATGGGCGATGAGCGTGATAGTAACTTTGCTGGAGCCTTACTTTGTAAAGAGCATTATTATTGACCAGTGCTTCTAATAGCCTTAGCATATAAAAAACTCCTCTGCTACATGCTATAATGTTTTCCACTTGAAAGCCATTAGAAATTTATCCAATAATGAATAAGGTGTTCGGTTTCCTCCTCAACACCTATTAACAGAAAAGTGTCCAAATTTGGCTGCTTCCGATACATTACTAGCTACAAACAGAACTAGAAACGGGCCACAACAGTTCATAGGAGATGTTATGTAGATAGATTCTCTCGTGCTGCGATCAGAGCTGGAGAATCGTCCAGCTGTGGTATCAAAATCCTCGCCTTACTTCAGGTTTACCCCATCGTGACTGCGCATAATAAGGTATAGGCGTATCGAGAAATCGCCGAGTGATATGCCGCGTTCAAAGTTTCTATCAAGTTAGCGCATCGGACAATACAGCTTCTGCTTTAGGAGAGAAATGAACAGCAAACCACCTGTTAATTCCAGCTAGAATGGAAGGCTTGGCATATATTTAAGAATATTGCTTCTATGACTTTTATGCTAGAATTTAAGTGGGTTTTAAACGTTACAATGCAGTAGATATTCCTATATACCGTTTGCTGTGACTTATTTATTAACAATATACTTCCAAGTAGTTAGATCGGCGGGTAACCTGACACTTTATTTCGGATGGTGACGGGTTCACCGATACTGTTATCGGCAGCCCTCTCTTGTGGAGTATGGATTACTGACGCCGGCGCATAGGCGTCGGGGCAATAAATTTTTATAACGGTTCCGTCGCGCTCAGTCTACAGTATAAAGTAACCAACCGCCCTTGGTAATTAGAATAAAACCAATTAGGAACTCTAGCAGGTTCTTCTAGAGCAAAAAGAAACCTAGTTGGTTTTACCGACAGATCCACTATAACCGATAGTGCGCGTACTATCTCAATAGTATCCAGTCTACTACTGAGATAGTAGAGATAGTTTTGGCGTATATTGTTAATATATGCATATTGCCGCTATGATCGTAGACTTCATGGCACTAACCTAGCCTTCTTATAATAGGTCATCTTTGAATACAATTTGCTTTAAAGCGAGGATAGATCTCTGGTAAGTTAAATTTAGAAGCAGTAAGGTTAAATGGTTTGCTCTATCAGAGACTAGAGTGACTCGCAATATTTAGCATCAACTTACCAAAACTCTCTAAGTCTGCCTTGGCTAGCTGCTCTTAATGTTCATCTAAATGGCGCAACACCGCACGTAGCAATGCGACAAATTGCACGAGGGAAATATGGCTTTGCCATATAATCGTTGGCCCCAATTTCTAGGCTGATGATGTGATCGATATTATCCTTTCGTGATTAGTATAATAATTGGCGTCTAACTTTTTTTAGAAAATGCTGTATGAGATATCGGTGCTTTTTGTACTTATCTTTAACTGGCCTGTCGCAGCCAGACAAATCAGATTGATAACTAAGAAGAGTAAAGATAAAAAACACTTTTTTACGTCCTCCATGACTTTATCAGCCTAAGCTTTTCTTTAGCCAAACCTTTTCTCACCAGCACAGAATAATAAATGAGTTAGAGTTAGCTTATTAACGCATTATTTACCATGAAGTACTATGAAGACAAATAAATTTCTGGCATTTAATGATTATTTTGCTATTTTTCGCTTGAATTCCTTTCATATATAGCGTTATTGTTTATAGCGAATGTAAACAAGGGGCACCTTACAGGTGCTATTTTTTATCTGGAACAGTGAGTATTACGGGCTCGTCCAGATTATATTAGCCTGGCTTTATTTCACCCTTTTCCGTTAACTATAGGGATTTTACGATAAAAAATCGGGTATCGAATAGATAAACGTTTATCTACTTACATCGCAGGAAACCATCTGGGATACGTTAATTACCGCAGATGGCGACAGCGTTTTTTATGGGGATATCTGGTAGGGAATGAGATCGGCGGTGGCCGAGCGCATATATTGCATTCAGGGTTGGATCTTTGAGAAAGCCGTAGTTAATTTTGTGCACATGTATGTCTGCGGGCCTCTCATGCTAGCTTCCTCTATTCCCTCTCCACTAATTCCCATCAGTGGAGAGGGAATCTTATGAGGCAATGGGTGTATCGTTGACCATGCATCTGGAAAGTTCTTATATTCCTATTACTTATGTCAATGTGCGTTTTTATCGCTAAAATAGGGGTGGTATTGATATGGTGGTTGGCGGCGGTTCAACTCATTCTGTTTTATAGTTTTCATGAAGATGCCATCTATTGGCATCGCACTGCACAGAGGGGTGTACTAACCGTTTAACGATATGGTCTATTCCCGTTATAAGCGCTGGTGTGATGATTATTTTTTCTTAAACATCGAAACGAAGCACGTGATATTGATAGGATTTTTTTTGTGACTTATCTTTGCCCTCTAATTTCAATTAGGCCTCTGCTTTCTGCCGAGCTGTGAGCCAAAGCCTATCTGAATAGATATCTGCCCGTCTTCGATAGATGTAAATCTCATCTCCCGAGATGAACGCGAGCGGTAGTTTCATCTTTACCGCTATTGATGCAGCCTCCCTATAGTTCGTTGGCAATATCATCATGATCTGCCATAGAGAGCCTTGAGGCTATGTTATGTTGTGACTTTTTTCCGGCCAATAATTAGCTTAAGGAGTAACATTATAGAAATCTGAGTGGATGCCTATATCTGTTTGGGTCATAAATAAATATTGTTCCACACCACAGTAGGGCACTGATATATGCCATACTGGTCATTGATCAGTCCCCCTGTCAGTGCAGTAGTCATGCTTTATCTGTCCTTTTACGTAGCCGATGGTTTTGATATGGCGGATAATGAGATTGTCAAACGCGTCGCCTCTGGTGATCTAGTAATTAGTGCCGCCGACATCCCACTGTGGCAGAAGTTCTAGTAAAGATGGTGCTGGTACTTTAAACCGGTGTAGTTAACTTTATTAGCAAGTTATAATCCATGAAAACGCACTCTGCGCGATTTTCATGGAAACCTTGCGCGGAAGTGGCATCTAAACGGGCGATCTAGAGCCACTTGGAGCGATATGAGCGCTAGGAATTTGTTCGTTATCTGGATAAATGGTTGTATTAGGTTTAAGGATGGCATTACATTAATATATAGCACTCTTTCATAATTACTTATAAGAAGATAGAGTATATTATTGACCTTATCTGAAAGCGCTGTCTATCCGGTCGCTGCCTTTTGCACGGCTATCAATTAGAGTGATGATAATAATCAGAAAGCGTATTTCATTCTACGTCTTGTTAATACAGTGTTATCCTTAATTTTAATTGTTATTTATGTGGGTTATAGTGTCCAATAACATGGAGTAGAGAAATGAACCAGCTAGAAAGTCTGAAACAATTTACCACCATTGTCGCCGACAGCGGAGATATCGAGTCCATTTGCCACTATACGCCGCAAGATGCCACCACTAACCCGTCCTTGATCCTGAAAGCCGCTAGCCTAACCGCCTATCAACCGCTGCTTGAAGATGCACTGGCCTATGCCCGTAAACAGGGTGGCACCAGCGAAACCAAGATTATCAACGCCTCTGATAAATTAGCGGTCAATATTGGAGTGGAGATTTTGAAAAGGGTACCAGGACGTGTCTCTACTGAAGTAGATGCACGATTCTCCTTCAATCGCGGCATGTGTGTAGCCAAGGCCCATAAATTGGTTGCCCTATATCAGGAACAGGGGATTAATAAATCTCGTATTCTCATCAAATTACCCTCCACCTGGGAAGGGATCAAAGCCACTGAAGAACTGGAAAAAGAAGGAATTAACTGTAACTTAACGCTGTTGTTTTCTTTTGCACAAGCGCGCGCTTGTGCTGAAGCTGGTGTATATCTTATTTCGCCATTCGTTGGCCGCATTTATGACTGGTATAACCAGCGTAAACCGCTCTATCCGTACCTAGTGGACAAGGATCCGGGTGTGGTCTCAGTACGCAAAATATACAATTATTATAAACAGCATCGTTATCAAACTATTATTATGGGTGCTAGTTTCCGTAAAGTTGAACAGATTTTGGCACTGGCCGGCTGCGATCGCCTGACTATCTCTCCAGTCCTTCTGGAAGAGTTATGTAAAGCCGCCGCATGCATTGAACGCAAATTATCTCCCTCCATTGAAGCTTTTCATCAGCCGCCTCCATTGTCTGAATCGGAATTCCGCTGGGAACATAACCAGGATGCAATGGCTGTAGACCAACTAGCCGAAGGTATCCGTCGGTTCGCGGTTGACCAACAAAGCCTGGAAGATCTTTTAGCGGTAAAATTATAATCTCTGGAGCATCAATGACATCAAGAAAAGCGTTTGCCAATGCTATCCGTGTGTTAAGTATGGATGCTGTGCAAAAAGCCAATTCCGGCCACCCAGGTGCGCCGATGGGTATGGCAGATATTGCTGAAGTCCTGTGGCGCGATTACATGAACCATAACCCATCTAATCCGAAATGGCCCGATCGTGATCGTTTTATTCTGTCGAATGGTCACGCTTCAATGTTACTTTATAGTCTGTTGCATCTCACCGGTTATAATCTTCCGATGGAAGAGTTAAAAAACTTCCGGCAGTTGCATTCCAAAACACCGGGACATCCGGAATACGGTTACACTGATGGCGTGGAAACCACCACCGGACCGCTAGGCCAGGGGATTGCCAACAGTGTTGGTCTGGCGATTGGAGAGCGCACGTTGGCAGCGCAGTTTAATCGTCCAGGCCATAAAATTATCGATCATTACACTTATGTTTTCCTCGGTGACGGCTGCATGATGGAAGGTATTTCCCATGAAGTTTGTTCATTGGCCGGTACGATGAGGTTGGGTAAACTATTGGCGTTTTACGACGATAACGGTATCTCCATTGATGGCGACGTCAAAAACTGGTTTAGCGATGATACCGCCGCCCGTTTTGAAGCCTATGGCTGGCATGTTGTACGTGGCGTAGATGGCCACAATAGCGATTCTATTAAGAAGGCTATCGAAAAAGCTCGGGTTGTCACCGATAAACCGTCGCTGATGATATGTAAAACCGTCATCGCGTTTGGCGCACCGACAAAAGCTGGCACCCATGGTGCCCACGGGGCGCCTTTAGGCGAAGATGAAATTGCTGCTACGCGCAAAGCGCTGGATTGGAATAACCCGCCTTTCGTTATCCCAGCGGAAATCTACCAAGGTTGGGACGCGAAAGAAGAGGGAAAAAATAAAGAAGCGGCCTGGGATGATAAATTTGCTGCTTATGAAAAGACATTTCCTGAACTGGCACGCGAGTTTAAACATCGTATAAATGGTAAGCTGCCGGCGAATTGGCAAGCAGAAAGCCAGAAAATTATTGAACATCTCCAAGCTAACCCGGCGAAGATAGCCAGCCGCAAAGCTTCACAGAACGTATTGGAGGCCTTTGCACCTATCCTGCCAAAGCTTCTCTTGGGAGGCTCAGCAGATTTGGCGTGCAGTAGTTTAACGATCTGGTCGAAATCCACCTCTATTGTCGATGATCCTGCTGGTAATTATATCCACTATGGCGTACGCGAATTTGGCATGACGGCTATCGGTAACGGTATTGCTCATCACGGTGGTTTTTTGCCTTATACTGCTACCTTCCTGATGTTTGTCGAATATGCACGTAATGCGGTACGTATGGCAGCGCTTATGAAAGTGCGCCACATTATGGTTTATACCCATGATTCAATCGGTCTTGGTGAAGACGGCCCGACGCATCAGCCTGTCGAGCAGTTAGCTAGCCTGCGTATGACGCCGAATATGAGCAATTGGCGTCCTTGTGATCAAGTAGAAACCGCCGTTGCGTGGAAGAAAGGTATCGAGCGCTATGACGGCCCTACCGCACTTATTTTATCGCGTCAGCATATGGCACAGCAGGATCGTACGGCACAACAGCTGGCAGATATCGCTCGTGGCGGATATGTCCTAAAAGATTGCGAGGGACAGCCGGAGCTGATCTTTATCGCAACTGGTTCGGAAGTGGAGCTGGCGGTAGCCGCCTATAAACAGTTACAGACTGAAGGCCGTAAAGTGCGCGTCGTATCATTGCCCTCTACCGATATTTTCGATGCGCAGGACGACACTTATCGCGAATCAGTTCTACCAAAAGCGGTAACGGCTCGGGTTGCTATAGAAGCCGGGATTGCTGATTATTGGTATAAGTACGTTGGCCTTGACGGCCAGATCGTTGGCATGACCAGCTTCGGTGAATCAGCGCCTGCGGAGAAATTATTTAAGGTATTTGGCTTCACAAAAGAGAACGTACTGAATAAAGCACGTTCACTGTTGACGTAAAAATTGCCTCGCCGGCGTAAGGTGAGGCTTATATTATAGCATTTTTTGTATCTTATCTCCTTACTTTAATTACACTGGGAATTTCCAAGGTACTGTTCAGTAATGCTGCAATATATTACCGTAATCATATTATTTGTTGTATCGGGTTTCTTTTAATGCACGCGGTTCGCTAATGCAATAAATAGCGCAGGCAGCTTTCTCTATATTGCGTAGGTTTCCGGTATAGTAGAGGTAGCACCATAGAGACTACTTTTTATGGGCTTCCAAAATCACTTCTGGACTTGAATGACTGTAGTTTAAGTAGATTAAAAGGTAGCTTAAATACCTTCTGGATATCTATTGGATATATCTGAATCATATTAAATTTAATAAATAATATATATAACGCCTTAATCTTTATTTAAGCTACTTCATCTTTCTTATAGTTTATGCCTGCCATATCTTTTATTATACACTCTTCAGATATCTGTTTTTTATCTTTATTTAGGTCTATCAGACGTTCTGTTCTTCTTTTTTTTGGAAGTTTGGAGAGAGTAACAGGACATCTAACTTATCTTTACGTCCTGATGATCAAAATACATCCTTTTTCTTCAAAAAAAAGAAGATTTATCAATGTCTCTAAATATTCTCATTCAATGAATTATAAATTATATGCTAAGCGGCTTTAAAAGGATTTTCCATTATGCTTTCTGATTAATTGACTAAATTTTGCGAGTTGATGGAGCTACTTTTAGTGCATATAAAATAAATGGAATCTAGTAAAGACTGATGCGTTCCTTATATGTAATACTGCGCACCACTCTAAAAGATAGTTCTGTACCTCTAGTTAAATAGTTCTGCAATGTTGAGAAGGATAACCCCGATTTAGTTACAGCAACTTTAGTGTTTTTATGGGTTATTTAAATAGTACTATATTTTTTTCTATCTTTGCTAAAAGCAAAATTACTTGTTTGCTTCTTCCTCATTTTTATCTAAGAATTTACTTTTTATATTTAATAAAAATGAAAATATCTTTCACATGGAGCAATCAGGGAAAGAAAATGCATTGTTTCTTTCCTTGTCTTAAGAGTGAATCAATTTATACGGATTGTTCGATGTCTTGAAGGACCTTGCTTCTCATTAAAGTAGCTTGGCTAAAAATTCAACTGCTTTAATCTAAAAGTATATAGAAAAAGTATTTGGAGTACCACATTATTTGCTTGCTAAAGCAAATAAGTTAGATCATTGAACATGGATACCATTAATCCTTAATAGGGCAAGGTGCCATAGGTCAGTCTTTTGATTAAAAGTCAATTAAGTTCAAGATACAGAGTCTCAACAATCATTAGAAGTGGATTGCCGATACACGGATGCTTCTGACATAAGAAGTGGTTCGCTTCCAGTAAGGCGCCATAACTCGCATTGCGGCGCTGACCTTTATTGTCGGGAAGACAAAGGCCGACAACATTTATCGGCATTAATATTTATATTAATGCCGATAGCAGCAGGGGGTAGTAAAGTTGAAAAGAAAGAAGCTTAGTTTATTCATGATGTACTTTCTGCTATATTATAATGCTGGGCTTATTTGGGGCCTTTAATAAAAGGCCCCAATTTCCAATGCATTTAATAATAGAATAAGTTATTATGATTACCACTCTACTGTACATGAGTGTACGGTTTCTATTGGTTTCTGGAAGGATTCCAAGGACGCATTGATCGCTGATGCTATGAATAAAGCTTATTGATAAGGAGCGCAATATGCTAGTTAAAGGTATTGTGACACGTGTTCCACACTTGCACTACATGAGGTACTAAAAGATTTTAAATACCGCGTATTTATATATACAGGTACTGATTGACTTTTAGTTACGCAGTACGGGGTGAAGCGCGGCAGCAGAAAGGCAATGTGCTACTGTATTCCTTTGATGGTTGTTACAAAGGTTATTGGTGTGCTAAAAAAACTACTGCATTACCTTTGATATATTTATTAAAGCCATTAAGACACTGATTGATGATTTTATGACAGAATGGGTACAGAATGCACATGCCAAGAGATGCTGCTTATTCTTTATTTTTTATCTAGGCATTAAATTGTCGCTGCTAAAATAGCCATGGCTGGTAGTCTTTTGCTGCTAAAGCTTTAGGTATCTGCAGGCCGATGGACCTGGTTTAGAATTTTACATTATGTTTAGTATGGCCCTACACAACAGAAAACTGAAAATCTTTTATACAACCTTGAATTGGTTGTCGTTATCTTACGGACGCTTTAATTATACTGATGCATAAAGCCTTTCCGGCCATACTACATACTAATTTATTTACCGGTAGCAAGTTAACGCTATCAAATGGGTAATGGCGCCAGTTTTGCAGAAAACTGATCTGAACTGGGTAGTTTTATTACGTGAGCTTTTGTTTGAGAAAATCGGCAAAATTGCGCCGAGATACAAAATAGTAATCGAATTTTTTTGTTCATGGAGTTCTATGTATGCCTTATTTCGCAGGCGGCTAGCTATTTTAGCAATCTATATTAAAAACGAGTGGGATCCGCGTATCAGGGTACTTTCAGGAATATCTGCTATTGAGAATATCTTGTCCATAAAACTAGCAAAATGAAGCAGGCAATATTTTCCACAAAAATTTTCGGTGGGGGAGATTGATGCGCCGTTGGAGGCGGAAGGGTACCGATGGATCGCCTGTTCATATTTGAAGAAAACTAATATTCAACGAAACATGTTTTCCTTCAAATATCAATATAGTACCTATATTATAAATTCAAGTAATTTGCTCCGCTGTAACATCTGGAAAGATTAACTAGTATCAGCGGCTTTCGCTGAAAATAGAGGGGTGAAGCATGAGTAATACTATTATTATACCCATAGGCTATAGGTATATTTCCGCCGGATAAATAATGGTTTCTACATCGTCAATCTATTTAATCCCATGGTATCAAGAACACTGGAAGGATTGGCAAATCGTAGTTATGCTGAAGGTTTTTAGCTAGCATACCCATCATGAATTATAAAATTATGACTATAGCTACTTGATAGTCCCAGGTGGGAAATTCATTGGCGAATTCAGCGATAAACGCTGCGGGGAGTTTTGGCGGGAGATGCTTGTAAAAAAATTTCTTTTAGTAATATTTTTGAGCTGTTAAAGCTGCAGGGCAAAATCGGCTTTAGCGTATAAAATATAACTAATAGCTGGGATGAGGAAGGCCATTAATGTCGCCTCGCTAACGGTTATACGGTTTATCTATTAGTACCTGTGGAGGTTAGTCCGCACTTATACGTTATCACTACCTCCGCAACGGAGTAAAAATCTTTCTCTTAAAAAGAGAAAAGTAACGACGGGTTATACACAAAAACTACCTCTTTTATAGATCATCCTTCCTTGAGCTATCACCTTACCTGACCCATCTAAGGCTTTTGCTACCACAACCCCACCTCTGACACATTATGAGAATTATGCCTAACACACTCGATTTTTTTCTGTTGTTCAAGATAAGTGTACCTATGCATTAATAAAATGAGGCCTTTATAGGAAAAACCATTTTGTTTTAGCAAAAAATAGCCTTAATATAAGAACAGATTCAAAATATTCGACATCGCTCTTCTTTATTTTGAATGGAAAAACACTGTCAATTAAAGAGTTGCTTCAGGTGGTCAAATTTTATCGTCAGGCAGGTTACCCACTCTTCCTTCGGGTTACCCTGGAATAGGGCATCCTTCACTGCACGTTGCTCATAAGTATCGCTAATGTCCATCAGGCGGACGACGTACAGTCCTTTTATCCCAGGTGGGTTTATTAATGATGGACGGCTGCAATTGTACATTATCACCTCAGATAAGTGGCTACTGCTCCTTATTCAACAGCCTAGCCAGAGGCTAGCCAGCGTGGAATGACCAGTAGAAATCCCTTTCAGTGCCGCTCTATTTTGGCTGTGGGTCTCTATACGCTGAAGGAGATCATCTTCAATCTAGACGGGAATTGTTTCATAACTACCAGTTTCATATCACTCCAATTCCCACCGCGCTAATTTATTTCCTATCGCTACAGTATTCCCTTTGTGCTAGCTTAAGTGCTGTAATAAATAGTAAATAGTGCCCGTGCAGCTCTGACTTAATCTTACAATCAATAACTATAGTTTTATCAGCTTAAAGGGAATTTATATAATAATTCAAGGTTACCTATATACTATATTTTCTTTCCCAGCATATCACTATGTTGTTTTTTACACCTAACTCTATCCTAGCCGTCGCTCTGCTCTATCATAATGCGGCTGAGGCGAATCCCCTGTGATGCCTTGCCGTTGATAGCATCAATCATATCGTTTAGTAAGTATGTATCAATGCCAGTAACGGAGATTACGTGACCGGTTAGATAGTAGGCCAACTTAAGTCGTAGTGATTATAGACGTTGTTATCAGGATAAACACGGTCCAGAGAGTGATTTTGTACTGAGCAAATAGGATGTAGCTTTATTTACGTGCGCAGTTAATTATTTTCCGCATCCCAAGTTTGCATTATGGTTGTTTTACGCTGCAAGCAAGCTCTGTACTATGGCTTTATCAGTTAAGGTCTCTTGGATAAGTGGCAAAGTTTGCTAGTACAATTTTCAAATCCCACTGATAAGACGCTAAAACAGGGGCTAAATCTGGAATGGTAAGCAATAAATGATTATGTCTATATTGGCATGTTATCAAATGGGAAGCGATACACTAACTATGCCGGATGCTAGCAGGTAATATTAGTGCCGATACCCCTACTGAGTTATCTCCTAGCCATTTAGATAAAACGATTATAATAGGACAGGGGAAGTCGCTATATTCTAGATGGGGATTTTTTATCATCCGTCGTTAGGGTAAATCCCCTGTGCTATTTATCTGGTCATAGCACACAAAAATAATCTTATGTTTAACGCTTTCTATGTTTAGGTTCTTCAATTAGAGTATGATGTACTGACTTACACTATCGGTATTCTTAAGAATGTATCACCACCATTCATGAAAATGGTGGACTGGTCCTATACCGTGCCCCACCTCTAGATCATCGGCATGCAGTAGTGCCTGATGTAGCCAGGTTTTAGCTGCGCGCAACGTTTGCGGCCAATCATTATGGTGAGGACGAAGGGCGACTAAGGCAGCAGACAGCGTGCAACCGGTTCCATGGGTGTGTCGGGTCGCTACTCGCGCGCCTCCAAACCGTAATTCATAGTTGGGGCTGATAAGCCAATCTGGACTTGCGGCGCCTCCCAAGTGTCCACCTTTCATGACTACCGCCTGACAGCCTAGCGCTAACAGCGCGCGACCTTGCTGACGCATCTGATGTTCATTAATCGCTGGCGTGCACCCGAGCAGAATTGCCGCCTCTGGTAGGTTAGGTGTGATAATTGACGCCAGGGGTAAGAGGAGATCCCGTAGATTGTTTACTGCATCTTCATCCAATAGCACATCGCCGCTCTTGGCGACTATGACCGTATCGAGCACTAGCCATGGTATAGTATACTGCTTTAGCTTGTCTGCCACAGCGCGGATAACTCTTGTCTGACAAAGCATACCGATTTTAGCGCTGTCAATACGTACGTCACTAAGCACTGACTCTATTTGCGCCGCAACAAAATAAGCGTCAATAGGATAGACAGACTGTACGCCACGAGTATTCTGCGCAACCAGTGAGGTTACCACCGTGGTGCCATAGGCACCGAGAGCAGAAAAGGTTTTTAAATCCGCCTGAATACCAGCTCCGCCGCTTGGGTCGGTCCCGGCGATGGATAACGCATGATAAATCTGACTCATTGCATATCCTCTAGATATAGACGGTACAGAGTTCATTCAGAATTCTAACGAAAAACTGCATGGAGGGATCTAGGGTATACAGCAATAAATTGCCGTACGGTATTATTACGATATCAGCGTCTACCCGTCAGGTACTATAGTTGCCGTCACTAATCAGATCCACCATGCAAGTCACCACTGTTACTACCCCTCTAGCCAAAGCTAGGGGGCGAGCAAAGTCTCCACAGAATTATCTCTGCTTTTAACAGAGCAAAGAGCCAAACAGAGTAATATTGGACAGTGCCAGTATTTCTGAGACGTTTCTTCGCACCGCTGTAGGTTTAAAAAGCCCTATGCTGTTCCAGCCTAGGAATATTATTCAATAGAAGCATTACTGATAGCGCTGAATTGTGCGGCCTCTACTAGAGCTCTGCAACCTTTACGGGGGGGGGTAATTAAAGGTTAACGCTGCATCGATGATGAAAGTTTACACTATTTCTTTAGGTGAGACAATGAACTCCGGTATCTTCTGCTGCAATTTGCTATAAGGTATAGGCGACAATTATGCCCGACAGTTTTGAGGGTTGTATGGATTTCATTTCCCAAACTAGCAATCAAGAAAGCGGTTCCATGGGTGAATGGATACCGTATGATTCCAGTATGCTAGTATGATCTAGTTCAGGTAATACGGATATTCTTCATCCTTCATTTAGTGATGACGACACTCTGACTTATTAATGAATATGTGGTTTAATTACTTAATATTCATTTATTTCTATAGGAAGAAGAGCGCAATGCTCAAGTAAAACACAATCGGTTTACTTTGTACGTCTATAAAATATTAAGGAAAAATAGCGGCGCACTTTGTTCTCATTACGCATTATGCCATTTTGGTATTTCATCTGGGTGGAGCTAATTATTCAGCTAGACTAGCTAAACTATTAACCTATCTGTTAACCGGCTCTAACTATCTATCGGTTAACCCTCAATTCAACGAGCCAACACGTCGTGAGTTGAGGAGGACTCACAGCGTATTTATTTAATATGAATATTTTTGCCACTCTATACTCAAATTATTTTTCTGAGCTAGCATAAACACCAGATTTATTTAGGAAAAATAATATAACTATTACGGGGAATAAAGGAATGAATAGACATACTTCTTAGTAAGATACTGTTGTTACAAAATAATAAATGCAATAGATTTACTATTAGGATATAAACGGTACTGATAGATAGAAATAGAAACTTCTCTCCGTTAATATATAGCAATATAAGTTATATTTTGTGGGCTATAGAACGTTTTGTGTTAGTAACACAAGTTACTTAATAATATTAATAATATAGAATTTAATTATTCCTTCAGGAATTGACAGAATAGTTAAGATTTAATTATAGGTTTTACCTATGCTTACCAAAATAGCCCCCTCTTTTACAGGGGCGGTAAAGTTCCTCTCCTGGCTCACTTCTTTACTTTTTAACGCGTGTCTAAAAAAACAAATAACCATTTTATAAGTAGTAATAAGCAATATTTAAAATTTATCTTTTTATTTGATATCCTAAAATAAGGGATGGTGCTTTATTTACCTTATTATTAGCGTTGCTAAATTGTTATCGTGATTATATAGTGTGAAGGTATAAATATTATCAAGTGTGTAATTACTTGATGTTTTATAAAATTATATTTTACATATTTTATTATTTTATAGCTAAAGGGAATACACTTACGGCAGGCACTTATTATTATAAGTATATTTTATAATAATAATTAAGAAAATGATTTATCTAACAAGGCTATTAATCAGGTATCATAAAGGTATGGTATCCATTACCGTTATTTACTATGAAGTAATAAAAATTGAAATATCGAAATTGATAAAGATATGGAAAATATAAAGTTTAGTATTTATTTTCTTTGGTTAAAGAATGGCTATGATTTTTTGTCATGTAGATTAATCATTATCTCTACCTCTTATATCTATTTTAATGAATGTGATAATTAAACCAGTAATTAAAATTTAGCACTACAGTTATTTTAATTTATAATTAATAAGATATTTATAATGGAAGAAATCCCTAAAGGACTTATTTATAATACTATGTCATGGTATCGTGACATATAATTCAATTTAAATTGCCATATGATTAGCCTAAACGTTAAATAACGTATAGCATAATTTTTTCTAAAAAAACTTCTTCAGTCATTCAGGAAGCATGACATGTATAATGACCAGGAATAGCCTCGCCATTACCGTCAGACGTCATCAGAAAGTGGACCGTCTTTTCTTGCGCACATTATTTTATTTTAGCAAAGTGAAGAAACGGTTGGTGCTTATTTATTATCAATATAGCGGAAAGCGGTGAATTTTATCTGATGCATCTCATTGTCAGCCTTTGCTATCATTCCCGCGGCGGGAATTACTCCCGCTTCTGAAAAATATCGATGTTGCGGCGTTTTCCCGATCGCTATTTTGCTATTTTTTTACAAATGGATGCGCTGTATGGCTTTCTAGATAATAAATCGCCAAGGCAGAAACTGCTAAGAATTACCCGATTCGATATTATCCAGCATTTTGAGGCAATTATTTTAACATAAAAAATTAATGCTGCAAATTTTTTTTCTTGAACATGAAATAATATCTTGTCTTCTCTTTCGCTAATCTTTTTTTTAGATTACTAAATACGTTTAGCACAGTGTGCACAGTTGTAGTGGACTTTCCTTAACTGTCTATAGGGGGTTACCAGGACAGATTATTGCTGTAAATCAAGCGATAAAGGTAGTTAATTGCGTCCTATTTATTTAAAGACGGCAATTTTAATACGATCCTAAATTTCTAGGTGCGTAGCATAAGTTTTATTTGGGCTGAGCAGTTAGCAAATACGGGAGGTATTTGATGGCAAAGAATGCTGACAAATATCGACTTTAAGTGATTATGACATAAAGAATTCCTTATCAACCTTTTTTGAGTAAAGATGCCGAATATTACACCAGACCGAAAATACCAATACACATTCACAGTTATGAGACCTTTTCTCAGGCAAAACATGGTATGGATAGCGATAATCTGCTACTTTATTCTTTTATTTTAGGAGAAAATCATGTCTACGACGATGGAATTTGGCTGCAGGATTTAACTTATAACCATTGATTGCATCAATCAGGTGAAACAGGCATGAGAGGGAGAGTACCAGGTGTCACCGGTATTAAGGTGACTCTATATTTTGCCAATATCACTGGTAATACCATCGCCTTTAAACTGATCGTGGCTGTACAGCAAAAAAAGTTGCCTATCAGGCGTCCTAAAAAAACCATAGCTGTCGTTACCTTAAAATATGCTTCTAACAGAGCATACTAGAGAGCTAGAGCCCCAATATTTTAGAAATATTTCTGGTGCAGACCTACACGTCGTTGATAGTTAACTCTAGATCTAACCCTTTTGGGATACAGACGGATTACTTGATTTATATTGAGAAATACTACACTAAGGACGATACGGGACGTTAAAAAGGTTCCGTATCGTCTTTCTCTGAAAGAGAATACATTAATAGCTCATTCAACTCAATGTAGAATTGGCCAGTATTTTGGCTGAGTAGTTATTGAGTGAGGTGTTGTAATTATATTAGTTGCGGTAAGTAAGTTGATTTACCTAGATTCCCTAGTACTTTACAGAGACTGCGCTAGTTATTGAATAAGTGGACTATAAATTCACCGATTTAGTCTGTGAGTGTTTAGGCAGTAAGAATTTTAAATAGGATATTGATTTCTTGCCAAAGCAAGCGCGATATTGTCAAATAGCAACAGTATAAATCTTTGATAAAGTAATTTCTACAACATATAGCCAGTTAATAAGTTTTGTCAAGCGTAGAACTGCCGTCAAGTTGCGTAATGAGTTAACGAAGATGCGCCAATGTCCATGCCGCTCGAGCATATGGTCTAAAACCTGAACGATCAAGAGAAGCAGATTATGTCTATGCGTGTATGATGTTGGCACAGAAAATGGTCTGGTTATAGCAGATTAGGATAATCCATATTGCAATGGTGACCTTTATCCTCAAGGAGTTAAAGGCTAGCACATTTTCCGAGGCTCTGCTGTGCTCCCACACAAAAAAGGCGTACCCGCTGTAGCATCGGCTGGAAGAGGCCAATAGCCTATCTAATTTTTTTACGCTTTTACCAAAGCGGAATCATAAAAACTTTCAGTTATCAAGCGGGTCTACGTCCAAAGACCATTTTACTTTACGCGCCTGGGATAAGGTTCTTACCAGCGGCAAGCTAGCGGTAACTAGGCGCTGCAGCTGTAGACGCGAAGGGTGGGATAGTAGCAATTGCCAGCGAAAACGTCCGTTACGCTTGGGGGCGAGCGCGGGGATCGGCCCCATCAGCCATAAGGCAGTATCACGTACTGGGTTAGCTTCTAATAGTTGACGTAATTGATCGAGAAATAGTCTCGCATGGCGATTGTCATGATCGTCCGCGCGAAACAGGATATGACTGGCAAAGGGTGGTAACCGCGCCTGGCGGCGTTCCTCTAGAGTCTGTTGAGCAAAATCCATATAACCACGATGTAGTAACGTTTGCAGTAGGGGATGTTCTGGATGGCGGGTTTGTAACAAAACCTCTCCCTGCTTTCCGGAACGGCCTGCGTGCCCAGTAACTTGTGTATATAACTGAGCGAAATGTTCAGCAGCGCGAAAATCACTGGAAAATAGTGCTCCATCTATGTCCAGTAACGATACCAGCGTGACACCCGGGAAATGGTGGCCTTTGGCCAGCATTTGAGTACCGATCAAAATGCGCGCGCCCCCATTTTGTATTTGATTAAGGTAGTTTTCCAGCATACCTTTACGCATTGTAGTGTCGCGATCGATGCGCGTCACCGGCACGCCTGGAAATAAAGGCGTCAGCGCCGTCTCTAATTGTTCGGTACCTAACCCGACCGCAATCAACCGGGTAGAAACGCACTGCGGGCATTGATATGGTAGCAGGCATTGGTTG
The DNA here is from genome assembly GCA_051710585.1 of Sodalis sp. (in: enterobacteria). Taxonomy (GTDB): domain Bacteria; phylum Pseudomonadota; class Gammaproteobacteria; order Enterobacterales; family Enterobacteriaceae; genus JBPESP01. Next base: position 241,007 of record JBPESP010000002.1, on the reverse strand, counting down.
TTACAATGGTGACAACGCAACCGACGCTGATATTGATGCAGTGTGTAATAGTGATCGCAACGTTGGCATTCAGCGATCCAGCCGCATTCGTGGCATAATAACGCTGGTGCGAAGCCGCGCCGGTTTAGAAATAGCATCACCTGATTGCCGGCCTGTAAATGTGCGTGCATTTTATCCTGAAGTGGCACCGAAAGCCCATGTGTTAGCGCAAGCCCCTTTATATCCAGCAATTGCTGCCCTGCGGGTCGGGCGCTACCGGCACGTGTATCAAGCGTAAGCTGACGGTATTTTTTCTGTTGCACGTTATAAAGAGTTTCAAGAGAGGGTGTGGCTGTACCAAGCACAATTGGTATCTTTTCTTCCCGCGCTCGAAAAATAGCTAGATCGCGCGCGTGATAGCGCCACCCTTCGTGTTGCTTATAGGAACTATCATGTTCCTCGTCGAGGACGATCATTCCAAGCCGAGCAAAAGGAGTAAAAAGCGCTGAACGGGTGCCAATGACGATAGCACATATACCGTACCGTGCTTTCAGCCAAACTGATAGCCGATCACTGTCTTTTAGACCCGAATGCAGAACTTCAATCGGTGCATTGAAACGCTCTTGAAAGCGGGTAATAATTTGCGATGTTAGGCTTATTTCTGGCACCAGCACAAGCGCCTGTTGGCCTTTTGCAAGAATATTTTCTAGCACTTTTAGATACACTTCTGTTTTGCCGGAACCGGTCACACCGGCCAGCAACCAGGCGGTGAAGTGGTCATCCTCGTTACAGATCGCGTCGACAGAGATAGCCTGTTTGGTATTCAACCGCAGTCGTTCACTGTTAACCCGAAATTCAGATCGCCAGTCGTGCGTGTACATTGCATGGGGCTGCAAAGAGCATAACCCCTTGGCGCATCGTAGCGCCTTTGGAGCCGTGTTAGTCAGCTGTAGCTCTTGCACCTGATAGCGATACACTGACCTTTGCGGCAGTATCGCCAGCACCTGTTGCTGTTTTGGTGTCTGTTTTAAATTGTCATGGAGCATGCTGTGTTCTTGTTCTGTAGCGAACCATTGCCACAGCGGCGCCATTGTTACAGGTTTTCCCTGACGTAACAGAACAGGCAGGGCATGGAAAAGCACTGCTCCTATGGGATAATGGTAATAGCTGATAGCCCAGTTCAGGATGCGCCACAGGCTGTCCGGAAACAGTGATTGGTTGTCGAGGATTTCGCTGATGGTCTTTAACTTCTCTAGGGCTACCTCGCTGTGATCGCGCACGGCAGTAGCAATGCCAATAACTTGACGTTGACCAAATGGAACTCGGACCCGTGCCCCAATTGCTAGCGCTGCGTTAGTGGGCAAAAGATAATCAAATGTCCGAGCCACCGGCACCGGTAATGCGACGTTTACAATGGTCATGTATATCCTGAATGGCAAAAAGTGCTTCTATTGTACGCTTTTATCTTTGATGTACGGATTCTGTTTATAAAAAACTAACGGAATTTTTTATGATTCGCTGCTTTTGATATTATTCAGATTAAAGTGATAAACGCCATTCACATAGTGTCATCTAAAGTAGATTAGATATAGCGACGTTGCCTTATAAAAAATGTTTTCTGTGCAACAAAAATATTCATCTGAATTACCAATAAATTATTGTTAATATGGTTATTTCCATGGTAAGAATTTATTTTCTTGTTTCATTTCAGTACTGCTCTAGGCAGTTTAATCATTATTAATGCAAGTATTTTAATTACGGTTATTATTGATTCATAATGCGCTCTATTTAAATTAAAGCATAGTCATAAGTTTATTACCTAATAAGCATGCTCAAAATGGTTATGCTTCAAATAAAATATTTACTTTATTATTGTTTCTACAAAAAATACTGCAATGATATACACATATTTTCGTTATTTACTCTTTCCAGCGATTTACTGGTGGTGTCAGATAATTGTTACAGCAGTAGCAATTGGCTATCTCAATGGTCTGAGAAAATGCACAGCTTATCTGGTAGAGTTCGTAGATTAGATAAACCCTAAAGTGCTGGCTTAGACGCTAGCCGCCCAACTGAAGTTGCTACTGATTAAAATCCTGAATAACCCATCTTGCGAGGGGTGGTATCGCCACCATCGTGCGTGTGTAGATAATATCTTTACAAGTTCACCGCTTTAGCAGCTACTAACGTTTGGCACTGATCTGTTCGTGCACTCTCCTGTGTACCAAATATCTTAACAAGTATTCTGATATGGCTACGGAGCGGTGATTACTTGAAAGGTGGATGTAGGCATAGAACTTGCGAGGTAGGTAATAAATATTATCGTAACTAGATGGTGCGAAAAAGCTATCTATTTTTTACGCTAAATACAGTTCCTATACCGCGTATATGACAATAGCACAGAGTAATGCCTAAGTTATAAGCGTGTATTTAAAAATCGCGGGGGGCTGGAAAGTTTTCTTTCTTAAGTCGTACTCCTGATGTACGTAGGAATGGCGCGGGGAAGCCGGTATCCATGGCGGTATTCGTGAAATACTCTTGTGTCTGTCAGTTGATATTGAAGATAGTAAAGATTTAATTGCCTATCTGGAACAGCCGCCTTCCAGGCAGCACTACAGAAGTAAGCATGAATCTATTAGTGATAGTGAGCATGGACAGCTTGACAAGCTGTTAATTGCGTAAATTTAGCAGTAAGTATAATAGCCTTACCAAGGTGAGAGGCTGGCAGTAGATAATGGATATTATGGTAGAGTAGAGTAGAGTTGGCCCGCGATATGATAGTGATATCTTTAGCAGAAGTAGTATTTATAGGAATGCAAAAGATTCTGGATTTATTTTCAGTTAATTTGAACTCCTTTAATCCTTATAGAGTTTCCATCTAGATAGTCCAGAATTCTTTGCAAATAATGGGATTAGCTGAAATTACGGATAATCAACTCATATTTGCTATGGATGGTTATCTAATGAAAATTAGAGGTCAACAGCTTCAGTATGAATATTTTTTTAAAAATATCTTTCATTTTTTAGGATTTCATTAATTGAAATAATCATTTTTATGCCATTAAATGGATAAGACTATAATGACACTGGCTTATTCTAAGCCAAATTCTATGCCATATCCTTGAGTCTTCTAGTAAGATGGATTTGTAGTTGGTATATTAAATTCAAATATCTGAACAGAGGTAGATATGTTCATCCCAGAACGATACAGGTGCAATAATGACAAAGAAGAAATTTAAATCCTTAATTCAAAGGCGCATACCATTAATTGGTATATTCACCAAATTATACTGCCACACAAGCAGTAAAGTCATGGATGTCGATCTTTCTATGGTGATGAAATAGGTAAAATCACTGCGTGATAAGTAATAGAGGTAAACTCTAAAAGAGTCTTCTATAGCTTCGGAATAAATTGAAATAGGTGATCCTAATAAAAATCTACAACGCATTGAAATAGGAAATTAAATGTTAAAAAAAATCTACAGTATTTTTTTTAACATTAGACTCCCTGAAAAATTCCTGTTAATCAGGAAACTCAGAACACATTAGTCTGCCTACACTCTGTTACGTGTTCAGGGGGGGGTCTCCATCGCGGAAATTATAAATATTGGAAAAATCGTCCTGACAGGACAGGCAGCAGAAAACAGTATTATTTAGTTAAGTTCAGACACTGCCAGTATCAGCCATGGTATAGCTGGCGCAAGAAAGATTACTACTATGGAAATCCAGAGAGGTTTCTAGATGGGTGTTAGTTCGTAGGCAGGCTTATGAAAGAGCTAGAGCTGATTAAGTGGTTAGTGGCCGCCGCTGCATCACTGTTTATAGATATAAACGTGGTGGCCAAGAGCATGTTGTAATCCCGAACGATTTTTGAGCAGCAGTTAGCTATAATGAATTCAAATAAAATATACCCCAGCGGATATGGTGTATATCTAGACCAGTAACCGCTGGGGTATACTTATGCCTTTAGTTTTTTTCTTGATATATATTCAAGGAATATTGGTGACCAGGCTGTATCTCTTTTTTTAAGATGTAATAAATATTTTAAAAGATATATTTAAATTCTTATTACTATGTCTTTTAAACTTAGTATCTAATTTAATTTATCCACTAAAATAGTTTTTTTTGTTCAACGTGTTTTATTTTCTCTTTACTGTTGTTTTATTTTTTATCCTGGTTTTTTAAAATACGTAAATAGTTGTTGGCAGAAATTTATTTAATAGAATAAATAAAATTTAGCTGACTCTATACTATCCCATAAGTTTATATATGTGTTCACGCCATTAATTAATAGCTTTTTTAAAGTTATGACTGTGTGTAGGAAGATAATATCAGTCGTCAGGGTAATAAAAAATAGATCCACCTATTATTACAACAATACTGTTTTTAGCTAGTTGAATAGTATAATCTTACTAATATTCTATTTTAGCACGGTATAAATAAGGTGTTTAGATTTCTATTTTTTAAAAAATAGAAATCTTTTATGTAAAAACATTGTCTATCTCCTGAGATAATGAGGCGGTAGCAATAAGCTTTTATCGCTACCAGAAATTGCGCTAGCTGGCTTCTATCAAGTTTAATCCCTACCTTAAAATATATTATTATACTCTTATCTTGTTATCAATCATCGCGTTCTGCATGGATTCAGTTAGTTGTTAGTGTACGCCATGGATCTTCTTTGTACTGCCAAACGAGCCACTACTGTGAAAAGCTATGTGATTTAAAAATATAAAATAACATCTTTAACTCGTTTTTTCATCCTAATTAAATACACTATGTCTCTGTTATTATTTCTATGTTTTAGGCTGGTTAATATCTGGAGTTTTGGTGAAATTGATACAATTAAGTAATACACTGTATAGGTATCTCACTGTGTTATCACTGTTTTAAGGATAGCTATCTACTATTTCATGGTGTTTTTTAAAACTGTAAATTCTTTTTTTATTTTTTTTATATTGATATAGTTATTCTCATTTTTAATGAGAAAATATTTATAAAAGTCTGCAAAATACTCCAATCAATCGTCGATGATGAATAGTCTATTCTAGACTAGTATGCCGTAATACATGTCTACAATTTTGATCAATCCGTTTCCCTTGGTGTATGCTATTTAAATATTCCTGGTAAATTTTTTTTGAGTGCCGCACCAGCCATTATTATTTTATCTTTCAAAAATATTTTAGTTTAGTAGCTAAATCTCTTAAATTTAGCTAAATTAGTATTAGATTTATAGGGTTTAAAATTTCCTAATGGTTACATATATTCTTCTTTAATTATTAATAAACACTAATAAATGTATCATAAACTAATAATTAAAATTTATCTTAACGCTAAAATACAATACACCTCTATCGCTAAAAGTATGGTATCGTAGCTTAATGCTATCTGTCTAGGCTACACCTTTTAGGTGCCTTTTATGAGGAAGATCTTGTGGATATAGCTATTTAATATTCAACCCCTAAATGGGGCTACCATTCATGAGATGGTGATATTTCCTTCAAATATCGTTCACTTCCTACGGCGAAATTCGCTAGCGTATGCAAATTTCTATTCTTATGAAACAATCGTGTACCACTGATATCCTTGCCATTATTTAGACGAATGCTATTATTATCCTTGCTTTTGTAAAGGCACACATGGCCACGACCATCCTGATTCTAAATATAGAAATACTCACGATTATAACTTTTTAGTGCGAATAAGTTACCCAATTACAATGATGCTGCTATTAACCAGTGTCGTAAGTCTGTTATCTTGTCTTAAGATATCTACATCAGATTGTTGAATTAGTATCTTGATAACCTTAATTAGCTGTTTATGCTTTACTGGGTTGGGTTGCATTTTAACAGCAGCTAGAATATTTTTCTACTCTGTCTGAGCATTAATAATCACTCTTTGTATGGTTGTTCATGGACTGAAGTAACCTACGTCCCTGACATTTCTTTCATAAACCAGCTCCGCCTCTTGCTATCAAGTGGCGCTATAATATTCTTCAATGGGTGCGTTTTTCCTGTAGTTAAATATCACTTTGTATATTTAGTTTTCATATACTTACACAGCCCTTCAATCAGGTTTTACCTAAAGGTTAGTTAGCTTTTCTCTATCTATTGTTTTGCTAGCGAAGAAGCTTTATAACACAAAATTTTCGTCATAGAATTGACCATTCATACTATAGTGAAGTTCAGTTGTTAGGCGCTCAACACGTAGCGTTTCAGTGGTTGAAGGGTACTATACAGAGATGTGTATAGTCTCGCGACTATTCATAATGGTATTATCTTCATGTGATGAAGGTGCTTGAGTGTATCCACCACTGTACGGTCTGTTGGTCCACTATCGTAACTACATTAGCACTGAGGAAAGTAACTGGTAAATTTACTACACTAAATTGCTTCAGATATAAGCTAAACTCCCCAATTGAGTTCTACTTATACCATCATTATGCACCGCATCTCGTCAAGATAGTACTGTATCACCTTAAGTATCTTTGGTATCCCTGGGCAAAGAGGAAGTAGCGCCAAACGATGTGATATAACATCTGCGTGGGATAATTGCTGGTCCAGTTAGTGGGTGGTAGTGCCGTCTAGATTACCCAGCATAGCACCCCCATAGTAGGGACTGACCTCCGTACAGCACTGGTATAGAAACTGTATTGGCTGTTATCAGGGGGCGATAACAATAGCTTCCTTCATTATCCTCTAGCTAGTAGCTACTAGTTATATTTCTTGATGGCAAAGCTATGATCTTTTCCTGCGATTTCATAGCTCAATACTTTTATCACAGTAAAATTTTTTACGATCATTTCTATCTACTCATTCTCGCGTTCATCACTGAATTTGCCGATGAATTGCTATCTGTCGGATATTAAGTAACCGTAGCAACAGTTTTACAATTCCTGATATGTATATCGGCACAAGAAACCCTTGGTATAATAGTGATATGCGCGCCCTTCCAGTGCGCAGGTTATGTTAATTCATAATATAGGTTACCGTGCTTCTTCTTAGAAGAAGAACATGTTTATCCGAAACATTAGTTTTCTTCAAGGATTTAAAGAGGCGATTCATTAGTATCCCTTCCCCAGCAGCGCGTCAATTTTTATCACCAGAATGTGTTTGTTGAAAATATTGCTTACTTCACTTTACTAGCTTTCATGGAGCCGATATGTTTAGTCGATATGTTCAATAGCAGATATTATTGTATGTACTCTGATGTGAATTCTGCTTGTTGATACAGCTGAAGTAGCCAGCCGCCTAAAGTAAGCCATACACAGTATTTCATAAACAAACACTTCTATCACTATTTCCGGTACTTGAGCGCGGATTTTAGTTAATTTTCTAAAAAAGCTTGCACAACAAAATTACCCAGATCAAGTCCCGGCCTGGTGTGAAAATGTTACTGTTGCTCAATTGGACCGCGTTGGTATGCACTGGCAAATAAATAGACATAGCTAGAAAGGTTTTGTGAGGCAGTATAATTTAGAGTATCTTACGTCATGGTGATGACCGGTTAAATATTGAGTAAAAGGTTTTCGGTTTGCTGTTGTGTACAGCGATATTGGCTATAAAGTTAAATTTTAACTAAAGGCCATGGGCCCGTTTGATATGCCTATCGTAATAGGGGCCTCTGATCCACTGTTTTACCCATTTAAGTTAACTGTAGGGATCTATGTAGCTTATGATTTTCTAGTTTTTTATCGTAATATCATGTAGGTAGCATCATCTCAATGTATTTGACGAAGGTGGTGGGATTTTCGGTAGAGGCTTTGCTGTAAAACATTTCTTTGTAGTAAATAGTTCCACTAAAATTCAATTTTAGATGTAAAGGGAAATTTTTATTTTATACTTTTGCAGTTCATAAAAATTGCTTGATATACAAAACATTCTCTAATTTTATTGTATGGTGCTTTCGTACTCTTAGTAGAGTATACAGTTCTAGGAGAAAATTCTAAGTTTTACTGTAGCTGAAATGCTTGATGTAGAGATTACAGATATAATCATCCGCGCTATTTTAGCTAGAGGAGGCGATTGATCTCCTTTGTTTTGGCAGTAATAATGATTACTTATACATTTGAGAAACATCGCAGATGTTGATACAGACTCAAGCTGGTTGCACCCCAATACCATTAGGTTTAGCAGTACCAAATCAGTGGGCTTACCTCATTGCAGATACTCAATGAGGTGACTGTTTCTAGGTGGAACTATTGGTACGATAGTTCCACCACCTTTGAGATAATCCGCAATAAATCATCCTAGTTTTAGCATATATTCTATCACAAGGATAATTCATGTAGCAGTTATCTCTTCTATAGCTAGGGGAATTAAGGTTTGAGGTTAAGTGATAATTCCAGTGTGGTTTGTACACCACCTAAAGGTAAATCTACGGCTCTGATGCAGCCCTGCCATGTATATTGATGATTTTGTGGTAGAAGATAGAGCCCTATAGGCTATCCAGATTCCCCGGCACAGCGCGATTGTGTGAAACTTCTTTTTTAAAAAAACATGGTAGCTATTGTGCTTCAATCTATAGTGCGCTGTCATAAAAGCGCAGGATAAGCATCCGGTTATCAGGATCGTCGATAATTCGCAATTAACCTCCTTTTTCGGTATAGCCATAGGCTGTTCTCCAACACATTATAAAGCAATTAGTTAAAGCGGCTCAGTGTTGGTTGCTAGACACTATTACTGCTTGCGATAATTGCTACTTAAACATGATCCTTTTTTGCTGAAAAAAATTGGCAAATCATTTTAGCAATTTTTTAGTAAGTCATATGGGATACAGCCTGAATTTGCAGTAATTCAATGACCGGAATCAGAAAGGGAAAGCTAGTGCAGATCCGCTAAAAGTTTTATGAATAGCACCATATTTCGCCTAGGAAATTTTACCAACTCCGGACGGCCGTGTCCTTACGGTTGTCTCGCAACGCTTCCAGCTTCCCGTACAGCACCGCAGTATCACTATAATGAAAAAAAATCAGGTTGATTATGCCAACCGGCAGTGTAGCTCAGTAAGCACATGTCGATAACTGAAACAGTTAACGATCTGCAATATCAACTAGTTATTTTCTAATATTGCTGATGATGACTACTGCTAATATCATCAACTCAGCGTGAAACGGGCTAAAGCTGAATCCCAGTTGTAAAGAAAATGCGGTGTCATAAAAGGCAATATACTACTGCCGATGTGGTCCAGAAAACTGCCGATCGGAGCAAGGAAAAGCGGGCATATTGAACAGCCGCAGGGTAAAAGATCCTATTATTATTTCCGCGCGAATATAGGTAATATATAGAAGCTTTAACACTCCGTGACCCCATGAGCGCTGTCAGTTACTCAAGCCAAGATCCAGGTTCTGAGTGTCCATTAAGGCTCAGTCTTAGGGTTGTCCATTCCTAAAAGCCAGGAGTAAAAAAAGCAGTCAAAATCAAAAAAAACGACAGATTTGGATGGTGTAACTTGGTATTAGCCACCAGGTAACTATGCTGTCGATGATCTAAACCGGCAGATTAATTAAGGAATATCCAGTACCAATTGGTATACTATACTCAAAAAAAGCTACCCTAAGCGCTGACCTTATCAGCGGACCAATCTGGACAAGTAAGGTGATACCGACTATTTCCGCTATATATTACCACGGTGGTACGATCTTTATAATTCTCAGGCTCAGACAAGTATTATCATCGATTCACCGACCCTCTCATGAGGAGGAAGATAAGTAACTCTCGCAAGTTCGGACGCAAGTAGGGTGTACTAATCACGCTGACCGTAATTGTATGGGTCAGCAGAAAAAAGTATCTGTCACTTTATGTATTAGATAGCTTTCCAGCACTTACCCTTTCACCGTTCCGCAGGCGCCACTACTGGGCGCGGGTTTCATCTTCTACCTGTAGATTTAATCGAATAAATGAATCACTCAGGATCGGTTTAAGTACTGAGTAGTAATGGCCATATTAAAAAAAGACTGTGGCGAGGTAACCTCATTAACGATAGAAGCACAAGAGGGTATTACTGCCATCCAAGCTATTCTTCTTCCAGAAATTTAATCTATTTTTGCTTTTATTCGGTAGGGCAAGAAGGAAAAAGTCCGTAGTGCAACAGCCGGTTAAATAGATTTAAAAGCTATTTAATACGCTGTGACATAGTTACTGAGTAATACACAATTTCTAGATGGTACATTTAAAATTGAGTGAAAGTATTACGGTGTTAAGTACCTATAGCACCCGATAATACGGGTGTTTTATTTATCTCCTCTGTCAGGATGACATCCTTGAACTATGCTATAATTTTACATGATTTCATGCGCTGTCTCGCGCTCAACTTACAGTCCTATTGTTGTCGAAGATTGTGGCAATCTTCCAGCATTGCTGCAAGGATTGATTTATACTGACGTCTATACAGGGTTACACATGGGTAAAAAGAGATCATGACACAGGATGAACTGAAAAAAGCAGTTAGTTTGGCTGCGCTGAAATATGTCCGGCCTGGCGCGATTGTAGGAGTTGGAACTGGCTCTACCGTATCGCATTTTATAAATGCGCTGGCTTCCGTTAGACACAAAATCAACGGGGCGGTATCCAGCTCCGAGGAATCGTTTATTAAATTGCAAAGTCTTGGTATCCCGTTATTTGATCTGAATGAATTGGATTCTCTGGACATTTACGTTGATAGCGCCGATGAGATTAACAGCAGGATGCAAATGATCAAAGGAGGTGGTGCTGCGCTGACCCGCGAAAAAATCATTGCCGCCGTGGCATGTAATTTTATCTGTATCGCTGATACCAGCAAGCTAGTGGATGTGCTGGGCACTTTTCCGCTTCCGGTAGAGGTTGTCCCTATGGCTCGCGCCTGGGTGGCTCGTGAATTGGTTCGCAAGGGCGGGTTACCAGTCTATCGCCATGGCGTGGTGACTGATAACGGCAATATCATCCTGGATGTCCACAATCTAGCCATTATGGATCCGATAGCGCTTGAGGAGCAAATCAACAATATCCCAGGCGTGGTTACTGTTGGCCTATTCGCGCGCCGCGGGGCTGACGTGGCACTTATCGGCAGTGAGCAGGGTATAAAAATTATCAGTTAAACTAACCGTTGGTGTATGCTTTAATAGTCAAGCTTGTCGCTGACATTAATAAAAATACGATAATATAATTATATCTTCTAACCTTGAATTTAGTGATTAATTTTACATTCTTTGTCGAGCAGAGAGTTAATATTCCTGCTTAGAATCTTCAAAGATAATGGAAATCGCTTATATGATTATATTAACGTTGACATCGCACCAGAAGACATTATCACTGCAATTGATAAAAGTGATTATGCACAATATCCACGCTTGCTTACTCGCTTACTTTGCTAATAGTTTTAATGATAAGCGTGGTCCACGATGACTATCATTCATCGGCGGCAAGAATAAATAAACTAAACACCTTCTGACAATTGTATTTTATCTGGTAGGTAAAAATTTTTACAGCCCTCTGTTATAGAACTTCAACTCACCAAGACTATACGTAGTAGTAAGCCGCCCTTATTAAAGCCACCAGGGCGAGGCATTGTGCGTTAATGGCTCGAGGTGAAAGAATGCTATACATACTGATAGACTCATCTATATCTGTGGACGCGCGCTCTACAGAGCGTCAATTAACGGTTATATATCTAGCTATTGTCTTCAAAAGACAGGAATACTCTACAGAGTGCATGCGCTTTGTAGATGGGGAGTCGTTCATGGGATGACTAACGATGTTCTATTACTGCAGCAATATGATCGTTCCCCATTGGTGTAGTTAATGGGGGCGTTGTTTGAGGAGGTTATGATATCCCATAGTGCGCTTGCAACTCTTTAACCCTGTTTTCTAAGGTTAAACAGTGTCGATATCTTAAGGTGTCTCAGATAAACTAACCGTTTGCGCCATTCAGGGATCACCACATTTTTCTGTGACCTTCGCTGTTGAGAACACTTCAGAAAATTTATCTTTTCCCCGTAGTTTCAGTATCTCCCCACCTTATATATGTCTTTATTCGATTTGGTTTCCAGGCCGTTCTGCTATACGTCCCTGTTCAAGTAAAGACTGCTCAATCGTTTGCTGTAGAAGACGGATACGTTCTTCCATATTGGTTGCATAATCCTGGGTGTTTAATCTTTCCTGCGTTAATTCGTGACAAATATTCAAGGCAGCGATAAAAACAAGTTGTTCCGTATTGGTTACTTTAGTTCGAACCTTCAGATCTTGCAACCGCTGATTAAGATCTTCTACCGCCTGATTTAACTCTTTTTGTTGTTCAGGGGGGCAATTGACCCGTAATGTACGGCCAAAAATTTGAATATCTACCGGTTGTGCGGACATACTACTTTCCTACCTTTTTTACCGCGTTAACTTTTGGTTTTCCCGATGAATGCCGCCTAAGTGCGAAGAAGCTAACTATAATTTATCTAGAACAGAAGTTACAACCTTTTTTTTTGCTATAGCGACGGATATATTGATGGTAGTATCAATGTGAACTTATACTGCCAACAGTAATAAAAACGCATATCTAAAATACCTTTTCCGATTATAAAAATATAAACTGGCTGTTGGCTCATGAGCTAAGTATTTCAATTAAGCTAGATAGTTAAAGATAACTCCACAAGAATATACCCGGTCGGCATCTTGGATTTCTGGAGAAAATAGCGCCAGAAAGCACTGCTTTGATTTTTGCCGCCCTCGCAGCGCTGAGGGCGGCTTATTCATATTGTTAAAAGTGATTTCTGGTATTTATCGTTTTTTTAACAAGCTACAGGGTGGCCTACCCAGTGATATCACTCGCACTTTCCCAGTTAACAGTGATTTTTCACCGGAACAGCAAGCTCTGTCTATGATATCGTCCAGGCAATACTTATCCGCTACCTTGATTTACGGTTCAGAGATCAGTATTCACAGGAGGTGAATAAAGAAGCAGTGGCATTATGGTCAACGGTCTAGTGAGCCTTTCTGTGATGAAAGGAGAACTAGAGACGTTTATTGCTATGCAGGCGTATCGCTAGTTTTTTATGCATGGTCTAAGCTATTGGTTTAGGCTGAATGCTCACGATGTCAGAGTGATTATGCCTCTCTTTAGAGCAGAAGAAAGCACTGGAACCACAGGCATGGTGCTGTTCATCAAACAGGGCATCTATATTATTCCTAGGTGCCGCTGATATATGCCTACTCCTTACTATGCTCCTTGCTATATTAAGGCATCTGTATTGAGGAGAATATCGCTATCACTGCCACAGATAATGAAAATCTTTCTGCCCAGTAGTTAATGAGGGTAACGCGATTTAAAATCTAATAGCCGCAGCACGCCAAGGATGACCGTCATCATTGTTGGTGGTAGCATGGCTGGTGCGACGTTGGTGCTGGCGCTTTCTTATTTTAGTCAAGGTGCTCTGCAAATTGATCTAGTGGGAAACAAAGACGCCAGAAAGGCATGATCATCCGGGGCATGACGCTCGTGCTATTGCTTTAGCGAAAGGAAATAGTCGTGAGCTAACCACCATTGGCGTCTGGCCATATCGCTGATATCATTTTGCGCCACTGCCGCGTTACCAAGGTAGAAGTGAGCGAGAAAGGGCATCTAGGGAAAGTTCATATCACGACCAAGGACTATCAGCTACCAGCGCTGAAGTATGTTATAGAGCCGTATGCAGCCGGTAAAAACGGCTGTTCGAGTTACTGAGCAGGGGCGCCCGACGACGCTCATGCCTTATGTGCATGAGCGTGAAGAGATGATCATTACCCTGGATAATAGCGTGAAGCTTAAAGTGCTGTTGGGAGTGGGGCAGCTGATGGTTCTCATTTGCCACTAACAGCGCAGTGTGGCATCTAATGGCGGTAGCGTGATTACCAACAAATTGTAGTTATTGCCAATATCACTAACCGCCATACCCCCCCAACAGCGGCGCTGCCTTGAACGATTCACTACCCATGGAGCCTTAGCGTTGTTACCTATGTCTGATGCGTGTAGACCAGTGGTCTGGTGCCTATCGACTGAGTTTTAGCATGAAATTGCTAGCTTAAATGACGGGCAGTTTTGTTAAGCATTGTAGAAGGCCTTTGGTTGGTGACTGGGGTGAATTACCACAGCTGCTGCATGCTGATGTTATCCGTTGCGTTTACGTACGACGCAAATGGCATATTATTTTCATCACTTAGCGCTAGTGAGGAATGCTGCCCAGATTTTGCATCCTATTCCTGGACAGAGGATTCAATCTAGGCCTGCGTGATGTAATAATGCTGGCGGAAACGTTAGCACAGGTGTAGCGCAGGGAGGAAAGGATATCGGCGACTAGCTGCGCTGTTATGCCACTAGCGCCGTCGGAAGCTAGATCAAGCAGTTACCGTCGGTATCACCGAAGGGCTAATCTATCTGTTCGCTAAGTGTCATTTACCGTTAGTGGTCAGTCGTAATTTGGGGCTACTGGTCATCCCTCATATTCCGTTATTACGCAATGTATTAGCGCGTAAACGCTAGGTTGGGTAGCCCGATAACCCTTCCTTGCTCCACACTCAAGGATCCAATACGTCATGCAACAAGAATTTGACATAGTCATTAACGGTGGGGTATGACTAGCTTTGCGTTAGCCAAAGCAACCTCTGGGAGAACGGATTGCGAATGGCAGTTATTGAGTGTTAGGCGGCGGAGGAAATTTGTTCTACCGATGGGCTGGTACTGCGGGTTTCTGCCATCAATGTTGCCAGTCAGAGGTTGTTGCAACATGTGTAAGTCTGGAATACTATGTTTGCTGAGTAGGCAAACCCTTACCGCGCTATGGAACTCTCTGGGCGGGATAGTTTTTGTCAGATCGCCTTCGATGGTGCTCACTAGAGTATTCAGAGCTAGGAGATATTATTGAGAATCTGCTTGTTCAACAGGCGCTATGAGAAGTGTGAGGGATCTGTCAGAAGTGGCGCTGATAACGCCTGTCTCTCTACGTAAGATGGTCTGGAAGAAAACAACGCATTTATCACATATTGACGACAATCGGATTCTGATCGCCTGCCTGATAGGCGCAGTAGACGGTATTCAATCCTGGTTACGCACTAATGCTTATATTCCATTGACCTTTTGGAGCTATCAGCACCATGCGCTGGCCGCCACCACTCGCACTATGCAGCCGTATGGTAATATTACTCGTCAGATATTTCATGGTTATGGTATTTTGACGTTTTTTGCCACTAAATGATCCCTATTTAAGCTCCATCGTACCGTCTCTATCACGGTAGAGACGGTACGTAAACGCCTGGCGTGCGGCGGCAGAGGCATTCAATATAGCGCCTGGCGAAAAAAATTAGCTTAACTATAGGCTTAAGCGAGTTGCATGGGAGAGGGTAAGTTTCCCGCTTATCGCTCGTTTATGTGTGTAATTTAGCCGCCTATCGTTTTTTTGGTAGGGGGATATCGCGGTGCTTCTGGGGGGTTGTCTTCTGTAAAAAGCCGCCAAAGATATCGGGGCTTACCTTATACTTTGCGATGCTACGAACATAGCTGAAAATATAGCGCTGCATTGATGCAGCGAGTATACAGAGGGATTTCGCAAGCTTTTCTGGACAGAATCCGCTAAAATTGCATGATTTACTGCTGCCTGGCGGACAAGTCCTTCGATTGAAATATTTTAATGTAAGTGCACCATTTTAGATTATATTTTTTCTAGTTTGATTGCCAAAAAAACCGCTAGAAATAATAAAGCAATGGCGGGTTGTTGTTATTAAAATTTTCATTTCCCCGCTTCGACTTTTGTATTATGCGCTTCTAATAAATAGTCTAAAAATAACGTTCTAGTTTCCGTAATTTTTGCTTGGTTTTCAGCAGGTCTGTAATTTAAAGTATGCTGACCTCCTCTTAAGCTGTTTAGTGATAACTATTGCCTATAAGCTATCATCTCCTTCGCCATTATTATCTGCATAAGTAAGAGTTTTGTACGCTTCGGTAATTATCTGTCTTTCCATGCAGAAGCCCCGCTATATGAAGAGTACCTCATGTTTGGTGCCAAAATGATATATTTCTATGGAAATGATGATGTCATTATATTATAGTCTATAATCGGATGAGTGTCGTCCGGTACGATACAATACTGGCATGTTTGATGTGCCGCCGCATGACTATTTTGATTTAGAATGACCACGTGTGCTCAGTGTTGATATCTTTAGCTTTGAACTTGTCATTAATAAGGCACAAACGGCACTACATCATCCTGATTATTTAACGCCCTGCTGCAGCAAATAGGCAATACTAGTGAATTACACAACCTATATCGCGCCCTAATAAACGAACTGACGTATAAAAAAATGTAAGCTGTAGTGGTACTACAGTGGATATGTTATTATTAGGTATTCTCCTGGCTATCCCGGAGAATAGGGGGCTGATATAACATGGTAATCAGCTTGCAGCGTTTTTTTGCCGCTTGTAATGAAATAAACACTCCATCTGGATTAATTTATGCAGAGAAATGCACGGCGCTGGTAGCCGGATAGCTACTATGTAACTATAAAGCTTGACGAAACGACAATGCGCGAAGATGTATAAACTCTATAGCAGATGATGTGGATGACGAGTACCTTTGTTGTCGAGGCGCTAGATGCTGGCTGCGATGAGGTGATTCTACTGGAATTGCTGCGCACCAGGTTTGTCCAAACGGCTAAAGTTTTCAATTTTTACTATAGCAAAGCGGGAATGATACGCTATATTATACCAGCTAGAGCATAATGATCTGGCGCTGAATCAGGAAGTGATTTCCTTCGGGTCCTACATGATGAAGTTTAACGCTAACACTGAGATAATCCCTAATTAATTAGTCAAAGTTTGGTAAACTGTATACCACAGTTCTACCCGCTTAAATGGGCAGAGGGTATCAGTAGATGGATAATAGCCCACCATCTATTAGCGCTAGTTTATCAAACTGACCGATGACGATTCCCTTTGTATGCAGCTAAACTACGGTGTTTAAAGAAAATATGGTTCTTAGAAATTCCTTTCTCATGAAAGTCGAAATAAAAGTGAGAGTTATATATGTCTGATTTCTAGCTTCTCCGCCCACGGGAATAATCTAGGAGAGTAGCACAGATGGCCGGTCTGTCACTTGCCATGTTGGCCTATAAAAAATAAGAACATCAATTTATATAATTTGTGTGCTAAATCCGAAAAGGTAGGTAAGTAGTTATCGTGCCTCATGGTGCCTATCCCCCTCAAACATGGGGTCTATGAAAAAACATCTTTGTAGTGCTCAATATACTACATCAGTATAGTGTTGGCAGGTATATCTGAATAGAGCTAACATGAATACGCAGGTGGAGTTACATCGAAAGGATGTATAGGTGCTGATGTATCACATCTCAATACTGCAACTTTCTAGATCCTCACGGTATTGGCAATCCGTGACATGGATCCTAATTCGGCGTGGAATATATCTGATGCCGTTCGTTCTGGGTTATTTGATGCTATTTTAGATAGTTTGTTACCTATCAGTTAGCTGGATGTATATTTGTACAATTAGCACGGAGGGAATGGTTAAAATACAATTAAATGCTTGTTATTAAAGCTAATTATATCTTTACCTAGCTGCAGAAGGGTTTTTCTGTTTCAACACTGGTGATTAAAGAGAGCATGGACTGGATCTATTCTGAATATTCAATCCCAAAAGAGCCCATGAACATTAATTAGTAAAATAAATATCTTTAAATATCTAATCGACTTACGCTTCCTTCGCGAATCAAAAAAGTTAGCTATAAAGTTGATTGCTTCATTGATAGAATGTTGCTTATCCGCACCAAAATTCAGTAGATATAATTAGTGGCGTCTCTTGACGGCAAGTAATAATCTGGCTGCTGGCCAATGCGCCAGCTATGCGCCTCAGCCTAGGAAGCGATAAGTAGTGCTTAGCCGTACGATTATTAGATTGCGACTTTCTCGGCCGAATATACTAATAAACACTAACCGGTGTTAAAAAAATGGCTAGATGATGTTTATAGTGATCGCAACTTATTTTTTACGCGCTATGAGTACTTATCAGTAAGCGTAAGCGTCAGGGCCGTATAGCAGCCTTATTCCGCTGGAAGAGGGGATAAGGCGATAACCACTGCTCTGACGAGGGTTGTGATGGATGAATTCTGATAACACTGACGTCATGATAAATGACGCCTGTTAACTATTAACAGTTTCCCTTACTCCAAGTCCAGTTGCTACATCATACAGCCTCTTTGTTTTGCTTGCTGCAAAAAAAGTTAGCTGGGATTCAGCCATAGAGGCCGGATTTACCTCTTCGGAGGTAAAAGAGTCGCGTGTTACCACCTGATCGAAAGTGATACCGTTTTCCATTTAGCTCTGCCTCCTGCTTATGTATATTCATCAGCACTGGCATTAGTAAGTGTATCATAAGAGCAAACATGGTGTTGGAGTTTATCCCAAGCTTCCTATTTTAGCCATAATTCATAAAACTAGCACTAAGGTAATATTATTAATTAACACTATTTGAATCACTCGGGTTACATCATCCCGTTGTCACTATAAAGAGCAAGGGGATGATTGGTGCAAGTGAAAAGTGCTAGCTGTGTGTGCTTTACGATGTTTTTCTGCTGCTGGGTATTGAGGACTTTTAGTAGCGTTGTATATGTTTAAATTTATTTACTTATATGAGAAAAGCTATGATATTTGTTAGATCACTGAATCTCACCCTGAAAAAGATTGCAGCCAATATGCTTTGGCACAATCTAATTAAACGGTCCAAATTATAACTTAATTTGCGCACAAACTCAAGCTGGTATGCTCCGTCTTGGATGGTGCGGTTTTACAACTCTTCATCGTTTATTTTCACTGAACACGTGTACACTCAGTTACTTCTATATTACCCTATTTCACTGCATGCCCACAAACGAAGATATCTTTAAGTAGAGGTAATAAATTTATGGGCAAAAAAACATTAGCTAAAAAATATTCTCTAGCAGAAGAAATTGCCAATAGCATCAGCCACGGTGTGGGGGTAATCTTTAGTATTGTCGGCCTAGTGCTTATGCTTAAGCAGGCAAGGGAAGCAGGCGCAAACACTCTTGCGTTAACTAGCTATAGCCTGTACGGTAGTAGCGTGATTTTGCTATATCTAGCTTCAATGTTATATCATGCCGTTCCCTATTCGCCAGCTAAATTCTGGTTAAAAAAGATTGACCATTGCGCGATTTATTTATTAATCGCAGGTACTTATACACCGTTTTTACTGGTAGGACTAGCTTCGCCATCAGCCAAATGGTTGATGCTGGCCATCTGGCTGATGGCGTCAGTCGGGATTATATTGAAAGTGGTACTTGTACATCGCTTTAACACCATTTCCATTATTGCCTATCTAGCTATGGGTTGGTTATCGCTGGTAGTTATTTATCAATTGGTACAACGCTTGCCTGCCGGCGGAGTTGCGCTATTGGCTGCCGGTGGTGTGATTTACTCGCTAGGAGTGATTTTTTATGTTTTGGAACAAATACCGTTCAACCATGCGATATGGCATGTCTTTGTATTAGGGGGGAGTATTTGCCACTTTCTGTCGATTTATCTTTTTGTCATCTAACTCATGGTAGATTATCATTGTTTCCCATGGACGGGAAACGGGCGGTGCATTCCCTAGAACAGGTGTCGCTTAATCATCGATAGTGTACGGTAGCGGTAGCACAGACAACGTACCGCCGCTATCATTATGTACGCGCAGAAGGCTATCTGGTGCTAGGTTGTTATTTAGCACTGCCTGCACCCAAACGCTACCGTCTTCCAATTGACAAGCTGTCAGTACTGTACCGGTTCGCCGCCAATTATTGTCTATCTTGAGTTCCAAATTTTCGCCGGCGGCGGGAGAGTAACTGGCTCTTCCTGCTAGCCAGTAAAGCGCGCGTTTGTTAGCGCCACGATATTTGGCACGCGCTATCCCCTCCTGACCCGCGTAACAGCCTTTGTTAAAGCTGATGGCGTCTAACGCTTGTAGATTAGCCGCCTGTGGGATAAACTTTGCGCTGTTAACGCTATCTATAATCGGATAGCCCGCCTCAATATCCAGTGCTACCCATTGTTGACTATTATTGAGTTGAGCCTGCCCTGCTAACTTGTATTGTAAGGTGTCGTACATGGCTAAATTCATTATCAACAAAAAACGTGGAGCTGGCAGATCGAAATACAGTAACGTTGTATCCTGATGGTGTGCTACTGGCTTAGCCGCATCGGGCACATTGGTAAAAATTCTGCCCAAAACCGACTGCGCCTGAAAACCTGCCACGCCGAGTAAAACTGCGTCATCGTCGGAGGTAATGAGTATTTTAGAAAAAACAGCGTATTTTTTTAGTTCAAAGAGCTGAGTGTCGCGCACGCTGCGTCGTTCGATAAATGCTATCTCCTCCTCGTGGCGATAAAACACGCAAAGATGGCTAAACATTTTTCCTTTAGCATCGCAATGGGCAGCGAAACTGAAGCGATCATGGTTCAGTGAAGCAACATCACATGTAAATTGCCCCTGCAGGTATTTTATGGTATCCGTGCCATAAAGCGTGACCAATGCCCATTCCTCCATAGAAATAAGTGTTAGCGGCAGATGGCTTGAGGGTGACGGTAAACGTGGAGGAAAAGAAACTTGAGATGACATAATATAGCCCTTATCAGTAGGCTGATAATAAATATGTTTATGGTAAAAGGCCGCAATAGTTTTGCAAGTAGATATTACCTAAGAGTTTAGTGATAGATGCCAAATATGAAATAAATAGCGTAGAATTATGGAGAAGTATATCGTTTTATATCATACCCCGGATAAAAAGGGGGTTAATTGGTCACGAACGTAGCGGTTATAAAGGGAATTTTTAGATCGGTATTATAGTTAACAAAGCACGGATATACTGGGTCTACTGCCGTGGCAGACGTGAGCTGATTATCGTTATTATGTCGTTCTTTAACATGATTTTGAAGCCTTTGATGATTAGAATAAGCAACGTTTTTTCTGGCTATTAGAAAAATGCGGGGATCCCGATTTATTCAATTAGTTGACGAAACAGAGTCAACCGGAGAAGTAAGCTGCGGCAGATTATTACTACAATTTAGACGTGAAATAAAAGCCGTGCCCTTGAACTATATGACATCTGAGTATTCTAGTTTATTCAGCTTTCTTTCTAATATTTTACGATATTCTAATTATGCTGATTTTATTCTTGTCCTAGCTGGACAAGTTATGGATTGGTATTATTGACACTGGTATTTGAATGTTTCTGTAGCCTAGCTAGCGCGATCTTATATTACCGCCACGATGAACTGATGTTAATAAGCGATAATAGTATTTGATTGTATCGCGAGGAGTGGATTTTCATCCGTAAATCCTGGATATTTAAGGATAGCAGTACTGCTCAGATTGCGTAAATCGGGTGGCAAACGAAGCCGTCGGTTATGGTATCGCTACCTAGTAGCATGGATGAGCGGGAACTTTGCCACTTGCGCTAACTACTAGTGCATCATGCTGGGTTCCATCTAACGGGTTTAGAGCGGAATAATATAGGGGGATAAACCTGTATAATAGTAATATTGGCATTCCCTTATAGATCTAATTGCACTACGGCTGCAGTTGCAGCAGCTGCTCGCTAAAATTATACTGGTTGGCCTTATCGAGCACAACCCGATAAAACAGTCTTCAAGCGGTAGAGAGCATTTTATGGCTGGTTAATTCACAGGCGTCAATAGCTAGTAGCCGATAAATCTGGCCCATGGGTTTAAACAAATCATCATGGAGATACCCCCAAAGCATCCAAAAACCACTCGCCTTAGCCTAACTAAGTTCCCTATCCCATGGGGGCAATAGTTTTAACGTGTAGCTAAAGAGTGTCGAGATCTGATCATAGGCCTTCTAAATATCTTTTTTAAATTTCGCTAAAGTTCCAGGTTTGGGATGTCAAAAGGATGAGGATCTTTTATTTAGTTTTGCGCTGCGCCGAGATGTCTTTTACGTTATACAAATAAAACAGCTAAAGCCTAGAATATCGCGGATTTTCCAAATGACTATTTCGGTGTAGCATGTTCGGTGTAGCATGTTTTGGATCCATAAAATAAACTGACTTTATCTCTTATATTACTCCTGTAATTTAGCCTCCTTTGGTTAAATGTACCATTTTCAACAGCATATCAAGCATAATGTTACCTGTAAAGAGTCATCCCCTAAAAAACTGGAGGAGTGGTTATGGAAAGACTGTATAACGTCATTATTAAGTAGTTTCTTTATTCCTTTTGGTTTGGGACAGGTCTAGTAGTGTTTGGCAGCATGGTAGACGTAGTTCTGCTAGGCGCTAACGCGTATATTCTAATGTATCAGGACTTGCTCTGAGGCCACATTCTCACGGTCTGTCGTTGCCATCCCATTTTCACACGCTGGCGAGAGTGGTCATGATATCATCCACGCTATGCGCCGCTAATGATCTGGGTTCATATTTGGACACGGTTCAATGTTATCGTGTGATTGGACAATATACAAATGGTATCTTTTTTAATATTGACTCGCACCTATGGTCGGATAATAGCATGCATACTGTCAAGTTAGCTTATTACAAAGCGGAGGTTAACAAGTTTCGCAATAGCTACTTCCAGCGCAGCTTTGATACAGCATATCTAGCGTGCTGTAACCTAGTGCGCCGCTATTGCTAATCTGATAGCGATAACTCCTACCTTCCGTAGCATGAGTCTGTTAGAATGTTAAAAGGTATCAATGCGTGTTCCTTATCGTCAATGAGCACATTAATCCATGTTTGAAATTCATCTAGTAAAAAACCGTATTCAGGATTTGTTGGAAAGAACAGCTGTTCTGAGGGGTATCTTCGACTATGATCTCAAAAAAAAACGTCTAGAAAAAGTAAACACTGAGCTGGAACAGCTCTCCGTCTGGAATGAGCCTGGGCGCGCACAAGCGCTGGGGAAAGAACGCTCGTCGCTGGAAGGAATTATTGAAAGCATTAATCAGCTTACTCAAGGTTTAGAAGAGGTTGCTGGCCTGTTAGTGCTAGCAGTAGAGGAAGACGACGAAGAGATATTTCTTGAAATTCAGGCTGAAATGGACAGTTTAGAGACTAAGCTAAGCCAGCTTGAATTTTGCCGTATGTTCTCCGGTGAATGCGACAGCGCCGACTGCTACGTCGATATACAAGCCGGGTCTGGTGGCACCGAAGCGCAGGACTGGGCCAGCATGCTACTCAGAATGTATTTACGCTGGGCGGAATCACGCGGGTTTAAAACCGAAATTATCGAAGAGTCTGAAGGAGAAGTGGCCGGTATCAAATCGGTAACCATTAAGGTCATCGGCGAATATGCTTATGGCTGGCTACGGACTGAAACTGGTGTGCATCGCCTGGTGCGCAAGAGTCCTTTTGACTCCGGCGGACGGCGACAAACCTCTTTTAGCTCCGCCTTCGTCTACCCGGAAGTAGACGAGGATATTGATATTGAGATTAACCCGATAGATCTGCGTATCGATGTTTATCGTGCCTCCGGTGCCGGAGGACAGCACGTTAACCGGACCGAATCCGCAGTACGTATTACCCATTTACCGACTAATATTGTCACCCAGTGTCAAAACGACCGTTCGCAGCATAAAAATAAAGATCAGGCGATGAAACAACTAAAAGCTAAGCTATATGAATTTGAGCTGCAGAAAAAAAATGCGAAAAAGCAAGCAGTGGAAGATACTAAGTCCGATATTGGCTGGGGCAATCAGATTCGATCATACGTGCTGGACGATTCCCGTATTAAGGATCTGCGTACCGGCGTGGAAATACGCAATATCCAGTCAGTACTGGATGGCGATCTGGAAAAATTTATTGAAGCCAGTCTTAAAGCAGGGCTATGAGGAAAGCATATGTCTGAATTATACTTACAGGATGCTGCGCCTCAGGCGATGGATATGAATAATGAACTGCGTTCACGGCGAGAAAAACTCAGTCAATTGCGTCAGCAGTGCATTCCTTTTCCTAACGATTTCCGCCGGGATGCTCTGTCAGATCAATTGCATACCTGCTATGGAGAGAAGAGCAATAAAGAATTGGAAGCATTGAATATTCAGGTTAGTATTGCTGGTCGCATGATGACCCGCCGTATTATGGGCAAAGCCTCCTTCGCTACCCTACAAGACGTGGGCGGGAAAATTCAGATCTACGTTGCAGTCAACGATTTACCGGAAGGGCAATACAACGAGCAGTTTAAAAAATGGGACCTTGGCGACATTCTTGGCGCCCACGGAAAATTGTTTAAAACCCGCACCGGTGAGTTATCAGTTCACTGTAGTAAAATTCGCTTACTGACAAAAGCAATACGACCGTTACCGGATAAATTTCATGGGCTGGCTGATCAAAAAACCCGCTATCGCCAACGCTATCTTGATTTGATTACCAACGATGAATCGCGCCAAACCTTCAAAGTACGTTCGCGCATTATAGCAGAAATCCGCTGTTTTATGATAGATAACGATTTTATGGAAGTAGAAACACCAATGATGCAAACTATCCCCGGCGGGGCTGTAGCACGTCCGTTCATTACTCATCATAACGCGCTCGACATTGATATGTATCTACGTATTGCACCGGAGCTGTATTTGAAACGCCTAGTGATAGGCGGCTTTGAGAGAGTCTTTGAAATTAACCGAAATTTCCGAAATGAAGGTGTATCGTCGTGCCATAATCCCGAGTTTACTATGATGGAGCTCTATATGGCCTATGCGGATTACCGCGATCTGATTGTACTAGTGGAAGCGTTATTTTTTACCTTGACCCAGCGGGTATTCGGTAGTAGCGTAGTGAAATACAGGGATCAAACCTTCGATTTTAGCAAGCCATTTACCCAGATGACCATGAAAGAAGCCATCTGCTATTATCGTCCAGAGACCCGGCCAGAAGCACTAGATGATATGCTTTCCGCCACCGCTATCGCTGAATCATTGAGTATTAAGGTTAGCAAAAACTGGGGCTTAGGGCGGCTGCAGACTGAAATTTTTGAAGAGACGGCGGAAAGTCATCTCATTCAGCCAACTTTCATTACCGCTTACCCGGCGGAAGTTTCGCCGTTAGCGCGTCGAAATGATGATAACCCATTCTTTACTGATCGTTTTGAATTCTTTATCGGTGGGCGTGAAATCGGAAACGGTTTCTCCGAGCTTAATGATGCTGAAGATCAGGCAGCGCGGTTTGCAGAGCAGGCACAGACAAAAGATGTTGGCGACGATGAAGCGATGTTCTATGACGATGATTATCTCACTGCGCTGGAGCATGGTCTTCCGCCGACTGCTGGGTTAGGTATTGGTATCGATCGCTTGATGATGTTCTTAACTAATAGCCATACCATTCGCGACGTAATCCTGTTCCCGGCGTTGCGTCCGCAAAAATAAGCCATTCATGGGGGGGGTGAATGGAAAAAAGTTTTTTTCGTCTTTTATTAAAGACATATGGTGCTCTTTCTCCATGGGTTCATTATTAAGCATTCTGCTGAGCTTCCCACTGATATCCTAATGTTTCTTTAATATGCCAACTTACTTTCTTGCACTTTATTGGCAGCACGGCACGCTATCACCCCCAAGGTATTTTCCTTCAATATCCCTTATTGGTAAGAATACCTCATAAGTTGTACTGATTTAGCTAAATGAGTGTTTTCTACATATCATTGCCTTCAGATATCCCGGCCGTGTTCATTAAGCCTGGTTATTGCGCCTTGCATATTATTAGTAATTTTAATAAGTTACTTCATTTATTTTAGAAATCATAAGGGTTAGAAACTTCCGTCAATATTACATCCAGATAAGTTATACTCTGTATAGAGAGGTTTTCTTACGCTTTGAGGCTACATGCTAGACCGCACATCATTTTACGCGTTAAGTAATAGAATTTAAATTACGCCAGCAGTAAATTATAATAAAGTGCAATCTTCAGTTTAAATCGCAGCGATACTGCTAAATAGCAAGGATTCTATATGAAGTATAGCGCATTACCGGTATACCGACCATCATGGTCGTAAAGGTAGGCGCAGTGGATCTGGTCTTGCCATCTTTGGCGAATTATGACGTTCTATCGGGTTGTAGCTAGGAAGTAGATATCGCGGAACTTTAGCCGCTAGGTAGCTCGGTCTTAATGAATAAGACCTATCTTTAGTTGTTAAATGCTACGTAGCAATGCGAGTTTTATCGGTAATGGTTCGCTGGAATCGCGCATTCAGGTGTATCTGAAATTGTTGGGATCTTCGCTTTTAGATGACGTAGATCGTGTGCCTGTGTGCATTTTTACCGCTTTGATATCCCTATAGTGATAAGATTGGTTAGAGATAGATGACAAAGTAATTATGCGGTAAGAGCCTCCATGGCCTATAAAGAGATTATCCATCTAACTAATATAATGGCAATATCTGCTGTAAAACTGCTGTTGTAGCTTAAATTAGTTGCGTAGGTAAAGGTAGAAAATTGCATTATAGGGGGCTCTAGCTGCATAATTGGCAGAACTTACATTCTTCAGGAAGCGATACTTTTCCTGCAGCACGTTGCTTGTTTTATAATCCCTTTGCGCATATCTTAGCAAACTAGGGAGTATGATAAAGCGGATAATACATACCCAGCGTAATATTGACAGCTAACACCAATAAGATGCTGAGCGTAGCATGGAAGTATGGTTTTTTTTCTTCTTCTCTGCGCTAAAACTAAATTGAAATACAATTTCAGTAGAAAGAACGCCATGGGGCATCGCTAGTGAGAAAAATTCCTATCCCAGCATAGGAGCACTAACTACGTTTATTAGATTGATTAACTGAAACAAATAAAAGTTAAGCTATTATAAGAACTGTAAAATTTTACTTATAGCATGGGATCTATAGTAAGTAAAATAGGAGGGAGTGGATTTCAGTGCACCTTATTTCTTGGTCTAGCACTTTGCCTACGCAAAACGTTATGTATCACAATAACGACTTATTGTACCACTCTAATCTGAAGGTGATATTAGGATCACACCGATAATAGGGGGGCGAGCGCACTACCGCGTAGTTTTTCTTTCCCACTGAAAGTCGTCTACCGAATACGCGTCATGTTATCCTGAACCGTGGATGGGAGGTAAATTAACAACGGGCAGCCAAAAATTAATGCCACGCCTCATCAAGAATGAAAATGTAACCGCTCATTGAATTCAGGAATCATAAGCGTACAGGCGCAGGTCACTAACCTATAACTCAGACTAAGCAACGAATATATTTTATTCAATAGAATAAAAGTGCAATACCATAAATAAATATGCTATGGAATAGATACAGGTTAGTAGGGATCCCCCTTTGCTAGCAAAGGGGGAAGGGTTCTGCATAAATGGGATTTTAACCATACAGTTTTGAGAGAGGGCCCGCCAACAGAGGTGGAAAATGCATCATTATCCATTTCAATAGGAGCTATATAGCATTAAGCAACAGGCAACTAACTCTAGCTAATTATTAAATTCACTTTCATATATACACCATGTCTGCGAGTATTAATTAGCAGCAGATATCCCACCTTCGTGGAGTAATAATACATATTATTGTTATACCTAACGGATAGCTAGTGTTACTAGTATAAAATTGAGGCTAAATATCGAATAGAAGATATTTATACCGTACCCGTACAATATCCAGGGCGACACTACCATGGCGCTGCCACTGACTGCCCGCCGGCTATATCAGGAAACTAAGTACTCCTAACTCCTAGCAGCACTGTATGACCTTTATCTTGTTAAAAGCGGATACTTTAACTTTGGTAGTCCCCCCCAGGGAGAGAAATCACGCCAGCTGCTACCGCGTGATGAAATACAACAGTACAAATTCTAGATTTAGAATGGTGTTTAACCTTTATTGCCCTGCTTCATAATGCTAGCGCCCATATTAGCAGTGGGGGGCGCTAGCATTATGAAGCAGGAAAGAATATAGGCCACAGTAGCTTGTTTTGATAAGCTAAAATAGTAGCGGTATGATAACCTAGGCTAGCATATAGAATAACCCCCCCACATTCTGTGTCGTTAAAAAAAATACTGGTAGGTAATAGCAGAAAGAGGTTTATTTTAGGTATTATCTTCTAATAAATACTGAATATGCTCGACTAAACCAGATAAGATAATGTTATAAATTCAACTCGCGGCATGCGATAGCGAACACAACAGCAAAATTGTCATAGCGATGCCGAGTAGCCATAGTTTCTATAAATAAACACTTATTTTCAGTATGTTAGCGCAATAACACATGGTAGAATCCTAAGTACTGATACCTAAGTATATATACTAAGAAATCTTTAGTCATGACTATTAGCTCTAAGGCGATTCCCAGTGCCAAATAATCCAGCCTCTTATGCTAAAAAACCCGATGAGCTTTTTGTGCTCCCTGCCAGAAAGCGCATATGGTGGCTGTCAGCCACAGCGGCTATAAGGGGGTCTTTTCTTGCATAACATAGTTTAGATACTTTAAACTAAAAGGCAGGGGCTTTATATATCTCCGCTATTTAGATTGAGCCACCATTCTTGCCATAACCGTAGGTTTAGCCGGTATACACCTGAGTTCTGTCAGAACAATCAATAACGCGAAAGCAAAATGTACGGTAAAATTTATATAGCCAAACACTCTGCCTGGGATTATCTATCCATATATAGAGTACTGTTCGTCGGATATTTTTTTAAACAACAATCCTAGGAAATTGGATCAGACGGATTTAATCGCTTCCCGTAAGCATTTTGTAGCCTATTTTAGCGTAATGGGTTTCATCTGGGTATCACTGCTACAAAGGTTATGAAACAACAGTGGTAAAAGATAATACAGGACAATATAACGTACGTTAAGCTCGATACTGTGTTTAAGGGATTTTATTTTGATGTATTTTAATAAGTGCTGACATCCAATAAATCCTTTTCGTCTCGGCATTTTTCAGTGTATACTACCAGATATATCTAGAGTGGCTATGGTATCTCTAGAGGAGAGAAGCTATCGCAATAGACAAAAGCAAATCTCTTCTGTTGCTATCGAGAAGAGTTCCGGAAAAATTCCGCTATGAATGATGTAAATTGCTGTCCCGCGATTAGCCTTGATACTGATAAGAATAAAACGATTGTAGCCGCCGGCACAGGTAATTTTTGTACAGCCGGTGCTTCGTCAAGGTAAGTTGCGTTAGCGTGATCCGTACTTCCAAATACATCGTTGGCCAGTAACAGCCGAAACGATGCCACGCTGCGATAGTCTCAAATTTATTCCGTTAATTACCGATCTCTCCATGCGCTAGTCCAGGTTTGTCAGGTAAATAATCCTAGGTATGTGTGCAACCCGTCAATTCTCATTACGCCACGTCCAATAAATCGATGGTTTAAAAGAAAAATCTAGAGTTTCGTTAATAGTCTGCGTTATGGGTACCGAAAGAGTCCAGTCTAACAAGCGTTTGAGATTACGAATGCTCAGCTTACAGTATTCCAGATCCTGATAGCTTTTAGCATATAGCAACTGCTGCTTTCTATATCTAGAAAGCCGGCAAAGGGTGGTAAATACTGACATAACGTATTATCCTCAAAGTTTTGCTAGTTGTTCTCTAGATAATTGCCAGATGCTGGCTTTACTGCTCTAGTCATCTATATATCATATGACTATGGCAATTGTTCTTCTTGTTCTCGATGATACGGAACAGTACTTCAATAGCATTACTGATATTGGTAAAACACTATTTCTATGTACCGAGCCGTCCACCAGTTTGATGGGCGAATCCCTCCACCAGATTAAAATTAGCTGCGTAATGGCATGAAAACTACCGATATGTGCTGCATTCATGTTATTTAACTACGGCCATACAGTTAATTAAAGGGGCGGAATAGCGTATAAAGCTCAGTCCTTCTTTTCTTTACCGTGTAGCTTAAAGACACGGTCCAGATGTTTTTTTGACACGACTTAAATTTCTATAGTTGCTGGCCGGGTTATGCGGACTACTTGGGACAAGAGAACCATGTATCGTTTTGGTATCCTGTCTGCCAAGTGGCCCCTAAAATGGGATGTGGCCCAGCATAGTGCCGGGAGAGCATTCGCTGTCATCGGCATGGGAGGATTCCTAACAGCGTCGATGAATAATATGCCACGGAAGGAGGTCATATTGATCTTTGAGCTCACCAGCTCGAGATTATAATTCCTAATTGTTAATGATCTTTTCTGTAACCGGCGTAATCTGTCTTCCTAAACTCTATTAGCAACAGGTAAAGCATGGCGTAGTGGATAATAACTTTATTCCAGCATAGGGCGTGCAGCCGGGATATCGGAATAGTCGCAAGGCGAATACACCCAGAAGCTGTTCTGGGTGAAGTACTATCCATTATACAAAATCTCTGTCTGAAGAGACTAAAACTATGCTGGTGATATGCGATATGGAATTTGCGCCCTATGTTTTAACTATTTTATTTTTTGCACTAAGGGGTATTGAGAAAAAATATAGGCCGGGGGGGTGGAAAATGCTCTTAGCTACATAGTATAGTAGCGGGATTTATGCCGCCATTAGCGTTCGGTGCCGTGCTGTTATACGGATATCATAGCTATATCGTCTATAGACGAGAGTTGGTTGAGGAGCATATTCTGTTTAATACGGGCGCTAGTAGGTTGCTAAAAGGCAGCTATCGCGGGCAGTTATAGTCTGCTAGACAATAGTCCCTTACAAGGAATGGATGATATTAGATGGAGCGAAAAATTATTGCGTAAATTATAATAATCTTCTATTTATTTAGAACATATAGAATGGTCGTTTTTACTACTTTCAACAACAGTGCGCGATGGTATAAAATTACCATATGCTGGAACAAGAGAGCTTTCTCTATCGGTAAGAGAAAGCTAGAAATTGCCAATAAAAACAATGAAGTCATCATTCAGGCTAGAATGATGGATGCAAAATTTTTTTGCATCCATCGAATTAATTATAATTGTGGTGCAAAATGGTGTTATAATACTCTAGCTCAGTGTTATGCTTTTAGCAAAGATTCTATCTAGATAGATAGAATGCGCCCTATTATGTCCCTCTATAGCCACAACCAAAAGGAGAATCGAGAATTATAGATGTGTTTATGTTCTCCTTAATTGTACATAAGCAATTTTGTTTAGAGAATGGGCATGCTGCTTATAGGTTCGTTGTTTAGCTAAGTTTCAGCTATGGCATTTATGCTCTAAGAAAGTAATATAAAAGTTATCAACTAACTGACGCTAGAGGAAGTTACCAAGTGCACTGAATCTATCACGGACTCATTAAAAGCGCCCTTGTTGCGCGTGTTTAGTCGCGATAACGCTTAAGTAGTATGAAGCCGTTTAAGTAGTAGTACTAACACTAGAGGCTAGAAAGACCCGGTATTGGGGTATATATATTGCGTAATAATATAGATACTTATTCTTTTAATAGGTTTAGCCAAACATATGTACGAGGGAAAAACATCGTTATCATTAATCTAAGATGGAAACAATGTACTGAAAATTCAAAGAAACCCTCTCTGAAGCAAAAAAATCTGAAACCAAATCAGGTGTGATCTTGATAAGTTACAACAGTGTCTAGATGCTGTTTTGCTTAGCATTTACCATATTTAACATCAGTCTGTACGTATAATCCCTTGCATTAGGATTAGCGTGCTAAACATCGTATTGTCTTTCAGCTGTGTTGGCAGGCTGTTATTTTAGCATGACTTTTTTACGTAGTTCAACTAGATGGGCAACATACTTTTTAATGCGCCGCTTTCAATATCAATAATTTTGATGTTGTCGCTGAGGTGAATATCAGCGAGGGGTTACCTAGAAAAGCGTAATAGGCAATTACTTCGCATGTCGAAAATGGATTCCGCCTTGCTGATAGGCGTTTTTCTTGCGTGTATGTAAATTAATTCTTAGCGCTACCAGTGTTGATTATTTGATGGTGATAATCGATTATATTATCTGATCCTATTACTGCACTGATAGCTTTTCTGGTGTGGGTAAATTTTCTGGTACATTTATTATGAATAGCATCTACTATGTCATCCATTCGCCTAAAGGTTGATTCTTTTTAATTGTCGATATGGGCAGCGAGGGATGAGCATCCACTTTATCTTGCTAGGGATATTTCTTTCTTCTATGGCAACTAGTATCGTTGTTCTATTCTTGCTGAGGCGCCAAGCGCTAACTAACTCTGATCCTCCGGGGAGGAGCAGTATTAAGCGGAGATTCATCTCAGGCCGGTGTTGTTAGGTTGGTGAATCTTGATTAATTTCGTCCAGCGACAGGCTGAAGCTTGGAATAAACACTTTTTGGAAATAGTCCAATGCAGGGTTGCGTTTTTCGTTAAGCGTTTTTTTCAGGCGCAGCATTGCCAAAGTAAATTCGGTATTACCGGCAGCATTCTCCTCTAGGCATTTCAGGTAGGCGCACAGATCGTCGGCCTGCTTGATGAGGGTTTTCTCTACAGCTAAGTAACACTGCTCGTCGATGAGCAGACGAAAATCCTCTTGCAGTGCTTCCGGTAGCATGTTGATCAATTTTTTCTGTACAATTTTTTCGATATTTTTGTACTCATAGGCAATCTGCGCATTGTAATACTTAATGGGCGTCGGCATATCGCCGGTCAGTACTTCACTGGCGTCGTGATACATCGCTAGCAGTGCGATACGTTCGGGATTTAGGTTAGCACCGAAAAAACGATTATTAATGAGCGCTAGAACGTGAGCGATAAACGCCACTTGCAAAGTGTGCTCCGAGACATTTTCAATACGCACATTGCGCATTAACGGCCAACGGTTAATAAGTTTTAGGCGTGATAAATAAGCGAAAAAATGGCTTTGAGTCATGAACTTTTCCAAAAAAAAGACACGATAACGGAAATGCTATTGTGCGCATCTGCCGTCGGTTATGCAAATAACCCAAGTCGGCTTTAGAGATTCAACCGGTAGGGCTGTGTTTATTCAATGCTAGTATAAAGGTTCGTGTGGAGGGTAGGCTAATCACGCACTCTGCTGCGTTTATACATGTTGCCGACTTTAACAACTCTGATGCTCTCTGTATGCTCGACATCTGCTGCAGGGGCAATAATTGGAATTCACTTGCGTCCTTATGACTTATCTCTGCTTATTGATAATAGTGCTCTGCATAAACTACTCAAATTTCTAAAGGATGGTTCCAATACATTTACCCGTGCCGCCATCACTGTATGCAAATTATTCGTCTAAGGCTAGTTGAAGGTGCTGCTCTGATGAACCAGGAGACCTTTCTCCTATAACAACAAATCAAGCACCAGCTTTTTAATTATCATCAATATTAAAATATTTGCTATTTGTAGCGCGAAAATATATAGACCCTACCGGCTTAGTTTGACGATCCAGATAAACCCCGGGATGTCGTTGATAAGCCGGTAGGGTCCGGTTGCGCTGTTTATACAGGTGCCCGTCTAGCTGGATATATTTGCTGATGCTCTGGATGCTCTGATAGATAAGTTGCCAAGAGCAGTTATACATATGCTGCATCGATACCGTTAACGTAACGGTGTGTATTGAGGGAAGTATCTTCAGATCTTTGATATGATATATATCCTTTGGCGTATTTCTTCAGGTTGTTGCACCTGCTAATCATGCTATAAACCAACAATATGCTATATTTTAGATGGGTCTTAAAGGTAGACGTTAAAGAAAACGAGCGCTATCTTCTGTAACAGAATAATCCCTGGCGGCGCCACTGAGGGTTTTGTTGTAAATCTCGTTTGAGAAAATAATAAAATTATATTAGCGAGCGATTTTAACTAGCAAAAGCGACATATTTTAGTATAATTATATCCCGTCGAGCGGGTATATTAGTTGAGCTAATAGCTAAATCGTGCGTATAAGGTTATCTTGCAGAAGATATTGTTCAGATCGGGAAACTAGCCAGGTTCTTCGTATCACACAGATAATACACCGCGTTGCTGCCAGACAGCGAAATAAATACTTGCCAACAGTGGATGGATAATCCGGCATTAAGATTAACATCTTACTTATTTTGTTATTTTTTGGCGTGCTTGCATTGGATTTCTAAATTAATTCCGAGACTCTATTATTAATAGAGATATCATTCCCCACGGTTGAGATATAGCATTTCGCGCACTTTGTAATCCTATATAATGGCCTTTACGTGCGGAATACAGCACTTTAAAGTTCCTATATATTTGTATTCCCGGTAGATTACGGATTTCATTTACTAGAAATTCATCGGGGGATGAAAACTCCAAACGGAGTTGGGTTGATAGTATTTAACTTTATGACTTTATTATTTTTTATTGGAAGCATTCCACCTGCTTTTGTAGCACGGGCTACAAATTTAATAGTAGTAGACCTTTTTTATTTTACTGTATTTTTCTATGCGTATAAACACGATATTGAACTTTTCTGGCAGATAATATATTCCTACCATGAATATGTATGATTTTGTATATATCTCATCCTTTAAGTTTTTAATTAAAAACTGCGCAGATGGGAATTACGTTATTCTCCACCGCTAAAAGTAAAAAAAAGTAAGTAGCCTTATTTAAAAAATAACCCTCAAAAATACTGGATAATTATTCTTAATATAATTACATGAATGGTATTCGGGAGGAAAATTAATAGATATTAGATGGTCCTTTTATATAATTTCCTCGTTAAGATAATGTAAGGTGTTGGATCATGGAACAAGAAGAAGATATTCAGCCAAAAAAATAGAGAATGTTTTATCTGTATGCACTATAATTACAGTGCAATCAAGAATTAGCCCTACGTTAGTATTGATAAATGATAAACTTACTTTTTTATAAAAAATTATTTTATTTTATTTGTGGTTTGACATACGTGGCGAAATTTAACTTCTTGACCATCATGGGTTATTTATTATCTACTTTACAATCGGTTATATTTAACCGACTATTATTAAATAATACTTAAAGAAATTTGTATTAATAAGTATGTCTGTAATATTAAATAACGCTTAATAATTAATATTTAAATTTATTTCTATTATTTTTAAGTACTTAATTAAAACTTTTATAGAAAGATAATAGTTAATTTTATACATCAAAGGAGAAATAAATATTATGCTATATAATAGCATAATGCATTAACCGTATTTGTGCGTAGTTTCAGTTTAGCAGTAGCTTTTTAAGTTAAAACGCGATTATTGAAGAATGAATTCTCCGGTATAAATACCGTATATTATTCAAGGTGGCCCTGGCCTTACAAATGACAGGATATCCTAAGGGACGGTTTTGACAATATGGTGGAGTTACCTTCTTCAAAAGGGCCAGGGACAGGAGTGTATCAATTAGAATTCAAACAGTGAAAGAATATATGACTAATACAAATTATTTCATACTCAATCTCAATCTCAATCTATTGAGAACGTTTATTGCCGTCGCCGATTTTAATATTTTCGCCGCGGCAGAGTAGCCTCTCAGGTTACCGCACATACACCCGTGATTAGCTAATACAATAGATAAAGCGATTAGAATAGCTTCTAGGAAAAAATATTCCGTCCGTCCTTAGTCATAAATAAACTTTTAACTGAACACGGCATTCAACTGCTTCTTAAGTTATATCCACAAAATTTTCCTGTACGATGATGCGGGCTGTATTTCCCTGGTATTCAGTAATATCAATGTGGTCTGTTGACAATAACACGTTTGACGATATGGTTGATAATATCTAACTGCTAAACTGCGTAACTTGAATTTATCCCCCCTTTAAAAACTATCTATTGATATCTACATGAAATATGCAGTTAGTAAATGAGTGGGATGTTGAACAATGGTGAAGTATATTTAGCATTAACACTTAGAGCGATCATTATGCCTATCTGTCTATCTGTCTGTGACCTGCAGACTGTGACATACGGTACCTCGGCAACATTTATTTTACTGTTTACAGTAGATGAGCTGCTTTAGACTTAGCAAGAAGTTTTCCCGCTAGTGGCATTTGACAAGAAAAGTCTGTTCCTTATCTAAACTGTAGGGAAAGTTTCGATAGAACTGGATTGTTATGCTACATTTTTTCATTGTATCAATATATCTCGTCATATGCGCGGTCGTTAAGATGGGTATGGTATCAGATTGAAGTTTGTGGAGATGGTAAGCTCCGAATGTAAGTGCTGTGGGGTGAGTAATGGCCTGCCAGAGCAATCGGCCCGCTATATGCTGTTTATGTAAAAAACTACAGGACGAAAATAAATTGGCATTAGTTAGCGATATCTACATCCCCAAATTACCTTGTTTCTACAAGGGGAAAGTCCTTTGATATTATGAAGAATAAATAATGTTTTTATTAGAAAAAACTATTATATGGAGTAGTATAGTTGTTTTTTTTGAAAGGATTTTATTAATCCTTTTCTTTGCGTTTTAGTGCAATAAAATGATCATAATCCACCATTATTTCTTTATCTCTTTTTGTGGTCCTGGAGTATTTTCTGTGGATAGTCTCCACTGTGATTAGCTCAGATGTTTAACGGTTATATCAATAAATTAGAAAAAAGCATTCTCAACCTAAACCGTCAAAAGGGTGGTTATTTCCATAATAAAACTTCAGAATTTATATTGAAACGTGTCCTGAATCATAAAAAGTTTTACCGTTTACGCCGATCCATAGGATTTTTTATAGTATTATTATAAGGGTACCTGTTTCCCTAATGGGTTGTCCGTGAACTGGAATAACATTCCGGTAACTGATATGATTAAGCTCATCTCCTATAAGCCACGTTAATTGATTTTTGAAGGTGTAAATTAACGTGGCTTATGATGTCTTGGTTGACAAAAGGTTATAAGCTGACTTATATTTTTAATCCTGTAATGCCCCACACCAGCTATCGAAACCGCCTGAAGGAGTATACTGTATACAATGGCTTCTTGTCTTGTAAGCAATCAAGATTCTGTGGTTTCTTGTTTCTTTATCTTTGATCTTTATCTTTGATATTGAAGTGACGCGTAAAACTAAAAAATATGCATAGAGCAACCTACAAGTCATTACTTTTTATGAGCCACAAAGAGAATGTCGATAACCACTGAATTTATTGCTCATTATTGGGCTTTTGGCGTATTCTTTATTGGTGCGCTGGGTCTCTGCGCATTCATGCTTACCTGTGGTTTCTTGCTGGGAAACCGCGGTAAAGCTCGATCAAAAAATATGCCGTTTGAATCCGGGATTAACTCAGTAGGCACTGCAAGATTACGATTTTCAGCAAAATTTTACTTGGTGGCGATGTTTTTCGTCATTTTCGACGTTGAAGCACTCTATCTTTATGCTTGGGCCATCGCTATTCGCGAGGTGGGTTGGGTAGGCCTCATTGAGGCAACTGCTTTCAGTCTTATCCTATTGGTGAGTTTAGTTTATTTGGTACGTATCGGTGCCCTTGACTGGACGCCGGGGCGTTCTAGATGATGTTTGCGGCGGGCACGGCCACAATATTGGCGAAAACTCCATCATCAAGAGTAACAGAGAGGTAGTAAAATGGATTACACCCTCACCCGTGTGGAGGAGTCGGACGCTGATAACAAGCGGTATCCTTTGCAAAAACAGGAAGTAGTAACAGATCCGCTGGAACAGCGGGTCCATCGTAGTGTTTATTTCGGAAAGCTTGAGAGCACATTGCACAATATAGTGAACTGGGGACGTGGGAATTCGCTTTGGCCTTATAATTTTGGCCTCTCCTGCTGTTATGTAGAAATGACCACTTCCTTTACCGCTATACATGACGTGGCTCGCTTCGGTTCGGAAGTTATACGTGCCTCACCGCGCCAGGCAGATTTTATGGTGGTGGCTGGCACACCTTTTATTAAGATGGCACCTATTATTCAGCGTCTTTATGATCAGATGCTGGAGCCAAAATGGGTGATCTCTATGGGAGCCTGCGCCAATTCCGGTGGGATGTACGATATTTATTCTGTTGTGCAAGGCGTTGATAAATTCCTACCAGTGGACGTCTACATTCCTGGCTGTCCACCCCGCCCTGAAGCATATATCCAGGCGTTGCTTTTGCTGAAGGAGTCTATAAGTAAAGAACGCCGTCCTCTCTCTTGGATCCTGGGAGATCAGGGTGTCTATCGCGCCAATATAGAGTCAGAACGTCAACGTAAACATAATGATCGTATCGCAGTCACCCACCTGCGTACTCCCGATAAAATTTAACGCGCAGATACGTATGTTGATCGCAGATGATAACCGCGATAGGGGTATGTATTGGCATAGATAAATGTGGTAAAGATAACTATGACAGAGTTGATGATGCAGCATTCTGCCCCATCGTTTCGCCAATCACAGGAACATCTGGATGATCCTGTGATTGGCGAATTACATAACTATGCTGGACAAGACGCTTTTAGCCTGCAGTCAACCCGTACCGGTATTCCGGTCGTTTGGGTGAAGCGTGAGCAGATCCTTGAGGTACTGACCTTTCTAAAGAAGCTTCCAAAACCATATGTGATGCTTTATGACCTGCACGGGATAGATGAATGTCTACGCACCCACCGTCAGGGTTTACCACCATCAGACTTTACTGTTTTTTATCATTTAATTTCTATCGATCGCAATTGCGATATCATGCTGAAGGTCGCACTGTCGAAAGATGACCTGCATTTACCTACTTGCATTCACGTTTTCCACAATGCAAATTGGTATGAACGTGAAACTTGGGAAATGTTTGGCATAACTTTTGATGGGCACCCGAACCTGGCCCGTATTATGATGCCAAAAAGCTGGGAAGGACATCCATTGCGCAAGGATTATCCGGCACGCGCCACCGAATTCAATCCTTTTGTTCTAACTAAACAAAAAGAAGATCTGGAGATGGAAGGGTTAACCTTTAAGCCAGAAGAGTGGGGCATGAAGCGCGGCACGGAAAATGAGGATTTCATGTTCCTAAACCTGGGACCGAATCATCCTTCTGCGCACGGCGTTTTCCGTATCATTTTGCAACTCGACGGCGAAGAGATCATTGATTGCGTGCCGGATATCGGTTACCATCACCGCGGCGTTGAAAAAATGGGCGAGCGTCAGTCCTGGCATAGTTATATCCCTTATACCGATCGTATTGAATACCTTGGCGGCTGCGTTAACGAAATGCCTTACGTGCTTGCGGTAGAAAAGCTAGCAGGCATCGTGGTGCCTGATCGTGCTAATGTGATCCGAGTGATGCTGTCGGAACTTTTCCGTATCAACAGCCACCTGCTATACATCAGTACCTATATTCAGGACGTGGGTGGAATGACGCCGGTATTTCTAGCATTTACAGACCGTCAGAAGATCTATGATGTGGTTGAAGCGATAACCGGTTTTCGTATGCATCCGGCCTGGTTCCGCATAGGCGGTGTAGCGTACGATTTACCATGTGGTTGGGAAGGGTTATTACGTAAATTCCTTGATTGGCTTCCGGCGCGTTTGGATAGTTATGTTAAAGTAGCGCTCCGTAACAGCGTGCTACGTGCTCGCGCTGAGGGCGTAGCCGCCTATGGCGCGAAAGAGGCTTTAGACTGGGGCGTGACCGGTTCTGCGTTGCGTGCCACTGGCATTGATTTTGATGTGCGTAAATGGCGTCCATATTCCGGCTATGAAAATTTTGACTTTGAAGTGCCAGTGGGTGATGGTGTGAGTGATTGCTATAGCCGGGTTATGTTGAAGGTGGAGGAGATACGTCAAAGTCTGCTTATACTTGAACAATGCCTGAACAACATGCCGGTAGGGCCATTCAAAGCTGATCATCCACTAACTACGCCGCCGCCGAAAGAGCGCACCTTACAGCATATCGAAACCCTTATCACGCACTTCTTGCATGTCTCATGGGGACCTGTGATCCCAGCCAACGAATCATTTCAAATGATAGAGGCCACCAAAGGCATCAATAGTTATTACCTGACCAGTGATGGTAGCACAATGAGTTACCGGACGCGTATCCGTACGCCCAGTTTCCCTCATTTACAGCAAATCCCCTCAGTTATTAGAGGCAGCCTAGTATCGGATTTAATTGTATATCTGGGTAGTATTGATTTCGTTATGTCAGATGTGGATCGTTAATTATGCAGCAAAAAAAAGATAATCTCAAGTATGCAACAGTGTCGAGGCTAGACCTTGTCACTGAAATGTTCGAGCTGAGTTGCGAAGAGCGCGCTGCCATCGAGCATGAGAAGTACCATTACGAGGCTGCGCGCGCAGCCT
The DNA here is from genome assembly GCA_051710585.1 of Sodalis sp. (in: enterobacteria). Lineage (GTDB taxonomy): Bacteria > Pseudomonadota > Gammaproteobacteria > Enterobacterales > Enterobacteriaceae > JBPESP01. The sequence goes on along the minus strand of JBPESP010000002.1, from coordinate 200,886 downwards.
CAATCGAGGCACTGAAAATCGTGCAGAAGAATCGTGGTTGGGTGCCTGACGGGGCCATTGCGGCCATCGCTCAGGTGCTAGATATTCCCGGTAGCGATGTCGAAGGTGTGGCTACGTTTTACAGCCAAATTTTCCGTCAGCCAGTAGGGCGCCATGTTATCCGCTATTGTGACAGTGTAGTCTGCTATATTACCGGTTATCAGAACATTCAGACTGCACTTGAACAATCGTTAAACATCGAGCCGGGCCAGACTACACCAGACGGCCGTTTCACATTGTTGCCCACCTGCTGTTTGGGTAATTGCGATAAGGGACCAACCATGATGGTAGATGACGATACTCACGTGCGTCTAACGCCGGAAGGCATTGGTCCGTTGCTGGAGCAATATCGATGATCAAAAACATTGTCCGCTTGCCAGAAACACACCCACTGACCTGGCGATTACGTGATGACCATCAGCCGGTATGGCTGGATGAATATCAGAGTAAAAATGGTTATACTGCCGCCCGTAAAGTGCTAAAAGGTATGGCACAGGACGATATTATTACACTTGTGAAAAACTCTGGTCTAAAAGGACGCGGAGGCGCCGGTTTCTCGACCGGTCTGAAGTGGAGCCTGATGCCAAAAGATCCAAACATGAATATTCGCTATTTGCTGTGTAATGCTGATGAAATGGAGCCTGGAACTTATAAAGACCGTTTGCTGATGGAGCAACTGCCGCACCTGCTGGTGGAAGGGATTCTGATAGCCGCCTTTGCGATGAAGGCCTATCGCGGTTATATTTTCTTACGCGGCGAGTATATAGAGGCGGCAACGAACCTGCGCCGCGCGATAGCAGAGGCCACTCGAGCCGGTTGGCTTGGTAAAAATATTTTGTGTAGCGGGTTTAATTTTGAGCTTATCGTCCATACCGGCGCTGGGCGCTATATTTGTGGCGAAGAAACTGCGCTTATCAATTCTCTGGAAGGGCGGCGCGCCAATCCACGCTCAAAACCGCCGTTTCCAGCTAGCGTCGGCGCTTGGGGTAAACCCACCTGTGTCAACAATGTTGAAACATTATGCAATGTACCGGCTATCTTGGAGCATGGGGTGGACTGGTATAAAGGCATCACTGCTGGCAAAAGTAACGATACCGGCACCAAGCTTATGGGTTTCTCTGGTCGGATAAAAAATCCTGGTGTCTGGGAACTACCGTTTGGCATTACTGCACGTGAGATTCTCGAGGATTACGCCGGCGGGTTGCGCGATGGCCTAAGCTTAAAAGCCTGGCAGCCCGGTGGCGGTAGCACTGACTTTTTAACACAGAATCACCTAGATCTGCCGATGGATTTTGAGAATATCAGTAAAGCGGGCAGTCGGCTTGGTACTGCGCTAGCAATGGCGGTAGACAACAAAATTAACATGGTGTCATTAACACGCAATTTGGAAGAGTTTTTCGCCCGGGAATCCTGCGGATGGTGTACACCTTGCCGAGACGGCCTGCCGTGGAGTGTTAAGCTGCTGCGCGCGTTGGAAAGCGGTAAAGGCCAGCCTGGGGATCTTGAAACCCTGGAGCAGTTGTGCCATTTTCTTGGCCCTAGTAAAACCTTCTGCGCCCATGCGCCAGGCGCAGTGGAGCCGTTGCAAAGTGCAATTAAATATTTTCGATCCGAGTTCGAGGCGGGTATCAACATTGAAAATTTAAGCAATACGCGCACCATTGCCGGTTTGCAATCAAACCTATTAAAAACACGCTAGTAATTGTCCATGCGATACGAGCATGGTTAGGTAGTCGTACATGCTTTGCACCATAAATGTATTTTTAATTAACGCCCGTCGTTGGCGGGCTTTCACCTGAGCATACTGATTATGGCTACTATTCATGTAGAGGGCAAAGAGTACAAGGTTAATGGATCTGACAATCTGCTAGAAGCATGTCTTTCTTTTGGCCTCGATATTCCGTACTTTTGCTGGCATCCAGCGCTAGGCAGTGTAGGTGCTTGCCGCCAGTGCGCGGTCAAGCAATACCAAAACGCCGAGGATACCCAAGGTCGTTTGGTAATGTCCTGTATGACACTGGCCGCTGATGGTACCTTTATCTCTATCGCAGACGATGAAGCAAAACAGTTCCGCCAAAGTATAGTCGAATGCCTGATGATAAACCACCCGCATGATTGTCCTGTCTGCGAAGAGGGCGGCAACTGCCACCTGCAAGATATGACGGTCATGGCCGGGCAGAATTTTCGCCGCTACCGCTTTACTAAACGTACTCACCACAATCAGTATCTGGGACCGTTTATTTCTCATGAGATGAACCGTTGCATCGCTTGCTACCGCTGTATCCGCTATTACAAAGATTATGCCGATGGCAGCGATCTCGGTGTGTATGGTGCCCATGATAATGTTTATTTCGGCCGTTCCGAAGACGGGGTCTTGGAAAGTGAGTTTTCCGGCAACTTAGTGGAAATATGCCCAACCGGTGTGTTCACCGATAAAACCCACTCCAAGCGCTATAACCGTAAATGGGATATGCAGTTTGCACCCAGTATTTGTCTGCAGTGCAGTATCGGCTGCAATACCAGTCCCGGTGAGCGCTATGGTGAACTTCGTCGCATTGAAAACCGCTACAATGGCAGCGTTAACCATTATTTCTTGTGTGACCTTGGCCGTTTTGGTTACGGTTACGTCAATCTGAAAGACCGTCCACGCCAGCCGCTACACCGATGTGGTGATGACTGGATTGTACTTAACGCTGACCAGGCGATGCAGAGTGCTGCCAATGCGCTACGCCTTACACGTAAAATGATCGGTATCGGCTCACCCCGTGCTAGCGTCGAAAGTAACTTCGCCCTGCGCGAACTAGTAGGCGTCGAGAATTTCTACACCGGTATTGCTGGCGCTGAGCAAGACCGGCTAGTGCTAATACTCAATATTTTACGAAACGGCGGTATTCACACACCGTCGCTACGTGAAATGGAAAGTTATGACGCTGTGCTGGTTCTAGGGGAAGATTTGACAGAGACCGGCCCACGTATCGCGCTGGCAGTGCGCCAGGCTGTGAAGGGTAAGGCACGTGAAATGGCTGCGATGCAAAAAGTAGCTGATTGGCAAATAGCCGCTGTTATGAACATTGGTCAGTATGCAAAAAATTCCTTGTTCGTCACTAATATTGACCGAACTCGTCTGGATGATATCGCCGCCTGGAGCTATTGTGCCCCGGTGGATGATCAGGCGCGTCTGGGCTTTGCCATTGCCCATGAGCTGGATGAGACGGCGCCAGTAGTGGTTGGTCTGGATGATGCGCTTAAGGGTAAAATAAACGTAGTAGTGCAAGCATTATCCGGCGCCCGCAAACCACTTATTATCTCCGGTAGCAACGCTGGGAGTGAAGCGATGATTGCTGCTGCTGCTAATGTTGCCCGTGCCCTGAAGGGCAGGGGTAGTGATGTCGGTATTAGCTTTATCACCACCAGCTCCAACAGTATGGGTCTGGCGATGATGGGCTGTAACAATAGTTTAGACGATGCGCTTGATGTGCTGGAACAGGGTACCGCAGATAGCGTAATCGTGTTAGAAAACGACCTTTATCAGCATGCTCCCGCCGTGCGCATTAATGCCGCTCTGGCCAAAGTCAATAACCTTATCGTACTAGATCACCAACATACTCTTCTTCACGAGAGAGCTAACTTTGTCTTATCTGCGGCGAGTTTTGCCGAAAGCGATGGTACGGTCATTAATCAGGAGGGCCGCGCGCAGCGTTTCTTCCAGGTCTATGATCCAGCGTACTACGATGATCAGGTCGTTATGCTGGCAAGTTGGCGCTGGCTTCACTTGCTGCACTCAACTTATCTGAACCGTCAGGTGGACTGGACGCAGTTAGATCATATTATTAATGCTGCAGCTGATTCGCTGCCGCAACTCTCCGGTATAAAGGATGCTGCACCCGACGCACACTTCCGGATCCACGGCCAGAAATTAGCGCGTGAACCGCACTGCTACAGCGGCCGTACCGCAATGCATGCTAATATTACTGTCCATGAACCACGCGTGCCTCAGGATCAAGATACTATGTTCACCTTCTCCATGGAAGGCAATAATGCCCCCCAGGCGCCGCGCCAACAGGTGGCGTTTGCCTGGGCACCCGGCTGGAACTCCCCCCAAGCCTGGAATAAATTCCAGGATAAAGTGGGCGGCCATTTGTGCCACGGTGACCCCGGTGTGCGACTTTTGGAAGCGGGTGAGGGCAAGCTAAACTACTTTAATACTATTCCGCCAGCATTTACCCCGGCCAAGGATGGCAGCTGGCGTATCGCGCCATATTGGCACTTGTTTGGTAGTGAGGAAACCTCCCAACGTTCTCCAATTATCCAGAAGCGGATACCGGCGCCATATGTAGCGGTAAGCCAGGTTGATGCTGCCCGGCTAGGCATTAACAGTGGCACTTTGCTTACCTTTAGCTGCGAAGGGATGGAATTCCGTTTGCCGGTGCGGATTAAGCATGACTTGAGTGCCGGGCAGGTCGGCCTGCCGCTGGGATTGCCAGGTATTCCACTGATGCTAGCGGGGCAATGCGTTAAAAATTTGCGAGAGGCCGCGTTATGAATGGGTTAACACCAGAAGTCATCAATATTCTCCTGAAAGTGATGAAGGCGGTCTTTATCCTGCTATTAGTAGTCACCTGCGGTGCCTATATGAGCTTTGCTGAGCGCCGCCTACTGGCCCTGTTCCAAAACCGTTACGGACCAAACCGTATAGGATGGGGCGGTTCGCTGCAGCTCTTAGCCGATATTTTGAAGATGATGTTTAAAGAGGACTGGATCCCGCCGTTTGCTGATCGAGGAATCTTTATTTTGGCGCCGGTTATTGCCTTCATTTCGCCGCTAATTACGTTTGCCATCATTCCAATGAGTCCGACATGGGTAGTGGCCGATTTCAACATCGGCGTACTGTTTTTCTTGATGATGGCCGGGTTGACGGTGTATGCCGTACTGTTTGCTGGCTGGTCAAGCAACAATAAATACTCGTTATTGGGTGCTATGCGTGCCTCAACACAGACCTTGAGCTGTGAAGTGTTTCTCGGTTTGTCGTTAATGGGTGTAGTGGCACAAGCTGGTTCGTTTAACCTCGGCGAGATCATTGAGTCACAAGCGCATCTATGGAACGTGGTCCCGCAATTCTTTGGTTTTATCACTTTTGCAGTGGCGGGTGTCGCAGTGTGTCACCGCCATCCCTTTGATCAGGCGGAGGCAGAGCAGGAACTGGCCGATGGCTACCGTATTGAATACTCTGGGATGAAATTTGGGTTATTCTTCGTCGGTGAATATATTGGTATTGTGACTATTTCGGCACTGATGGTGACTCTGTTCTTCGGCGGTTGGCGGGGGCCGTGGTTACCATCGTTTATCTGGTTTGGCATTAAAACTGCCTTCTTCATGATGACGTTCATCCTTATCCGTGCCGCTCTGCCCCGTCCGCGCTATGACCAGGTGATGGAGCTGGGTTGGAAAATCTGTCTACCGCTAACGCTGCTCAATTTATTAGCGACTGCAGTGGTTATTTTGTATAACGCGCATTAGAAGGGTAGATAAATTATGACGCTAAAAGATCTAGTGATCGGCTGTGGGACCACTTTGCGCAGCATCTGGATGACTGGTATGCAGGCGTTTAACAAGCGTGAAACCCGTATGTATCCCGATGTACCAGTCAATCCACCTTCCCGTTTCCGCGGACGAATCGTGTTAACACGCGATCCTGACGGCGATGAACGCTGTGTGGCTTGTAACCTGTGTGCTGTTGCCTGTCCAGTTGACTGTATCTCATTGCAAAAGGCGGAAACAAAAGATGGGCGCTGGTATCCGGAATTCTTCCGTATCAATTTCTCCCGTTGTATCTTCTGTGGCCTGTGCGAAGAAGCCTGTCCCACTACTGCCATACAGCTCACACCGGATTTCGAAATGGGTGAGTTTAAACGACAGGATCTAGTGTATGAAAAAGATGATTTATTGATTTCAGGGCCGGGTAAATACCCAGAATATAACTTCTACCGCATGTCTGGTATAGCAATATCTGGGAAGGATAAGGGTGCGGCGGAAAAAGAAGCCAAACCTATTGACGTAAAAGGCTTGTTACCTTAAGGAGGCTAGGATGGAACTAGCGTTTTATCTTTCCGGTCTGGTGGCGGTGCTGGCGACGTTGCGCGTCATCACCCATACCCAGCCGGTACATGCGTTGTTGTACCTGATTATTTCGCTGCTGGCGATCGCTTGCGCATTTTTTTCGCTGGGCGCCTATTTCGCCGGTGCGCTGGAAGTTATTGTTTATGCTGGTGCCATCATGGTGCTTTTCGTGTTCGTGGTAATGATGCTTAACATGAGTATTGGGCGCGATAAGCAAGAACGCATCTGGCTTCACCCTCGGGTCTGTATCGAACCTATGCTGATATCGCTAGTACTATTAGGGGTATTGATATACGCTATGGCCTGCACGGGGGACCAAGGCATTGCTGGCAACCTGATTACGGCAAAAACAGTAGGTATCGCACTGTTTGGTCCTTATGTACTAGCAGTAGAGCTTGCCTCCATGTTGTTGTTGGCGGGGCTTGTGGTTGTCTTTCATCTGGGCCGCGATGAACGCAATAACGTTGATAGGTTCTATAACAAGGGGCTTAATATCACCAATGCCATCAAGAGAAGAGGTGAGGGGCAAACATGATCCCATTATCACACGGTTTAATCCTGGCTGCTACCCTGTTTGTACTAGGCCTGATGGGGATGATTATCCGTCGCAACCTGCTCTTTATGTTGATGGGGCTTGAAATCATGATTAATGCATCAGCGCTAGCATTTGTTGTGGCTGGCAGTTACTGGAATCACGTGGATGGGCAAGTAATGTATATCCTGGCGGTGACGCTAGCCGCCTCTGAGGCCAGTATCGGCCTGGCCCTGCAACTGCAGCTACAACGCAGCCGCCGGACCCTGGATGTTGATTCAGTCAGCGAGATGCACGGATGAATCTACTCTATTTAACTTTAGTATTCCCTTTAGCGGGGTTTCTCTTGTTGGCATTTTCCAGTAGCCGCTGCTCAGAAAACCTTACAGCAATGATTGGTGTCGGTAGCATTGGCATGGCGGCATTAACCACCCTTTGGGTAGCGATTGATTTTTTTGGCGCCTGCGCCACCGGTTCTGCAGTGTATACTCAAAGATTGTGGAACTGGATGGCTGTGGGTGATTTCCAAATCCCTATGACGCTCAGCCTTGACGGCTTGTCACTGACGATGATATCGGTGGTCACCGGCGTCGGTTTCCTTATTCATCTTTATGCCTCCTGGTATATGCGCGGTAAAGAGGGCTATTCACGTTTCTTCGCCTATACCAATCTATTTATCGCAAGCATGTTAGTGCTGGTACTAGCGGATAACCTGTTGCTGCTGTATCTCGGTTGGGAAGAGGTAGGGCTTTGCAGTTATCTACTTATCGGCTTCTATTATACTGAGTCTAAAAATGGTGTAGCGGCCATGAAAGCATTTATCGTCACCCGTGTTGGGGATGTATTTCTGGCGATAGCGCTGTTTATTCTCTATGAGCAGTTTGGAACATTAAATTTCCACGATCTGATAGTGCTGGCGCCGAAAAAATTTGCGGAAGGCTCTACGGGCATCACCCTGGCAACGCTAATGCTGCTAGGCGGTGCAGTCGGGAAGTCGGCGCAGCTGCCGTTGCAAACTTGGCTGGCAGATGCCATGGCTGGCCCGACCCCGATCTCAGCGCTGATCCATGCTGCGACTATGGTGACCGCTGGCGTTTATCTTATTGCACGTACCCACGGCCTGTTCTTAATGGCACCGGACGTTTTGCACCTGGTAGGAATTATCGGTGCGGTAACACTGGTATTGGCTAGCTTTGCCGCATTGGTACAGACTGATATCAAGATGGTACTTGCTTATTCCACTATTAGCCAGATAGGGTATATGTTCCTGGCACTGGATGTTCAGGCGTGGAGTGCGGCCATTTTTCACCTAATGACCCACGCTTTTTTTAAGGCACTACTCTTTTTATCCTCCGGTTCGGTGATCCTGGCATGCCATGACGAACAGAACATCTTCAATATGGGCGGTTTACGCAAGTCTATTCCGCTGATCTATGTCTGCTTTCTGGTTGGCGGCGCGGCGCTATCGGCATTACCTATAGTTACTGCCAGCTTCTACTCTAAGGATGAAATTCTCTGGGGCGCGCTTGTCAACGGACATAGCATATTGATGATAGCCGGGTTGCTGGGAAGCTTTCTTACCTCGGTCTATACTTTTCGCATGATCTTTATTGTGTTCCATGGCGAGGCGAAGATTCAAGCTCATGCATGCTATGGAGTCAGTCATAATTTGCCGTTGTTGGTACTGTTGGTGCTCTCTACCTTTATTAGTGCCTGGATCACACCGCCATTAGCAGGGGTTTTGCCAGCCAGTGAGTTCGGTCATGATGGTAAGCGAGCGCTAGAAATTATCTTAAGTGCTGTTGGCATCATTGGTATTTGTCTAGCTGCAGCTCTGTGGCTAGGCCAGCGTCGTCTGGTGAATGCTGTGGCCTCCAGCACAATAGGGCGTTTCCTAACGGTTTGTTGGTTCAACGCTTGGGGATTTGATTGGCTTTACGCTAAGATCTTCGCTAAACCTTACTTGGCTATAGCACGCCTTCTGGCGCGCGATCCGCTTAATACAGTCATGAATTTTCCAGCGCTACTAGCGTTCTTGGCCGGACGTTTCCTAACACTAAGTGAAAATGGGCAGTTGCGTTGGTATGCGGCATCGATAGCTCTAGGTGCAGTTATCGTAGTGACACTTCTGATATTCATCTAATACTCTGAGCTTTGTTTTTTACTTAGGGTGAAACGGCAGGTAACGTACCCGCTTTGCTGACATGCAAGTTTGTTAACTTTATAATTAGGGATGAAAAAAAACGCAATGCTATTACCTTGGCTAATTTTTATCCCCTTTATCGGCGGTTTATTGTGTTGGCAATGTGAGCGTTTCAGCACTTGTGCGCCGCGCTGGATAGCTTTAATTGCTATGGGGATAACACTAGTGCTTTCCTTGCTACTGTGGCAGCAAGGAGGATATACCATAGCGATGGTACAAGAGCAGCCGCAATGGCAGCTAGAGTATCTACTCCCTTGGATCCCGCGCTTCGGTATTAGCATTCACCTGGCGCTGGACGGCTTGTCGCTGCTGATGGTAGCGCTGACTGGATTGCTTGGGGTTTTGGGTGTCCTATGCTCTTGGCGTGAAATCCAACGCTATCAGGGGATCTTCTACTTAAAGTTGTTGTGGATTCTCAGCGGTGTTATCGGTGTATTTCTGGCTATAGACATGTTTCTATTTTTTTTCTTCTGGGAAATGATGCTAGTGCCAATGTATTTCCTTATTGCGCTGTGGGGGCATAAGGGGTCTGACGGTAATACACGTATCACTGCTGCAACTAAATTCTTCATCTATACACAGGCTAGTAGTCTGATGATGCTATCAGCTATCCTCGGCCTGGTGCTAGTGCACTATAAAACCACCGGCGTCTGGACCTTTAATTATGAAGACTTACTGCGCACGCCGATATCAGAACGGATAGAATACCTGCTGATGTTAGGATTTTTCTTGCCCTTTGCGGTAAAAATACCAGTGGTACCACTGCATGGATGGCTACCGGATGCCCATAGCCAGGCGCCTACTGCCGGTTCAGTGGATCTAGCGGGGATTTTGCTGAAAACTGGGGCTTACGGGATGTTACGTTTTAGCCTGCCACTATTCCCGCACGCGTCGTATAAATTCGCACCCATCGCTATGTGGCTAGGTGTAGTAGGTATTTTCTACGGTGCCTTTATAGCGTTTTCACAAACTGATATTAAGCGCCTTATCGCTTATACTAGCGTATCTCATATGGGTTTTGTGCTTATCGGTATCTATAGCGGCTGCCAGCTAGCCTATCAGGGTGCAGTGGTACAGATGATAGCTCACGGGCTGTCGGCTGCCGGCATGTTTATCATTTTCGGTCAATTGTATGAGCGTTTGGAGACACGCGATATGCGGCAGATGGGAGGTATGTGGGGCCGGATAAGCTTTATTCCAGCGTTATCGTTATTCTTCGCTATTGCAATGCTCGGGATGCCTGGTACTGCCAACTTTGTTGGTGAGATTACTATTTTGTTCGGCAGCTTTCTGGTGGAACCGGTGATTACGGTGATTGCTACGTTTGGTCTGGTGTTCTCGGCGGTTTGCTCCCTTATCATGATACAGCGCGCTTATTATGGCCCAGCTAAATCTACCGATCCTTTGCCGAGCATGACGCTGCGCGAACGGTTTATTATTTTGGTAATGATGATAATGGTGGTGGTACTCGGGTTATTCCCACAGCTGATTATGGACACTTCAGCCTCCGCTATGAGTAATATTCATCACCGGTTTAACCTCGCCGCTCCCCTCAGTTCCACTATTTCAACAATAAGGTTATAATTCGATATGACAATAACTTTTCAACAACTAATCGCATTATTACCGCTGTTGATCATCGGATTAACGGTAGTGGTTTTGATGCTATGCATTGCGTGGCGCCGCAACCACTTTATTAACATCACTCTAACAATTATAGGGCTTAGTCTGGCGCTGTTATCTCTATGGTTTGTGCATCAAAACGGTCCGATGGATGTGACGCCACTTATCTGCGTCGACGGGTTTGCTGTATTCTATACCGGTCTAGTGGTGGTGGCTAGTTTAGCCACCACCATGCTGGCATATACTTGGTTAGTGGGGTATCCGGGAAACCGCGATGAGTTCTATCTGCTGGTGTTAATTGCAGCGATGGGCGGTATTCTCTTAGCCAGCGCCAACCATCTAGCAGCGTTGTTCTTGGGTATTGAGCTAATTTCTCTACCGCTATTCGGTATGGTAGGCTATGCATTTCGCCAGAAGCACTCGCTGGAAGCTAGTATTAAATATACGCTGTTATCCGCGTTAGCATCGTCTTTCCTGCTGTTCGGTATGGCGCTGGTATATGCTCAAACCGGCCAGTTATCTTTTACCGCCATTGCTCAGGCGTTTAATAAAAACATCATGCTGACGCAGCCGATGCTGCTAGCGGGGTTTGGGATGATGCTGGTCAGCTTTGGTTTCAAATTATCATTGGTGCCGTTCCATTTGTGGACACCAGATGTCTATCAGGGTGCGCCCGCACCAGTATTAATCTTCCTGGCCACTGCCAGTAAGATCGCAATTTTCGCAGTCATTATGCGCCTATTTTTATATGTACCTATAACGCACAGCGATGCAGTGCGATTGGTGCTGACAATTATCGCTTCCGCCTCTATTTTATTCGGTAACCTGATGGCTCTAAACCAGAACAACATCAAACGGATGTTGGGCTATTCCTCTATCGCCCATTTTGGTTATTTGTTGCTGGGTTTAATAACAGTTCATGGCCATACGCTAGCACTGGAAACCGTTGGCGTTTATTTAACAGGCTATCTATTTGCCAGTTTTGGGGCGTTCGGAGTCCTCATTCTGATGTCCAGCCCCTATAGCAGTAGGGATGTAGATTCGCTATATTCTTACCAGGGTCTGTTTTGGTATAGCCCGCTGCTTTCATTTATATTGACAGTAATGATGATGTCACTGGCAGGGCTCCCCATGACTCTTGGCTTTATTGGAAAGTTCTACGTTATTGCGCTGGGCGTACATAATAAGCTGGTTTGGTTAACCGGTGCAGTTGCTGCTGGGAGTGCTATCGGACTGTTCTACTACCTTCGCATCATGATCAGTCTATACCTGTCACCGCCGGAAAATCTATGCCGTGATATGTCATCCAATTGGATCCTAACTCCCGGCGGAGTGGTACTTTTTATCTCTTCGTTGTTGGTGTTGCTGCTAGGGTTATATCCACAGCCACTTATTACTCTGGTTCAATTGGCGCAGCCCATGATATACTGCTGATTCAGCACAGTAGAGAGGAATCCTGCTGCGCTAATGCGCTTTACAACTCATGATTTTAGGTTTAAGCATAATTTTCAGATTACTCCAGTTAGAACAGTCCTCCATTACAGGCTTTTTTATCCATAAAAGATAGTTTAATCTCCTTTAGCCGTATGAAACAGGTCTTGATAATCTTGATAATCTTGATAATGGTGTATAACTCTTATTCAAAATGCTAGAGTAAGTTAGCAGTTATTCTAGCAATAAAATCAATAAAATATGTCGCGCAAATATCCACGCTCAGCAGGGGGATGAGCGCACCTTCAACGCCGCCACCTCTCGTGATTAAGATCCCAGATATACACACTGTCACGATTTTGTAGCCTACGCATTTTATCTCTGCTGTTATATAGGGTTTATTTTAACTTTATTATACCTATAATGCCTCTCATTATTTTTAATTTTAAAATAAATGGTCGTAGGAACGACGACTGATTATATACTGCATTTGATATGCGACAAACCCTAGAGGTGAATAATGTAATATTCGGCCAGACCGGCCTGAAATTCGCCGTCATTTGACGACGTCTAATATGTATCTTAACTATGACGCATATCGTCAGCCATAAAAGAAAGTGTGGGGAGATTTAGTTTTTATGCCATTAGTATAATGCGAGGTAGGCGCTGGAAATTGGTGCCAGGTTTTAAGTGTACAAGCTTGGTGGGAAGTTGATAGAATCATCCAATAAAGATTGTTTAACGCGGCGCTAAACGGCAGGAAGGCATCTGAAGATGAGCCTATCGCTACGCCTTCATCGGTATGTTTCGGCATCAGATTAGTTATGTACTGGTGCAATTCAATAATGGCCTACTATTGTAGGAAGACTATAGCAGTATTTTGCCATATAGCATGATCCTGAGGAAGCGCTAGCGGATTCAGCGGGGTTTTGGTGCTGCAATAGTCTGACGGTAAATATTTTTCTCTACGGCGCTGCCCAACTTGTGTTTATGACTGGATGCCAATCGCTACTGAATGCACTAGGCTGGGGTTAAGGCTGTGTACTGATAAACGTCTAAGCGCTAGTGGTAAAATTCAAGCTGATAGACAGGCTATGTTGCGTATTACCGTTAGATGTTGGAGTACTACAGGTGTCTGGTAGGTTAGTAATTAGGCGCGACAACGCTGATAAGCTCCTGGATCAAATCAATTCTGGCTCTGACACAGCTTTTCTGTTTGAGGTATCGACTAACATTCGCGGTGAAGCTTGGGCTGAATACCTTTTTTGGTAAAACAGGCGTAATTACTCTAGCGCTGAGAAGGTTTGTGATTTATTGTTGTTGTCCTATGTTGAATTGGAACTTGTTAAGATCATGCCTACGAGGCATGATCTTAAGGGAAGAGGCAATTCTTGAACACTTTGTTGATTTGCTCTAGCTCCTGTGAGGATAATAAAGTCCGGAGACAATAGCTCAGCAGAGGCGTTAGTACAATAACCAAAAAATATGTTAGCTCTGAACAGAGTGCTGCCGGCACCGGGAAAAGAAAAAAACAACAGCGTTGAACTAGCACGCTTTAACTCTGCTTAAAGGCCACCTCACGCTGTGAGGATAGTTAGAGAGATGAAGGCCATGTGCTATGCACATTGGAGCTGGTTCTTTATCCGAACGGACAAAGATGCTATAGCATGTGGTGATAGCCAGACAGCCCCTCTACATCCATCAAATAGAAGTTAATAAGCGTTAACTTGATGAGTGATACTAATTGCGGCGGCATAGTTTGGTACGACTATAAGCAATATCAATTAGCGTAGCAAAAAAAACTAATTCCGTAATGAAATTATTTATAATTAATATTTTAATCGGTCTTGATGTTGTCCTATCTCATAGGATTGATGTTAGGGGGGGGAAGTTAATCCAGCCATTCTAGCAATGGGTTAGAGTCATAAGGAGTAATGATTAACAGTGACAGGTGAAGTAGTTTTGCGATTATCCTCCGATGTATGATTGATAAGTTTGGTGGATACTTGCAGTTTTATAGGACAAGGCATGGGTATTACTATGCTCACTCTTGGCATAGTCGTTACCGGTCAATGCTAAGCATTTCTAATGCCGGAAGGTGATTCCTTTCAGAATTTGTTAACAGAGACAAGTCATTGAGACTTTATATCGTTAGCGCGCCTGTAAAATTATAGGAACTACGCTGAATTTACTTTGCTTGAAAGAAATCTACAGACGGGGAAATGCCCCATAAAGATGTATGCCAGTATAACTGCTTACGTCAAGCGTGATAAGTGTAATGGCGCGCTAAATTTACTACCTAAGAGGGATATGCTTATCTTAGAACCACACGAGTTCTTCTATAAAAGAATAAATTTTATTCCTGACATTCAAACGCGAATGCACTCAAATAATGGTTAATCAATATTATACCATCCCGCAAGCAGCAAAAGTTATGGATGTTTGTCTTCTTACACAAAAGAGGGAAACGCTGAAAGTTTCTCTCACAACCCAAAATAGATCGAAATACCTAAGCTCAAAGAAAAAGGGTATTATGCAGTTAGGTTTATATACTACACAGTATCAGCCATTGATGTACAGCTGGTGTAAAAGTATCGCACCATGGCTCAATACAAAGAGGCTTTCCGGATTGGCAGAACTGGCTCTCAGCCGGGGTCATTAAAGAATTGGGTATGGTCAATTTTAGCAGATAGCGCATAGGTATCAATATGGTGGTCACGAGGATTTTGCGATCCTAATTATCTTGAGTGTGTCAGTTATCTGAAATGAAGCTAAACTAGGTATAATACGGTGATGTGATGTATATCTAGACTGAGAAACGTTGGGTATAAAGCAGTCAGAGTGATATTTCATAGTGTCACTATACGAGCAGGTAGTTCCGACAGTTAGCATGTCACTAGCGTTTTAAGAAAAGCATAAGTCAACGTGGTAGGTATTGGGATAGTAGCCGATAAATTGCTTCTGCAGAAATCTGAAAAACGAGTGGATGCCAATTAAAGGGCTAAACAAACTCCAGCGAAGCAGCTCATGAAATTATATGCTATATCGTGAGATATTAACAACTTGTTGGATATTACATTGCGTTCAGCCTGCACGAATGTAACTCTGTATTCTTAACAAAATAAATCAAAAGTATATACTAAAAAACTAATGCGGTGCTTAATTTTAGTTAAGCACTAAAATCTTCCTTACTAGAAAGTTCAAGAATATGGTATAGAGTTTCGCTTTTAAAATATACTATCATTAGTAGTTCTGACAAACACCAATAATAGGAAAAATAATTATTTAATTTTATGAAATTCTAGAAATAAGATATATCGTTAAAAATCTTCATAAATTTAACCTGATTATTTTTGCAAATAATTCTATTCTACCAAGAAAAAACATTTTAGAACTTAAAAGAATCCAGAATTAACCGTACATTAGTCCAGAATCTTTTGTATCACTGCAAAAGTTCCTTATGTCGGTACCGAGTGTTTATGCTGTTGTTTATTCGCTTCCAGCGCTGGGGATCCTTTTCTGTCTAAGGTGTTTCTAAATACAGCACTTACCTATTTCCTCCGGGCGTAGCGCAATAGTTTGTTAGATTTTGACTTTGGATAAACGATAAGCGATGTGGCACGTTCCCATGAGAGAAGAGTAATCTACAGTGATAAAAAAAAAGACGCTGGCGCTAGTTTTAACGCGACGTTTTATCTGAAATAAACAAGATACTTAATCTTCTAGGAAAGACGTTATTCTTCTATAAGAAAACAGAACGCTCAATATACCTACGAAGGAAGGGCCCCGCCGCAATCATAATAACATAAGAGCTAACCTCCCCTCTCGACCGTGCGCCATACTATATATCCTATCCAGAAGCAGTGTGTTGTTCTAGCAGGGGCGTTATTATCAATGGTGTTGTGCGTTTCATCAAGATGATGGGGTTTCTGGAGTATCAGCAGAAACTGGCGGTTTTTAGCGGTGCTACAAGATGTTACGTTGGCATTAAGCCTGAAGAATTAATGGTTGGAGTTAATCCGTTAGTCGGTGACTGCAGACGTGCTAGCTCTACCATGCAGTTGGCGGATTATCTTAATTAAACATACCTGCAGTTAAGTCTGCCTTCGGGGGGGTTATTACCACCACGGTCATTGCAGATACTGATGAGCACATCAGTTTAAACAAGTGAGTTTATAGGGATCCAGTAGTGCAATACACAAGTGATCACTTTTATTCCGAGCTAACAACGATAGAGTTGGCGCAGGTAGTCAGTGTGTCCCAGGGCTATGGCATCCATAGTGAGGAGTTTATGTTTACCGTTTATCATTCTAATCAGTTAAATCGGCTTAATACACTTGCCGCCGCGTTGATTACAGGGCAACGGCTTCGCGATCCGTTCCAACCTGAAATTATTCTGGTGCAAAGCAAAGGCATGGCACAGTGGATAGAGATGGAACTGGCGGCACAGTTCGGCATTGCGGCTAATATCGATTTTCCGCTGCCTTCCAGCTTTATCTGGCAAATGTTTACCCGCGTTTTTCCTGATATTCCATATGAAAGCGCGTTTGCAAAACCAGTGATGACTTGGCGATTAATGGGACTGTTGCCGCGCCTGTGTCAGCATCCTAATTTTGCAGTGATAGGCGACTATCTGCATAACGATAAGGATAAGCGTAAAGGTTTTCAGTTTGCAACTAAGATAGCCGATCTGTTTAACCAATATTTGCTATACCGCCCTGATTGGCTGGAAAGCTGGCAACGTGGTGAATTGATTGACAGCGCGGGAGAGGCGCAACGGTGGCAGGCCCCGCTTTGGCAGGCATTGATAGCGGATATGGAACATGCAGGGGAGCCGCTGTGGCACTGTTCTAATCTTTATCAGCGTTTTATACAGACTCTAACGGAAAGACAGAAGTGGCAGCAGGAACTACCCGAGAGGGTATTTATCTTCGGTATCTCGGCTCTACCGCCCGCCTATTTAAAAGCGTTGCAGGCGCTTAGCTGTTATATCGATATTCACCTACTATTTACGAATCCGTGCCGTTATTACTGGGGGGGTATACGCGATCGCGTTTTTCTAGCGCGGTTGTTACACCGTCCTCGCCGGCACTATCAGCAGCAAACTGAGCAGGCGCTATTTCGACTCCCTGAGCAGGTTGATACGCCGCTGTTCAATGAGCTTGGAGAACAGAAAATCAGTAATCCTTTGCTCGCCTCCTGGGGTAAGCAAGGGAGCGATAACCTCTATCTTCTAGCTCAGATGGATGGTATTGCAGAAATAGATGCCTTTGTTGAACCGGCGGAGGATACAGTACTGAGCCTTCTGCAGCGTGATATCCTAATACTTGAGGATCACACTGTGATTGGTATAGATTCCAAAATATCCGAGCAGGGCGGTGGCAAGCGTCGGCTGAGGCCTGACGATCGTTCAGTGAGCCTGCACGTCTGCCATAGCCCTCAGCGAGAAGTGGAAGTCCTGCACGATAACCTGCTAGCGATGATCACGGAGGATCCTACACTACGACCGCGTGATATCATCGTTATGATACCCGACATAGACCGTTATACGCCAGCAATACAAGCGGTATTCGGTAATACTGCCGGGGAACGCTATTTACCTTTCGCCATTTCTGACTGTCTAGCGCGCCATCCCCATCCAGTTCTATCGGCATTTCTTACCCTCCTGGAGTTACCGTACAGTCGGTTTGTCGCTGAGCAGGTTCTAGCACTTCTAGAGGTTCCAGCGCTGGCTGCCCGTTTCGCTATCAATGAGCAGGGCCTTGAATTGTTGCGCCAGTGGGTAGCGGAGTCCGGTATCCGCTGGGGATTGGACGATGATACCTTGCGTGAATTGATGCTACCCACTACCGGTCAGCATACCTGGCAGTTTGGGCTTACGCGCATGCTGCTAGGCTACGCCATGGATAGTGAAAGCGGTAACTGGCAGGGTATTTTACCTTATGACGCATCCAGCGGTTTGGTAGCCGGTTTAGTTGGACAGTTAGCAGAATTCTTAACGCAGCTACGCCAGTGGCGTAGCCGGCTTTCTCAACCCCGGTTACTAGACGCTTGGTTAGGCTGTGCCCGTGAAATGAGTAAGGATTTCTTTATGCCAGACGCTGAAGCAGAAGTAGCACTGGCACTACTAGAAAAACAGTGGCGGCAGTTGCTAGAGTGCGGTTTGCAGGTAGGATATAATCAACCGGTACCAGTGAAGATTTTACAAGATGAACTAGCTGTACGCTTAGATCAGGAGCGGGTTAGCCAGTGTTTTCTAGCTGGGAGCATTAATTTCTGTACGTTAATGTCTATGCGTTCTATTCCTTTTAAGGTGGTGTGTCTGCTGGGTATGAATGACGGCGTTTATCCGCGCACATTACCCCCGGAGGGATTTGACCTTATGGCGCAGCAACCCCGATGCGGTGATTATAGCCGACGTGATGATGACCGTTACTTATTCCTAGAGGCGTTGATGTCCGCGCAGCAGCGGCTATATATCAGTTTTATCGGCCGCGCTATCCAGGATAATACTTTGCGCTATCCATCAATACTCGTGAGCGAACTGAGCGATTATATTGCTCAAAGTTTTTACTTGCCCGGCGATGAGCGCGCCGATAATGAAAGCAGCGCAGACCGGGTGAGTGCACATATTCGGCAGTGGTATAGCCGCATGCCTTTTGCGCCGGAAAATTTTCTGCCCGATAGCGAAAAGCAAAGTTTTGCCGCTGAGTGGCTGCCGGCCGCCAGCGCAGGTGGCGAGCCGCAGCCAGATTTTGTCGCTCCATTAACAGAGGTACCACCCTATGAGACGCTAGCGCTGGATGAGTTAATGCGCTTTTATCGCCACCCGGTTTGCGCTTGGTTTGTACAGCGTCTTGCAGTGTCTTTCCACCAGAGATCGCTTGAGCTAGCGACGGACGAACCTTTTATTATTGACGGTTTGACTCGCTATCAACTTAATAAAAGACTAGTAAACTCGCTTATCAACGGGGAAAGTACCGACTGGCTATTTAGCCAAGTGCGTGCTGCTGGTATTTTGCCCTATGGCGCTTTCGGTGAGCTTTATTGGGCTAAACAGTGTCAAGATATGGCAGTGCTAGCTAAGCAAGTACGAACATGGCGATTACCGGAATCGTATAGTCTTGAGGTCGATCTAACATTGGAGAACATCACATTTTCTGGCTGGTTACCACATGTGCAGAAGAACGGTCTGCTACGCTGGCATCCCGGTGTGTTATCGGCTAGCGATGGCTTGTTGCTGTGGCTGGAGCATTTGGCGTACTGCGCTATGGGTGGCGAAGGTGCGAGCCGGATGTTCGGCATGCGCGGCGAGTGGCATTTTGCGCCACTGCCTGCCACTCAAGCAAAAGTATTTTTACTTTCATTGATTTCCGGCTACTGTCATGGAATGACGGTGCCGCTTTTGCTGTTGCCGCGTTCAGGGGAAGCATGGTTGAACCACTGCTACAACCGGAAGACGCAGCGCATTAATTGGGATGAGAGTCACCAGGAGCAGGCGCGTGATAAGCTTATCCAGGCCTGGCAGGGGAATGCCCACGTTCCCGGCGAAGGTAAGGATCCTTATCTGAAACGGTTAATGCACCAGCTAGATCAACAACATATTGAGGCGATTATCTCAGCTACCGAACGTTATTTGCTACCACTCTTTGTGTTTAATCTAGCGCAGACTGATTCTGAGAAGCGTAAAAAGAAAGACTGAACTAGGCTTGCAAAGGGCACAGTTGATAACGGATATATGCCTCGTAACTTTTGAGTTTACACGTGAGTGTTACTATAAAAAATCTGTCAGGAACGAACTCCCCCGCAAAGCAGGTATTAGAGAGGGGTATTGAGACTAGTTAATAAGTTATTATGCTTCGCTTTAGTTTTTTATGAGCGAAACTACGCTAGGATGGGTGCAAATAGGTAGTATCCGATAAGAGAAGCTCTCCATGAAAGCAGTCAGAATTAGAGGCAAGTATCAGTTCTTGCGGCTGTATAACGGTATAACTGTGTGGATGCTGAGGGCGATAAGGAGGCGATCCAATTGCTCGCGGCGATTGCTCGTGTTGATGCAACCTAAGGAAAATGAACGTATTGAAGACCACTGAGACCCTTGATCCCCTGACATTACCGCTGCAGGGTACCCACCTTATCGAAGCGTCGGCGGGTACGGGAAAAACTTACACCATAGTCACGCTTTATCTTCGTTTGCTGCTCGGCCTGCGCGGAGCTTCGGCGTTTTCTCGCCCCTTAAGCGTCGAAGAAATATTGTTGGTAACCTTTACAGAAGCTGCCACTGAGGAGCTACGCGGCCGTATTAAAGACAATATCCACCAGTTGCGGCTGGCTTGCATACGCGGTAAAAGCGATGATCCATTACTAGCGGCACTGTTGGCGCAGCTCGATAATCATAGGCTTGCCGCTTTGCATTTGCTGACGGCGGAGCGACAGATGGATGAGGCGTCGATATTTACCATTCATGGCTTTTGTCAGCGTATATTGAACTACAAGGTCATCGAATCAGGGATGTTTTTTAAAAAAACTTTTTTGGAAGAAGAAAAAGTTCTACGCCAGCAGGTGAGCGCTGACTTCTGGCGTCGCCATTGCTATCCATTGCCGCTGGAGGTTGCGCGTATGGTACAGCAGTACTGGGAAGGGCCGGAAAACCTATTAGCGGAATTGTGCCCCTATCTGCAGGGAGAGCTGCCGGAGGTGCATGCTCCACCGGAGCTAAGTGAGTCCATCCTAGCACGTCATGCACGTATCATTGCTGATATTAACGACCTTAAGCGACAGTGGAGTGCGGCGGCGGCGGAGATCCCGGCAATTTTTAACGCCCACAAACTCGACCGTCGAATTTATAGCAGTAAAAACCTACTATCCTGGCTTGCGAAAATTAATCTCTGGGCGGAACAGCCCACCGTTGATTATCAGGTTCCTGATGAGATGAAACGGTTTACAAACGCTGTATTGGCAAGAAAAACAACCGCTGGCGATCCACCTTACCATACACTCTTCTTTGCAGTACAGGCTTTTTATCAGCACAAGACGTCTCTGCGCGATCTAATTTTTACAATGGCGCTAGTAGAGATCCGTCAAGGACTTAAGCAGGAAAAATGGAGACGGGCAGAGCTGGGATTCGATGATTTGCTAAGCCATTTAGAGCAGGCGTTGGCTGGCCATAGTGGTGAAGCCTTGGCCGAATCAGTGCGCTTACGTTACCCGGTGGCGATGATTGATGAGTTTCAGGATACTGATTTACAACAATACCATATTGCCTGGCGCATATATGGCGCTAAACCTGATTGTGCCTTATTGCTAATAGGAGACCCGAAACAAGCAATCTACGCATTTCGTGGCGCGGATATTTTTACCTATATGCGTGCCCGCAGTGAAGTAGACGCTCACTATACCCTTAATACCAATTGGCGCTCCACGCCGGGGATGATAAATGCGGTAAATCAGCTGTTTCAAAGCCTATCAGCGCCATTTATTTTTAGTGCGATCCCCTTTTTGCCAGCTACTGCTGCGGAAGTTAATGCCTGTTTGCGACTACTAGTGAAACGAGAGCCACAGCCGGCGTTGCGCGTTTGGCTACAGCCAGGAAATGGTGTGGGTGTAAGCGAATACCAACAGTGTATGGCGCAGCAATGTGCCGTTACTATCTGCAATTGGCTTCACGCAGCGCATGCAGGAGAAGCTTGGTTGGAAAGCCGCCGGGGCCGGAAGCCTTTGCAAGCGTCGGATATTACAGTGCTAGTACGAAACAAATACGAGGCGATATTGATACGCGATGCGCTGGTGTCGTTGATGATCCCGGCGGTGTATTTATCTAACTTGGATAGCGTCTTTGACACGTCCGAAGCACGCGAACTGCTGTGGGTTTTGCAGGCAGTATTGACACCTGAAAAGGATACCGTATTGCGTACTGCATTGGCTACTACCCTGTTAGGTTTCGATGCTATCGCTATTTACGCGCTAAACAACGATGAAAATTCCTGGGAACAGCGGGTTGAGGAGTTCGCTGGCTATCGCCATCATTGGCAAAAAAACGGCGTATTACCGATGCTGCGTCAGATGATGATAAACTATCGTATTGCGGAAAACCTTTTAGCTAGCCAGGGTGGCGAACGCCGATTGACTGATATCCTTCATTTGGGCGAATTGTTACAGGAAGCCTCGACACAGCTGGAGAACGAATATGCTCTTGTTCGCTGGTTGGCGCTACAAATAGCGTCTCCTAATCCGCAGGCGGCGAATCAACAATTGCGGCTAGAAAACGATCGTCATCTAGTAAAAATCATCACAATACATAAATCGAAAGGGCTGGAATTCCCGGTTGTATTTTTACCGTTCATAGCTAATTTTCGGGTACAAAAGCGGCCGCTATTTCACGATCGCAAAGTTTACAGGGCCTCGCTAGATCTTCGCGCGGCGCGGGAGAGTTTACAACTGGCGGAGGAGGAGCGGCTTGCAGAGGATTTGAGGTTGCTGTACGTGGCGCTAACGCGCTCTATTTATCATTGCAGTCTTGGCATAGCGCCACTGTATCGTGGTAATCGTAAAAAAATTGGTGCTAGCGATCTGCATTTAAGCGCTCTAGGTTATCTGATTCAGCAGGGCCAAAACGGTGATGCCAATGATTTGCGGGAACAGTTAGCAACACTGGTAAATCGTGCCGGTAGCGATATTGTTTTATGTGAGGTACAGCCCGTTTCAGCGCAACCGCTTAAAGTTACGCCACCGTTAACGCAAGCTCTAAGCGCTCGATGCTGGTCTGAACCAGCGAGCGATCCCTGGCGTGTTACCAGCTATTCTGAATTGCAACGGCACGGCAGCAACTCGGTGGTGATGAAGTTACAGCCACGGTTGGATATGGACACCCTAGGGGAGGGGAAGCAACAGGAGACATTGCAGCTAACGCCGCATACCTTTCCGCGTGGCACTAAGCCAGGGATGTTTTTGCATGGCCTGTTTGAAAAGCTGGATTTTAATCAGCCACTGGATCTGCAGTGGCTTAGCGAACAGTTGGCACAAAATGGTATTGACGCTAGTTGGTTGATGGTGATGACAGAATGGATGGAAAAAATTATCACTATGCCACTGGACAACGGCTCGTTGTCTCTTGCGCGTTTAACGCCTGATAGTCGGCGGGCTGAACTGAAATTTTATTTACCCGTCGATGCATTAGTACAGGCGCCTGACCTGGATCAGATCTGTAAGTACTACGATCCGCTGTCGGCACGTTGTCCGCCGCTGGATTTTCCACAGATTAAGGGAATGCTGAAGGGGTTTATTGACCTTGTTTTCCGCTGGCGGGGCCGTTATTACTTACTGGATTATAAATCTAACTGGCTAGGGGAAGAGAGTGTTGCTTACACTCAGCCAGCGATGGAGCAGGCTATAATTGATCACCGCTATGATCTGCAATATCAATTGTATACACTGGCGCTGCATCGCTATCTACGTCACCGTCTGACGGACTATCACTATTCACGTGATTTCGGCGGCGTGTATTATCTGTTTCTGCGCGGCGTTGATCTGATGCAGTCAAAGAATGGTATTTATTACTGCTGTCCGGATAGCGCTCTAATCGATGAGATCGATTCGTTATTCACTGGCGGCACGTAGCCGCCGATGGGGCAAAAAGATTAACGCAAGAGGTTTAATAATGAAAGCTATTCTTGCTGAAGCACAATTTTCACGCCTATGGAGAGCACTGGACGTTCAATTCGCCTTTATGCTTGCAACACCTGCTGAGCCTGCACTAATGCTAGCTAGCGCTTGGCTTAGCGCAGATACCGGTGCTGGCCATATTTGTCTGCCGCTGGCGCTATTAACTCCGGAGCGGCTATTTGATGGCCGAATGCCGCGGCTAGCGCAACAGGCTTGGCTAAAGGCTGGTAGCCCCTCTCAAGAAGATTGGCAGAAATGTCTACTGGCATCTCCAGCAGTCAGCGACGGTCGCTGTTCGACCCCGTTAGTCTTAGATAATCAGCGTCTGTATTTACAGCGCATGTGGCGTTATGAATGTGCAGTGGCAGAGTTTTTTAACCGAGCACGGGCGCCGGTGAAGGGTAACGATGCTAGCATTTCCGCGGTGCTGGCGCGTTACTTTCCAGGGCCAAGGTCAGCTGTTATAATTGACTGGCAAAAAATTGCTGCTGCGGTTGCTATAACTCATCCTGTAGCGCTGATATCTGGCGGGCCAGGCACTGGTAAAACCTTTACAGTTGCAAAGCTATTGGCGACATTCCTGCAATTTAGCACCGGGCAGCGTTTACGTATACTGATGGCGGCCCCCACTGGTAAGGCTGCAGTACGGCTGAGTAAGTCTCTGGGGTTAGCGTTGCAGGGTTTCGGATTAGACAAAGATCAAAAACAGTGGTTGCCGCGCGAGGCGATAACGCTGCATTGCTTGCTCGGAGCGCAGCCTAATAGTCAGCGGATGCGCTATCACCGCGGTAACCCACTGCATGTGGATCTCTTAATAATTGATGAAGCGTCGATGGTTGATTTACCGATGATGGCGAATATCATTGCAGCGCTTCCGCCGGATGCACGGGTAATTTTCCTAGGAGATCGTTTTCAGCTATCGTCGGTGGAAGCTGGGGCGGTATTGGGGGATATCTGCCATTTTGCTGAGGTTGGTTACAGCCCCACGCGGCGTGCGCAACTGGCACGATTAACTGGCTTTACACTACCGAAAGAGGGCGGTAGTAATACTTACGGTATTGCTGATAGTCTGTGTCTGCTGCGTAAAAGCTACCGCTTTAACGAGAATTCCGGTATTGGACGGTTGGCTAACGCGATCAACGCCGGCGCTGAGAAAGTCGCACTGGATCTGTTGCATGTCGGTACGGCGGCAGACTTAAACTACACCCCTCTGCGTGAGGCAGCAGACTATCAGTGTTTGTTAGACGACTGTGTTAGCGGTTACCGGGATTATCTTCAACGAGTACGCTATCGTGACAAACCGGCCGCTATTTTAAAGGCTTTCAGCCGATTCCGCTTGCTATGTGCGCTGCGTGAGGGGCCGTTTGGAGTTGCTGGTCTTAACGATCGTATTGAACAGGCTTTGAGGGAAGCGGGGTTTCTTACCTTCAGGAACATTGGCCGACCGGTGATGATCGTACGTAATGCTCCGTCGCTAAGGCTGTACAATGGCGATATCGGAATTTTACTCATGGAGGACGAACAGACGCTACGCGTGCACTTTTCCCTACCGGATGGCGGTATTAAGGCAGTACCATTAAGTCGACTGCCGGAGCATGAGACGGCTTTTGCAATGACGGTACATAAATCTCAGGGATCAGAGTTCGAACATACAGCACTGGTATTGCCCAATAAAATTATGCCGGTGTTGACGCGGGAGTTGCTTTATACCGCAGTGACGCGGGCTCGTGCGCAGTTTTCTCTCTACACTACCGATGAGGTAGTGCAGTACGCTATTACCACTCGTACCCAGCGGCGTAGTGGCCTCATAGAACGGCTGCTCGCTGGTGCATGTGAACCGCCTTAGTTATCTCGTTACACGATATTAGCCAGCTGAATTTTATATATTGGTATATATAGGTCATCACTACTAATTTATGAATTAATAGTTTTTTGTATAGCTTCCTACTTTCTTCTCAGTATTAAGGCGAGAAGATATCTTTCTGATTTTATAAAATGCAGAGATTTCTTCTCTAAATTTAAACTTGATTTATAAATGTGCTTTTATGAATGCTTCAGATAGCAATTTTATTGGTAAGCATATATTTTTTATCGGCTATAATATGATGTTTAACATCATTTAATATTTTGAATTGTTCAAATACATCTAAAAGGGAAAGATTACAACATTCGACTAGGGTTATTTATACGATAGCTAGATCATGGCAGTTTTCTTGTTTGACATAAAGATGTTTATCCCTTTAAGCACTCCAACACATACTTTGTAAATCACTTAGGCGTTATTCTTTGTAGCGCTTAACGAAAACCGGCTATTGCAATAATAGTTTTTATAGTATCTAATTTTTGATGTGTTTGCTGATAATCCACATAGTTATATTCATACAGCCCGAGTGCGATGTAATATCTAACAAGTTATAATATCTTACGATATAGCATGTAATTTTATGATCAGCTTCGCTGAAGCTTGTCTAGCCTGTTAACCGGTATCCACTTGTCTTCAGATTTCTGAAGAAGCGCTTCATTGGATTGTTATCCCAATGGTTACCACGCGTGACTCACGTTTTTTTGAACAGTCATGCTACAGTAACTATCTAAACTACCTACTCTTAATAGTGATACTTAGTGGCACTGTGGAATATAGCTTTTGGCTTCTTCACCATGCGTTTCTTATGCGATTTCCAGTTTTTTGATAGTCAGTTCGCTATCCGAGAAATGACATAGTTCAGCCCTGGTTTCCTTAGGAACAGATCGAGCGCAACTCCAAAAGTATGCTCTGCGTTTCACAGTCCAGATATACGTCATATCACCGTATTATACCTAGTTTAGTTTCATTTCAGACAATTAACGCACTCAAGATAATTAGAATTGCGAAATCCTCGTGACCACCATATTAATACCTATGCGCTATCTGCTAAAATTGACCATTCCCAATTTTTAATGACTCCAGCTGCGAGCCAACTTCCTGCCAATCCGGAAGGATCTTTGTATTGTGCCATGATGGCAATATTTTTCACACCAGCTGCACATCATAGTTGATACTGTGCAATACGCACTTAACTAAACAATACCTTATTCGCTTGCCGTTTAACTTGTCAGGATAACTTTTACAGTAACTTTAACTATTGTAACAAACCCTGAATATATAGTAAAATGTGAAAAGAAGATAATGCACTCTGTTTTTTTCAGAAAATGTAAACTGTTTAGAGTTTTTAACATCTAGGCACGGTAGCTTTTTTTTAATTTTTATTTTCCATTTCAATGCATTGAATCTTCTTCTTGAGTTCAGGTATTTCGATTTATTCCGGATTGTGAGGGAATCTTTCGGGGATTACTACCACTTATCATGTCAGTTTTTTACTGATTTCCTCTTCACAGAGAGGGTTGACTATAGATGGTTTTTTCTGCTTATTTAGCGATTTAATCCAGTCGCGTTAGGCTATGTTTTTCTGCCATAAATATCTTGCGTAATTTATCTGGTATAAAGTACTCAATATTTTCACCTTTCTTAGCCAAGAAAGAATTTATGGTAAGTAAGTGCCTGGTTTTATCAATTAATTGTTGGTTTTTAGCAAGGTGCTCTGTTTGTGGTTCTTCTTAAATAATGTTATACTTTATTTGCTAATGGCGGATATCAGATACCGCTAGTTAGGCAATATCGTAAGCATTTGCCACTGTATAGGGTTTAATTCTCTCCACTAATACAGTGTGTATTCGATAGATTCAGCAGTTTTTGCTCTTATACCTCGCGCGGGCGCGAGGTATAAGAGGTGCTGGTAATAAGCTAAATATCCAAGCAAAGGAAAACCCCCAATAATATCTATATCCAGATATAGATATTATTGTTCCCGCTGTCGCTATGAGTTAGAGTAAGTAAAAAAATGGTTTGTTATGGTTCTGTATAGCAGAACGCCATGTAGGATCCGTTATTGCGATGTTTTTTCTATCAGTGATAAGCTCTAGCTACCAACTGCACATCCTTGACTCTTCGGTTCGGCGAAACTTGCTTAATCATCCAATTTAACCTTTTGTAAGTCAGTAAGGATCCCTTCATCCAGTAAGGGCTGGGTCCTATGTTATTTTACCCGCTAGTCCGCTTTAAATTCGTTGTAAGCTTCCAGAACCGTAGGACCACAATGTCTTTAGCATAAATGTAGCTAGAAAATGGTGTAGAACAACGTCCTCCTCCTCGAGGAACTGTTTCTCTTAGGCTATTATTCTGGAGACAGTATCGCTAAGACGATCCTGGAGCCGATAAGCGCTAAGGTAAAGGCATACGCATTCCTGCAATATTTTTTCCTATCTCTTTCTAGGCCCGCAAGAATTTACAGTGCCGTTTTTAATGATCTAGCACGCTTGCCCTGGCAAGTAATTGATATGGTATTAGAACATCTTAGTGATTGAACGCCTATAGACTAATCGGGTAAATTTGCAGTTTACTTATTCAATGACCAGCAAAGTCCTTCTAAGGTCTTAATTAATCCGGATAAACAAATTACTCACTGTAACAAGCACAATTATAACGCCTTAATCATATAAGGATTTGCTCAAATATTACTTGGATTCAATATTAAGTGCATTAAAAATAATGCGGTTCCTCTTGGAATAGAGGAGATACAGAACGTTTTTAATGTGCTTGACGACAGTTTCAATCCACAGGATAGATATTGTATACTGATCCCTATTTTTATGAGAGAAATCAGAATATTAATATAGTGTCAGTTACGACAATTCACTTTATTTTTATTTATAAATCTGATCACCATTAAAAATTAAGCATGCGGGTAGGTTATAGCCACATACCTATATAGTAGGTAGCATACTAAGTTTAAAAAAAATAAAGTAAATAATGAATCTTCTTTTCTTTTATATAATTATATAAGAGAAATTATATATTTTATTAAGTGTAACATATAAACTATAGAGAGAACGCTTCTATTTTTTATTTTGCAGTTAAAATAAGCGGCTAAAATAGCAAGATTCAGTTGATTTAAAAAGTAAGCTTAATGGAGCTTAGGTTTACCAATAGCCTACTTAACTTATATTTATAAGTTTCTAATAAAGAGATTTAAAGGTATTAATAATACCATTGCTTTTGCAAGAATAGATAAAGAGTATATTGGCGTTATCAGGATGTAAATAACTTAGATAGTCTGTTTTACTAACCTCTAAAAATGTCTTAGAAGCCATACTTGTAGCTAAATTTTAAGAAGAAAATAAAAAATGCACCCCTGTCGATAGACAACCCCCCTGAGTCAGGTATGGCGTCAGAACTTGATGAGATGCTGATTTGCCAGTGAATAGAATAGTAATGGGGTGTTTCTTTACAGCATTTAAGCTTCCAGCTTACCAAAACCCTATTATTATAGGTTAGTGGTTACTTCTTTTCTATGTCGAGAAGTTTACCAGGATATAACTTTCAAAATGTTTTTGTTTTAAAGCTGCTTTTCATTAGGCAGATTTTGTCCGCCGCCTGGTTGGCAGGCGGCGCAAAGCTTTCGTCTAATTCCTCCAGTTAAAGGATTTTTTTGCATCAGAATGAAATTTTAAAACCAGGAGGAAGCTGTATGCTACTGGAAACGGCAGCCATTTTTTTCTTATGGATCTCAGCAATGCGGCGCGCAGCATCGTTGAACGCTGCTGCGATAAGATCTTCCAGCATATCTTTATCATCGTCCAGCAGGCTGTGGTCAACTTTGACACGGCGGCAATTGTGTGCCCCATTAATTGTGACCTTGACAAGGCCGGCGCCTGATTCTCCTGTCACCTCCAGCCGCGCAATCTCTTCTTGTATCAACTGCATTTTTTCCTGCATTTGTTGGGCTTGTTTCATCAGGTTATCTATTCCGTTTTTACTAAACATAGCATTCTCTCTTAGTTACATCGAGCTTACCCTAGTGGAATTTTGCCGTGTGTGGCAGTTATACAGGTTGGATGCTATTTTCATCTAGTTTTGCATCGAAAAAGCATTGTAGCATCTGAATGTGTGCATCGTTCATAATTGCTTCTCGCGCCTGTATTAGTTTCTCTTCATAAATTGTCTGCTGCCATTCTAATGGCGTTTTTATCGCTGGATTATCATCTTCAATTATGGTTAATTCAACTGGTTCGCCTAGTCCAGCGCTCAGCGCGGCACAAAGAGCGCTTTGTGCCGCGGCTGAATTTAGATGACGCTGCGAGGTGCGTAGGTGTAAACAAACTTTGCTCGGTGCCAAATCCTCTTTCCAGGTATTCAAAGCTAGCTGTTGCGCCATTCTTGGCATCGCTAGACAGTTGATCTGTGCTGCCCAGGGATTGCGTGTAAGCAATTCTTCGGCTAGGCCGAATACCAACTCCGGCGTTTTTTCATACCCTAGCGCCGTGTGCAACGACTTTGGAGTAGTTACTGGTTTCTCCGGAGCCGCTTCAGACTGTTGGCTGCCCCGCCATCGATCCATCTCTAATCGCGGAGCTTTTGGCAGATTTTCCCGGCTGGCGGCAGACTGTTGGTGTTGCTGTATGTGTCCGCTCCTACTGGCCGGCTGCAATAGCGCGTTATCGGTAGTTTTTTGGCGCGCCAGCGCTAGTTTACCCTTTTTCGTTTTTTTACTCTCCCGGTGCTTTAATAAGGTGTTGCGGGCCTGCAAAAGCTTTGCTGTCGCATCCGGTAACGGGTCATTTTCTTTAGAAAATGACCGGAAAGATGATGCTTGCGACAAGTCTTTCTTAGGAGTCAGCCAGCCGTCTTGCCGCTCGCTCTGGGCTTTATCATCAAAGTCGCTGGCGATATAGGCTTGTATTAAACTTTCTTCTTCGTTATTAATACGGCAGTCGTTAACACTGTCGGAAAAGGACAATGACTCGGGCACGCTTTG
Source organism: Sodalis sp. (in: enterobacteria) (assembly GCA_051710585.1). Lineage (GTDB taxonomy): Bacteria > Pseudomonadota > Gammaproteobacteria > Enterobacterales > Enterobacteriaceae > JBPESP01. The sequence goes on along the minus strand of JBPESP010000002.1, from coordinate 170,429 downwards.
AGCAGCCGCTATCGCATTTACGCTGGTTTGCCTGGAATCGTAAAGTGTAAATCTCGCCGGTGTGAGCATGGCTGCAGATGCATTAGGAGCACTAGCTGCTGTGATCGCCCGGATGGGCGTGCTATCTTTACGCCTGTTATTGCTGAATTTATCTGTTTTTTTTTCTGTGCTAGCGGTATTTATTACTGTTTCTACTATAGCGGGATGGAACGCTAGCGCGCGCAGTAGCGTCATTTCCACTCCCATCCGGGAATTGGGTGCAAAGGGCAATTCTTTTCGCCCGATAAGCAGGGTCTGATAGTACAATTGCAGATCGGCTGGCGGTAAACTCTGGGCTAATGCGCGCAAACGTAGTATGTTAGTCGGATCATCCTCATCATTTAGTTGGTCTGGTACTAGTTGAGCCAGTGCAAGACGATGCAATAAAGAAAGCATCTCAACAAGCAGACTTTCCCAATCTATGCCGCGGGCAGCGCATTGTGCAAGTTGCGCCATCATCGCGCTGCCATTAGCGTTAACCAATGCTTCGATAAGCGCTAGCGGCTGCTCGATATTGAGTGTTCCGAGCATCAGACTTACTGTCTTGGTCCTTACCTCACCCTGCCCCATGGCGATGGCCTGGTCGGTTAAACTAAAGGCGTCTCGCATGCTTCCGTCGGCGGCGTTAGCTAGTAGCTGCAACGCTCGCACCTCGGTAACGATCTGCTCCTGTTGTAAGACGGAGGATAGCTGGTTGCGGATCTGCTCAACGTTGAGTACCTTTAAATGGAATTGCAGACAACGGGAAAGGATAGTCACCGGTAATTTTTGCGGATCGGTAGTGGCCAGTAAAAACTTAATATGCCCCGGAGGTTCCTCAAGGGTTTTTAACAAAGCGTTAAAGCTGTAGCGGGACAGCATATGCACTTCATCTATCAGATATACCTTGAAACGGCCGCGCGCCGGGGCATATTGGGCGTTATCCAGCAGTTCACGGGTATCTTCAACTTTAGTGTGCGAAGCGGCATCGATTTCAATCAGATCGACAAAGCGGCCCTGCTCGATTTCCCGGCAATTATCGCACTTAGTACAAGGGATGCTGGTAATACCAGTTTCGCAGTTCAGCCCTTTGGCCAATAAACGGGCAATCGTGGTTTTACCTACACCACGAGTGCCAGATAAAAGATAGGCATGATGAATCCTACCCAATGAAATTCCGTTCTTTAGCGCCGTTAGGACATGTTCCTGGCCTACTACATCGGTAAATGTTTGCGGACGCCACTTACGGGCAAGTACCTGATAGCTCATGAATCACGATTTACGTCAGGGGAATAATGTGGAGTTATGCTAACATAGCCTCACACTGTATCGCGAGGCTCTTGTCATTATTCGCTTTGGAAGGGTGCACTAAACAATAAACTAGCTCCGTCAATATTGTTAAGAAGTGTTTAGCCCTTGAAGTTGGCTAAATTTATAATAAATGAGGTGCATATTGAATCTCCCTGCTGAATTAGTTTTATCTGCTGAGGCAGATAGTTTCTTCTTTATGACCAACAGATCATCCACTACTAGTATTTTACGCCAAGTGGGCGTAAAATATCTTTATAAAATTTGAAGCTGACAGTGCTACATTTTAATACATAGTTTTCGCTGATGGTTTGACATGGTAGCTTGCTATGCTTGCTGTAGCAGATAAAATCCTAGCTTCAACGCTAAAGCGCGGCAACTGCGCCAAAAAGAAATTCGTGTGGTTCGGTACAAATAGTTTTTCGTTAGGTTAGCATCGCGAAACCGATCGCTAAACAATGTAATGCTAGCGGCATAGGAGTACGAGTTTAGCAGTAGGCTAGTGATATCACGAAAGAGGATCTTGGGTTTTAGATAGTCCAGAATAAATATAATGCTTTCATTAAGTTATCTGAATTATTGTTCTATAGCGGTCATAGTGGTTATAGTTTTAAAAAAGTTTAATCCGTCATCGATACGATCCTTATCATGGCTTAAACAAGACTAATCACGCTAGAGTGCTATCGCATTTATGTAAACTAGCAAAAAATAACCAATTATAAAAGTTGAAGAGAAAATTATTAATGTAAATTAAACAGCTACCCTGTTTTGCCCTCTGTGTTAATGCTATCTTTCACTGAAACCATAGGGTATTTTCATAAAAGTCAATTCTATATCATTAAGTTATAGGTGAATGGTGTAAAGGGCATCTTAGCTGATTAACACTTTTAGCGTTTGATAAATAAATTAGCCCTACTTATCAACGTTGTTTAGCGTACGTGGCAACTAGCTTTAGGATTAGCTCTCTAAGAGCTACGCAAGGTTCTATCATTTTTTGATGTAGCAGTAGAGTAGATATAGAGCTCCCTAGAGGACGTTTATACGTTACTGGTAGGCATTAATCCGTCGAGAAAGAGGTAAATAAATAAAATAATTCTTCCTGTGGTGTAAATTAGTTATTTATTCATTTTTTTAAATATGAAAATATTATCTATGCTTCAATTTATAGCTTGAGTTGTGCAGGATACCAATATGATCATTGAAGAAGAATTCCCTGAAATCAGATTGGCAATTGAAATGATTATATTGTTAAAAAAATGAAGTAGCGCCGGCACGATATTGTACTGGCAGAATTGGAAATTATCAAAAATAATTAATTGCGCGAAGCGGATACGACGGAGTAGCTTTCAGGTTATATAAGCGCAGATACTCAGACAGAGTGCGACGTGTTGTTTTACCCACAGCCTAATATCATGCGCAGCATATCGATAAGCTTAAATACCAGTGTGCATGCATAGTTTGGCGTGCCGATTAAAACTGCTGAGAATAAACCGCCATTTTCTATAAGGCAACTTATGTAAGAGCATAATGTGATAACTTTTAGTAGTTTGCAGTGCAGACGTAATATTCATTAAAAAGTTGTAATTACACTTTCTTATATAGCCTTATTTTACCTATAAATTCGTATTTATGAAACAATATTGCGTATGTACACCCCTCAATACTATTGAAAATAGTATTGAGGGGTGTACATACTTTTCTTTGTTGACACATGAAGTGAATTGTAAGGATATTTTATTTAATGCTTTATTTTAAGATACAGTATCTTACTGTCAGTTGTATGAAGTATTTTATCAAATAATTCGGTTTTATTTTTAAGTATCTTTTAAGTATCAAAAAAATTGAGCTGTGTTTTTAGCACTGAGCCAGTGTCATGGCATTATATCAGTAACATGTTGGATACCCTTTTCTCTTAAAATATCTTAATGGTAGCGGGGTTTATTTCTAATATAGAATGCCATATTCTAAGAGCCTTTTTTACTTTTTTGTTATCGTTTTGTTTCTATGGAAACTTTATATTTACATATATTCAAGAATATGTGTAACATGGTATTACAAAATATAAAGTAACACTATCTTTGAGTGGGGTTCAGTAGCTAGTTATGTTAGCTGTTAAGCCTATAAATAGTCGATAAACTACCATAGCAAAAAAATGATGCTACCGCAGGCCATTCAAGCCGCATTTAAATTGCCTGTATTAATATGACCTTCAGATCCGCATCTTATTTCTGATAAGTGGCCGAATCTAAAAAAATCCACCTTTAACGAAAAAAGTGTTGGTTACTAGCGAGTAAATAACGACTCTGGCGAACGTGTAGCAGAATTGGATACAATGTATGTTGACGTGACTGAATTAAATAAGGATTTTCTGTATCTACGATAGGATCTAAAAAAAGATTGAGCTTAAAATAGCGGGAAGGTAGGGGATAGCATTTCTCTGATGGGAAATATCGGAAAATATGAACAGGCGGGTATGTTAATTTTTTTAACATTAAAATAGATAAAATAATAGTTTAAATTTAACTGCTTGTCATTTTTAATCCGCAACATACGTTATTATTGGACATGTTTTCGCATGCAACATTGGATAAGGGCATGAATAAAGAGTTTTTATTCATGCCTCAACAGAGCTAACCTTCCTCATCTCACGATGAGGTAAATGCTACGTTATGATGGCAGATAGCGATAATAAAATCGCTATCTGCCAAGTCACAGCGCTGTAAGAAGTCATAGGTAATAAATGATTCGTTACCACCATGTTACAGTAAAGCTATAAGGCTATCGTCGTCAGTATGCAAAAAAAAATGAAAATCAGTATCCTAGTCACCACTTATAAAAAACTAATAAGCCAAGAAAAGTAACTGGAGCAAGCGTAACCTAATGACTGTTAGTAAGTCTTAATAGAAATGGGTAATAACCATTATTAATATCTAAGTAACTCATTGATTGGTTCATATTCACATGGATAATTGCCATCGCCACTATACTAGCGGGGCGGGCTACTGTCAATATTAAAGCTGCTTATCAAGCAGATCCGACCAAAAGCACTGAGGAATTCGGTAAAATTTAACCAAAGGTCAGTCCTGATTCCTAGTAGCTTCCGATTGAAAGAAGCAGTCATGGTTATGGTAAGGGGGTAGAAATTATTACATCATCTTTCGCATCAATGAATAGTTCTCTTGGCACTAATCTGAGGATGAAATTTGCTATCAGTGCTAATATACCGGATACTGCCAATGTGGTCAAAACAGAAATAGGATTGGGCTATAGCCAAACTTTTCCGTAGGACTGAAACTAGGTTCGTGAATATTTTCATCACCGAACTAGCAAAATACTGGTTAAAGCTATCATCCAGGTATTTCTGGTGGTGTTTTTGTTTTTTTAGAACTTCCGCGTTACACTTACTCGACTATTGCAGTACCGGTCATCTTTTTGAAGGGAATTGGATCGCCCCATTCTGGGGGGGATTTTACTATTAGTTCTCTATTAGTATCATATCAGTTCGGTAATAATTTTGTTGGTTATACTCTGTAGCGCTAGTCCTAACTCTGACCCTATGCGCTCATTACCATTACCAAAGCTAGTCAAAAAGCGTCCATGATAAGATCACTAATTTTCGGTTAGTTTAATAAAAAATTTGATTGAGAATACATCTCATTACTGAGACAATATCAGCTATATTTTAAATAACAGCTACCGCTACTTACTAATTTATATGCTAATTATTATATCCTAATTATTGGCAATATGCTATGCTACTGCCTGCGGCACGGGAATGAACTAAAAGTATGTGCTCAATGAAGTTATCCAGTATATTACTTTAATAATAAGAAAGACAACGTCATACTGTTTTTTACTCTCAATAAGTTTAGTTTTGCTGGACGCAGGCAAAACTCTGGTATCATATTCGTCAGCTTGAAAAACTGTAATAAGTATTCTTAGCTGAATAATAAGGTCCCTGGTATAAACTTCGTTCGTATCAACCAGGCTTTCTCAAAGAGAAAAGGACGGCATTTTTTTTGGCGTTTAACCTGCTAGTAATCATCGAGTTAGAGACCGAAACTAATTTTAACTTTAAATTTATCGATGAGAATAACATGGAGCATGAACAGCTAAGTACCGTGCGTAACTACTTGATAAGGATGGATTGGACAAGATTCTTATTCTTGCTGTAAGGCTGTTCGCAAAAAAAAGGTCTGAAAATACCTCAAGTGTAAGCTAAATTTCAATCATGAAAAAGCTGAACTGCTGTGGTTTCACTATCAGATATCAATCCCTTTCGCCGCAGCGCTTAGGGGTATTTATGTCAATAATTTTATCGATAGTGGTAATATGAAGAAGGGTTACTTCTAGACTGCTGCGCCCTACGATAATACTATCGTAGGGTAGTATTATCAATACATTTGCTTTACAGATAACCAAATGGTGCTATTATTAATGGCAACTACCACTTATCACTTACTGATAGTAAAGTTTACCCCGTCTTGATTGCTATAACAGATTGATAAAAATGGAGATCCAGGAGATCTAAGTCCGGTAAAAGTACCGGTGAAAGTATGGCATTAATGAAATAACTTGCAGGCAAACTAAACTCTCAATGAGAATCAGTTACGATTTGACCGGTATGTATTATTAATAATAGTTATATAACAAGCAGGCCTTGGTGCTGTATACGATATTGGTTATCGTTATTTTCTCGTGTCTGGCTGCACTATACGAGACATTGGTCGATCCCATTTTAGTTGTGCTTGTCATTAAGTTAGGGGTGATTGACACTCCCTGCTATTGACAACGCTGCGCGGTTTGAATAATGACGTGTACTTCCGACTGGATATATTGATCTACTATCGGACTATCGGTTAAGAACCGTAATATTTAATTATGGAATTCGCAAAATATTTTAATGAAAGAAAAGAAGGCAAAGGATTGATAGAAGCGACGCTGAAAGAAATATCTATATGCTGATGGCTGATTCTAATGACTTCTCTGGCTTTTATCTCAGGGGTATCGGAGTTGAGTAGCGCCGTGATTGAGTGAAATTTAAAGCTTACCCCTACTAGCAATTTTCTTTATACCTGTGTTTTCTTGGTAGTGCATCGCCATTATTGTAAGGCACAAGGTGATTAGTTTCATTACCCGAAGGCTACTTTATGGGACCTTTTTATCCGCGGTATAAGATGATCGTACTAAAATGATAATTTCATAACATAAGAATTAGAAAAAGCATGATAAAAACCTAATCTTTATCTTTTATCATTAGAACTGTATAATATTATTTAGCTCTACCAGTAAGTTATCAACAAGAGAACGCATGGAGACCTATCCATGCTGGTTGTCTTGGCTTTACTTTCGTCGTGAAAGTTTATGATGCAGGGACCGTAAGTTATTGTAACCAATAGATGCTAAATTGCGCAGTGGTAGTATAAATATCTATGTCTACAGAAGGCAGTTTTTTAAGATATTATAATTGCTGTGTATTGGAGGGCCTGATATAGATGGGTTTCATCTACATCTAACTGTTAGATATTATATAATTGTAAAATTATTTACAATGAAGGTATTAGTAGTTTTTAGTGACAGCTATCATAAAGTAAATGACCCAACTTCCGCCTTCAATTTCCAGCTTAATGAATTAATTAAGCACATAGCGGCAAATATTTTTATATTTAAACTTAAATACCATAAAAAAGTCTTTTTTTGCTTACTAATTTAGGTTGAAACTTTTTAGACAATATTTTACCCTATTCATTAGGCTAGATATCAATAATTATTGATATCTAGCATTTGATGCTGCTATGTAGCATTTTTTTCAAGATATTGTATAAGAAAGAGCTCTATACACTAAGGAAGTATAGGATTTTCTCATTAAACTGATTGTATGAAAAGGTAAAAATGAAAAAGATCGACTATTTGATGCGCTTGAGGAAGTGCCGAACGCTGGAAACCCTTGAGCGTGTAATTGAAAAAAATAAATATGAACTGTCTGATGACGAGCTAGAGATATTTAATTCCGCTGCCGATCATCGTCTGGCGGAGCTGACGATGAATAAGCTATATGACAAAGTACCGATCTCCGTTTGGAAGTATGTACGCTAAAATTAATTATTATAAGCATAATGTTAGTGTTTAATAAAAATGACTGCTAATACTTTTCCCATCGGGAATTAAGTTATTTATTACTGCCATTGACGTTAGGTCAACCTTCTATTTATTGTCTATTGTGCAATGTAGTTGCAAAATAGTAAGTGAGTTATTTTATTAGTTAATAAAATTGCTTGACTTTTTGTTAAGTGTTTATTGCATTGGATTTCTCTCATTTTAAATTGGTTTCCCTTCCGTTATTTTTTACAAATACAATTTGTAAAAAATAACGGAAGGGAAACCAACTTGTCGTCAAAGACGGTATAACTACCACATTAATAATTTGGTATAATCACGGGGACATGCCTTATTTTTTTGACTGAAAGAGGACGTAATATAAAGTGGCAGTCAAAACTGGTGGAAGGTCCCGCTAGAGACATTCCTGCACACACATTGCTTGTTATGGCTGCTTCCTTCCAGACCTGACCAAGTTCACAAGGTAGTGTTGCAAAAGCCTAACGGGCCTCCCTTGACGACTCATTTGAAACAAAAGAGGGGTATTATCAATTAAGGTTTAAGTAATTGCAAGCCTGGTTTTTTTTAAACACCGTTTTCTTATCCAATGCGTTTTATATTGAACGCTTCAGTATAGATTGCTTTTTTTGGCAGAAGGTAAACCGTATATGAAATTGATAATTTCAACGTTTATTTAACCGTTATAGTTTAATATATCCTATTTCTCTTATGAGATTTTCCTCAGTTTTTTCCGCATCGTGACAGCTATCTTGTATAGATGACTTATAATATATAATGAAGTTGTGTGTCTAGTGGGCGCACCCGTATATAGGCTGCTACGTTAGTTAACTAATTGCGTTCTATGTAGAGGGTTTTTAGAGTTTTTAACCTTGGGGTTGGAATATTGCTACTTTTGTCCGTCTATCCTGCAAGCGTAGCAACGCCTAAGGAGATATCTGCAATAATTTAGCAAAGTTTCATCTTTAGCTTCTCCTTATAATTATTTTCCAGACTTTCAGCACTAGCGTGAGTAAAATATGCTAGCAAAATGGTATTTATTTTTTGTACCATACAAAACTTTAATCTTGACAAGATCCTGGAATTTTTTTATTGCTGGATTAAATAGTATTTTCTTGTTTTAGCACCACTTAGCAAAGGAAACGGTGGCCATAAAAAAGCAGATGTATAAAATTTCTTGCCAGAAGTGACTAAAACAATTAAGCTGATAACCAGTCATTCCTAATTAAAGGTTGGAAAAGTTTTTTTTCATAGTTTTTTTCATATTCATACCTTCACGCTCTTTCTTTTCAGAAAAGTACCAGGCGTTACCATAATATTAGTGATTTTAAAGCCAACACACGCGAGTATGGTAGATAAGATTAGACATACCACTAGCACTTATGAGCTAACCTAGAGACCTAATGTTCCACATCGTGACGCTTTTAGCATAACTGGTGATATTCAAAGAAGTGAAGGAGAATACTTTAGCAGGAGATAGCCAAAGATGCTGAAGACACTATTTACGCTAAATATATTATAAACATCGCCTATTTTTAGCTATTTCTTCAATGTTATGATACATCACCCCTTGCCATGCTGCCAGCATCGACTAAAGTAATGTAACTCGTGCACCAACGCTCAACTTAACAGTAACACAGATAAAGAAGCACTAAATAAGATATGGATTAGGCTAATAGAAGATGTTAATTAGAGTGGTCACACTAATATTTTCAGTATAGTCATACTGAAATTACCAAAGAAGGTATACAAGTGATGAATGTTAATGAATGATCATAAATCATCCATAGCAAGGAAAATCAAGCTTAAGGGATCATCAGTAACTTGTCATTATTAGTGTTGACAACACGTTTTCTCCGCTTAGCAAGCAAGCCGCTGTAAAAAAACACAATCCCCATCAGGGCCCGCATGGTTTTCATCACATCATAGACGCATTATTGGCCTTTCAGCTCCGGATTACCGTAGCTATTATGGCTCAGGATAATAAAAGGGAGCTTGCTTTGCCAAGAGTAGTGAATAAGAGAAGTTTTTGATTTTTTTTTATCCATCTCTCTAGAAATAGAGATAAAATTAAAGTGTCACTTTGTTTGTTTCGCTGTACGAATATAAATAACTCGCTGAACTTCGGTGATAGAATTTTTCTTTATCGCCGATCTTGCAAGTATAAGCTACTTTGTTAGTAATATTAATTATTTCATCAAGCTGATCCGTCGGTAATGGCGATATCAATTTTTTTACTTTCGGTAAAAAAATCATGTTGTATACAGTGCTATGATAAAGCTTAGTATGGTCTTTCTGATATTCAAATCCTTTTACTTCAGTGAGCGTCAGCCCCTAATAATACCTCCAAAGATGTATAGCACTTCACGTATGTCTTTTAATTTAAATGGCTTAATAATCACGGTTACTAACTTCATATATACCACCCCCTCAAAAATTGAGTCCTGACTTGTGGTAATCACTACAAAAAAGTAAAAAAACAAAGTGTGTGCCACAAATTTTTTACATAGAAATTTATCGTTGTAAGGCTATTATTGCTTTGGAAGCTGCCAATTATAGGGGAAAGGGTACTAGAGTGAAGTGTAATATTCAACACAGCAGAAATATAACAAATGTTGTAGTTATACAAAATATTCTGGACTCTTTTGAAGTCAATTCTGGACTATTTTAAATTTTAGAGCGTCTATTTAAGATAGGTTATAATTTTTATAAAAAGAACTAAGTAAAATTACATATTACCAATTCACGCTTGTTATTTAAGATTTCTGCCCAATAAATATTTAAGGTTAAAAGGTTTATGTAAAGGTTTTTAAGATATCTTTTATTTCTGGAACGAAATATGTTCTTGACCGTTACGTTCATACCTATGGGTTGATTGCCATGACAATTGAATAAGTCCTAATTTTTCATAAGCCCGCCTGTGGGTCAACGCTGCTCCATCTAGAGAAGCCCCTCTGAATTGCCATGGTGGGCGTGATACTGTTTGCTAGCCGTGTCTGGGCCCCTACCGGATGCTTTTCAGTATTTAGAACTGTTGTGATTAACTTTAAACATGTGGTATAAGTATGGCTACAGGATAATGCGCTCTGAGTTTTATAATTAACGAGAACCGTTGAGAGAATTTGACATCAAGGGCGGCTATGTAGATTTTGTGATATTATATTTTATTTTAATGTAGAGACTTTTAGCTTCTTCCTGTCTTTCATTCACGCAGTTATCTAACTCTGCTCGTAATCTTAAAAAGATTAATATCCATATGTCTTGCTATTTTTTTAATGGCACTATAATTTAATTAGTAAGCACTTAAGTGAATTCGTATTTAAATTAAGGACTAAATTTTTCATTGATGTGCCTATGCTGCTTTGAAGTTAGTATATCACTTCTTTTTAGGTGGGTAAATTAAGTCAGTGCAAAATAACATCATACTTTCCAGTTATGTCAAGCGATTTCAGCATGATACTGACGCTAACCATGGCAGAGAGAGGCTATGATAACAATATGCATTCTTTCGTATATTCTTCAGCCTTCTCTGTATTATTATATTTGAAGATATTTCCTTTTTTTATAAGAGCATCCATACCATCATGTTTTCTGATATGCTCTATTGCGGGATATTTATCGAAGGAAGATATAGTTTCAGAAAGGGAATACCATGGATAAAAGTTTTTCATATTATTCTAGATGACTAAATAAAAGGATCTAGCACCATATAAATTTTTTATAAATATTTTTATTTATTTAATATCTTTATTATTTTTTATCAGCATAAAAAATGGTTTTACCGTATTTTACAAAAAATTCTATAAATTCAATTATAGATAATTGTTGATTTATATTTATAGGATTCTATAAATACAGTCTTAGTTGCACTTTTTTTGCAAAACATTGTTAATAAATAAACGCCAGCTATTGTTAGCTAGCGTGAATCACGTATTTCCTCTTTGCCATTAATCATTAAATTAAATCATATTATCTGTAATATATTAAAATATATAGAATCAATATAATATCACGACTAAGTAATATTTAGGTCTGCAAGATAGCTTACCTTTGATTTTTTTTGTTTTTGAGTAAAGTCAAGAGCGATATTACTATAAGCTGCACAAGCTACAGCTGGAGGAAAGAGGATATTTTGAAATCTCTTCCTGCAGCCTTATAAAGATTACTCTGATGGTAACGAAATTCACTTCATGACAAATATTTCTTTATTAAATAAATATACTGGATTACCTATAATTCCATAAAAATGGAAAATTTTTTTCAAAGGTATCGATTGCTTTGCGAATATACGCTTTTATTTGTATGTTTTTACATCTAGAAACGATTTAATCCATAAAGGACTATAATTCTGCAAGATCGAATGTCCCATTATCTAAAACATGAATAAAGTTCTCCTCAGAAACTGTCTATCTGCCTAACTAAATGGCTACCGATATAGGAAGCTTGTTCTATTTAAAAGAATTTCTTCCATAAAAATTTATCTGTTAATTAAATTAGAAATATTATTTCCGTTTTATAAAATATTTATTTTTATCAATTAAATATCAATTATAATTATATGATGCGATTATGAATAAAAAGCTTTTATAGAAATGGTCGGCGAGAGAGGATTTGAACCTCCGACCCACTGATCCCAAACCAGTTGCGCTACCAAGCTGCGCCACTCGCCGAAATGATGTGATTTACATGCCGCTCATGAGTAATTTCATATTAACCTCCGATAGGTAAAAATTTTGATTAAAGAAAGGATTTTGCTGCGAAAGGATAGAGTTGAATTCTCATGTCTATTTTAAAACACTAAATACTTGAAGATGCTAGCGCATCTACTATAATTCTGTTATTTTGTATATCCAACTAAAACTAAAACTAAAAAAATGGGGTGACTGATGGGAATCGAACCCACGACAACTGGAATCACAATCCAGGGCTCTACCAACTGAGCTACAATCACCATTACTAATTAATAATCGCAACGCGGTATTTATATTTACTACGGTTTTCCGTACGAAGTTGACAGTGCGCCCGACAGGATTCGAACCTGAGACCTCTGCCTCCGGAGGGCAGCGCTCTATCCAATTGAGCTACGGGCGCGTAGCTCTTTTATAGGAGGGGATAGTACGGATTTATGTGTCGGCTGTCTAGTAATTTTTAAAATAAATGATGCGTTCTATTCTCCTTTGCTTACTTATCGTCCCCATTATGCTTTCTCTTCTCGCTCAATATGGGTGTCCCCCATATATGATAGCAAAGATAATGTAAAAGTTTAAACTGATGCTGTATGTGCGATAGCTACTTATTAACCGATAAAGCCACTCAAGATCAAGATCTTCCTATCCTCTATACGTGCTATTAAATATTCCCATAAATTTGCCCCTGGAATACGACTTATCTCAGTATGGCGATATTTACGGCTTATCAAAAAAAACAATGCTGATACCATTGGCATATTTCTATCCCACTTCGTCAAGTAACTTTCAACGTCGCATCCCATCAGAACCCCTCGCTTTCAGCGAGGCTGTTTTAAGTTATCCACTTGAAAACGGATAATTAATAAAGTTAGCCAAAAAATAAAATCCCTATAGGGAAAGGCTGTATATTTAATAGTATCTACTCCTCATTATCATGCACTCTATCTTTCCATTGGAAAATCATTTATGAGATAGTGTCTTAGTTGTTTAATCTAACATAGCGTAGTCGACATGAATCCTGTATATTGGAATAGCAAAAAAGCTTAACAAAAAAAATAGATATAGCCTGAATATTAAACAGAAATACTATTTATGATATAGATATATATCTATATCTGCATGACTAGCATACGCTAGTATATTCATATTGAATACTGCACTAAAAGCAAAATAATTACAGAAATGAAGTGCAATGGCAGTTCCTTACCACCTTACTGCGTGTTCATGAAGCGCATATTGAACTCCTTAATAATAACTCCGACTACGATATCGCCCAGCAAGATAAAACCTACTCCGCCTATACCAGTACGAGCATAGGCTATAACGTAACGTTGGTGATATCATAAAATATTGGATGGTTATTTAGCACTTTACAGGTAAATTAATTCGTCGTGTTGAGCACTAATGATGGTCTATTAGACTATAGCTAGCTGGGAATAAAGACTTAAAATAATGCATAATTGGCGGCAATATTTTAAAATTAATACGCTATAGTTTTGCAGTCGCGGCGCCATTTTATAGGGGTAAAAGTATCATGTATTAAATATAAAATTTATAAAATGGTTAATTTTCGCTAACAATGAGACAATAATATTTTTAGTGCTACCTAAAACCGCTCCGATCGCTATTACGCCACTGCTCACTGAATAGACTACCAGCATTAACGAGAAGTGTATTATTCCTAGTGATTATTAGCACCGAGCCTATAAAAACTATCAACAAGCATCTTATCCTTAAACTCTCCAGATAGGTATTTATCATCCAGCGCTATTGAATGTCACTAGGCGCTGGGGCGAAAACTCCTAAAGATTTCACATTAGGATTACAAGTATATCGGCAGTCTCCAGCGTCTGGCGCGATGCTAAAGTGGATAAATAGCTGCGTTACATGTAGCACGGCGCTTTCGTGTAACTTATTGAGATCTGATTTGAACAATAGCCTAAAGTAGGTAATGGTTACATCGCTACTGTTGTGCTCTTTTGTCATTGAAGTAATTTACTACCACCACCCATATTTTACATTACCTAGTTAAGCTTATTATAATTAATCTAGTGGGTACGCTGTAAGTAAGCTTGCGCTTACGCCACCCGACTTCAGCTAAAAGATATCGACCCTCGGATAGGTATGAGGCTAGCGTTGTTAATTTTAAGATATTAATCTTTTTTCTAGAAAGCACTGACAGTTTATTCTTGAAAAGAATATTGATATCGCAGAAGCTGTTTTCGGTTAATTTACAGATTTCGGTGGAAAGGGGGATAAATTATGACGCATTGCACTTTCTATTCCAGAAAAAAATGCGATAAAGCTTAGCGTTGTGTGGCGAAAATCGTAGCGTTAAGATCGTTAATTACTCGGTTATTTTGATTAGTTTCCTATCATCCTGCCTACCAGCAGGACCTGCTCTAAGCAATAGGCGATATTCATATTTACCGTTTTGCTCACCCGATATAGAAAGATTATTTTGAGATGTAAACCATTCAGCCATTTGTTCTGTTACCCTCACTGGCGAGGTGTGAATTTGAGGATCACTGTATAGCTAGGCATTAATACTACCGTGACACGTCCATAACATCCTCATTAAAGTGGTTAACTGCGCAAAGTGGTTAGAGTGAAATCCGCATAGCGCCATAACAGTTTTGGCATTTGTTGTTGTTTATGCCACCATATGCACCTCTGTCCGGTAACTCCACATTGTTGTGGACACAACTGAATAATGTTTATAAATTTATCCAGCAGTATCGCTTTAGCATGAAGCGTCGCCCCTTTGCTTACTTGGCTAATAGGGGATGTATAGCCAGAAATTCCGACAGGTATCACATAAGAAATGAACGGGCGCAAAAAATTTCTGATAGGGCTCGGTGGTAATATAACTAGCGTCGCTGATTAAACCAGTGTGGTGTTCTACATCTATGTTTCTGTAGAAACTACTGCTTGGAGAAATAACTTTTAGCATATCTATCTTAGATTTTCTCAGTAATAAGAATGGTACCCATTCCTAGTATATCACCAAGGTGTAAATCAAAACGCTTGGTGTAAACATGAGACAATAAAGGCTATAACAGTCCAGTTTATAGTACAAAAATGGCACATGGCAAACCGTAAACATTTAGTTTCATTATTGATAGATAGCCATTTTCCTGGTTGGCGAAAGATAGTCAGCTTACAGGTATTATTTTACCCTTAATTTTTCTTTTAAGGTAGTACTTTTTATATTGACTAAGCTGTCGCTTTGTCCTCTTAATGAAGCATGTAACCCGCAAGATACGAATTTAAACTTTCGTGTATAATGAATGGTGGATGGACTACCTGTTCAGTACAAACAAGCTCATGCATTTATGCATTTGGCAATACATGACGGAGATCATATTTATTAGCAGCATGGTGGATAATCCACAGTACGGTTACAGAATTCATTAGATATCCAAACCTTTAAGTGCTTTACAGCAGCAGTCAGATGATGGTAAAGCGAATTATGATACTACTCTGCTGGCATCCCCTACAAACACTTTATAGCGTTAGCTAAAAAAAACCTAGGTGTTCAGTAAATTATAAGGTAATGACAGAGAGTATAGTAAACAACTATGGCTAGCAAGCAAGCTAGGATTATTTTATCAAGCGTGAAAGTAGGATACCCATTATGCTGATAGATACCCAGGTAGGCTAGAACAAGCAGTTTGTTAATATTGTTTACTAGAAGTATTTTCTACCGATATTTTTTGCAATGGTCTTGGCTTGTCAATCAGGCCCATTTTGTAACCTATTGAGTGCGTTATAACAGAAGACTCTCTTTATCCATCAGGCTGAACAATACGTCACCATATTTTATGTATTAACTCTGATGCCTTATCTATCACTAATTTTTTATAAAAAAAATAGCACTTCTGTTATCTCTTTATTTCAGCCGAATTTTTCCGTTAGACTTGTGGATAAGATCTAAATTGCTTAGATAGGCTGAAAAATCTAATAAAGCATATTAAAGACGTGACTATTCTAGCACTAGAAATGAAAAAACACCACATTCCCACATAGTGCTTACTTCAAGTTTTTTATGATTTACGAACGTTTCATCATGTTAAAGAATTCATCGTTTGTTTTAGTCATCGCTAATTTATTCATCAAGAATTCCATTGCATCGATTTCACTCATAGGATGAATGATTTTGCGTAGGATCCACATTTTCTGTAGCTCTTCCTGAGTAGTGAGCAATTCTTCCTTACGGGTTCCTGAGCGGTTGTAATCAATTGCAGGGAAGACGCGTTTCTCGGCAATTTTACGCGATAGCTGTAGTTCCATGTTACCCGTTCCCTTGAACTCTTCATAAATCACTTCGTCCATTTTTGAGCCGGTATCGATAAGCGCGGTGGCGATGATGGTCAAGCTGCCGCCTTCTTCCATATTGCGCGCGCCACCGAAGAAACGTTTTGGACGATGTAGGGCGTTAGCGTCGACACCACCAGTCAATACCTTGCCAGAAGCAGGTACTACTGTATTATAGGCACGTGCTAAGCGAGTAATAGAATCCAGCAGGATAATTACGTCTTTCTTATGTTCAACTAGGCGCTTGGCTTTTTCAATCACCATTTCGGCGACCTGAACATGGCGGGACGCCGGTTCATCAAAGGTTGAAGCGATCACTTCTCCTTTTACCAGACGCTGCATTTCAGTTACTTCTTCCGGACGCTCATCAATCAAAAGCACCATTAGTACACAGTCAGAATGGTTATAGGTGATGCTTTGAGCAATATTTTGCAGCAGCATAGTTTTACCGGCTTTCGGCGGCGCCACAATCAGCCCACGCTGGCCACGGCCGATAGGTGAAGCCAGATCCAGAACACGTGCGGTTAGATCTTCGGTAGATCCGTTACCGCGCTCCATGCGTAAACGCGAATTAGCGTGTAGCGGCGTTAGGTTTTCAAACAAGATTTTATTGCGAGCGTTTTCCGGCTTATCATAGTTAACTTCCTTAACTTTCAGTAACGCAAAATAACGTTCGCCTTCTTTCGGTGGTCGGATCTTTCCGGAAATGGTGTCGCCGGTGCGTAGGTTAAAACGACGGATTTGGCTGGGAGAAACATAGATATCATCGGGGCCGGCAAGATAGGAACTGTCACTGGACCGGAGAAAACCGAATCCATCCTGCAAAATTTCCAGTACGCCATCGCCGAAGATATCTTCACCACTTTTAGCATGCTGTTTGAGGATAGTGAAGATGATGTCTTGTTTACGCATGCGGGCCAGGTTTTCCAGACCCATATTTTCGCCGAGAATCACTAGTTCTGAAACCGGCGTATTTTTTAGTTCGGTAAGGTTCATAATGGTGGGTTCTTAAACTCGGGGTGTGTATCTCGAACTGATTTTTTGGATGGTGTGGCAGCATAAAATCGTGCCTGTATATGGCATTTAATCCCGGTATAGTCTGTTTTGGCTGATAAAAAGCGACTCATGCAAAATGCATAATAAAAAAGACTGAGTTGAGAGTGCTGAATAATAGATTAATTAAAATCCCGTCTGGCTGACGCTTCGTTAGTCACGTTTTGTGCTTTCTTACAATGAGGTGCGGGCAAAGAGTAAAGCTTAGATTCAAACTACAGATAAGATTAGAATGTAGAATGCAGTGGACTTAAACTTAGCATGCTTCTTGATTGGCGTCTAGCAGACAATATGAGAAAAGCTTATGAACGCTCAATCGCCCAGAGGAAGATTTGCAATACTGATTACAGATTTGCGTTAAGGAACTTTTTCAACTCTCCTTTAGAGAGAGCACCAACCTTTCTGTTTACAACTTCACCATCGCGGAACAACAACAAGGTTGGAATTCCGCGGACACCATACTTCTGTGCAGTGGCCGGATTATCGTTGATGTTTAATTTAGCGATGGTCAGTTTACTATCAAATTCATCAGCGATTTCTGAAAGAATAGGCATCATCATTTTACAGGGATTACACCATTCTGCCCAGAAATCAACCAGAAGTAAGCCATTGGCCTGTAATACGTCCTTTTCGAAACTATCGTCACTAAGATAAATAATCTTATCGTTCATGTTTTACTCCACAGAATTATCGTTACCTACCGTTGAAGCAATACTTAATAATAGGTTAACTTTATTTCACTGTATACACTTTCATAATGCAATAGTTAATGGTTAATATACCACACTATGAGAAAAAACATACTCAATAGAAAAGAATTTTTTTAAACTTAACTCTGCACTCATTAGTCATTGAGGTAATTAATTATAAAGCCTTTTATAATTATACGTCCATTCAAATGCTGACTTTACTTATTACGTTTGTAGGAAAAATATCACAGGGCAGGCGCAAATCAGCACTAGTAAAATGCTAGCCTTTTTAAATAGCTATTTTCATCATTTACTCAACCATCCTGTCTATCCGCCGAAGGATATCAAACCAATTTATCCTGCGTGTTGATCACGCCACACACCTGCGATCTTGCGGTACAAATCTATTCCTATACTGAACTATCAGCGTAAGCGACTGGCTTGAAATAGGGGTGACACTTACGTCGGAAATGTTTATGATAACTAGTTGAAAGTGCCGAAATAAAGTCAATACCCCTACTTAGCACAACTGAAAATTAATTAATTATACAATTAGATGCTTTTTTTGTAAAAAAGGCGCTCTTTCCCCTTGGCCGCGTTGCAAAAGCGAATTGTGCCTTAACTGTAAATGTCCCGACTAAAAACACAGGTGATAAGCGCCACATCTCTCACGACAGGGAGGTATGTGCAGTGTTTTTTATCTAGAATATACGTCACATCAGCGTACCATACCTGATTTAGCTCCATGATAGCTAAGTGGTGCGCTCAAGATAATTAGAGATCGCAAAATACGCTTGACCGCCATGTTTATGCACCTGTGCATTAGTTGTTGAAAACTGAAAATCTCCCGCTCTTTCATAGGCTGCCTGCGAGAAAGCGCCTATCCGAAAGCTCTCTTGTGTGCCATTAGCAGTGATAGTTCTCTTACGCCAGTTGTATACCATTGATGATATCGTGTAGTTCATGAACATAACTGCCTAATATTGTTACTAGCCGTCTTGATAGGCAAAGACGGCTTTTCTAGTATTTATGACTGTTGCGCGATAAACTATAAACAGGTATTAAAGTATATTCGTAGGATATACCTGCTCTGAGTTTCTAAATTGACGCGAACCGTCCATGGCTCTTGATATCAAGAGTACTGTAGCTATTTTATATTTCTTTTTATTTCAATATGAAATACTTTATTCTTGATCTTAAGTATTTCTATTTTTAGGGTTATTTGATAGGAGAGGTTGTTGGTATTTTTACCTTGGCTTATTACGCATTTTTATCTATAATTCTTTTATTCTATAAAGAACCGACCTTCATGGCTTTATTGCTTGCGCAGCGATGTGATTTTACTCAACAACCAGTTAAGCGGATTTACATTTAAATTTAGGACTAACATTTCTTCTTTTATGGGTAACCCATATTGTTCTGATGTAAGTATATCACCTTTTCAAGTGGCTAAATTGAGTCTGCCATACAAGAAGCTTGTATGGCAGACTCAAGGACATGGCGTGGAATTTATGGCTGAGAACAATACACCATCATTAGTAAAATTATAGCTATACGCTAGCATGAAAATTGTTATTTTCATTCATGATTCTCTAGAAATACAATATGTTTAAAAACTTTTAACTAAAAATACTCATTAAATAGCAACAGAAATCGTCATAGTAAACGTGAGTTAATTATCTGTATTTTATCTAATTTCCTTTTTTTTGTAAACCATTCTAGACTGTCCAAAACAGATACCTTTTAGGGTTTAAAGGAATACGGAATTAATTGTAAATTAGTCTAGAATCTTTGCATTACTATATAATAGCGGTAGTCGGAAAATATAGTACTGGATATCTTAAATCCTAGATTCTTATAATAGGGGGGGTGCGTCGCTGGGGTTTTGCAATTTTAAGAAATACAAATACGTAGCACAGGAAATACTGCTGGAAGAGTATGTTGATATTTTCTTTTATATCTTTATCTATGATTTCCCAAAGAAAGGAATGAATTTATCGGCGTAACAATTTCTGCTAAGGACAAAGATTATACATACCGCGTAGTTGCGGGTATGTGATCGATTGTTCCGGCGACGGTGTTGTTGCTGTTAAAGTCATCATGGATTATTTTACGGCGCTGATTTAACCCATAAAACGCAGCTTTGTTCGGTAGTGTTTGAAATGGTGGATCTGGATGCTGGTAAAGTGTATGACTTTATTTATATAAACTTGGATGATTTTTTCATTTAAAACTAATTGTATCCCGCTGCGTCTGTACGATGATCATTTAAAGTAACATTACTTTCTGGCATAGGGTTTCAAGAAACTAGTAGAATAAGGTGCTAACGTTATCGAATTAAAATTTAGTCCATGATAGCATCATTATGCTAAACAGCGCATACTCAAGCAGCATTCACTTTAACGTTAACACTTACATCGTTTATGGATTTTATTTATCTTGTTCAGAACAACCTTACTCCAGCTGAGCTAGAAGGGTACCACTAACTTAAATCGGTATCAGAATTTATGATTAAGTATGTTGCGACTTTTGAAAAAAAAGTTTGTGTAAACTATTAGCATATTAATGAAGTTGGCTTACATGAGCTGTATCATATCCTCCGTTTATAGATGCCAACTGCCAACTGGCAAGGATGTGGCAGAGAGCTGTAAATTCAACGATTTAGTATCGCGTCAATTATATTCTCTGATTGATAATAAAAATCCTCTAACGATATCGAAAGTTAAGGATAAAATGGATAAGGATGTCACCGGATCTATCTGAAAGACATGTATGATATTCCGCTAAGGTTTCCTGGTGCTAGCGAATATTGGTGCTATCGTTTTGAACAGCTACTATTTTATCCGGTACCAGTTCGTACGATCTTATCTCCTTACACAGGCGTAATTATGGGTGTTATCAGGGGCTTCACACGTAATAATAATATTGTGCGTAATAAAGAATGGTATAACCACGCAAAATTAATATTAAAGCGTTTCAGGAAAAGCTGTTAATTTTCAGTTTGTTACTCTGGCATTATAATAAAGAACCGCCATCAATAAGCTAACACAACGGAATATGTAAAGCATATATCAAAGGACAGAATAAATTTATTACCAATAACAAGGTGTTAAAAAAATTAAAGACTAGCTGTTTATAATTCTGTCTACTACAAGATGGATATCTTTTACACCATCGCTATGTGAGTTTTCAGCCGTTTAGTGCGTTCGAGCACCTGTTATAAGTATGGTAATTCCTACTGATCGCAGTCTTATTATGTGCTACTCGTAGCCCACTTTATTAACGTGGTATTAATAATGCACCGAAAGTTGACGCCAGATAAGCGTCATGAGAATAACATAGCTCAAGAGGAGAGAGCTGTAAACAATTCACCGATATTACACTGTACCTATGGATTCAGCAGTTTTTATTCTGTAAAAAGCACTTATAGCTAACGTTAATAAACTAGGTGATAGCTTCCTCCACGAGAGAGTTATTCAAGTTTTTCTTTAAAATTGGAGAAGGAGGAATTTGATAATCGCTGGAGTGATTAATCTCAGAGTATTAGTTTTATTTACTTTAAACTAGGCACTGTATAGTTTCTGGTATATCCATCTTAATATGGTATACCTATTTTATCTTTTTCCTGTATACGCGCACTCATCTGATATCGATTAGTCTTCTATTAAATACAAGCCTGATAGTGATAATGGGATAAGCCTAATTCAGTTACTATTTATTCTACGCTTTTTACCTTTATCTAGGATAAAAAGTTTAGGGTGCCTTTATAATGTTTTGCTGCGTTGGCTAAATTTAAGATAAATTGAAATGGATCTCGAGCAGATTTGAAAAATATACTAGATAGGTATCATTACGGCAGTAAAATATTCCTGCGTCTAAAGATTAGCTTTTTTCCAGTATCATCCGATGGCTGGCCTCTTCAAGAGGGAACCTAGAGGTGATTAGCAAGCTAAGCAGAGATAAAACCTAGCTACGTTAGCCCATCCATTAATACATTATACATATTATTATGATGCTTATCATTCACTGATATTCCATCCCAGCTATAAATTAGCGATTATGTTAGCATTGCCATTAGGGTATATCATCCTTAATAGGGGATGACACTTACTGTGTTGATTAGTTCTCTTTAATATCCGTTTATGGAACCCATTGAAGCGTCTTATTTACTAAAAAAGCGATACATGATGTGTGGATACCTACTGATTTTTTTTTGGAGCGCTTCATGATTGTGTCAGGTATTACCTTCGATGAAGAAGCAATTATTGCCCCGTCAGCATCGTAATTTACGCCGGTGGATCCTTATACGGTGAACGGAAGTAATCCTACCCGGCCGATTCGCTTCCTATTTCGATCCCCTTAAGATTATCATCTAGCTTCTGCCATTGAAGATTTATCAACTCAGCTTTAAAGAGTTTGAGGAGTTTGATAACATCTGTTTATTACTTACCATCTATGATATATGACGCGTTAAGCAGGCGATCACTTCTCTGGCCTTCCTTCATCGAAGATAGATAAGCCAAGCAAAACCCCGTAACGGCAATATGCCTGACAAGAGATGTTTTTATCGCCGTTAACGTAGATTGTGGAATTACTACGAAGAAATCCCCCTGCAAGTGACGCATAGAACGTAGGAAGTTTTTTCGTTTAGCGATGGTGAAAATTGTTTTTTAAGCTGATAGGTAAAATAAGTTATAGTTGCGGACTATGTCATGTTATCAAGGCTGCTAAACATGATCTTTATTCCAAATAAATCCCTTTCTTATCACCTTTTAGTTTTTCTTTCACTGGGCGGAAAAGCTTTAGTATTGTTGCTTTTACCTTCTCTAACGAGATTAATCACCATGTTAGCTGTATTTTAAACTAAATAAAATGATAATAAAGGAAGGTGATATACCTATAAAATAAGCAGAAATCAGGCAACCTCGAAAGGTTATTTTGATGTAAACGCTCATTTCTCAGCAAATAAATTAGTGTATTACTAATTTCAGAGTTAGTAATATTTTCTATTCACAACCATCGCCCGCTATCTAGCAATCTTAGAAAAAAAACGGTCAAGGGCAACTTGCAATGTATCGAGGTCCTTTTCTTTATGTGTGTAAAATTAATTCAGACAAAAGGCCGGTATGGGGATTTATACTACAGTATTGATGTATAATGAGTGGTTAATACTGTGGGAGGAGTAGATCCTTTTAAGGACAGTTTTACTGAGGCTTTAGCCAAGAAGTTGCGGCGGATTAAGATAGCTTTTTATTTTTTTTATTGAAACACCATTCAAGAACTCTATTAGTAACCCACTGGAACTCTACTTTATCAATAGACTGTCGATTATTAACGATCTAAAAATCATCAAGGACTCTGGATGAAGCCTGCTGGAGTTTAACCTTTACACGAAGCCAGAGTGGCATTATATTGAGGACAGCGAAAAGAATATAAGCTAGGTTACGTCTCCCTGAGTAACGATATCACGAATCACAGAGAACTGAGAATGTCCTTTTTAGTAATTACTCCAGCAGATGGAATTGTGGCTAAAATATCCACTGTACTAATAGCACTCTACTATAGATCTTTGCAAAAAAAAGTATTTTTATTATGTATGGTTCAACTTTTTAATGCTGGCGATACCAAGTGCCTCAGTAAAAGAAAAGTTATTGCTAGCATGTTGAGTCATGGAGAATACCCCTCCTAAGTAATGGAGTTAATTATTTATTCATATTGTGGTGAGGTATAGGATGGACATCAAAAAAAAGATTCTTATGCTGCAGCGCGTTAATTTAACTATGTAGATAACTAAGAAAAGGAAGGCATTCAAAAACTTATTAATCTAATATATAACGATAGCAGTCTCGAACTGCAAAGATAATTTATGAAAAAAGATATTTTCTAGCGTGAGGCGGAAGGTATAAAAACCTTTAAGAACCATATTCCCATCCAACCTGGCAATATACTGGGTGCTGAAAAAAGCGCGTGCTAACTTATCGGGTGGCTGTGGAGGAACTCTAGCACAGGACATTCTCATAAGAAACGCTTACTATCAGTAAGCTACACTGTAGCATTTTTCGCAGTGCGTTTTGAGGATAATAATACCATTCGTATCTGACTACTGTCAGATGTGGTGGTGTTGCCTGATGATTTCATAGGGTGATTATTAACGCAGATTTATGATGATAACATCATTCTTTAATTCAGTTAATACATAGTATTGACCTACTTTTATTTACCCTCCTTTATAAGGATAAATATGAAAATTTTTTGTGTCTCCACCTGCACGGCAGGAATCACGCGTATTTATTGTTTTGGTGCTAAAAACTGATAAATGGGCGCCTCTTGGACGTTGAATGATAAAATGGCGAGTGTCTGATACGGGCAAAAAGATAGAGGTGGTGATCAAGTCATCGCCCAAGTCCCTAGAAAATTGGTTTTCTCTTTAAGACGGGCCTGATAACCGTCTACTAAGACGATCCCGCGAGACTAAAAAATAATTTGGAAGTAAAGTTAAGGGTTGTGGTAGGCGAAAGCAGTTGCAATTTCCGCGAGTAAGATGCTCTATAGGATTTGCCCGCCATTGCGTAGTGAACGATTTTCTGAGCGGAATTGGTAACTAAAACGGGGGAGGATTTTAAATAAAGGAAAGGGATATGATAGCTTTGGTCCTAATTCAGCCTCTGGGGTGGTCAATGCTAATGATATAAGCAATTCACAAGTGCTGGAACTTTGCCTAGGGATGAATATGGTATTGTTGCAAGAAAGGTTCCACGGCGCCTATGATTTTTTTTCTGCTGAGAGATTATTAACTACTAAGGCGGCTATCCGTCTTCTTGTCTACCGATATCATTGCTATCGGTGGCAGTACGCTGTTCAAGGTTAGGAATGAAGCAAAAAAAATCCGCTGCTATTTGGCAGCCTTTGTCGGTGTATTCAACGTCTTATCGGCCGCTTTCTGTCAGTGTTATAACGAGGATTGGTGCTGAGGTTTTTTAGTAGGTCTAGAGTGAGACGTCATTACACACCTTCCAGATGCTGCTTATACCACTGACGGTTTAATCCTTCTTTGCTCTTATCTTTCATAATTTGATCTATCAGACCATTGAAAGGCTTATATCGTATACTCTATAACGTAGGTGGTTCAGTATCTCTTCATCATACATCTAAATCTTACGTATTGCTTGCAAAATATCCAAAAATTGGTCGATGCTGTGGCGCATTACATGATTCCCATAACCTATCAACTAAATACATACCCAGTAATATCCATTGGAAATTTAATTATTATCCTCTATTTGCACAGCGTGCACGCCAGGTATTGATTGGAGGGCCATAAAGCGTCCTTACGCTATCTATTTGTAACTTTTGCTGCTAAGAGCTGCTAAGGGGTAGCTAACCACTAACTGGTTAGCGTGATCGGCATTACGCATCAACAGTTTTCCACCTAGTGATAATCTCTTTTGACAAGCATTAGCAGTACCGCATAGATATGTTTGTGTGCATGATATTTTTTAGAACCAGAATAGTGGGTAGTCCATTTTATAATTAAGACGATAAACGCTAGAATGAGAATAATCACTAGACCGTATAATACTACTCTTTAATATTGTAATTGAGGTCTGAATAAGTATATAAGCCCAATGACCAACAATTAAGGGACAGAGTAAGCAGGTCATCCTCGCAAATAGCAGGATGATTAGCAAAACACTTTTAGATCGCTTATTTCTCTTGCGTGGCGCTAGAGATGATGACTGCCGGTCCTGACTAGTAAGTTGTGCGCAAATCGGGTTTGCATTAGCTTATTCAGCAGCGGATCGGAGACGGTGTTGCGCCAGAGTACAGTAATAAATTCGTTCATGAAGTTGTGTCAGCTTTTACTAAGATTCTGTCGGCATTCTTGAATTTTATCCCCAGAAAATTTATCGTTGTTACCTATCTATCACTACTTCATTGTTCTGCTTATCCGCCAGAAGCAGTTTACCTATCTTATAGATTAACTGATTGAGCTTGAGGATAATACTGCTGAAGTCAACCTAGCTACTAACGCTGCCTCTATCCGCTGATATCTTCAGCGTTGCTCGTCGGTTATGAACCGGCAGCGATATTTCGCTTTCTCCGCAAGTTTTACGCTCAATTAAATTGTTTTAGCAGAAAATTTACCTGTGATAGTATCCAGGTATTGAAGTTAATTCCAGTAATCGCCGTTAATTTATTTTGTAAATATTCCAGTTTTTTGTCCTTCGCATCTTGTTTCGCTCGTGCTGGCCTCATCAAGCGCCCCTTGCGAACCTTTTATGGTTTGCTTGCTGACACGCGGCGACATAGATAATAATAGGGCAATAATGCGCTAGTATAGCCACAATTAAACGTGAGCGGATGGTATCGCACTATATAGCGTGTGGTGGAAGGCCTATAGGCCAGGGGATTACTAGAGAAGCGGGGTTTAAGTATCCGGGCCATCAGTCTTCTTAATTACGTCAACCTGTAGGATCATTAAAGTAGCGTGTTCCGTTATGTTGACCTATCCCATGATTAAATTTAGAGTAATATGCATATCAGAAGCACCGTTGTTTACTGTGTTTGCTACGAAGATATCCGCCACAGCCTAATTGGCAGGCACAAGCATGGCTAAATATTCGCTGATGATTATCAGCCGGCAGTGCGTTAGCCAGGTGATAGTATTCAGGCATTAACGTACAGAATTATTGTAACCTTCCGTCGCTAGTAATTACCAGTGCCTGGATCCCCTAACATCCGTATCCTCCGTTCCTACTCTTTGTCATACCAAAGACAGGGTTGCGGCAGTAAAATTCCTAATAGGTGTTGTGCACGCCGCGTTGGCGTAAGTTTTACTCCAGCATTTCCCGTTTGCCATTAATATGCGTAAGCGCTGGCAGGTGCAGTAAATCCTCACTGATTTCTCCTCTATCTGGATACCTGATCGGCAACTCGTAGAGGACCGTGCAAGCGTAGGTCTGTAGGCGGGAGTCTACGGCAAAATATTGTGGTTCATCAAGCCAAGCAACACCGTCTTGCGTCAGTCAAGACGGTGCATAGTTAGTCTCATGTTGAGAGATGATAAAAAGTAAATCTCTTACATTTAAATCGGCGAGGCTTTTAGCAATTTTGGCAGATCGTTACTCAGTATAAATTTGATAAACGACAGGCTCCAACCGGATTTACCATGCTTGAAGCTTGTTTACTAGTTATTTACTCGCTGATAATTTGGCGAGTGACGAAGATTTTCATTGCGTAGGTTTATCCTGACAAACGTCACTTAGGATGGCGTTAGCGCCGCAATCTAGTAAATTGTCCATAAACACACGTAAGGCAAGATATTCTGCCTGTATTAGCGGCTCACAGCCATATATACTCGCCGTTAAGAGTATATAGCATAACTTTCACAACAGATACCTGAAATTTGCCCTGCAGTGAGGCTTTCATAGTGCGTTCAGAACCAATTGTGTAAGGGGTTCCCAGTGATACAGAGGCGTCAGCAGCGTCAACGTACGGACATCTCTTCCAGTCAGCATTCATGTGTTAACCGCCTCATTACCTTGCCACAATGAGCCTGACAGATCAATAGTGTAGTGAATTCGATCCTCTAGATCCAATCGTTTCAAGCCGACCACCTACAAGAATGACTAGATCAAAATCACCACGATCAATTTTCGCCCGCTGGGTGCAGACATTACCGCGTAAATCATGCATGACAATGTCAGGATGTCGTTTATGTAACTGGCATTGCCGGCGTAGGCTTGAAGTGCTTATGAGTATGTGCCCGGAAGCGGAGTGTTAAGATTGGCGTAACGTCAGACTGACGAAAGTAGTCTCACGGAGATTCATCGTAATCGCATAATACGTAAAGCCCTAGGCCGGAGGGGATGACTCCATGATAGCTATTCATTGAATGAATAGCTATATTCAGCTCCATAATCCAGAAGTGCCTATTCCAATTCTTTGATAAACAATTTTTTCCGTCAAATTTTTTAGCAGCCTGTCAAAGATGATGTCACTATAGATCATTACTAGCACTAGCTTGACCTTATAGATGATACGGGTGATGGCGCAATAATTTATTGCGCATGCAATCTGTGCCTGACAAACCGCCAATAGATTTTGTCAGTATGGTGATTCTGAAAAGATTATCTTACATAGTCGTTACGATTTTATCATTCACCCACCATCCTAACATCTGTAGTGAAGCACTCTTAGTTTTCAGTGGCGAGGGACAGGCAGTAAGGGAAAAGGAATAACAAGTTACCGTTAGGAAAAGTTCTATACCGCTGGGTAACGTAACTTTCTTTACGGTTAATCAACAAGGTGTTAGATTGATCACGTTTCCAGCATTTACTAGCCAATAATTCTAAAACTCACTACGTCAGTTTGGTGTAGAAATGGGTTCTTCTAACTCTATGATAATCAGGCGGAAATATCTTGTACTTCTATAATTGAGACCTTGAAACAGAGACTGGACGCGATTAACCAACTACGTGTAGATCGCGCGTTAAAGGCTATGGAGCCAAATTTTCAACACGTATACAGTTTGCTGCCAACCTTACTACATTTTCATCATCCGATCCTTTCGGGATACCTGGAAGGTATTGTGCCTCCTGGCATCTGTTTTTCCCCTAATGACACCCAGCGCGCTTGGCTAGAAGACATTGGCCGTCAGGCTGATGCTGCAGTAGTGGTCTCAGATAACGACGCGCAACTGATTACCGGCGTTTACTACATGGGCAGTACCTCATTCATCAGCCATAACGCCAACTCTGATCTCGATATATGGGTTTGTCATCAGTCCTGCCTAGATAATGAAGAACGTACTCAATTACAGCGTAAATGTCATCTACTTGAGCAATGGGCGAACCGTCGTGGTGTGGAGGTTAATTTCTTCTTAATTGATGAAAATCGTTTTCGCTATAGTGAAAGTGGTAGATTCGGCAGTGAAGACTGTGGCTCTCTACCAAGCATATTTTGCTGTTGGATGAATTCTATCGTACTGCTGTGCGCATGGGCGGTAACCGTATTCTGTGGAATATAGTGCTCGGCGACGAAGAAGCGCACTACGATGAGTATGTTCTATCGCTTTACGCTAGAGGAATTCTGACATCTAACGAGTGGTTAGATTTGGGAGGACTCGGCGCTTTGTCTGCGGAAGAGTACTTTGGCGCTAGCCTGTGGTAGCTGTATAAAAGTATTTATTCGCCTTATAAGGCAGTACTGAAAACGCTTCTGCTGGAAGCCTACTCTTGGGAATATCCTCACACTAAACTCCTGGCAATGAAAATCAAACAGCGATTGCATGACGGAGCAATTGCTTCCTTCGGTCTTGACCCTTATTGCATGATGCTGGAGCGGGTAACCTACTATCTAACGCAGATAAATAATATGACACGGCTGGATATAGTGCGTCGCTGCTTCTATTTGAAGGTGTGCTAAAAACTATCGCAGAATCCAGCGGGCACGCCTTGGCGGCGAGAGATCCTGACACAACTGGTGGCGAGCTTGGGCTGGGGCTGGGATGACGCGCAGCTAAAGATGCTCGATGATCGCGCCAATTGGAAGATTTTACAGGTGCGCAAAGCGCACAATGAGCTATTGATCACTATGATGCAGAGTTATCGTAATCTGATCTGGTTTACCCGTCGTAATAATTTGAGCGTCAGAGCCAGTCCACAAGATATCAGCATGCTGACCCGTAAGCTGTATTCGGACTGTGAGGCTTCCACCCAGTAAGATGACTTTACTTAATCCGCAGATCTTGCCGGATCTATCGGAACTACATCTGACGTTTATTTATGCGCCGCAGGGTCACGCCAATTATACCGGTCAGCTGGTATTTATATAATCAAACACCATCAATGAATTATATAATCAATCATTAGCTGCTAGAATATAGCCGTTATCTTAATACAATAGTGGCCAGGCCTGGTTTAACGGGCTGTTGACCCGATAGAATCAGGTGCATATCAAAGGCAGCGACATCTATGATAGCACCAATATGAATGAACTTATCACTGATATGGGTTGTCACCTTCCGCTGCTTGTGTTTGTACAAACACTCAATGTTGTATAGTCTGAATGATACCACTGCGGTATTTCGTAATCAGGTCTTACATTTTTCGACTTTTACAAACTAGATCTATTCAGCTTCAACCAGCAGTAACAGTGTCTACTGAGCAGTATTGATTTTCTTTACAGCCCATTGCAGAACGAAGTGCGTATCCTACATCTCAGTGCTGAGCAGGAGGTAGTAGAACTATTAATAAAATATTATCGGTAAAATGCATTAGGATATGGCCACGCTGGCGATAGCGTAAAACACCTGAAATAGCTAATTTTTCGGCAGGGGATCTTTTATATACACCTACTATCTTGCTCCCGCTGCGTGGTTTTCCAACGACAATTTCTATTGTTTTTAATACTAACTAAAATACTTAGAAAGCTAAAACGGATAAATAATAGGGTAATGAGTGAAATGAAAAGTGAATTGTGCCGCGTAGCGTTGGGGTTCATGTTACTGGAACTTTATGGGTGTGGCTTAAAAGGGCCCCTTTATTTTCCAACAGCGGATAAAATCGAACAGGATAACCAACTGACGACAACACTGTTATCGACCCAGTCTCTGGGATGCAGACCGCCGCGCCAGGGAGATAACAGTAGCACAAAACATCTTCATCAAGACTAAAGAGCAGTAATGACGCTCGCAGTCGCTTCTTGATGCCAAGCGCGCTATGCTATGCCATTGGCTATTCAGCGGAGTGGGGTATGCAGTTCTCCAAAATGCACAGCCTAGGTAACGACTTTATGGTTGTGGATGCCGTGACGCAAAATATTTGTTTTTCGCCTGAAATGATTCGCTATCTATCAGAGCGACGTTATGGCGTAGGGTTTGATCAACTAGTGGTAGTGGAACCACCCTATAATTCGGAATTGGATTTCCATTATCGTGTTTTTAATGCTGACGGTAGTGAAGTGGGACAATGTGGTAACGGCGCTCGCTGTTTTGCCCATTTTGTGCGCATGAAGAATCTAGCCAATAAACGCGAACTTCGTGTTAGCACCAAAATGGGACTTATGGTATTAACCATCACCGCAGACGATTTAGTACGCGTCAATATGGGCGAGCCGAATTTTGACCCGCAGCAGGTGCCGTTCCGCGCAACCAAGGTTGAAAAAACTTATATTATGCGCGCGGTGGAGCAGACAGTACTCTGTGGTGTGGTGTCCATGGGCAACCCACATTGCGTGATCGCTGTAGAAAGTGTAGACAATGCCCCGGTCGCGACGCTTGGACCAATATTAGAGAACCACGAGCGTTTTCCGGAGCGGGCTAATATTGGTTTTATGCAGGTGTTGAAGCGTGGGTATATCCGCCTGCGTGTCTACGAACGCGGTGCGGGAGAAACTCAAGCTTGCGGGAGCGGCGCCTGTGCTGCAGTCGCGGTGGGTATTTCGCAAGGTCAGCTGGCGGAAAATGTACAAGTAGAACTTACCGGTGGCCGGCTAACTATTAGTTGGCATGGTCCGGGTCACCCGCTGTACATGACCGGACCAGCTACTCATATCTATGACGGATTTATTCATTTATGAAGATAATCAGCAAACAGACAGCAAGCACGCAAATGCTGGATGATAAATAGGTAGTGCAATATCTTCTCACGCACTTAGATTTCTTTATCCGCAATGCCGGGGGTTGTGGAACAGATGGTGGTGCCACACATCCAGCACGCGGCTGTGTATCGCTGCTAGAATGGCAGCTAGGACATCAGCGTGCTCATATTAATCAGTTAGAAGACGATATCATCCATCTCATAGAAAACGCAAATACTAACGAGCCGCTGTTTTATCGCTTACTATGATTGCAGTCTGATCTGGTAGCGGCAGGAAGTTTACAAGAACTACTTAATCACCTCCAGCGTTGGGCGTGCGAACTGGGACTTGCAGGCGTGTATGTGCGGTTATTCATCGAACAATAGAAAGTGGATGCGCCATACGGATTCACTCATTTAGCACTGATGCGCAGTGCTTTCGAGCAACTATGGATTCAACGCCTCGGCCAGGGCAACCATTATCTAGGTGAGCTTTAATGGTCCGGAATTGCTGCTGTTGTTGCCTCAAGTGTAGTAGGTTGGCTCTGTCGCCCTGTCACTGCTGGGGATGATGAACGCTTTCGGTGTTCTGATTTTTACCAGCCTTGATAGCCAGCATTTTCAGGACAAGATGGGTACGGTTCTGTTACAGTAGTTAACCACGCTGTTACAGGCCTACTAGAACGCTGGATCAGTAGAGCATGAGCGCAACTGGTTTTTCCAGTGCAGCTGCAGGTTGATGCTTTCTGTTTATCTGCAGGTGAAATTAGAACTTAATATTAAACCGCGGGAAACTTATCACTGGTCGCTGTGTACTATTATCGTCCTGTTTATATAGAATGTTATATAGAATGGGACTAGCGGAATGTGTGCTAGCTGAAGGTTGCGTTTAACAGGGTTTGTCGGTCTGAATTGCACGAACGTAGATCTCGGCATAAGTGAAGTGCAGATAATGAGTAAGGGCAACAAAAAAATGTAAATCGTCCGTCGGTGTGACTAACCTTACCTGTTCAGCGTGTTGGTAAGCGCTGCGTAATTACTGGATGCCTAAGAGTAATGGTGTTTTATCATCAGTAAAAAGGGGATCTTGCATTCCTGTGCAATACAGGAACTGCTTGTTCACGCTAAGCTCAGTACTACCTAAATTTTATTTTTAACTCCATTTTCAGCATTTAGCATCGTTGTATGATATCGAGCACTCACGAGCTAAATAGGAAAAACCTGATGCATTTCTATCGTCCTTTGTGCCCGCTGCGCGCATTAACCTTTGATCTTGATGATACCTTATACGATAATCAGCCGGTGATTGTCCGCACAGAGTTTGAGTTAGTGCGGTTTTTACAGCATTATCATCCCGCTCTGCTCGACCTTAGGCAAGAAGATTATCAGCGGTTACGCCGTGAGCTGCGTCTGCGCGAGCCAGAAATCTATCACGATGTGAGTTACTGGCGCTGGCGCTCGATAGAATTGGCGATGCGTAATGCGGGGCTTAGCGAGCACTCTGCATGTGCAGGCGCTGATGCTGCCATGGAGGTTGTTTTGTGCTGGCGTAGTCAGATTAATGTTCCAGCAGAAACCCATGAAACGTTAGCATTTCTTGGCTCCCGCTGGCCATTGGTGGCGATTACTAATGGCAATGCATCACCAGAGGCCTGCGGACTAGCAGATTATTTTACCCACATTCTGCGTGCTGGTCTGGACGGACGTGCTAAGCCTTGGCAGGATATGTACCATCTGGCGGCAACGCGGCTGAAGGTGCCGCCAGAGGCTATTTTGCACGTAGGTGACGATCTAGTGGCAGATGTCACCGGTGCCATCCGCTACGGAATGCAGGCCTGCTGGATCAACAATCGTGGCAGTAATTTTGCTTCTTCCGCTGATGCGTTTTTATTGCCGCATCTGGAAATTTCTCGGTTGGCATCCCTGACGGATTTATTATAATCAATTTAACTCTTTATAAAGATGGAAAGTTTCTCTATGTCCACATTCTCAACCTATCTGTGCTTAAGCAGGCTAATTCTTTCTCTTTCGATCAGGATGCATGTTCTGTGATGGTTATCATCAGTGTTGTATAGTACACATTTTAACATTTCTAACCCGCAGTAAATCTTACTCCATATACGATTATCAATATCGTAAATATCGTCGCTCTGTTTTTATCTCCGTCAATGCAGGATACGGGTTGAGGCAGATATTTCTTACATTAATTTCCCTAACGATTTACAGATAGTTCCCATTCTATAGGCCGATCCTGAAAGCTCTGGTACACACCAATTATTCGAGTTTTAGTCCTCTCATAGTTAAAAATAAGAATAATAGATGTTGTTAGAAAGTAGCTTGAGATAATTTGGAATACTGTGGCGCATCATGATGCGCGTCTTTAAACGAGGTCTCTTTCAAATGAAATATTTATAAACCAACCACCTCTGTGTGAATGAGGCGCCCTTCAAAAAAGCCATTAGTACGTTATCGTTATCTCTATAACCCATCAAGGTCGAGCTTTAAAATTGATAGATTACTGTGCTATGAAGAGTCTCTCCAGGTACCCACTACGCTGCCTGAGTAATCACTAACTGGACGAGATAAAACATTATCGATGAGTATGAATATGGTCTATGCCATATGCAACCAAAATATATCTTCCAAATGTTATGGATAAAATTACTTTCTATCACGTCTTATTGTTAATAAGACGTGATAGCTGAAATAAAACGCACCCCATCTTCAAATAGGACGGGTATCACTCATAATATCTATGCTTTCACGGTAAATATAAACGGCGTGGATGTAAGTTTGAGGGATTGGAAATTGCATGCTTGCTATTACTTAAAATCAGTTAATACTGAGTTATGAAAGAATATTTACCCGTGACTTGTAGCACCAGTGCTATCTATTGACAAGCATGGTTGAAACTGTGGTGTAAATGGATGATAATAGCTAAAGAACAGCGGAATACCGCTAATGGTTAGTGTTATTATAATGGTGTTAAAGCGCCTTTATGATATCTCTAATATAATGAAAAACATAGTGTTAAAAAATAATGCAAAAGTCGCTAAACAGTAAAATACGCCTGTTTAGGATTAAATTATGGGGGGTTTTAAGAATAAGGAACGGTTCAGATTAGGTGTGCTCTTTTCTACAGAAAAGCTGAATATGGTGTTCTGAGTCGCCCCTAATGAATCGGTGGGGCCGTTGATGACCAGTTTTTTTCACCGCCCATCTGTCAGTGTTTCTCATTATACATTAAAGAGCACCTATGGATATTTCTGATTTACTCAACAGTTTGAACGATAAGCAACAGAAAGCCGTGGTGGTGGCTTAAGTAATGCTGGTACTGGCCAGTGTCGGCAGCGGATGTACGCTACAGCATCAAACATTTAGTGAATAGCAGGCAGGGGGTGGCGGGATGGATCAGTACCTTACATGGGCTGTGGCCCATGATTCTTGCGCGCCTATTATCAGGATTCCAACTTATCACAGGATTTTTAGATCCTTGTTAGTGAAGATCAACTGCACTTTTTAAAACGCTTTAACAGTACCATGAACATGAATTTGGATGATGAGAAATAGTGTCTTTCGCGCCAGGGCTATCCGCTATATCAGTGATAAAAGGCGAGGAACTGTGTCTGCAGCAGCTATGGAGAGTTATGAAAATCCACTAGAGCTAACCTGGCAACGTATCTAATCAGGCCTATCAAAAGCGCGCGATCGTGGTGCCGGACTAGTGGATTTTGCTGAACTATTGCTACGCGTTTACGAGCTATGGCTGAAAGGCACATATTCTGCGTTCACTACCGCGAACGTTTTACTAATATCCTAGTGGACGAATTCCAGGATACCAACTGAATCCAACTAGCTTTGCTCCGTATGCCAGCTAGAGAGCGATAAGGGCAATGTAATGATCGTCGGCAACGATGATTAGTCAATCTATGGTTGGCGCGGTACGCAGGTAGAAAACATTCAGCGTTTTCTGAACGATTTCCCAGGGGCAAGCCATTCGGTTGGAGCAAACTTACCGCTATACTAGGAATATTCTGCAGGCGGCTAACACCCCCTATCATCCACAATGGTGGCCGGCTTGGCAAGAAATTGTGGACTAACGGCGCTAAAGGTAAACCAATTACTTTTATTGTGCCTTTAACGAACTTATAGGAGGCGCGTTTGTGGTAAATTCCATCAAAGTATAAGCCAGAAAAAAGGTAAGGGTGCCAAAGGACTGCGTCATTCTATATCCCAGCAACGTTTAGTAGCGTGTATTGGAAGATGCGCTGTTGCAAGCGGGGTTGCCTTACTGTATTTATGGTGGTATGCGTTTCCTTGAGCGTCAGAAAATTAAGGATGCATTAGTACCCTATTTGCAGCTTATCGGAAAAAAACCGTATTGACGACGGCGCCTATGAGCGAGTAATCAATACGCTGCCGCGCGGTCTCGGCGATCACACTCTGGATGTCCTATGTCAAACAGCCCAAGACCGGCAGCTAACACTGTGGCAGTAGAGCTAGGTGGGGCGCTGTACGGAGCACAGACTGGTGGCTGGGCTTGAAGCGCCATTACACTGCAGCAGTGCGGTTCTTGGAGCTAATTGATGCGCTAGTTGCAGAGAAGATGAAGTTAGCGTTATATGTACAAACCGATCAGGTAATCAAAACTCTAGCCTGTGAAGCAGGTATGAGAAAGAAGAAAGGGGAAGGCCAGTTTTTTTGTATAGAGATCTTGGAAGATCTGGTTACTGCTACCAGCCAGTCTCATGCAGCCCTGGATGTCGATGAAATCCGGTCTGATCTCTTATCAGAATGCAGTCTAATTAATAACGCTACATTCCGCTAAAGGACTGAAATTCCCGCAAGTTTTTATTGTCATTACAGAAGAGGGTATATTCTCTAGTCAAATGTCGTTGGATGAAAGCGAGTGCCTGAAAGAAGAGCGCCATCTGGCGTATGTCGGCATCATTCGTGTGATGGATAAGCGTACTATTACCTGTGTAGAAACCCGCCAGTTACCAGTTACATAGTTAAAAAGCTTATCACCGGCCGTTGCGTTTTCTCAGCGAGTTTTTTCTAGCGGTATGCAGAAAAAGTGCGACTACGCGCGCAGCGTAGTCCGGCTAATCTGGCAATAGCATCAGTGCATCATTAAGCGAAAGTAATACCGGTTCGCCCTTGTGGAAAGGGTTTGCCATCCAAAATTTGGAGAGGGTATAGTTGTCAATCTAGAAGGTAGGAGCAAACATAGTCGTCTACAAATTGTCATTTCAAGACAAGGGTATAAAATGGATGGCGGCTTATGTCCACCTAGAAACTGTTTGATCTGTCATGTGCCGTGATATTGCACAGAAATTAAGCAAACGGTTTTTCTTACGTATTGACAGCCTTTTTCTTCTCGGCGTAACATGCGGGCATTATTACTGGAGAGGATTACAGCTTAGACACCCCAGTAGATACTGGCTCTATAATTTATTTATAAGGTGTATCCACTGAGGTTACTTTCAAGCGCTGGCATCTCAGTATTTTTCAGTGACCTTCAATAAAGGTTTTGCAGAGTTGGATCTTTGAGGGTCTGAAATTCGGCGGTGGCTTTTCACCCCGTATTTCTCTAATCTAATGCGTATCCTGTTAGTTACCGGGAAAGAAACGAGGGCGTATGCTTAACGCATTTCAACTGGAAAACCATCGTTTATCACGTCTTGACGCTGATGAGCAGGGTACCCTGCTTAAAGCAGTATGGGTAGATCTCATTGACCCCGGTGATGGCGAGCGTGAACGGGTACAGCATGAGCTTGGACAGAGCCTGGCGACACGTCTGGAGTTGGAGGATATCGAAGCATCCGCCCGTTTTTTTGAGGATGAAGATGGGCTACATGTCCACTCCTTCTTCTTCTATGCCGATGCCGAAGAACATGCTGGTAACGCTACCGTAGCATTTACTATCCGCGATGGTCGGCTTTATACTCTGCGCGAGCGTGAACTCCCGGCATTTCGCCTATATCGGATGCGGACCCGAAGTCAGACGCTGATTGACGGTAATGCTTATGAACTTCTACTGGATTTGTTTGAGACGAAAATAGAGCAATTGGCGGATGAAATTGAAAATATTTATAGCGATTTAGAAGCGCTGAGCTTAGTTATCATGGATTGCCACCAAGGAAATGAATATGATAACGCGCTTTCCACACTCGCCGAGCTTGAGGACGCGGGTTGGAAAGTCAGATTATGTTTAATGGATACACAACGGGCGCTGAACTTTATGGTCCGCAAGAAACGGCTACCGTCTGGGCAGTTGGAGCAGGCGCGGGAGGTTCTACGTGATATCGAGTCGTTACTACCCCATAACGAGTCATTGTTTCAGAAAGTGAACTTCCTTATGCAGGCGGCAATGGGCTTTATCAATATTGAGCAAAACCGAATTATCAAGATATTTTCGGTGGTTTCAGTAGTTTTTCTACCGCCAACCTTGGTTGCTTCTAGTTATGGCATGAACTTTAAGTTCATGCCTGAGCTTAGATGGTTTTTTGGGTATCCTGGCGCTATCATGTTGATGATTTTGGCTGGGTTAGCGCCATATTTATATTTCAAGCGTAAAAACTGGCTGTAGAGGGAGTATGGGAGGTAGTAGAGGTGCCCCGCTCATAGCGTTGTCTCTCCGATGGCAAGGTGTATACGTGCTTAGAATATGTTAAAAAACTTACCTAATACCGTCTGCTTTGAAACAATTTTCATTTATGAAAGCTTTGCTGGTTTTTCTTTAATAGTTTGAACCTTCTAACGAAGGTTCGCTGGCTCTGGGATTTATCC
The DNA here is from genome assembly GCA_051710585.1 of Sodalis sp. (in: enterobacteria). Taxonomy (GTDB): domain Bacteria; phylum Pseudomonadota; class Gammaproteobacteria; order Enterobacterales; family Enterobacteriaceae; genus JBPESP01. Next base: position 131,870 of record JBPESP010000002.1, on the reverse strand, counting down.
TTAAATGATATCACATTTCCGACGCATTGCTGTTTAAAACCCATGATAGTCGGTCTAGTAAAATAGCTTTTGCCTAGTGTTCATAATCACTCTATCGCACAAGGTATTTGTCGCCTGCAAGGGCATTTTAGAGCAAATGATAGTTTTGCCGCTTTATAGCCGCTGCACAGCAGCGTATAATCCACCAACATGTCGATATTGTACTCATGAACAATGGCGTAAATCCTTCTCCTAAAGTGCAAGTGGGTGCAATAGTGTGCTCTAGTCATACAGGTAATTTTTAAGCGGCATCCCAGGCACCGCTGTGATATCATCCCCCTACAGAGTATTTTGCAGGGGGTGGCACGTTAAGTTTTTTTCATCGCGCTCAAATTTGAGCGCTGTGGAATTAGTTTGATGACGGGCTAGTTTAATATTTAATTCGCAGTTGAATAGTGTAGGTTACGCGCTTTTGGAGAACATTTTATGCGTAACCATTGAAGGGGAATCCCTATCTTTCTTGGAGCGACTCCTTTTTTCGTTCGTGTTCAAAAAGCTACGGTTCGAAAAGATGCATGATGCACTGATGGTGCAGGGAAGCATCAGTGCCAATATGTTACAGGAGAAGGATCATCGCTCACGGTTTACCCGTATAAAGTAATGACCTGTTTTACACTTATACCAGCAACATCTAAAAAAAACAGGCTATAAACAGCTATGATTGGACTAATAACGTAAAAAGTTGCTTTCCAAACTTCCTATATTATACCCTATACCCAGTGTTCCTGGTGGTAGTTATCCAACACTGAAGAATCGTTTCTCTTTCGCGAAATAAACTATAAATCTTAACTATTTATTAGCTAATGAACGGATTATGCTTTCGCAAGATGGGCCACTATGCAGTGTGGGGCTAAGTTTAAAGCATTAGTTTAACAGCTGATCAAATCTTACTTCGTGCAGCCGGAACCTTACTTATATCCAGATAATAACGCAAAACAAAAAAACTGATAAGTAGAAATGAAGCTACGGGTGTAAGTGGACGATAGTAACGATAATTACTACATTATAAAATAGATAGAATAACATTTAGCTGAAGATAAGCTATGCTTGTAGGAGAAGTTATATTCAGCGCAAAAGGACACTACAACTGGAACAGTGTCTACCTGGAGATAAAGTAGATTAAAGCGATTTTGTTAGTTGGCAGGTAAGTTTTTATACAAAAGGTTTTAGTAGTTATGGAAAGTTACTTATTGATTACAATTATCGCCAGACTTGTATAGGGATAAGCTTTATTCATAATAAATATGATGTAGTGTACAGGAACTTAATTATGAATACTACTATAATGTTTGTCTAAAGATAAAGTTAGAGCTAATGTGTATATGGTAAAAGTAATGCATCTGAAAGTATTAGTATAATAGGTGTTATAGGGCACCATTGGCTACCAGCAGTTTTAATTAAACTAGAAAATAATTTTATTTATGCGGTTCTTAGTGGTATTGAGTGTCTAGTTATCATACCCGTCAGAGACGGTAAATCGCTGCTCTGCTAGACAGTTGGCATTGTGATAGCCGGGCCGACACTAGTGACGATCGCGGTGGATAAGATAGATTGTATTTCTCAATAGAGACATGACTTCCGCCTGAAATATCGCATTCTTGGATAAATTAAACGTTATTTTCTGACAATGCTGTTCCTTGCGATAACCGCCATCACCACACATATCACTTCGTGTGTGGGGTATCCATCGCCTGTTACACTTATGCGTTATGCTAGTCCAATTCAGGGCCTTCGGCCGTTCTAATATTCGCTCCATTCTGATAGGGAAATACAAACCTTTTGAGCAACTATGGTACTTCATGTAGGGTTACCACGGTAAAAGCGGTATTATTTATTGCAATCGCTATTAGCGAGTGGAAGATTTGAATGTGCGTTTATAAAGCTGTGGCATTAGTAGAGTGGCCTTCTATTACGTAAAAAATAGAAAACGCGCACGGCTCTTAGGTACAAGAGGCGTTTTAGCATAACGATTCAAGGTCGCAATGGTGACAGTTGTCCTTGGTATGGGTATTAATGAATACAACATATATTTATGCTGCATTGCAATATCCCGCACACCCTCCAATCCTAATTAGAAGGAAACCGACATGCCTGCCTCGTTGGTCTGTCGGCGGTAGAAGCCATTTTATTGTATGTTCCATTGAACATGGCTTTTTTGCTGCGGTGTCTGGAAGAAAAAACTATTTGTCAGCAGAGGAAATCGAGCGTTATAAACTCAACGTCATGGGTGCCTTTCACTGAGGCAGAGAGTTGCCGGCGTCTGTTTGCTGTCAAAAAAATTTTCGGTTAAAGTCAACAGAAGTGAATACGAAACTGTGACATCTGCTTCAGATACGCCTAAGAAGTACAATGGGGTGAGAAGACCGCCTAAAGTGTTCTTCTCCTGTATTGCCTGGGATTAGGTAGTTTTTTAGGTATAGCATCTATCGTTAAAGTGCTCAGAAGTACTAACAGCTAGCGTACCCTATAAAAGATGTACGTTAACTTACCAGTTAGCAGTATCAGCCACGAGCATAGCAATAAACATTTTGGATAAGTATACTTTGGCAATTAATTTATATTGAGCTTTATCAGTTTAAATATTACTCAGAATTTGCTATTACAACTAACAGAATTAGCTCTGTTGGGTGCTAAAAGGGGTGAGGTGGACTGAATATTGGCGAGGAGCAACTTACAGGTGACTACTTTAAAATATGCGCACACCCTAAAAACCTATGGTGGAACTATGATTTAGCGATTTTTACCAAGCTGCATTGGGGCTAATATCCTACTCTATCTGGTATCTAATAACGCTCTTCTCTTGGAGAAGGATGTTGCAATTCAATGAGGCGTTAAACTGTAAACTGAAGCATTTAGGTCTGCATTTTTTATTCGCTATCCATAAACACTTGTCGCTGCTGATTTATCTTGTGCGCTTTTTACGCCCCCTATCATGATAAAGTGGTAGTCGATCAGCACATAGCTTTATTGAAAGCTATGTTAAATCCTGAAGTAGCTTACGTCTCTAAGAGACATTATAATTTGAGGATTATTGATCACTGTCAATAGGGACTTTCTACGGTAATTGCTATTGCTAGTGAACGGCCTAACCGCGGACATGTGTTGAAGTTCGTTGATTATATTAGCGAACTCACCCATTTCTGGCAATAGCTTCTCCAAGCGGTCCGTTACTGCCGTCTTGGCCCCTTGGTCTATTCTGGAATAGATGAAAGTGCAGCCAGCCATGCGCGATCACTATCCTAACACACAATTAATTGTCAGCATTATCGTCATAATATGCGATATTACGTTATTATTCTGAGCCGTAGTTTTTTTATGGAAGAAAATGTCAACAATAATCGTACATCCTGGATGTACTGTTAGGCCCTACTCTGGGCAGGTTGTTCCTGTGAAAAGAACGGCCCAATGACGATGACAGGCCTTTTCACAAGATTTTATCCAAGACTGACTAAAACTGCATGCACAGAGGTTCATACTAATTGCCAATTTCTTTATGCGGCATTATCAATCTTTGGTATTAGTTTTACTGCGTACAGTAGACCTTTCATACCTCTATTTTCCATATTGTTGCGTCCGATCTAGATGATATATTCCTCTCTCAAGCCTAGACTAGAGGTTTACATTCCTACACTAAATAAACTTTGCAACTGCTGATCACGCATCAAATCTACTTCGTATTTACCAGAAAGCTACTAGCATGCGTGGATGTAGCGAAGATCCGCACTAATTTTGAAATTTACGCCCATACGATCACTTCTAATATGGTGCAAGTCTATAACACTACTCCTGAGTTGATATTATTATGCAATCTAGATGAGCAAATTGTAGCAGAATTGTTTGCGTGCTGTATCAGAACCAGAGGATTCTGAGCAATGTCTTTAGCAAATAAAATAGGTTTATGAAGCTTAATTACGCCGATTAGGAAGATTTTTTCTGTGAAGTTACCTTTAATTATTAGTTATAATAGACAAGGGGGCACTACCCCAGATAGGGTTTTGGCAACATACCTCTCTATCTATTTATTATTTAAGAATATGGAAATCTTGACCTATCTGCTTTCGATATGGTCACCCATTAAGGTGAGTATAGACAATCAAGTATAGATTCACGCCGGTAAGTTTCAGATTATGAACACTGAAATCAAGATATAGCATTCTGAATACATTGCTCATAACGATGAGCCATTGCATATTTATCAATCATATTTGGATAACTTTGGCGCAAATAAGCTTTTGCCGTGCCAGTATGCTACGGATAATACAGCTTTGCGGTACCTCAAAGGCCGGTAGTTAGCCTTATCACCCACTGGTTATTCCAGGATGCGGAAGGGTATTGCAGAATATGACCTTGATCTGTTTGGCGCTGCTGTATGAACTGTCAGATTCACTATCTATATCATAGATAACCATCAGATTTAACTGCATATTATCGCTGGCATATTGATGGTGAATAATGTCAATATTAAGAATCAGCGATGGGCTTTTGTGGTAGTGAAAAGCCACATTTTACTGGTAGCGTAAAACGATAGCAAAGTAGTTCTGTTTTATTTGCCTCTGTTTTGACTGGGATAAAAATACTTTGCAGTAAGTTTTTTAAACTTAGCTAAATTGTCGGCAGAGTCTAACAAGTTAATGATGAATAAAAAGCTGAGAGTGCAGGATATCACCAGCTAAGTTTTGGGTAATCAAAATGATGGTAAGTTACTATTTGCGCAATTCAGATCAGGTCTCTTAGTTAGGTGCTTGCAGGTGAAAATCGCTGCTTTGTTTGATAAGTCTTTGGGTTTTATGTCCTTAACTGATCACTGGATATCCTCTACAACGCTACTATTCGCACTATCAGCACGTTACTTCTTTTGCTTACCAATTGATTTTTGCTGAAGTCCTAAGCGGAATTTAGAAAATAACCGATGCCAATAACCATTAGAGCATTCTAATGGTTATTGGCAGAGCGGCAGCGCTGTAGTTAAAATCTTACTACTCTCTTATAACATTGACGGTTTTATCCTCTCCGAATGCCATTATAGTAGTCTGCTTAAAATAATTAAAGTGGGGTATATTTAGGTACTGGAAATTATGGATTTCATCTCTCCTCTTTGGAGATAGACGGTAGAATTTGATAATTTCAAGGCAGGCAGCAAATGATCAAGCTTATCGTTAAGCATGATCATTATCAGATCAAGTAATGTGTATTACAGCTCTCGACATAGATAAACATCCTATAATTAAACAGCAAGGCTACGAGTAAAATATATGCAATATCGACCTACCCTCCTATAACGTCATGATGACGGAACTCTCCAGCTATTCCGTCAGTATTGAATCATTCACTAGGGGTAGCGGAAATATCTCGCCATCAAAGGCAATAATCAGTATTGATAAAAACTTGGCCATAGGTGTATTATTTAAATGCCAGCGTCAGGGGGGGATTACTGCGCCAGACAAGATAACAATAGCCCGTTTACGGTCAAGACCTCTCCCACGTTATTCATCAGTACTGTTTGGCGGCGTTTTACTTTCCCTTGTGAGGAAACGGGGCACTTTAGCGCTAATTGTTTCTCTTAATCCTTCTACGGGGTAGAGCGTAGCCCTAATTGGTAATTCAATGGCAGTTTTAATTAGTGTTTTTAGAAAGTATTTGACTCTCAACCTATAGAAAGTAACTTACCTTTGTAAGTTAATATAACCAAGGTTACCTGTTTTCTTCTTGTACTTTCCCGACTGAGATAATTTTCTGAGCCAGCATCCTATTAGGTAACAATATAATCCCGGTACCAAAACAGTAATTTAATTCTTTATTCATTCCTTAGCGCAGTATATTACTGATATAGATCATATCGATTATATTTTAAATTATAAAATATAATTTAAAATTAACATATATCAACAAACATACAATTTATCGTTTTAGACAGATATTCATTTGGAAATCATCATTCCACTTTTTTAATTATTAAAATTAGGGCGCACTTTTAATAATCCGTTTTAAATTAAATAGTTTCATTGCATGAATTTTTATTGCGCTGGTGGTTATAAATCCTACAAAGCAGGGCGGTTAATAAATTTTCCGAATTAATCAAAAACAACGTCAATGGGTATATAATGGGTGGTGGTAGTTATTTATTTCAGATGCCATGCTGAGAAAATTGCTGATGGATTTTGACGGTGCGCTCAGCATATTGTCGCCATGTTTATAGATAAATTTGGATAGCGTTATGTTCAATGGGTGGCAGTGGTATTAATGGATTTTATCATTAGTTTTTCGTTGTTTATGAGATTGGTTTTATTCTGGTATTACCGTTAGTGTTCAATATTTTTGTTAGCATATATATTTTCTGCTGTATGTGAACATGCCAATGATCGCTGTGCTGTCGGTAACGCACGGGGTCCTCCTGTCGCCGTATATACCCCTACCGCGCAATTATCATCCTTTTTCTTCCATGCTGACATGGGAAGAACGCTGTTATATGGCAATATCTTAGCCATGTCGACGCTCAAGTTAATGACAGCCATTGATGATGTTTTTCTCTCAGGTGCGCAGATAAGTGTGGATGCCATCTAAAAACATCTGGGTTGATATCATTACAAGCAATAATCCCATCAATCGCTCAAGAGCGCTAACGCCTTTATTACCCAGCAAGCGTAAAAAGATATTAGATAGCATCAGTATAACCACTGATAGTCCCCAGGCTATTAGCAATGCCAGTAGTAATTGGTTAATTTGTTGGGGGTATTGATGTGAAAGCAACATCAATGCTGCAAGAATAGACGGCCCAGCGACCAAAGGAATTGCCAGCGGTACTAAAAACGGTTCTTCACCCGCTGGCAAGCCGGAGCTATTGCTGTCCTGTGACGGAAAGATCATTTTAATGGCTATTAAAAATAAAATAATGCCGCCAGAGATCGATACCGTTTCGGTGTGCAGGTTGAGGAATGACAGAATATGTTCGCCAGCGAACAAAAAAATTAGCATCAGCATCAGCGCTATCAGCATTTCCCGGATAATGATGATACGTCGACGCTTCGGCTCCAAATGTTTAAGCACCGACATGAAAATAGGCAAATTACCCAAAGGATCCATAATCAAAAATAATAAAATGGTAGCTGATATCATTTTACTCCTTAACCATTTTAACGTTATCAGCTACCGGCGTGTCCCGGTAACAGAAGAGTGAAGAGAGTATAAGCGTTGTTAGTGAAAAAAGCTTAAAATCAAGTAATTTTACTTGTGGTATTTTAGCCACATTTTGTAATGTAAATACACTGTTTTCTGCTAAGGCTTTATAGTAAGAGCACGGAGAATAGTTTATCATTCTTGTGGAGGATGATGGTTAAACATGAAAAATGTTGGCTTTATTGGCTGGCGCGGTATTGTCGGTTCAGTTCTGATGCAGCGTATGAGCGAAGAGCGTGATTTTGACGCTATCCGCCCAGTGTTTTTTTCCACTTCCCAGTATGGCCAGCTGGGACCAGCAGTAAACGGTCAGCATAGTGTTCTGCAAAATGCGCAGGATCTGGCTGCACTTAGCGCTTTGGACATTCTTGTTAGCTGTCAAGGTAGCTATTATACTAACGAAATTTATCCACAGCTACGTGAAATCGGCTGGCAAGGCTACTGGATCGATGCGTCAGCAGCGCTGCGTATGCATGGTGACGTCATTATCGTCTTGGATCCTGTTAATCAGACTGTTATCCAGCAAGGGCTAGAACGCGGTATTAAAACTTTCGTTGGTGGTAATTGTACCGTGAGTTTAATGCTGATGTCGCTTGGTGGTTTGTTTTCCAAAGATTTAGTAGAATGGGTTTCAGTAGGAAGTTATCAGGCGGTATCTGGCGGCGGTGCGCGCTATATGCGAGAGCTTTTAGTACAAATGGGACGATTGTACGGCACGGTAGCAAAATCATTGCAGGATCCGGCTTCAGCCATTTTGGATATTGAGCGTCAGGTTACTGAACTGAGCCGCAGTGGTACCCTGCCGACAGATAATTTTGGGGTGCCGTTGGCCGGAAACCTGATCCCCTGGATCGATAAGCAGTTGGAAAACGGCCAAAGCCGCGAAGAGTGGAAAGGTCAGGTGGAAACTAACAAGATCCTTAATACCCGTAAGCCGATACTTGTGGACGGGCTATGCGTGCGTATAGGTGCTCTACGCTGCCATAGCCAGGCGTTTATGCTGAAGTTGAAGAAGGATGTGCCGCTGGCGGAAATCGAGCAACTACTTGCAACCCATAATGATTGGGTGACTGTGGTGCCAAACGATCGTGAATTATCAATGCGGGAGTTAACGCCGGTAGCAGTGAGTGGTACGCTGAAAACTCCCGTCGGCCGGTTACGAAAATTGAATATGGGTCCGGAGTATCTTTCGGCTTTTACCGTTGGAGACCAGCTATTGTGGGGTGCTGTTGAACCTTTGCGCCGTATGCTACGGCAATTAGTGTATTAAAAGAGTTATCGTCTCGCTTTCCGTTAGCTTTTCTTCCGGCAGTATTGGTTGCGGTGCTGGAGGAAGTAGCTGACGCATTTTGCGGACTAACAGTATTTAGTTGATGTGTTTTGATGAGGCGAGGTTTTTCTCGCATGGATAAAAAACACCTTTTACTGCCCGATGGGTTTAAGATTATTCCTTTAATGTTTTCTTTCTGTCCTTAGGCTGACAGCTGCCAACGTTAAGTTTTAACGGGCACTAATGATTTATGTACGTCGGTATTTTTTAGCAAATAAATGGAACTAGACGGCCTATCTTCTAGTCTTTTTTAGCGTGGCCAATTCAGCATACTCTGTATCGTAAATGCTTGTGGTGGTAAGCCTCTTATCCGTTATAATAGTTACCCTATGGTGCAGTACATTAATTGTACCTAATCATGCTTAATTTTATATAAATTAATGGTTAATAAAACTCTGTTTTGTACATCTAAATGGGTTGTAAATATTTGCCTATACTTAATTATTAATAGGAGTTGATGATACCCTCATAGTAATCATCTCTCTATGGTATTTCTGCTCTCTTTTCATCTACGTGATCGCTATCGCACCCATCATAAGTAGATGACGATGCAAGATAGTACTATTGTAAGTATACTATAGACATTTATTTTTTTACAATACCTTTTTATGCTTTTGAAGTAATATAAGAAAAAAATAGATGGTAGATTATCCTGATCAAAACATTATGACTGAGCTGGTAATCGGGCATTACACCGATCCGTTTTCTTTATTGGGCATGGATCAAACCGCTACAGTATTGGTAGTACGTATCTTATTACTTATTATCTGAAACCAGTGCGGTAAAGATAATTAAAATTAAAGTTAGCGTAATATGACAGAGTTAACTTGTAAAGATTGACGTGGTTTTTTAGCGAGATTAACCGCTGTGTAAAAAAATTCTTTCCATTATCAATTGACTGTCATTTAGTATGACTATATTTAATACTATCAAAGATCTCTATCGTTAGATTCTTTTTATAAGATATTGAAAAATTATCTCCTAGCGTAAGGAACCTATTTATGTCCCTGGGAATGGTTTGGCATATATCTGGAAGTCCTGGATAAGATCTTGTGCAATGTGCTTTGCTGTTTAGGTGCCAAATGCATAGTGGGTTTCGGTGGTTGAAAAGTTTGTTTTTTCAATAGCCCCGCTATCTAATTGCGTCAGTGGTTGGAAAAGGATCTTTGGGAATTATTTCTGCCGGCAGTAAACCCTAGTCTAATTAAAATATAAAATTATCGGTTGTTATAGCCAGATAGGGCTTAAAGCCAATACTTACTCATCTCTTAGCATTAAATGGGTTATTCGGCAAAGAAGGTTATTAATCCTTGCCTCTGTATGTTTGAGGGGTTGTCGCCCTAAATTTTAATTCGAAAAGCATGCTGTCTCTAAATGTCAGTTTTTAGCCATAGGCGGATAGGTCTCCGTCGGTATCTTTTCCTGGGCAACACGGTGATTTTTTATAAAGCCTACCTCTTACCTCCTCTGTAAGATGGCCTCACACTGATAGCACCCTGTCATCCCACCGCCGCACTGCGTTATATATCTGTTATGGCCTATCCGTATATTTTGGTTACCTTACTCTTTCACTTAGTATTATTATCATTACTCTTGAATTTCTGGGTATAGTAATATAACAATGAGTTACGGCTGTAACTCTGAGGGTATCTAAAATTATTGGGAGCTATAACGTGTTGGGGTTTTATCCAGTGGAGTCAGTATATGCAGTAGGCCTGCAAGACAAGGACGCTGGATGAATTTTGCGATATAGCGCGGGCGCTGCACGGCTTCGATACAACAGTCGTGCAGAATATAATGTTCAACTACGGCGCCGAATTGGATAAGAAGGCGCTGGTCTTTTCACTGCTCATCAGTGACAACCGCAGTTACTATTGGTTTGATGAACAGAGTGAATATTATAATTAAACTAGATACAGTAATATGTTGCACTTTTGTCAGTTAAATGTGCAGGAACAGGTGATAATGTATCTGCGTTCTAGGTTTAAAGAGTGCTATTTTATATTTTTTTGCTTCGATATTGGCTGGTATATACCTAGCCGTACGCTAGCAGTTTTTATTCCTACGTATCTTTGTTTGGCTTCATTAAATCCAATTCGTTTCTGTGGCGCTGAAAGTTAATAGGCGAACTATGAGGTATCCGATTAGATAGCGAGGTTTTTCCATCGCCAAGCGGGTAGCAATAATTTCTAGATTTTTTTTAAGTTAAATGATTGTTTAGCTGGAAGCCCTTTAATGGCGTTGTTTACAGAGATTTTAATGGGGAGGAACTGATTTTTTTACACTTAAATTCTAAATTAAATGATTGTTTTTTTAAATAGATTTAAAGGCAATTTAAACATCTTTTAGCCATTCACTTAGATATACGTGAATAGAATTACATATTAGTAAGTTATGAAATAATAAAATGAGATAGATAATAATTAAATTATTTATATTTGATTGCATCCTATTGCAATGCCTATTCGATCATGTTAACGCTTAAAAAAGCGATAATGGCAATAACTGCTATCTTGGTTATCATAGAATCTTGCCGAGCTACACACTATTGCGCCTGTCGAGTATGAATATTACGTCCTATCACATTTAATAGTTTAAACCATCATATACTAATGGAGAAATACCCCGTTCTAAATTAAGATAGCCAGGTTGCCTGACAATGATTATTTACTGATGAGAGCCATTTTCATGCGTTAATTCGGACTAATGCGCATGAAAGTCTGATACGACTTATGCTGTCTGCACAACTCTTGCGTTTAGCGTCTAGCAGCACTACTATACCTGACCGCACAACTACCTTGTTTTTGAGCACCCCTATACGCCCCTCATCGGCATCGCTAGCCACCACTTTGTCCTATAATAACTGCATTTTGCATGATGTTTATGTCTTGTCCCATTCATTTCATTATTATTCACTATTCTGTCGCATAAAATGGCTAGATCTTGGTCAAAATGGCGATACCGCTCGCCGCCAGTGTATTGCTGTTTACAGTCATCCACTGACTGAATGCAATATGGACAGAGTGAATGCTCATACGCGCAACCAGAGGTATTAACTTTCGAGTGCGTTAGTCGGGATGGTGACTCTACATAGCCGCAATTAATTTTCCAATTCTCTATCCGTGGCAGATAATCGTACTGATTGTTTTTAGCTTAGTAGCACAAGCTGCTAACGCAGCATACGCAGAAAATTAGTCTTGGTCGCTAAGAGAAAATACTTGAACTCTTACTACTTAGGATGTCGATTATGGTACCCTATAATACTAGTAAGCGGCATGCCATTTGCCATCCCATGACATATAACAGGGGGCTGAAAAAGCCCTGAGATCTGGTAGCAACAATTACAAGGATTCAATGAGTGCTTCAGTGCATAACTGGATAGCACAAAGTGCTCTATGAAATTAAAATAAAAAAGTTATATAGGAAGTTGCCCATATGTACTGATGATGGTCCTAGTTATACTTGTCTTGGTTTAGTTGAATGCACTACTACCGCCCTCTCTGCCTTCAGCTACCCACCGACAATAATATTAATCTATCCGCACTTGTGCTCCTCCCTAATCTGTTGGTACCCCATTCATCCCACCGCCCTCGTAATAGGATATTGCCCCGGAATCGTTATATTATACCCTACCAGGGACTACGGGACCTGATATTTGCGACCCCTAGTATCTCTATAGCCCAGTGTAGGTGCTAAATGCTTTTACTGGCCGCATAGTGTGCTATTGACGCTCATCTGTAGTGTGGGTTAAAAGCGTTAGTGAAGAACTTCACTATTTGTAATACAAGTTAACCTAGGTACACCAGGATTTGTAGCGGCGGTTAGGATGCACAGCAACTAAGCCGCAGCCGATGATCGCTTGATGTAGCATGTCAAGGACAATATTTATCGCATCGATAAAAGAAATCAAGCATAAGGCCAAAAAAAACAATGAGAAACCTGATTCATAAAACTACAGGATGTTATGTCATTGGTGTTGACAGGGACGCTACCATTTTATACCTATTCAACGGTATCTTTTTTCCGCTTTGACTATCTGTAGGTAAAAAAAAAGCGAACGGGGCCTTTCTACCGCTAGTACTATGGTTGTTATGAGGCTAACACGCTCATAATAGCGTGATTAGTAGTATAATTAGGCATTTAAAGGTATCCCGTAAGGGGTTTTTCTGGGGGGTATGTTTGGCAACCCATCTCTATAGCGGGCTGTAATCCAATGCAGTGTTAATATGTATTCCTCTCGGTTCTAAAAAAAGAAAAACTCTACAATGGCAATAACTTGAAAGTGATATGCAGCACCCATCTGCTTTCCAACGGCATAGCGGAAAGATATTGTGCACCATCCTAACAGCTTGACAGTGCAGTTTTAATATACATGGGAAAAGTAAACTAAAGTAAACTAGTTGTATAGAATTAGTGCCGCAAAGCAGGTTGAGCCGCTGGCACATCTATTGGGTGCGGGGAGGAAGCCCATTGCTATCAGTAAAATCCTGCCAAAGAACCAGTCAACTACTAGAGTTAGCTAGTGTCATTAAAGACCCTGATGCTATTATTTATGACGGTTTATTAAATATAAAAAACCTGGTATCTAGCAACGTTTTTTGATATTTTGAGGCTTTATAGCTGATACTGGAAAAATTCCAGCTAATTAATTTGCACTAGCCAACTAATACTGGTTAGTATATTAACCTGCATTTTATTTTGATACTGTGAATAATTTATATCCTGAAATTTGCTGAAGCTATTATAACCCCTTTATCGGTATCCATTCTGTCTTTAGGGTATCAAGAGGATAACAAAATACTGACATTCATTGCTTTAGCCACTACACTGTATATAAGTATATAATTCTGCTCATGAGAGCAGAATTATATACTTATATTATAGGAATTGTCATAGCAAATGTGAGTTGATCATCTATAATTTTTCTTAATTTCTTTTATAAATAATTCTAAACTGTCCAAAATAAAATATTTTTAGGGTTTAAAAGTCTATAATTTGTATTTTTTTTATACAATGCTAATAAATAAAGTATTTGATAGGAGATATTTTATATAGACGCATGCATGCTAGCATAATAAAAAACAAAGGAAATGTCTATTTTAGCTAATTTAAATATCGTTGAAATTAATAATAAAATTTGTTTATAAAAAATAATGAATTTATTCTCCAACTTAGCTAGATAGTAACCTCAATTTTTATGCGTAAAAAACAGACATAACTTAATAATAACACTGAATGGCATTGATGCTGGTAAATTGGAAAATGATTAGCAACGGCTGGAGGAATAGCAACAGGAACGACAGGTAACGCTAGGACGGTTTGCCAGGAGAGGGGATTCACACAGGAAGAGGATTTTTTTTAGCGCTTACCTATTCCGACCTAGTAGGGCATTCTTTCTGGCGAGGTGACGGGTATTGTAAACGTGTTCATGTAGGGTTTAAGGTTAATGTAACATTGAGGTATGGACGATGCTGCTAAGATAAAATGTTATATATCCATCATCTATGTAAGTAATTTTAGCACTGCGTGAATGTAATTCTTAATTTATTTTAATTTAGGAGAAAATTATTGCATAATTTATACAACCAGTATCAAATGGTCTCTAAGTCAGTTTAATAATAGTTTTTTCTCGCGAAAAAACTCTGCTGTTTCATGAAAATCGTGATTATTCGGTTGATAATAAATCTTTCTTTTTTATATTTTATTTATAAATGTATGTTTATAGGATTATTATTTTCCATTCAACTGCGGTTTAGGCTTGGTATGGTTATGATGTCGGCCAGTTAATCGTAATTCCAGTATCGGATATTTAATATTTGTTTATTTTATGCATCCAATACATAAATTACGCAATAGAATCTTAATATTACGTTCTTTTACTTATTGTGGGTGTTTCATGATCTTTTATTATTTTATAGATCTTTATTGTTGCAATTATTTTTGCTCTAGCTAGTTGCCATTAAATTATGATAAAATATTTATTTCTAATGATTTAGAAACCCTTGTGGAATTGAACAAATAGATGAAGCTGTCAAACTCAGGTTATTGTTTCATATCAGCGCGTATAATTCCACAAAGGCAAATGAGAGAGGCCTCTTCCCGGCAAAACTATGCCAAGGCATAGTGCTATACACCCAAGCCTTTTGTACCAACAATCATGTTCCTTGTTCTGCCGGGTGGATTATTAGTACTACGATGCTCTGGCCTAAGACCTTCTCATAGAGCACTGTATCAATCACCTTGTTTACCGTGCATTACTGGGTATTTTACCGATGGAGTAAGAGATTATGGTATTTATCAAGCCACTGGTATTTCATCTGTCTCCAACTACTGCTTGCGTTAACATGGAAAGCACTATCTTCCTAAACGTACCATACTGGCGGTAATACCGTCCGCTAGGCGATCGTGATTCACGCTGCCGCAGAGGGCGGTTAATATGACTAGTCAATTAATTCAACTATGTTGCTTTATCCAAACAGGCTAAAGGTTGCGCTGCGTAAAAAACCAGTATATAGGGAGACGGGTTTTATGATTATTTTAATGCTAAAGGGCTTGTCGAGCGCGGGTGACCTCTAAATGATGATATGGCAAAGAATATCGGGGGTGGATTTTTTACCCAGCAAAACAATTAATAAATGATACTTTCAATATCTTACTACGCTTTATACTATTGTAAGATATATCAATTAAAAAAGAAGAATTCGCTGGTTTTGATATAATCATTAAAATATAACTGTTGCTAACAATGAATAGCGATTCTAAATAGTTATTTTCAGTAAGCGCGAAAAACTCTTCAGAGAGTTTATTGATAATAGTTATCGCCGGCAAAATATAGACACAATCGGTACTCTGTACCAGAGTCAGTTCAATATTCTTATTGAATCTTAGGGTAAAACTACCCTATCAATCGCTTTTTGAGACTTAAATATACTTACTATAGTAAGGAGAATAGACGTATAGTAAGGAGAATAGACGTATACTTATCAAGTAAGTGAATAGGAATTGTTATCACGCTAACAATAATCAGATTAGTTAATTTTTTTTGCTAACGGTGAGAATAAAGTCTGCGCTGGATGCAGCACAGAGCGAATGTTCTTGAAGATAGAAGAACTTGGTAGCTCCAGAAGGCATGGTTAGAATTTGTCCTCCCCTTCTGTACGTCATTACGATAACATCGTTAATGTCAGCACTAAACAATAGGTACTTCCTGAAGATAAAATAGATAAAATAGATAATATAAAATGACTTATCAAGAAATCCAATGTCCTGCTAAGAAGCATTAAAATATGCCTAACCTGTTAACTAAACCCACTTTTCTTTTTTATGATTACGAAACGTTTGGAAAGCACCCTGCTTTTGATCGGCCGGCGCAATTTGCGGGGATACGCGCTGACAGTCAGTTTAAAACTATAAGCGCACCGGAAGTCTTTTTTTGTCATCCGGCCGATGATTATTTATTTGATCCTGAGGCAGTACTGATTACTAGCATTACGCCTCAGAAGGCCCTTCATGAGGGTATCGCAGAAGTGGAATTTGCCCGCCGTATTCATCAATTATTTACCGTGCCTAATACCTGCATATTAGGCTACAACAATATCCGCTTTGATGATGAGGTCAGCCGTAACTTATTTTATCGTAATTTTTATGATCCTTACGCTTGGAGCTGGCAGCAGGGTAATTCTCGTTGGGACATGCTCGATGTCGTGCGCGCTTGCTATGCCCTGCGCCCAGACGGCATCGAATGGCCGCTGAATGACGACGGCCTGCCTAGCTTTCGGCTTGAGCATCTGACTCGAGCTAACGGTATTGAACATGCCAATGCGCATGATGCCATGGCCGATGTCTATGCTACTTTAGCGATGGCCAAATTGATACGTCAGACACAGCCCAAGTTGTTTGACTATCTTTACCGTCACCGCGGTAAGCGGCAATTAAAATCGCTTGTCGACATTGCGACGATGAAACCGCTGGTGCATGTTTCGGGCACGTTTGGTGCTGCTCGTGGCAACACTGCTTGGATTGCACCGCTCGCCTGGCATCCTAATAATCCAAATGTACTTATTGTGTGCGATCTTAGTGGCGATATACAGGTGCTTGCGGATTTGGATAACAATGCATTGCGTACCCGGCTGTACATGCGTCGTGATACATTGGTTGATAGTAATAATGCTATGATTCCCTTGAAGTTAATACACTTGAATAAGTGCCCGGTGCTAGCGCCAGAAAATACACTACCTCCAATGGAAGCTGAACGCCTCGGCATTCAACGTCAATACTGTATAGATAACTTAACCTGGCTTCGGGCGCGGCCGGAATTACGCAAGAAAGTAGTGGCGCTATTTGCCGAAAGCATGCCTTTTACATCGTCGGATGATGTGGATGCTCAGTTATATAATGGCTTTTTTAGCGATATAGACCGTGTCGCGATGGAGATTATTCGCGCTACCGCGCCAGAAGATTTACCGGCGCTGGATATCAATTTTGTTGACACGCGTCTAAAGCCGTTGCTATTCCGCTATCGCGCACGCAACTTCCCTCACACACTAGATCGCGATGAGCAGTTACGCTGGCTTGAGCACCGTAAGACCCGCTTCACCCAACAGAGACTGGAATCCTATATGCAGCAGTTGGAGATGCTGTATTTAGCTCACAAAAGGGATAAGCACAAAACAAGGCTGCTGTGTGCGTTGTTCGAGTATTTGGAGAGATTATAACGGGAAAAGCGTAGAAGTGCTACCCGCTAGTTCTTTACGATATTTTGGGACTATATGGCAAGAACCGTCCATTATCAATAGCAGATACACAACGCCCTTAGCGTCCCAAACTAAGTTCGAGTATCATGGAGCTCTGGTCTCTAAGTAGCTTGATAGCCTCTTTTCATCGCTGAACATGTTTGACGGTATCAGTATTTCTGTATTTGGCGTGTTTTGGTGCACCAGGCCAGTATTACTAAATTATGGTTGTTGGTGGCTAATAAGCACACCAGTCAGTCGGGGTGGTATTAAACCAAAAAATAATAATTTAGTTTAAAGGTTAGCGTCAGTATTACGGTATTAATCCTCATACATCTTCTTTCCTTTTGGATGCTTTATGACGCAACCCTTGATATGTGTGTGGGGATCACGTCAATCTATACCGTGTTAAATTTGAAGAAGTAGGTTGTCAGGGCACACTGTTCAGGCGACTGCTAAATAGCGATCGCAGGAACTGCACTATCTGCTTAAAGGTTTAATGTAGAGTGTTAGAAGCAGTGATCATGACGTCAATCATATAGTGTATATGCTCATGGCAAGATAATCGCATGAGGCTGCTAGCCTAGTAATTATATAAAGCTTCTCTCATAGATAATCTGGAAGAGCATCCCACTCAGTTTGCTGTCTCAAAAACGTGCAGCAAGTTGACATCCGTCAGAGTGTTCACTACTCTAAGTTCGAAATTATATCTTTATAAAATATATAGCCACACAGCAGACTTCAGTTCGTTAATATTTTAAAAGCCGCTATATGCCTCTCTGCTGCTGGGCTATCACCTAACTTAACTGACCCCAGTTATCGGTATCGCGATTGAGGGTATGAAGTAATGCCGGGTGGGCTCGGAGTTTCTTCATATCGCCTGCGTCGATAGCTCTTGTATGGGTGCGGGAGGTTTGTTGAGCAGAGATTCCCGCTGAGATAGATAAGGTAGCCTTTGCCGATATTCAGATAAAAGCCTGTATTTAAGGTAAATACCTAGCCTATTTTAGATCTTGCAATCTTGCTACAGATTAAGTCCTGCTGCTCGCACCTTATAGTTAGTATAAATAAATAGTGATTCCATAGTCGTCGTTGGACTCTAGGCTGATGGGGTGATATACAAGCTAATCTTCTGTCATTACTTGTACACAATGACGCCAGTTATAACCGTTTAAGAAAACAGGGTATCCAGTTTGTATCATCGTAACGAAATACCTAATTATGCAGCGTCGCATGATTAGGGTGAGTATGGCTGTTCATCATTGCCACATACTGTCAATAGAGCAGTTTTTAAACGTTTTTGTACAGCCGCTGATAGTAATAATATTTAGCCCTTGCGTTCAAGGAGGTATAACGCCTTTCTCATTATCAAACATTGACCTTTCTTGCAATATCTTGTGCTTGGCCTTGCGGATATCGTTCAGGGTGCATCCAACTTGAGAATATCCACCGGTATGGTGGAGCACGGGCGTGCGCACTTCGTCAGCCACATCCTTCCAGTGAAAACCAAAGGCGTAGTCCTTTGATAGAAAATATGTCACTGCTTTCCGGCGTTAGGGTCATGGTATAGCTTAGGTGGTTTTAATGGTTTATTGAGCCTCCAGATATTTGCGAGAAACATGGTCTGGGCTACTATCTATCAGTTGCAATAAAGTAAAGGTCTAAGTCGTCACGCTATGAGGGTTACGCTTCCGCTAGAATGGTGGTCACTGCTTCCGGTATCTGCCCTTGCTTTACTAGTAACAAGCGTATATTCAATACCCGCTATACACGGGGCAGTATTTCGGTATTGCAGGTTGGCTAGATTGAAGGTCAGCAGTTTCCCCTTAGAACCAGCAGAGAGAGCTTGTTATCCCGGCCGTCAGGAATTCTATTCCCGCCAGCACCTAGACACTGACACCAGAACACTGTTATGCACCAGGAGATTCAGAATCTCAGCACTTTTTTATGCATATCATGTGACTGACGGGTATCAAATTTAGAGCAGAACATGCAATATAGAGTGATTTGCTATAGGCATTAAATTCAGAAACAGACAGAGTAGGTTGTGAGTTAGAATGCCGGCTAACTGTAGTGTATTACTGACAGTTACCGCTTAGTTCGCCTCCTTCATATACGTTGCTAGAGAGGATTTCTTCTTGCTCTTGCCGTTCATTTTTGTGGTTAGAATGCCCGCCTAGAATAACTTTGGACTGGCTACTTTCACACCAGTGCATTATAACTTTACTACGCTGAACCTCCCTTTATGTAACGGACTTAAAGCAGATAGCAGTGCATTTTTGTATAATATCTACAGTGTTATGCACCATGTCGTGTAGCACTTATAACAGCATATTTTTCTGTTCTCGCTGTGCCCCAGCGGAATAATAGGTACCAACCTTGGTTAGCAGACCATAGATTTTTAAAGAAATACTAGTTCACAGATAGTAATATTTTGAATAGGTAGAATCTATAATACTAGTGCCTAGAATAGGTTACTTTTCGCCATCTAGGGACTTTTTATTTGGTGACGATATAGAGCAGTTATGCGAAAGAGTTAAACTCAGCCCCGTCGAGGCTCTTATCAGTCAGCCGGATGGCATTATGGTCAATAGGTCGTGCTAGAAGTCTGGAACTAGCATTGCGGGCGCTTCCAGAAGGTGAAAGAGTAGTTGGATATTTTTGGTTGTTTCAGGCGATTTTCCAAGTGTAAAAATCGGGAATAATGGTAGTGTTCAGCTAATTAAATTACAGCGTTTAAAACGCTAGTATATCTGCAGACCATTTTATCATGGCATCTCCGTCTTTTTTCTATGTACTAATTAAGATGACGCAATGGTACAATTAGTTAGATGATCAGCATTGCTGAACGGCGGTTCTTACTCATCTCGGCAAACCGGCGGTTGTTGCGTTTCTTTATATTGAAAATAGAGATCTTGATACGCCAGATGTTTCTATTCAGCTTTGCTTAGGATAATTATATACCCACTAGATATTGATACTTAGTGAAGGAATGTACTCTGTTACTTTTTGATAAAGTAGGGGATTTCAGCATAATCTATGGCTAGATGAGGGTGTAGTGGCACAACAACTGGCCGTAAATGTCGGTGAGTATTATACTCACTATTAACCCCCACAAGAAAAGGTAGACCGTCCGTGGGTGATGATGCTTACTGTACAACAACAAGTAATATTTGGTTCTCGAGACGAGGGGTTACAGCCAGTGTATGGAGCGATGGAAAGGAAAGTAGTCCCGCTTTATAGGTGGTATGGCAGTGTGTATAGCCAGATCAGCCTGTTTTTTCATAATGGGGCTCTAGAGTTTTTATGGTATAACAGCTTTTCTCATAAGAGAAGCTCATGCTTGCGCCTAATAACCTAGCTGTACCGCACGTTTAATCAGTTTTGCGCATAGTAACTTTTTAAATTATATCGCCTTAATTCCTAGATTAAGGAAGTAGTATTTCTTTTTCATGGCGTATTATTGCTAATAATGGTGTTTTGTAGTTTCTTGTGTATTTGCGCTTCCAATACATCTAGGATGCTGGTGTTGCAATTAAAACCACCGACCAGCAGTGCTGGTGGGTCATTCTAGTACTTTGCTTCAAAAGTGATGTGACCCTCCCTCTAGACGCGGATATATATCAGGGTTAACAGAGGGTTGACCAGGAGACTTCCGCCCCTTCCTCTATTTTGTACGGGGAGGGATGTATAAAAAAATCTGCTATCGCAGCCCTCTAATTATGCAATACCTACTTTAGCCCCACAGCAACAATAGGGTTCACCGCGGATATTGGGTAGAGGGTCTTAAATCGTGCAGAAGCACTATAATAAGGGTTTATTCAAGGTTTCTGATAACACCGAGTTGTAATGCAGAATGCTACAGATATACACTATATTAAGTTTTGTAACTTTTGTTACCCAGCAGCCGCACGATTTTTTCTCAGCCAGCTTTTAACTTGTAATGTTGCTCCGGGTTTGTGTACTTCTTATTATTCTTAATATTGTCCGGTACGATTAATTCAAGGCGATACGGCCCACGTAGTGCAAGCTTTGCAACTTTTTGTGACCACCCCGCAAACCTATACAGCTTGATATCGTTTCTCGTCAAGAAAATGCTCATCTACTAGCCGTGCTAAATACTGCAGGCTTATGGGAAATTCTGTTCCAGTGGGGGTTGGATCCCAGCTTGCTCTTAATTTTAGCCATCTGAATTGAAGTAATATATTCATTTAAAAATTTACAGGTAAACCAAACAGGTAAACCAATAAGTAAAGTTTTTATTACTGAATATAAAATCGAAGCTACAAGACTCTGGTCTTGGGCAGGATTTTACTGATAGCAATATGGGCTTTCTCCACGCATCCATTAGGTGTACTAGCAACTCAACCTGCTTTGCGGCACTAAGTTTATGCAGTTAAGTTTACTTTTCCTATGTCTCTTAAAATACACTATCAGGCTGATTAGGATGGCACACGATATCTTCCGTTATGTTGTTGGAAAGTGGATGGGTGCTGCATATCACTTTCAAATCATTGGCATTATCGAGTTTTT
Source organism: Sodalis sp. (in: enterobacteria) (assembly GCA_051710585.1). Classification (GTDB taxonomy): domain Bacteria; phylum Pseudomonadota; class Gammaproteobacteria; order Enterobacterales; family Enterobacteriaceae; genus JBPESP01. The sequence continues at coordinate 110,063 of JBPESP010000002.1, read as the reverse complement.
CTTTTTTTAGCACTGGGAGGAATACATATTAACACTGTATTGGATTGTAGCCTCCTATAGAGATGGGTTGCTAAACATAACCCCGGAAAGCCCCTCACGGCTAGCCCTAAATGCCTAATTATACTATTAATCGCGCCAGTATAAGCGTCAGCCTGGTGGCAACAATCATAGTACTAGCGGCAGACGGAAGCACGTGTTTTTTTTGCTTGTATATGATTAAAGTGGCGGGGATATCGTCTAATAGATAGAAAATAGTAGCGTCTCTGTCAACGCCAGTGACGTAATATCCTGTAGTTTTATCAATCAGGGTTCTCGTTATTTTTAGACCTTACGGTCGAGCTCTTTATCGATGCATTGAATATTATCCTTAATGTTCTGCAGGATTTCATCCTAACGAAGATATCCCCTCATCAAAGAAAAAACACTGGAAGTAATCATCCTATGGCGGAGTCAAAGTGTGCTAGCAGTGGTAGTGTTTAAGCAGACCTTTAATAAATGACACGCAAGACTGGCTCTCATTAGAGAATAATCGTTGCCAGGTGCCCTATGCTATCTTAATTTACTACGGTATTTCCTTACCAGTGTCTGGTGGTTTGAACAATGAACCTTACGGTACGTAATATCTATACCAGAAAAGTATACTAGTACACGTAGTAGCTTTGCGAGCTTCTAAAATAAGCAGGGTAGCTGTCATTGTTAGGATCGTTTTTAAAAGGTTCATGTGGCATAATCAGCATGCAGGAAGAGCGATATTAAAAAATAATGCGTCTATCACTCAGGGGGTTAGAGCTCTACCAGAATGGGTATCTATGAAATTCCGTAAATCGCGCGCCACAACATCGCATTGCCTTTACCGCTAAAGGCTTCGTGACAGGGGCTTATCGTTCTGTTTTTTTGCCACTACAGTAGGGTCTCGTCTTCTAACTTGTCTTCTAACTCGCCGTATTTGAATGCGGTCTAATTCTAATAATTAACATACGCATAAAGCTTTTATCTAATAGCCCTGTTACTGTTTCAAACATACCGCCGCACCTGACACTATCGGGTATATTGTTTTTACCCAGTGTTATGACTTTTTATTAGTTTTGTTTAGTGTATTACTGCCTTTTTATCTACTAGCTAGCGAATAGCATCTGAATAAATCATACGATGGCGAGCATCGTAAAGCGTAGGGTGAAGTTACCGGGACAAGATATGATACTATATCAGACTTTTTATCAAAAAAATAAAAAGCGTTACCATTGTCATTATATTCATATATGGCCACAGGATAGAATATGTTTTTATCTACTTCCAGATATTTTAGAAAAAATATAACGTTTATTTTGCGCACACCACCACAAGCGTGTTAACAACATTATAAAATAGAGTTTTAAAACATAATTTTATGCAGGCGTAACATCCTTTACTCTTTATATACCTTTTTAAAATCTAGTTAAGTTTATAAGTATAGTACGCTCCAACTGGATATTACTGATAAAACTATATTCTGCTTTGATGATTAAAATTCCCGGGATATCTAGCAAAAAAGGTTGATATTGCCTGGTTTTGTTGATTCGCTAATAAAGCTAGACATAGCTCTTGCTACTGATCATTTCTATTGATTCTACCAGTGCATTCTACCGTGATGATATCACTGGCTCAGTGATATCATCACTAACGTAATTGTATGATACGGGCATATTAATGTCACTGTCTTAAAATTAAGATGGTGATATTTGTTCCGTCAATGTTTGCAAAGAGCGGTGAAAATATCTGGATGCAAGCGGTTTATTTAAGACCTTTCCGTTCAATAATAGGTACCAAGAATGGCACTGAAATTCTCGCCTTGGCGCTCTTTCCTTCTAGATTCTAGGTCTAATTTTATCTTTAAACCTGATAAGGACTTGTCGTATTTCTTTGCATGAAGTTTTCAGATTGAGCAGTGGATGTAGTATTGCCTGCTAGTATAATGGTCATGCTAGAAGGTTTAATAAGTGTAATGAAGACATCTAGCTCTAGTAGGTAGAGCAGCATTCGGCCTCATCAAAAAAAGAACCAATCAGTACTTATCGCACAGTTTCTGCACGAACTCTTTGACAAGCTAGTGGTATTTTCAGTTTTCCAAATATCTAGCTGCGTGCACAGCGTCTGCAATAAAAGCTTGGCGTTATTTGCACATACATACTTTAGTACCATTCTTTTACTCATGTCTAGGCCGTATATCACACTAATATTGTCGAAGGCGTACATACATTTATTCAGGTCCAGCGCAATCCTGCTGGCCAAATGGATCGGCAAAATTTACCCTCCTATCTTTCTTGTATCCTGAATTTTTTTGGCTAGTTTAATGAGCCGCTTGATGCGCTTTCAGTACTTTCCTGCTCTGAGGATTGGCACTGGCGACGCTGTATTGCTATTCCAGAGTGCTATACAGAGATAAGTGTATCTTTACGAATAATCATTTTTTTAGGATTTCTAAATATCGTAAGCCAACCGCATCGTCTAGCGTTTTACCTTCATTAGTTTCTTGACAATATGCTGTGCTTCAGCAGTTTTTAACCTAGCCACACATTTCTCTTTTGATACATAAATCTCGCGCAATTCATATTCACTTGGCATTAGGTATCTGATATCCGCCCTTTCCTAAGCTAATAAGTCCTTATTGGTAAACGGACAGTATCATCGATTTACCGCTGCTCTTTGGTAACTTTCTTTGCTTATGTTTATAATTACGGTCCTGCACTTCTCTCTTGATAGTGTCTATTAGCTCCTGCTTAACTTGGGAATATCGCCATTTTTCACTACTAGATAGGTTTAACCCCCCTGAATGCAGTGCATTAGCGAAAGATTTAGTAATCATTTTCCCTGTATCTGAGTCCCGTTGAAGCTAGTGCTTAGCTTGTTACAGGTCTGAATAGTAAGGGCAACCTCTGTTGTAGGAATCCCACTCACTCTCTTTCACACTTTTGGGTTATCTGGATATCAGTATAATATGCTCATTGCTTAGCCCTCGCCTCTTTTTGGTACTGGCCGGTTATACGGAGGGCAACATCAAAAAAACAGAGCCAGAATTATTCTGGTATCACCCATACGCAAGTAAGCGTCAACAGCTCTACAGAATAATGCCATCTCTACATCGAACAATAAGACAGCTCGAATAACACACTCATTTTGCAATAAAGAAGGCGACTATCGTCGATCGGCCAATCTCTAACTATATAAATTAAAAATATTGGTATCGGAGAAAATGATGAATTTTTCCAATCCTGATAAGCATAACAGATGATATTTCAAGTGCTGCACTGTCGGTTCCTGCTATTACTGTTAGCATCTTCTTCGTAATACTTCCTTATCATGAGAGATCAGGAGAGGTTCCCCTACGTAGCTTTAACAAAGTTATCTAAGGTTAATCTCAGAACGGAATATCATCATCAAAATCCATCACCCCCTCATTATTGAGGGCTGGAGCGCTGTTCTGTGTGGGACGCGCCACCGGTGCATTACTGCTGCTAAACTGCGCATTATTCCCCTGCAGTGGCTGAGGATGCCCCCAGGCGGCTGCGCCGCCTTGACGCCCTCCAAGCATTTGCATGGTGCCACCTACATTGACCACAACTTCAGTTGTATAGCGATCTTGACCGCTGTGGTCCTGCCACTTACGGGTTTGCAGGAATCCCTCAATATACACTTGGGAGCCTTTATGTAAATATTCGCCCGCCACCTCGGCTAGTTTACCAAACAGTACCACGCGATGCCATTCCGTTTTCTCCTTGGTTTCACCGGTTTGCTTATCACGCCAGCTATCCGAGGTGGCTAGTGTAATGTTAGCTACCGCACCGCCATTAGGCATATGGCGCACTTCCGGATCCTGACCCAGGTTTCCAACTAGAATCACTTTATTAACGCCCCTGCTGGTCATGGGATTCTCCTGATTAAGATGAATGATTAAGTTTAATAGCTCAAGTTTACCATCACCAGCGCCTTAAAGAGCATTTTTTTTGAAAATTGCATTGTTCATCAAGTAAGCCTGTGAAGCAAAATTATTTATTACATTCAATACTAAATATTTATTCAGCTTTTTGTGCTATAATTAACTGTTTCATATCTCTTCTATTTTATTAATCATATTTATTAATCATAAAGGATATCCCTCATCATCCGGTATTAGGATTAAGTTTAATGGATAAAATTGAAGTGCGTGGTGCTCGTACCCATAACCTAAAAAATATCAGCTTGATAATACCCCGCGATAAATTGATAGTTATTACTGGCTTATCAGGCTCCGGAAAATCATCACTGGCGTTTGATACCCTCTATGCTGAGGGTCAGCGTCGTTATGTTGAATCGCTTGCTGTTTATGCCCGGCAGTTTCTGTCGCTGATGGAAAAACCGGATGTAGATCATATTGAAGGGCTATCTCCTGCCATTTCAATAGAACAAAAATCTACCTCCCATAATCCGCGTTCAACGGTAGGAACGATAACTGAAATATATGATTATCTCCGTCTTTTATTTGCCCGCATTGGCGAGCCGCGCTGCCCAGAACATGATGTGCCGCTGGCAGCGCAGACCGTTAGCCAGATGGTAGATAATGTGCTATCGCAACCGGAGACCAAGCGATTTATGCTACTGGCGCCCATCGTTAAAGAACATAAAGGAGAGCACAACAAAACATTGGAAAACCTGGCGGCGCAGGGCTATATACGAGCACGTATCGACGGGGAAATTTGTGATCTGTCAGATCCACCGAGACTTGAGTTACAAAAAAAGCATACCATTGAAGTGGTTGTTGATCGTTTTAAAGTACGCGTTGATCTTGCGCAACGATTGGCGGAATCCTTTGAAACCGCGCTCGGCCTATCAGATGGTACCGCGGTGGTAGCAGACATGGATGATGAGAAAGGGGAAGAATTGCTGTTTTCTGCCAATTTTGCCTGCTCCATTTGTGGTTATAGTATGTCCAGGCTGGAACCCCGGTTTTTTTCCTTTAACAATCCGGCCGGCGCCTGCCCTACCTGTGACGGCCTTGGTATACAGCAGTACTTCGATCCTGATAGGGTGTTGAAAAATAAGCATGTATCCATCGCTAATGGGGCTATTTGCGGTTGGGATCGTCGTAATTTTTATCATTTCCAAATGCTACGCTCTCTAGCTGAGCACTATAAATTCGACGTTGATACGCCATTCCATGCGTTGAGTTCAATGGTACAGCAAAAAATTCTGTTCGGGTCTGGTAAGGAAAATATTGAATTCAAATATATCAAAGATCGTGATGGCACTTCAGTGTGCTGTCATCCGTTTGAAGGGGTTCTACCAAACATTGAGCGCCGTTATAAGGAAACCGAATCTACCGTAATGCGCGAAGAGCTAGCCAAATATATCAGCAACCGTCCCTGCACCCATTGCAGGGGTACCCGTCTTCGGCGTGAAGCTCGTCACGTTTTCGTGGAGGATACAACCCTGCCAGAAATTTCCGAAATGGGTATTGCCAACGCACTATCGTTTTTCGACGACATGAAACTGAGCGGCCAACGCGCCAAGATTGCGGAAAAAGTTCTCAAAGAGATCCGCGATAGACTTAAATTTTTAGTCAACGTCGGTCTGAATTACCTTTCTTTGTCTCGCTCAGCAGAAACCTTGTCCGGTGGTGAAGCCCAGCGCATCCGTTTAGCCAGCCAAATAGGCTCCGGTCTTGTCGGGGTCATGTATGTGCTAGACGAGCCGTCCATTGGTTTACATCAGCGCGATAATAAGCGATTACTGGAAACGTTAATACATCTGCGAGATTTGGGTAATACGGTTATCGTAGTAGAACATGACGAGGACGCCATTCGCGCTGCTGATCATATTATCGATATCGGTCCAGGCGCCGGCATCCATGGTGGTGAGGTAATAGCTGAAGGCACTGCTGAAGAAATTATGGCTCACTCGGCGTCGCTTACCGGGCAGTTCCTAAGCGGAAAGAAGGAAATCGCCATCCCACAGGCACGTGTTCCTGCGGATCTTACCCGGGTGTTGAAGTTAGTCGGCGCGCGCGGTAACAATCTCAAGGACGTAACGCTAACCCTGCCGGTAGGACTTTTTACCTGCATTACTGGCGTTTCCGGCTCTGGCAAATCCACACTAATTAATGATACACTCTTCCCGGTGGCGCAACGCCAGCTTAATGGCTCTAGTACTATTGAAATAGGGCTCTATCGTGAAGTTAAGGGCCTAAAGCATTTTGATAAGGTTATCGATATTAACCAGAGTCCGATTGGGCGGACGCCGCGCTCCAATCCAGCGACTTACACCGGTATCTTTACGACAGTACGTGAGTTGTTCGCCGGCGTTCTAGAATCCCGTGCCCGCGGTTATACGCCGGGCCGTTTTAGCTTCAACGTACGCGGCGGACGCTGTGAGGCTTGTCATGGCGATGGCGTCATAAAGGTGGAAATGCATTTTTTGCCGGATATCTATGTCCCCTGCGATTACTGTAAGGGGCAACGTTATAATCGTGAAACACTGGAAGTGAGATATAAAGCCAAGAATATTCATCAAGTGCTAGAGATGACCATCGAGGAAGCACACAAGTTCTTCAATGCCGTTCCGGCTCTGGCACGTAAGCTACAAACGCTGATAGATGTTGGATTATCCTACATCCGTTTGGGTCACTCCGCTACCACCTTGTCCGGTGGTGAAGCGCAGCGGGTAAAATTGGCACGTGAACTGTCCAAGCGTGGCACTGGGAAAACATTGTATATACTCGATGAACCGACGATCGGTCTGCATTTTGCTGATATCCAGCAATTACTTGCAGTACTACATCAGCTACGAGATCAGGGCAATACTATCGTGGTCATTGAGCATAATTTGGATGTCATCAAAACTGCGGATTGGATCGTTGATCTTGGTCCGGAAGGTGGTAACGGCGGTGGTGAAATCTTGGTCTCTGGAACACCGGAAATGGTAGTGGCTTGTAAGGCCTCCCATACTGCGCGCTTCCTGCGGCCGCTCCTGGAACGAGCGCAGAAAAAAACATAAGAAAGCTGGTAGATACGACCGTACTACCGATATTTTTTGTACTTTTATGGTGGGAGGTTATGGAGGAGTGCTAGCTATCATTTTATCAGAGCTGATGCTCCTCTAGATACTGGCATGGCGTCTTTGGTAGATCAAATTCTGCCAGTATACCAGGAAGAGTCTAGCAATTAATACAGCTGTAAATCGGAAAGATCACTATCGAAAAAACGTGCTTCTATAGGTTTTATTCAACCGTTTACTCGGTATGGGTAAACTCCAATACGTTGTGTAATATGAATACTTCAGCCATTTTATTTTGGCACTGCTTTTCAATAATACTGCCGGTCTACTATCTACAGTATAGGTTTTGGAAAAACCTCCCCGACTTTTATCTAGTTACCATACTATTCTTGATGAATGCCGCTACACCGCGCTAGATTTTTTTCTTATGCAGTAGATTAATAGCGTCCGATTAGTCTATAAATTACTTCTCCTTCAAAGTAGGGATGATATGGACGCTATCGCTATGGTTATAATGTTTGCCAAATTAAATACCTAGGGATGGGATACCCAACAATAGCATAATGCTATGATATCCCCTATGATACCCTAAAAGGGTATGCTGGTAATTATTACTAGACTTTTCTCAAAAAAAATGAGTAAAAATATTTTTGCACTAACTTGTGGACTCGAGTAACTATGGTTTGAGCAGATTTATTTAAAGATAGTTTAAACGCTTTATGGACATCCATTAGATATATATAAATTAGATTAAGAATATTAGTGATCATAAAATAATAGAATTAAGATAGATAATACATTAATATTTATTCGGGTTCCCCACTTTTATTACGATTTAAGCTTACTAGATCTTCTACTCTATCTCTCGATAGAGCCCCCTTTATTTAGCTTTGTCTGTTGTTTCGCTATCAGCGAGACATTCTTTTTTTGAAATTTGGAATAACAGACTATAAAAAAGTTATCTTTTACCCTAAAAACGTTAATACAACCCTTTAATTCTTCTTGCAAAAAATAGGGTTATTAACGCCTCTAATATTTTTAGTAAATTAAAAATAATATCCTAAGTAGTTTTTTAAAGGATCTTACTTTAGATTTAGATTTTTCCTCGTTTTGATTGAAACTTGCTAGTTGAAGTATTTCTACTGATGAGTTAGTTAAATGCAGCACTGCCATCAAGTTACATGATGAGCTGGCGATCATGAGCTAATGTTTCCCGCTCTGTTCAAGAGCGCAGGTGCATGGCTTTAACATTCTCCAGGAGCAATTACCGATTTACGTATGATTCTGGCACAGAAAGAAGGTCAGTTACAGAAACCTAGCATGACCCGTATTACGCCACTGACCTTTATAGTCGAAGGAGTTAAAGCTTGGTAGGTTGTCAAGAAACTAATAAAGGTAGAACGCCATACGATATGGTTAGCTTACGATATCTAGAAATCCTAACAAAATGATCATCCGCAAGGATGCACTTATCTCTGCACCGCGTTCTGGAATGGCAATATTGCCTCGCCAGTGACACTGGTCTCCAGAGTGGAAAAGCACTGGAGGTGCATCAAGCATCGTAAACGTTTTAGAATATTTAAAGGGAGTTTATACAACGGTAATATCAATAATATTAAGGGTATATTGCGGGATTTTTTTTGAGATCGACGCTATACATATTTGCGGTTGCGCAGTCGGACTTTCTCTACCGCATGATTAGCGTTTTTACCAAGGATAAGATTCGCCCTATTGCGGGTAGGTGAAATATTCTGCTGCAGATTGCGACCATTGATTTCCTTCCATAGTTGGCTAGCTATGGCAATTGCTTCTTGCTTTGAAAGTTTGGAATAATGGTGAAAATAGGAGTCGGGATTGGAAAATGCGCTCTGATGGAATTTTAAAAAACGATTAATATACCAGCTCTGGAGCAGCGTCTCAGGTGCATCAACATAGATGGAAAAGTCGACAAAGTCGGAAACAAAAACATGGTGTGGAGTGTGCTTATAATCGCTGCTGCTTTGTAGCACGTTTAATCCCTCCAGTATTAGAATGTCAGGTTGGGAAATGATTTTCTTTTTGTCAGGCACAATGTCGTAAATCATGTGGGAATAGATCGGGGCAGTCATGTGTGGCATGCCTGATTTCACTTTAGAGATAAAATTAACCAGGCTGCGGATATCATAAGACTCCGGAAAGCCTTTTTTTTTCATGAGATTCCGCTGCTTGAGTACGCTGTTTGGATGCAAAAACCCATCTGTCGTCACTAGCTCTACTGTGCGGTGTTCTGGCCAGCGGCTTAATAATGCTTGCAATATACGTGCAGTGGTGCTCTTACCTACAGCTACGCTGCCGGCGATGCCGATGATATAGGGAATACGCAGGCCGTCAGTGCCAAGGAATTGTTCTAGCACACCTTGGCATCGTAGATTGGAAATAATATAAAAGTTAAGCAAACGTGATAGAGGTAGGTAAATATCTGTTACTTCTTTAATGGAAAGATTTTCATTTATCCCCTTGAGCTTGACTATTTCTGTTTTGCTGAGTGTTAGTGGTACGGAATTACGCAATGCAGCCCACTGTTTACGGCTGAATTGCAAGTATGGTGTAGAGAAAGATTTCACAGCTTTAATCATAATGTAACAACCCAGCCTATTGGACAGTCTATTCCAGGGTAAAGAACGCCAACCCGAAAAGAAAATAAGTTGAATGGTAGTATAGATATAGTTTCATAACCCAGCAAAGAGTGTTTTTCTGCCGCTAGCGAGCAGATGTGAGCTTAACGTGCGATTATTAACCGCTATCACTCACCCTTCCCGTTATTGGTGTGCAGTTATTAAATAAGAGCAAATAGGGCAACGCTAAGGAGGACCGTACCTGTTGCATGGGCTACACAGTGCTTATATATACCGGCCAAAGCGTAATTTATACTGCTCTGAGCATGGATAATATCTAATTTTATACTGTACCATTGTAAAATTAGATATTTTTTGAACGAAAGTGCGAATTATGTGATTTTTTTCTTGCATAAGTCGTCTGCTCTACCTAGAATGCGCAGTACTTAATACTGATATAGGTCGGTTGGTAAGGCAATTGAATTATAATCAGTACATCGATATTTCAAATCTCTCCCCACTACCAAATTCGCATCGAGGCACGATAGCACGCTATACTGTTATGACAACTTCATGGTGTGGCAGGGGGGATGTAAGAACTTTCAAGCAAGGTTCGAGTCGAATAAAACAATACAATGATGCCTAGAATCAGCTTAGAGTCCTAGTATAAATATACAATATACAGAAATATCAGGTAGCCGAGTTCCAAGGTGCGGGCATCGTATAATGGCTATTACCTCAGCCTTCCAAGCTGATGATGTGGGTTCGATTCCCACTGCCCGCTCCAATGTGCTGATATAGCTCAGTTGGTAGAGCGCACCCTTGGTAAGGGTGAGGTCGGCAGTTCGAATCTGTCTATCAGCACCACTTCTAGTCTCCCTCCTGATTAACTTTCTATAAGAAGATAATTTCAGCAGGTGCGGTTGTGCCTGAGTGATGGTGATGTGGTGATAACACCGATATATTCATGTCTTAGAGGGACAATTAATGTCTAAAGAAAAGTTTCAACGTATAAAAACACATGTTAACGTCGGTACTATCGGCCACGTTGACCATGGTAAAACTACCCTGACTGCTGCCATCACCACTGTTCTAGCCAAAGCTTATGGCGGTAGTGCGCGCACGTTCGATCAGATTGATAATATGCCGGAAGAAAAGGCTCGAGGTATCACTATTAATACCTCCCACGTTGAATACGATACTTCGACTCGCCACTATGCGCACGTAGACTGCCCGGGACATGCAGACTATGTAAAAAACATGATTACTGGTGCAGCACAGATGGACGGCGCTATTCTGGTAGTTGCTGCGACAGACGGCCCGATGCCACAGACTCGTGAGCATATTCTTTTAGCTCGCCAGGTAGGCGTACCATACATTATCGTGTTCATGAACAAATGTGATATGGTCGATGACGAAGAATTACTGGAACTAGTTGAAATAGAAGTACGTGAACTGCTATCGCAGTACGACTTCCCAGGTAACGACACACCAGTTATTCGCGGCTCAGCGATAAAAGCGTTGGAAGGTGATGAAACTTGGACCTCAAAGATTATCGAACTGGCAGAAGCGTTGGACAGATACATTCCAGAACCAGTACGCGCCATTGAAAAACCATTCTTGTTACCGATAGAAGACGTATTCTCTATATCTGGCCGCGGCACCGTGGTCACCGGTCGTGTAGAGCGTGGCATCATAAGAGTGGGTGAAGAAGTGGAAATCATTGGTATCAAAGACACCACTAAAACCATCTGTACTGGCGTTGAAATGTTCCATAAGCTGTTAGATGAAGGACGTGCTGGCGAAAACGTGGGTGTCTTGCTGCGCGGTACAAAACGTGATGAGGTAGAGCGTGGCCAGGTTCTTGCTAAGCCAGGCTCAATCAAGCCGCATACCCATTTTGAATCAGAAGTTTATATTCTGAACAAAGATGAAGGCGGCCGCCATACACCCTTCTTTAAAGGCTATCGGCCACAGTTTTACTTTCGTACAACTGACGTGACTGGTACCATCGAACTGCCGGACGGCGTTGAAATGGTTATGCCTGGCGACAATATAAAAATGGTTGTTAAACTGATTGCTCCAATCGCCATGGACGATGGTCTACGTTTTGCTATCCGCGAAGGTGGCCGTACTGTTGGTGCCGGCGTTGTTGCTAAAGTTATCGCTTAAGTCGTAAATGCTAATATTTATCAAATAAGCATTTGACGCGATATCTGATAAAAGGGCATCATAAGATGCCCTTTTATCGTTGTAAAAAATGACCATTTAATTCAGCATTTTTTAGTATCACTAATGAGTGGTAGAAATTATTATTCTGTAGCGCAAAATTTTGAGGTAATGTTTTTTTTATTTAGGATTGACCTTAATGAATAGCTTTATGCTTTACGAGCTAATAAGCTGTTTATTTGAATCCTATTTATTATGGGGACGCGAATACCGAAGCTCTAAGGAAGCCGACTAGAAGTCGTTAAGTAATTAGTCTTCGCGATTTTTAGTCATGTTTATCATCAGTAACTTTACTAACATGATTATTATTTACTGCTGCAAGCAGTATCATTTTGGCTTATGATATTACTATAGCTGGCGGGGATTATGACTATGATAACTTGCTAAAGGCAAGTTTACTGTTGCGTTTGCGTGTTAAACGCCGTTAATAAATAAGTTAAAGTAATTTTCTCAACCTACTAGGGGGAACATTACATATCACGTTAATTCTCATCACGGTAATTGTTGATGAGTCACTGATTCTGTGGAGCTGGATGGTATTCTGGTCCGTACAGTATCGTTTATTACTGTCTTGATATTTTTATGATATCCGAAGCTTCAAAAAACACTGGTATATTATGTCTTTCAAGCATTTTCCGGGTTTAAGGGATGCATAGTAAAGCCCTTTATGAATATATTAAATTTCATGGTATGAATATGAAAGAGCTATTTGGCAAAGTTATACTTCTGACGGAAAAGTGGTTGAAATTCATAGCAGCCAACACTGTAAAAGCAAATAAATTTTTTCCTAGGTTATCCTTGGTTGTAGATGGTTTTATGAGTAACGGTATAACTTGCAGCTTACAGCTTTTGCATTTGATGCGTAGAGCTTACTGCGCTTCATCATTTTCATAGGCGGTAATACTTCAGATAGGCCTTTTCTTATTAAGACAAAGAAATCAACGCTATAAGAACCGCCTGGAGCAGGTCGGCAATAGGGGCCCGCAGTCTAAAATTCCTTCAGAGCCGAACGAACTGGTTTCTGTTAACGATAGTCCCTTTGCCTAATTCAAAGACGAATGCTGGATCTGTCTCAATTTTTGGTAGCGCTACGCTGGTAGAATTAGATTTCAGTTAGATTAAAATATTGAATCGTCAAAAACATTTTTTTATTTTCTTTGGAGGTTAAATTAATATAAAACTCTGCGCCTTTCTTTTTTTTGTGCGTTTTTTTACGTATAAACGCTTATTTACAGGGAACCTTACCTTAAACGGTAGTACTAAGTTAGTGCACTTATTATAGGAAATCAATATGGCCAAGAAAGTACAAGCCTATATCAAACTACAGGTTGCTGCAGGCATGGCAAACCCGAGTCCGCCAGTAGGTCCGGCCTTGGGTCAGCGGGGTGTTAACATCATGGAATTTTGTAAAGCCTTCAATGTTAAAACTGAGAGGATTGAAAAAGCACTTCCAATTCCAGTTATTATCACTGTTTATTCCGACCGTTCTTTCACTTTTGTTACCAAGACTCCGCCGGCCACAATATTGCTAAAGAAAGCCGCAGGCATTAAATCCGGTTCCGGTAAGCCAAATAAAGATAAAGTCGGGAGAGTAACCAGTACGCAGGTCCGTGAAATCGCTGAAACAAAAGCGGCTGACATGACAGGCGGCGACGTGGAAGCAATGTCTCGCTCTATTATGGGTACTGCGCGTTCCATGGGCCTAGTAGTGGAGGACTGAGAAATGGCTAAACTGACAAAGCGTATGCGTATCATCCGCAACAAAGTTGATTCTACCAAGCAGTACGACATCAACGAAGCCATAGTGCTTCTAAAAGAATTAGCTACCGCTAAGTTCATTGAAAGCGTCGATGTTGCCGTTAATCTGGGCATCAATGCCCGTAAATCTGATCAGAACATCCGCGGTGCCACCGTGCTACCGCATGGTATCGGCCGCAATTTAAGTGTCGCCGTGTTTACCCAAGGAGCCAATGCGGAATTGGCAAAAGTCGCTGGTGCAGATTTTGTTGGTATGGATAATTTGATCGATCAAATAAAAAAAGGTGAGTTTAACTTTGATGTAGTTATCGCTTCTCCAGATGCGATGCGTGTTGTCGGCCAGCTTGGCCAGATCCTAGGGCCACGAGGCCTGATGCCGAACCCGAAAAATGGCACAGTGACTCTGAATGTAGCTGAAGCGGTTAAGAACGCCAAAGCCGGCCAGGTTCGGTATCGTAATGACAAAAACGGCATAATACATACTACCATTGGTAAAGTGGACTTTGAGTCTGACAAATTGAAAGAAAACTTGGAAGTTTTGCTAGTTGCACTGAAAAAAGCTAAACCGACGCAGGTTAGAGGTATTTACATCAAGAAAGTTAGCTTATCTACCACCATGGGCGCTGGTGTCGTTGTGGAGCAAAGCAGCCTGTGCATCACGACTGCTTAATTATTGCTTTACGTAGGCGTTAGATTTGTTTAGGATTTAATGGTCAAACTTTCGTCTGGTGGCTTCTTTTTTTGACTTCGAGCCTAAGAAATAGATTTTTCGATTGGAGTTTAGCTAGCCTCCCTAAGCTTCCATCTTAAATAATTCGTTTACTAGATTTTTCTTACTGTATATCGCCGCTTGCCGTTGGAGTATGCAAAGTAAAAGTTCTGTGGTTATTCTGATCCAATACAGGAGGATAAGTTAATCTCGGTCGCTATCGCTTTTTTATTCAAGGCCTTTACTAAAAAAATACTAATTTACAGATTAGAGCCATAATAACCTGTGAAGACAAAGTTATCCCGGAGTCTCAGATTAATCACTTGACCACTCCGGTAATGCGCAAAGAAGCAATCTCCGACCTGATGTCAACCATAAATCAGCCTATCTAAGAAAACTAGTGTGCACGCCTAGTGGGGGCTGTACTGCACGATCAGTAAAAAGGCCAGCTTAAGTGCCAGTTTTATTCTGTAGCTATTATAAATTTATAAATACTTTTTTTTTGAATTTTAGGAATCCTTGTTATGTCTATCACTAAAGAACAAATGCTAGACGCAGTTGCCGAAATGTCCGTTATGGACGTGGTTGAACTGATCTCCATGATGGAAGAAAAATTCGGCGTTTCTGCTGCCGCTGCTATTGCCGTTGCCACAGGTTCCCCAACTGAAGTTGTAGAAGAAAAAACTGAGTTTAATATTATTTTGAGCGCAATCGGCACAAATAAAGTTGCTGTCATTAAAGCCGTGCGTGGTGCTATCGGCCTTGGGTTGAAAGAAGCCAAAGATCTAGTTGAATCCGCACCTGCCACCTTAAAAGAAGGTGTGAGCAAGGACGACGCTGAAGCACTAAAGAAAACCCTGGAAGAAGCTGGTGCTTCTGTTGAGATTAAATAAGTAACCTTCTAGGCTGTAGCCTGAACTAAGTTGATGACTGGTGACCAAAAAGTCACCAGCTATTTTTGCTGATAGTGGATTATAATATGATCTAATACCATTAGATCCAAGTCTCACTAATTTAGCAAAGTGCAACAAAATAATTTAAGAGTGATAGAAATAAGTATTGTAGAAACCTGGCGTTATATTAACGTAAACAATTATCTAATTTTATGAGTTTTTACTGAAACTTAGGTAGTCCGTTACCGGTATCTGGTTGTTTTTCAGGTTAGAGTTGATATCTGACATTTACCACGCTGACTTATATTTTTATCCTATAATGCCCCACACCAGCTATCGAAACCGCCTGTTCGTACAGTGGCTACCTCGATTGCTTAGGACATGAATTGATCATCTATAATTTCGCCTAATTGTATTTTACAACTAATTCTAGATTATAAAAAATAGAAAATTTTAGTGTTTAAAGGAGTCTAGAACTAAATGCAAATTAATATAGATGCTTTTGCATCGTATTAGATGGTAAAATATCACGATATTATTAGACACACCACCGCTCTTTAAAAGTCGCCATGTCAGTGCATAAGGAGAATAGTCAAACTTAGCCTGGTGATTTCAGAGGACGATGCGGCATATGCCGAAGACGCCGTGCGTTCACGCTCTCGGTTAATGTAGGGGATCTTGCCAGTATCTGCTGACTTAAATAGGGTTCTCTGGCGCCAGTACCTTTACGATGAAGGCTGAAACTTCGGCCGCCGCGTGACTGTACTTCACCGATAAACTGCATATTTATCGGCTTATTGAGAATACGCGTACGGGTGAAGTGAGACAATATTTTGTTTGGCATGCCTTTTGGCAGTTCTATGGTTGAGTACGAGGGGAATAATCTAATATTGCCGATATAACGGCTACTGATATCCCCTTCCTTAGCAATTGCACCAACGATGTGACGGATTTCCACCCCATCATCACGGCCCAGATCGATACGGTAGAGATCCATTTTGCTCATATCGAAACGTTCACGGTGAGGGTGAGGCCGTCGCTCACTACATTCTCGTCGGTCGTCACGCTCGCGGAATTCGCGGCGCGGACGGCGTTCAATCACCGGATCCGGCGGCAAGATTAGCGGACGTTCGCCCTGGGCCATTTTCAACAGTGCAGCTGCTAGCGTTTCCATATCAAGCTTTTCCGGTGGCTGCAATTTCGCTAGTAGCCCGCGGTACATCTCAAGATCGCTGCTTTCCAGCTGGCTTTGTACCTTAGCGGTAAACTTGGCTAGACGCCGGCTGCTTAGCACTTCAGCTGTTGGTAAGTTCACTTCTGGGATTGTCAGCTTCATAATGCGCTCAATATTACGCAGTAGACGGCGCTCGCGGTTTTCTACAAACACCAGCGCCCGGCCAGCCCGACCAGCACGGCCGGTACGGCCGATACGATGTACGTAGGATTCAGAATCTATCGGAATATAATAGTTTACCACCAGGCTGATGCGATCAACATCCAGGCCACGCGCGGCAACGTCGGTGGCAATTAGAATATCCAGCCGCCCATCCTTTAGGCGATCCAGCGTCTGCTCGCGCAGTGCCTGGTTCATATCACCATTCAGGGCTGCGCTGTTATAACCACTACGTTCAAGTGCTTCAGCTACTTCCAGTGTTGCATTTTTAGTACGTACAAAGATAATAGCAGCATCAAAATCTTCCGCTTCTAGAAAACGCATTAGCGCTTCGTTCTTGCATATACCCTGAACTGTCCAGTAGCTCTGGCTAATATTTGGACGGGTGGTTAGGCTGGACTGAATACGCACTTCTTGCGGTTTATTCATGAATCGGCGAGTGATACGGCGAATCGCTTCTGGCATGGTGGCAGAGAACAGCGCGGTTTGATGCTTTGCGGGTACTTGCGCTAAAATGCTTTCGACATCTTCGATAAAGCCCATGCGTAGCATTTCATCTGCTTCGTCCAGCACAAGTCCGCTTAAATTGGATAAATCTAAGGTACTGCGTTTTAGATGATCCAGTAAACGCCCCGGCGTACCAACCACGATCTGAGGTCCTTTATGTAGTGCGCGTAATTGTACATCATAACGCTGACCACCATACAAGGTAACTACGTTTATATCTTTCATATGCTTGGCGAAATTGGCGCAGGCTTCTCCTACCTGCACCGCCAGTTCGCGGATTGGTGCTAAAACTAGCACCTGCGGTGCAGCTATCTCAGGTTTGATATTGTGTAATAGCGGCAGGAAAAAGGCTGCGGTTTTACCGCTACCGGTCTGCGCCATTCCTAATACGTCACGGCCAGCCAGCAGGTGTGGAATACAGGCAGACTGTATAGGAGACGGTTTTTTATAACCGAGATCTGTCAATGCGTTAAGGATAGGAGCTTTCAGCCCCAGATCAGCAAAAGATATTTCTATTTCAGACATGTACACTTGCCTTATTTCTTAAATGACGGCCAGTTCTAGATACCTCCTCATGAAATTTTATTTATTTTCATCAAAAGTATGAACTAGCTAAAAAATGGAATTTATAAGGAAATAAACAAGCCTTCTACTCATAGGTAGAACAAATCATAGGTAGAACAAAGAGAATGCTCTACCTGCTTAAGTTTTGTTTATTAGCTATTGCTGCTCCGATTCTGATAGGGCATCTTGTTCTTATCCCAAAAGCTCCAGTTCCAACAATGCGCAGCGATGCTCAATAAATTTATGCACGTTATTAGCAATTGTTAGTTTGAATAGTGCCGAAGCGGCATTCTTATCCCCTACTTATCCCCTGCTTATCCTATAGACTTAGGTATTATTTATTTAATATAGAAGTTAATTTTACTAAGACGCGCAGCGAGCGAAGTTTTCTCTCCATGCGTCTTTTTTGAGACATCCCATCAACATCGATTCATTAATCCCCCCCCCCCAAAGGCAGAACTTGATAATATTCTATCCCCATTGCTTTTTATTTACCTTCCACCAACATAATGTTTTTTGAGCACCTTATGCGCCTTCCATCGTTAATTTTTTCGACCAGGAAAACTCATACTGAGCGAAATGGATCGTTTGGGTCGTCACGATAAAATATCTATAGATCATCCTACATCAAAGGGCAGTAGTTGCTATAATACAGGGCGATACAACAGCTTAAATCAACTTAGGTGTAAGTTAGATTAACTATAATATAGCATTTGCATCATAGACGGCATCATGATTACTTATCTATCTTAGGTATATACAAATATAATTGAAAATCTTCGGCATATCAGCTCGGATTGTCAGCGCTTATGAAAATCATTACGCGCCAGTACTCTCAATCCAAAATTATCATATAGCACTTCGTGCTCATATAATAGCCATACTCTTTCAGTATCGCTAAGGGTCTCTACCCTACCGGCATTCCTTCCATACGCACTAGAATGACTTCTTGCTATAGCGACAGCTGTAGTAAGAAGGAACGGCTATAACGCTATCTTTACTTTGCCAATCACTCTTGCTGCTACACATTTTGGCAGCATTAACGCAATTGCAACGAACCACCAGCGTAAGTAAAGCCTCTTCTCTACATAAAACATTAGATGAATATCCTGCCTCCTCTGTCGCCTGAATACAATGCGTTATTCCCCGCCCTTGTAATACAAAAAGATCTCACCGGGGGTGTGGTGGTAGTGTCAAATGCTCTAATAATTCAAGGTTATTTTTCTTCAGGCATCCCAACGTACTGCCTGATGGCACTGGCTTCTTTAATACTCAAGCGAACCCGACCATGACGATCCACTTCCAGGACCTTAACTGGCACTTCTTGGTCAAGCTCCAGATAATCAGTAACTTTATCTATACGCTTATTGGCAATCTGGGAAATATGTACCAGCCCTTCTTTGCCACCACCGATAGCGAAGAAGGCGCCGAAATCAACGATGCGGATCACTTTACCATTGTAAATACGGCCTACTTCTATTTCGGCGGTGATTTCTTTGATGCGACGGATGGCGTGACGGGCTTTATCACCATCTGTAGCCGCTACTTTCACGGTGCCGTCATCTTCAATTTCGATTGTCGTGCCAGTTTCTTCTGTCAGTGTGCGAATAACAGAGCCACCCTTACCAATTACATCCCTGATCTTATCAGGACTGATTTTAATGGTATGAATACGCGGTGCAAATTCAGAAATATCACTCCGGGGCGCGTTAATCGCTTGCTCCATCACACCAAGGATATGCATACGCCCACTCTTGGCTTGATTCATCGCTACCTGCATAATTTCTCGAGTGATGCCTTCAATTTTAATGTCCATCTGCAGCGCGGTTACGCCTTCACGGCTGCCGGCAACTTTAAAATCCATATCGCCTAGATGATCTTCATCTCCAAGAATATCAGATAAAACGACAAAGTTGTCGCCTTCTTTTACTAGACCCATGGCAATACCGGCAACGGCTGTTTTGATTGGCACTCCCGCATCCATTAGTGCAAGCGATGCGCCGCACACGGAAGCCATGGAAGAGGAGCCGTTCGACTCGGTGATTTCCGATACCACACGGACGGTATATGGGAATTCGCTGGCATTAGGCATCACTGCTAGAATAGCGCGTTTTGCCAGTCTGCCGTGCCCTATTTCGCGCCGCTTCGGTGAGCCTACTATGCCGGTTTCACCAACGCAGTACGGGGGGAAATTATAGTGTAGCAGGAAACGGTCTATCCGTTCACCCGTCAATTCATTAATATTTTGTGCATCACGCTCGGTTCCTAGGGTTGCGGTAACCAGAGCCTGTGTTTCACCACGGGTGAACAGTGCTGAGCCGTGGGTTCTCGGAAATACACCGGTCCGTACGTCTAGCCCGCGAATCATATCTTTTTCACGGCCATCAATACGTGGTTCACCCCGGAGCACACGACTACGCATAACGCTTTTTTCGAGTGCGTATAGGATATCCTTAATTTCACTTGCGTTCAGCGTCTCATCCTGTCTCGTTAAGGCTTCAATGACATCAACTTTGATGGCGTCAACCGCGGCATCGCGCTCTTGTTTTTCAGTTATGCGATAGGTGTCGTTCAGACGGAGTTTTGCTAGTTCGGTGACCTGCGCTTGTAGGGTAGCGTTAACCTCCTGTGGCTGCCACTGCCATTTTGGCTTGCCGGCTTCTGTCACTAATTGATTAATATTATCGATCACAATCTGCTGCTGATCGTAGCCATAGACTACGGCACCAAGTATCTGATCTTCGCTCAGCAGCTGCGCTTCAGATTCCACCATAAGCACGGCGTCTTTGGTACCAGCAACGATCAGATCAAGACGGCTTGTTACCAATTCGGCCTGAGTCGGGTTTAGTACATATTGGCCATTGATGTAGCCAACACGTGCGGCACCGATAGGGCCAGTGAACGGAATACCAGAAAGGCTTAGGGCGGCGGAAGCACCAATCATTGCCACGATATCAGGACTGACCTGCGGGTTAACTGAAACTACGGTAGCGATAACTTGAACTTCGTTCAGGAAACCTTCTGGGAAAAGCGGACGGATAGGACGGTCAATCAGACGTGAAATTAGCGTTTCTCCTTCGCTCGGACGGCCTTCACGGCGGAAAAACCCGCCTGGAAAACGGCCCGCAGCGTAAGTACGCTCCTGATAATTAACGGTCAGTGGTAAGAAGCTTTGTCCAGGTTTTACTTGTTTGGTACCCACAACGGTCACAAATACCGCTGTATCGTCCATGCTTACCACAACTGCGGCTGTCGCTTGCCGAGCTATCATACCGGTTTCTAGCGTAATGGTATGTTGACCATATTGAAACTTGCGAACAATCGGATTTAGCAAAATGATTTCCTTTTTTCAAAGTATGCGGCGTTTCAATTAGACCGCTTACCGTTAATTAACACCTTCTCATTTGCATACTCGCGGCTAATAACAATGCTTATCTTAACAGATAAGCCTCTCATTAGCCGCGCGGATTTCAGCAAATGGAAGAATCTACTTAGTATTCATAGCTGTTCGGACGAACCACGGCTATGGGATTATATAGCGCTGCCTAGAAGAAAGGGGCCATATAAGGCCCCTTTCTTCCTAAAACTGTCTGGCTTAGCGCCGCAGATCTAGGTGTTCGATAAGGCTGGTGTAACGTGCCACATCTTTGCCCTTCAGATAGTCGAGTAGCTTACGACGTTGTGAAACCATACGCAGCATCCCCCGGCGGCTGTGATGATCTTTTTTGTGCTCCATAAAATGACCTTGCAAATGGTTAATCTGAGCGGTTAAAATAGCAATCTGAACCTCAGTGGAACCGCTGTCTTTAGCATCACGGCCAAAATCAGAAACAATTTTTGCTTTTGCTTCAACACTTAGAGACATTATAACACTCCAAAATAATTGTGAAATAGATCTGTGCCGATCTCTAATTCAGCTACCCAGTTTATAACTTGCGTCATTCTACTCTTAGCCCTTGCTGATCGCAAGGCGATTACATGATCAGACACGCGGTTTCTCTATCAGGCGTCTCGGCGTCATCCAGCCTGGCGCAGTGATTTCGCCGATTCCGAAAAAACGTCCGGTATCCCCTTCAATCAAGCGTACAAAACCGCCTTGCGGCTGCGCTGTAAGCGCTATCTTTTGCCCAAAACACACTTGCACGGCGAGATCAGACGGCAGATTGACCGCTGGTATATCCACCAGCGCGCTATCTATTGGCAACAGAAGCGCGTCTAGCCGTGCTAGCGTTTCTGGCACGGTGGACGCAATAGCTTGCAGTGTCGCAAGTGTAACCATACCCTCGGTAGGGTAGCGGCCAACTACCAGCCGCCGCAGCGCCGTGACATGTGCACCGCAGCCGAGGTATTCACCCAGATCATCAATAATAGTGCGGATATAAGTGCCTTTTGAACAATGTATTTCCAGTTTTACTTCTGTTACATTCCAGTAGTGTAATTGTAAATCATATAAGTGGATAGGACGCGCTTTACGTTCTATCGTAATCCCTTTTCTGGCATATTCGTACAGCGGACGCCCTTGATGTTTCAGCGCAGAAAACATGGATGGTGCCTGGCTGCTTTCACCACGGAAGTGATTCAACGCCGCCTCAAGGCGTGCCCTATCCAGGGATACCGGACGGACGCTGACTATTTGGCCCTCGGCATCGGAGGTATTAGTACGTTCGCCGAGCCTGGCAGTTACCCTATAGCGTTTATCAGCCTCTAATAGATGTCGTGAGAACTTGGTTGCCTCGCCAAGGCAGATGGGCAGCATGCCGGTTGCTAGTGGATCAAGCGCACCTGTGTGTCCGGCTTTATTTGCGCAAAATAACCGTTTAACCTTTTGCAATAGCTCATTTGATGATAGTCCTCGCGGTTTATCTAGCAGGATGATGCCGTCAATATCACGCCCATAGCGACTTAGACGGCTCATTAGGCTTCCTTAATCCTCATGTTATTTGGTCTCATCCAGCGGGCTTGTACTTTTGTGCAAGCGATCATTTTCGACCACATTGCTCACTAGATTAGACATGCGCATGCCTTCCAGTAGCGAATTATCGTAGAAAAAAGTCAATTCAGGTATGACGCGCAGGCGCATGGCTTTACTAAGCAGGATTCGGATAAACCCTACCGCATCCTGTAGCGCCAAGACACTAGTTTTGACCTGCTCAGGGGTATTTTTGTTCAGAAAAGTAATGAATACTTTTGCATAAGCTAGATCACGCGACAGCTTTACGCCTGATACTGTCACCATCTCGATGCGGGGATCTTTTATTTCGCGCAGTAAGATGATGGCAATTTCTTTGTGTATTTCCTGGGCGACGCGCTGTGTACGACTATATTCTTTAGCCATCCTAAATGCTCCAGATAAGCAGGAGGGCTGTTTCACCCCCCCTTTTTTTTAATTTTTACTTTGCTGACAACACCACCTTATTAGGCAATGGTACGTTGAATCTCGATGGTTTCAAACACCTCGATGAGGTCGCCTGAGCGAACGTCATCATAGTTCTTGATACCGATGCCGCATTCCGTACCGTTACGTACTTCATTGACGTCATTTTTAAAACGACGTAGCGAATCTAGTTCACCTTCGTAGATCACCATGTTTTTACGTAGGATGCGAATATTATTGTGACGTTTCACCACACCTTCTGTTACCATGCAGCCGGCGATAGCACCGAAATTTGGTGAACAGAATACATCACGCACTTCTGCTAGACCGATGATTTCCTTTTTGTATTCCGGTGCCAGCATGCCGTTCATCACCTGTTTTATTTCATCAATCAGATCATATATGACTGAATAATAGCGTAGATCTAAATTTTCCGCTTCAATAACGCGACGTGCGGATGTGTTAGCACGCACGTTAAAGCCTAGAAGGATAGCGTTAGAAGCTGCTGCTAGCGTCGCGTCAGTTTCGGTAATGCCACCCACGCCGGAGCTGATAATTTTCACTTTCACTTCGTCGGTGGATAACTTTTCCAGCGCATTGCTGATCGCTTCGACGGAGCCCTTTACGTCGGATTTTAGCACGATGCTCAACTCGGATACTGCCCCTTCAGTCATATTGACGAGCATGTTTTCTAGCTTGGACTTCTGCTGGCGCGCTAGTTTAATTTCACGGAATTTACCTTGACGATACAGTGCTACTTCACGCGCTTTCTTCTCATCACGTACTACCGTCGCCTTATCACCAGCGGCCGGTACCCCGGATAGGCCGAGGATCTCAACTGGAATTAGGGGACCAGCGGAAGCGATATCACGACCCACTTCGTCGCGCATGGCGCGCACGCGGCCGTACTCAAAACCACATAGCACAATGTCACCCTTGTTCAGGGTACCTTCGCGTATCAGTACGGTAGCAACCGGACCACGACCCTTGTCCAGGAAAGATTCAATAACTACACCACTAGCCATACCATTACGGATCGCTTTCAGTTCCAGTACTTCTGCCTGCAGCAGGATAGCGTCTAGCAATTCGTTAATACCTGCACCGGATTTAGCAGAAACATTTATACATTGGTTTTCACCGCCAAACTCTTCCGGAATGATGCCGTATTGGGTCAGTTCATTCTTGACCCGATCTGGATCTGCTTCTGGTTTATCGATTTTGTTGACTGCAACCACAACCGGCACTTTTGCTGCTTTGGCGTGCTGAATGGCTTCGACGGTCTGCGGCATAACCCCGTCGTCAGCGGCTACCACCAGCACCACAATATCCGTTGCCTGTGCACCGCGGGCGCGCATTGCGGTAAAGGCCGCATGCCCTGGGGTATCTAGAAAAGTGATCATGCCGTTATCGGTTTTCACATGATAGGCACCGATATGCTGGGTAATGCCACCAAGCTCGCCTGCTGCCACTTTAGTTGAGCGTATATAATCCAGCAGCGAGGTTTTACCGTGGTCTACGTGACCCATTATGGTCACAACTGGGGCACGAGCTTCCGCAATGGCGAAACTGCCGGTATCGCGATCGGACATAACTGACTCTTCTAGCTCGTTCTCACGCCGCAAAATCACCTTGTGGCCCATTTCTTCCGCCACTAATTGCGCGGTTTCCTGATCGATAAGTTGGTTGATTGTTGCCATAGCACCCAGTTTTATCATGACTTTGATGACTTGAGAGCTTTTTACCGCCATCTTATTGGCTAGTTCCGCTACGGTAATAGTTTCGCCAATGATGACATCACGGTTCAAAACCTGCGCCGGTTTGTTAAAGCCCTGCGTTAGCGTGCTCGATCTGCGTTTGCCCTTTCTACTACGGCCTATAGCAGCCCGCACTTCTTCGCGATCGATTTTGGATTCAGATAGCCGGTTGGTCTTTTTATGCTTGGTTACTTTGCCGCTTCTGCTGCGGCGGTGATCACCTTCCACCTTACGATCGTTTTCGTCTTCAGCCTCCCGGGCATGATGGGAGGTAGTGATGTGATAATCAGTGGTATCTTCTTCAGCCAATTCAGGTGTATTATCCCAGTTACCGCCTCGTTCTTCGGCCATACGCCGCGCTTCTTCTGCGACCTGGCGAGCCTTTTCTTCAATCTTCCGACGCGTTTCCTCTTCCGCTTTACGTTTTAGCTCTGCAGCTTCAGCCTCTCGGCGAGCTTTTTTAGACGTCTGCGGTGAGTTGCTGGTCATGATATTGTTCTGCTGGTTAGTCAATTTATCACTTTCTACTGTTATATGTTTCACCTGTTTAACGCTATCACACTTAGCTTTATCTTTTTTGGCTGTGTGTTGTTTTTTTTCGGCGCCAGTGTATTGAGCTTGCTGCTGCTGAGCCAGATCTTCTGTCTTGCGTCTACCTTTCTCTTTTTCTTCGTCCTGCTCTTGCGCCTGCAGAGCACGTTGTATATAGGTGCATTTTTTACGCACTTCGATTTGCACCGACTTATTTTTACCGCCGGTGCTGGTAATATTCAAGGTGCTGCGCGTTTTGCGCTGTAAAATTAACTTATTGGACGCCTCGCCACGATCGCGGGTTAAGTACGCCAATAAAGTTTCTTGTTCCTGCTGTGTTACAGAGTCTACTGCGGTTTTATCAATGCCCGCATCAGCAAATTGCTGTATCAGGCGATCGACTGGAGTCTGTATTTCAGCAGCAAGCGATTTTACGGTTATACCTGTCATGCTGTTCCTTTCCTGCTACAGTTTATTATGCATTATCACTAAACCAGCAAATATTGCGCGCGGCCATGATAATTTCGCCGGCTTTTTCACTACTCAGTTCTTTAATATCTGACAGATCATCGACACCTTGTTCGGCAAGATCTTTTAGTGTACAAATACCGCGTTTTGCTAGTTTATATGCTATGTCGCGCTCAAGTTTAGGCAGACCTAATAGGTCTTCAGCTGGTAAGCCAGCGCCATTATTTGCTTTCTGCGACAGCGCAATAGTGATCAGTGCATTTTTCGCTCGTTCACGCAACGCTTCTACTGTTTCCTTATTGAGTTCTTGAATTTCTAGCAGTTCATTTATCGGTAGATAGGCCAGCTCTTCCAGGGATGAAAAACCTTTCTCCACCAGAACAGACGCGAATTCTTCATCGATATTTAGATTATGGGTAAAGATATCGATTGCCGCACGGACTTCAGTTTGATTTTTTGCCTGCAGATCATCTACCGTCATTACATTTATCTCCCAACCGCTGAGTTGGGAAGCTAGCCGAACATTTTGTCCATTGCGGCCGATAGCTTTGGCAAGATTGCTCGTTTCTACTGCGATATCCATGGTGTGCTTGTCCTCGTCCACCACAATAGACGCGATATCAGCAGGTGCCATGGCGTTGATAACAAACTGGGCCGAGTTATCATCCCACAGGACGATATCAATACGTTCGCCGCCTAATTCGCTTGAAACCGCCTGAACACGTGCACCACGCATACCTACGCAGGCGCCGATCGGATCGATGCGTTTATCATTGCTCTTCACGGCAATTTTCGCTCGTGAGCCCGGCTCTCGGGCTGCGGCCTTGATTTCAATCACTTCTTCACCAATTTCTGGTACTTCAATACGGAACAATTCAACTAGCATTTCTGGTCGTGATCGGCTGACAAAAAGTTGTGCGCCACGTGCTTCCGGGCGGATTGAATACAACACGCCGCGAATACGGTCTCCAGGGCGGAAATTTTCTCGCGGCAACATGTCTTCATGGCCAATAATAGCTTCAGCATTGCTACCTAGATCGAGACTAATGCTATCCCGGTTAACTTTTTTTACTACGCCAGTAACGATCTCTCCTTCGTAGCTTCGGAACTGATCGACCACCATCGCCCGTTCAGCTTCACGCACTTTCTGCACTATGACTTGTTTGGCAGTTTGCGTAGTAATGCGGTCGAATACCACAGACTCAATTTCATCTTCAATATATCCACCAATTTGTGCTGTAGGATCTTCAAACTTGGCTGCGTCCAGTGTAATTTCTCGGGTGGGTTGAGTCACTTCGTTCACAATGAGCCAACGCCGGAGAGTATAAAAATCCCCCGACTTACGATCAATGCTGACGCGAACTTCGATTTCCTGTTCGTATTTTTTTTTCGTTGCGGCAGCTAGTGCCGTCTCTAGCGCTTCAAAAATCTTTTTTCGTGGGACGGCTTTTTCGTTGGACACTGCCTCAACAACAGCCAGAATTTCTTTATTCATCCTAGTTGCCTCAGTAAAAACGTTAAAAGTGGGGTACCAGGTTCGCTTTCCGGATATTGAGTAAAGAAAACACTTTATCTTTTCAATCCACTGTCACCGTAATCATTTTACCATCGATCACTTTGATGATTCTCTGTCATTTTCAGCGGTTTGCATTGTGAGACATAGAACCACTCTAACGTTGATCCCAGTAAATTAGCGATAATACATGGCGATAAACAGCACGCAGTCAATCCAGAGCTAATGATAAGACCTCAAAGTTATATAGGCACGGAAATTAAGAGGTCTATGACGTCCAGTGCTGCACTGACTTGGTGGCTAATATCAGAACAATTATTACTGGTGATGTATTCGTTACTATCAATATAAATACGTAGTCGTGCCTAGTGAGCACGAATAAATTCAATATTCACCACTTTAAAATCTAGGGTATACACGGATGCAGTGATCATCTTTGTTAATTTTATTCTTATGTGTACAAGGCCGCTCTCGAGACATAAAAAAAAGGGCTAATTAGCCCAGTATTTTACTGTAGTGAAATAACAAAAACCCCAAAAAGGTGTTAAGTGACTGGACCCTATAAACTACAGGCGGCTTTAAGACTACTCTAGAAAGATTATTTTTTAAACGCCTTATGATGTTAAACCTAACTCCTACGGACAATATATTTTAAAAGCACTTTAAGGGAATCTGGTTGCGGGGGCCGGATTTGAACCGACGACCTTCGGGTTATGAGCCCGACGAGCTACCAGGCTGCTCCACCCCGCGTCTGAAAACACTACGAATACTATGCTGATAACTTTAAAAAAGCAAGTTATCCCTAGAGAAGTGGTACCGAGGACGGGACTTGAACCCGTAAACCCAATTGGGTACTACCACCTCAAGGTAGCGTGTCTACCAATTTCACCACCCCGGCCCGGTACTTTACTATTATTCGGATCTTACGTTTTATTATTACTACTCTGCCCGGTGGCAGTAACGCTTACTGCGGAATATCGTTACCCGGTTTTTCCGGCGCTTCGGGTGTTGTTTTATCCGCCTGCTGAGCTTGGTTATACCACTGGCTGTCTTTCTGGCCATGATTGCTGCTTAGATTGCCCAACAGTAAGCTTAAAATGAAAAACAGCGCCGCTAACCCGGCCGTTATTCGGGTCATGAAGTTACCGAAACCGCTTGAACCGAAGAGGGTACCAGAGGTACCTGCCCCTAATGAGGCTCCCATATCAGCACCTTTACCTTTTTGTAGCATAATCAGTGTAACTAGACCGATCGCTACTAATAGGAATATAACCAATAGAGCTTTATATATAATTTAGTATCCTTTCGCTAACTACCCCATGTCAAACTATATTAACTTTAATACGGCACTCGATATCGCCGATCGAAGTAATTGTAAATACTAACCAAAGCGCTTTTCGTACGCAAGGGGTATTTTACGGTTATCTAACTGTTTTAGAAAAAAACACTAGCATCAAGCACTATAACATGCACCTTTTGTTATAATGTGCATGTTATAGTGCTTATTTTCATATAAACCCGTAATCTGGCGTCTGGTTTGCACCTTAGCACGTCGCTCTCACCACATCAGCAATGTGATGCCCCAGTCGGCTGATCTGCTCCGTATCTTCCCCCTCCACCATAACGCGAATAAGAGCCTCAGTGCCTGACTTGCGCAGTAGCACCCGCCCGTGCTTCCCTAGTTGCTTTTCTACTTCATTACTGGCCTGTTTCACTGCTGCAGACGTCAGAAAATCTTGTTGCCCGGTGCAGCGCACATTGACCAGGATCTGCGGCAGTAGGTGTATACTGCTACACAAATCATGCAGATTCATATGGTTTTCGACCATCGCTGACAATACCTGTAGTCCGGCGATAATGCCGTCGCCAGTAGTCGTTTTGTCAAGCAAGATGATATGACCGGAGTTTTCAGCGCCAATGCGCCAACCTTTTTCTTGCATTTTCTTCAGTACATAGCGGTCGCCGACGTGAGCGCGTACAAAAGGCACTCTCAATTGCTTTAGAGCTAGCTCTAATCCCATATTGCTCATAATCGTGCCTACCACGCCGCCAGATAGCTGCCCCTGGCGCAGCTTTTCTCGTACTATGATATACAAGATCTGGTCGCCATCCACTTTCTTACCCAGGTGATCGACCATAATTACCCGATCGCCATCGCCGTCATAGGCGATACCCAAATCAGCCTTCTCTGCCAACACACGACTTTGCAACAGGCGAACATCGGTAGCACCGCATTCCTGGTTTATATTCATTCCATCCGGCTGACAACCAAGAGTCACCACCGTTGCGCCGAGCTCGCGTAACACACTGGGCGCGATATGGTAGGTTGCGCCGTTAGCACAGTCCAAGACAATCTTCAGCATCTTTAAGTTTAAATTACCGGGAAAAGTTCTTTTGCAAAATTCAATATAACGCCCTGCTGCATCGATTATGCGGCTGGCTTTGCCTAGTTCTGCTGATTCCACGCAGATCAACGGTTTGGCCAGTTCCTTCTCAATGGTTTCTTCGACATCATCAGATAATTTAGTGCCATCGATGGAGAAAAACTTAATGCCGTTATCGTAAAAAAGATTGTGGGAGGCGGAGATTACAATCCCGGCTTCAGCGCGGAAGGTACGAGTTAAATAGGCGATGGCTGGTGTCGGCATTGGGCCGGTAAATGCAGCAGAAAGGCCGGCCGCTGCTAGCCCCTCTTTCAGCGCTGACTCCAGCATGTAGCCGGAAATACGGGTATCTTTGCCGAGAATAATTTTTCGCGAACCGTGGCGCGCTAACACCTTGCCGGCGGCCCAGCCGAGCTTGAGCATAAAATCCGGTGTAATTGGGTTGTCGCCAACCCTACCACGGATTCCGTCGGTACCGAAATATCGATGATTACTCATTGAAAATAGGCTTCCTTCGCTTTAAGCGTGATTTCCACCACGCGCATTGCTTCCATGGTTTTCTTGACGTCATGGACCCGGATAATCTGCGCGCCCTGTAGCGCAGCTATAACCGCGCAGACGACACTACCTAAAACCCGCTGTTCTGGTGGAAGATCTAACAATTTCCCTATCATTGATTTATGGGACATCCCCACTAACAGCGGCAGCCCGATATAATGGAAATTACCTAGTTGAGCCAGGAGGTGATAATTATGCATCAGGGTCTTGCCGAAACCGAAGCCTGGATCGAGCAATAGTCTATTTTTAGTGATACCGGCAGCTTCACAGAGTGCAATTTTATGTAGAAGAAACGCTTCTACCTCTGCCAACACATTCTCATAATGAGGTTCCTTCTGCATGGTTCCAGGTTCACCCTGCATATGCATCAGACAAATGGGCAGTTTGGTAGCAGCAGCAGCGTCCAGGGCACCTGGTTCACTCAGCGCGCGAATATCGTTTATTAAATGTCCCCCTGCCGCTGCGCTTTCACGTATCACTAGCGCTTTAGAAGTATTCACAGAAATAAACGTATCAAAACGTTTCGCTAGTGCCTCCACTACTGGCACTACCCGCGCTGCTTCCTCTTCATCGCTAACCGGTTGCGCTCCTGGGCGGGTAGATTCACCACCAATATCAATAAGGGCCGCACCGGCTGATAGCATCGCTGCAGCATGATCAATAGCGTCAGGTAAGCGCTGAAATTTGCCGCCGTCGAAGAACGAGTCCGGGGTTACGTTGAGGATCCCCATAACCCGGGGTACCGCCAGGCTAAGGGTGCGCTCTCGCGCAATAAGTTGCATAACGGTGTTCCTTAATGTTGTGCACACTGCTGGTAATTATCTTAACATTTTAAGCGGGAAAAAGCTCCGCGCATTGTACAAGAAGGTAGGGCCTATCGGTATCAGCTTGCCGGGGTTATATATATAGCCAGCCAAAGGATCCTTAGCGATTACCGTACTGCTCTGATATCCTGTTGACAGGATTTGGCGTACGCGGCTCGTTTGCTTGGGTTGGTGCTCGCGGTGTGCTATTATTGTCACTATCATCGGAAACGGTGTCGTCCCAACCCGCGGGCGGACGAACTGCTTTGCGGTCCATCAGATCGTCAATCTGCGGCGCATCGATAGTTTCATATTTCATCAACGCATCCTTCATGGCATGAAGGATATCCATATTTTCTGTAAGTAAGGTGCGAGCGCGGATATAGTTACGTTCAATCAGAGCTTTTACTTCTTGATCGATAATACGCGCCGTTTCATCGGACATATGCTTTGCCTTGGCCACCGAACGACCAAGGAAAACCTCCCCCTCTTCCTCCGCATACAAGAGCGGACCGAGCTTTTTGGAGAACCCCCACTGGGTTACCATGTTGCGGGCGATGGAGGTTGCCACCTTGATATCGTTAGATGCCCCGGTAGATACCTTCGCTGGACCGTAAACAATCTCTTCCGCCAGCCGCCCACCATACAGAGTGGAGATCTGGCTTTCTAGTTTCTGGCAGCTAGCGCTGATGGTATCCCCTTCCGGCAGGAAAAAAGTTACCCCCAGGGCCCGTCCTCGCGGGATAATCGTTACTTTATGCACTGGATCATGCTCCGGCACCAAGCGGCCAATAATGGCATGGCCAGCTTCGTGGTAGGCGGTAGACTCTTTTTGTGCCTCGGTCATCACCATCGAACGGCGCTCAACACCCATCATGATTTTGTCTTTTGCCTTTTCGAATTCCATCATAGATACCACGCGTTTACTGCTACGTGCGGCGAACAACGCTGCTTCATTTACCAGATTGGCCAAATCGGCCCCTGAGAAACCGGGGGTACCGCGTGCAATCACTGACGCATCCATATGCGGCGCTAGCGGCACGCGCCGCATATGTACTTTCAGAATCTGTTCGCGCCCACGGATATCGGGTAGACCTACTACGACCTGGCGGTCGAAACGACCAGGTCGTAGTAGTGCAGGATCCAGCACGTCTGGTCGGTTTGTCGCAGCGATAACGATAATACCCTCGTTGCCTTCAAACCCGTCCATTTCCACTAACATTTGATTCAGGGTCTGTTCACGCTCGTCATGGCCGCCACCAAGGCCTGCACCGCGCTGGCGCCCGACGGCGTCGATTTCATCGATAAAGATAATACAAGGAGCCGCTTTTTTTGCCTGCTCAAACATGTCCCGCACGCGGGAAGCGCCGACACCGACGAACATTTCAACAAAGTCTGAACCAGAAATGGTGAAGAATGGAACTTTAGCTTCTCCCGCAATAGCCTTCGCTAGCAACGTTTTACCGGTTCCGGGTGGCCCTACCATTAGCACACCTTTTGGAATCTTTCCGCCTAACCTCTGAAAACGACTTGGTTCGCGCAGATAATCTACCAGCTCGCTAACTTCTTCCTTAGCTTCATCACAACCGGCAACATCAGCGAACGTTGTCTTAATCTGATCCTCTGTCAGCATCCGTGCCTTGCTTTTTCCGAACGACATCGCGCCCTTGCCGCCGCCTTGCATCTGACGCATAAAGAAGATCCAGACTCCAATCAGTAATAGCATCGGAAACCAGGAGATAAAAATAGACGCTAATAGGCTGGGTTCTTCTGGCGGCTCGCCTACAACTTTGACGTTTTTTGTCAAAAGGATATCGAGCAGCTTGGGATCGTTGACCGGAATATAGGTAGTATAGCGGTTACTATCTTTTTTCATAACGGTAATTTCACGACCATTAATACGCGCTTCTCGAACCTGATCCTGATTCAATTCAGACATAAAGGTGGAGTAATCCACTTTACGTCCATTGGACTCGCTCGGCCCGAAACTCTGGAATACAGACATCAATACGACTGCGATAACTAACCAGAGAATCAGGTTCTTCGCCATCTCACTCAAGGGATTAACCTCATATTACAAGGTGTTAACAATTAGCGTAGGGTGCTATAGTTTGCGCCCTGTCGCCACAATGTACACTTCGCGGGAACGGGAGCGCGAAGCGCCTGGCTTACGGATTTTTACTTTCGTAAACAGGGAGCGAATTTCCTGCAGGTATTCATCAAAACCTTCTCCCTGAAAGACTTTACTGAGGAAACTCCCGTCCAGTGCCAAGACTTCCCGGCACATATCTAGGGCTCGTTCCACGAGATACATAAATTTTGGAATGTCAATCTCCGGCGTACCGCTTATATTTGGTGCCATATCAGACAATATCACTTGCACCTTCTGTTCGCCTATGCGTTCAAGCATAGCTTGAAGCACTAGGGGATCACGAAAATCTCCCTGAAAAAAGTCAACACCTGCCATCGGATCCATCGGAAGAATATCACAGGTTATAATACGTCCTTTACTGCCGATTTGGGTGGTGACATACTGCGACCAGCTACCGGGCGCAGCGCCAAGATCCACTACAGTCATCCCAGGCCGGAATAGCTTGTCGCTCTGCTGTATTTCATAAAGTTTAAACCATGCACGGGAACGCAGTCTTTTTTTTTGTGCCTGCTGAATGTATTTATCGCTAAGGTATTCTTGCAGCCAACGGCTGGAACTTGCAGAACGCTTTTTGGTCACCATTTTATTTTTCAACTATCCTGAAAGGATATCGTAGTTAAAGAGCACAGGCCGCCCATACGCTAAACGCTAATTTTGCAATACCTATGAGATGGCGGTAGAATATACTGTTTTCAATCCCACTCTAAGTAAAAAAAATAAAAATGAATCTGAATAATAAGCAAAAAAACATCTTAATGGGCTAGTTTATTCGTTGAAGCCTGTTATTATGCTGGGTAATAACGCTCTGATCGAAAGCGTGTGTTGGCCTAAATTAAACAGGCTCTGAAATATCATAATCTCATCAATGTGAAGATTCCTGCGGAGAATGTAAGACCAAAACGCTGGTTGCCGATATTATCATTCTTAAATGCGGTGCAAGTAGGGTTCAAGTTATTGGTATTATTCTAGTACTGTCCGGCTGCTCTATAACCTTACAGAGCAGAAAATGATATTACCCTCTGCTAATATCATTTTCTGATGTAAAAAATGGCACTTTACGGCCTAGGATAAAAGCCTTTTATTTTCTTTACAGGAGACGTCAGCGACTTGGCTGCTCTACAACAAGAGTAAAAATGTAGCGGATTTGTCATCTACGGCGTTGTGTGGAGACTTACAGATACTCTACCTTGAGAATTTCGTATTCTACCTCACCACCTGGGGTCTTGATAAGCACAATATCCCCTTCTTCTTTGCCAACTAGCACGCGGGCAATGGGTGAATTGATGGAAATCTGGTTTTGCTTAAAATCGGCTTCATCATCGCCAACAATGCGGTATGTTTGCTTCTCTTTGCGATCAAGGTTCTCTACGCTGACCGTCGCTCCGAAAATAACGCGAGCGCTCGGGGATATTTTTGTTACATCAATTACCTGTGCATTAGACAGTTTACCTTCAATTTCCTGAATGCGCCCTTCACAGAAACCCTGTTCTTCTCTGGCAGCATGGTATTCAGCGTTTTCTTTTAAATCGCCGTGTTCACGGGCCTCAGCGATAGAGCGGATAATTTCGGGGCGGCGGATGCTTTTAAGATATTCGAGCTCTTTCCGCAGTTTTTCAGCGCCACGTAGGGTCATTGGAATCTGGTTCATAATTATAACCTCTATATTTTCTTTCTACTAAAATAATCTCCGCCCCCCTGGCCTAACAGGCGCTGATACACACACCCTGCATTTGGCACTCACTACCGCACCGAGCGCAAACAAAAAATAAGGTAACC
Organism: Sodalis sp. (in: enterobacteria); assembly: GCA_051710585.1. Classification (GTDB taxonomy): domain Bacteria; phylum Pseudomonadota; class Gammaproteobacteria; order Enterobacterales; family Enterobacteriaceae; genus JBPESP01. Next base: position 75,098 of record JBPESP010000002.1, on the reverse strand, counting down.
TCAGTATCGTTTCCCAGGGCAGCTTTGATTTCGAATTTTGATACGTATTTAACGCAGAGTGCGGTATGGCCATCTTTTTTACTTTACCCTTAGTTTGTACCGTAGTATGAAAGTACGGTATTTTATTATCGTTAAATTATGTGTTTTTTTACAAAGTGTCCATAGGATAGACTAGTTTTTACACTTTTCACACAGAGGATACCGGTTAAACCATACGGAATACTATTTTACCTGACAGCGCTAATCTGGTGCTGATGATGCAAAAAATAGGTCTCTACAAGCCGCTATTGATTATCGCAGGTAACAGATAGCAGCGCTGTCGGCAGCACGATGAGATTTCTTCACCACCATTGCGGTGTTACTGCAATTATGGTTGAATTAGCGTATTACCACTATGCTCGAGGCGTTCTTGTGTTAGTAAGGAGAGGACTTTATGGAAATTTGACCACATGTTTTGGCGGTGATACCAGGTTCATTTGCCAGTGCTTATGAAGATAGTAACTGAACTGCGCAAAAAAAAAGGAATCAAGTAAATCATCGGTAATCTGTTTATCGATACGTCGCAGTTACTAGTCATATATAAAGCGCCCAGCTGACTATAGAACGATCTGACACAATATTTCAGCTCCCCGGAAGAAATTTTTCTCGCTCCACGTCTATAGCGCACTGCAGCAGCAGATGCGGAACTACCCCAGAGACATTCCGCCTTTTAAATAAAAATTGCGATGACAAGCATCGATTTTTTCCCAGAATAGGCGACATGAAACGACCCCATATTAGGGTATCGTGGCGGTGAGTGTCTTGATTGAGACGCCGGGTAATAATTTATTTGCGATGTTTAGGTGCCGTCGAAGGAACTACCTATCTACGATAACGCATCCTTACTCTCGGCAGTACGTAACCATAAACCATCAACAATACCCTCCGAATCACCTCTGTGGCTAAAGCACCACTCTATTGGTCGCCAATGTATATTTTGTATTGCTCTCGTTTTGTTACCAACCAAGTAAAATGCTAGGCTCTGGAACCTCCTGCTCAGAGCATTATATTGCCTCCCGTGAAACCACCATATCGTAGATAGCCCATTAACATTAACATTCCTGGAAGCTAGAAAACCCACTAGACGTATGGGTGCCTACAGCATTGGGTTACTGCCTTGGCGTGCTTATACACCATCTTACACCCAAGGCATCTTGCGAAGAGCCATGATAGGGAATGCCTATCATTGACAAAGAGGGTGCGCCATGCCTACCAGCAGAGTACGAATCAGGAAGAGTTAGAGTAGAGTGGCTACTACCCTGCAACAGAGTGGCAAGGAGCCTTTTCGCAAGTATAATGTTTTCCGCAGCGTCGTCAGCAAATAAATACATGAAGTCCTACCAGCAGTGCAGATCGCATCGATGCTCTGGCCGGTGATGGTTATAGTGACTTTAGACGAAATCAGCAGTCATCCTCAGAAAATCTATTAGCTAGTTTAGCGGAAATACTGGTTCTTCCTTAATTGCCTAATATCCAGCGTATTCAATATATCACTCTTGTTTAGTTCTATTATATTGAATTAAATGACGCGATAATCCCCGGTTAGAGACTGCAGACCCCTCCCTCATAGGGGGAGATAAAGAAGGCATAGATGTCATTAATGACAGGTATATTGTCAATCGTGACGGCCAGCTGGATCATTTAAAATGAAAAAATGTACAATGCAGTAAGGGAAGAGGGTGCGGTGCAAAGACTCTTTCTCGTGGGTTAAGTGACCTGAGTAGCATGAAACTAGGCTAGAAAGATGCAGAAAAGCCGTCCTGTTCAGAAACGATTATTTATCATATATTCTTCAGCAATCGCGTCAATCTATTGTTTCAAACAAGCATAAGGCAAGAGAATTGCTGCCCGCTAAAGGAGCCGACAAAGAAATATCCTACGAAGGGAGTGGGGAGATATTTTTGCAGTAATTGCGTACAGTCAATTAGAGTCTCTCACTTGGAATGGGAAGTATTGGAAGTAAGCGCTTATTTGGCGTAAAGCCCAGTCCAGATGATAATCTTAATGATCGCAGCGGAGGAAAAGAGTTAATATTGCTTAGCGATGATAGATGGTTGCTACGGCAACTTTATCATTTCATCCGAATTATCATCATTATTCAATGTTTCTTCAGGTTCCCTCTGCTGAGATTTTTCGTGGTGGGATCATTCTACTTATCAAGCAGGTGTTGGAAGCTGCTTCTCTTTGGAAATGGTATTGATAAACTCCATCAGATCCCAGCACAGCGCTTTCACGCCATCACGGTTAGCGATAGAAATTAAATAGTATTTCCCTTCCCAGCCAAGCGCTTCCGCGATGGCGCTGGCGCGTGAAGCCCCTTCCTCCGCATCAAGCAAATCCGCTTTATTAAACACAAGCCATCGTGGTTTAGTAGCTAGGTTTTCGCTATATCGTTTTAGTTCGGTAATGATGATACGGGCATTCTCTATCGGATCGGATGCATCCATTGGAGCCAGGTCGATAAGATGCAATAACACCCAGCAGCGCTCCAAATGCTTTAGAAAATAAATCCCTAAACCAGCTCCATCTGCCGCACCTCTGATAAGCCCCGGAATATCTGCTACTACAAAGCTCTGTTCGTTATCTATCCGCACCACGCCAAGGCTTGGCGCTAGAGTGGTGAACGGATAATCTGCCACTTTAGGCTTGGCCGCCGAAACCGCGCGGACGAATGTGGACTTGCCTGCGTTTGGTAGCCCAAGCATACCCACGTCCGCTAAAAGCATTAGTTCTAGCTGAATTTCACGGATCTCGCCCTTGGTGCCTTCTGTTTTCTGCTGCGGTGCCCGATTGACTGATGATTTAAAACGCGTATTACCTAGCCCGTGAAACCCGCCTTTAGCCACCATGAGCCGCTGTGCGTGACGAGTCATGTCGCCCATAACTTCATTGGTGCCTGAATCTAAAACCCGAGTGCCGACTGGTATTTTGATAATAATGTCTTTGCCGCGCTTGCCGGTACAATCATAACTCTGGCCATTTTGACCGCTTTCAGCGCGAAGGTTTTTCTTGAAATGGTAATCGATGAGAGTATTTATATTTTTATCCGCTAAAAGCCATACATCGCCACCATCGCCACCATCACCGCCGTTTGGCCCGCCCCGGGGGATGTATTTTCCCCGACGGAAACTAATGCTGCCGTCTCCGCCATTACCCGCCGCTACTAGAATGGTGGCTTTATCAAAAAACTTCATCCTAATTCTCCAAAACTCATGTGTCTGACGGCTTGATTACTCTGATTACAAGCAAACCACCACTACACTACACTGCTATAGCCGACAAAATTTAGCAGCGGCAGAGCGAAAGACGCAAAGGCTAGAATGGGGTGAAAATCTTATACAGCCTTCTGTTGAAGACAGCAGCAACTTACTTATCAGTATATAGCCCATAATCAGCTGCGTAATGTGCATCTACTCTTTTAAAATAACTACACTTGCAACCATAATACATCATGCCGACCAGTAATAGCTACTACCATCACTGACCTGCGAGGTGATGGGATTTAGATATTTACAAAAAGAGATACTGAATAAAAAATTCTCTAATAAGGGCTCAGTAACTACTGCAAGCAATATTAGTCAGCAGTATAATGAAAATAGTCACAGTGAATAATTGTCTATGTAGCGCCAAAAAACACCAGTAGAAACTAACGTCAGTCACTAAAACTACCGAACATGGTGCCGGAGGGGTTATAGTTTTTAATGGTGCCAAGGACTCACTTCATGGCAATGGGAGTATTGCTCTTCCATAGCAGGTAAAAAAGTGTTGAGATGGGCGCAATTGCCAGTGCCATCTTGCTATCCAGTCTTTTTGTAGATTATTTATCGTAAGTATAAAAAAAAAGCAAAAGGCTCGCATTCACCTGTAGGGCTTCTCTGCCTTATTCGCCAATCAGAGAACGGGAAATTTATTCAGTAACGATCGCAACAAATTTACGCTTTTTCAGTCCCTTCGCTTTAAACTGGATTCTACCCGCTGTTAAAGCGAACAGCGTATGATCTCTACCGCAACCTACATTGCTTCCCGGGTGGAAATGGGTTCCACGTTGACGAACAATGATACTACCGGCATTTACAAATTCTCCACCGAAGCGTTTAACGCCAAGTCGTTTACTTTCTGAGTCGCGTCCATTGCGTGTAGAGCCGCCAGCCTTTTTGTGTGCCATGAGTCTCTGTTCTCCTATTAGGCGCTAATATCTATGATTTTAATGTCAGTGAACCACTGACGGTGGCCCTGATGCTTACGAAAATGCTTACGGCGATGAAGTTTAATAATTATTACTTTATCGCCGCGACCCTGAAAAACGACTCGCGCCGTGACCTTGCCGCTATCCAGGAACGGTCTACCGATCTGGATGTTATCACTATTGGCAATCATCAGAACTTGGTTAAATTCAACAGTTTCACCCGTTGCGATATCGAGCTTCTCGAGGCGAACGATTTTACCTTCACTTACCCGGTGTTGTTTACCACCACTTTGAAAAATCGCGTACATAAAACTCCGCTTTTTCTCACGCTCAATCTCTAATTTTCTATAGCGTGCTATAAAGTATTAATTAATGATAAGATTCGAATTCTACGCAAGAATATCAGTAAAGACAAGTGCAGAAATACATATACAAAGCAAAAAAGGTGCAGTTTATTTATCGCCATGTATCTCTTACGTTTTTCAAGTACAATCAACAACACTCTTTTCGTTATCCAGTCCTGTGTGTGGTATTACACTGAAGGTATACTCTTAACCTGATAGGAGATAATGAATCTTGAAAAAAATTACTAAACTGACCGCGTAGGATATGGCGGAGGTCAACACGGTAATTCGCAAGTAGTTAAACTCTGAGGTTGCTTTGATAAATCAACTTTGGTACTACATTATCAACGCTAGTGATAACGTATTCAGCCCATGAATGCAATACAATACTGGCGGCACGAGCGCTGTATTTTTAGGGTAAATAGCATATGTTACCGGGTTGCTGCACTTATTGAATTCATCCATACCGCCACACTGCTGCATGATGATGTAGTGGATGAATCCGAGATGCGACGCGATAAAGCAACAGCCAAATACGGCATTCGCAGCAACGCCGCCAGCGTTCTGGTCAGCGACTTCATTTACCACGTGCATTCTAGATGATGACTGCACGTGGAATCTCTGTGCGTATTAAAATTGATGGTTGAAGCAGTTAATATCAACACTAAAGGGGAAGTCTTGTAGTTTATGAATTGTAAAGATCCGAATATTAGCATCAATAGTTACATGCAGGTCATCTACAGTAAAACTGTGAGACTATTCAAAATGGCACAATACAATCTTCCGCCATTTTAGCTGGCGCTAATGCCTGTCAGGAATTAGCGCTTAGCGACTACGACCGCTATCTGGGCACCGCTTTCAACTAATTGATGATCTACTGGATTGGAGAAAATGTCGGCGATGACCTTAATAAAGGTAAGCTGATGCTTCCTTGATTGCACGCCATACGTAACGGCACACCGGAACAGACAGAGCTAACCCGTCAGGCTGTTTAAAAAAGGGCAACGGGCGTCACTTGCTTGAAAAGGTGCTGAAAAAATGAACCAGGCGGAAAGAAAGCTATTGCCTGTTTAGAACTGCCTGTCACACCTTCGCCTTATCGCGATGCGCTGGAGAGCTTTGGCCACGCGGTATTGGAACGTGACTCGTAAACCAGTAGAGTCGTTAAAGGAAGATATTTGGAAAATAATCATTAATTAGTAAAATTGACATTTATCACGGTATCATAAATTGTTTGGCGATTATAGCAGTACCCCGCCATCATTCTCCCTGTAATCTCAGGGCTTAGGATAAACGCCTTGATACTTTATGAATTGTTAAAAGCGATGAACCTACTCTCGCTTTTAACAATTAGTCTCCGGTAAATAGCAATCCAACTTGCAAACGGCACAGACATTAGCTCTTCCACTGCAGCCACATAAAATACTCATTTAAACTCCATACCATCGTGCATCTCCCGGTGTAATAATGTCTTTTGGACTGCCGTAAATAAACTTATACAAAAATCATCCCTTATATCTAACCCTTGCGTCCCTTGTCTGTAGCGTCAGTTCCATTTCTCTTACTTAGTAAGATTACATAGTACTTGAGGTGTACCTTGTATCCTAGTAGTAAATAGTAGTCCTTGCGTAGGAACCTTGGCTTTTTTCATAAATTTTATTTCTTATTGCAACCTGCATAACAATAATAAATTTTTTTAAAAAAATTAAAAAACTTTAGTAGGTGTATGCTACATAGTTTTTAACTAAAGATTGTAACCATTGCTAATTTTTTATATATATTAGTTAATTATTATACGATCAATCAGCGTTTAACTTACAGTATAAGGAATGAAATACAGTACAAGGAATGAAATATGAACGAAAGAAATATATATTTATACCTTGCAGATATCATACGGTACTCCGTAAATACAAGATTTCACTAGGTAGGAAAGAAATATTAAGTTCTTTCACAGCGGACATCCTTATAGATAGCGGAAACAAAATAATTACTCGATATGAAAAGGTTGACACGACAAAGCCAACTAAAGTGCCAACGCCAGAGAGTTCTATCCCTTCTCTGTGGGACACTATGTCATTCTAGGTTGATGCTGTTAAGTAGTTTATCGGGATAGTAAAGATACTTTAGTAGGTTAAGTACTCCTTCTTGTTATGATACAATAAAAAAAATGATAAAATCGTGCTCCGTATCGAAAGTTTTTGATAAATTTCATTCCAGGTAGTCCAATGTATCTCCTGTTGGTGGAGACAGTTACTGCTCTGGCAGCCTGTCTTTCAAAGACAGGATTTTTTAGCATGTTTGGTAAATTGTGCTAAGTATGTTCTAGATGGAGTATCGCACCTATCTTCGTGCTATCTTTTCCGCCGGCTATTTATTTCTATAATGCTAATTAAAACATAAAGCGCATTATATTAATGATCGTACTAAAAAATACGATAAATGCTAGCTATTAAAATGAAAAAATAAAAAATAAAAAATAATATATTATTTTTTAAAAAAAATTTCTTTAGAAATAATTTCTGTGTAAAGGCGCAGAACTGAAAAAACATTTTGATATACTTAACTTTTTTACCACGGAATGGCATCCCTAATTCTATTTAGAATTAGGGAAATGCGTACTGTTATATACTTTGGCGATATAGGTGCGTCCGGTGCACAGGCATAAATATCACTACCCGCAGAGAATGCTACTAAGACAATTTTAGCGGAAAACATTGCCTGCGATAGGTATATAGAGAGCGCTGCTAGATTTATTGACAGCAAACTTTGTCCTCTTGCTACACTGTAACCGGTATAGAAAAGGATAAAGTTTGCCGGGGCAGAGAATATAGAGTCTCATTCCAATGGAAAGATCTCATTCCTCAGAAGGGAATAGCGATTAGCACCCCTCCCCTTACCTGCCGACAGTCTGGTAAGGTTTGTACAAACTGTTTTTTCTATAAGTAGCGATGACATTCTGCAGCCCTAGCGACAGCGTAAAGCTGGCGCAGCCTATAATCCCATGGCAAGCGTTGCGCATCCGTCGGATTAAAAGAGTAATTTTCATCGTTAAAACTGATACCTGGCACTTGCGATAGAAAAGATAAATTGTCACGCCGGATCGAGGGCTAACCCACTTACTTGTTACCTCTATCTTGTCTGCATACAAACCTTTTAAGTCCACTAGATAGCGGTTTGCCTGTATGGTATCCCACGCGTGATACAAAAAAATTTGCGGTTGGTGAACGCCGACGGTGATGGGGCTGGGGTATTTACCAGATTGGTGACGATACCGATAAGCGCCTTCGGCGCAATGTCGTATAGTAAGAGTTAGTTTTTTTCAATCCTATGGTAAATGATTCGTCAGCAGTATAGCCAATAACTGTCCTACGCCGCCGCCTGCTGCACCGAGCAATGCGACTTTCATTCTAAATCTCTTTGATAACCCCAAAACCCTATACATAAGAGGCATCTCATACTCTATTGATAGCATAAATGCATCGCCTGTTAAAGATAATTAACTAAGTTCATCTTTATAGCGATATTTTAAGATCGTCTGGTAGGTGGGGGGTGTAAATAACAGGCTTTTCACTAATTATGGATAGCACAGTTGTTACTGGTAAGAATTATATTGCGTAAAAATAAATTTATGCATAAGGCTTGATTAAGCAAGCAACAAACTTTCCGGTAAAGATTTGAAAAAACTAAAACAGGAAGAACTGGTCAAGGCGCTTAATGCGCTACTAAAAAAAGAAAAAATGTAGCTCTTAGGGCGATATTGTGCTTACGTTGCAGGGGGCTAGCTTCGATAGCGTCAAATCGATCTAAGGTCTTTTCTTCCATACTAACTAAAGTTTGCTACAAGTGCGCACCCGCAACGTTTAAGATGGAAATGGTCTTATTGCTTCAGTCTGTACTAGTCCCGGTTTTATGCAGCTAATTATTTGGATAATGGATTTATTTAGAAAATTAGAGGGGATCCTCGTGTAGCACTATCGTTGTCAATGGTGCTGTTTTTACAGACCTTCCTTAGGTTCTCGCTAAAGTGATTTTATCCACTTCTTCCTAGTTAACTTTAACCAGGAACTGTAATCTTGATTTTATCATCAGAATCCTTACACGCTAAGGGCACTCAGGGTTTGATATGTCAGCTACTGCGCTTTTTATGGGGGTATCAGTGGCGTCCATCTAGCCTCTGCACTATATACACGCCTGTCATAACAGTCCTTTTCGTGTCTTGCTTCATGTTCTGGGGCTACTCCATGCGTCGCTGTAAATACCCTTATCTCTTAAAGAGACTAATTGATAGTAGTTGCGTAGTAGTATTAATGGAGGAAGCTCATGTTTTTGACAGTAGATTATTGGTGGTTCTTGCTTACAACCCTCTCCGCATTAATTTCATAGGGGGGGGCTAAAGCGTTTATGACGCATCTATTGTCTTATCGGTAGTAAGCTTTATATTTTTGTAAGTGGCGTGACATCTATTATTTTCTATAAGAAATAAAGAACTTTATCTATAAAAAGAGACACTATACTTATAGTGTGCTTTTATTTATACTATTTTATTTAATTTAATAACTGCATTAAAGATAAAAAAATCTTTAATGCAGTTAAAGAAGGAAATACGATAAACACTAAAATAGTATTACTATTTATAGCGCCGCTTGCTTGCCTCTTCATAATCCCGGAAGAAATCGAAGAAGGTTATCTCAAAAAAAGATATAATGTATTAAATTTAAAATAAAATACAAAAAATTGCAGCGCATTAATAGTTTTTTAATTGGAAAGCGCAGAGCGCATTATCTTGGTGCACCGCACTCTGTCATGTGTTCAGTATTTATCGTAACAGTGATAAAATATACTAGAAAAGCGTCCTGACATATCGGACGATAGACAAACAGGTATTGCGCAATTTTATATTTATAAATTCCACAAACTAGCGTGAGAAGTATTACTACCATGGTAATTCAGAGAGAGGCTTCCGGGTTTGGAGAACTAACCCGCATTCAGTGCAGTCAGGAGTATTTTACGATCCAGAATAATTTTGAGCACCACTTTATTCTAATGAAGCCAAATCAGAGATCATAATTGCACGGTAGTTTGTACCGTATACCTGTATTGAGAAAAGGCTAGTTTATATCGTTGTCCTTAGATATAAAACTAATTATTAAAGCACTGGATAATAGCATGGGAAAAAGCGAAGTATATACCAGCTGAAGTGACGTGTTACAGTGATTAAGGTAGATACTTAATGAGCAGATAGTTCCGACAATTACTAAGGGCGTTTTACCGGATTAAAGAAAGCATGAATCAGCGTAGCGCTTTTAAAAATATTAAAAAAGTGAATACCGGTAACGAGCTAGATAAGCTTCAGAGAAGCAGTTTATGGAATAATATATCATATCGCAAGATATGGTATCGTACTCAGGCTGCATGAATATAACGTTAGTTAACTACAAAAAAGAATCAGAAAATAGATACTGGAAAAAACTCTAATAAAGTGGCTAATTTTACTTTATCACTATAACCACTAGAAATCTTTTTTCAAGTAGGTCAAGAGAGGAGAAGAAAATCCCCTCAAAGTTATTCCATCATGGTTATTTCTGGGAATATATTGTTAGAATTTCTCTATTTATTTCACGTCAAAAAAATTTATATATTTCACTGCTTATATTCCAATAGGCAGATACGTTCTGGATGGTTCAGATACTTCGAGGTGAATATAAAATGAATAATATTCTTCATGGGTGAATAGTTTTATTTCCAATGCCTCTATGGGCACGATACTTTTTTATGTCTCAAATCCTATTGAGATAGGCTTTAAGTTGAGTGTTTATTGGGAATCGAAACCCCTTCAGAACCGCTACGCTAGTAGTAACATACTATAAATTTATTTTTTTCAGACTGGCAGCTCTCTATTAATCTCTCTTTCGAGATTGTGGTGGATACGTTCTATTTAGCCTAAATAGAAGTATTTCCTTATGGAATAAGCTGTATTGTGATATATTGCTATGAGAGTAAGGCCAGAGCTATTTTACTTTATTGTATGCAAGTTTCATGAACCGGTAGATGAGAAGCCTACAAAAGCGCTAATATTATCAATGTGAAGCGCGACTTTAAAACGTGAGTAAGGATATGGAAGCCCGCATTAAAAAGACTGATAGCTAAATACCTTATTTTTCGAAAAGATATACTTTTATAGCTTCAAGAAGAATAACTTCTAACTAATTGATATCCATAAAATATCCATTTTCTATTCTGGTAGAACTAACGATAACTTTTAAAAAAGTTGGAATGCAGACAAGCACGAGTCTCCAGATTATATTGCCGCCACCGTCAGTATTATTGTTGCCATACTCTAAGCTATCGTTAGCTTCCTTAACCTGCTTTGAATATTTATCTATAATTTATATATAGAAATGGTTTATTAGGATACTATCCTGTCGTGGTTGACATATGGATAAATTTACATATTTATTAAATATGGTTTTAGCTCATGATACAAAGTTTATTAAGCTGTATCATTCAATCCTCCGTTGGCTATCAAAATATTTTCGTTTCTCCCAATCTTCCCGGCATTCTTTGCAGCAGAAATTACCCTCAGCAGGAGCTTCGCAATAATAGCAACGTCCGGTAATAGGTAATGTTTGCTCTCGATGATTAGCAATCAGGTGTTGGCGGAAGGCTTCTTCATTCTGACTGGCTAAATCAACATCATCTATCATAAATCTCTTTCATGCTCCTAATCGTTTAATGATTTTCGGGTATTATCTGTCAGTGGTGCCTGATATTTCTCAACCATCCGTGCAGCATAAGCGAGTGCGTCCTCACGGTCGGAAAAGTCGCCGATGCCCTGCCTTGTACCATCAGTCTTACGGACATCGACAGTAAAAAAGTCAGCAGCATCATTCTTTTGAAAAGTTTACCCGTAGTCATCATGGTTTGCGCCAGACAGGATGATTTCAGTAATAATCGATCCTGGGGCTATCAAGTGGTTGAATTCGTCAATCAGCTTTTGTATGGTTATCTCAATATCCATTAAAACAAAAGAGTATAATTTTTAAGTAAAACTGCTCCAGTTTAAGTTTTCATGCCTGTTTTGTATGGTATGAAATAACACCACTTTTTCGGAAAGGCAAGATCCCTCTTTAAATTCTACGAATGCGTAGTGAGACAGCTATATTGTTTATCTCCTTATAAAATGAACTAGTGGTGCTGTTTTTCATTTATTGCCCGACTTTTTTTTGACAAGAGTTTTCTATTTTTTCTTCAGCTATAGCATCATATTTATACGGGATACCATAATTTCATGCCAAACTTTTCGTGCACACTAAATTTAGCCATCTGGTATAGAAGTAATCTGCTTACCTCAGAAAAAAAACATAGGGGTATAGGGGTACACCAATGAAAAAATAAAATTAGTCTTAAATTCAAATACGAATCTGTTTAAATAGTTGTCGATTAAAATTCCCGCTGTGCAAATAGAAATGCTTTCCTATAATAGGAATAGGCTATAAACTTCAACAAAGCAGCTAATGAAATTGTAGATTATATCGTTGGATATTACAGTGTACTCGGACCGTATGGAGATACGGTGGCTGCTACTAAAAAAAATTAAAAATAGACACTGCAAAACTCTAACTTCTTTTTTTTGCTTTAGGCGTCGCTTGTAGCCATTGGTGCATAGTTTATCCCCCCTTATATCTTCTGCGCAGACCTATTTAACTAGTGAGCTATTGCACTTTATTTAAATTAGATTGTTTCTTTTTTTCACGACAGACTTTTAGCACCAGCCATCTGTTTTTTTTATGAATACTATTCATGGTATTTGCAGTTTGGATCGAGTTTATAATTTGAGATGAGCTATTAGCTAAAATTACGAAGATGATTTCACTGCTTTTAAAGAGACAAACTTTCATATTTTATTTCGCTTTCCTAGGCATCTTCTTTTATTCACTTCGGAAGTATTGAGCTTTAGAGCTTTGGAGAATAACCCTATCTTAAAAATTGAGATCATAAAAAGCTCACCCCTCTAAATAAAGGGGGTCTATCACTTTTATCAACGGACTTTTTTACTTTTCTTCCCTGATCTGCTAGCTGATAATAGCTATAGACTCTTCCTTTTTTTGCTCACTGCTACTTTAGAATATATATCTTTTAAATTATTGATTTACTTAATAATTCTTAATAATTATTTAAATAATTACACTGCTTTTCCTATTTGGAGATCTTTACTTGCTAACGCTTCATATATTGTTTTTATCTGCCTATGATCAGCATTCTTATGGACATTAATTTCACTTTACTGTCCCTGCGTGTTGTATATTTAGGCTTTCATACATTTGCGTTGTCTTTTTTAAAGTGGCGTTAGGCAAAAGTTTACGTAGTTTGAGGCCGCTTGGGAAAAAAAATGACAGTGCTTTCCTGATCGTGCCGTAATGATAATACGTATGCGTTATCTTAAGGTTTGCTTGTTTTGTTTAGGAGACTTGTGTATTGAGCTTATACTTTAGCATGTGCTTAAAATTTTATTTTTTGGATTGTTAAAGAGCGATATTGCGCAGCGCGCTTTGTCAACGCACTCTTAAAATAACATTACGGCAGAAATACTTTCTAAATTTTCCACAAATAACTAAATTTTACTCAACAGCGAAACACTAGCTAAGTGGGATAGAGTCACTGATCTTTTCCGTGTAAAATAGGCGCTTTCGTAAGCTGAGAGTAAGCTCAAAATTGTTCACTTTTCATATCCTGTCGCTTATCTGGACGCTTACCGTCGATAAGGACGACAGGCAGTTTTGCTTTCTCTACATTTACAAACAGAGGCACAGTATCGTGGGAATTCACAGAAATAAAAAAACTGGTAGGCCTGAGTGGACTTGAACCACCGACCTCACCCTTATCAGGGGTGCGCTCTAACCACCTGAGCTACAAGCCTATAGCAAGTTTTTCTCGTTACAGTTATCAGAAATTTTTCTAAATATACTTTAGACGGTGTAACAATAATGTTGTACAAGTATGAGATTCGTTAATGTGTTAATGTGTTAACTGTTGCATTTTTTATTTGCGATTATTAGTGATTTTTTATTTTATAGAGTTAAGTCACAGACTTTAATTTATACTACGATAATGTAGTATTACGTATTGCCTTAACTTGTAAAAGTTATTATGACTTGACGTTATTTCCACTTTTGTCATGCTTTGTCACTGGTAGTTTTTACTTCCTAATGAAGCATTGGCAAAATAAGGGTAAGGGTTGTATTTTTGTAGGATTAAATTAAAAGCCTACTAACTTTTTTACGGTCTTCTCTAATTAATTTAATTAGAGGATCCAATCCTGTTTGTTTTTACGCTTTTGTACTAGAGCGCGCTCCAGTCTTTTATTTTTTCATAAATGCTAAAATAGATAAAATTTGCCAGGGTTTAAATTCACTTTTCAGGTTAAGTTTGGAATTTTACATCTAATTTTAGTGATTTTTTTTGATGAATGTTTGTACTTTTGCATTATTACGGTTTCAGCACGGAAATGCGCCTGTGTTTTTCTGTGGATAAAGTCAACCGATAACCTTGTTATCGGCAACTTTTTTAGTTAACTACTAAAAGTTACAATCAAAATCTTCTTTAATATACATTTGGTAAAGCTATATGAATGTTTCCTTTATTTTTGAAATATTCCTTACTTTTTCCGTAAAATTTTGGATTTTCTTCTTTTCTAGTGTTATTACTCATCATTTTTTTTAGAGTAGTTAAGAATCTTCAGTTTAGGTGAAGTATTACCTTAGTTTAATAGCCAATTTCATTAGGTTTTATTTGATGTTAGAAGGCTTGAAGGTTTTTTTACTTTTGTTTTATTTTTTCGACGTTACATGATATTAACTACTATTAAAATATACCTATTTCATTTTTATAAATCCCCCCCTAATATATTATTCACTTATCTTCCGTCGCCCAGTGATAGTTAAAGAATTAATCTTTAATTCTGTGCTCTTCGACCTGTATATGTCTAGGTCTACATGCTTCTAGTGTTTAATCTAAGCTATGGTTAAACACCTCATTAAAAGCTTTATGCTCAAATAGCTGAAACTAGTATTTCCATAAAAATTACTCTTTACTTTTTAAAAGTTGACATTTTGGTATGTCCATATTTTTTCTACCTGCTTACACAGATATTCTCTGATAAATTGTTAAAGAGCAGGGTCGCACGCTATCAGAATCCGTCAGAGGGCGAATTGCGTATGTTACGCTTTCCTCTTACAGAGTCAAGTCTGATAGGCCAATTTCTAGATTATTTATTCTCTGTCGTACTGAACCGGCTAACAGGGTTGTACATTATAGATGTGCATTTACAGGTGGGGTTCCTGGGCTTGTAATAACCACCATTTTGAATCAATTTTGTTTGTTTGGGATTTTCCATAGAAAATGCCAGCTTTATGCCTACCTTTAAATAAATATATCCATAATCTAGAGGTTTAAAAGGTTATAGAAAAAAGAATTTGGTGAGCATTGCGTAACTGTTTTAACTGTAATTTAGATAATTTCCCATTATCTTAGGTGGGTTATGAACAAAATACCACTCTAGCATTAGAATTTCATGAGAAGTATCATTATTGATGTTTGTTATATAAGGGTTATTTGCCTGCCATGCAAGCACTAGGTCCACCTCCGTTGTCGTGCTTCTTAGGGTATCCTACGCAATCATAATCCTGGCACTTAATCAATCGCTGTCTAAGCACAGCGTTAGTTACTTGCTATTAACCGAGGTAGCTACCCTTTAGTAGTATAGTAGTAGCTTGAAGTGCGTCTGCGGATTGATGTTAAAACACCGCATCCAAAATATGTACCGGATCCTGTGCCCGCCGCGATATCAATAAGGCTATTTTATGTGCGTGAGTACGACATTATGGTCAATAGTGCCGACTTATCCGCTTATTGTAGCGGAGATAGATCAGTATAGTAGCTATCGAGCGCCTAGAGACTCGTTTCAATCCTGCTATTAAAGCCTTCGAATATACCGCCATCTATAATAGTATGATTGGCAATTATTTCAGCACTCAGGTTCAGCCCTATAACAGCGATACAAAGCCAACCTCTTCAGATCGCTTCCTGCTCATCCTGAATACTTAAATTTATCAAGAAACAGGATATACGCTATGGCGAGAACAGTTAGCAGCTGGCGGTATTTATATCGATATAGAAACGCTGGAAGCGTTGGCGGTTATCACGCAGTAGCAGGAACAAAGGAGGGTGCTTTCTTAATAAAATATCACTGATGATAATACCTGTGTTCGAATGCTCAAAAAACTTTTAATGAGGCGGCTAGCATTATTGTCAATAATCCAACAAACGTACAGCGTATAGCTACTGGAAAAATACCCTATAGGTGTCTTATGGTCGCGTCAGCAGTCTGAAGACCCGCCGTCCGCGTTCGGTGGAATTATCGCTTTAAATTGGTCACTATTATCAATAGTACTAATAGTAATTGTGGGTAGCTAATTTTTCAAGGTCATCATCGTTTATCTTGGTGATGATGACAGTCTGGCGGTGCTGCCCGCTAAGTAGAATATGCGGGTACTAGACTACTGAAGTTTACATAAGCTATTGTTATAATTAGGTTTAGAATAGGTTAATGCCGGGCCTGATAGCGCAGGAACGCGATGTTAGCAAGCAGGAGGAGACCTATAGTATTTTAATGTATTCAATGAGAGCGCTAGCCGCCATGAGTAGAAAATGCATGATGCACTTTCTCTTGAGAAGTAACAAAGTTCATGAAATACGACACTGTGTTTATGCCTTTCTCAGTGTACTGATCAGTATTAGCGAAAGTTAAATAAGCCATGCTTATTCGGAAAAATTATCACTGGCATCAAGGCGGTAGGGATATGAAGGTCTGGACACGTTAAGGGATTGGGGATAGCTTCAGACGTTTTCTTTCCCTTCCACGACGATATTGATACCACGGCACCGGCGTGGTAAGTTACGTCATTTAGGCAAACAGCAAACAGATAGATTTGCGATAATTAAAGTATCACCGTCGCTAATGATCATAAAATTGCTATGATCTTCAGCCATGGGGTTATTTACACTACGAGCCTAGGAGTTGGATCACTATGAATCTTTTAATTATTGGCAACGGTGGACGTGAACACGCTTTAGCCTGGAAAGCCGCGTAGTCGACACCTGCCGATAACGTCTATTTTGCACTCGGCAATGCTGAAACTGCGCTGGAGCCAATAGTGCAAAATGTAGATATCGCTGCCACTGATATTCCGGCATTAGTCGCCTTCGCCGGGATAAACACGTCGGGCTGACTATTTTTGGCCCTGAAACGCCACTAGTACAAGGGGTAGTAAATGTCTACCGATCTGAAGATATTCGGCCCAACGCAGGCTGCTGCCAGTTAGAAGGCTCCAAAGCTTTCAGTAAAGATTTTTCACCCGCCACGGTATACCCTACTGCGGAATATGAAACTTTACCGAGGTTGAGCCGGCGCTGGACTATGTGCATCAGCGAGAGACACCGATCGTCATTAAAGTGGATGGTTTACTCGCCGGAAAAGGCGTAACCGCCGCTATGACACTGCTGGAAGCTGAATCTGTCGTAAACGATATCCTGGCTGATAACGCTTTTGGTAATGCCGGGCATCGTATTGTCATCGATAAATTTCTCGATGGTGAAGGGGCTAGTTTTATTGTCATAGTAGATGATGAGGATGTGTTGCCAATGGCCACTAGCCAGGATAATAAACGCGCCGGTGATGAGAGATCGGACAAAACGCCTGTGGCATGATTGCCTATTTGCCGGCACCGGTAGCTACCGACGAAGTGCATCGCTGGGTTATGAAGCAGGTTATTTTGGCAACAGTAAAAGGGATGGCAGTGAAAAGAAATATCCACACTGGCTTCCTATATGCCGGCTTAATGATAAGTCATGATGGTCAGCCAAAGGTTATCGAGTTCAACTGCCGCTTTGGTGATCCAGAAAGCCAACCTATTATGCTTCGCATGTGTTCTGATCTGCTTGCCCACTGTCTAGCGGTCAGTGAAGGCCGTTTAGACGAGAAAGGTCTGAGTGGTGGTATAAAAGGTCGGTGTTGGGTGTAGTATTGGCGGCGGGAGGCTGTCCTTGCAACTACTACCGTACT
Organism: Sodalis sp. (in: enterobacteria); assembly: GCA_051710585.1. Taxonomy (GTDB): domain Bacteria; phylum Pseudomonadota; class Gammaproteobacteria; order Enterobacterales; family Enterobacteriaceae; genus JBPESP01. Next base: position 57,406 of record JBPESP010000002.1, on the reverse strand, counting down.
GGAGATAGAATCAGCGGTATACCAGTAAGCGATACGGGAAAAATATTTCACGCCGGTACTCGCCTCCATCAGCGCAAAATATTGACCCCATGGAGGAGGCCGCATTCTATGCGCTACCGCGCTAGGAGCCACTATTGCTGATGCGCAGGCGAAGGCCTATACCGTACAGCTCAGTCTATACAATGGCGCGAAAGCTTCTGCCGCCGGTGATACATATAGGCTACCGAGCTATCGCTAGTGAGACTCCTCATGATAACCCTGCTAAGGGCGTGCTGGCATAGATAAACGCTTTGCAAGATGTGTTAAAGATTGTCCTCATTTAGCTGCCAGAGGTAGAATTTCTCCTTGGTGAGGAGAAATAATTTGGTTCCTTCCGGTGCCTCAAGCTAAAGTGATGGCCTATAATTTATATTCGACGTTATGATGGATACTGGCAGCTAAATTAGTAGCCTTAGTAGGCTACCTGCCATGCGCATCAAAATTCGATGGCCATTATCGGCGATATAAGCGGTAGTGATTAGTGCTAGTTTATGTTTTCACCGTCAGAGTCATAAGCTCAATGAGACCACACAGATATAAAGAAAAAAAGGGGCGTAATCACCCCTTTGCTTATTCTTTATATCTGCACACTGCTTTTATTTGACTGCATCTTTCAATGCCTTACCAGAAACAAAAGCAGGTATATTGGCAGCTGCGATTTTGATTTCTTTGCCAGTCTGCGGATTGCGGCCAATGCGTTCGCTACGATGGTTAATTTTAAAAGTGCCGAAACCAACTAATTGTACTGCATCACCTTCTTTAAGAGACTTGGTAATTACTGCTAAAGTGGATTCCAACGCTGACTTTGCTTGTGCCTTAGAAAGATCAGCTTTATCAGCAATTACATCAATCAGTTGAGTCTTATTCATATATTATCCTTACAGTGTTTTGTTGCTTGCTAAGAAACAAGTGCGATAGATATGCCTATTGAAAGTACTTTCTGCCATCCCAAATGTAGACTAGATAGGGTGTTAATGTGAAGTCTTATAGAGTAGAAAAACAGGTGTTAAATCATGTTTTTCTGCCTTATTGTTGCAAAGTTATTCTAACATTATAAATATTAGATCTCGTGCAGATCGGCGTGTAAGTTAAATTCTTTCAATTAATTTAATATTATGATCTTTACAAACCGCCAATAAATAATCAATTTCCCATTATACATCCTATTTCCTCTCAATAGCTGCCTGGTAACATATTAAGCGATTCTTCGGTTATTTCTCATTCCACCAGGGTTGTTTCAATCATGCTTCACTGTGAATTAACATCTCGCTTACAGCGATAAGATAGCACGCAAAAATGTCTTTCTACCCAAATAGAAATACAAATTTTACAGAGTACAATGTAGGCATCTATCGTGGGATAAACGCTGTAAAAGTTACCCTCATCGGAATGGGAATTATTTCCTTTACCTTTTTTAGCTGTAAATTAAAATTAACCTTAGTATCTTTATTCGACTAAGGTCTCCCAGACGAGATCCAGAATTCGCTAAAATATAGCTGTATCGCTAAAACTAGTTTTTTTTGAAAAAAACAGTTAGTAATAAGGATATATACGTCTCACAGAGAAACGCTATAAACGTGATAGCTTGGCAGCTTTCCAGGTGTAGATATATCGGATTACTTAATATTGAGTGTCCTATTACTCTTAAAACCTGCGCATAAGTTTACCTGAAATTTTACCAGGACCTATTGTAGTAAGGAAAAGTTAGCGTCTTCTTCCAGCTACTGTTAGCGCTAGAAAGCATGGTAGGTTCCAACGCTACCGCATTAACCTAGCCCGCGTTAGTTTAGAGAAGCGATAACCACACATAAAAAAGTTCCATTTAATGCAGGGCGAATAGCAGTTAGTCTTACCGATGGTAGTGAAAATAAATAGCGAATTACATTCGTAATTTATTACCAAGTTACATCCCACTCCAGAGTTGCCATCCTTTGTTTATAAGCGCTGCTTGACAACCCCGATACTTAAGAATATTGATCAACAGGGTAAAATGGTTCAACATGCTAAAATGCCGTGAATGTGAGATCGTATGGTCGTCTACTAGCAACGGATCTGGCGACGGCTAAACTTTAGCCCATTCTGCTAATAGCGCCCTAGCGCAAAGATTCTATCTGGAAGCAATAGTGCGTTATTAAAGATACCAGCTGATATCTATAAGCTTATGTGGATTGTGCTATATGGAATATTGCTCTCTTCATATGTTAACTCACTTTTATTTATTAGTCACGTAGAGTTACTTTTATCACTTCAGAGTTGATCATGCCAATTTTTTAGAAAACTTGCCAAAGCACGCTGGTGGGAGTAATTTATTTATTGATAAATAGTTACAGATTAGCAAAGGACTTTTATTACATTACTACTATTCAATAAGCTTCAAGCCAAACAAAGAAAAAATACTTCGATGGATATCTTTTATGTCAGTTTGTGAATTATTTCTCTGCCAGGCATTTTACGTTTGCGATCGTATCGTTCTGGGGGTAAAGCTTGTCTATGCTGATCTGTAGTGGGTTACAGGAAAATACGTAAGTAAATTATAGCGCTTTCTGAAGAGGTATTCTGAAAGCGCTATTGACAATAGCAACTATCTATCATTTTAGGATAGTTGCTATCAACCTGGGAGAAGTGTTAGCGAGGTGTGCCGTGATTGAGGATAAACTGATTCAATAAGTGATGGAGTACAGAATGCAACCCGCATCACATTTCCTTGCTGTCAACAGCGGCAATCTTTCCCAGCCGACCTGAGTTATATTGGTAACGGTTGTCAGGAAAAATGCTTGTATTTCAGTTAAATGTAAGAAAATATAGTTAGTTTTCTGTTCGCCAGGCGAATCCGGCTTGTACGTTACGCCAGGTGAAGGCTTTAAATTTAGGATCCGCAGAATCTGATAAGGTTAAAATTTATAAATAGAAAAGAGTAATGCAGGCATGTTTGTATCAATGTCGTTTCTAAACAGTCGCGGCGCTCCTGACAAGTAATTCTGGTAATCTTGTTAAGGAACTTACATATGTATACTCTCCTCTTTCTAGCTCACGTTGTGCCCCTGCTAGCGCAGAAGTTTATCAATATGCTCATGATACAGATTTTTTTTCAACTTCCGCAGCACCTATTATATACAGGGGCATCACCAGCCAGTTCGCGTACTCATGCGCAAAATACATCTTAGCCCCACTTATACAACGTCCAGGGTAACGCGATGGGGTAATACAAGAATGACGAACTTGTTCCCTATGGCGCAACCCGAGATAGTATCCATTGTGTGATGTCCGCGCCAAACTATATTTCGCCGCGGGGTGATCAGTAGGCCCTGCATTAGTCAGCTATAATTATGCCAGTGCCGATAATTATACTCCAGAAATAGAATTTATTACGTTACAGTAGGAAATATGGGGTGAGAACAAATCCGTGTGATATTTTTACGCTAGTAGCATCCAAGCCAGAGACGTTAGGGTTATATAGGCGCCACATCGTGCCAGAAAAGATCAGTGCGGAGTGCGTGCATCAGGAAGTAGCTTCTGGTCGCTTTATCATTTCTGCTAACATCAATCATCCAGAAGCAGAGGCGATGATCATCGGCTGTCACTTTTTTTTGTCAGAATTAATATAAAGACCTCTAAACTCAGTGATGACCTACATTCCTTATAGGAAGAGGTAAGGAAGCTGGTATGGGTTACCTACTGTGGCGCGATATTCTAATAAATCTCTTTAACTGGCGCTATATTCATAAAACGCGCGAGTGGATTTTGCGTAATAGTCTACTATCCATTACCGGCCCTTTATCAGGAGTTGGAAAGTTCAAGGAGTGGAGGAAAATTCTTAAGTGAGCTTTTTTGTAACATGCTGTTGGAGAAAGCAGAAAGAGCGTAGAGTATTTTACTCTACATATGGGTATATTGTTGCGTTATATAGTGATGTTCTCGCGCCGTCTGACCGGTATCGTTTCATGTAGCAGTCCCTGTCGTAGTTAAATAGTGAATGTCTCATTACTTAAAAACTTCCTGTATACGTATTTCCGTAAAATACGCTGAGCTTCTTTATACCTCTGGTAATAGGAATGCGATGTGCAGGTTATAATTAAAGCTCACAGGGATGAGCTAATGCAGATGATTCGACGCAATATGACTGAACAAGTTACGCATTATCATGAAGTGTCTTTCTATGATGCTGTGCCACCCACCAGTATTACTCCGGCTATATTTTACAACTGGCACCAAAGTTATGCCGTCCTGTTTATTTGTAGAGGGGTTAGAGACGCTACAACGTCTGGTTGCTGAATTGCCGTCGATCCGAACAGTTTTGTCATTGTTAGCATCTATTGTAAAAAGGTATAGGTGGTACTAGTGGCCTATAGTGTGGATAGGCGGTATGGTAGTACTTGTTACCATCCGGACGATAGGCGTCAAAGAATATGTAACAGTAAATAGTGTCGTAAGGTATGAGCACGAATGATAACCGATAGAATACTATGATGGCTACCGCTGTTTGCTACTAATGACTGCAGGCGGTGATGGTGTTGCTATAAAAAGCTTTTGTGACATAATATTAGCTAGTCAGCAGGGTTGTATTTAGTGTCAGTTGGAAAGGAGATTGAATTAACTAAAAGCTTGCGCGTGCCGATAATATACTCTCCAGGGTTGTTAATATGCTGCTCAGCATGATGGTACGCTATAGACGCTGTAAGCAATCAAACTTTTGCAGCATCCCGATTGATAGTGCCGGGCAATTATGCTTGTTCGATGGCAAAATCTTACAATGGCGCATTCTGCGCAGGCAGTCAAGAGTGCGCTTGAAGACTTAGGCGATAAAAGTACACTTAACGACTTTTCATTAGAGCTGGCGCAATTGCTGATTCGCTGGCGGTATTACTTACGAAACATCATCACTTGGGCCGGGTCTGTTTATGTCGTGGCTATTGATAATGTACGGCGGTAATGCCATTAGGATCGTCTATCGTCTCTAATTAGGAGCTAAAAACCGTGATTTCCTGGTCTTATCATTGAATAGACGCAGTACCTATTATGGTGGATGCAAGTATCGGCGTGCTAAGTTAAGCGCTGGAAATGAATACGTATGCGATATTGGTAATACCATTATTATGGCGGTGCAGCACCCCCATTGCAATGGTGCATATTTTCCGGATTGTACAAGAAAAACAATAATTTATAGACTTGAATGACTCTGCTTTAAGCAGATTAAGGTAGTTAAAAGGCCTTCTTAATATAATTTAGATATATGTGAGTTAAATTAAAAAAATAGCAAACTTTAAAAAAATAATTAAATGAAGTAAACAATAGCTTGATTTTTTATTTAGAGCGCTTCTTTTTTAATGTAATTTTGCGAGATCTTCTATTTTTACATTTCCTAGATACCGCCTCTTTTTTAGTTTTATGTAAAGCTTCAGACATTATTTTCTTCTTTTGGAAATTGTAGTAATAGGCTATCTAAATTATCTTTAGTTTCTAATAAAAAAATCATGGTGGTTAATTAAAACTGGCTGTCGCTTTAGATTTTTTCCGGTATCTATTTTCTGGTTTTGTGTAAAACTAAATTATATCATGCTGCCTTAGTGCGCTGTGATATCCTACGATATAGTCTGTAATTTTATGATCTACTTTTACTAAAGTAGAGGTATAGCCTATACCGGTGTTCACTCATTTTTTCAGATTTCCGAAGAAGCACTTCATCGGACTATTATCCAAAATTAATTACACCGATTCATGCTTTGTTCGATCCGGTAATGCCACAGAATTTTTTAGAAACAGCTACTTTGTTATAGGTGTGGCTACTTTGATCGCTGTAGAACATTACTCCGGCTGTTTTTTATCTTGTATTTTCCATGCTATTTCCAATGCGTTAATAATTAGTTTGCTGTCAGGAATAACGACATATAGCAGCTTTTCTCGGTACAGATATACAGCACACTGTCATGTAATTATGACCTCTGTTTTGACTTCATTACAGTAAATTGACACTTAAAATTATTCTAGATCGCGAAATACCCCTAACTACCATGTTTATACCCCTATGTTTGGCTATTAACACTAGACCAGCCTCCCGGTTCCTTCATAACTTACTTGCTAGTCAGCGCCCTACCCTGGATCTTCTCATGGGTTATAGTTTGGATACTTCTTGCGTGAGTTATACTATGCCTGATACTGTGCAATTCATGAACCTAACTGCGCAATACTCTCCACTTATCATTTGCTCTTTCAGGAGAGGTTCCAGTATTTATCAGTGCTGCTATAAACCCTTGACACGTTTAGCAGGATATGCCCTGTATTTCCAGATTAATAAAAACTACTCCATAATTCTAACATGGAGAGAGCTACAATCTTTTTTGAAAATATTATTTCAAATTTTAATATATTATATATTATTTTAGCTTATTTATTTTGATGTATTCTAGGGTAATAGGAGAGGCTTTGGTGTTCTCCCTTATCACTCATTACGCAGTAATTTTACCTATCTCATCATTATAGCAATCTAACATCGATGGTTTTTGCTTGCGCTATCTTCTCATTTTTAGTTGAGAATCAGTTGAGCGGGTTGCATTTGAATTCAGAACTAAAATTTATTCTTTTTTATTACTGTATCAGATTAGTTTAAAATATTTAGCATTGCTAAACGAAACGCATGTAGCGCCTTTGTTATCTTTTTTTGTCTCGGTGGTATGTATGCTATTCGATTCTGCTATCCTACTGTAGGAGTGTATAGCGGTACTAGCTAGTGATACTAGCTATCTAATTAAATTATTCTGGTTTTCGCTGCGTATGTCGGCGATGATTGGCATCAGGCTAGTGCAAAGCGGAGAATTTGCCTTTATTCTGCGCGGTCTAGAGACCGCGCTTGATATACCGCGCTAATAATAGCGTTATCTTGTTTTTTTGCCCACCGTAATTTTGTTGATAATGATTAATTCACCGATTAGTATGCCCTATTAGAGTTTTATTAGCACGTTATGACAACGAAAACGATCCCACCCAACGAATCCCGCAGTAGGAAGAAGAAATGTATATTTGTCGTCCTTCCGCGAGCATTACGCATTGCCTCTCAGCTATGGACGCTAGGTAGTTTTATTTGAGCAAAAAAACTATTATAGGAACGGGCGATGATGGTGCTAGAAAATGCTCTTGTCCGGCTGAAATACATTGCATATTCAGGGAATAAGTGTAGGGTTCAGCAACCCCCGCCGCGTCAAGAGATCATGGCATTTTTGGGGGATTGACTGGATACCAAGACACGAGCTGTTTGTAATCATTGCCTCAAACGATAACGGCGAGGGATTGAATTCATCTTAATCACTTCAGGAAGGGGCCTCTGGTCATCCTTTAGGTGGCGAAGACAATGTGATGAAGGTTAGCGTAGCACTGCCTTTACAAGCTGTTGCAATATATTAATACCCTCCGCATCATTATTAACCGCTGGGATATAATGGAACGTACTACCGCCAACATGTGCAAATATCTCCCTATTCTACACCTGAATTTCCAACAGGATTTCCAGGTAGTCAGCAACAAAAACTAGGGCAAATTACCTACACGTACTGCATGCCTGCAGAAGGCAAGTTCTTTCATTATTTCATCAGCGGCGACCAGAGTAGCTAGGGATTACGGCCAACGCGCGACTGGAAAGTTATCATTATCTATAATCTAATGGGTAATTTAGCGCCGGCTAGGTATATTAGAGAATAACCTAATATCGCTGCGGGTAATAATCGCTCTCCTCGGCATAACGCAGTAGTATCTTATGGAATGAGATTAGCAGCTGATCCCCGGATGGCCGTACTGGGAAACGCACGTCTAACGCTTGTGGTCAGTGCCGTGATATAGGTAGGATGTGCTGTGTATAATCGTGGATGAAACTTATCGACGGTAAGCGGTGGTAACCTCTGGTGAGAATATATGCTACTGCACCCCCAAATCGCCGCACTGGTGTAGCAGGATATCAAGAATACAGGGGTACAATTACCAATCGGGTACGTCTTGTATTAATAACGTGCTGTAATTACTTGCGGCAGCGCTGGCTAGCCATAGTTTACTGCTATCTTTACCGAAAGAGCAGCGATCCCTCCTCCATTTAGATGCTTTGATAAAGCTTTGCTACCTACCCTGAACGCATCAGTAGGATAACGCTGTATAAAAACAGCGGTAACTATAGTGCTCTTGGCGTATATATCAAGCATTTATTTCTGGGGAATTTAGCTAAGTAATACTTGAACGTTCGAGGAGTAGGTGCTTCTGGTATCCCCTATATTGACTACTACCAGTACGCTGTATTTTTCTGGCTTATTGCCGTTTCCTTGTGATTTATATATGGAAATAACTACATGAATTTAAAGGATTCAAGTGCTTTTGTTGGAGGGGTATTGTGGCAGAAAGCGGTTTTTAACAATAGTTATAATTTATTATCATTGCAAGAAGTGATGTCTAAGGGGTAAATGTTATTCTAAAAATCAGGCGTAGCGTCATCGGTAAGATACAATCAGTAATGTTGTGTGGATAAAGCTAAGTATAACAGCCTGTAACATGAATCCGGGTATAATAACTGACGTATATGTGTTTAGTTGAGTATAACAGTAGTTAAAATACTGATCCCTAATGGACTTGTACTGGTAGTCTGTGCTAAGATAGAGAAAAAAGCACGACCTTTTAGTGTTGAAGAATTTAGCTGTAGATCAATCGAGGATGGCAGCTAATTCAGCGCTTACTTCGTTCACATTCTGGGTAGCGTCAATGGTGAAATATCGAGTATTACGCTCGATGTTCGCTTCTTTACGGTAAAAATCGATAAGGGGTGCTGTCTGCTGATAGTACTCTACCAACCGTTTACGTACGATATCTTTCCGATCATCCTTGCGAATAGTTAGCGGCTCACCGGTTATGTCATCTTTACCTTCTTGCTTCGGCGGATTGAACTTTACATGATACATCCGTCCTGAAGGGCTATGCACTCGGCGACCGGTAATTCGGTTAATGATAAGGCTATCCGGCACCGTGAATTTCAGCACATAATCTACCGTAATATCCGCCTCTTTCATGGCATCTGCCTGAGAAAGAGTACGGGGAAACCCATCCAGTAAAAAGCCGTCGCGGCAATCGTCTTGTTTAATGCGTTCTTTAACCAGCGCGATGACCAGCTCGTCGCTCACAAGCTTGCCAGTATCCATGAGGGTTTTAGCTTCTTTGCCAAGCTTAGATTGTTTTTCCACTGCTGTACGTAACATATTGCCTGTGGAAATCTGCGGAATACCATACTTTTCCATGATAAATTGTGCCTGAGTCCCCTTACCAGCGCCAGGAGCACCAAGCAAAATGATACGCATTATTTTACCCCCTAGTAATTAAAAGTGTTTAAAATAAAAAGTGATAAACTATATCGTTATGGGTTTATTTTTTTCTTAAACTATTGGATGCACTGAGGACACTTATCTGCAGCTTTAAATTTATCTAAGGGAAGGCTCTATAGATGTTACGCCTCCGATCATAATGCTAAATAGTTTTAGCTTCGTGAGGATATTATGGCAAGTAGATTTTTTTGTACTCGGTGTCATGGAATATTTTCTACCGACGAGCGCAAAAAAGGTAGATCACTAAAAACGGGTGGTTTGCCGCGATACCAATAGAAATTTTATCTTAAGCGGTTTAATAGCTGGTTCATACGGTAGATAAACTAATTGGGATTGTTAGGCGTATCATGTTCGCCCGGCAATACCTAATCTAAGAGAGCAGCTACACTCAATTACCAAACATGCCGCTATTGCCGGTACATTTAACAAAGGGGTGGTGCGCTAGATCTTTTTTTAAAAGAATATATTTTAATTTAGTCCTATCTTTCTTGAGTTGGTCGCTGAGATAGGTTTCTTTGCGCTCAAAGAGTGGCTAAAGAACTTTTCTTGTTTCTTTCTGCTCTTGGTTTTCTTCATCGACAAACTTATCTAACGACAGATTTATATTAACCTCAGCAGAAGACGGAGTTACAGAAATGAAAGAAGGAATTTTAGTTCTGAATTTAAACGGAAATCTCCTTAACTGGTCCTTAAATAAGATTATACCGCTGCAAAAAAAGAAAAACTATGGATATCCCCCCCATTTCTACAATAATTGAATAGATATAAAAATCTTTTTTAAAATATTCCATGGCTCTAGAATATATATCAGCCTCGCCTGACTGAAGGAACCTTATGGCAGCATTACTTTGCCCTATTTAGTAAAAACCCCATTATATAATATACCCTATTGTAAATAAGCGGTAAATTGGTGATCTATCATTCCGCCGATCACGGGTAGAATTACCTCTGGGCATCCAGAGATTGGAAATGGTTTTTTTTGGAGAGGATATCATTGTTTGGTGTTCGACTGGATAATCGTTACAATTAAGATCATCCTATCGCAATACCTTGGCTTTTTAGTACTTCGTGTATCACAGATATTGTTTATTCTTTTATCGCAATTATTTATTGACGCGGTAATTTATTGTTGTCTAGCCATTTTATCTAAAATAATTTTTTATTATTGGCGTGCTAGGCGGGGCAACACTGGATATTTTAGTACGTTTATTTATAGCTTTGTACTGTGCATACTTGCACTATGTAAATCATATCATTTTTTCTATTTAATCTCCTGGACTATGGCAATTGACGGCAGTCAGGTAATAAATGGTAAGCTTTAGAATATATTCAGTGTATTTTTTGCGCAACTGGCGGATCTTAACACTCAGTATTTATATGCACTGGTACAGTGCGCTTTATGCCTGGACATTTTATTACCATAATATTTAGACTGCTTGGTGTGTTTTTTATGATGTATCAGGCGCGCCTGCTAGAAAAGCGAAACCGGGTAGGTAAATTATTCCTGTTGTCTCGTTCACCTCCTTACCGACTAATATTACTAAACTTATCGATTTTTTTATTTCTGTTTATAGCTATCCGCTGTATGCGCGCTGCATACGTCGTCCTTGATGGTTTAAGTTTATGCTAGAGCCTGTATCCTAATCCTACACATTATCATTAGCCAAAATTTCTCCGGTAGCTTTATATATTTTATTTTTCGGCGTTTTACAGGGACTGGTCTAATTATTTCTGCGTCGGGTGGTTGCAGCCCGTCTACTAACGCAGTGATAATAGATATAAAACGGGTAACGATAAACACCAGGTTCTATGTATCAATGGGTTATTGCTAGCATCGGCAATATTATGCTTTAGAGAGTGTCTCCGTCGGGAGAGAGGATCTTGATTCAGAGGATCCGATTAATCAAACGATCAATACGGATTCGGCGCAATCGACGGATAAGCTTGCGGACTTTAATAGGATAATCGCTAATGCTCTCAAGTTCAATAAAATGCTGTATTACCTGTGTGTGGGTGCGGATTTGCTTAAGCTCTTTCTCACGCTGCGCGCGCAACGCTTGTACGGGATCGTGGATGAGCAGTGCATTTTCTAAATCAAGCCGCCAAGCACGTGGGTTAAGGTTATTCCCGGTCAGCAATTGCCACTCCTCATCTACCCATATCCCTTTCAAATGAAAACTATTACCATTGTCTTTCCATAGACGTACCACTAACTGGCTGGTATCAACATACCGCTGCAGGCGGTTAAGAAAACGGCGCAAATTAATTTCGTACAAATACGGTAGGATACCGATAATTTTAAATGGTTGATCTTCTGGAATATAAAAATCATTGGCGGTCTTGTCGCCAACAATGATTTCCACTTGTCTACCCAGACGCAGCAGCCCGATTAAATCCCGCACTAGCAATGCCGGTAAGTTGAAATAGGGTGTACATAGCGTCAAAGTGTGGCGGGTGGAACCCAATAAATGACGAATCGTTTTGTTTAGTGGGCTTTGCTTGCCTAATCCCACTAATGGGGTAATAGCTAATTCATTCGGACTTGCTTTACCTTGATAGTGATAGCCGGCTTCACGTAGGGTTTGACGAAACAGGCGGGTATCATTTTTTATTTTGAAGCTTTTTGGCCGGGCGACGTTATCCAGTCGGTTTACCGCCGGCGCTGTGATTAAGTGTTGTTTGATATAGGTAAGTAGTGTATCAGCTAGCGAGGGATTACGGATAATCTTATAACGATCGTAACGATATTTATTTTGCTGATGCAGATAAACATTATTCAGGCTGGCACCGCTGTAGATCACCTGAGCGTCGATAATAAAGCCTTTTAAATGCAGGACGCCCAGCGCTTCGCGGGTATTGACTGGTACCCCAAAGATCGGAACATCCACTCCGGGATGCGTTTGTGCCATACGGCAGTACCAGTCGGCATTTGTACCAGAGTCGGAGGAGCCGATACGACCGCGTTGCGCTCGATGCCAGTCAACCAGGATTGCTACATCCAACGATGGATCATTATTTTTGGCATCATAAATGGCATCAAGGACGCGTTGACCCCCTTGATCCTGCTCTAGATATAATGCGAGGAGATATATTCGCTGTTTGGCGCTGACGACGGCCTGTATAAGTGCATGATAAAAATCTTCAGGGCTATAAAGAGTTTTAACATCTGCAACCTTCTGAGGGATTTTTGGTAGTTGTGAAAGGTGTTGATGATGTTTACCGGGTTTAAAAGTTGACAACATCACAGTGCGCTTCTTCTTTTATCATCGAAGGTTGAAATAAGCTTATACAAACAGATAAGTGCGTTTAGCTAGATATACTAGCATTACTTCTATTGATTGTGGGCATGTTTCAACTATCCAGCTAATCTTCCTTACTCGAGGCCGGCGAGATTATCCTGTAGAAGGTTAGTTCTAGCCTTAGCCGCAGAGCAATGATACTTTCCTGCAATTGAATATTCATCATAAACTATAATTCATGAGGTAGCGTTATCATGTTGTGATTGTTAGGCATGATGATTACAGTCAGCCGTTGCAGAACGCGGCAAAAGGCGTAATTAATTATTTTTTTCTAGCAGCATCCATCACGATCTATTTTTTTTCAAATCAGAACATACTAGTATATCGCGAATTTCGCATTAGTATTCTTAGGATTAGCAATGACACGGGTTATACTGATGATAATCTCATAATCCTGCTGTTGTATAACCGCCATAAACACCATTTCATGATCGTAATTGATTTGTATCATACTAGGAAAATCTTCATTGTTAAATTTACTAATTTTGCTGAAATAGCGGTAATTAGAGATCCTTATACCTTACTAGGTCGATGAAAGGCTTCAATAACAGTTCATTTTCTGGTGGTATTTATTGGGTGGAACAGACAGTACGGCTGTTATTGAGTGTCACTACCGATTCTAGTTGGTGCGGGTAGGGGGTGGATGCTCAAGTGTGAGCTAGGGGTAATTCGCTTAATTTCAAGCTGACGCCTTCTAGGCAGTCGTATTGCTTCTGTAGGCTAGCAATAACGGATAGATATTCAGCGCGATGATTTATAGATAATATGATACTATCAGATTTAAGGCTTGAACCAACAATTGGCTGAGCGTATAGCTCTAGATCCAAGGAATACAGCGGATGGTTGTTGCGTAGGAGGGCGTTCATCCTTAACCTTTGCAGCATGATATATTGAGCGTCGTAGTAATGCTATTCTATCAATGGAACCATCTCATCCCCTCCACCTGTCAGTCACTCTTATCATCGCCTAACAGGATAAACAGATTAAATACCGAGTCTTCTTCATATACTTATACGTAGTTTCTGTGTTTTATGTGTACCGACATAGCTATGGCTATGCTCTTTACTACATTCCTTCAATGCACGACGCGGAATGTAGTATCACTACTAAAAGCTCAAGTATCGTGTCTGGCTGTACCACTTTAGCCGCGTTATTTAGCGTAAGCATTACCTCCTGCACATCAAATTTATGAGCGGTATCAGCGACCGTAGTTTTAGCGCTATAGGATAGGGCGACTCCCCTTTCGGCTTCGGTGAACCGCGTATTGTGCATTGTCGCTATCGGTGGTGATATAGGTAGCAACGTTTTAATGCTATAGGCTTAGATGATAGATCTAATTTCGTGGCTTTCCATTCGGGTAACCCCCTGATCCAGCACTTTGCAGATTATCTTGTTGACGTGAGTGCCATTGATGGTAAACCCAACCGGCATCGCAGCGCAGTAACGTGCCAGTGTTATATCGTTAGAGATATCTAGTGGATTACCGGGTATCAACATCACCGATAACGCGTTCACTAGTGCTTTTAGGATAACGTTATCTGGTTCTGCCAACCGGGGCGCGGCCATATCAGCGCAATAGGTCATAAGAAAATTTCTGATAATCATTAAGTTTTGTCGTGGAGGGTGCGTATATAGTTTAAGGTCTCTATCATTGAAAAAAAGTTAATTGGTATCACGTACCAATGAAGAGCCCGGCCAGTTGAATGCTGGCGTCATAAATAGAATCCCGGTTGGGAGGGTGGTTAAGCAACTGCTGCGCCTAGATTGTGCTGACGCTTTAATCACTAAAATAGATTTTGTTGCGTGCCATCTGCTACCGAAGGAAGAAGGGAAGCGTCAGAGAGATGCTCAAGGCACAGAAGTATCGCATTAGTCTTACTTTTTCTGTTTTTTGCCAGAAACATAAAATACATCATCGAGATTGACATCAATGCTGTTTCTGAAAGGAATAAAGTAGAAAAAATCTGATAGCGCGGTGCTGCACCCAGTCAAGCGCGGTATTGGGTTCCGCCACTGATTGCGAGATAAAAGCTAATTTATAGAGAGATGGATGGGGATTGGAGAAGAGATAGAGTTTAGCCCCCTGCCACGGTGGCAGTAACCCTATAAAGTGTTAAGATCCCCGGAAATAACATCCTGAAACGTTAATAATAGGCATGCATGTCATTGGATTACATTCCTTGCGGCTGACAGCATAAGGACTTTCTTGCAGTCTTGTTTTCTCAATTCAGCAAGTAGACACACATTGCGGCGGCCATGGTTCTACACATATTATCGCCATATCTGGTGTCAATAAAAGTGTCGACAGAAAGGGATAGCTGACTGAGAACGTCACAGATTGCTGAGTATTATGCTGGGCGCCACTAGCAGTACCGGTCCACTGAAACCTCTGTCAAGGTAGGTTGTTCATTATCAGATTTTTTTGTAGTGATTCGGTATGTCCAATGCACTAACTATCGTAATTGATTTAGGCGCTTAGAAACGCATTCAGTCCCCTAAATTTATCACTCTTCTTCTCCCCACTGATTACAGGATAAGTGTACGCGTTTTATTCGCTGTCTTCTGCGATAGCAGTGTAGAGAATTTGTACGGCGTGTTAGATATTTTTCCTTTTTATAAAGGTTATAATAGAGCCTATTAATGGACCATCAATACATCAGCAGCATATAATCACTCGTCTAGCAGAGTAAAGAGGCGACAACACATCCATGGTGCAATTATAATTATTGCTATTATTTTAATAGCCATAAAATGTTTATATGAATTTGTAAGTAATTCTATATTTTTTTTAAAAACAAAATTACTTTTAATAATCTAGAATTTTTTATAAATAGAGGACATTATACGAATATCATAAATATTAACTCCTGTCTACTATGAAGGTTTGTAGTGGCAAACTGAATTTGCCAACTTGAAGTGGTATCCTTACCTTAAAATTTAACAGCTAAGCTAATAAGCAAAAAATTTACTGCTGAGTTTGAATTCGAAGCGGAAAATCTGTTCCTTGTATAGAAGAACTATACACACAATGGAAGCAGCTAAAGTGATAAACCTCAATTTTTCTATCATTAATCGTTTGGTAAAATCATTAGGTCTAAAGTGACAGTATAAAATATTTTTGAGTTGTCTCTGACTCCGTAATAGACTGAAATTATGGAAATGAAAAAATGGATACAACAATGTTTCGAAACAGAAAATGAAATTCTAAATAATTTCGTGATCACTCAATAGTTTACGATAGTTAATAGGTTAAGAGCACAATATCTTGTCATGGTGTTGTGCAAAACTTTAGATATATATTAAAAAAGACACTGGTGTATGTTTCGTTAATAAAGCGACTTTGGCTGCGTAGTTAATCCTAGTTGTGTAATGGAAGCTTGAAACGCCGCGGCAGTTGTTCCCCATCACTTGAAGTATCACGATCATTTTTAGCAGTAGCTCTAGCGTTTTAAAAAAATAAAGTGCTCTATCTGAATGGTAACGTAATAAAGGAGCTGGGTATATCACCTAGTTGCCAGCTATAGACTTAAAAATGCAAACACGCCAGCAATAAATATATTAAAATACCGGAAGATCTAAACCATCAGTTCGTGGTTACCGTGTACTGGAAGTTTATTGCGGAAATGTCAGTTACACTTAGAGGAGAAAATACTGGGCTTACCTTACGGTATTACTGGATCCATCCGCTCGCAAACAGGTGGATTAAGCCATGTTGATATCAAACACTGAACTCGCCGTTAACAGTGAAAGCGTCTCAGATGGCCTGAGAAGAATTCTATGGTAGAGACACGCTATACCAGCCAGATGATTACCACTTATGAAGACCCTGAAGCTCTATTTTCAGGTATTTGCTTAAGCAAAGTATCATGATACTAGTGGTGTTTTTTGATATTTTGAGGCTTTCTAGCTGAATATAGAAAAATATTATAGCTAATAAAGTCATTGAAATTTGCAATGACGTAGCTGTTCGCCGTAAAATCACCAAGGTTTGAGTTAGCAGAAAAGTAGTTAGGGGTTGATTAAATTGCACACTAGCGTAGTGTATATCGTAAATATAACTTATGGAAAATGCTATTCCAGGTGTCAATCCAAATTAAAACTTAGATAGAGGCAGTGCTGGGTGAGGCAATTAGTAAAACTGTTGTAGGGCAAAAATATACCTTGACTTGATAGAGATCAGTGTAGTCAGGGTTATCTGTGAGAAATCTATAATCTGTATGGACGATGGTGTGTATTTTTTACATCAAGCGAGATTATCGCTAAAGGCAGTACCACGGACACCGAGTACCCTGGTAGTGTGCATTAAATATAGTATTAGCTAAGTCTTATCTATGTTTATCAGATAGAGTTAGATTATACTAAATAAGATGTGTCAATTGTGGTAAGGAGCTTTTATGGTAATAAAATTTCAATCTATAAATTTCAGAACTTGCTGGCTGCGCTAGCCTCCGGTCTGCGGCGCACCGTCGAAGTTGAATACCTTGATTTTAATACCGGGTCCAAAATTATGTTGGTGATGCGTTTAGAGGTGGCTGATCCGTGAATCCCTGTCGTCATTTTGTTCAGACCTATCTTCTGTATGATATTCGTCATGCCGACTTCAATGGATTTTATAGCTATCTATTTCAGTATTTACTATAGATAGTTGGCAGCCTGAAGGCCTATCGGACGCCGTCTCCGCACTGCGCGGGGAACTCAATTCAACGCTTATTACCTCTAGTTGTTTATGCTGCGCTGTCTAGTACGTAGCATAAACACTATACCATGATAGTAATAGACTCTATTGAGGAAGCATACCAAATGTTCAAAGGCATTAAGGCTAATTTGAAATTTAACCCCTGGCTTTTTTTGCAGGTGAACTCTTCCACAAAGCCTGCGATATCTGGCGCGCCTGGTAGATTTAAGTAGCATCCTAACGCACAATGTGCCATCAAGATGTAAGCAGGTATCCGCCGGTAGTCTAGCAAAAAACCAGGGGCAGCTTAGCTTCTGCCTCAGCCATACTGCACTGACCTGCTGATACTTGACGATATTGAGAATGACAAGCAGATTTACAATATCCGGGACGGTAGCTAACTGAAAAACCACGTGGGTGCTGACTGGTAAGAGCGTAAAACTCGATAGGTATATATTTACACTATCGTGCATTATGACTCACTGTTATTACTCAGACCAAATAATCCATTGTGGCGGTAGGCACTTAATGTCTTCTACCAGTGGGCGGGTTAGCTTCTTGCTATGCGGGTACTGAGAGCAAGTATTACATAACCAAAGGGCGTGAAGAATTTTATGTATCACACCGTGCAAAGATAGAGGAAGAAACGGGAGTCTCCCTTTACCTGCACACCCCCAAACTCTGATGTATATCTGAGTTTGGGGGTGGTTGCTTCACCTTTGACGCCGAGTACTAGAATGGCCTGGTTAGAGGTGAAGGATGTGCTATTTGCCTACTGCCTAAATTTCAGGGTTAACTAGCTTAATGAGTGATTCTTCTGTGAGGCTTGCGCGCGATCCTAGCCCCAACAGGCTCAGAGCCACCCGTGATCACGGCCTGAAAATAAATAGTAGAATTATCCAGCAGTCTTCACCCGGATGGCTGAAATTTTTCTGTGGAAGCTGGAATAAATATACCATTAATGATATTTAACTGATTATTACGCCACTGAACTTTGACGCAGCCGCAGATTGTTAATGACCGCCACTTTCGTTATGAACAACTGACAAACCACCCCGTGCATTGATATCTACCGAGTTGATAAAATATCTTGAAAGAGTCTGAACAGGAGTATCTTGTACGGCACAGGCTGGCCTATTTTTTGATATAGAGGAGCGTGATGGGTATCTATTTCCAGAGATGGATAAATGCTGTCATTTGAGATGTCACTTATTTGGCGCATTGTGCCGTATGCTACCCAGGTACAGGAAGGTGCCAGCAGGATGGTGCAATTGAATCAAAAGTATGTCAGCAAGTCTGCTTAGCATGGTGGATAATCTGACGGTTTCTGCCAACGATGTGAGAGCCGCCTGTGCAGGAAGGGTAAGTTAGAAAAAAATCTGCTAGTCGTTTTGTAAAAAGGTATCATCATTTTATAATTAGGTGTTTGATGCCGTATTCATTTAATTGGATACGGTCACCTATCCTCGGTAGTGTCCAGCAAAAAGGAGAAGACCACCTATCTCAGTAAAAATGCTATCAGAGTCTCACTGGTCGAGACGTTAGCGTCCTACAATGAGGTACGGTAGCAATTGGACAAAGTATAAGGATGAGGAGAGACGGGCGCTGAATATTATGCCAAACCTGCTGGTTATATTTCTAATGTTTGAAGATGTGGTTCAAACTCTTACCAGTAGTTGAACGTCTAGATGACAGCAAGGCTAATATTTACAATGGCATAGCTTAGGTGCTATGCTGCATCCTGACTGACCTCTCGGATAGTGCTTGCTTTCTAATGGATGCGTCTCCCATTAATATCTTTAATTTTACAGTATAAATCAGGTCCTGTTATGTATTATCACGAACGATAATAATAGCCAGACGTGTTTATGCGGAAGCAGTTTAAATTTAGCAAAAAGGCGTGGGCATATGGCCAGTCTGGGTTCTGCTTCTGATATAACCCCCTACAGTTTGACAAGCAAATAAGCATATATGCTTGTCTTGGAGATAGAGTGTTGCTCTCTCGGTGAGATTGACGCCAATCTTATTGGTCTTCGGAGAGTTGTAGAAGCCAGTTTAGTTACTATATTAGGAGGTTCTATACTTTATCACGACTGATGATATCCCGCTATCTGGAAAATATCGCCATGTGCTAATCATGCTGACCAGCACTTAGAACGGTGGTATGTTAAAAGGTAATGTTGGTGCGGTGTTCTTTCCAATTCACCGCATCTGGGGATATAACTATCTTGCTTGCTATTGATAAATTTTAATAAATAAGCGAGATTGAAAATCTCATATTAGCGTGGCTTAAAGCAGTTCTGAATCATCTGATATATAACCATAGGCAATTATTGACGGCAAGATGGAGAAAATGGAGTTATCGCTCATGTGATATCATCCTGGCGGGTGACATTTCTAGGCATATTTGGGAGAACGAGGGGTTCTGTATCTATAAACACCGTTATTTACATCTCTAGGGTTTTCTTAGTGTTCCAGTGGCAACCTTCTTTAGTATGTGAGGAAGCTGCTCAGCGTAATGGTAGCTCGATCCGTAATAAAATGGACTACAGTTGACTGATTCTGGCTATTTTGTGCTTCATGAGTTAGTTTGATATAGGATTGCCCATCGAGCATCTGCCTAGTAGGCAAAGATATACTGGCTGTTTAAGATCCGCCTAAATAGTGGTATTTTGAACTCCTATTATTGCAAATTCGACATGTTTTAGATTGAAGAGTATTGAATAAGGGGTCGATGGTCTTCGACGGAAAGTGAAAAGACCCCTTACGGCTGTTTACCGACTGCCATGGGCGATTGAAGTGTTCTTAGTCCACAAATGAACTCACCGGGCTAGCCTATTACCTTGATAATCTTTCGATGTCTGTTGCAAAGATATTATCGCAACCACCCCAAAAAAATGATTAACGTAATTTCCATATACTAAGGAGCTAAACTATAAAAATGGTATATAAAGCATTTATTTTATAATATCAACGCCAACTTATAAGTAAACTCAGTTGTTATTTCAGGTCCAATATCACAAATCATGTGTTGCGGCCACTGGCCTCTATAAACCATCCTCAATAAAGCCCTGCAATATTGCTATAACCCTTAGGGTTAAGCGTTGATGGCAAGTTTAGTGGAGATCATCAACACCTTGAATGCGCGCTCCCGCTGACTGCATCGATGGTGGATATTCTGGCTTTGTCATCCGGTGATAAAAAATCTACCAAGTAGTTGGTATGACGACGTGGAACAAAGGCGCTTGTGGTGACTAATTTGGCAGCTGTCATACTGATAAACTGGGCATTACCACTGCACTGATGTTGATGCCAAGCGCTAAAGGCGGTCTTACACTGAATGCAAAACTAGCGGTGATTTTTTAGCATCGAGGATACTTTGGTGATTTCGTCATATATCAGAAATACTATACTTACCACTTTTGCTACTTAGCTAGATAAGGTGTCCGGGCTACTGGAGTGACGCGTGCATGACAGACGTCATCGCAGTACGCATCACGATGGAGTGGTATTTACATTTCAATATTATAAAACGGCATTGGGGGCTGCCAGCGATATATACCGGCATCATCAGCAAGTTCAGACTTAGAGTACTTGTTTAACACTCTGGCTATCATTCGGGGTAATGATAGCTTGCTATAGGACAAATGCCCAGGACAGACAGCAAGTAGAAAAGGCACTGGCAAAAGGCTGACGCTTTTTAACAGTAAACAACAGTCATGTTCAAAATTTGGCGAGCAATCAACAGCTATGTAAAAGTATGTACGTAACCGACCATTTTCTGATAGAAATCACTATCCAGACTTACTGGATTATATACAGCGGCCCGTCGTACCTGTATCCCAGGCTAAGAGCTTCCCATGTGAAAAAAAACTCAACACAAAATAATGCCTTACAGCGTATCCACTTCTAGTTGCTCGATGCGCTCTCTACCTACATCCTGGAGTAGTTGGATATTGTTTAAACGTAGATATACGCATAAGGAACAACTGACGGTGACTCAAAATCTGCAGAATAACAGTTTCGGCGATACTAGTATCTTAGCGGTCGGTGGGTGGTTTGCATGTATTTTCTTGTCAGTATTTACTTTTATAAAGAAACGCGATTGCGCTAAAAGTTAATAGTACTGAGATCGAGGTAATTGAGTTTGGTCTGCTCGAAAATACTGGTAAGTAGCTGGTCAAGACCATGAACTCTATCAGGCTTATTAAAGGGTGTCATACCAGCCAAGGATATTATAATCTTGGAAGTATCCATACCCCGCTATAGTTTCGCTTGAAAGACCTTCCCTAATAGGGGGCTAAAAAAAACTAGGCGCGCTGAAGAAAGAAGCTTGCCAGCACGCTTATAGTTTAGCTCTTTTTTTAACTCGGGCAACATGGTATTAATGTTGCCTACAGTTATCACCTTAACGCTTTATAGGTTACTTGGAAGACTACTCTACACTATCTAGTATTTAGAAAATCCCAGAGGCTCTGGCATAAAAGGGCCATCAAAAGCCTACGTTAACACTCTTCCTTTAAGCCAAAACGGACATAACTAATGGCTCGTGAATTTGATACCAAGCCACGCTTTGCTGTCAAGGATAGAACGCTGCCAGGCTTGGCTGCACGGTGATGAAAGCAGAGCTCTGTCTCCTACTAAATCGATATCCAAGCATTGATGATCCAGGATATAAAAAGTCAACCTGACACTGCTCGATATCCTAAACAAAATGATGCAATTATCTAGTTAGACATAATTCAAAAAAAATGAAAAGAAATGCGTGCAGAACTGACGAATA
Source organism: Sodalis sp. (in: enterobacteria) (assembly GCA_051710585.1). Lineage (GTDB taxonomy): Bacteria > Pseudomonadota > Gammaproteobacteria > Enterobacterales > Enterobacteriaceae > JBPESP01. The sequence continues at coordinate 35,266 of JBPESP010000002.1, read as the reverse complement.
TGCGCAATATTGAAAATGGCGCTGACCTGGAAACGCCGATTGCAGGGGGTGTTACAGTAGTGCCTATGCCCCTCAACCCCTATTGATAAATCAATAATCGCGTAATGCGTTTTGTGACTATGAACGCCACCAGATGGCGGTCTAATAGTTGACAGATAAAGTTGATTAAATAGTTAATTTGAGGCGCATAAAGACGCGTATTCAGTTAATTAATATTTTTTATTGTCAGAAAAAGCTAGTTAGTTTCATATTCAGTAGGCATAAAATTAAGAACTATTTATCACTAACGGGCGTGTACTCCCAGTCTATTAAGTGTTGTGGAATATAACTGAAACAACAACTAAACTGGCCAAAAAGTTTCTAGATATCACCATAACACCAACCAAAACGTTACTGGCTATTACCGTATTGGGTGTAACAGAAACTCTATTAAGGCCCCACGAACCTGCTCTTGTGAAAAAAGGTCTGGCTCGCCGACCAGGATAACTATCAGTCTACTAAAAGAGGCGCCTAAAAACTATACTCTACTAAAGAGTATAGTTTTTAGCTAGAAACAGGCTTGATAGTTTGAAATGGGCACAGGACTTTCCACTCAGATAGCTGTGTTACGACATGACGGGGGGGGAGACGATACTGATGGCTAATACTATTTTACTCACTGGCTAGACGGTTAAGTTTAGATGTACTGCTTCCAGTGTTGTTCTTGGTGTCGCCTTTGATTATCTCTGCACCCGCAGGTATCCTGGCCCGTAATATAGTGGTGGTGGGATATAAAAATATCCTTGGTGCGCCAGCGCTACTGAGGTGGAATACTACGAACTGAAATCACTAAATATGCTTTTCTTACTTAGGTTTTTCTGATAAAAACTACCAAAACCGCCTCAAAGTATTTCTATCGGCGCTAGAACCTGTCCAGTGAGAATCACTGTAGCTTGCTGCTACTATTGTGAAAGCAGCTATTGGAAACGAGTATTGAATATGGGGGTGGAGCCGCTTAATATAGTAACCATAGAATTAGTGTGTCTGTCGAGAAGAGATGCCACTGCTATCAAATAAGCTCCCCAATTTGCGCCGGGCTTACTGTCGGACGCACTAATGACCATCTGGTTTAGTAATGAATGTATTGCTCGTATTAATAATCTGATGTTCACAGTGGAGCATGTAATGTAAGTTACTTTCCAATGAGGTGTAGACCGCATTGATAGCGTCATGAACTACCTTGATGTGAGGCTATATACAGTTGGTATGACGTGATTAACGGTGGCGATAACACGGTAGTACGCTTTTTTTTTGGGGGGGGATATAGACCATCATAGAAGCAACACCCTATGTATAAGTATCGAGGTGGAAATTAACGGCATCTTAGGTTCTCCTAAGGCCAGATTAACGATTAAAATAAGGTTGCGGTTCGCAATATACGTCACTCAGTTAATCTTATCCCTCTACACTTGTGTCTATTCCTCTCAGTTTATCGCTTGCCTTCCCTCTGACACCATGGACGCATTGATTAAGATAGTCAGACCAGTGATTACAACAGTATCTTCTAACGCCGCTTATGCAGTATTAAGCTGACTTGCGGATGGAGTCGCATCTGTATGATGCTGGTGTAGGCTAAAGATTCCCTTACCAGCCCACCAATTAACCCAGCGATATACCGAATAGGCATTAGCTAATGCTGCCTAATAACTATTAGTAATTAAGATTGACGTCAGCGTCAAATGTTTTGTAAAAAAGGGGTCTCCTGAAGCTTCATATTGACCTCTTGTGCTTTCAATGGCAATTTGCAGACTTCTATATTTACTTGCTATAAAGGTTATTTAAACAGAAAATCTCCCATAAAAGAAAGCAAAACACTCTACCTATACTGAGACTACTGATACGCTCTTGTACAATATCTACAACCAGTTTTACTAAATACCAATAATTGTTCTAGACAAAATAAATACGAAATGTGCGTAAACGCTATTACCAGCCAACTCTGTTGGGGGCTGTATAACACTAGTTCTGAGTAATTTGTAGGGATGGTTCTATGGACAACCGCTGACCATGATTATATGGTGATACGTGCCCGCACACGCAACCTAGCGCTGAAAGTATTTATACTTTCTTGTGCGGCGTTGAAGTACGCTTGATCGCTAATCCTAGCGAAAATGTTAATAGCCTACTGTAATTCCGTCTCATGGGCTACTGTGTCAATGCTACTAGACCACCTCACTGGAAAAAATAGACATAACCAGCAATCTGGATATTATACTCACCTGTAGTTCGCTATAAAGCGATACACCTATGGAAATCTAATGAATAATACGCTATAGACACTGCTAAAATCTCCGTCGGTGTTAGTAGTAACGTCACCATTATTTGTATGATCAGTGGCTGCGAGGCTAAATCCACCGCCCATTTCTAGCACGTCTTTTAGAGATGATACGTCGCTCACTGGTGGCAGCAATTAATATGATTACTATCGTGTTGAGTGATGTTTTTGCCTGGCCTTACCAACGTTTATATATTTACTTGCTACAGTAAGGTTACGATATACTGGATCTGTCTGCCGATAGTTATCCATAACGATCTGCTGTCACTGGAGACACTTAAGGCAGTGTGATGCAGCGATACTTTGACGCGCAAAATGCACCAGTCATTGCGAAAGATTGCCTGATACTAACTTAAAGGTAGTAGAAGTCGATGTTATGGGGGCCCGGGTCAGTTTGAGTATTATGACTCCGTGTCGGCGTGTAAAATAAGTACAACCGTACTCAATGAGTATTTTAACTTTTTTATCCGATAAAGTGACGATTAGAAGTTAACTGTGGACGTTGATATCTGAAATGCGCAGGGGTGGATGAATATATCCTATCAGTCGCTTATCAACAGCGCTAATATGGTACTAGTGGTGCATAAAAAGACCGTATTGGTATAAATACACACAGCACCATTTCACTATTGAAGAAAATGTCATGGATAACCTCGAAATGTGCAGCTATTTTAATGCTCTAGTGGCACCGAAAGCTATGCGCTGACCAGTAAGCACCTGATGGCTGAGTTGCAGATTAAAGGGTAAAGCCTGATATAGCTGGAAATACAGACTCGTATTGATTAGGTTGACAAGCATACTTGGATGCCGGAGATTATCTAGCTATGGATAGTTCATATCCACGGACCCCGGAGATGGTCCACCAGAAAAAAATATTCCGGCTTCCTCCTAATAGAGGAAGCCGGCCACATACCTGGCGCACACAATCATCTAGCTAAAGGTATAAAGGGGGTTGATTTAATAATCCTAAAAAAGAACAGGTGGTGATACCTGTGTTGATATTATTAACGATAAAAGAAGAATGCTATGTAAATATTAAGACATTTTAGGCCCTAACAATTTAATAAAATTCAGCAGTAAATAAAAATTATCCTATAAATTAATTATTGTTTTGAAACAAACGCCAATGACTAGTACAACGCTCAAAAAAGCTTTTTTCAGCAAAAGACACTAAGGTTACCAACATGATAGCCTTCATACTTTATCCGTTATTGACGATTGATGTAAGTGTTTTGCAGATAGTCAATAAAGATACTCTCATTGGGAGAATGGATGTATTGAGACGGAAAAATACAGTAACGAATTTGTAGTTTTGAAGAATATTGTGAAGCAGCAGCCATAGCGATAAAAGAAAACCCAGCGCTAAATATAGTAGAAAATCTATAGTATCTGCTGTAGTCATTTACAGATAGCCTGTTTCAGGATGGTGATCCGTTTACCAGTTTGGAGAGAGGACTGTGGTATATGCTAAATTTCTCTGAAATTATTTTTAACTTTTCTCGGTATAATATTCTGTCTTTAGGCTTTGAAAGAATTACTCCATCGGGTTTGTTGATATGCTGATTGGTAGCTCATTTTTTAACACCAAAACTACTGGTAACAATGCTTCAACCGCCGGCAGAATTACCGCTATTGTTTTAGCGTCCACATGACGTGACTATGATTAATTATGCACTCACAGTCAATTCCATTAGCGGAAATTTGCCGGTACCTATAACTACTACATACTTCAATACTAATCCACAGCGATCGAATATTATCAATATAGAATGGCATCAGATAAATTTACAATGGAAAGTGGCCTGGATTGACTAAGAAATGTGGCAACACTAGAAAGACGATTGGAGTAACGATGAACAATACAGTTTTCCAAAGTACTGCGATATAAAATAGTTTTATATTCAAATTATGTTCTCATTTATACGAGAACAGGCATCATACAGATAGGACGAAATGAAGGAGGTCAGGAAAATACGCATTAAATTATAACTCAAGTATAGAGAATTAGACTCTTTTGAGGTAATTGGTGCGAACTGGTGTACCAATTATCAGGATTCTAAAAAATCAGAGAACGAGAAAGCACCAAAAGAAATGATTCAGTGAAATGTGTGTTTTCACTTAATAATTCATCGAAAATACCATAAAATTTATAAAATAACTGGGATCAATATCACAATGTCTAGCACTTTTATTTTTATGAGGATAAATTTAAAGCTAGTTAATTATTTGAATATTATATCGCGCGTCCAGTATGGTGGTGCGCGCAGTAGTGATTTACGACTTAGAATGCTGCTGCTTTCTTTAACTTAAGCTAAAGAGGATAATATTATCTGTAGTATTGAATGCGGATTAGATTATACAGAAATAAATGTTTGAATTAATGACCTTTATATATCCATTGTCTATTAGCAAAAAAGCTAGGTTGCATTCTATAAGCTGAATGCGGCCTCGCAGGGGATATACAAATGCTCAAGAGTTACCTACATCTGCTTGAGATTATCTTCACGCTAATTTAACGGTCTATGATGATAGACGGATATTTAAAAAATAGCGTGTAGTTTCGGCATGAAAATACCATCATGAGGTCTAGTAAAGTAAAATGGCCAGTGATTTAAACATCTTCTCGCGATCAACTATAATTATGCCAGAACAGATCTAGAGATTTCAGAAAGCAATTATCGTGAGTACAAGTAAGCGCAATTTTATTTTCATAGTAAGGCAAAATCAGATTTGAACAACCTCCGTGAATATCAAAATGATATCCAGTTTCTGACCAGCCATAATCAAATACTCAATGTACTAGCCGGGTGAACGTTACTCTATGGTGATGCTCAGGTAGCTCGTAGGGTTTTGATATTTTTTAAAAGCACGCAATCCATGGAATTTTGTTTTACATCACTCACTTTGATTCTACTATAGACCACATAGTCATAAACCTTCTGTTGACAATCTAGTTAACCAGTTCTATAATTGCGTTTATTATAGTATAGAGCACGCCTTCTAATAGAAGGCGGGGTATTTAACCGGTTAAAATTGCTATGCATCTTGCTAATCGTACTTTCAGTAAGCTACTATAAAGTCTCTCGATTTTTAGAGAGAGCTAGGAATAATTCTTCCTCTATATCATTGATATTGCTGATATATATACTATATAGCGCGGGTAGTATCCTACTGTAAAAGCGATAAAAGTAGGTCTATGGCCAATGTAGAAAAGTCATACACGGTTATTTCGCACATATACATGCTCAACTTTATCGGTATATATAGTTTTAGTATTCTGCTCTTTAGCAGGTCAAGTTCTGACCTTTAGTATAAAATCATTCCATGTGTCTGTGGATTATAATTATCCGCTATAAGCGTTCATGAAGTATCTGAACTCTGAAGCCGTATCTATTGCAATACGAGAAGGTAAGATGGGGGGTTGTTACTAACTCTATGACAATGTTTTTTCTATTAAGAGTTCTTTAACTATTTCACTTTGTGTGAATCTAATTTATCAGACTTTCAGGACATAAACTATAGTCACTTTACATACCAATCATGGCGATATTCATTGTAAAAATCTTTACGGATAAAATGAAGTTAACCTTTATGAATGTCCTCAATTAGTGTTATCACGTATCTTATGAGAATATTATTTCGTAACTATATAGTTAATGGTTTTATGATCAATAAAGGTACCTTTATCTTCGGCATGAAAGAAGAGGGCTAACTAAGCGCTAGTAAAAAAAATAAAGCCAACAATGCTTTTAAAAAATAACCGTTGCACATTAGCAACGGGGATACCCCTACTAACAATCTTCATTTCCATGCCGTAATTTTATTAATGTGGTAGATAATGACTTTATCAATTTTTACTCCGAAGGTCCTGACGGACGGAGTAATACTTTTTTTAAAAAAAAGTAAACGAAAGGCTTAATTTTGATTGAAAAAATTAAAGACATCGCTGCTGGTTACAGCAATGTATCTTTCGTCATGAAAGGAGACGTTATCATCATCTATGTGACTGATGTGGAGTAATATCGCCTGCATGTCAACTCTATTTGTCTCAGATATTCATCTTTGCGCACAAGAACCGACGATCACCGCTGGTTTTCTACATTTTTTGCGCGCCCGCGCACGTACCGCACAAGCTTTGTATATCCTTGGTGATTTATTTGAGGTGTGGATAGGTGATGACGATCCAAATCCGCTACATCACGAAATTGCTATGGCGCTACAGACGCTGACTCAGTGCGGTATTCCCTGCTATTTTATACACGGAAATCGTGATTTCCTCCTAGGTAGTCGTCATGCCAATGCTTGCGGAATGACGCTGTTGCCCGCGCAGAAAGTGATGGAACTAGATGGATTACGGGTAGTGATTTTGCATGGTGACACACTTTGTACTGACGATAATGAATATCAGCGTTTTCGTAGTCGGGTGCATCAGCGTTGGCTAAAGTGCCTATTTTTGTCCCTACCGTTGCGGTTGCGGCTGCATATTGCTCATAGAATGCGTATCAATAGCCTGCGCGCCAACGTAGGTAAAACTGCTAACATTATGGACGTAAATGTGCAGACGGTTATGGCCGTGATGGATGCTACTGGCGCGACGGTGATGATCCATGGTCATACCCATCGACCGGCTATACATCAACTGCCTGAAGAGCGGTGGCGTGTGGTACTTGGTGCTTGGTACCATCAGGGATCGGCTATTGAAGTTTCTAACAGCAGTGTTACATTACATGATTTTTCTTTCAACAGCTCCAACCGCTATTAATGAACCTGTACAATGCTCCCCTTGAAGCGATATATGTATTTTTACAGCTTGTGTACTTTACCCTATTTCTCTCATAAGATATCAATAGGAACTATCTTAAAGTCCCAGGGAGAACGGTTAAATCTTTTTAGTAAAAACCTAGTTACACACCGCGCCAGTAAACTAAAATAAGATCACCATTGTCATCATTGCATTAAAAAACGTACAAGGCACAGGGGTAGTGCAGATAACTGCTAGCGAACGACCTTGTCGGTCAAGGATTGCACTGTAATCATCAATGAGCAGAGTGAGACTGCATCTTACTAGCAAGACTTCCAGGCATCTACTTGCAGATAACGATTTAATTCCTTCCTCGACCAACGCCCCAATTTGTTGCTCAAATCCGCGTTGTTGCTGACAACCTAGAATGATATGTGCTAGGATACTTCTATCGTAACTGCAGTATTTCTTTAGATTTTTTTTATAAACCATATATTATTAATATTTACAGCACCCGCTGGTAGGATCATTAGTGAATGAAACCGTAGACTAAATATTAATCTGTGCATCACGATTTTTAGGGGGGGTAAATTGATCGATGCTGACAGCTATGCAATTATTTTTTCTTAGACCCATGATATATTTATGCTAAGCCTACTCAGGCTACAAGGTGAATATAATCCACTCTTGCGATAGCAAGATAGCCATTGTTTTGAGTTCTAAAAGTGATTAAAGTACCCTGGCAATTTACTGCGGAAATTCTTACCGTGGTTGCACCTTCCTTATGATGTGAAAATTGTATCGGCGCCTACTGTAGACTGAGTAAATTATTCAACTTCTATGAGAATAGGTAGAGCAAGCCAATGTTTATACAGTGATTATTGGTGGTAGAGGCTGCACAAAGCATATTTCGAGTATGTTAACGACCAAGACGCTGGTTACTGAATTTAAGTGCCAATACAAAGTAGTGTGCTAAACAGTGTAGAAAGCCTGTTTTTTATAGAAAATAACGCCTAGTTTGTACCACCGCCTAGCGGCAATGGTAGTATTTTCACCGTCTGCCCTATTTTCGATCAGATTTTAGAACTGCATAATAGCAAGCTGGCTCAGACATTTAAGCCAGCAGAACTCATGGTAGATCGATGAGATGCTGAGCCAGCTTGCTTCTAAAAATAGGCATTAAGTTCGTCTACGTTTTATGTATTATAGAGCAGAGGATCACTTTTAACGGATAAGTTATCTGGTAGCAGGTTTCACCGCTAGGGCTCATCTATTTTACCTATTAACCCATAATTTTTTAATGAGCTGGCATTCTGCAAGAGCTAATGTCATATTTTTACCACATAGACAGTGGAGCGGCCTGCAACGTCAAGTAGGTATTATACTTGATAGTGTTCTGTATGAATTAGACTATGTTGGCGTGATTAGCAATGAACTTTTTTATCGTCGATGATCGCGTCAGCTCATTAATGAGCTGACGCATAACAGCGGCTACTAGACGGAAAATACGGCGCTTCTCCATGTTGGAATTATCAGCGTTTCTTATCACTGCGCCTGCGGTGATAAGAAATATAATTACCAGCAAGGTGAACATAAACATTGACTGGCTGGCAAAAGACTTACGGATCTGTTTGTTTTGGTAAAAAAGAAGTCCGTGCCGAGTGAAAGGTTTGGTACTTGAACCTTTCCATTTCTATGTAATTACCTGCAATCTATAACAGTTTATGATAGCTTTTGCCTGGAGATTATGAAAACAGTATCTTTCTAGGCAAGAAAATACTAATGGATTAAGGATGAACCCACCAAACAGGATTTCCCGCCGTGGCCTTGCTTAGGTTTTAATCGTCTGAAGCGCAGCGTTAAGAGTAGCACTAGGACACATGGCTTTTCTGGCTAGCACCGGTTTTGGGTGATAATATCCGCCGATATCCACTACGTGACCCTGTACCTTATTTAGCTCCGCTATAATCTTCTTGCTATTGTCTGCCAGGGTACGGGCAAGAGTACTAAAATGCTGCTGTAATGCTAGATCAATATTTTGCTCTGCTAGTGCTTGCGCCCAGAAGAGCGCTAGATAGAAATGAGCACCGCGGTTATCTAACTCACCTGTTTTTCGGGACGGCGATTTGTTGGCGTCGAGGAATTTACCAGTGGCTTGATCCAGCGTTTTTGCCAGTAGTTTCGCCTTGCTATTACTATCCGTAATACTGAGATGTTCCAACGAAGCAGCCAGCGCCAGGAATTCTCCTAGCGAGTCCCAGCGCAGATGGTTTTCCTGCAAAAACTGCTGTACATGTTTTGGTGCGGAGCCGCCAGCACCGGTTTCAAAAAGGCCTCCGCCAGCCATGAGTGGTACGATTGAGAGCATTTTTGCGCTGCTCCCCAATTCAATAATCGGGAATAGGTCTGTTAAATAGTCACGCAACACGTTGCCGGTTACCGAGATAGTGTCCTTGCCGGCGCGAATACGATTAATAGAGAACTGCATAGCCGCCACTGGCGGCAGGATGCGTATATCGAGACCGCGTGTATCGAAGTCCTCCAGATAACGCTGTACTTTCTTAATCATGTGCGTATCATGTGCACGGCCTGGATCGAGCCAAAATACCGCTGGCGTGTTAGACTGACGGACGCGATTGACCGCCAGCCTCACCCAATCTTGAATTGGCGCATCTTTAACTTGACACATGCGCCATATATCTCCTGCTTCAACTGGATGCGTTAGCAGTACATTACCCACTTTGTCAATAACCTGCACCATTCCGTCAATCGGAATCTGGAAGGTCTTATCATGTGAACCGTACTCTTCAGCCTTTTGTGCCATTAAACCGACATTTAGTACACTGCCAATGGTGGTTGGATCGAAGGCGCCATACCGTTTACAATCCTCAATCACTGCCTGATAAATACCAGCATAGCAGCGATCAGGAATGATGGCTTTAGTATCATGTAGTTGACCGTCAGGTCCCCACATTTTTCCAGCATCACGAATCATCGCCGGCATTGAAGCATCAACGATCACATCACTTGGTACATGCAAATTTGTGATACCTTTATCAGAATTTACCATGGCTAGCCGTGGTCGCTTGATATATAGTGCCTCGATGGCCTGTATGATTTCTGCATGTTCTTCTGCTGGCAATTCTTTAATTTTTAAGTATAAATCGCTGATGCCGTTATTAGCGTTAAAGCCCAGTTTTTTAAATTTATTATTATAGCGAGTCAGTACGTCTTTATAAAATTCCGACACCATGATACCAAATATAATTGGATCGGAGACTTTCATCATACTGGCTTTCAAATGCAGTGATAACAGAACGCCCTGCCGTTTAGCATCGGTAATTTGCTCTACGATAAAGCTGCTTAGGGCCTTTTTACTCATTACTGCGGCGTCAATAATTTCGCCGTTATTGACAACAGTTTTGGCTTTCAGTAACTTCTTAGTGCCATCGTAGCCGATCAGGATTATACGCACATTACCGTCGCGTTTAATCAGAACAGATTTCTCGCTACCATAAAAATCACCCTCTTGCATATGAGCAACGTGAGAAAGGGATGATGACGTCCATATGCCCATGCGATGCGGATGCTTACGAACGTAATTTTTCACTGATGGTGGCGCACGGCGCTCGGAGTTACCTTCTCGTAAAACCGGATTTACTGCACTACCTTTTATTTTGTCATAGCGGGCCTTAGCCTCTTTTGCTACGTTGGATTTCGGTTTGTCAGCATAATCTGGAACTCCATATCCTTGCATCTGCAGCTCTTTAATGGCAGCCTTCAACTGCGGTAACGATGCGCTGATATTCGGTAGTTTAATGATATTAGCTTGTGGCGTAACCACTAGTTTAGCTAGTTCCGCCAGATGATCAGACAGACGCTGATCCGATTGTAAATATTCCGGAAAATTGGCGAGTATACGCCCTGCTAGCGAGATATCACGGGTCTCAACAGCTATCCCCAGGGATTGAGTGAAGGCATGGATAATAGGCAATAGCGAATAAGTTGCCAGCGCTGGAGCTTCATCAGTGAGCGTATAGATAATTTTGGATGTTGTAGTCATTTATTACGTTAACTCCTCTCTCATATCAGCAGAGATACCGCTGGCTAATAGTATCTGCGTGATTGGCGGAAATATTATACATTATAGTGTAATACTATGCTGTTACTGTGCAGCATAGGGTCAGAGCTCTGTCAACCAGTTTTTACTTTGCTTATTGTTTTTGTTATGATAACTATTCTAAATAGTATGAATATACCTAACCAGAATGTTGACCAATTTTCTCTCTTTTTTATTAACAGGCTTCAAACAGGGGGGGATCAGCGACAAGACCAGTATATCGCTGATTGGCAGCATCCAGCAAAGATAAGGATTTTATTTAGCAGAAAAAATTGAATACTCGTTATTGCAACAGTAACAAGTGTCACTTCAGGGCTGATAGCGACGGACATCACACTCCCCGTCATAGCAAGACGAACTTATTCCATAAATGTCGAACGTAGTAACTTACGTTCTGTAGCTTAAATTTTGTAAACTAGTAATTCCTGCTGCATAGCGACACCAATATCACTATAATTTTAAGCGCCCAGTTAACCTATTCCAACATCTAACCTATTTACTGCAGCATCGTGTCTATGTGTATAGGAAGCTCAGCATAGAAAATGCCATGTTAACTGGATTGCCTATTATTAACTACCGTGGTAGCAAAAATTGGTAAACCAAGTTTACGCCGTCCTTCAATCCTTCCAGCGGAAGGATTGAAGGAAAATTTTGCTGTAGATTTTTTTTAATTTACTGTCCGTAGACTGGATGTCACAGTAGTAAAAGATTGGGTTTCGATGGTGAGGGTAAATAATCGCTGATGGCGATCCTCAGATCGTTCGCCAGGCCTATTCCATTAAAATCTATCTAAAACTAGCGAGTTATGTCTGGTAAAGTGCTAAGAAAGGCCAGGTTAAGGTCCTAGTTAACTGCGAAGCCACTCACCATCTGAGGTGGTGAGTGGCTTAATTATGTCGGTGTTCCTGGGATCATTAAATGACTGTCAGACAAGTGCGCCAACAGGTAAAACAGTAGTGTGTCATGGGCGTTACTATAAAAAACTATTTTATGATTCCACCTGTTATCCGGTTATAATTCAATAGGAAAACATCAGCGCTAACTAAATAATTAATGATAAAGGGGTTTGCTATTTTCCCACCAGAACTAGCGAGTTATCATGCCGCTTTCTGCAATAGGTCGTCTTCAATGTGCTCGCTGCTCCTCGCCACTAGAAAAGGTGTACTGTCACAAATGGGCAAATGCTTTTCAAGTCCCACTTTTACATTAACAAGGGCTATTGCCTGTTCGTAGCTTTGGCTCTCCTTGCTTCTGAGGAACGTTTTTCATTCAGCATCATAAGATTATGCCTCAATAAATGCACGACAATGTTGCTACCCTCGCCAAGCCCAGCAGGGATCCAAAGTAACGTTGATTTACCGAAACTGAACTTACTAATCAACACTATTGTTTGCGCAGATTTTACAACTATTTTAACTCTAGTTAAGGATAGAGATTATAGTGTTCAACTTGATCGACATGCTTACTAAAATGCTGAACTCTAAAAAAAACTTATTTCGCTAGCATTTCCTTTCTTTATTTTGTTAAGTCTTCTGAGCGTACAGGCGCTAGCCATTCTCAATTGCCACCAATTAGAACAGCAATTCTTAACCAATCTTTTAGCATTGATCAATTTATCCAGAATTTGCTCCTGCTATAGTATACCTCATGGAGCTTGGCGGATTACTCAACCAGGTTAGTTCAGAGAGGTTACTTTATACCTTTATCCTGATAGTGTTTGTCTATGCCTCTTTCAAATTCGTCCTAGACGTCTGGTTGAGTATGTGCTACATGTGGAGTTCATACCAGAGGCGTGCAGAGGTTAGCTTAATTTATAATTAGGTCACAGATCGTTACGTCCCCTTAGCGCTAACCTAACCGATACCAGGATGGATTAGCGAGTGAGCACTCCGGCACTCCCATGATTTCTATTCTCAGCGCATACTGCGCTGAGAATAGTTTGGCACCAGTAGTGTTAGACAGGCTAGCATAGGAATACGGCGAATAATTTGTACTAGTAAAATTGATTATCATGAACAGCGATAATATATCCCAGCTCTTTTTTGTCTGCGCGCCCTCCTCTAGAAGGCTAGTCTATTGCTGGCAGTGGTAATACTGTATTATATAAGCGGTATTTATTGTGGAGTGTCATGACCATCTTATTGATAGAGTTACTGATGCAATAACTGGTGCTGATTGACTCAGAGTGTGACAGATGGGCAACCTTTAGTGTGCTTACCGTTCATTCAGGGTAGGATATTAGCATTTTCTCAGTGCGGAAAGAAGTTCATCGGGTTGTTTATTTGCGCCTATTTTGAGAGCGTGGGGGCATACAGAGCAGCTTGTATATCCAGAAAGTAAAAATCTCTATAGGGAACCTGGGTAGAAATGTATGTCATCCCCCCTGATGGGGGATTACCCTGCGTGTGCAGCGCCAGCCGCTTCAGTAGAATAAAGCGGTAACAGACTTGATTAATTCACTTGCTCTGTAGCTTAATGTGATTATTGAATGGAATATGGGTAACTGAAACTGCTGGTCACTCGTGTAATACTCAGCAAGTGTCAGGATATTGTTAGCGCATCTAGGTTAATTCGGCGATGTACATCTCAATCTCTTGCACTTTTTTGAACCTCTGGTATTCAACGTCAGCACTGTGATAGCCTGGATCGTTAAAACTCCACCAAGTTAGTTCCCCGTACTCTTCCAGATTAAAAACTATCTTCCACGCTTGATACAGCAGCGTAAATCCTTCTGGCTGGCGTTGTGTTATAAGCTTGGAATAATTTTTTTAGATACAACGGTGGTGATATATAAACTTTTTATTCCTAGAAACAGATCTTTTTTTGGTAATAAGTCTGTTTTTTTGCTACACGACTAGTGTGCATTATTTCTCTAAAGCTTTTCTCCAACCGCAGTTTTGCGAACTGTTCTATAACATTCGAGGCCATGTTATATAGAGTTTTGACGTAAATATCGCTAATTATAGAAATCAACGTTGTGATAATAGTTATCGTCCTAGACGTGAAATAATGCCTTCTCTTCATTCCTTCTTGCTAAAACAAGAAGGGCGCTAAATGTATTTAGCGCGGTATTCAGTGAAGTTGATTTGCCCTCACCGCCTAGATTCTAACAGGTTATCACTCTGAATCAGAATCAAGCAATCAAAGTAGTCAAGAACATCCGATTTATTATGGAAGACAAAAAAAATTAATACGATCTAAAATCCCTGGATGCATGGCATAGCCATTTTATCCTGACTGAAAATGCAAGTAATACAAGAGAGAAATTAATAACAAACGAATGTAACTTTATGAGTACAGTATTATTAGACTATATTCCCACTGTAAAATAGGATAAGGTTAATACTGCAAATCGCTGCAATACACTTTTAGGCCGAAGATACCCCTTCAACGGGTGAACGCTCGCGGGGTAAAATTATGTATTTTAGCTATGAATACTTGACCTTTCTCCTCTGATAGGAGAAGTTTATTCTGATGATCATCGCATTATTGGTAGCACCACGTTCTTATTGAAAACAGAGTGACAAACTAGCTACCATCCTTTTTTATATGAGGATAAAACCATATTGTAGGCGATAAAATTAGAGCTACAGGATTGATTTGAGCCACAATCATTAAATCAATTTGGTGAAGCAGCCGTTCGAAGCGGTAAAAAGTGTCACCAGCGTCGCAGTGATATTGGAGAACCCATATCACTTTGGTAACGTCACTACTGGTAAAAACATTTCGGTGCAGATCAATGCATTGTTAGTAGAGAGGACCCCTCCTGCGCTGGCGGAGGCAGATGAAAGCTTGCGTTTTCTTATTGATGGAATGAGTTACACCAATTGTATAATGTGCGTTGAAAAACCTTGGCAGGTGTACTAGTATTACGTGAGCACGGGGTCAATCTAGCTAAACGCGTAGACGCTGCTGGCGATAGGTACACTTATTCAGCGGGGCTAGTTACTACTCTGCAACAGAGTGGCTATGGTGCCGAAGTGATCTAGGATCTATCGTGCTGATAAACAGTGCTACCTGGATACCGAAAAAAACTCTAACGCGGTTGGCAGTATTATTTAACAACTACACATTTAACTTAAACTAAAATTCATTTTATATGAATAAAGCCACACATATTAATATTAATTATATTTTTCATAAATGACGATGACGTTAAAGTATAATCTAAGCTAGTTAGCTAATAAATTTTATGGAGCTGTTAGATCTTTGGAAAATTTAAAAAAGTATTGAATAGCCCCCTTGTTAATTTTGTCTTAAAGAAAGGAAAATATTGTAGATCTATTAAGATTAATTCTAGCCCTTTCGTGATTATAGTTATAATTTTGTAATTATAGGAATTATAAATCATTATTTTAGGGTTATCTAGCTTTTGTTATACATAATAATTGCGGTGTCATTTGGGGTATGCTTTCTAATTTTAAATTTTAAGAATATTTTTATCTAAGGGGTATTGCAAGTACATTATTAATATAAATTAACTAAATATTAAATATATTTAATAGGTATATGCAATGGAGTGCTTTATTTTTTAATATTTTTAATAAATCTCTATTGTTGCGACGATCTTAGTCTTTATTTTTTTTATTTATTAAAGTTTAGATAGCATCTAAAATGCTACTTAATTACTTTATTTTGTTAATTATTATTTCTTTATCTTTCATTATCATTAACATAAAATAATTTAAACAACAAGGTATATATCTTGTTTTATTATTTCTTAGCCTTCTAACTTAAGAAGTTAATTAAATTTCTTAACCTAAGTAACTTTATTAAATATCTTTTATATTATTTTAATCTTGTTGCTTTCTACTATTTTTTAGAATAACCGACTAAAATAGTCAATAAAATTATTTTATATTAAAAACAAATGAAACTTCTGACTGACTCTATAGTATCTCATAAATTTTATATGTGTGTTACACTATTAACTTATAGGGAAGTACTAACACTATCTATAGCCCTTTTTAAAAAAGCAGATATAATAATATAATATAAATGTTATAGTAATATTTACTTGTGCTTGCAGCACTGAAGATCCAATCTATTCCTTTTAATATACCTGCTGCAAGACTGATCTCTTCTCTAGAGTTTCCAGACAGACGTGGCAGCCTTTTACATTATGCACATATTCATCATATCGCTTGTTTGTCTGAGAATTATTAAAAATTACCTGAGTTTTTTATGCTAACGTTAAAACCATGACCGTGCGCAGAAAGATTATCAGTCGTCAAGATAATTGAATCAGATATATTTGTTAGACATATCACCACTGTTTTTTAGACAGACAAGTAGTGCAATTTTAGTAAAAATCTTTTTTGTTTACTGGGGAATAACTTGTCATAATATTTATGTTCAGTAAACTAGATAAATACCCGACGGGATAAATACTACTGATCGCTTGAGATAATGAAGTGACGGCAAGAGCTTTAATTGTTGCCAGTAACTCCACTGGCTACCATCGGGCATTATTCATTTCGCTGCAACCAAAATATCCTCATGCCCTGTCTAGGTATTAATCACCCTCACTCTATATGATGATATAGTCTCTACGGTGTGGAGTTTTCTGCATGTACCTAATGTACGGTTTTTTGTTTTAGTGCTTGGTAAGTAATACTGATAATCCATTATACTGATCACCTCAAATATCAGCGTTACAACTAGTTTTTAAGTGCCATTTCACCGGAGCCAAGCAATTAAAATAGTCACTGAGTAATTGCTGGTCGTAATCTATTTACACGTTGCCGCAGTATCAGAATGCTCAGGCTGACTTTGGTCCGTGATATTGGCTTCACACCTTAGAGCCATTACAAAGCCAATCTTTCGCACAGTGGTCAAGTGTATTTATTCGTTAAGGTGGCACTGTACCGTCTTAAACGTATCCGTCAACAGCATGTTGTTATGATGGGTGACTATCAGTACTCCATGTGTGTTTTGTAGCCCCGGCGCAGTGAGTAAATGTAGGTGTCGATGACGCGCTTGGGTAAGGGGATAGGATATTGTTCCGCGATGGCAATCTTATTAACCGCCACCCGCCTGTAAGCGCTGTATCATCTGCAATAGACGTGGCAGCAATGCGGTGGCGGATTCAGGCTAACGGCCGTTGATTATACGGATAATACTGACGTTATTGTTAATAACAATGGAGGTTATCAGAACAGTATCTTTAGCGTATTATCTATCAGATTACCATGGGTACCCGTTTTATAGTGGATGCCCAAGCAAATACCACAGACTACTGGGTTATGTCTATTGTCTCCAATGAGGTGTTCTGGTAGCGATAACAGTAGCCTGTGTCTTGTAATTGCAATAGGTATGTCACTAATGTTTGCGCTGGATTAGCAGTTAGCTATACTTCAACGCCGAGCAGGAGAAGTAAATATTTTCAATACCAAGTTAAGCGTGTGAGTATAAATCATAAGATAGTCATTGTCGGTTATTTCAGGGAAAATCTGCTGTTATTACCTAAAACTAGCGCCCCTGCCCCACAGAGGCCGCTGGAAATGGTATTTTTACGCATGCTATTCGCTTATCAGGAGCAATTATCGGTGTCTAGCAATTCTAGTTGCGGATATCGTGCAAAATATACCAGAATATCAGTATGGATTGGGTTGTTACTGTGTGTTATGAGGATATTCCATTTAAATAACCTTTAACGGATTAGTGTATAAGGTCTGTAAATTACCGTCGGCGGCCATGATATTACGATATATAGCTACAGAGAACCTCTGTGCTAAATCTTTGATGCTAATTTTAATGTAACTGCTGTGATAATTGGCCAGCAGTAGTGGAAACGCCTATTTGCTATATCGCTGGGCCACTCAGCGGCTGCTCGGCGAATCCTTTATCTACGCCAGCTTATACCAAGACATGATCCCAGTAGTAGTTTATCTCAATACTATTTCAAGTAGCGTTATCTCAGTATCGCTAACTACGTTATGTATTTCAGTGGTGTAGGTAATGATGTAATATCGCCAGCATGGCTGTCAATCAGTGCGTCCACGATGTCAAGATAAGGTAAGCGACGGACTGAGATAAGTGATACAGACGTGGAGGGTAATAGGCCTGGTATAGTTATAAGTCTTGAGCCACAATTTTATCTTAAGCTCATTAACTTGGCTAATGGATAGCCAAGAAGGTGGTAGAGGTGTCTTTTGTTTATTTTCTGGTTACCATTGAGTTTCACCTTAAAACTACACAGAGTATATACCCCTAGTACTCTATACCGCGAAAGCGTACTGCTTCTTTTTCACTGCCGTGGCCATTATCACAAGGTGATTTATCACGTTACCCAAAAATATTTACACCTCGTCGCGAACGCTTACACTATATACTTCGCTGAAGGACGGCGTGGTGCTACATAGACAAATAGGGGTATGCGCCATTCTCTTCGAGAAACACCAGTGTCCCGATCACACCGCGCGTTAAGCAGCGCTACTTCATAGCCGATACCTGTTTCCAGCAAACTGCCTACTCTCGACAGCAAGCCACACCTGCTAAATAAGTTGCTTTTATCGGATCTGGAGCTTTTAGCGCTGCTAGACGCGCCTTAAGGCGCGTCTACTGGGTATATTGTCCAAGGACAGAGTACTGACAGACGCTAATTTAGTACTTTAGTTCATGGTTTTCCATATCAAGATTGGCATACTAGGGGTTATTCTATACACCACCGTATCGCGGGGCTCTAGTACTCATGAAGGTGTATAAAAAACGATCGAAGAGGTTATAACAAGGAACACCCCTGGAAGAAGCATATTGACACTTAGCGCCCGTAACTAGTGGATAAAATAAATAGTACACAAGCCATCAGTGTTTCTTCCGCCACACGACCAGTCCGTCTCCATAGGCGGTTGAATCTCTTTGCGCCGCAAAACTTTATATAAGCAGAAAGTCTTTAGCCACTTGCTAGGCCATCAGGCCAGCTACTAGAAGGGGAACACCTTCTAGTAGTCCTTGGTTTTTTTGGCGTGTTTCAGGTACTTAGCAGGCAGATGCCTGTTCTAGTTTACGAACCATCATTTTTACGTAGTAGCAGGTTTGCGGGGTTTTGATAACTTCTGCTGTACTTAGCACAGTAATCTCCAGCAATGTCTAAGTTGGAGTTGTGGTAATAGTGAGACTCAGAAATTCTTGTGCCATGCCGTGCCCTCTCGGGTTAACTATGCCCAAGCTCTTGATAAACCAGGCGTATTTGATCTCGTCAGCGGCAAAGAATTTCTCATTCTATGCCTGCTAAATATGAAACTAACTGCCTTTTGAGCAGGCTAAAATCTAAATCGCCTAAACGCTGCTTTCCGCACTTAAGCGTAGATAACAAAGATAGATTCAGAATCCACCATAGTAGTTATAATGGGTTATCCATGTTATTTTTTCTTGTGAGTTATTGTGATATTATCACCATAATCTAGTCATACCATTGAAAGTCGTTAAAGACTGGCTGTTTCCCGGAAACATGGATATAAAGTCTAGCGCCCATCATTAAAGTAGTGGGCATATGGCACGCCTGGATAGTGTCAATGAGCCTCCTCTAGGAACTATATTATATCCTGCAAACAAAAGTCTCTCGTTTGTAAATAGTTGGATACGGATGCAAACGCTCTCTAGCGCTTACAAGTAAGTCTGGTAAGGCAGACCGTATTTTGGCGGGGGTGATTCTATAAAGTGTATTCATAGGAATATAGCCTAACTTGTGTGTCGGAGATATCTTATCGTGACGGGGTATAGGAAATTAAGAATAAGGGGAAAGGAAAAGGATAGCAATGGATTTTCATCAAGACTACATCCCCGCTGACGTGGGCAAGTGATGCCCTATTTCGTGTAGTCACTGATACCGCCTTGGTATATAGGCGTACTTTGTATTGGTGTAAAAAATTTCGAGTCAGAAAGTTAAAGTAATAGCTTTTTACCTTCTAATTCGCCGTCTTGTAAGACTTTTAATCCTTTGCATAGGCAGCCACTACTTTCGCAAGGAAAGTGGTATTACGATTTTTTTGCGTTCTCAAATATAGCTCTTGTTATAATATTTCGCCCTTGGCATCGTTGATATCACTCAGAATATCTAGCTTAAGAATATCAGATACAATATAAAACATGGGTATGTATGCGCGTATCTCCCGCTTAAGTCCCATCATAGCCTGGCAGCTCTCCGACCTCAGACCAGGCTCTGTTAAAAAAGGTCAGCAAGTTACACCAGGTAACTTGCAACAGCGACTTGTTTTCCAGGATGCGCATCAGGCTCAGCAGCGAGACGTATAAAAGATTCAATGCTTAGTAGCCGCCTTTGGTTATAAAATAGATACCCAAGGGGGGTCCCCACAGTGACAATTTTATTGCTCACTGGTGCACATGGGTGTAATGAAAACAAAATTTCATATAGGATGCACTATATACATTACATCAAGTTTTATACCAATGGCGATGCACACCCAGCGACAGAAGGGGTTTTCTCAGATAGCTTTATTAGCTTTGTCACTCTGTTTTTGAGTTTTGCGTTTGTTTGCCCTTTCAATATCGTCCAGTATAAACAAGAGGTTAGGGTGGAGGCCTGACCGTGGAGTAGGCTTGGTAGCTTTTTACCGCTATCGACCACTTGTACTTTATATCGTTGTATGTCATGAAAATAGCATTCTGCCCAGCCCTGAATGACATCGTAAATTTAGGGAAGAGGTCCATTTGCAGCCAGGAATTTAAATTTAGCTCTGCCTTGATAGCTTCAAGGCATTGGATACGCTTAGCCTTGATAGAGGCTACCACTATCAGAGCATAGTGCTTAGTGTAAAACACAAAATAGCATAGAATAAACAATAAACTTACTAGCCTTAATTTGAGTTTCCTATTCGGTGCAATGATGAGGTCTTGTTTGGTTTTACTTTTCGGGCGTGAGACCATTTGTGACTAGCCACTGAAATAGATAGACATGCAGAGTGCACTGGGATCGGCATCGTATTTATTAAGTGTGCTAAAGGTTAAAACCGCTTTGCGATACTGAGAGTCTCAGACAGGTTGACTCTTTCAGTCTCTTATGAAGTTACGCTATCAGCCTTATAAATAATATAGTTCCATCATTAACTAGTAGATGGGTGCTGCATATATCACTTTCTACTCATTGCTATTGTCCAGAGCCTCTTTTCAGGGCTGAGTGGAATGTATACAGATACTTACACTATATTTCAATAGCTCTAAAGGCAGATAATGTATGAGGCTGGAGTTTTTCATTATCCCCCCGGTTGCACTCGTATGATTGCTAGCTCAATAATGAATAATGATGAATAATATTAGTCACAGCACTGCTGGTAGCATATTTCCGTGTTGATATCCGCATCAAACATCTTTTTTAGTCTCGTCGCTGCTGTTATCGGACTAGGAAGATAATAGGTTCTGTAGTGCTAGATGGCATAATGTTAGCTACATTCAGTATTGCGATGGCAGGTTTTCTGTTAGTGGGAGGACCAAGGCGCCATGGAGATTACTCATCTTACAGGCTACTATTTGCTAGATGCGACCCTTTTTAATATTGAGCAGTGCGGAAGTAGGATATCGGATAATGTGCTAGCTTTGACTCCTCGAGTATAAAGGTTATTGCCATAATGGGGCAAATTGTCGGCCTTCTGTAACTAGATCACTTTCTATAGCAGCATCATGTGTAGATCACAGCAATCTACTTATGGTAATCGTTGCAGCTTTACATTTTATGTATGAGCAAGTCTGTAGATTAGCAAATAATCGCAAGCTCATCACGTAACTTGATGGCAGTCCTACGCTTAATAGGCTCATCAGCCGGTGGAGGTTTACGCTATCAATGAGTTTTATAGTGCCGCTGTTAGACAATCCCGCACGCTTTCTTTGAAGAAGAATCGAATGTATTACTTGAAAGGTTTACTGCCTGCACGTTTACGGACTAAACAGGTGAATTTAAAGTCTGCTTATTTAATGATAAGGAAAGCCCCCTACGGTGCTAGATAATCTGATTAAACCAGCTTATTTATCATAACCTTTCTTTTAAAATGGATGGAAAATAAAATTCTGTTGTATGTTTTAATCAAAACATAGGCAATAGAAGCGTTAGAGCTGCTACAAAAATGAATAGGGTTATCCTCCTTAGATATTGTAGAACTATTTAACTAGAGGTATATAACCACCTTTAGCAGCTCTACAAAAAATTGCAGATAAGGATGAGTAGCCTAGACAAACTTTTATTTAGTTCATAATGAACTTTAAAGCACTACAATTTATTAAAATTCAATAAATTAAAGAGAAAAGGATAATGGAGCTTCCTTTAAACTATACTTAATTATTATAGTAATTTACTAATATATTTTTAATATACTTCACATATCTACTTTTAGATATCTAAAAGACGTTTAAACTACCTTTAAGTCTAGTTAGAGTATAGCCATTTAAGTCCAAAAATGATTAGTACCCCATTTGGTAACCAAAAACTTTCCAATAGCTTTGGTTCGTAGGTAGGCTCATGAAAGAGCTGTGACTGGTCAGTTATCAGATGCTACCGAACAGGTATAAGCGTAATTGTCAGGAGGATATTTCGATTCAGAAACTTCCACTGCCAGGTTTCTGGCTAGGATAATTTCTACAATACTTTTATTTTTAAACCACTTCCTGTACATCATTTTGAAACTGATATTGTTCTAGCGATACCATAGAGAAGTCACAGGCGACCTATTATGGTATATAAATAGTATCCAGCAAACTAGCGCATGTCTTCTCAATAGCATGGATTTCTACCGGGCTTTTCACCATATAGATTTAGCTTAAATGATATCCTGAGGATTAGCAAAAATACTGCAAACAGGCCGCTCCGTAGGAGAGTGGGGATCCACACAATAGCTGATTCCAAAATATCGCGTTGATTAACGTCTGCGCTAGACGCCTCTAGTTGCCATGATCAGATCTTCTAGCACATCTTTGTCATCCTCCACCAGTAGGCTTGGATCGACTTCGACACAGAGGCAATTTATGTGCGATATTAATGCTGCGCGATCTCTTTCTTTCAACCGCTGTATTTTCCTGCAATCGTTAAGCTAATTTAATCAGATTATCTATTCCACTTTTATAAAATATAATCTTCTCTCTTAAGTTGTATCGTCCCGCACTGTCAACTTCTTACTATAGTGTGGTGGGGTTATTATGCTGGATACTATTTTGATATAGGTAGCATCGAAAAAGTGTCGTAGCCTCTGAATATACGTATCGTTCATAATTATTTCCCGTGCTTGGATCAGTTTATTTTTTATAAATCAGCTAGTAAGATGCCTATGGCATTTTATCGTTGCATTATCATCTGCCATTACGGTTAATTTAACTAACGCTGCTACTGAAAATAGATTTCACCTGGCCTTAAATCCTCTTTCTAGGCATTTAAAGGTAGCTACTGCACTAATTAGGTACTGCAAAATAGGTACTGCAAAACGGTTGGCTTACGCCGAACAGGGATCAGGAGCATCAGTGATTCTTTACCTAAGAATAATGCCATCTCTGGTATTTTTTATGCGCCAGTGGCGTACGTAGCTCAGCGCCTTCAGAATCTTTATTGGTTCTAGATCTGTCCAAGGTGTTACCTAGCACACGTCAGAGCAGTACACCTCTAAAATGGGTTATCACTAAATGCCAGAGCACCATGTTTGCACCACTGGCAGATACGTCCTGGTGGTCACCGGCTTCTATGGTCACTCCAGTGACGGGGTGCTATTGTTGCTTTGGAGAGGTTCCTCCCG
Source organism: Sodalis sp. (in: enterobacteria) (assembly GCA_051710585.1). GTDB lineage: Bacteria > Pseudomonadota > Gammaproteobacteria > Enterobacterales > Enterobacteriaceae > JBPESP01. Next base: position 11,360 of record JBPESP010000002.1, on the reverse strand, counting down.
GTTGTAGCAGTTTAATCTGTTTTCGTGCTGGTTGGCGTTCGTCACCGCTTCCACTACAACATATATAGCGTAATAGGACGCCAGGATACACACTAGCGTCATTTCACCACCCCATCCGGGGATTCAGCGAAAAAGGTAACTCTTTTTATCCAATAAGCAGAGTCTGACAGTACAGTCTCAGATAGGTCGGCGGTAAACATTGATCTAAATTAGGCAAATGTGGTATTCTAATAAAAGCCTAACGATTTAATTAAAGAAAGCACCTCAATAAGTAGACTTTCTCAATTTATATCTCTCAAGCAGCGCATTTTGCAAGTTACGCCATCATCGCCCAATCGGTAGCTTCTAAAACCTCGATAAGTGCCAGCGTTTGCTTGCTGTTAAGTGTTTTAAGCATCAAATTTACTTTATCAGAGCTCACTTCCCTTCTATTCCACATGACAATCTCCTGGTCTCTCAGACTTATGGTATTGCATCTGTTTCCGTAGATGTCGCGGGCTAGAAACTTTCACGTGAGGTGAATGTTGAAGGTTATCTAAAACTTACAGGTATATTCAACTTTACTGGAGAATGTGGTATCTGATTTTAATCGGATCGATAAATGACCTTTATTGATTTTCTGGCAATTATTACATTGGTTGCGGGGTAGTTATGATACTGATTTCGCAGTTCAGCCTTTTTTGTAAAGTAGATGGGCAATTGTTGTCTCACCTATCTCGCGATTGTCGAATAAAAGATAGACATGAAAAAACTTACCCAATGAAGGCCGTTGCCAGTAGTCGTCAGAGTACATTCCTAGCTTACTATATCGCCAAATGTTTGGGATGCCACTTACGGGAAAGTACCTAAGATTTCGTGATTCATAATTCACGTCGGAGGGGACGCCAGAGCATATGCCTTATACCGCAAAACTGTTCTCATCAGTGCCCGGAAAATAGTACTAAGCTATAGCTGCTTACGCCGATACTATTAAGAAGCATTTCACCTCCAAGGTCGGCTAAATTAATAATGAAGCCTGCATCTTGCACTTTGCCGCCGAGCCTCCGAATTAGTTTTACCGTAGCGCAGATAGTTCCTCCCGTGGCCAGGAGATCGTCTACCACTAGTACTTTATCGCTAGGGACTATAGCATCCTTATGGATTTCGAGGCTGTCACTGCCATATTCAAGAATATAGTTTTCACTAATAGTTTCACGCGGTAACTTGCCGGGTTTACGTACTGGAATAAACCCCAATCCCAACGCCAACGCGACTGGTGCGCCGAACAAAAATCCACGTGCTTCGGTGCCAACAATTTTCGTTAGGCCAGCATCGCGAAAGCGATCAGCTAATAGCGCAATGCTTGCGGCATAAGCGCGTGAGTTTTCCAGCAAACTAGTGACGTCACGAAACAGGATGCCAGGTTTCGGATAGTCCGGAACTGATTTAATGCTTTGCTTGATTAATGCTAATTGTTGTTCCGTAGCGGTCATAGTGGGTATGCTTGGAAAAGCCTCAATTCATCATCAACGCGGCGCTTATCATGGCTTAAACAAGTCTAACCGTGCAAGAAAGCGCTAAAATCTATGCAAACTACCGCAAAATGCAACTGGCGGCAAACCTTTAAGAGGCAAATTATTGATTTTGCGCAAGCAAGATGCGCCGCAGCACCCTCTGCATTAATGCTTTGCATCACTGAAAAAATGGTTTTTTGTAAAAGTCGACTCAGATGTTCTTCGTTACAGGTAAATGGTATGCACACATCTTAAACTGATTAGCGCTTTTGACGCACAGATTCAACGAATTAACCGCCCGCATCGATACTTAGAGGATAACCCCTTGCTGCAGTAATTCCATTTTAACCCCCCTGGTATTCAGTGTACACGGCAACAAGTTCAGGAGCATCTACTTGAAGGTCGTGCAAAACACTCCCTTATTTAACTAGCACAATGGAACAGGGGGTTAATACTTCGCGCGTTCCCTGGTTAGTCCAGTGTTTCGCTGATTAAATACTGTCAATTTTCCACAAATTAACCGCGTAAATTTGCATCGTAAACACCATGGCAGCGCGCTGACAGAACATTAGGATAATGAGAGGTGGTAGGCTGGTAATTAGCTCAATCATGATAGTTCTTGCAGAACTGCTCTAAAAAAAAATCTTGACTACGCTCAGCATTTACAGCTAGAAATCACTGGGCTGGAAGGACGTTTTATACGTTACAGGCACAGGGGTGTTGATCTATCTAGAATATTAAATAACGCCCCGCGAATGGGGTAAATGAACAAAATAATTCTTCCAAGGCATAAATTGGTTATTTATTCATCTTGGGAGTAAAATAATATTATCTATACTTTTGTTTATAGCTTTAGTTGTGTAGGAGAGCGAGGTTACTCTCAAAGATGAATAACCCTGAAATTAGATCAGCGATTGATTTATTATGCAGCTAGAAAATGAACTACACTGGGGCATTGAAAATTGTCAAAATGATTTCTTTCGAAGAAGCAGACACAGCAGAGTAATCATTTTCAAGCTGCATAAGCGTAGATTCTCAGGCGGAGTGCAGCGCGTCATTTTGCCTACAGTGTACATTGGACTCATACGTGGCATGTTGGTAAGTTAAAATACTAGGATGCATGACTCGATTTACAGATAAAAACTGCCGGGAATAAACAGGCAGTTTTATATATAGCTAGTCATGTAAGTGTGCGATATAAACGTCTTACGCTGGCAGCATAGTTTTTATGGGTAATTGCTGCTTTGATATGCAGTGGTCGAGTCTCGCTTCTAGCTGGCCGTACATTCATAAAATAGTAGCGATCGCACTTCCTGTAACAGGGCTATTTTACTCATGAATTTTAATTTATGAAGCAATATTTCCAATAAGCTTATGCTACTTACAGTAGCAGTGAGATATGGTAGTATTAAGAATGTACATTCTTGTCTCTGTTAATACATAAAGTGAATTGTCTATATATTTTTTTGATGCTTTATTTTTAAAAAAACTTGAATTTTACTATCAGCTTTGTGAAATATTTTATTGAATAACACGACTTTATTTTAAAGTATCAATAATCGCACAAAGCGTTTTTTATCCCAGCCAGTGCCGCGCTATTATTTAGCGATATAGCAGATCTTTTTTCTCTGAAAGAGACATTGATAGTGGAATATACTATATCTTAGCGTTTTTTTTTATTTCCTAAAAATATCATTTTTTATGCTAAAGCGGGGGATCTTTGGATTTAGAGACATTTAAGAATGATCCTTAAAATAGTATGATAAAAATATAATCTAAAACTCTATCTTTAGATCGAGCGATCCCTTGATTATTTTTTTTAAAATTGAAATCTTGAGTTTTATCTATAAAAATAAAGGGTTTATTATCTTGGGAGGGACCAGTACGCTCTGATGCTTTCCAGTAGTTTTATTTTTGCAGGCTGTGATAATAAATGAGCTAAAAGTAGAAAATAAACAGCATTGCTCACTCCTGAAGTGAGCATTTTAATGTCAAAAACATTGAATTCATTGCTTATTTACTGGATCGTATGACACTTTTCGTGTCTCGGAAAACCCCTACCATAGGTCAATGGTATTATCCTAAACGTAACTTTATAAAAAGAAATTAATGGCACGTAGATGTATCTCTAATAGCAAATTAATTCTGCATAATCTATCAGTCCCATATATAATAAAACTAAGAGCGACAAAAGCGTAGACAGATGTAAGATTGTCCGAGTATCCCATCTGCTATAGAAAAATATCCTTCACTAGTTGTGTTAGTCGCCAGGACTAACATCAGTCGCTAGTCACTCTAAAATAAAATGGTACCCCTATGAGGATGCTAAAGCCTTTTTGGAAAAAACCGGCAGAATTAATATGTCTTAATACCCTCCCCCTCATTATTTCTCCGCTAAGCGGGCCACATAAGCGAATCCATCTTCACCAAAGACCTGCGAATAGTGACCAACGCATAAACAAGGCCTATGGCGACTGTGCAGAAGTTAGACATGGTATATGTTGATGTGACTCAATTAAGTAATAATTTTCTACATCTACGCTAGGAGCTGTAGAAAGATAGGCTGAAATAGGTGTCGCACTAGCCAAGGTAGCAGTAGTGTATCTACTGATGTAAAACGATAGCGAATATACCTTAGTAAAGGGGTTCTGCTAGAATTTTCTAACGGCACGGTCGATGAGACTACGAATTCCATTACTTTGTACACTGTTTTCCCTGATCCGTAATATATATTGTTGCCTTGTATTTTTTGCACGCAAGATTATATTAAAAAGTTGATTAAAATGCTATTTTGTTGCATTAATAGGTAATAGGGTTGTAACCCTAGCTTTGTAGTGAGGTGCATAAGGGGGTTACAGGTGTTGATAGCAATAACAAAGTCGCTATTGCAAGTTACAGGAAGACGATAAGGTCATCTTTGCTGGTGTAAAGAAGGTGAAACCCAGTATAGGGAGTAGCCTCAAAAGAGATGACAGATTAAGAAGAATTATAATAAATATTAGCTTGATACCGCCGAAAAGTCTTAAAATAAAAGGCTAAATTTTATATCTAAGTATTTTATTGATTGGCCTATATTCGCATGGGTGGTTGTCATTTATTATCATATCTCAGCACGGACGCTTTGAGTTGCAAGGTAGCCTGATGCAGAATAATTGAAGAGAATATGAACGATATTGATTATTTGATGTACATGGTGCCTATAAGGGGCACGCCTGCTACCAGCATCATCCCGCTGATCTTTGAAGCGGTTCTAGATCTGGATATCGGCCAGAGGTTCAAGTGCAGAGTAAACTATTGTTTCTGTTACCATAAGCAGTTTAGTAATGGAGGCTTACAAGTAGAGAAAATCTACCACTAGTTTCTTCATGGTCGCTATTTTATCAGTAATAATGAAAATGACTAAGAAAATATTCCGGATTATATCGCCTCCTTGCCAAAAAAAAATTACAAATCGTATAACGACATGAGGAAAGTGCAACTATTTAACGCTAAATATGTGATGCACATCTGGATCTATACTAATAATCTCAATAACTTTCATTTAATTCCGGTCAATATCATCAGTGTGTTTGATGTGCAGAATAACTAGATCACCGCCGATAAAGAAGCAATAGCTTAACGCGTTTATCACTATACAAACTCGGCTAAAATCACCGATGAGTAAAGTCAATCTCAATAGCTCGCAGGTCTGGTTGAAGGATGCGGCCTTGATTGCCACAAGGGGGGTTAAAAGTTATGACATTATTGCTTGAATTAATGGCCAACCCCTTTTCTGTGGATTAAGGTTAACACTGGCGCCAAATGCGTTGGAGATATCCACAAACATGATCAAAGCAAGAGCTTAAACGGGATCACACAGGATAACCTCCAAAAAAAAAACTGAAAGTAGGTTACTTTTATAAAAGTACGCCCTTCTTAAAAATTTTATCGCCAGGGTACTAAATGTAGTAGTTAACTAACCATACTCACTATGTAATATTTTTTTATAGTATCTATTAATATTAATTTTGCAATAATAGTTATAACAAACGTGGGTTTAATTATTCGTAAGTTAGTTTGATTTTTTTTTTAGAAATAATTCTAAACCGTCCAACATGGATACATTTTTTGAGTTTCAATGAATCCTGAATTAATTGAAAATTAATTCAGGATATTTTGCATTGCAATAATAGTGACGTTGATACTAGTATGCATATTTCTGTTATTCCGCATAATTATCGAGTTATCGCTTGGTATTTAGCTCACGCATAGTGTCATGCCGCCGAAAATAATCTGTCCATTACTGTACCCAACGTCGATAACGCTATTCGTCTATATTATGTTGATCGTCATCTTATTTGGGATTGGTAATGTACTAACATCGTAGTTACTACTATCCTTACCCTACCGTCTACCACTATCCTCCTTTAAGGAAAAGGAATCCCTTAATAAGTCATTCCTCGTTTTAGATGCTCTAACAATCACTTCATTATTTGCCAACTCGGTCTGTTCTGCCACTCTATCTAGTCGTGGGATGGTTATTAAATAGCTACAAAGTTTACTGATGGATAGAGAAGCCTTCTAAATCAAGTTAAGTTGGTAAGCCTTATGATATTAGTCCACCAACAAAGTAGATTACAATGTTGCCTACACCGCTATCACGAACAGCGACGAAACGCACCTAATCTTCTAATAAACTGGAATCCAAAAAAGGAAGAGATGTATGACAATGACGGCGGCAAGGTGGATTTCTCAGGATGTAACCTTTACTAAGAGGCTGCTAGGCAGTCATACACCATTAGATTGAGGCTTAAAGGCCTAAGTATGATGCTTGAATAAATTCAAGGAAACTCTATACAGTGATGATGACTGATACCATTATTTTCTTTAAAGAAATTAAATTTATTTAATGTTATAAACGGATGCTTCAGTAGCTTAGGAACGTTTTAGTACCTGGAAATGATGTGGTTTTTTTACAGATGTTGTTCTCCGCCCTACCGGGCGACCAGAAATAATCAGTATCAACCTACCTAATATGGCTAGTTACAGCTTCGGGGTCATATAGAATGCGCATAGTTTCCAATAAAAAGTGAGCTGAGGCTAATACGGAAGGCATCTAAGTTATTTACTAACATGAATCTACCAATTTTTTATATTATCATGAAATGATTTCATGCATTAAGGCGAAGTAGATACTAAATCCTAAACCAATAACTAAATAAAGACGCACCAGCTATTATTGAAGATTAAGTATAGGCAAGACTGCCGCGCTCACTGCCGCGAGCTAGTTTATCATTACCACCTTATTCAGCGTCTTATCGGTTAGCCATTGTGCAATAGGATTCTGTGGCAGCAGTAGGGTATTGGAGAGTATCAGAATTAACGTTATTTTGCATTTCTGATGTATCCACCTTGCCTGACATTATACAGGAGCATATCAGGACGCATGGTCCACGCTGGTTGTGTCTTAACTTTGATGCTATTATTTTGATTGTACTTCCAGTATTATCTCCTAGCTCTCTTTCTTCAGAGCAGCTGATATATGGCCTAGTATAATAAGGGGGGGCTTGTCATACTTTGATTGACCGCGTCAGGGGGATAGATAACTTCCTATTATCTAAAGACTTATATAGGTGTTTAAACTTTTAAAGATTTCATTTATTTAAATGAAAATTACACTATTTTATAAAATTATATAATTCATGAGATACAGCTTATAATAAAAGCTTTTATTCCGATTGAACAGATTAAACGCCGCACGCGCCAAAAAACCTATCCTCCTTTTGAGGAGGTCCTATTGACCCGTTTATACATGAGTATTTAGGAAAAAATACTTCTATATACAATTACATGCTGAAAGTTTCAGGAATCAATAAAACCCTATTTATAGCGCTGTTAGGTTGGAATTTTAGGCCACACTCACAAGCATTAAGCCATCAATTAAGGTTAGTACTGGATTTATCGCCTCCTAATACACTCGTATTTCAGATGAGTTACAGAAGCGCAATTATATTGAGCATTAAAGAAGATAAAAAATAATTTTACTGTTGTTTTTATTTGCATTTAACGGAGGGGCCTGCTCAGGCGTTTTTAGATAACCTCTTAGTGCCTGCCTGCCATAGTAGAACTATTAAATTCCCCCTGTATTCAATGTTCAATACAGCGAAAAACAGTAAGTTTTTGTATAGTCACTTCAATATCCGTCTATGATAACACCACCTCCGATAGCGCTGTAACAGAAATATATTTATACCCGCTGAGCCTGCACCACGATACAGTAAATATAGTAATAGTTACCGATAACGATCTGCCATCGCCAAAGACGCTTAAGGTGGTGCAGTTCTGGCTTAACGATATTCTCCGGGTTACCACATGAAATATACTACCTAGTATTTATCCATTTAAGCTTATGAAGCTGGTATCACGGCTTTGGTTAATCTAAGAAATTTAACGTCGGAGGCGGATCATAAACAGATTACGCCTGCACTCATTGACTATTTTAATTACTGACTTCGGTGAAGTTGCGGTCAGAAACCAGGTGCAGCACTGATATCTGAATCAGTTGGCGTGGTAGACTACCAGGTTGCTTACCCAAGTGCTAAAAAGGCTTGTATAGTAGATACACGCAGATACCACATCGTGGAGACAATGGCATATACAAGGTGCAATGATTGATGCTAAGAAAGAACATGAGAATATTTTAGCTAAAGTGGCATGGATGAGATCTAATAGTAGTTCATCAGCAGAGTTGATGGCAGCGATTAAAGCTATCGGTGCCCACCTCATTATCTCAAGCGATCAGTAGTGTTTATTCTGTAGGAGCAGTTATAAGGAGTAGTTATAGTTATTGTGTTTGCAGAACATAAAGATCTAAACACATTTTTTCGGTAAAAAAATGAATTTTTTAGTGAAAATCATACTATCATCCACCTGATTTAAAAACGGTAGCAATATTGAGGATAACAGGTGGATATGCTTTATTTACCCTGAAGACTGATAATATTATTCATTCATAAAATCATAGTATTAACGGCAGTGCAAGTAGCTTCGATAAACGCCTCTAGAACAGACAAAGCAATACTGATGAGTATGTGTATAATCTAAAAGGTCACCAACCCCTAATCTGGAAAAAAATCCTTGTGAAAGGTCATGCCTGCAGCAGAGTATAAGGATTCAAAGGTTGAAACATTACTCGAGGCCTTGCAATATTTGTCGTTCAAGCTAATACAAAAAAAGGCTACAGAGTCTGTAAGGGATGGGCAGAAATAGGCATTCTGGAAGAATGGGTGAGTCTTTATCTCTGTGCTGAATGAATAGCTCGAGGAGAGTTTAGAAATTCTGTTTCCTGAAAAGTTGAAGAGAAGTGGTGCCTCATCTCGAGGGGATGGATGATTTAATTCAACACTTTATTTTGATTATATTTTTCTATGCGGGGTTTTGTATCCAACGCCGTTGGCATTCTACTGCATATTTTAGTAGACTGGCAAGGAAAATACTATGACAAGAGCGCTATGCTAACTGCTCTGCCGATCTACGCAGGGTCAATGGTGTGATTATTCTTTATTGTTGCATTCAACTAAAAGTTAATAGATGTAGGTGTATCACTGGCACTGGTTCAGTGTTTAAAGCGTATCAGATATACCAGCAGCGAAATTTGGTACAAATGCTAGTAGATAATAGCCTGCCTGCTAGATAGCAGGCAGCAGGTCCCTGAATATAAAAAAGGAGACGTATCCGATACGCGGACCCCCTTTACCCCTGAGCTAATTTTGGTATTTTATGGGCTAACTGATTATCTAGTGAGCCTAAGGCCTTTACTGGCATAAAACATTATCACAGCAGCGGATGTATAGCGTTATGCGGTACAGACCATAACAAGCCGTTTGCCCACTCTTATTAACGCCGGAGATAAAGAAGATATTAAATGCAGATGTCACTAGAATTACCCCAAGACTAAAGATTAAGCATATTATCGGTATCCCTCTAACACCAAGCGGGGTATTATTGAGCAGCTAAATTGGAGATAAGTGCCAACCTCTCATAGAACACGTAGCCATAAAGGAGAAACTGCTGATTCTGTCGAGTGCACTGCGTCTGGGGAAATATTTGAATATCTTACTCAGCAAAAAAGTAGCCATATATTGCTAGGCTGCCAGTAGCTCTAGACTCCATCGAGGAGGAGAGGTGCAGGGGAGCGAGCGCTATAACTACAGTCAGAAGTACACTTTGCTACTAAAAATCAAAAGAGTAAATTGATGATGCCGTCCGCCTGCCTACTCTAGACCCTGTTGGCAAAAAAGGTGTTGAATGTCTGATACTAGTTGAATTGCGCGAGAAATTCATACTTCTAAGAGAAGCGTGTTGCCCAGCTGCACGTTAGGCTGAACTGCTAAACAACCAGTATTTTATTAAAGAGTTGATTAAAATAAACCGCTAGACGAAGGGGTTATTTATGGTATTCACAATCCTAATAAAGTGATTATTCGCACCAGGTGGACGGCGCTTATCTCTGCACCGCGCTCTAGAATAGAAAACCGCCTCGCTGATACCGGTGATTTCTAAAGTGGGAAAAAGTACTGGAAGCAAGAAGGTTCAGATTAAATTGGTTGAAAGCAAAAAAAAGAAAAACAAAAAAAAGATTCATACGTTCTGTAATTTACATATTCTAAAGAAAGCAATTATAGCCCGCTAGTATCCAATATATCAGAATCTGAAAAAAAGAGAAAGTGTATTTATTTACGTTGAATATAAATATGATATATCAAGCAGGTTGGTATAATCGATAAAGATATATTGCATGATACATGAGGACGCATTTCCAGCTTATGCTGCCCGTGTTCAGACTACCTATACCAAGTGTAAGCTGGCTGATAAAAATAAGATTAAGCGCCGCGACATCTTCACACTATTATAAGAGGTTTCTAATAGTGATTTTAATAACATCAAGGGCATGCTGTAGAGGCTTTATTGGGCACAATAAAAAGCAGGCTTACTAATGGATGTCGAAGTGAATTTTGTGCAGATCCATCTAACCAGATTAACTATAGATCTGATTAGTGTCACATATAATTTTGGCGATATCGGGGTTATGTATCCCTGGAAAGCTGTAGTATGGGGAAAGAATAGGGTTTAAAGAGTATGTTTATTCTCGTACTATGATCATTTCGCCACCACAGCTTTAGTTTATCTTTCGCACTCAGCCTCTAGGTGAGCTCAAGAAGCTTATGCGTTTCAGGCTTTCTGAGGGGTATTATGCTAATACCGATTCACTTCAGAATAATAATTGCAATCCATATCGATAATATTTTACTCATGGCTTTATGAATGGGGAGCTTTTAGCTCCATTCTGATTATCAACTAGGTAGGCCTCAACCAGGACATCCGGCTTAATTATATTATTGATAGTTTCACCCATTCCGGGTTGAGTGCTATGGTGGTCAGCGCAGAACGATTCTTTTTCCTTCACGTGGGTTGCTCTACAAGCCCGCTAATGGCTACTGCTATCCTTAGTTTAAAAAAATGCCGTCCTGATTACTGTTCTCCTCTAGTTCGGGAGAACAATGCACCATTACTCTGTTCGGCTGCCAAAAAAGTTGCCATTGTGCGCAATGCTCACGTACTGCACCTTCCCAGGTTACAAAGACGCTCATCGCCGTAATTAGTTTATCATTATAAAATAGTAAAGGTATGTGGTTACGTCGCCATGGTGGAATGTCCAACTCTTGCCAGATTTTTTTTAACGTTCGGCCGTGCCGTCGCCCCATAATGTACAATAGACCGTGCACAGGGCCGAAACGTACCGACACTCGTTCGCCGGATAAGGGCGCGCGTAGAATGAACATTGGCGCCGATCTTCTACTAGCACGGTCAGTATTATTGCTGGAATAA
>JBPESP010000001.1:0-694547 GCA_051710585.1 Sodalis sp. (in: enterobacteria) | reverse complement strand
TCTGTTTCATCATCATAAAAAACTAGATATCTATGGCTTCTGCTGCTTTCACAGCGATTAAATTTTTGTCGAAAACCAATTAAGCGGATTTGCATTTGAATTCAGGAGTAAAATTTCTTCTTTTTTTTATTGGTATACCTGTGTTGTTTTAAGGAAAGCATATTACTTCTGTTCAGGTAGCTAAATTTGATATGCCATACAAGTTGAATTATATTTTTTAAAACCCCCACTAATTTCAAATAGTGGGGGTTGCGTTAACATTCATGCATAAACTTTTATCGGATAGAAAAATATTTCTAGTCAATTGATTAAGTAATCAATACTTAAAAAATTATTTGAATAAAACTTTAACGTTAACAAATTTAACCAGCACATATAAAAAAACAAGTCTCAACAACCTGCCAAACCTCACTGACGCTTGACTTATTTCCGAGGCAAAGGAAATAAGTGAAACGCTTACAGCGGATTAGGGATTTCTACAAGATGGAGGACGACTTATTAAAGATACCGCTTATATTCTATAATATGATAAATATTATCGTTAACATAATCGTAAGAACGATCGATTATGCTAGCGATATCAATCTTGTTTAGAAAGGCTATCATACTCTTATTTGCGATAGAGCTTATGCGATTTAAAGATCGCATTTTTTAGATCGTCTATTATAAGAGTGTTATCCCTTAACAATAATGCTTTTATAGCGTCTTGTGGTAGTGGCGGTGGTGATTTCCAGATCCCTGAGCAATCTATCCATCCAAAAAATATAACCCAACCTTAAATAGTGACTTTCTAGCACATTTCCAGACAGAAAGTGGATAGTACTCAATCTCCAAAGTTATCACCTATTCAATTACATTAGTCTCACTTAGGATGTGGGCGTACTCTTTTAGATGAAACTTGAACAGTAGTGAGCTATCCTTATACTACAAATCACTTACATACAGCAGCCAACTATTGATAAGCTCCAGCTCAGAATTCTATCAATGACTGCCTGAATACAGCTACAGATATAATAGCTGTAAATAATAATATGCTCGACTTTCTAGCACATTGGTTGCATAGTGCACTACTAACAAACAATTAAGATTAGTATGAATAACCAGATTGATAACATTTGGACGTATAAACAGCTCACTGGGTTGTAGAGCCCGGTAGTTCCCCTTTCGCAGAGAAACGCCTATTGTGGAGCACAGCTAATCTATAAAAATGTGATTTTTTTACGCCAGCGAAACCCGCTTAAAGAATACCATTTCCTATTCATATAAAGCTTGCAACAAGCTTAGGTATTCCTGATAAGGAATAAAGTGTTTTTCATCAATGTTAATCACCCGTAAATATTATAATATGATGCATTAATATAGACCAAGCGCTATAACGTTTTAAAATCAGTTCCTAAAAAACCGTTTAGAATAAGGTGAACTGTCATAAATGACATATGCATTAGAGTTGGAGCAATTAACCAAGATTTACGCAGGAGGCGTACAAGCCCTGAAAGGGATTGATCTAAATGTGGAGGCCGGCGATTTCTATGCGTTACTTGGCCCTAACGGGGCGGGAAAATCTACTACTATCGGCATTATTAGCGCTCTGGTGAACAAGAGCGCTGGTAAAGTACGAATTTTTGGCTACGATACCGATAAGGACATTATTAATGCCAAACGCCACCTAGCGCTAGTGCCACAGGAATTTAATTTCAACCCGTTTGAAACTATCTATCAAATAGTAGTACATCAAGCTGGTTACTACGGCGTGGGACGTAAGAAAGCTGCAATCCGCGCAGAAAAATATCTACGTCAGATGGATCTTTGGGATAAACGTGCCGAGCGAGCTCGCATGCTTTCTGGCGGTATGAAGCGCCGATTGATGATCGCACGCGCGCTAATGCATGAGCCGAAGCTTTTAATCCTTGATGAACCTACCGCCGGCGTCGATATCGAGTTGCGTCGTTCCATGTGGTGTTTTTTGCGCGATCTAAATAAGAACGGCACTACGATTATATTAACGACGCATTACCTGGAAGAAGCGGAGATGCTTTGTCGGCATATCGGCATAATTCAGAACGGGCGACTAGTAGAAAATACCTCTATACGCGAGCTATTATCAAAGCTAAAATCCGAAACCTTCATACTGGATATAGCAGTAAAGAGGACGTTATCACAGCTGAAAGGGTATCGCAGCCAGCTGCTTGACACCACTACACTAGAAGTTGAGGTTATGCGTAAACAGGGACTTAATGACCTATTCAATCAACTAAGCGCACAAGGTGTACAGGTATTGAGCATGCGCAATAAGGCTAACCGCCTGGAAGAATTATTCGTGTCGTTTATCACGGAAAACAAAGCAAAGGATCAACGAGCATGATGCAGCTGTATTGGGTCGCATTTAAAAGCATATTACGTAAAGAAATTAACCGGTTCACACGGATCTGGGTACAAACCTTAGTTCCACCAGTCATTACTATGACACTGTATTTTATAATTTTCGGTAATTTCATCGGATCACAGATTGGCGCTATGCACGGCTTTTCTTACATGCAGTTTATTGTACCGGGCCTAATTATGATGTCAGTGATCAGCAATGCCTATACAAACGTCGCATCATCATTCTTTAGCGCCAAGTTTCAGCGCAATATTGAAGAACTGCTGGTAGCACCGGTGCCTACTCATGTAATCATCGCAGGGTATGTAGCCGGTGGTGTAGCGCGCGCAATTTGCCTCGGCATTTTGGTGACGGCAGTGTTGCTATTCTTTGTACCGCTCCAAGTTCATGCTTGGTGGATGGTGGTGCTGACACTGATATTAACCGCAGTGCTGTTTTCGCTGGCGGGACTCCTTAATGCAGTCTTTGCTAAAAGCTTTGATGATATTAGCATTATTCCAACCTTCGTGCTAACACCGCTGACCTATCTGGGGGGCGTTTTCTATTCGCTAACCCTCCTGCCACCTTTCTGGCAGGTTATTTCACGTTTTAACCCAGTGGTATATATGATTAGTGGTTTCCGCTATGGCTTCTTAAGCATCAGCGACGTATCTCTTACGCTAACGCTAACGCTACTAATAGCTTTTATCATGGTGTTTTATCTGCTATGCTGGACGCTGATTCAGCGCGGACGCGGCTTGCGCACCTAACCCCTGACCCGGACAGCTAGAGCACCAAGACGAAGTGGCATGTTGCGGCTTAATCCTGTTTCAGGATATTCTCGCCGGTTGAGTTACCAAAAAATGAACCTGTGCAGACCTAAATTTATACGCACCATTATTCGTACGAGAAACTTAATCTATCTAGACTAACAGCACGTTGGTGAAGAAATACTGAAAATTATCAACGTTATAAATATCAATCGATTTACACATACTCCATAATTTCGACAACACCCAAAAAGTCTTGTTCTATAAGCGCATGAACTATTTATAATGAGATTTGCCTGCATGATATGTACCAGTATAACTTTATATCGTAACATCGTACGTTACATGAGCTTAAATCTTTAAATCGCTATCAAATAAGATCCACTTGCGCATTATCAATCAGCCGGGTCTTACCTAGCCAGACAGTGAATAACACTACTGCTCGCTGACTTTCAACCGTCAGCGGCTGCAGGGTCTGCGCATCACGAATAACTAGTATGTCCGGCCTGAAACCAGCCTGAAGCAATTGTTCGCTTGCTGAGGTCAGTAATCCATCGATGTAGCGTTCACCTTTGCGTAACTGTGCCACCAGCTGCATGAGAATCTGATTGAGCTGCGGCGCTAAACAGCGTTCCTCAGTAGTTAGATAACTATTACGTGAACTGAGCGCTAGCCCATCGATAGCACGTACTGTCGGTACGCCGATAATCTCGATATCATAATTCATATCGCGCACTAGTTGACGGATAAGTGCTAGTTGCTGAAAGTCTTTTTCACCGAAGCAGGCCATATCTGGCTGAACCAGATTAAACAGCTTACTGACAACAGTAGCGACGCCCCGGAAATGGCCCAGCCGACTTTCACCTTCCAAGATATTAGCGAAACGGGGTACATCGACAAAGGTTTGACTACCAAGACCATCGGGATAGATCACTGATAACACTGGTGCGAATACCATGTCTACACCGTGCCTTGTTAACTGTTTGCAGTCCTCCTGCAACGTACGTGGGTAGGCCGCTAGATCTTCCGGATATTCAAACTGCATCGGGTTAACGAACACGCTAACAACAACTTTATCCGCACGTCCCCGCCCAGCGTCAATTAATGCCATATGCCCTTCGTGTAAATTTCCCATGGTCGGGATCAGGGTGATACGTTTATGCTCCTGACGCCATTGTTTTACCTTCTGTCGCAGCGGCGACAGTGTTTCTATAATCAGCATGGAAGTTTCCTTTATCATTGAAAACTATGTTCAGCCGCTGGAAATAGACCTGTTTCCACTTCTTGTACATAGCGGCGTATAGCGGCGGCAATATCCCCAGATGCTGCTAGAAAATCTTTAGTAAAGGAAGGTGGACTATCGCTAGTAATACCTAGCGCATCCTGCATGACTAGGATCTGACCGTCAGTTACGGCACCGGAACCAATGCCGATGACTGGAATGCGCAGCTTATGTGTTACACATTCCGCCAGCGCGCTAGGTACACATTCTAGCACTAGCAACTGGGCGCCAGCCTGTTCTAGCGTACGTGCATCGGCTAGTAGCTGTTCTGCACTGGCGGTATCACGACCTTGAATTTTATAGCCGCCGAAGATATTCACCGATTGCGGGGTCAAGCCGAGATGGGCGCAGACAGGTACCGCCCGTGCGGTCAAACCACTAACGGTATCAGCTAGCCATGCCCCACCCTCAAGCTTTACTATATTAGCACCTGCGCGCATCAGCACACCCGCATTACAAAAAGCCTGTGCCGGCGTCGCGTAGCTCATGAACGGCAGATCGACTAGCAGTAGACAAGAGGGCGCGCCGCGCCGTACGCAACGGGTATGATAAACCATATCCTCCAAGGTGACCGGCAGTGTTGAGTTATGCCCCTGCATAGTCATACCCAGGGAATCGCCTACCAACATCACTTTAACCCCCTGTTCAGTGAACAGACGAGCAAATGTGGCATCGTAAGCGGTAATAGAAGCAAATTTACGCTGTTGTTGTTTCCATTCGTGCAAATGAGAAATAGTAGTCATGACATACAACCTTTGTGCTGCGGGAATATCCGCTATCAGCTTAAAATAGCTTTTTATTTTAATAAAAGCTTTCCTGAGGGTATAGCATTTATCGCACAAAAAAAAAGAAGGTTAACCGAACCCAGTGTCACGGGTGGGTGCATTAGCCCTGTCTAGCTAGAGAAAAAATGTAAAGAAAGCCAGAATATCCAGCATTTTTCTGAAACAAGAAGGCCAATGCAAATATGTTTCCTTGCTATCTAGCCTGGCGATGGGCTAGTAGTAAAGCTAGGCTGAGCCCCATAAATTCTAGGATAAGTCAAGAAAAGACAAAGATCGCTACACGGCCGTAATCTACTATGGAGTAAGCAGCTAATCTGCAGCTGCTCAGTCTTTATGCTAAAAGTTCTACTACTCCCAATAAGTGAGAGCATTACGTGAAACCTGGCGCAGACATTCAACCAGCGAAACACCATTGGGAAACTGAATATCTGGGGCGAGCTCCGCGAGGGGATAGAGCATAAACGCACGATTGTGCATATCATAATGAGGTACTGTCAGACGCGGAGTAGCTATAATGCGTTCGCCAAACAGCAAAATATCCAGATCCAGTGTACGTGGCCCAAAGCGATGCACCTTGCGTGTACGTCCCTGTTGTAGCTCGATCGCCTGGATGTGATCGAGCATCATTTCTGGTGCTAGGCTGGTGTCCAACGCTGCCACGGCATTAAGGAAATCTGGTTGATCCTGCGGACCCAACGGGCGACTACGATAATAAGATGAGCAAGCGACTAACCGAGTTTTTGGCAGACTTTCCAGCGCCATGAGGGCTGTGGTTACCTGCTGTATCGGTTCCGCCAGATTGCTGCCAAGAGCTAACCAAACACGTTCCATTAAGCGTTGGCGGGATTTTGCGCCCGACGGCGAGGATAAGAGCAGATCGGAGGTTCATTACTTAAGTTAGTAAGCATATTCTTTTGGTGGGTTGGCGTAGCGACCTGAAACTCACCCCACCATTGACTAAGTCTCTGTAATTCAGATTTTTTTTCAACTTCCGCGCGCAGTATCAATAAATCATAGGCAGCGCGGAACTTTGGATGTTCCATCATTTTATGGGCGCGCTGGCCCTGGCGACGCGATAGGCGCAGCTGGAGCTGCCACATATCCCGCATCAGGGTGGTTAAACGTTTCGGGATAGCTAGTGTTCGGCATTGTTCGTCGAGGATATCGTTCATCGCCAAAGAAAACGCATCGAAATAGGATAGCCCGCTCTTTTTAGTCAGTTTCTGCGCATGCTCCAGCAGCGGATACCACAACATAGCGGCAAACAAAAAAGCAGGATTGACCCGCATATCGCTGCGCAAACGTTGATCAGTATTAGCTAAAACACGGATGACCATTTGCTCCATATAGCTATCACCATTCTCAGTAAATTTTCGGCTAATTAGCGGAAATAGCGGCTGAAAAAGCTGGTATTCACACAGCAGGTAGTAAGTGGACTCACCATAGCCCGCCTGCAGTAACTTAAGTGCTTCTTCAAATAACCGTGCAAGTGGAATCTCATGTAGCAACGTCGCTAAAAAAGGGATCGGTTCGGCGGTTTTTTGACTGATGGTCATCTCTAACTTAGCGGCAAAGCGCACCGCACGCAGCATCCGTACTGGATCTTCCCGGTAGCGGGTTTCTGGATCACCAATCAGGCGAATAGTGCCTTCCTGTAAATCTTTAAGCCCATCGGTATAGTCACGTAGGGTAAAATCAACTACACTATAATAGAGACTGTTTACGGAAAAATCGCGACGCTGAGCGTCTTCTTCAATAGAACCAAAAATATTATCGCGTAACAACATGCCTTTTTGCCTAGTCAGAGCAGATCCCCTCCTCATCACACTTTCTTCCGCCTTCAGAACTTGAAGCTGGCCACGGAAAGTGGCAACTTCAATAACCTCAGGCCCGAAAATGACATGAGCCAGCTGGAACCGGCGGCCGACAAGGCGGCAATTACGGAACAATTTACGCATCTGCTCTGGAGTCGCACTAGTGGTGATATCAAAATCCTTAGGTTTTTTTCCCAGTAGAAGATCACGAACGCCGCCGCCAACAAGGTAAGCTGCGTATCCTGCTTTATTTAAGCGATAAAGAACCTTTAATGCGTTTTTACTAATCTCTTTACGAGAGATAGTATGCTGGTCGCGCGCGATAATTGTCAAAGGGCATCTATCCTTGTGTACCGTTTCCACACATTTACGATTTACCACTTTACAAAAGAAATTAACTACTTAGGTAAATATATTACACCTCAATAGAGCAAGCATAGCTAGCTACGATATCAAGCTTTCAATAGCTACCCAGCTCAAATTTTATAAAATACACTCAAAACGCACAGCACGCTACTGCGGCAGTAACGGCTAATTTAACAATTGTAACGCTTATGTTAACAGTAGCAAGGATCGCTTATTAGCAACACCAGTGTACATTTTCAATAATTTCAGCCATAATCGCAAAAAGAGCCAGTGTAAAATAAATATAGTTAGATTCTTTAATAAACTAACTGACAATAGTGCGTTAATTAGCGCACTATGCGCTATCCATCCCATGAGATCGCCGCTACGCACGCCTCCAAGACATCCGTCATTGGCGTTGAATGATAAAATCTTCCTGCATCAGCGATGCGCTAGCCTTTATTCTGTCACGGAATTTATCGTGAAAATGAAATACCAGTACAGATAGCCGTGTCCATGACACGAAAGCTTCGATCGCGGCATGCCCGTTATAGAGACACCCGCTCAGACTTTGAATACAGCTGTTGTGTAAGTGCAATAACAACTGAGGCAGCGAAAGAATCTAAATAAAGTTTCCTGGAAGACAAGGAAACGAAGTATCTGATATATGGAACTGGGGATGACATGATAGTGATGAAAGTTCTAATCGAATAACTACCGTGATGTCATGATTATCCGTTACCAATACCATAGTAAACCGGGCTCACTATTACCTCCCCATCTGTTTTTCGCGAATTTCAGCCAGAGTTTTGCAGTCAATACATAAATCAGCGGTTGGTCGCGCTTCCAAGCGGTGAATACCGATTTCTACACCACAGGATTCGCAGAATCCAAAGTCATTGTCTTCTACTTTCTTAAGGGTTTTCTCTATTTTTTTGATAAGTTTGTGCGCTCTGTCACGGTTGCGCAGCTCAAGGCTGAACTCTTCTTCTTGTGCGGCACGGTCCACCGGATCAGGGAAGTTTGCAGCCTCTTCTTGTATATATAAAACGGTACGACCAACTTTATCTCTGAATTGATGACGCCACGCTTTCAAAATGCGCTTAAAATGCAAAAGCTGAGCTTCATTCATATATTCTTCAGCAGGTTTTTTCTGGTACGCTTTCACCCCGGCGATAGTAAGAATGCTCAAGGAAGATGTCTTACGATTTTGCCCTTCTTGCATAGTGCTTCTCCTTCTAGCAAACACTACCGATTCCCAATATGGGAAAAACTGGCCGCTATAAATAGCAGATGATGTTAAAGTTAGCAATTATTCATAATACCTACTTGAGAATAGTGTCAGAAAAAGTATTTTTAGAGAAAAAGTAACCTTTAGAAAACTAACTTATTTTATGCAATTTTACCAATAAGCACCCTAATAAATAATTATTGGCAGTGGAGTGTGGATCTACATCCCGTGCCAGGATAAATGATATCTTGTAGAATAGGAATTCTAAATAACAATGCTAAACCTGTAATACTAGATTGGCACAGTGATGGTTAATGTGACGGTTCAGCGACACCCTATCAATACCATGAATTAATCATGGCAAAAACACTGCATAGCTATCACTATTTTGCCATTCCTTATTATGATCTCTTAAATATTTTTTTACCTAGGATACGTAACTGCATCTAGAAAATAACAATACTTGTGTCATAACAATATTATTACATTACCTCAATTTAGTAGTCCACTCAATCATTTTTAATGATAACTAATCTATTTCCTACTGTTCTCTGCAATATATCATATTTCGCAGTAAAGATATACGTATATCCGACCAGTGTTGGATCATTCTAACACATAACCTTTCCTCCATTAAGGAAATTAGCGAAGCGTATATTAACACCTATTCATTAAAGGAACACGTCGTTTGTAATTATCCAGAAATGGAATAATTCACGGTATCGCCACATGAGTAGCGCTGCCTATCATAGCGGCAGTATTGAGACAATGAAGAATTAAGCCTCCGCTGATAAAAAGGTAATTCTAGATCAATTAAGAAAAACGTCTATAACATTGTATTAGCCGAGAGGGTTTTAAGAGCAGGCTGGAATAGCATTAGTCTTTCCTCATTATAACCTCCGCAGAGGGAGAACTAGTTCTGCATCAGCGTATAGTATACACGATCGTTATCAAGCGCTGATAGATAGAAATAGAATCAATTTATATAGATTGCTAAGCTATAAGTGTATCCGGCAAAAGAGTGCTACCAGTTTAGTTGCCTACCCCAAAGTAGTATGCAGGCAAAAAAGTTATAACACTTTAATATGACTGCGTAATATGGCGCTATTATTATACGCAGTCATCCCATCAATTCTAGCAACTCACAAAGTGAGAACTGTAAGCAAGAGCCCTCACGATACCAAAACCTAACTAATACACCAAATTATACAGACATATTATGAAAAGGCAGTGAGCGCATATGAGCCGTTACTGCGATGTGCTCCTACTTCTATGCAGAGGGTGCACTGGAAGGTTTTAACAGATCGGAGGCGGAGGCTGACAGAGAGCAGTTTAGCGAGCACTTTAGTTAGGCGGTCGCCATTTGGATACACAAGAAATAAAGCGCCACCAACCAGTGAACCCGCTTAAATGTATTCAGCACGGGCATTTTAATCCATCAACTACAGCAAATTCCGACGCTCAACGGAATCTCATTAGCGATCCCTGTATAAATTTACGAGTAACAACTACATACTTGATCGGCGCCTATTAGAGGTTGCAGACCAGAGGAAATCACAGGAGGATAGCGCCACGTGCAATGCATAAACTCTTGCGGGAATAACCCAGGTTTAGTGCTATTTCTACCCAGTGTGATGAAAATAGACAGGGTGCGGAGAAGGGGTCTACTACTCGGCTAAAGTATGGTAGTAGACGCTATGCTGTACCCACTATACTATGGAGCGCTTCCTCCGGAAGCCCTAATAGCACAACCCTCTATCTCTCCTTCCTGACCTGTGGCTAGATACCCCACCAGCGCTAGTGCTGAGTATGCTTGATATACTCTTTGATCTGGTTGGAGTTATCGACTTCCACTAGAACATGGAGGCTCACTGCTACCACTGAATATCATCACAGCCGCCGCCTCCTCGCAGAACTGCTCACTTACTTTAACTAAAATCATACCCATTCACAATAGAATCAGGAAAATACAGCCTACGGGATCATACAGCGCGAATATTTAAGGCGTCTGTTCTTCCGTAAACAAGCGCAGCAGCAGGTCAAATTGTCAGATACAATAATGGATGACGCAAGCAATACTCAACTGGATTTAAGAGCAAAGGGCTCTAGATATTCTAACCTGAGAGCACAAACCTATCCAACTGCACTAGCCCCTCTACTGTGTAATGCCGAGTAGGTGCTTGAAAATAGTTTCTCAGAGCAGTTAATGAATGATGATTTACTTGCTAGTATTACCTCTCTGGCTCTGGCTACCATCTCTATCTAACATACGCGTCGCGCGTACATAACCTTACGCGTATCAATCTAGCCGAAGCGCTATGGGCTGTCCGACTATGCATTTCGATAACATCTAGATAGTTAGCTGCCCATCCACTACACTATGCCGCTATTAGGAACATTTACGGCGGCGTTATCAACAGGGTACGTCACCTATGCTAACAGTACTACATAAAATATATTTCAGCGAGCAGTAGATAAGCAGAGAACACAGACGTTAGTGAAAACGTATAGCGGTTCGTTCTGGAGCTGCCGTCGCCTGCTTAGAGGCACGGATAACCCATATTTAACAACTTTTGATTTGATACCAACCACAAAGTGCAAAAAATGATGAATAAGACTTATCCAAAATACCCCTGACTAGACGATCCAGTACAGGATTACCTACTCGACGCACCTATAGATTGTAATAATAGGAAATACAAAGATTTCTACTTCCGATCCAGCTAAAGCGGAAACAGAGCAGACGATTTAGCCGTCAGCAGTTTAAGAGAGTAATAAACGATATCTTGGATAACCGTAACCTTATCAAATTTCATAGAAAACTATCAGGTCCGACAGGATTTACATAAGGCTAATCATTCTACTGATGGGATGATTGATTATCATAATGATCACCGGCATGATTAATGATTAATGATAAAGATAAAGATGAAGATAAGTACTGATGCCGCTACGTAAGGAAAAAAAAGGATCGCAGCAGAAAAAACGCCGGCTGATAGGCTGGCTTACTCGCATCCTACTGTTGCTAGTAGTCATCATTGCAATCTATGGCATCTATTTAAATGTACAAGTCCGTCAGCGCATTGATGGTAAAGTCTGGCAACTCCCAGCGGCTGTCTATGGTCGTATGGTGAGCTTAGAGCCAACCATGTCCTACAGTTGCAACGACGTGGCGACCTTACTGGAAGGAATGCAATACCGCGAAGTATCAAATATTACTCGACCGGGTGAATTCACTGTGCGCGGCAACAGCATCGAGCTACTGCGCCGGCCTTTTGATTTCCCAGACGGCAAGGAAGGTCAGATCCACGCTCGCATGACCTTTACAAAAAACCAGCTCCTGGAAATTAAAAACCAAGACACTGGGCGTAATTTTGGTTTCCTTAGACTCGAACCGCGATTGATTACTATGTTACAATCACCAAAGGGTGAGCAACGGCTGTTCATACCACGGTCTGGTTTTCGAGACATGCTAGTAGATACTCTCATTGCCATCGAGGACCGGCATTTCTACCGACATGATGGTATCAGTCTATCCTCTATAGGCCGCGCCGTTCTAGCTAACATCACCGCTGGACGTGCGGTGCAGGGCGGAAGTACGCTGACACAGCAGTTAGTAAAAAACCTATTTTTAACCAATGAACGCTCTCTATGGCGCAAGGCCAATGAAGCCTATATGGCACTGATCGTCGATTATCGCTACAGCAAGGACCGAATCCTGGAACTGTATCTAAACGAAGTCCATCTTGGCCAGAATGGTAGCGATCAAATCCGCGGTTTCCCATTGGCCAGCCTGTATTATTTCAGCCGACCGATGGATGAGCTCAGTCTCGATCAACAGGCGATGCTAGTAGGGATGGTGAAAGGGGCATCACTATATAATCCCTGGCGCAATCCAAAACTAGTGCTGGAACGGCGCAATCTAGTTCTAAAACTACTTAAGAACCAACAAGTTATTAATAACGATCTGTACGATATGCTGAGTGCCCGCCCACTGGGGGTACAACCGCGCAGCGGGGTATTAGCGCCTCAACCAGCCTTTATGCAAATGGTACGCGAAGAGCTGAAAATTAAGCTTGGTGATAAAATTAATAATCTGTCTGGTGTCAAAATTTTCACTACGTTAGATCCGCTATCGCAGGAGGCGGTGGAAAAAGCGGTTGAAGTCGGTGTTCCAGCCTTGTGCAACGATCGGGGCGTAAAAGATCTAGAGGCTGCCATGGTGGTAGTCGATAGATTCAGTGGTGAAGTACGCGCCATGGTAGGTGGCAAAGAACCACAGTTTGCCGGTTTTAATCGCGCAATGCAGGCACGGCGCTCAGTAGGATCGCTAGCGAAACCAGCCACGTATCTGACCGCTCTAAGTGAGCCAAATGAATATCGACTTAACACCTGGATAGCTGATAAACCGATTACCCTAAAGCAACCGAACGGTAACCTGTGGTCACCAAAAAACTATGATCAGAAATTCCGCGGCAAGGTTATATTGGTGGATGCTTTGACGAATTCGCTTAATGTTCCAACGGTTAACCTCGGTCTATCAGTAGGGCTTGATCGTATTACAGCTACTCTGATTAAGTTAGGTATCCCTTCTTCGGTATTCAACCCTGTACCATCAATGCTACTTGGCGCTATAAGCCTGACTCCAATGGAAGTGGCACAGGAATTTCAAACTATCGCCAGTGGCGGTAACTACGCCACACTATCAGCAGTTCGTTCGGTAATAGGAGAGGATGGTGCTGTACTGTACCAAAGTTTCCCTCAGGCAGAACAGGTTGTGCCCGCACAGGCAGCGTATCTCACGCTATATGCTATGCAGCAGGTTGTAATGCGCGGGACATCACGCTCACTATCAGTGCAATTTCCATCTTCACATCTAGCAGCGAAAACCGGGACAACCAATGATTTACGCGATAGCTGGTTCGCTGGTATTGACGGTAAAGAGGTCTTTATCGCCTGGGTTGGCCGAGATAATAACGGTCCAAGTAAGTTAACTGGCGCTAACGGCGCATTGACGCTATATCGCCGTTATCTGGAAAACCAAGCGCCGTTAGCGTTGAACTTAATTCCGCCGGAGGGTATCAGTCAAATGTTTATAGACTACGCAGAGAATTTTGTCTGCAGTAGCAGCAGCGCAATGCGCACATTACCGGTATGGACCAACGACCCGCAGGCACTTTGCCAGCAGACCCAGACGCAAGTGCAACGACAGATTAATAATATTGCACCGGCAGGGCAGCCGCAGAAAAAACCGCCATTGCAGGATAAACAAAAAGATAATAACACTGTGATGAATTGGATTCGAAAAATATTCAGTAAATAATTTTAGAACACCCACAGGCGACGCGCTGATAGAGCAGATGCTTAAAGGTAGGTTATATAAGTTCAGTAAACTGTCAGATTACGATGTATAATCACCATATCTGACCTCATTTTAGACGTTTAGCGTCACTACGTTCAGATAGATAGTATAAAACCGACAAAAAAACAAGAGAATGCAGCAAAAATTGCTCCTAGCAAACAAAAAAATTCCCGCATCCTGAGCAAATACCCATGAGCTATTCAGGAAATATTGCTCAATAGAAAAAACTAAACACTAAATGTAGCGTATCGGTTTTTAACTATCTCTACTATCACAAGCAAGCATACTCACTGTCTAGCTAATTACGTCCTGTATTATCTATGTGGATAACATAAGAGAACGGCAGGTATCATCGTTTAATACATAACTTTCAAAACAAAAATAGCTGATTAAAATAAAGATTTGCCTCCCTTCTATTGTCTAAAATTACATTTAGGTATACAGTCTATACTTCTAACTACCACCTAGGTCACTTTTTTTTCGAGAGCGTACTGGTAGTATCAAAATAAATAATACTATTATTTTATTAGAGCCAACTGCATATTTCTGCACTCCAATTTTAATGGAATGTTTTTTATTGATAAAATCATAATAAATATTAGTAGTCTTTATTTGTAAGATTTTAAAGATAATGCAAAAAGCAGTTTTATAATAAGCATAGGCAATTACCAAGTTACACATAATATCCTTAATCTTTTTTCTGCATTGAGTTGCTATTAGGCCCTGAATTTTTTCAGGTATTAGCATGATTCTCTAAAGGACAGTTAATGCTACTATGCTTATAACTATATAGCGTTTTCTACATGGTATAATTAAATAGAGAAGGTAGAAGAATATTTAGAATTTTAAGCGTATATATAAAATACAGCCCAACAATTTACACAACAACAGCCTAGCGCCGCGACGCTTCAAGATATACCTACCTGTATCCGGTGGTGATACAGGGCAAAATTATTTCCACATCATCAGGGTCTTGCCCGCCTGCACGATACCCTAATACTTCTCATTAATCATAAGAAGGCAAAGGCAACAATGCCATGTCGGGAAGTTTTCTTATACGTTTTATCACGAAGCTAATCCCAGCATATATATGCTACCGGGTAGTATCGATGTCTATAATATCCAGTTCTAGGCCAGGATTTTAATCCTTCTTGAATAGCGCGATCGCACAAATCTTCAAGCTATCAATAAATATTATATCTAATAAACAATGAGCAATATACCCCGTAAGCCCCCCTTTTCCAGGCGAAAGTATTGTTCATATACACATAAAAATTACTAGTAATATCTGCGAAAGCCGCTATAAGACTCTAGCAAAGTGATCACTAGAGTGTCATAACGATCCTCCCTTATATTATTCGCTGGCCGGTAAAAAGTTATAATAGAGTATTTCCTTACTCCTGTGTTAAACGTTGATATAGAGTTATAAACGTTGCAGGGTTAATTAAAGTTCCATCGGTATGGATAACCAAGACGATAGTAAAAAACGTTTCGCGTTTGATAAACATGATAACAGCCGGCTACGCCAACATTTTTTTCACCGCAGTCTCAGCCTTGTATCAGCACTAGACTATCATCATCAAAAGGTCATATTTTAGTTTGTGGCAAAGGGCGTATCAGTGCGGATAATATCTGGATAAACTTCAAAAATCCCGATGACATTGTTAACCAGACACGGATAGCAAGGGAAATAAAAAATACGCCCTTGCTTTCTGAGGCTAAGCAGATTAGCATGCGTCTATGGCCACTATATTGGTGAAGAAAAAACGCACCCGAAACTGGCAACGCAATGCCAGCGTTGGAAACTAGTGCAGTACAATAATCAGTTTGAACTTACTGCTCGACACTATTCAGTAGTACCAGATGGCCGCCTCTTGTCAGCACAGCGTTATCACTACTGAAATAACGTAGTGGTAGCTACCACCGTAAACCTTCGAGTTCTATCACGACGGTGTTCATTGATGCATTACTGAAACTACTACCGATAATAATGATGACAGGGCTAGCGCCGGTTAGTGATAAAAAACCTAACTTCTCTGATCAGCGTTGGTTAATTATAACAATAGTAGTTGTATCATGCCACTGCATCAAAGATATCCTATGGCTAAAAGGTTAGATTGAAATGTTATCTACAAAACTATCGATATAAGGCGCTTACAGCACACAAAATGAGACAGTACATATAGTGCCTACTTACTATTTGGCTTTTCCAAATATATTCTGCTGATCTAAGAGGATATAATCCTAGTCATTAAGAGGATGATATTAACTGTACATCAATAATCTTTTGTGTTATGTGTTTTGGTGGAGTGGTAATCATTTTTAAAATCTTGAGTCAAACAATGGATTAGTCAGAATCCCTTTAATACCGTATTTATAGAGATTTTACAGATTCTGGATTCTTTTTTAAAAAATGGACAAAATATTTTTGCATTAAATTCTTAACTTAAATGAGTGTTTATTTAAGCGGATTAAAAGACAGTAAATCCTTGAGCATAAAGTGGTATATCTGATACACGAAAAGCCCTTTACCCTCAGCTAATCCTGATGCTAAAAAAGCAAAACCACTCTCTAGTAAGTTGGAAAACCTATCAATGACAAAAAATACCATCGAAGAATAGTTAGAGCGCTATAAACAAAGCCACAAGCATAGCTAACTGCCGAAAGTCAATGATAAATTTATAATCCTGCCCATCTTAAACCGTAAGATCTTGTTAGCCAAGAAAAAACCAATATTAAATACCTAATGCCTAATACTACTAGCTGAATTACGCAAAATATTTAATAAAAAAGAGAAAAGTGTGCCCTAACACAGCAGGATTTAACTACTGAAGAACTAATATTTTGCTAAAAAGCTGATTGAAATAGACCGCCAGACAGTACAGGTAGTCTACAATATCCATATTTTAAAAGTAATTATTCACCATATGGACGGGCTTACCTTTGCAAATCACTCTAAAATGGCAATACAATCTCACCACTGCCGAACTACAAAATGGGAAAACGCTATAATCGTGCACATTAAGGCGTTATATGAAACTGTCTAAAACAACATTCAAAATGCAAAAGACTTATTGCGTCCGGTATTTAATCCACCTAAAGGATGGAGTAACAGACTGAATTTGACTACCTCTTAAAGAGAAGTTGTATATCCACTCCGGTAAAACAGATGCGTGCTAATAAAAAATTCAGTCCCGAATTCTCAAATGCGCATCCCCCTCAACTGATTATCAAATAAAACTACTACGCTGCGCAAACAGCATAAGTCACAAATGTTGGCCTATCTATAATTGAGAAAATGAATAAAATCATCGTGTGATGAGCTACAGGAAAATGCCAAAAACTTCTCCTAACATAACCTCTGAACAAAGGCGAAACTAATAAGATGAAAAAATTTACAACACTCTTGATGTAAGATTCCCTAAACAGTACTCATTAATCTGGAAACTTAAAGTGCATTATCCTATGAGCCATACTCTGCTAAATCTTCAATATTCATCACAGTAGTGACAAATATTGAAGATCGTCCTGATAGTAGAACAGACGGCAAGCAAATAGTATTTTATAGTTAGGTCCATGACCATGTTAGTATTTAGTCATGCTGCGGCTAGCATAGGAAATATAGTCTCTATGGCAATCTAGAGAGACTTTCATCTAAGGGCGCTGTCGCGTAGACGAAGTTATATAAAGGAGCTGAAGCGAATTAGTTCTCAGGAACCAACGTATAGCTATAAGTGTAACATTTAGAAGCATATTCTAATACAAAATAATATTGAGTGCTCTGTTCGCCGTAACAGAGCTAAACTGAGTATAATGCAACATTTTAACATATATCTAGACCACCGGGAAACGCTTGGCATACACCACCTTGCAATTGTTTTAATCTATTTACGATAAAACTCGCGGGCTAAATTATGTTGTTTTCCCTGGATAGAAAACTAACCGTTAAAGAACTAGAGATTGGATGGGAAATGCATGATAAAAAAGCCAAAGTTATATTCTACAGATATCAGAGTAACTCTACTATATAACGAGCAAGTAGTTCCAACAAGTTACTGCGGTGTTAACATATTAAATAAAGCATGAGTTGCCGAGGTACTCCTTTAAGATCGGAGTCCAATAGAGTGCTTATTTATAAGTCTGAAAATAAATTTATACTAACAATAGATCTATGTCACTTTTAGCGAAGCAGCTCATAACATTACAAATTATATTATAAGTATTGCAGTAAGCTTAAGCTGCATAAATATAACAGTGGTTGCTAGCAAACGAATCAGAAATAGATACTAAAAGAACCATAACGCGATTACTAGTTTTAGTTAACCACTGTACAATATACCTTACTAAAAAAACCAAAGATAAGACATGGAGTCTTAGCTTAGAATAATACAGTATCGTCAGTAATCTAGCTAATCTAAATAGCAGGAGAATGATTATTTAAATTAATGAAATTTCAAAATAAGATATATTTTCAAAAACCTTCATATTGACGCTATTGACCTGAATATTCGTTAGGTAACAATAATTGTCATAATAAACGTGACTTGATCATCCATAATTTTACCTAATTCTTTTTAAATAATTCTAGATTGTCTAAAATAGACACTTATATAGGAGATAAAAAGTCCATATTCGATTGCAAATTAATCTAGTGTTTTTATATCTCTATATATGTAGCGGAATTAACGCCGATCTGATATTAATATTATGGATATTTTTAGTTTGTGTAATAAATCCTTGATGAAGGATTTATAATTTTTTTTTGGCGAAACAAAGTTAGCGCAGGATATTCATCCAGCCAGAGTGAAGAAAAGTACATAACTGAGGCCTCCAAACATGATTTTTTTACTTCACCATTGTGCTGCCTCTAGCTAATATAGTAAAAATGTGCAAAAAACATGCAGCTTTCGGCGTAAAATTTGCTGATACGCATGCAGGAAAGTAGTACTGGAAGAACTCTAAAGTTAGAGAATAGAAAGATATGTCGTAATGCAACTATTTAAAAATGAGATTAAACATCAAGGATGCAACACATAAAATAAGATAGCAACCGCCGGCGCTATAATAAAAGTTTACCTCAGTAAACCAGCTGCTACATTCTAAAATTAGAAGTCCACAAGTGCCCATAAATTGAAACTCATCCACTGTTTCCTTGGGCGGAAAGTTCTACTCTACAACAACAAAAACAGTTGGATTATCTTTTGCAAAATTTACCCGTAAACGCAGAATATATTTACTTTATTAAGAAAACCTATAATCAGGTTCATGAACTGCATGTAATCCTCAGCTATAATGCCTAGAGCAACTAAAAGTTTCTCTAGGAGAAGACACCATGCACCAGCTGAATGCCATCAGCAGACAGCGAATTCATTAGAATCCCTTCCTAAATTAGGAGTATATTCTAATGGAACTCAAACACTTCTTTATATATTCTATCGCGCTGATTTTGCGGCAAGTCTAGCGGCAAATCCACTATGGTTAATAAGACGATCAATATCTTTAATGCCGCCGCGCAAGAGAATACCATCGAAATTGCGTGTTTACCCACCCCCAGAGGTAGCGAAATAGCACTTTAATATTCCGATTACAATAAAATTACACTGAGTCAGGCTTAATTTATTAAATTCACTGTGAATATATCAATAAAGTAATTTTATCGATACGGATTTTGTCACTAGCCAGGCATTTTTTTAAAAAAAACTCTATATTACCTTCCACCATGATAATCAATAATATGCTCGTAATATGATCAAGGAACCAACATTCATGGAAGATAACCATGGTAAAAATTTGAAAGTCTAGCAGAGCATTTTCTAGCACGCGTTACGTTCCAAGATCCAGATCTTTGCTATGCTTATTAAGCAAAAGCATATTTCCACCGAGCTGTAGAAACTTGACTAAGTGAACGCGGCTGCATTCACTGTCGGATAACTCATCAATCTGTTTCCCGTGATCCACGCCTTTGAAATTAAAACGGCCGATATAGGTATAACTCGGCAGCTCATGATTACAAATACAAACAATATTCGCAACCGAAGATATCCTTTATATAACTTTCTATTATTCGTAGTATCGCAGATTGGTCTACCGAGGCCAGTTGGAGCGTACTCCTTGGCGTAATTCTGCCATTTGTCCGGTTGCTTTTCCTTGCTCGATAATAGATGGGATAAGTAGATTTAGCAGCGTTCTTTGAGGCGATGATACCGACAATTACCCCTTTAAGCAGAAAGAAAGATAAATCATAGATAGTAATTGCTCAATAGAGGATTTGCGCAGATGACTCTAACTTCCAGTACTTTATTATACAGATTAGGACTGGATTAGATGAATAATTTACTTGTCCAATTGCATTTTTAATAATCGATATTTTTGAGTTACTAAAATATGCTCCTCGTGGCCTAAATGATGACTCCAAAATTCCCTCCTCTTTTCGGTAGTTTATCAAAGTCACCATCCAACTCAGCCTTAGGTGACAGGTTAAACCATGTCCAGATATAGGACAGCATCTTCTTGATATCCGCTAAGACGTTTTCAATCTCTTCAGGCACGTTTTTCATTACCGAAATGAGGTTCCTAGAGGCAAGTAATCAATATTGATACCTGCCTAATAAGGGGGCGTAAACCCCCCTTCGATATCAGTTTAGATATAAGCCAAATGCTGCTGCACAGCAGCGCCGTTGAGACACAATAGGCCAATATTTGGTGCTGAGAAAAATTAGCGAAATACTTTTAGGTATATGCCGTTTCGGCGCATAATCACAGGCGAACCAACAACACCTCTGGAACGGCCATGACGGAATGATTTTCTAGCGACATAGGCTGTAAAACTATCTAAATAACCGACTTTATACCTTTTAGCGCATACGATTTTTATTCTTAAAAAAATTAAAACATTAATTAATAAATAATTTTATGATTTAGTTTTAAATGTGGTTGACACAATTCCACCAGGGTGCCTAGCATTTAAACGGAACCTGGTCAGTGAAGCAGACAGTAATTGGCCAGGAGGTGTTTTTTAAAATGTAGTCAGTCTAAACAAAGTAACTAGTTTTACAGCAAGGGATTCAAATTGAAACATATAACACATGATCAGCATAAAAATCTGTGTTGGTATTTGGAAGAACACTTTCCGCTGCCCTGGCGTTTAATATTTTATTAAGCTATTAAATAAATTAGAGTACACCATTTTGCCCTGCAAAACATACAGCGCAAATATTTAACATAACAAAATATACAAAACCTACTAAACTAGTAAATCCGTAAATCAATTTTCCCATCAGCACGGCCTATCTAGAGTATTTTATCAAATCTTTAACCATAATCGTGTTCTTGACAACATTGGTTATAACTCTGGACCTAACAGAGTTAACACCTGGCCTAATTCCAATGCCAACTAGCTAGGCTCTATCACCTTTATAGAGAAAATTCTGTTTTTCCGAAACCGCGGCTATATAAAAATATGCTGACTTGTGAGGTATTTTACTGCTATTCGTTAAGTCATTTAGTGAAGCTGCCAACTAACACCGAGCAGCAATGCTACTTCTGAGCAGCAAAAAAATATGATAGGTTAAACATACTAATTCAATGAAATAGCGATAGCTTATAAACGCAACATCTTCCACTCCTAACAAACATTAAGCGCTGGCAAGGTGTATCTATATCATTCACCCCGCTACCTGGCAATCTCGTACAGTAGAAGTTTTAGAATAAGCTTGGAACTAATATCACCACTATAACCTTATAACTCGCAGAAGATAGAACACCGTTAAATCTTTCTGTAGCGCCAGAGATGGAATGATAAATCATATAGCAACTGTATGGAACACTCCGCTCTAATTGCGCGGTTAGTATCATCCCTAATAAAGACAGGGTTATAGAAAGACACTAATGCCAGTAATAGATCTTAAGGTACACGCTAACGCGCGTATGCCAGACGGACTTCCGTGAAAACATTAATAATACTCCTGCCCTGCAGCACTTCATTACGTCAATACTACTTAATCAATCACGCTATTTCATAACCTTATTCTCGCCTTTCTAATATTCCCCGTAATATATTATTAAGTAAAATTAAACCAGTAGAGCCAAATTAAACCCCTGAAGACATGCGTTTCAATCACTATCCAAATAAATGTCATATTCTTTCCTACCCCCCACAGCTTCAATGCTGACCTAAACGTCCACGCTCTGTATTAAACCTGGTGGACAGGCATAACCCGGTTACGCATAGCGCTGTGGCTTTGATAATTACTCATCAGCTAGGATGCATGATACACTGCTTAATATTTGTCCGTACAAAATGCATCCAGAGTAACAACTTAAGCTGCGCAAATGCTCCTTATTGCGCATGGATTATCAGTCAAGCCAATGACTGGTATCCGGTTAGATGGTATAAACAGCGGGCGATGTTTCCATCTGGATATGTTCGCTCTGGATGAGCTACAGTGTTAATGCCATATCGGAATAAAATATTCGTAGCAGATCGTGGAACGGAAGCCTGATAAATAAAGCAGGCATACTTGGCGCTTTCCAAAGAACTAGTTTCCCGCCGTGGCATGTTTTATAGTATATGCCACAGTTTTATGGCGATAGTATAGAGAACTTTCTCCTCTTTATCTTTTTCCAGACTAGACCTAGTATAGTTTACTCCGTACAGAGCAGAGAAGGCATTTAGCCTCGTCAAGGTATAGATGTTTAAAATGGATATACCACTCGGTACGGAAACTACTGTTGCTCAATAGTACACCATATATAATTTTTTCGTAGGTTGACGACCTGTTATTCCATCGCCGTTAGCCTGATGAACTCTGCCTACGGCACCTACGGCAGTGTAAAATGTTTTCTGTACAAATTGGTGTCTAATGCCGATGGGGTATCTGCTCTTTTTTACAGCGATACAACACCAGGACTTGGGCTAATTATTTCTTGAAAATACGGCTGAACACATCTGCTAAGAATCGAAATGATATTGCAGCGCAATATTTAAATAGCAAGCAGCTAGTTAAACCAATAATAAGGTCACAGCAGTCTTGACAGTGACTCTCTCTAGCGAGAGAGATCCTTCTAGCTATTGAATCAGCTTTATATATCGAAAAAATATTATCTTATTATTAATATTAACCAATCTTGCTAATGCCGGTGCGTTAGCGGGACCCCTTAAGCGCTACAGGAAATAAGCTAATGATGTATAAATAAAAAATCGTTCTTATCCTAAGAAATTAGCCCTTTAGCCTCTATCTAACCTTGGCCTAAAATAAGCTTCATTGATACCGTATTTAAACTGTTCCGCCAAAATCACAAAAATTGTCATGAACGTATTTGATAATCCAGTTATATCTCAACATAACATGGTATCTCACCCATACTAAAACAGGTGCGCTATTAAAGGAAACTATAGCCTAGCAGGAAACCCCCAATGCGACGATTTCTTCTCAACAAGTCAAATTGTTCATTATCATGAACAATACCCAAAATTATTAACACTATATCATAGTGGTATTTCAAAAAAAATACACTTTCACTGATATTTAAATACTTACAAGTGCTCCGCTTTTATGATTTTAAATATAACGCACTTGTCTATTTGCCTTATTCAGATCGAATGGTGAAAGTTTTACTAAAAACTCGCTAAATGTAGCATCAATTATTCCCTAGGATAAATAATATCCATAACCATTTATCAGAAATTTTTAGGCTATATGATACTAGTCAGCGTGACTGTGTAGTCAAACACGCTGGTTTGCAATTAAAAAATGAGTGTCTAAAGAGCTGATCGGAAGGGATAACGAATTAATAAGTAACAACTATTTAGGGCCATGTAGAAGCATTTACCGATAGAGAAATAGAACCGCTTACCTCTGGCGGATAGCGCCATTAGTAAGATTTACTCTTCTAAATCGCACATAAACGATATCCTACACTGTAAATTGTAGGGATGATTTCCGGCATATCCGTATCGTATCTGGGGTCGATTAAGAATACTTACATAATATGACAGATAGTAACCTTAACGCTACGATTATAGGCTTTCAGTTCATAGCGCTTATTTTCTTTAACAACGCTTCTCACGATTAAATCTTGCATGGATGTTACAAAAATGAAGCATGGTGCAAAGGCCGCTGCAAGGTAGTTTATAGCTTCTACCATACATTCTTACTAAGAACGTATGGTGTATCGGGCATACAACCGTTAAATCTACAGCTTTTCATCAGCCCTACTCTTCAAGAGCGACTCCAATATTCATATTACAGAATAACAAGTTGTGCACATAGATAGATAGTAAATTTGCGTAGATTAAATAACTTGATAATATCATTATCGACGCCAATTTAAAATCTAAGGAATTTTATCCACCTTTTATCGCGGTTAATTAAGAACCAGCATGGCGATCCATGCGTATTCCCAAAATTATCGCGCCAACAAAAAACTATTTCACCAAGCAAATTAATATCCATAATCACTAGGTTAATGTCATATCTTAACAGCTCGCTGTACACCTCTACGCTGGCGGCAGTTTCATTAAGCATGTAACCTTCAGCTTCAAAAAAATATTTTTGAGGACATTATGGGTAACTAATTTGCCTTCAATTAAGAAATGTGTAGGTTCTGCATTTTACTACTTAAAATTATAAACATAATCGAAAGAAGAGGTGCTCAAGCCAGTATTCTCCTTAACGGTAATGGAGAAATAAATATATTCTCCAAAACTTCGTGTTTCAGCAATTCAACGTTCTTTATCGTGATTAAGGGTTTATTATCAGTAATGCTATCTGTGTTTGATACTTGATTTCTCAAACTTAAACGCTCTTCATTCTACTGTTTTAATAAAAACAGCGCCAGGCGAATCTTTTCTACTCAAGAAAACATCATTTTCTGAAATATATTAAAATAAACTATAATACCATGCATGCCATTTCATTGAACGGGATTAACAGTATCCCCCATATGAGATAACTTTAATATACATTATGTACCATTATTTTATATTGTTCTGCGTGATAGAGGGAATAACCCAAATTGAGCATCTGCCTATCGTGTCATGGGGACTACGTTACGCACCAGCAACGTAGCCTTAAGATCTATTGTAAGATCTATTGATAGATAAAAATTATAAAAATACACTCATTTTATTAAATATTCTATTTTTATGGATAATTGTCCACATATAAATAATAGTTGTTATCTAGTAACGTAGAGACTACCTAATTAACTCTTTCGTTAAGGATTACCGTTACTTTTTTACGCGGAAAGGTTGAGGGGGCAAACTAGTATCACAGTGGAGGACATTAACGTCAGCAAAATTTCTGTCGCTATCATGAAACATGTTAGCGACCTCATTGATATTATCTACACCACTCAAAATTACAAATCATCTAAATTACCATCTACGGTGGAATACTCAATAGCAGCTATCTATATATATCCAATAGAATATGCTTGAGGCTGAACAAATATCTTTAGTCAATTTTAAAAAAAGTTTGGCATCGCCTTACCAAGGTTTAATTATACAGCGTTACATGGCGTTCTCAAGCAGAAATTCCCTCAGCTTAAGTATCTGTTACATGGTATTTAGCTGTTAAATATTGCCCTAACAGCGTTAACATCGTCATCCATAGCAGCAGTAAAATTGTCTATTGCGCTAATGGAAGCCCTGTTGCTTGCGTGGCTTTTACGTAAGGGTCATCAAGCTGGTAAAAACTACTAACATAAGGAGGTTAGAATTGACGGTGGATATCGCGGAATCTACACAGCGCATTAGTAATACTGCAATCCCTACGATCACATCATTCTTATGGGGGTTTACCACCTATAAGGAACGCGGAGAGCTAGTAATACACTGCCGCAATAGATCTAATCGCTCTGCGCTAGTGTTGTAGGCTTGTCTAAGCAGTGATTTTATGGAATCTAACCAGGCAGACAACGTGTATACTTACGATCCTATCGTATACTGATATGCATTTATTGAGTTAGCTTCCTATTTAAGAAGCGATAAATCTATCTTATTTCGGCGCCAATATTCTTCATCCTCACAGCATCGTTTCCATTTTTTAATTCCAAATTCTCTGCCTAATCAAAATACACTAGTGCTCAAAAAAAACTTGATACCTTAATAAGACCGTCCAATGACGAGAAAGGAAATCTGGTTAGAGGTATCATTCATATAATAATATAGCAATGATTAACGTTTCCTGTCCTGAGATGAAAAGAGATGATGATTGTGGTATGGTGGTGCGGTTTTTTGCCGCCATGGCGTTCGCTGGTAAGTCTCTGGTACTGATCCTTAATCTTATTCGGAATATATTAAAGGATTAGCTTTTGCGTACCGCAGTACAGGTTGGCAAGAGTAAGCCTGGCTCTTCTGAAAGAAGAAGAGGAAGAAGAAGTTTATCCGGAGCTTAAAGATGAGACACTATGGATGATGATATTGTTTCCCACTTTACGATCAGAGTAGCACCTACTCAACCTGATAACTGTTGACTGCATACCGGCAGCAGGGCGCTATCCAATCAACATACGAATCTTGTGGCATTTACCTTCCAGGTACTGACGCCTAACAAAAAAGCCAACACTACTTCAATAGATTACCTACCATCAGATACGCGCTTTAAATTTTTTTATAATATCAATATTTGTGTCAGTTTGCCTATTATATATAGAATTTATTGAATATTAGCTACGACGTAGCTGACACGTAGTAACAATTATATCCAGCCAAATCCTGCGATAATCTTTCCAATATAGGTATAAAGTGTAAACTTCTGATTCTGGTGTGCAAGCTGGAATTATAATACCTAGAGTTAATAGCTATATCAATTTGAGCCAGTGCTACCAGCGAATTTTAACAACAGCAGTATATAGCCACTTTTCTTACCTGATTGCCTACTTTAGACACTGAATGCGACTTTAAATAGCGAAGTCCCCCGCTTGGAAGAGTAAAATTGAAAGAGCGTCTTAAAAGTCAGTATCGAGGCAGTTAGCAAGAATAATCTGCTGTTCAAAGTGAAAGATAGAAAAAAGTAATGCCGCCTAAACCCACTATTATCAACTTTTAGCATTGATACTACCTAACTATAGTAGTCTAGCAATTATCTCAGCGGAACCTCGTATATACGCCGACCTTAATCGGCAATATTAGCGTGGGTTTAATGTACTGGAGCGATAGTTATCCCTGGTAGGTGGGGAACGCTATTAAAGAATTATATCAGCGTGGCTTATCCGCCCAACAGATGTAACCTACAAAGCGCCGAGAGCTTATCAACAAACTTAAATTCCCGTAGAGCCGGGCAGAAATACCATTTATCAAAAATGATAGAGTTTCACGCAGAACTGAAAAGGAGAAGAGTGTTCTGGTTGGCTATATAGCTGAAAATCTCTATCGGTTCCTAATCTCACTTCTAGCACCTGCTCGGTGATGGGCGCCGCTAGTAGTAATGAACAGTTATTGTATACGACTGCTAAGTGAATGATAGTTAGATGGTGATGTCGATGGGTAAAATGGAGAGCACATTTTCGAAGGGGTGTATTTTAATAATGTTATCAAACTTTTTTCTCAGCAGCATACAGCTGAGACCTGTATGAAACGGCATTATCAGGTAGGCGATATCGGTTTTTTACGACTAGTTGTAGATGATATTATGGTTTATCAGAGTATTTAAGTGAACACCATCGGGGCGCTAATGATTCTCTTGGTGTAATGTTTATCGCTACTAGGATTATATTTGCCATTATCTGCCGAGCTTTATACATATCTGCTATATCCTGCATAGCAGGAGGGTTTACGGTTAAACTAATAAATA
This sequence comes from Sodalis sp. (in: enterobacteria), assembly GCA_051710585.1. GTDB lineage: Bacteria > Pseudomonadota > Gammaproteobacteria > Enterobacterales > Enterobacteriaceae > JBPESP01. The sequence continues at coordinate 666,803 of JBPESP010000001.1, read as the reverse complement.
TTATGCTGGGTCCTACCGTACCTAATTATAGCCGATATTATCACCAATGTATTTCAGGCAGTAAGCTATATCGGTATACTATCCTTACGATATCTCGTATTCAGAATACACGCTATTTTCTATTTGCGATTGCTAGGATACTTCAACGCGTACTACCGACTGCTTGACATAGATAGCAGTATTTGTAAACGACTAAAGTTTGTTCATAGTTTATTCATATTTTCCGCCTATACACCCGACGCTCATTTTATTATGGATTCTATCCATAGAACTCTATAATATCAAAAGGCGCAATAAGCATTTTAACTTCATCAAAGCAATTGAGCAGTGTCTTACTTTCAGTGACAGGAGTTCCCCATATGTTATAAACATCAATCCTAACTACAATAAAAAGTTACTGGAAATAGATTTCATTGCGCGCCACGCATATCCTGTCAACCTATATCGGTGATAAGCTAACCTAAGCGCATATTTTACCGCGAGTGGTAATGTTTTATTTTTTTATGGAGTAGTAGTGCCGGTTTTTTAAAAGTATTAGCATGCTAGACCGTTCCGTAATATTGGTACCAAAGCATTTTAGCAACCGTTTATAGTACAGATACTCACCAAGGTTGGTAAAATAGTCTGTCATCATCTCCTGGGCGCGATCCGTCCGATGATAATGACGGGCGCTGGAGTATGCATTCTCCAGCCCAAAGAATGTGCGGATCGTATTTCTTTAACCCCCCTCCAACCCCCAAAAAAAATTTTTAAAGATCAGTGCTCTGCAGGAAAAACTCTTTTATATGCTGGACGCGAATATTAACTACATAGGTAGCTCCAGGGTAAGTTCGACGCCAGACAAGCGCTAATAGAATAGACGTTCAATGATAAAAATGCGAAAGACACTATACTAAACTCCTGTAATGATATCAATATCAGCAAGCTGCTAACGCAATTTACTATTACTTTAAGCGGTAGCATAACTGCCGCAATAAGCATGCAATAAACCAATAAGTTTTTTGTATTAGACGGCAAATTTTAGCGATTTTACGCTGCTCTGCTAGCAAAAAAAAACTGAGACGACCGGTAAAATGATATCATAGCGCGGTTTTTTACACGACGGTAAATAGCTATTATTCCGACCATAGTAGCTACACTCTCAAACTCGATGGAATTAGTCAAACAAATAATTTATCGCGAGCAGAAGAATTCTTCTGACAAAAAAATGGCAACTAACTACGCTCGATTGCGCTTGCACTTGCGTCAACGACACTACCCTTACTGTCAAGATAATGCATGAATTAGCAAAATTGGGCTATATTTACGAGCTGGATGGTGCCATAAATCAATTAACGCCACCGACAGACGAAGTAATTCAGGCTGGGTAATACGCCGGTTTACTAGCGAACTCTAAATTAGAGTTTTCTTTAGGCAGAGAAGTAATGAGAAGCATTGCAATTTCCTACTTTTAATAAAAAGTAAGATGATTCATCGCTACGCTACTTAATAGTCAAGCTTTTTTACGCGCCTGTTCAGCTGGTTTCTTGGAAAGTCGGCCACCCCCCCCAACAGATCCAGTACCAACTATGATAAGATAAACAAAAAGTTTAGAGCATAAAACATTAGTAGTTTCCGATGGGTACTTTGGCTATTATAAGCATTGGTCAGCGTAAATATGACTGACGAAAGCAGTAAAAAGATAATTAAGTTAGTTATCGTTATCAGGCTTATTGCAGGTCTAAAAAAGACTCTAGATCACCGATACTTTTTTTGCTACATAGCCAAAAAATACCATGGCTAGAATCGGATGACGCAATAACGCAGCCCGATTTATACTATAGATGCAATTACAATAATGACACTGAAAGCGAATATAAATATAAACGCCATAAGTAGTGGTAACATACTCCAATAACCAATAACCAATAACCAATAACCATCTGATCAACGTTTGATTAATCAGAACGATATAGATCTCTATGGCATAAGCATACTCCAACGGGCTGGAGATAAGGATAATTATGACCGTGGTAGTATAGAATACTACCAGGCTGTTTAATAAACACCTATAATATATCTGAATATATAGCCTTGCGAGCCCCTTTCCTTACCTATCTTGTTTAAAAAAAGATCGCGCTGTACCTTTTGAAAAATCACCTGCTCTAAGCCATAGGTAACCTTCCCCTGAGATGGCTTCCAGCAGGTCAAAAGTGCTATTGAATACTGGGAGAAGTGATGTAAAATATACATAAGCTGAGAAACGCTGGATACGCCTTTCATTTGTTCTTGATTTGTTCGCTAGAAAATAGCTGTACTGACCTATTTCTCGTTTTCCCCGGACAGAAAATGACCATAAAGCACTGGAAATGGCATAAGGAAACGTGGAGTAAAGCAGCCGAAGTGATGTTCTACAGCGATCCGGGTAGCTCTATAAAATAGCTGGTAGTTACTATAGTATTACCAGATCAAAAAATGAATCGGCGGGGTAACTGTTGGTATAACTGTCCGATAGAACGGACTTCTTCAGAAGTCTAAAACGATTGAATATAGGTAACAGGCTTTAAGCTTCAGCAAAGTAGCTCATAAAAATAACAGCCTATATTCTTCTGGAGTATTTTACAGTGCACTCATACCACATGAATATAACGATGAGTTAGTTACTGCTAAACAAATCAGAAATTATATCCCAGTGAAACTCTAATACGGTGATTAGTTTAGCTTGACCACTAAAAATATGATGCGCTTAATGCTCAACAGGCTCAAGCATTACTCAGAAACAATTACTAGCTACCATACTACGTTTATCAAGATTATCAGTGTTATTAATCATGCCAAAAGATAACTAAGAAAAAAGCCAGCAAAAAATACTGTATAAGCTTTCTGTGGCTGAAAGAATTTGCCTTTTTCCTTACGTAATCTCTTGTGTACATTTTTAATTAAGCTAGTACCTTACCTGATGGTATAACCGGTTCCAGGTAGGAATGCACGATACGGGAAAACAGTTTTCTGGTTCTCCAAGAAGAATTTATTACTGCCACAGTTGTTAATGATGAAATATTAAATTATACTTCAGTGAATTTCCCGGCGGGAATCAAGCAGATTATGCCGGTTGATTAGTGCTAAATAATCAGCGCAGCGCTACGAAGCTAGCATAGTGGTCCTATATCATTAAGCATATTCACTATCAGCCGGCGTCAGCACCCTCCTTAATCTATTTGTTTAACCAAGCGTTGGAAGGACCCGCAATTTTGTTGACATAATGCTTTAGCAATTGCAAAGAAGTTTATATACCACTCAGAATAGCTGTTTAAATAATTAAACGAAGTGGGGCTAACCATAGAGTCGACCCTTATTTGTTCATTTACTGAACAAATACCAATATCGATGATTTTGTATAAACAACACGGGACACATATTAACAAGGAACCCCTTTAGCGTTGCCATGGCCTGTACGCAATTTTATTACTAAGAAATTCTACCAATTATTCTCGGTAAAGAAGTGATACGTGTTCAAGCGAAAATAAATACTATAGGCGTAACTAAAAAAAGATTTCATTCACTTAATGATAAATAATTATTATATTATAACTTATTAAGGCAAAAATCTGACCATAGTATTAACCATGAACGATCATCAACTAACATAGTGCTGAATGTCATCGATCTTGTAACGTTCCTGGTGACAGATAATCATTTACTCTTTTACTTGAATGGTAAAATAAAAAATGACAATAATTTATGGCTATATACCGCTATCCGCAGCGAATTACAAGGCAATATCACCACGCCTACTACCCGTTACTATTGCGTCTAGCGGGGGATTAAAATATGCTTTATAATTGATACCGTACGCTAGCATATTTTACCAGTTACAGTATTTAGCAGAATAATACCTCAAATGCCTGAGTAAGGCATTTGAGGTAGGTTTTTTTCTGATCTGATATAGTCTAATCGCATCCGCGTCGCGCAGAAGGGGCTTAGCGTACTAAGCGAGGCAATATATGGTATAGTGATAATTCTTTTCATAGACACCAAGCATTATTATGCTAATCGTCTGACGCAGAACTGCTAGCAGTTAGAGATCCGCTAACCTATCACTTTACAGATTGATTAAATAGTTTACTCCATTCCCTTTCACGAGCTAAATACTCGCAATTAAAGCCGATCCGCAAAAGGTGCTGTTGAACAACAAGTACGCTAACCAAGCGGCATCGATTGGCGCAATTGATGCCTTAGTATGAGAGCTCATGTTAAGTAGAAACAAACCTCTAAATGAGGACTTTACCTTTTCTATGTTTTCACTGCTACTTCCAGATCAATAAGTCACTACGCCTTCAGCGTAAATAAAACTTATGTCAGTGATAACTTTAATCCCAAGAAGAAATGTAGATAGTAAGTGACAAGAGAGCGCTATGGGTATCTTTATGAATACTACAGAGGACAGTGATAATAAGCGCGTGTTTTTATAAACCCTTCTGGATCCTGCTTGCTGTAACGGAAAGTTACACCGGTACGAACGATAATTATATAAAATAGTTTTTTTTAACTGACTAGGTATCGAAAATTATATATTAGTGTGGTACACACATATCATTATTCTATGAGACTCCTATCAGCTCGACAGATAATTCCAGCGCTAACTGCTAGTGGTAGGGTCAAGATATAGCGCCAGAGAAACGCAGTGCAAAACTCAACTCACTATCTAATTTCATGGCGGTTGAGTGCCTAAATCACATACAATAATAACATCATCATTTGAATACTACTTGCTTCATTTATTAATGACATGGTCAGCCAATAGACTAGTTTAGGAAGATAGATACTGAGCTTAACTAGAAAAAACTTTGCTCATGGTTATTCTTTAATAATATCTAGGTTCGACAACCTAGTGTTTACTTTAATCAACTTCCTGTTGAGCTTATAACACAATAATTTGAGTTGTTTATTGGAAATCATTGAACAATACTAAAAGCCATCATCGGATTACCCACCGTCTTAATGGTATAATACTAATGAAAATTTTAAAGATAAGATTAGCCTAGATAGGCATGTCCGGGCGATAAAGGAATATAAATATGAATTTATCCCTTACAGCACTGACCGTGACGCTAAACGATGTTATGATCCGCGACAAAAAGATGCCAAAGCGCTGCTTACAGGATAGCGCAATATGCCCTTTGAACAGCGAGTCACAGCAACAGTGGAATCAATAAAATGGAAACCGGCAACCCTACTTCGCTTCAGAGGATTCAAGAGCGCCGTGCAGCCATACCCCCTATTATCTACCCAGAAAATTTGCCAGTTACACAGAAACGTCAGGCTATCTTAAAAGCGATAATGGACCATCAGGTGGTCATCGTAGCTGGAGAAACCGGTTCTGGTAAAACAACTCAGTTACCAAAAATATGTCTCGAACTCGGGCGAGGAGTTACCGGCATGATAGGGCATACGCAGCCACGAAGACTAGCGGCACGCAGCGTGGCTAATCGTATTGCTAACGAGCTTGCCACCCCGCTTGGGGGCACCGTGGGTTATAAAGTGCGATTTAATGATCAGATAGGTAATAATACTCTGGTAAAATTGATGACAGACGGGATACTCCTTACGGAAATACAGCAAGATCGCCAGCTATTACAATATGACACCTTAATCATCGATGAAGCCCACGAACGTAGCCTGAATATCGATTTTATATTGGGCTACCTGCATCAGCTATTACCGCGCAGACCTGATCTAAAAGTCATAATTACCTCCGCCACTATCGATCCAGAGCGCTTTTCGCGTCACTTTCATCACGCGCCAATCATTGAAGTGTCTGGCTGCACGTATCCGGTAGAGGTGCGCTATCGCCCGCTTATAACACAGGTGGGCGATGGGGGGGCTCAGGCACAAGGGATCTATAATGCAGTGCATGAGCTTAACCGAGAGGGACCTGGGGATATTCTCATTTTCATGAGCGGCGAACGTGAAATTCATGAAATCGCAGATGGGCTCAATCAACTTAATCTCCCTCATACCGAGGTGCTGCCACTATATGCCCGCTTGTCTAACGCTGAACAAAATCGGGTGTTCCAATCTCATACCGGAAGACGCATCGTATTAGCGACAAATATAGCCGAAACATCACTCACTGTACCAGGTATCAAATATGTCATCGATCCCGGCATGGCACGCATTAGCCGTTACAGTTTTCGTAGCAAAATACAACGCCTACCTATTGAGCCAATTTCTCAAGCATCGGCCAATCAACGCAAGGGACGCTGCGGCCGCGTATCAGAAGGTATTTGTATACGCCTATATGCAGAACAGGATTTTCTTTTGCGGCCTAGCTTTACCGACCCTGAAATACTGCGTACTCACTTAGCGTCCGTCATTCTACAAATGACGGCACTGGGACTTGGCGATATTGCAGCCTTTCCTTTTCTCGAGGCGCCCAACAAAAAGTATATTCAAGACGGTGTGCGACTTTTAGAAGAATTAGGGGCACTCGAAAGCAAAACAGAACAGGGCTATTGTCTGACACAACTTGGCCAGCAATTAGCTCAACTGCCGCTAGACCCGCGGTTAGCACGGATGATACTGGCAGCCCGGAAAGGTGATTGTGTACGTGAAGTTATGATTATTGCTGCCGCATTATCAATTCAAGATCCGCGTGAAAGACCGATAGATAAAAAGCAAGCATCGGATGAAAAACATCATCGTTTCGCAAATAAAGAGTCTGATTTTCTAATGTTTATTAACTTATGGGACTATCTGGAAACACAGCAAAAAACCCTTTCTTCTAACCAATTTCGCCGACAGTGTAGGGAGGGTTTTCTCAGTTATTTACGGGTACGGGAATGGCAAGATGTCTATACACAATTGCGAAGGACAGTGAAAACCCTAGGGTTAGTAATTAATACAAAGCCCGTGGATTACAGATCATTACACTGCGCTCTCTTAACCGGCTTTCTGTCCCATATTGGACAGAAAGATACCGACAAGCAAGAATATACCGGTATCTATAACACCCGTTTTGCGCTATATCCTGGATCAGCGTTGTTTAAGAAACCACCGAAATGGACCATGGTGGCAGAGCTGGTAGAAACTAGCCGGATATGGGGGCGCATCGCTGCCAGAATTGAACCGGAGTGGATAGAAGCGCTAGCTTCCCATCTGGTAAAACGCACCTACAGCGAACCGCACTGGGAGAAAACCTCTGGTACAGTGATAGCCACGGAGCGGGTCACGCTATTAGGCCTACCCATTGTCATTGGGCGTAGAGTGAATTATGGATCTATCGATCCACTCTTATGCCGCAAACTATTTATTCGTCATGCGCTGATAGAAGGGGACTGGCAAACCCGTCATCTTTTTTTCCATGTCAATAGGCAGCTTTTAGATGAGGTAGAGGAGCTAGAACATAAATCTAGGCGGCGAGATATTTTAGTGGATAATGAAACGCTGTTTAAGTTTTACGATGATCGTATTGGTCAGGAAGTCGTATCAACGCGCCACTTCAATAGCTGGTGGCGGCAAGTACAAAAGATCGATCCTGAGCGACTTAATTTTACTAAAACTATGCTAGTGCGCACAAACCTGGAAACAATAAGCGAGGTTGATTATCCAAACCTTTGGCACCAAGCTAACCTAAAACTACGCCTGGATTATCAATTTGAGCCTGGTAACGATACCGATGGTGTTATAGTACACATTCCGTTACCGCTGTTAAATCAAGTTTCGCCACAGGGGTTCGATTGGCAAATTCCCGGCATCCGTCGAGAGTTGATCATTGCACTTATTAAGTCGCTACCAAAATCATTACGCCGTAACTTTATGCCAGCGGCAAATTATGCCGAGGCGTTTCTGGCACGGACAACGCCCTATGAAATTCCACTGCTAGATGCCCTTGAACGGGAATTACGGCACATAAGCGGTGTTACCATTGAACGAGATACCTGGCAATTGAATCGGGTACCAGATCATCTGAAAATCACCTTCCGCGTTATGAATGAGCAACAAAAAATTCTAGCTGAAGGCAAAGATCTGGATACACTGAAAGCCAAGCTTAAAAATAACATGCAGCAGACGTTAGCAGCGGTAATAGATAAAAGCCTAGAGAAAAAGAATCTACAATGCTGGAATTTTGGTACCTTGCCGCAGCGGTTCGAAGAGAAAAAAGGCGATTATTTCCTTATAGCCTGGCCGGCGTTAGTGGACGAGAAACAAAGTGTCTCCATCAAGTTATTTGAGACAGAAAAAGAGCAACAACGAGCAATGTGGCAAGGATTGCGCCGTTTGTTGTTATTGAATATTCCTTCTCCGATAAAATACCTGCATAAAAAGCTACCCAATAAAACAAAACTAGGACTTTATTTCAATCCTTACAGCAAAGTCCTGGAGTTGATAGATGACTGTATTAACTGTGGGGTGGATAAACTGATGATGGACCAAGGCGGGGCGGTATGGCAAGAACAAGATTTCCAACGACTACAGGAATATGTTTGCAGACATCTTAACACAGTGGTGATTGAAATAGCCAATGAAGTAGAACAAATCTTGAGTGTGATGTTTGCTATTCATAAGTGTTTAAAGAACAAAATAGATCTTAGCCAGGCACTGACATTTTCAGATATTAAAACCCAACTTAATGGTCTGGTGTATCGGGGTTTTATCACTGCTAGCGGCTGGCGGCGGTTAGGGGATATTTTACGTTATTTACGCGCTATTGAACTCCGTTTGAATAAGCTTACCATCGACCCTCATCGCGACCGCGTGCAAATGATGAAAGTCAAAATCCTGCAACAGGATTGGCGGCAATGGCAAGCTAAATTACCTTTAGACCGGCGCGACGGGGATGATGTCGCAGAAATTTACTGGATGATTGAGGAGCTTCGAGTCAGCTTCTTTGCACAACAGCTAGGAACACCCACTCCGATATCGGAAAAACGTATTCAGAAAGCCATGAATTTTATTCAACCTTAACCGCAAAATCATGACATAACCCCCCGACATTCATGGCGCCATCGTATCCTGCTGAAGCGTGTTTAATTGCCTCAACTATCGCGTATTACGGTAATGAGTGGCGCGCGGATTTATACTGGTTAGCCAGAAATTTTCTAGTTTTCATCTGTAAAAGCATCTTGCTATTGCAGATATACGTATCATTCTGCCTATTTAATTATAGAATTAACACTTTGTGATCTCTCTCCCATTGGCGGAACCAGCGGTTTCAAAGCATTAAAACATGCTTCAGGTTTATTAACATAAAATTCTTTTCCCCTCAGAACGAGGATAGCACGACTCAACCATCACCTAAGGGTTTAGACGTTTATTAAACAAGATAACTACCAAAGTTTTATAGCGCTGGTCTGATACTGCTAGCACTGCTGATCGGTAATGAAATACTACATAACAGCGAGATTTGATTATCGCCTTACGGTTATCGTGACCAAAGAACAACGTTCGCAGCTCATACTTAGTGCTGCTCTGAACCAGGAGAGAAAAGTGACGTCATAAAAATCAAGAACAACAAAGGTATGATATATAGAGAAATTTATATTATGATTATATTGAGATTCATTCATGTAGAATTTACTCGCTATAGCCGATAACGGTTTCTAAGAAGAATAAAAAATATTATATTCAATCGAATAAAGGCAATTAGCCGTAGGCTTCTTCTTCCAAGAAGAAGTTTAAATTATAGAATAATATATTAATTAGTGCGCAGAGTACAAAGACATCTAGAATAATTTCCATAACGATAATTATACATTATAGATTAGTCTCTAATGAGAGATGTCTAAATTACCTAGTGTCACGATTATAGCGATATATCGCAAACAAGACTAGCGAAGACCTTATCCGGGTAAGCGGTAAGGATACACATTGGAGCGAGAAGAGTAGCTCAATTAAGCAGCAGAAATAGTATCCACTCTTTAACCGCTTGCACAACAGTGGTTCTTTATTAAAAAGAAAGAGAATCTTCACGCACGCCCTAAAAAAAGGATAAGCACTTTTAGTTACGACATACAATAACACTTATTATATCTTTATCTCCTCACAACCACATTAATGCATAAAAAGGTTAAAAGCCGGAGGGATCCTCTTGGCAATAGCGCATTACGGATTTAAAAGAGTATGCAAACCATGCAATTTATCGCCGCGCTAGCGCGGCAAATCGAAAGCGGTTAATTTTAATAAAAACTGCAGTTAGTTGAATTATACAAATGTTAACAGCTCATCGATAAGACCTTCCAATTATGAAATGCGTGATTAAGAAACTTCCATATCCTCCGATGATATACGCTTTCATTCATCGCCAGACGGTAGCAAAAAATGGGCACCAGCGGTATACAAAATTTATGGGCAAATACTGTCGATAAGCGGCATTTTGCCGTTTCATCACTATCTTATGAAATCAATACCTAATAAATAAAGAGTAAGGTGTTTAAGGAAAAGCTCAACCTTATTTAGATAAATACTGGAAAGCTAACGATAATTTTATTATCGCTAATAACATCAAATTAAACAAGCACATTTCTTAAAAACAAAACAAATAAGAAATAGGACTGTCCTCTTTAGGCATAATTACTACGTAGGATAACGTAGAAATAAAGGTATATTTATTAATCGTCAATGGCGATAATTTCGCCGCACCGCAGACATCGGTCTGATTTTAGCCATAGATGATTTTTTATCAGTTCAATATGCAATTTCAATGATGAGTTAAGATCAAGCCGATTAATAGTCTTATTCCAGTAAAGGGCTTCAGGATGCGCATAGTTCATAGTTCCTCGCTTTCATTAGATACGGCGTTCTTTTCATGAAGTCATCAAAAAGATTTAAAACCGGTGTATTCTATAGTGACTTTATATAACAACTTGACTAACAGTCATAATCAGGAAGGACATAAACAGCAACAGATAAAAATAGAAAAAAGCTTTCTTAAATGGCAATGCGCTTCTAGGTTTTAATGCAAAAGTAACTCAAGCGTGCTGGCGTCGAATTTTTACACAAACGAAAATCATAACATCAATACTGCAAATCTATAGCCCGTCATAGCTGTCGCTCTGCTGTTTTTTCAGTAGCATAGCTACGCTCCATTAACTTAACCGGCATGTAAGTGGCTCCAAAAAATAATTAAAAACCCGTCATAGTAAGCAAGACAATATCGCGGTTCAGTGCTAACTCGGCGGATTAATAACATTAATTCTTAATTGCTCAAAATTTAGGAAGCTTGCCACTTTTATACGTATAGAACACTGCTTTTCTAACGAAAATGTATTTTCACCAACAACAGTCACACCATAAACTGCATCCTTTTTTAGGATAAAATCATTAGCACTAATTTGGCGTAACAGAGCAAAACTAAGTATAGTATAGTAATGTAACCTGCATCTATATTAGGGAAACGCAGGGATAATAAACCAGCAAGAGTTATATTTTATAGTTGTTTATGGTTCTTCTTTATAATAAAGAAGCAGAGTTATGATGAATTTCTATGGGTTTAGCGAATAAAATAAAGTATCAGTATGCTTCTCACCATGTGAGAAGCATACTGATATAGCGCTTCTTCATAAATCTAAAAGAAGATATCAGTAATGGATCATTATAGGCTTCAACGAAGTATCTTATAAAATTTAGAATATACTGTGGAATAATATATTATAGTCAAGAAAAAAATCAATATGATAGTGAAATTTCAACAAATAAATTAAAAAATAAATATTAAGAAACTCTAACATAGTGCCAAATTTTAGTTAATCACTATGCATCAATATATACTAAATATATATGATATGATCATGAATTATTTATATTAGTAATATACTATTAATTATAAATTTTATATATAATTAAAGATGATGTTGATGCATATATTAGATTGATTTATTAATGACTTTTCACAAAAGTAAAAATATTTAAAATTTTAAAAATATTAATTAATAGTGTCTATTAATACTTAATTAAATATTAAATAAAGATAATAATAAATTAGATCTTCTTAAATTTACTTTAACTTTTTGTTATCTATAATTATTCTTTTCTAATTATAAAAAAAATAATAGAAGCAGCTAATTATAAATTAATTAATAAATTTATAATGCTGAGTTATATTTTATTAAAAATTATTTCTGTTAAGACCTGTTTAACATAAGCTATATACTTCTATTTAGTGGCTTAAGCAGGGAGCTTATAAAGCTATATAGTATAATATTTTTAATGTTTATCCATCTTAGACTTATGCTATATAATAACTTTAGCATCACTTGGAATTATAGTTTTTTGATTTTTTTATTTAAAAGTATTTTATCTAATGGACGTTGAGAAATTTTTTTATTAAAACAATTATTCAAATATTAAATTTTTTCTTTAATAGTGCGCAACAGAGCACTTTATTACACTTTTTATTTATCTCTACTTTTCTTGAATTAAATTCATATTCTAAAATTTAGAAATATAATCCTAAATCTAATATAGATAATATTAATATTAGATTAAATCATCACATCTGATAGTTTTATTTTTTATAAAAAATATGATGTATATTTGTTTTATTTTAGCTTTTGTGTAAAAAAATTAAACTAACAAATACATTATATAGTAGTTTTAATTCTAAAGATTAAAATCTTTAGAATTAAAACTTTAGATAGTTACATTAAAATAACACTAGTTAATTAAACTATTTCATTGATTATTATTTGTTTACCTTTAACTTTTATTAAAGTACTTAAAACTTCCAAGAAACATATCCTACGATTATTATTTTAATTTTTCTAACTCAGAAATTAACTAAGTTTCTTCACCAAAGTGGCTTTTATTAAAAAGCTCTAGTTTATCTTTAATATATTCCAATGGTTTATACTTTTTTTTAAAAAAGTATAAATATCTATTATCAGAAATTTATCTAAACAAAAATAAAACTTATATCTAACTCTATACCGTCCCATAAGTTTATTTATCCGTTTAAGCTATTAACTGATAGTTAAAGCACTAATACTATTAATAGTTCTTGTAAAGAACATAAGTATAATAGTAATGTTACTTAAGTTTCAAGCACTACAGTGCTAACACACTCCTACTTTATATACCGATAAAGATATGAACTCTCTATCGTTTACAGACAGACGCGGGTGACCTTCTGCACTACCACATATTTACCACTATTATTCATTCGTCTTAACTTGTAATTAATACTACCTATAGTACTATTCAGGCTATATCTGAATCAGATTTGCCTGTCGTCATCATAATATTACCATTTTAACTAAAACGCATAGTATTTTTTCACTAAAAATTCTGTTTTGTATCGAGAAATAACATATTTGGATCTTTATGATAGGTAACACAGATAACCACTCTACAGACATAAACACTGCTGATTGCTTAAAATAATAAGCTAGCGAGATTGGCTTTAACTGTTGCCAATAACTGTCTCTACTGGTTAATATTAAGAATTACGCCTATCTTAGCTAAAATATTCTTATGCTCTTTCTGAGCATCAATCACCATGCTCTGCATACCATTCAGCATTTAATTTATGTAACAGTCTCTTTGAGAAAGGAAACGAATCATTATCTTAAAATAGAATATATATAGTATTAACAAGTAAGATAATATCTTTCATTTTTCTCATGATTAAATAAATTACTTCTACATAGAATGTAGGACATTCGATGTTTTATGTTAGTGGATATATCCAGCGCTTGAGTGATATCGAGAAGATCATGTAGTATAATACTACAGCCCGCTAACTATATTAGCGCTTCTTTTTTTCTTTATCTATTAATATCATTAATCTTACAGTACGTACTAGAGAGAATATTTATTATCAGTCTATCACTGCTTTCTTTTTTCAGAAAAAATACCACTCCGCGGTGTTTTTACTACTATAAAGTTATAAATAGATTTTCTAATTTAATAATTCATTTTATTTCAATAAAAGTATATTAATCAACCTTCTAAAATCCTTATATCACCGTCAGTGATAAACAAATTAACAGGAACCAGCATTTTAGCATCCATGAGAGCGATTTCAACTAATCCATTTTCTCAAGATATGGCTATAATAATTATTTTCCTTAACGTCAATAAATAATACTGTCATGATCGTCATCATCTTTACAGGACCACTATAGAGGCTTGAGCATCTTGATTATAAATATAGGAATACTTAAAGATATATTACCCTTCAGTGATAATTGGTTACCCTACTACACTGTTATCTCTATTTAATAACGGAGCTACAAGTCCGTTTATCCAGCACGTTTCGTGTCTACTTAACAATATTTAATAAGTTCATTTTTTATAAAAACCATTTTATCTAGGATATCTACACTCTCATTTTTGCTTAAGCTGGCTCTGTATGAGGTCATCCAGCTTGTTATGTTTTACTGAGTTAGGCTGCATCCCGGTGGTAGCGAAAATAGTTTTCTGCTCGGCATAAGTATTTATAGTTGCTTCTCCACTTATATAGGCTTCAGACACTGGACGATCAACCAAAGGCCACTTAACAATATTGACAGTATTATTGCCATGGCATAGCCCACCATTTCTATCAAACTGTGCGATAATGTCCTATATATTAGGAGGGTTCTCCCCTATGTTAAACCAACCCTAGGTATGTATAATTTAATATCTTTCAAAAGCTCTTCAATCAGGTTCTATTAAAATATCAATAGCTTCTCCCTCCTATCGAGCGTCGTAGAGACGAAAGAGGTAGGCTAGAACCACTTAACTAAATAATCTCCAGTGCCCAAATACGCTCGAAGGAGTGTTATTCCTGAACAGGAATATACTAATGACTCTCCTGTACATCATACTAGTATCAGAGCGATAGAGTCGAGACATCCTGTTCCCAATTGCCAAATAGTGCCCAATGGTAAGGAAAGAGGTGATAGTGTTGACATGTATCTACTTGTACGGTCTATTTATTTACCGCCAGTATTACATTAAAACTGAAGCAAGCAAAAAATAGTAGTTCATATACCACGCACTTTAGATATCAGCGCACCAGATGCATTCTAACCACCAGATCTTACCGGGGCAGGATAGTTAAATAGCAACTAAGCATGATCGTAATCTATCTGCACGCTGCACCAAGAGTGAGATTCCTCATGTTGAGCCGCGGGCTCTATAATCTTGGTTTTCACCATTTCAAGTAGGAAGGTAATCTTTCGCGGTGACCGGTATATCTTGTCAAAGTAACACACTCCACCACCTTAAACGTCTTCAACTACAAAAGAGTGTTATTGAGTGACTATCACTACATCCAATATAGGATAGGCCTACCATACACAGTTAGGTAAATACAAGCTTTATGACGCCACCAGCAAAGACATATAACTTCTAGTAGACAACATTAGGAATGCAGTTAGTGGATTCAGCCTTATGCCGTGTCACCTATACGGGTATATAGTGACATTTATATCAAAAAGTAACTGGAAAATCAGTAGTACTACCTCTCAGTGTATTTATCCGGTAGATCTAGCAATATATAGGGTAAAGTTGACTGTTATAGGCAACTATAATAGATTAATGTTTTTTCACAAAATTAGCGATCAAACATACTTCATTTTGCATTTGCAGGCATATATCACTAGATAATTATGCACGGTTATCTCCAAGAATATTTAGCCTAGCGCACGCACTATCTACAAGTACTGCTACTTCAAGCCCCAAAAGCACGGCAGAAATTTCAGTATTGGATATGGTACTGTGTATACTACATAGATAGCAATATTCCTTTTAAATAGCCTTTACACAAGGTGGGTAAAGGCTGCAAATTGCTATTATTGCCGTACGATATCAATTTACATAGCTGCGATTAAGCTCAGTACTGCCCAAAAATAGATCATCAGACATAAATAGACCGCACATGATACAGTTCAGTGATGCGGATACCGGTGTAATCGCCGGTCTAATTGTTAATTAGTTAGTGCGTTAATGACGTTAGTTTGAGATAAACGATAGGCGGAAGAAGTGATGCGGGCGTAGAGAATAACTAATTGGGTGGTTATGTATTACGAACCGTGACCGCATCTTATCCTAAATATTAATCAGATCATCAGACAACTCAAAAGGTTTTAGATGTCTCTGAGGTTGATAGGACTGGTAACTCAAAACTAACACACTTTTCAGCGGATTATCTGATAATGCTCCTAAATGAGCTGATAATCATTCCATCTCACGGAATTTTTATACTACCATTATTATAGTAATGACCCTATTATTAGTGCAATAGGGCTACCTTGTAGCTTCCTTCCTAGCCACCACCTCCTCCTTTATAAAACCAGTAAGTATTTTTTATAACAATCACGATCCTATAGCTGGTACGCACAGCTACGCTACAATAAGTAGAACCATATCACCATAGTGTTTTATCTGCAGTGCAAAAA
This sequence comes from Sodalis sp. (in: enterobacteria), assembly GCA_051710585.1. Classification (GTDB taxonomy): domain Bacteria; phylum Pseudomonadota; class Gammaproteobacteria; order Enterobacterales; family Enterobacteriaceae; genus JBPESP01. The sequence continues at coordinate 650,442 of JBPESP010000001.1, read as the reverse complement.
GTCAGGCTGTTATACAGAAACATATTATCCATGTCTGATGCACTTTTTACCGGGTAGGACCTAGAAATCAAACGTTTGTTGTTCGGCAGTGCATCAAATAACCAGAAGCCATCCCTGCATAGCAAGGGCAATAGGGTATTATAATGACTATATTCACCCGCCGTTTAAACAGCGATTCATTATTTAAAATATCGTTAAAACCGTCTTGTTCACTCTTTAATCCTTACCCATTGAGCTATCTTGTAATACTACAAATCTAACGTAACCATGGTGATGATAAAAAAATAGATTAAGCTTAGTCTTCACCATCAGCTTGCGGATATAAAATACACCTTCTTGATTGTTCAGGTTCGTATTTTCGCCTAACTGCGACAAGTATATCTGTCTTCAGACCGTACACGATTTTACCCTAGGCCAGTATACTCTCACCTAAAATAGAGCAACTGTTAATATTTTTAACTTAATCGTACTAGCCTTTGCAACAAGCTATTGCCTCACTAGTGGCACTACAATATCAACGTATTTACTTACTATCGGAGTTTAGTGCTGATTTTTTTAGTCCAGCACAGAGGAAACTGCAAATGAATATAAGTGACTTCTCAACAGTTCTATCGCAACCAGAGAGACTCCGTACATATACTAGTTTTTAGTCAGAGAATTCTACACCTTTTCTCAGAAGTATGTCCTCTCGACCCCCCCCCTTGGCAGCTACCGATACACTTAACATGATAATAGCCAGCGGCGCCTAAGTTACCGCTATAATAGAAATCCAAAATTCCTATATTAGGAGGCTCCCATTTTTAGCCATAGTGCGTAAAACTTGAAGATTGGAATCACGTTATCGTTAGTGGAAAAAGTTTTTTATTCTCCGTTTACTGAACATGAAATTAGCTATCTTTTCTGACCAGGCTAAAATATAAATAGGTTGAATACGACTATTCCAGGGTCTAAAACTGCTTAACAACATCATGGTTAGCTGTTAGAACATCATTCAGATGCGTTCATAGACATTAATCGTATTGGATGATTCCTGATCAATTACCATAGTTAAAAAATTGACACCATGGCACCTTTCAAGCGTCGTTTCTAGGTTATTATTTTTTTAGTTTGTGCATCGTGTCTGTCTGCCAACTGTATCACTCTGTCTGGTATATCGAGCAGCGTCAAAGCAGCTTTCACATCTATAAGCAGGATACCATATCTTTGAACTCATATCCAGTAGTGATGGCTTTTCATCACCCTCCCCTAACAGATTAGGAAAAACTTTTCCTTCGCCAGGTAGCAGAGTATTATTCTCAGCGCTTCGATGGCTAAATTCAGTAAGTACCGTCGCGCCAACGTGCTCCTTATTAATAAGCTTCACCATGGGTATCAGGTATCAATACATCTTTGGTATTCTACTAATAACTCTGCCGGGCACTGTATTCTTAATCTAAGATAAGTGGGCATGATAGCTTTGAAAAAGCCCAGTACGATAATGCATTATAAAGTGTATCATGAACAAATTTAGGTTCCTTTTATTTTAAAAATCTACTCTAGGTGAGATTTTTATGAACAAAATATTAATTTTATTTTTTATATTGATATCAATATAATTATATAAAGGTGAATGATCCTCTATTCACCTTTATATAATTTTTTTACTTAAAATTACCCTAGCGTTTTATGTCAACAGTGACATAATCTGCCTGATTTTTTTAATAACTGCTCAAATAGGAGCAATTATTATTAGGCTAGTAAGCCCTTAGACATGCTCCAGAATCCGCTCCATAGATAGAGCCATTGCCGTTTTACATAGATTCAACCGAACGCACACATAGCTTGCAATACCACTTTGGTGGTAGGTATAAAGCCAAGATTAATTCAATTATAGGATGATCCCCCCTTTTTATTTGTATTTTGGAGTATACACACTCTTTAGAACCGTAATTTCACTATATATTTTACGTAAAATCATACTAAAACACCAAAATCGTACGTGGTACTAATAAAGTCTAGTGTCATCTTAGCTAGATGTACACTATACATAACTTACATTATTCCTATGGATCACTGTACTCTGTCTCAAGGCCAAGAAAATCACATTATCAACATTGCCATTGTAAACTCTATTACATGTTATAAAATAAGCGCGATCTGGAGGTAAAAGCCGTCCATCTGGAGATTTAGCTCAATTAGCTCATCAAAAAAATACTAGTTATTAACAATTTAAACCCAGCTACACGATGCTGGTGCGTCTCTCTTCCACCCTAAATATCTTGCGCAATTTTCACCCGGCGTTAGATTTTTTTTAATACCCCTTTCTCAGCCAATAAGGGCTTTACTGTAGAGCAATTTGCATCCGCTCTTTATTTTTTGATTAGTGTTATCAATTTACTGTTGCTTTCAGCAGAGCAGTTAGGGTATAAGCGCTGTGCTTATACCCATAGACCTCCTTCTCAAGGAGGTCTATCAGACTCACCAAAGCGGGATACCAGTAATATACTCAATACTCTAGAGGGGAAACCTGGTGATATTCTACATAAAGCATATCAATAAGTCTCACTTTCTTCCATTATTAAATTAGGAAAAAAAGCCTTTCCGTGCTTCTGAATGGCATACCGCCACATTCTAAATCTACTACAGAATACTAACATTTTCTGCTAGTGATAGGCTCCAGTCACCAGATATGGAATGTACGCTCATTAAGAAAAGGGTTTAACTCATGGGTGTAAAGGACCATTCGTATACCAAAGATACCTCTTTGATTTTTAAATAGTTACCTTTTATTATCCAATAGCTATTTATTAGGAATATACGCCTAATCTCGCCGCTAACACATCGGATTATACCTTCAGAAGCCGAACTAATGACCACCGCCCTTTAACCCTTCAGTTCGCTGCAACTCTCTTGAGTATACACAATTTATATTATCGTAGATCGGCAAGACTGCCAAGTATCACTAGCTGCTCTTATGGTATTTACCACATACCAGTCCGCCTGAAATACAAGCTAAACGTACAGAGCTGTAGAGAGTAAAACAACAAGGTCAAGCAATACGACTGGAATAAGGCACAGAAAAACGTTACGTCTTTAAGACGCTAACTTCTTAGGCTTTTTGAGAGAGACACAGTCTCGCAAAACTCTCATGCCCCTTAGTTGTGAGATAGAGATCCACCATTCCCGCAGTCTGTCTTGGCGCCCTTGTTTTAAAGCTATTTAAATTACAGTTATTCAAGTTCAGAAATAATTACCACCTAACAAGTTAGGAAACAAGTAGATATCGTCTTTAAAGAATTAGCTATTATACAAGAAGCATTAGCTATTTTATGAACGAATAAAAAATCACACAGAAAAACTTCTATCTGTTTTTACAAAACCCAGCGTATACTCCGAAATTTGTGTAAATTCCCCATGCTAACCTGTTTCTTTTTTTTGAAAAAAATACTCTAGTGGAGTCTACTATATGCTAATGCTAAATTCTTATAGGGATAACTCCCCAGGAACGTCTGCTGAAACAGAAATCGCTCGGTACCGCTCATGTCTTTCAGTCATTTCTCAATGACAGGTTAGGTTGAACCGGTTAACAGCGGGTGCCAGTTCGGCAGGATGATGTAATGCACGATATCCGTACTTTTGAGTATAAAACTGCCGTTTTATTATAATAATCAATACTGTTTTCTAACTTACTATCGCGATAGGAGATTCTATTATCGTTATTCCCTAATATTTCCAGCACAATGGGGAATGCTTTTAAGGCTAAAAAACATGCATGCTTTGATGCGAAAAGTAGTATTTATACATGATCAATTTCATAGTATCTATATCTATACCACGGTGTATCATATCGGCACCTATTGCACTGATAAGGTATACTTTGCAAGTAAAAGTATGAGTATATTTATGCTAAGGATTAACCGCAACTCGAGCTTAGACAGCACAGGCTCGTCAAGATAGAGAGTGGTTCCATATAGGAGCTTTCACAGCAGCTATTAAGAATCGCAGGCCTGATGAGCCGCTACTGAAATTGATGATATAAGCCCAGCAATGTGATAAAGCCTATTACCCCCAGCATAAACCACGGAAGTTGAGGGATCTCTAACCGGTTGCCGACATCATACAGCCAGCCACCACCACTATAGCCGATAGCCCCGCCCAAAGCCAGACCTAGACGACTAAATCCCATATAGCTTCCGCGGGCGCGGCTATCCGCCAGTGAGGCGCCCAGCGTTTCACGCGCGGGTTCAGCAATAATTGAACCAATATAAAACAGACCAATTAGCATAAACAGGGCATACAGATCTTCAATTAAACCAATGGGAAACAAGCTCAAAAGCATAACAATCAGTCCCGCCATAAACCGGGTTTCTAACCTAAAGCGCTTTTCACTCCAACGGGCAATGGGGTAGAGTAACAACAGTGACAGTACTGCTTCAATAGCGTACATCCATTTTACCACCGACGCCTGTCCGGCGACCTCATTAAGTCGAATTGGCAGCATTAACATCACCTGAACTGATAGCATATAATAACCAGTCAAAGTCAATACGTAGGTGACAAAACGTTGATCACGTAGCACCCGGCGGATCCCTTCTAACATAGACCCCCGCATAGTGGAAATGCGATAACTCGGTAGCAACAAGGCGTTGAAGATAGCGGCAAAAACAAACAGCACTGCGCCGGCAAAGCAGACCAGTTTAAAATCATACTGCAGTAGCCAACTACCAAGCAATGCTCCGATAACAGCGCAGGCACTATCCTGCATCATTAATAGTGAATAAAAGCGGCCACGTTCCCACGGTCGCGTCAATTTGATGACTAACACCGTTCTGGGGGGATCGAACAAGGTACCCCCGAGTGCAGAAAGCGCACAGGAAATCCATAGAAGCCAGGGTTCATCGGCAATCCCCATCAAGATAAAACCTAAGGCACGTATCAGCATACCGCCGATAATCATCGGCTTCGCTCCCAGTTTATCGGCGAAGGCGCCACTAAAAATCCCAAGTCCCTGCTGGATAAATTGTCTCAGGCCCAGCGCAATACCCACTAACAGTGCAGCCCAGCCAAGTTGATCAACAAAACGGATGGAAATAAGCGGGAAGACAACATAAAAACCCATTACTACCAGCATATTATCCATTAAAAGAAAATATTTACCCAAGCTCCGAGCTTGTGAGACCGACGACATGCTCCACCATAAATGCAATATAGGCTATAAGGACAACCTATTCTGACCGGAATATTTGTTGAGCGATAGTGTGGTATGCTTAGGACTGATATTTTAATAGCGAAGAATTAAAATATAGTACATTTCTTTATAATTACTATTATATTACTTTATAAGTAGTGCAGCCCCTCTAGCGGAATAAAACGTGGCATAAGACTCTTAACTGATTGAATCAGTGGTTATTACTGCTTTAAAATTGACCTGTATACCAATAAGAATAGATGAAATGGGAAGGCAGAGGCAAGATGTTTACTTATCTCCTAACGTCGCCAAGAGTTCGACTGATCACTGATCAGCTAGTTATCCGTCTGTAAAATGAAAAAAGATTAGTTTTTAGCAAAGTATTATGCAGGTAATCAAAATTACCTCAAACCTTAGAAGCTACTTTATGACGAAAATAATTCTTCTTTCTCCATTTGGCAGGAGGGTTGAGGATAATTAACAAAATATATCACCAGATTGCATATATTATTTATCCTGATCGTTTCACTAAAATGGAAACCCGCCACGTAAAAAAAATTAGTAATGTATTGCGTGGTTTATTTCATGCGTATTTTATCAGTTATTCATCAGGGGAAATCTGGCAAGGTAAGGATTAATATTTAAAGCGCTGCAGACAGGCCGCGTTCCGTTATATGGGGTTAAGGTAGCATATACATGATATTAATAAGCAAACTATATGCTATGTAATCATGATAATAGCAGTTGACTATCATGGTCTTAATTTTATACGTCAAGTTATACGTCAAGGATACCCAAAAAAAATTATTTATTAGTCAATAGGCAGGACGTGTGATCGTCTTTTATGTGCTCATCTACAACGGATAAGCACCTAGACCTTGATGCTTCAAGGGAAGAATATAATCATTAGATATTGGTATCTATCAGCTTTCGCGGATATTGCGCAGAAAGTATCTTTGGCTACTGTTAAGTTACTCTGCCCATTGGGGCAGTAGGGTTGTTGAATTTGGGTTGGCGCCTTAAAGAAATAAAGAGCAGATCCAAATAGCATAGCTATTGACGTTTTAGCTGGTCGGCATTACAGAATCTTAATGGTAGGATAAAATCACGTTTCGCGCCTCTATAACCAGCATCTCCAATAGAGAGATGCAGTGCACTCTTCTCTACGCATAAACAAATATCGCAATGACAGTGCCGGAGGATAAACGCGTTCTATATTTGCTAGATAATTATCTTTAGATGGTAGGTACAACGTTTGACTAGTAAAGGGAGAAGCCGCTAGTGCCCGATGTTTCTAGTGTAAACCAGTGTGATTGATGGCTGTTGTATACTCCTAGCACACTTTAGCTGCAGCAATTACTTATTTACTGCTGGTATGCAACCTCAAATAGCCAGTTAGCAAAAATCATTACCATTATCACTCGCAGTGCTTTTTATTAAATTTAAAGAGATGCGTCGTTTTCTAATGAAAACGCAAGGACACCTTAGAGATCTATCGATCTCCGCCTGACAAGCAATTTTAATCTAATGCAAATTTACTAGCGCAGTAGAGCAATTTATAAACTATGTAGTAATAAATTGAGCGAATGTTAATAACATGTGAGCTAAACACCTACACATAGAGCTTCAGAAAAAGACCCGAGCTTAGCTCGTATGATGCTAAGCTTACAATATACCAAATTTAAATCTCAACTGCAGTAGTTGTTGGTCTATTATCGCCTCGACCCAGGGGTCTTATCGGAGTAATAATAAGAGATCGCCTCATACCTGCCGCGGTAGCAGCGGCAATAACAGATAGTAGTATTTTTCTCTGGCTAAGGTAGCCTAGATAATACATCTATAAAACTCAATATTTACTAGATAGCGCACCAACCTTCCGGTTGAAGACGTCCAAGCGGAGCAGAAAATTAGCACCATGAATTTATTGAAATCGCTGGCAAAGGTTAGCTCCATGACACTTTTTTCCCGCGTTTTTGGGTTTATCCGCGATACCATCGTCGCTCGAGTATTTGGCGCAGGTATGGCAAGTGACGCTTTTTTTGTTGCTTTTAAAATTCCCAATCTATTACGGCGTATCTTTGCTGAAGGGGCCTTTTCGCAAGCCTTTGTTCCTATTCTAACAGAGTACAAGAACCAGCAGGGGGATGCAGCGACACGCGTATTCGTTGCCTATATCGCAGGCTTGCTTACGCTAGTACTAGCGTTAGTTAGTATGGCTGGTATACTAGCAGCGCCCTGGGTAATAATGATTACCGCATCAGGGTTTAGCGATACACCAGAGAAATTTGCCTTGAGCACAGCATTATTACGTATCACGTTTCCCTATATTTTGCTTATTTCCCTCACCTCTCTGATGGGGGCAGTCCTTAATACCTGGAATCGCTTCTCAGTACCGGCGTTTACGCCAACATTGCTCAATATTAGTATGATAGTTTTCGCGCTGTTAGCATCGCCGCTATTCCATCCGCCCGTTATGGCACTAGCCTGGGCTGTGGTAGCCGGTGGTATCCTGCAACTAGGTTATCAGCTGCCGCACTTACAGGAAATCGGTATGCTAGTGTTGCCCAGAATACAGTTCCGTAACGCCGGTGTTTGGCGTGTTCTGCGGCAAATGGCACCGGCCATTCTCGGTGTGTCCGTTAGCCCAATCTCCTTTATCATTAATACCATTTTTGCCTCTTTTCTGGTTTCCGGCTCAGTGTCATGGATGTATTATGCCGACCGCCTGATGGAGTTCCCTTCCGGGGTATTTGGCGCGGCATTAGCGACTATCTTGTTGCCTTCACTATCGCGTACCTTTACCCAAAGAAATCATGATGAATACTCCCGTCTATTGGACTGGGGGTTACGCTTATGCTTTATACTGGCTCTCCCTAGCGCCGTAGCGCTAGGGATCCTGGCGCATCCATTAACTGTGACGCTATTCCAGTACGGCACGTTCTCCGCCTTTGATGCTTTGATGACGCAACAGGCGCTGATAGCCCATTCTATGGGACTGGTCGGTCTAATTTTGGTCAAGGTGCTTGCGCCCGGGTTTTACTCCCGTCAGGACATCAAAACACCAGTACGCGTGGCAATAATTACTCTTCTGATAACACAATTAATGAACCTAACCTTTATTGGTCCATTAAAGCATGCCGGTTTATCATTATCCATCGGCCTAGCTGCCTGTCTTAACGCCGCGCTCTTGTATTGGCAATTACGGCGGCAAAAGCTGTTTAACCCGCAGCCAGGATGGGTCATTTTTTTCTGCCGGCTTTTTCTGTCGGTCATTATTATGGCGACAGCTCTTATTGCGCTGCTAATGATTATGCCTGACTGGTCGCAAGGTGGCATGCCCTGGCGGCTACTGCGGCTGATGGGCGTGCTTACAATGGGCGGGATAGTCTATTTAGCTACATTATGGCTAGTGGGATTTCGACTACATCACTTTGCGCAATAGGTGCAGGATTACTAGCTCTCAATTTATTCAAGTTAATAAACTCTGCCTAGTAGGCTTCAGTATGAAGCATACTATTCTAAACCATAAAACTTTATTATATTACAATCATATAACTTGAGAGGTTCTGAAAAGTTATAAAGGTTAATATAGAAAAAAGCTGACCCATATCAACTGGAACAGTGGCTTTAGCTTTAGCTAAAGGGTTGTGCTGAGAAAAGATTTAATATTTCGGATGTTAAGTATCAGTTACATTCGTTCCACGGTTTCAATACCCAAAAGATCCAGCCCTTGTTTTAGCGTACGTGCGGTTAGCTTTGCTAGTTGTAATCGGCTTTGACGTAACGCTGCATTCTCGGCATTCAGTATGGGACAATATTCATAGAAAGCAGAGAACAGCATCGCTAAATCATACAGATAATTACAAAGAACGTGCGGCGTCCCGTCACGGGCTACGGTTGTAATAGCCTCTTCCAACTGCAGCAGACAAACCGCTAGCTGGATCTCCTGTTCTGCTTTAAGATGGATGTCGCCGCTAAGCTGCTGTTTATTTTGGCCGCTACGTTTGAATATCGAAGCGACGCGGGTATAGGCATATTGCATATAGGGGGCGGTGTTACCTTCAAAACTGAGTATATTATCCCAGTTAAAAATATAATTAGTAGTTCGGCTTTTCGATAAATCAGCGTACTTTACTGCGCCTATCCCTACCACCTGTGCTAGTTTTGCTAATTCCCCAATATCCATGGTCGGGTTCTTGGCGACGACAAAACGTCTAGCACGTTTCAGCGCTTCATCCAGTAGCTCTGTGAGCTTGATAGTGCCGCCACTACGAGTTTTAAATGGTTTTCCATCTTTACCTAATATCATACCGAATATGTGATGCTCGAGTAGAGCCGATTCAGGAATATAACCGGCTTTACGTGCAATAGTCCACGCCAGCATCAGATGCTGATGCTGGCGTGAATCGATATAGTAAATAATCCGGTCAGCCTTCAACTTCTCATAGCGGTATTTAATGCAAGCAATATCGGTAGTAGTATACAGGTAAGCGCCATCTTTTTTCTGGATGATCACCCCCATGGGTTTACCTTCTTTATTTTTGAATTCATCAAAAAAAACAACAGTGGCCCCTTCGCTTTCCACCGCTAGCCCTTTCGCTTTCAAATCAGCTACTATACCGGGCAGCATGTCATTGTATAGACTTTCCCCCATGACATCCGCACGTGTTAACGTCACATTAAGCCGGTCATAAATTTTCTGATTTTGCACCATGGTAATATCTACCAGTTTGCGCCACATTTTTCGACAATACTCATCCCCACCCTGAAGCTTTACCACATAACCACGTGCGCGTTCGGCAAATGCTGGATCCTGTTCGTAATGCTGCTTAGCAGCGCAGTAAAAACTCTCCAGGCGAGAGAGCTGTATTTCCGCTTCGCCGCTATCCTGTACCTTTTCTAAATAGGCGATCAGCATCCCAAATTGTGTTCCCCAGTCGCCTACATGATTAGCTCGAATAACATTATAGCCTAAAAAAGACAACGTGCGCACCGAGGCATCGCCGATAATAGTTGAGCGCACGTGACCAACATGCATTTCTTTGGCGACATTTGGGGCGGAATAATCAACTACGATAGTTTGCGGCGCAACGCTTGCGATGCCCAATCTTGCAGAGGAGAGAGCCACGGAAAGCTGGTTCGCTAACCAGCTTGGTTCAAGAAAAATATTGATAAAACCGGGACCTGCGATGTTAATTCTACGGGCGATACCGTCCAGCTTTAAAAAACCGACGACCTTTTCCGCCAGCTTGCGAGACGGCAGACCGAGCTTCTTGGCAATCGCCATGACGCCATTGGCTTGATAGTCACCGAACTGAACCTTCGCCGATTGACGCACCTGCACTTCGCAGTCGATGGATACTCCAGCAGCCACCAATGCCTGCTGAATTTTTTCTGAGAGAAAAGTGTGAATGTTCACCAAAATACCTTTATTACATAGGCGGGAAAAGTAGAATCATGATATTCTTTGGTAAACTCTGACTATGGCCACTGCAACCAGACAGACACAGTTGTAAGATCCAAAAAAAATAAATCATGCTTATATCATAAGCAACAACAGAAGAGTCAATAGAACAGACAGAATGATAAGTTTAGTGGCCCCAAAAGAAAAGAGATCTAGTTACCAATTTATATCGCGGTCAGCGAAAAAAAAGTTACCGGTTGCAGCAATGTTCTTTATTCGATATGCATGCTGAGCTAATAGCGATTAATAGTAAATTGCTAGATAATGGAATACCCAACAAAAAAATAAACCATTAATAAGCATAAATTTAATAATAGCATTATTATATATTTTTTATTTTAAAAGTTAAAAAATTAATATAATACAAGCATACAATCCAAGCCAACGCACTTTTAAAAATACCTATCTTTAGGATTACTTTCGTATTGAAATACTACTGTTGAGAGAGGCAGACATCTGTTTGCAAGAGCACTGGCGCGCTTCTTCTCAGAAGCGGCGCTATCTTGCTAATTCTTTGCGATAAATAAAGCTAGACGCAGACAAAAAACGTTAAACAATCCTATCATACCGATCAGTGAAAATGGTGCGTTATCGTGAAATTTAATTTTTTTTACGCCCTGTGTGCAATATTATTATTGCTGATTATCCTTTAATATAACCCCCCTGTAGCTTTGCAGATTAATATGAACACAAGGCCATGTTGGTAAGCGTGGACAATGTGATCTAAAGTGGGTATCCAGCACTTTTTTTTGGAAAAGACATAATTAAGACGGAAAAAGAGACACTTCTTCTCTTCAAAGAAGGTGTATAAATTTAGTTATTAAACATCTAGACGGGCTGATGGCTGGCGTCAATCTAGATCAAATAGTTTATCTTTAAACACTGTAGTATCAAAGCTCGGGTATTTCTTGCAGCTGCTCCGTCAGCCAGTCGCGATTACCCTTCAAATAGTCCACAAGTCCAATTACTATAAAACAAAGCTTGATCAACCTCCAGGACATTCATCACCATCACGCCATGCTAGCGCTCTATGCAGCAAATTTCATATATTAAGCGTGGATTCTGGATCACGGCTACCTACACAGGCCGGTGATATTAGAAATATTTGAGAGCAATATAAAAGTAACCCTCCACTACCGCCTCATTCAAGGAAGCAAAAAGATATGTGAAGCAACTCTAATGTTTTAGTAAAAATAATAGGTTTCATCGAAGAACACTTAGGAAATCATACGTTTGTACCGAGACAATATACTGCATAAACTCCTTGAGGCGATAGGCTATGCCCTCGGGGATTATAAGAGATTACAGAGCATCAGCGGACATTTAGCACCTGAAAGCACTGGATCAACAGTAGCAAGATCGCAGTATAAACTCTTATTGACAAGATGTATTATCGCAAAGTGCTCTAGACAACCATGCGAAAAAACAGATAAATAGAGTTTGGAATGACAACCGACTTTACTGCCGCATCAACGCACAAGACTATCAGATGCAGGCCATTAACAAAACTAGTAGAAATACCAGCTAATTCCACAGTATGCGCTGTCGTAGAGCGGGAAGGGATGAGCGTAAGGGTCACCAATTAAGCGAATAATTTAACCGTTACTGTGTTATAGGCAATTGGGATGATTAGCCAATAAGGTGACATAAACGCTAACCGTATTTCTCTATTAAGACACGTCCGATATGAGGAGCAATTTTGCCGTGCAAACACTTAAATCCACGTACTACTTACAACACGTACTACTTACAAGTAGTAATCCAAAATCATTTTTTTGGACTTTTCCTGCCCACTGTATAGGTGAGAGACGCATCCGTGCCTAGAAAGATTATCAGTAACATCAATAATGCCACTATAAGAGATGGCACATGCTAAGAATTATCGCTTCACCGCCAGATTAATTTACATACCCTGACGTCAGGGTTTTTCTGCTATAATAACTGCACGCTGCGGTGCAGGGTGACCTTCGATTGTTAAGTGGGGATCGTTGGGATGAAGAAAATCTGCCAGAGATTTGCTGGTCATCCATGTAGTACGGCGTTGTTCGTTAGTGCTAGTAACCGAGATGTCCACCTGACGCACGTTGATAAAACCGCACTTTTCCAGCCAATCCGCTAGTGCGGTAGGGGAAGGAATGAAGTAGACATTGCGCATTTGGGCGTAGCGCTCACTTGGTATCAAGACCTGTTGCTTGTCGCCTTCAATAACTAATGTTTCTAGCACTAATTCACCACCTTTGACTAATTGATTTCTCAATTGCAGCAAATGATCCAGTGGGGAGCGGCAATGGTAAAGTACTCCCATAGAAAATACAGTATCAAAGGCACCTAACGCCGGTAGCTGTTCGATAGCCAACGGCAGCAGATGCACCCGTTGATCACCGCCGAGGAGTTTACGCACCGCCGCGAATTGGCAATAAAACAGCTGTATTGGATCAATCCCAATCGCTAAGTGAGCTCCAGCGCCCAGCATGCGCCAAAGGTGATAACCGCTGCTACAGCCGACATCTAGAATAAGCCGACCGAATAACGGCGCAATATGCGGTAGCACGCGTTCCCATTTCCAGTCAGAGCGCCATTCCGTATCAATACTGACACCATACAGAGAAAATGGACCTTTACGCCAGGGAATGAGCTGGCGTAGGAGAGATTCGTTCCTCGCCTGTTTGTCAACAGATAGTGGCGGATCGCAGTCCGCCTCAACACCGTGAAGCAAATCCAAGCGTGCTGGAATGAGCATTGGTAGCCGTTTCACCACGTTACACCATTGAGTAAACTTACCGTACTTGGAGGTTTTCTCCCATTCACTCAGTAGCGCTGGTAGAGTATTAAGCCAATGGCTAAGAGGATTCTTGGCTATAATTTGATAAAAATCGGTAAACTGACTCACTTCTCGCTCTCTGTTTTAATAGCAACTAATGAACCGAAATTGAAGTATTGGAACCAAAGATCAACATGACTAAAGCCCGCCTTAACCAGCCGTTGCTTATGCACTTCCACCGTATCAGTGAGCATTACATCTTTTAGCATGCTGCGTTTCTGGCTGATTTCTAATTCGCTATAGCCGTTAGCCCGTTTAAAATCATGGTGCATATCAAACAAAAGCTCATTGATACGCTGATCCTGAAAACTAAATTTTTCCGATAATACTAATATACCCCCCGGATTTAGCCCGGCATAAATACGATTAAGCAAATTTTGCCGCTGTACTGGCTTAAGAAACTGGATAGTAAAATTCAGCACTACTACTGAGGCGTTTTCAATGAGCACCGTGCAAATATCACCCTCAATGATTTCCGTAGGTATCGTAGTGCGCAAAACACTAAGATCACGTCGACAACGGTCAATCATTGCCGGTGAATTATCTACCGCAATAATACGGCAATCACCATGTCTGATAGTGCAACCCATCGCTAGCGTCGCAGCGCCGAGGGCGCAGCCGAGATCATATATTTGCGTTCCAGGACGGGCGAAGCGGCCAGCAAGAATCCCGATTATCGAAATGATATTAGAATAACCAGGAACGGAACGCTGGATCATATCAGGAAAAACTTCGGCGACACGATCGTCAAAAGTCCAGTTGCCTAAACTAGTAATGGGCGTTGAGAAAAGGTCATCACGATGGGTCATAGTAAAAAAATAAGCGTTATTGTAAAAAAACGCTTATTCTATCAAAAGTACCGATAAAAAATGTATCCTATACGCTTTCGGACAGTCTTATTATTACTAGATTAACTGCATATATCTCAGCGCATAAAGCAGAAATATAGCAATACTATCAGCACACTAGAAAAGAAGTAGGTAGCACTCATGCTGTCACACCGCCTGTGATATTTTCAGGTCTGTAGGCATAGTAATATATCAAGCAAACCGGCTGTCAATATCAGCGCTAAATATGCAAGGCCTAGTTTGTTGAACCTTTTGGGTTCAAAAGGAATAATAAAATAAGATCGATAAGAACATATTGCATCGTGTTACCACGCATCCTAAGATAGTGGTCGTAATTCATAAAATCCACCATTATAGATAGGCTTATTACAAGATAGTTCATTGGTTTGATCAGATCCAATGATAGTTTTATCAGAAATAATATACCTAGTACGAGACATATAAGGCGCTTATTATCCTAATATTTACTCCTTTATCTACTTTAGCGAAAGTATCGTATGCCAGATATCGAATCTCTACACCGGAATAAAAATACACTGTCCACTTTAACGCCTGCTAATGGCAACTGGGAAACTTAAAGCAAAAAAGAAAAGATTTCTAGCGTCATGGGGCGCCAATAGTCATACCACCCTACTCATCATTGAGCGGTGCATAGATATAAAGCATCGTATTTCACTCTACATATTAAAATAATAGGCGTTATTCACCAATGGGTACAAGCCATATTTATAACAACAACTGTGCTTATCAAAGTGATAAGCCAATATAAAGCATAGTATTTCAATACTAACAGAGCTGAGCTCAGACGGATTAACTAATCGCCCAGGGTTACTTAAGGGAAGGGCAAGGGGCACTTGTACTCTGTGGGGCCACTCGGTAAAAGCGTTTGAAGCTATTTAAGAGGTTGTTGTACTAGGCCTTATCGTGTACATGCATATATCTTCACCAGTACTAGTCAAAGCCCAATTCCTAAGCACTACGCATGATGGATTCTACGCTAATGTTACTTGAATCCTTCCAAAACAATCATTTCAGCTTCATGCCAGTGAAACTCCATTTAAACTTAGTAGTATAAATGCACTATTGGCGTTTAGTAACAATGAGGCTATCCTAGCCTACGCCTTGAGATTGACAAAATACAATACCACAAGTTCAACGCGGTATGTTTAGTGATATCCGTAACGTTGTTCCACTCTGGGAAAGCTTCCGCCCAAAATAATAAAAATCCTTTCTTGCAAATCTATAAGCACTAGGCGCTACGAGAAAAATTGAACTCTAACATTCTGGTCTCTAATATTCTCTAATATAGAGAATAATACACGACAGTGGCAGGTTATAAACTGGTAAGATAATTCAAAAGTATGTTACTACACACCTCAATAACAATGTTGCATTGATTAATTTTATTAATGTTTTTATAGTGAAACGCTAATAGCATTAGCAATGCTGCCGCCAAGATAAACAGACTTATGCTGTTCCTGAAATTCATTTTTAATGATAGCCTTAAAATGCTAGCCCATATACTAGAAATTTAAATGAATGGTTAACTTATTTCAATCTATTACAGCACCCATTGGCGGACTAAATTTTAAGGATATTAATGCGTACTATATATTGCGGACAGCTAAACCTATCACATGTTGGCCAGAAAGTGACGTTATGGGGTTGGGTTAACCGTCGTCGCGATCTAGGTAATCTGATTTTCATTGAAATGCGCGACAGAGAAGGCCTTGTGCAAGTATTTTTTAATCCTAACCATCAAGAAACTTTTGCCCTCGCCTCTAACCTGCGAAACGAATTCTGCCTGCAGTTAACCGGCATCGTGCACACCCGGCCGAACAACCAAGTCAATAACGACATAGCGACTGGCGCCGTTGAAGTATTGGCTACCGAGCTATCTATTATTAACCGTGCTGAGCCTTTGCCTCTCGATAACAACCAGAATAACACTGAAGAACAACGACTCAAATTCCGCTACCTTGATTTACGGCGCCCAGTTATGGCACAGCGATTAAAAACCCGGGCGCGCATCTCTAGTTTTGTCCGCCACTTCATGGAAAACGAAGGTTTTCTCGATATAGAAACACCTATGCTGACAAAAGCAACACCGGAGGGTGCATGTGATTATCTGGTGCCTAGCAGAGTACATCAAGGGAAATTCTACGCTTTACCACAATCGCCGCAGCTATTCAAGCAATTATTGATGATGTCTGGGTTCGATCGCTACTATCAGATTGTAAAATGTTTTCGTGATGAGGACCTGCGCGCTGATCGTCAGCCAGAGTTTACACAGATAGATGTTGAAACCTCTTTCATGACCGCAACCCAGGTCCAGGAAGTGATGGAGCGGCTTATTCGCGATTTGTGGCGTGAGATTAGCGGAGTTGATCTAGGCATCTTCCCGCAAATAACGTATAACGATGCCATGCGCCGTTTTGGCTCTGACAAACCTGATTTACGTAACCCAATGGAACTAGTGGACGTGGCGGACCTAGTTAAGGATGTAGAGTTCAAGGTGTTTTCTATTCCTAAAAATGATAGCCAGGGCCGCGTTGTGGCATTGCGCGTTCCTGGTGGCGCTAAACTAAACCAAAAACAAATTAATGAATATGTTAAATACAGTGAAATATACGGCGCTAAAGGGCTAGCGTGGATGAAAGTAACCCAGTGCGACGCCGGTGTGGAAGGGATACAAAGCCCACTAGCAAAATTCCGTGAGCCTCAGATTATTAAACAAATCCTTCTACGCACAGAGGCCTCTAATGGAGATATCATTTTCTTTAGCGTAGATTACAAAAATACCGTCAGCAATGCAATGGGAGCACTACGTTTAAAACTGGGCCTAGATTTACAGCTTACAGTAACCAACCGCTGGGCGCCGCTCTGGGTCATTGATTTTCCAATGTTCAAGAAAAACAGGAAGGGCAGCTTGGTGGCTACACATCACCCGTTTACTGCACCTAAGAATATCGATGATACTAAATTACTCGCTGCATCGCCAATATCAGCGGTAGCCAACTCCTACGATATGATAATTAACGGTTATGAGGTTGGTAGCGGTTCTGTTCGTATCCATCACAGTGAAATGCAACAAACAGTGTTTAATATTTTAGGTATCAATGAACAGGAGCAAAAGGAAAAATTTGGCTTTCTGCTCAATGCATTAAAATATGGCACACCACCGCATGCAGGTTTAGCCTTTGGTCTTGACCGGCTGGTAATGTTATTGACTGGTACCGATAATATCCGTGATGTTATTGCATTTCCGAAAACAACCGCAGCTTCGGATCTGATGACAGAAGCGCCGAGTTTCACCAATACAGACAGATTCGCCAATTTCTCAATTTAGGTTATTAGCAAAGATTAGAAAGGTATAAAACAGTCGCTCATAATGGACCTATAAACACAAAGTTTCGATACTGGTAATTATCTCTACTGCCAACAACGTGCGGGATACTAATATTACAACTCTGGGAAATAATACAAGATTGCAGGACGTAAACTAACTTACCTGAGGGTAGACTGTATCCATAAAAGTTAGCGATATTATACCCGCGTATCTAAAGCTAATTTTATATCGAGGTCAGTAAAATCATTACACAGTTTTAGCTACTTGCTTAAAGATAGAGCAAGTTTTATAACTAAAGAACACAAGTCAGTATTAAAGCTATGTCAGGCGTCTGCTGTTTCTATCGTAACAGCGATAAATCTAAATATATCGCTGTTTAAATATACTGTAAAGTAGGTTAAACAAATCCTAAGAGATAGTGGTACAATGAAATAATCTTAAGTACCGCCATTATGGCACGTACCGTACCCCTTCTCACACGAGGCTAACTGCATTAGCGGTTTTTAATAGCATCTTAAACATTCGAGCTAGCTAGATATACAGCCTTTATTATATTGTAAACCTGACGATTATGGATAATAACTGATACATTAAAAAATCGAGATAGTTGAATTTCTCAGAAGAATCATTCTATAAAAACTACCTCCACTGCAGGCAAGCATGAGATCCCTACCACATCAATCCATTAAGAGCATGCTTGGCGATCCAAAGAGTGAAGTGGTAGCACTTTATTTTATAGGGTACCATACTTGGGGGTACTGAGCGCGGTGTGCATAACTAAAGGCTGCACTCGTTATCTATGTAATCCGCTGGGATTCTTTACTGATACCGTAGTGATGCTAGTGAAGGTTCTATTGCACGATTGTTGATAGGTCCCCATTCATGATTATGAACTCTGCTTAAAAAGCGAATATGCTACTCTAGGGGCTAGAACTAAAAATATTTTTATCAAAATCACCTCCTCAAGGCTCTATATAACTACTGTATTACTCTCATCAAATCTGCCAAACATCATGAGGATGGTATAAAAGCAGTAAAATTACATGAAAATCATTATTATAATGCTGATAAGAACGATAAAAATGGTCATCATCACAACGAATTTAATATGCATCTGTAACTTTTTTAGACCATTTTCTAAGCGCAAGGCTGAGGGATATGTAACCATCTTTTGAGGTTTATCTCCAGAAATAAATATCTTTAGAAGATAATCTACGAATTTTCAAAAATATCTTTACAAAAGATGAAAAAAATATCGTTACAATAACGTTGCTATTTAGCGCTAAAGCAGGTGATATATTTTATTATGCATATATATTATGTTGTAGTCAACATTGTTGGGGTATTTCACTATCAATTCTGAAGTACAGCTCGGTGATAGAAGTTTCACATAAAATTAGAACAGAGTTAATTTATCAAAAAGCGATCTGTATTTTTATTAAGCCACAATTCAAGCTAATCTTTATCAATGCTGTCGCTCGCAAAGAAAACGTGCGTATAGGTACCTTAGACTCGCTATAAATAGGTATTCCTTCTAGATAAGGAAGCTACACGCTCTTTCCTATTGCAATTGTCAAACCAATGCGTGAGCTGCCAAAAAAAACATGAGGATAGTCATTAGTGCAGCAGATAACCCGCTCTTTCGCCCTGGCATTTAATTATCTACCGCGACCCCATCGCGTTATGCTAGGGTCATTAAGTATCGTTACACTAGCCATCGCTGTTTGGCGACCTTATATTTATTCCCCGGTAGTGGAACAGCCTAATACCGGCATCATTCCGATGGAAAGCCAGCAATTGCGCGAGCTAGCGCCTGAGGCAAGCGAACCGCTTGATCAAACAACTACAGAAAGCAACGAAGATATCTCTAAGGATGATCTAGACGAACGCGTTGAAGGAGAGCCAGGCGTGCATGAATATATCATCTCCACTGGAGATACTCTAAGCAGCATTCTCACTCAGTACGGTATTGATATTACCGACGTCGCCGCACTAGCCCGACAAAATTCTGCGTTACGAAATCTGAAAATAGGCCAATCTTTCTCCTGGATACTGACCACCGCCGGGGATTTACAGCGTTTAACCTGGTATATTTCCCGTTGTGAGATGCGTACTTATGACCGCCGTATTGACGGTAGCTTCAAGGAAAGTATAGCTAATGATATAACTGCAAAATGGCGTAATACGACATTAACCGGACAGCTCAGCGGAAGTTTTATCACCAGCGCCAGCGCCGCTGGACTGACTAACATCGATATCAATACGGTGATCAAAGCCCTGCAGTGGCAGTTAGATTTTCGCAAGCTGCGTAAGGGTGATCAATTCTCGGTGCTGATGTCAAGGGAAATGCTGGAGGGAAAGAATGCTCAAAGCCAATTACTTGGCGTACGCTTGCGTAGCAACGGTAAGGATTACTACGCTTTCCGTGCAGATGATGGTAAATTTTATAATTGCGACGCTGTCGGGTTGGCTCGGGGGTTTATGCGCTTTCCCACCGTGAAACAATACCGCGTCTCTTCCAACTTCAACCTGCGCCGAATTAATCCTGTTACTGGACGCATTACACCTCACCGCGGCGTTGATTTTGCCGTCCCTGTTGGTACACCAGTATTAGCAGTAGGCGACGGTGAAGTAATAGTTAGCAAACGCGACGGTACGGCTGGGAATTATGTGGCTATCCGTCACGCTCGTCAATATATGACTCGCTATATGCACCTGAAAAAACTGCTAGTAAAACCGGGGCAAAAAGTGAAGCGCGGTGATTGTATCGCCCTATCCGGAAATACTGGCCGCTCTACCGGCCCGCATCTACATTATGAAATGTGGATCAATCAGCAACCAGTCAATCCACTAACCGCTAAATTGCCGCGTACTGAAGATCTAACCGGTCACGATCGCGTAAAGTATATTATTAAAGTAAAACAAATAATGCCGCAGCTACAGTTAAATTGACTGAGAACCTTAAACCAGTCTGTCTCTGCATCTTCTTTTTCTTTTATAATTTAATCAATTAGACTATTGATTTCTTTAATACCAGTGAGAAAATACAGAAAAATAAAATGAGAAAAAGAGTTCGTCCAAAACTTTTAAAGCGCATTCTATCCACCAGATTACTGAGCTTTTGACTGAAGATCAACACTATTGGCGCAATAATCTAGATTACCTTTCCTCTCTAGCTGCACAATCCCGTTTTGAACGCGGTATACAGTATGGTCGTCTTGCCTGGCGTACAAGACGCACGTTTTAATGCCAATTTGACTTAATTTACTACCCTCCAGAAATGGACTCGCCGTAAAGAGAAACCGTTATTTTAAAAAGATATTTACTTACTGTAACTACACACGCACTATACCATTCTATTTCTGAAACTAGCCTGCCACGATCTAAAGAAGGTCTTAGAGCGGGTACGCTAGTCTAGCAATAAATTTATTTAGCAACTATAAAATAGAGAACCTCAAATATTATTTTCTTTCTCCATCGCCCCTCGTTGCACGATGCATATACTGGTAATGCTATAGCCACGAGCGGAGGCATTTTTGCGGCCCGTATATGCACAACCCCGTAATAATAAGCATTAAATCTTTATCAGCTCGCTGCGTCAAGAATATTGAGGAGGTACTTATTTGCCTGAAAAGGATTATAGCGGATAGGTACAGTGCATTTTTCAATTTCACCACTTACACAAAGCGATACTTCTAGCTATCAACTCGCCTAATAAAATTTGCTATGCTACATATTATCATCATTCAGTTGCTCCCGGTTTATAACGGCAATACCAGACTGCTGCATATCTATATTTTATCAGTATATCACTACTGATAGGCATATCTTAAAAACACCAATGATAGCATCGTAATTTGATGCATAAATGAAGCGATAAAAATACTGTTGTATATACGTGTGGGTAGTGAACTCCTTAAAACTCTTGTAAGTCTGCCGATCTAACCTCCTATAAATGCTTTTGACGCACTGATAAATTTCTTTACGGGTTGCGAATGGGGCCGTTGTTTAGTTTAATTGAACAAGATTTACACTTTTTCTATAATAAATTGAGTTGAATATTCAATACGGCCAAATACTACAAATAAATAGCCAACCAGCCAACCAGCCAACCAGCCAACCAGCCAAAGATAATAAATGGTATTAAATTGATAAATTTGCTTATGCATTTTTTTTTGAGAATATTAAATACATAATCAGAACTATTTAAATCAGTAGGAACTGATATTCACAAAAAAGCTGAATTGTAGGCTAGCATATTCTCAATTATATCCTCCTATTCTCCTTCAGAAAATAAATCACACGCTATCACTGATATGATGCTAATCAAGCAAATAACTACACGACTGCTTACCAAAGCAACAGTCGAAAATTGATGAACTCTTCCATAAGGATTTACCTAGTTTAAGTTTCTAAAGAGTTGGCAATAGTGCCGATAGCATAACATGTGAGATCCTATGGATATCGTATAGTTAGGTGAAATTCAGACCAATCTGATCTACATTTTATAAAATAACACACTGCTAGGATAAAAACTGGACAATTAATAATAAATTAAGAAGCCAAGCTGTACATTAAAATTAATCGTTACATAAAAGATCGCTTATTTCAGTGCCAATTTAGCACTTCTGGGGTAGCAAATATTTCTGGACACTTAAGTTAAACAATAAGTTATCTGGAAGTCCTTTAATGGGATGGCTTACAGCGCTTGTAAAAATTCTAGACTAATCGCAAAATAAGCATAAAAAGGCTTCTATATTAAATTCTAGATTCTCTAGAATAGAGATTTTAGTGTTTAAAGGAGTCTAGAATTGACTGAAATTAGTCCAAACTTTTTTAAATCGCTAAAGAGTTTTTAATATCAATTCCTCCAGTAATCTTAAACAAATACGTACGCCCTGCTATGCCAAAGCGTTCTATTGTTTGGCATAGTAACATAAATTTTTTATAGAGTAGGGAAAATGGGCTGTAAAAAGCTCTAAGGCAAGTAAACAGATAAGATTGATTATCAGGATAGTGATTATTCTGGCGCTATCCTCTGCATACAAATCTGTAGTAACCCCCCAGATGACACCAATAAGCCAATATAATAAAGATGACTTTGACGATAAAATACATCAGCGCCTGTGCCATACTCCACGGTGCGTTTAGTGCATACTAACCAGTAGCTAATCATAACACAAAGCTCCTGAGTAATCATTATAATAGTGGAATTAAAACTCACGTTTTAATTCATTTAATAGATTCATAATTTATGTCTGTACTGTCGCACATCTAGAGCAGTTGTTAACTCATCACCGATAAAAACCTTTACTCGATATAGAAGCGCCATAACGATCAGATTTGCTAATACATAGCCAAACCCCTTACCCAAAAACTTATGAGAATACATACGAATATAGCTGGACGCTTTACCATTGCTTATAAAGTTAAAATAAAATAGCCTCCACTGCTAGAAACTAGTGCTAAGCTAATTAGTATCGAAGGAAACGCTCTCTATAAAGAGAGGCTATACCGCTAAAAAGCACAGCCCCTCCACCAAATTAAAAATAAACTCTCAGTATTCCCTACTGAGAAGGTTTAGGAAGGACTTAAATAAAATAATCTGGAGCACGGAAATGCAGATTATTTAATAATACACTAAACACACTTAACATAATATGACGCAAAATAAATATTGCTAGCGAATAATACGTCGCTAATAATGGCCGCCTCAATAAACTTTTACGCTTCAAGCCAAGCCTCTATCCACAGACAATACTAATCATATCCAACTAAGAAAACAACCCGATGGCCATGTAAATAAAAAAGATATTCTAACTAAAAATATCACCGCAAATAATAAAATATAAACGGAAATAAGTTTAGAATTTCCAGCAGCCAGATCATTAAGAGGTTAATATTTCCGCTGAAATAAGCAATAGTACCTCTGAAGCTTCAGAGGATGTCTTAAAATAATTCGCTGCCAGATAGCTATTTCAGCGTGATAGTAAAAATCAGCACCAATAGAATAGCAGCGTTACCACAACACAAGTAATAACCACGCATCATAGTAATTCCATGGCAATATATAGTCCAATTTAGTATTCTGCTTCAACACAGCCATAACAACGGAGGAAGCGAAACACAAACCAGCGATGCTGACAAAATACCGCCAGCCACAGTTTGATTTAGATAAGAAAAGAGTTATAAATAAAATTATTATTAATAAGATATCAAATCCACCGTAGATGAATTGCAATAAATAATTTCCTTACCGAGTAAAGTAAGGGATTACTTAAATAGTTTTTTTCCTTAAATATTAAGTAATAACTGTCAGTAGCAAAATTTGCAATTGCTGGTAAATGGGTCAGCGATTGCTGAGTGCATCAGAAAAATGAAATGATAATCAATACGGTAGCATAACATTAGAATCGCTTTCAGCAACCGTAAATTAAAAATAAATTTTAAAACTACCAAACTTATAATATAGCAGTAGGTCCTAATGTATTTACAGTATAAAATACTGGCATAATGTTCTTTTTTTTCTCACCATAGTTTTTTTAACTAAAATACTTACTGATTAATAATATGGAGATATTTTACATATATATTATCAAGCGTATATTTAATAGCAATAAATAACTCTTATATAATATTTAATTAAACAGATATTCATATGAATAATACATTGAGATAATTACTGAATCTTTATATAGCTACTTCTCCACCTGGAGATGGATGTCGGAGTAAACGTTTTATAAACAAACCTGCGCTGTCTTGAAAAAGGACTTTATTAAAGTCTGAGTTCTTATAATGTGCGTTGTTATTAAAGCTATTGCACTACATAGTGTTCAACAAAGACCTCAGTTCATTATAATTTCGACATCACTAAGATTGGCTGATATCGAAATTACCTTGATGATAGATCTCTACTAGGAAAATTTTCCACTCCTGATTTTTAAACTTCACATTAATGGCAAGTTTTTAGATAGGATATAAAACGATGGCCATCTTCTTAAACAAATTAAAGGTGATATTTAACAGTAAATAGAAGATTAAAGGATTTATCTTTAGTACTGTACGCAGTACGGCTATTAATTCATGCACTTCTTCGAAGTGCGTTTCTCTTATGACTAGCTAAACTATTCCAGCGGCCTCAGCTTTGAGTTTTATAGGTATAAGATAATAGTGTAAAGCTGCAGGATCATCGCTCAACATTTTCACTTTATTGTAATGATAATAAAGCAATCCAGCCCGAGCTTAAGCGCATCCAGATTAAATGCAGACACATTGATTAATGGTAATTTTCTGGTTATTGATTTCGTACTAATAAATGCAAAGATAGGAATTAAGATGAAATTCATTACGATCTTTTTTCTTGAGTTTCTGGGATCACTCAATCGCCAGGTTCTTATAGGATATATATCTTCCTTGCTGACACAATACCAGTTAACGTCTTTGTCTTCGGATAAAGACAATATATAAGTGACTTTATTAATGAAGATTCTAATAGTGTTAGATGCTACTGATTTTTCTATGAAACAATACATTTGTTAATTATCTAATCTTTAACGACATAAACATCATTTCTTACCTAATTAAGAGGCCTCTATGTTCACTTATTAACGAATTTTCACTATTTTTTACGGTCTAGTGTATTTGATAGATGAATGAGAATCTTGATGAAATACAGAACCGGCTCGACCAGTATATGATCGTCAAATACTTTCATACCCACGTGTCCAGATCTTTCTTTCCACTAAGAAAGAGTTTAATATTAGTAATATTAGTGTACATTGTACCTAGTACTCTCTTATATAGGGAGTGGTTCTAAGATCTACCAGTTACCTTCAACTATAAATAAAGTCCCATCCAGTCACCAGTTTGTTATTGAATCATTTCTATCTTCTTCTATATAAAAAAGATTTAAATTTTAAAATCTTTGTTTTTCTAGTTCTTGGTCATCCTCAGCTAAGCTCTCCATTATCTAATATCTTCTCAATAAGAACACATTCCAGCATGTCATGGTTAACATTATATTTTGGAATTTCTTTAATCTTTTTTTTCGGATTAAGAGATTAGAATTTAGCGCTATTACCATTATCAGTTCCTATTTCTCACTTCACTTTGCTGGTAGCTATTATATTTTTTGGCCCTCTGGCCGATACCGTCATCCACATGCATAACCTAAATAAATTTTAATGGATAACTTAAGGCGGGAGATAAAAAATATTATTCCCGTATCAGTTGGAAACGCGAAATATGCCTTCTTGGATGCTAATCGTTCCCTTTATATTGGTTTAATTCTTCAATAGTGCAGATTTCTACACTAGCAGTGCTATACTGTAATAATATTTAAATTTCAACTTAATTCTTAATTAGCAACATTTTATTTTATTTAAAACATATATTAGAATTTTTAATATTTAAATTAAAACTATTAATTTTTCGTATTTCACGAAAAAAACCTTTTTTCTTTAAAAGAAAATGTATTCTCTTGCATTTTTAGCCATAATTACATACCTATCCTCCAATATCTTTTCATCACATTAAAGAAGGTTATAAGAGGAATAAAGAACTAGTGAGGTAAACAATGAAATATTAATGATAGTAATCTGAAACTGGATACCTAGCTTAGTTGATGGATAAAAAAGCAGAGCACAAACAAACAGGATAAGTTTACCCAGAAGTATATAGATAAGATCTACCACTCAACAACCATAGTGTAGTGCAGGCAAGATTAGAATTACCTATATATCCATCACCACAATGACGGTAGCCAAATTCAGCATAGGCATTATTAAAGATAAAAGTCATCAAGAACTACTTCATTTTTTAATGCATCTAAAATACCTAAAAGATAAACAAACCTACATTATTCTTAGTAAAAACGACACTTTTAATACCCTCTCCATCTCCGAACTTATTGGCTTTATTTTACGGTAATTATGCCTATAAAAACCCCATGTACTACCATCTTATCATATTCTCGCACCAACAACACCATCAATAAAACACCGGAGATTATGCTATAGGCCTCTATTGCCGCCGCTGAAGTACGAAAAAATATCGACTAGATCAATGGTCCATCAATAGAACCCTCCAATCAATTAATGCATCATACTGATATCCAAGCTAATCTATTACCATCAATAATAGGCCGCCTAGTATAATAGTGAAAGCCGATTACAAGTTCCAGTAAAACACTATCAGCGTTAGGAGAATCCTTGATCGTTATATGAATGAACCTGTAGATATCAAACATATACTCGCTTCTATTCTGATACTGAAAATCTCCGATAATGGTATCATCTTTACTTTAAAATAATCTGTAGTCGTGATTAATGCGCTATATGATCAGGCTGGTGAACGTTTCACCGGCCCCGGCCTTTCATTTTTTCTTGGCTAAGCACTAAACCAGTTTCAGATTTCATCCTAAAATAGCAGTCTCAATGTGAGCATTTTCGGAAAACTGGTATCGAAGATCGCAGAAATAAAAGCAGCCTATATATTCTTTATAATACTAAGGTCCTAATTATATAGGTCAGAAAGATAAATAATTTTAAACCTGTTGCGCAAAAACTGCCTCTAAATCTAGTGATATATTTGAAACAGGATTTGAAGATGCAGTGAACATCGCGGAAATACTGCTAAGCATATAAGTGCTATTAGTCCCATCCCCCTATAACCGATCAGAACAAGAAAAGAATGCGCGTCAAGTTTTTAGTGATAAGACAAAAAAATCGCGCATATCTTTAATACCCCATTTTCATAGGAGCATCAGTAATTTATATATAATTTCAAACGAGCATAGATGCTGACACTGAGATATATTCCCTTCCTAAGGTGGCGTAAAAAAAGATAACTGCCACTACTACCCCCTCCAGTACCGGGTCTATAACCATTCTATTTACGATGGTAAATGACGATACTGCCTGTCAAAAAATAACCTCTTCCAGATATTCTCTAATATCGGATATGAAAATTTTCTATTCCTAATCTGGTAATGAATATACCGCAATCCCTGTGTCTCTGGATGAAGAAACGGATTTAATAACCCACGCGCTTGAAGCCTATATTTTCACTATAATTATCATATTCTCCAAATTCTCCAACAGCCAGGCCTACGATAGTTGAAATTACTGAAAATATCTGCTTGCCAGCTAGCACGAAGGCGCAAAAAAATCCAGTTGCAGATAAATACATCCACAATTCAGCGATCATTATTAGTGGCGCCTTCGCCAACACCTTCCTTAAGAAATATCACTTTGTAGCCATAAAATATGGCTTGGGATTCCATCCCTAATGCTTCAACTATTGCTAGGATAGCAAGCAATATTTTTATTCGCTATAAAAACGCTAATGACAATTCAAAAAAAGGAATCTTCCAGCAGCACAACCTCACCAGTAGGCTCGTTCTTGCTACACTTAAATTGTAGATCATTTTAACTTTAGCACTGCACAGAAGATTGAAAACTGTTATAGTGACTGGATGAGCTCAAAATAATCTGGATATTATTCTAAGCTCTATTCATAAGAGCCTTACGTGAATGAAAGCGGACTTTATGGCTAAAGTGGATAAATTGTTGGAAAATGCCTTCGACGATCAGTATACTAACGTTAATCTGCTCTGTCCGCTAATTACCAACTTAAAGCAAATCTTACTGGATACTTACTACGGCTATAAGTTTATCTAACCTCAAATAATCCTGTAGAGGCTCCTGCCCCTTTTATCCCTGTAGGTTCTGAGGATATTAAATGAACGTTCAGGCACTTAAAAAAAGCCAAGAAAGTGACCAGTTCATTGAACTTTTGCATTAAGATACTTTCCCATCAAAGGTTAACGCCTGACGAGAGTATAGCAGGCACCCGTCGGTTTTTCCGTTTAGTATAAGAGAACAACCTTCAAGATACATTGTACAGCATTAACTTGCTAGCACTACACACCACAGGCGTCAGGGACGCGGTTGGCCTCAAGTACAACTCTGGCAAAGATTAAAGTGCTGACCATGTGCCGCGGCCGGCGAATACTGCATTATGACATATCTTTATTATATTAAGGCAGAAAATTAACCCCAGAACGATGAAAGGAGGCATTCTAGCCCCTTCTTGGTAAGAAGGCAGTTAAAGTTTTTTATCGGAGGCGAGTAAACGTCCTAGTTACGTACGGTAGAAGTACGCTCTAGACAAGTTTCAGAACAAGGTTTTTATACACTAGAAGAATTATAGCTATCCGTAAGGCACAATATTCATTTTTTGGAAACAGTATTAAATGCATAAGCGTAGAGGTAAAATTTTACGATAAACCAACACATAATAATTATTATTGCCAATAATTTTTTTTAATTATAAATATCTTTACCCCCTACTTATCGATAAATAGTTATACGACTACCCTTTCAACTGCAGTAGTAAAACCCTTCAATTCCATATGGTTTATCTAAACTAGGCAAGAAGATATAAACTTCCACTAAATAATTTAGCGTGAAAATAAGTGTGTAAACCATAACACACAGCACCACAAAATAGTCAACTTATCAATAACAGAACTTAACAAGGAACTTCTCAGAGTATAAAAATTCACATCCACTCACTAGCAACCTAATATACGTATCAGTTTTTTTGACAGAAAACATCTCCACAATCAAAGACAATTCAATGCATAAATGAACCTATTCGCGGACGTTACTACGATTGATAATTTCTACCATAAATATAAGTATGCGGAAATCGTCCCCTGATAATTATAGGGGACCGCTATATAATAGCGAGGTTAACTTAAACGGTACTCATTATAAAATAATGAAATGAGTTACGCCATTTGCCTGGTCCTCTCTAGAGTCTAGAGGAGACTAAATAAACAATGATGAAGTATCATCATATCCGCTTGTGAAATAAAAAGATTAAAATCACTGCAAAACCTTGAAGTTATAACTTACTTCCAAAAACACTTATCCTTCACCAACGGCATCCAGGTTATAGTTTTGTATGCCAAAACCCTATCTACGATAGGATTTGCACGCCAGAGAGCAAAATTTATCGCGATGAGGCGCGGGTAAATCTGGTTATCTGTGTCACTGCAGATAATATAAATAAAATAACGAGAATTATGCTGGAAATCTTTTATTTTTAGCCTTATATTTGAGAGCTGAAAAAGTTATCACCCATTCACGGGTGTGATTATATATAATCTTTCTTGATAATAAAGTTAGAAGTGACTTATGTACGGCATAACGAATTCTAAATGAAAAGAAATCTGATGAATCAATTTTAGCTACCTTGGTAGAATACAATATATATTTACAGTTTGGTAGCCATAGGGATTCATAAAGAATATTTTTAATTAATCAGAACTGGATATTGCAGAAAATAAATTAGCGCTCTACTATTACTGGGACGCCCTTTTATAATATTCGAGATTAAATCAATGAGCGAAGCACTAAAAATTCTTAACAACATCCGTACTTTGCGCGCGCAGGCCAGGGAATGCACTTTAGAAACTCTTGAAGAAATGCTGGAAAAACTAGAAGTCGTTGTCAATGAACGCCGTGAGGAAGATAGTCAAGCTCAGGCTGAAATTGAAAAGCGTACTCGTAAATTACAGGAATATCGTGAAATGTTGATTGCTGATGGCATTGACCCAAACGAATTACTGCAGTCGATAAGTTTCTCTAAATCTACTGGTAAAACTAAGCGTGCTGTTCGTCCGGCTAAATATCAATACACCGACGAGAACGGTGAGCTTAAAACTTGGACTGGTCAAGGCCGTACGCCTGCAGTAATCAAAAAAGCAATTGATGAAGAAGGAAAAACATTGGAAAATTTCCTGCTGTAATCGCCTATTTGATCTAAAGCACATAAACCCGCTCTACAGGCGGGTTTATGTGCTACCTATCGACGCTTTTTACAGTGGGAAATGCCTTACCTATTGCTAGATTCCCCTTCCTGTTACGAAGGCACTTCCTAAGCAAAAGTCTGTTCGCCAGCATCTGCGCTGAAATACCATTTAATAAATAGAAACCCTTGTTTTGAGTAACTATAAACAAAAAAAATAATTAACTGTAAAATGGCAGTTAGCGTGTGGGGTAGCAGCAGCCCCATCATTTCACACCAGCAGCGCCATTACGCCGTAATAATGTGACATACTCTGCATATTTAAATAGTTACGAGAAATTTTAGCGCTATTTTTTTGTAAAAAAAATTATGTATTTCCATCCGATGATTTATCAATGAGTTAAAAGTTATTACTTGAAATCTGGTTTGATTAAATTATATTTAAATGCTAGAATAGATTTTTAGCCTAAAATGTTTTTTATTGTTGATGAAATACCTATCCTTTTTTCCTAAAATAGGATTTAAAAAGTAATACAAAAGATAACAAATTTCAAGACATAATAGGTATACTACTACGAAATTTGCGTTATAATACATTATTAATAATTTTCATCCAGTGAAAAAACTATTAACCTGCATATATATTATGCGAGTGAATCTTTCCCATCCTTTGCATTCTACTAACCCATGTATTATCTAAAATAGATGTTTGTATGTGAGGTATATTTCTCTCTTTGCCTGTCATCTCGGTATTTTTATAACTACTAAAGCATAATGAAAAAAACACCATTTTCCGCTATAGAATCAAACATATGTTCTTGTATTTTCATTCCGTTTTATTCTCGTCGGAATATGAAACGACAGAGCAGAATGTCCACAAAATAAGTATAACACAACCATGGAGAACTTATATTCAATTGTTACCGCTGCACTATCGTGTGTTCCCTAGTACCGTATAACGTTTCCTGTTTCATATATAATAAAGGATACTGAAACCATTTTTTTTTGTATCGACCAACCTCATACATCGCGTTGCTATGGCAACGATGATACTTAAAGAACTTTCAGCGGATACACACAATACGAGAACCGAAGCACTTTACATAAAGCCATTTGACAGCCTTTTTTTTGCATAAAAAACCTTCCATGAAAGGGCGACAGAGGATCCCAAGGTCTCTTTCCTATACGATCCTTGCCCCTTTATCCTAGCAAAAAAAGCAACTAACAAGGTACTCTCCTACTCTGCTAAGAGTAGGTAATACATTATAATGCTTGTAATAATCCTGATAGCACTTCAAAAAAATTTTTTAAGCTTTAACGCTAAGCACGCCTTCTATCGCCTCGATAGGAGTCCATCAGGTTTACCGGCTAATCGTTACCGATTTTAGACCCTATAAAGCACAAAGCTCGCCGCTAGTGAATAGATTTCTAATAATGACCAGCCTGTATCTAGCTAATAAAATAACGTCCTGCAACTGTATAATCTATTTCATATATCTCTTTTATATACTTGAAATAGATCACCATTCAAATGTCATTATATATCAATACTCTTACTATTTAGTTAATACCACCTGTGTAAATTTAAATAAGGCCATATTCGAACGCCACACAATCCGTAGAGGGTAAAAAGCACAAGTCGGTCTTAGGAAACTAGTACAAGTACAGGTATGCATAAGTATGCGCTATCAGCTCGTTAGTTTTTTTTGGTGACTGCATATAATGCAATTAGATAATCAACAGTATCTCCATTGAGAAAAGTAACTCGCAGTTAAACCTATAGAGTTAAACCTATAGATCGAAGAGGAAACATACAGCAGACACTACACTTGATTGTATCGGTATTCCTTAAGAATATTTAATATAACTAAATAACCGATCAGGTTAGCATCAACATAAGTCAGTAGATTCTAAAAGAAAATAACGTACTTCGGCTTATACGCCAAAGTAAATCACTCGCGTAAACCGTTCGCTGCTAACTAAATAGACTAGCGATACCCTGTCGGTCTGCTAAAACCTAGTTAATGTATTAAGCAACATTATATCACGTGCTTTATCCAGAGAATGTTTATTTACAACAACTAAATCTTGATTTTCTAATTCCCATACTACCCCCCTACCCGCGCGAATTTTATAGATAGGTGAGAAAACAGTAAAAGAACCAGGGTTCGCACTTTAAAGTATCACTCTATATTAATTAGAGTACACCACGCTGAACGCATTACCACATCTTTTCGGTTAAGTGAAACTCTAAACCAGCTAAAAGCAAGTAGATTATAAATCTACCGCCACAGACTTTTAAGTTTCGAATCCTTCCATTAACAATATCTGAATAAATTTCCTGTTTATATGCTGTACCCCCCCCTAGTCTCCCTGAACTTTTCGGAAAAAAAAGTTAGAACCCCCCCCCTCAAGCCAGATTCACGTCGAGCAGCGCGAGATAACGATACGTCTCATCTTCTCATAGGATGAGACGTATCACGCCGAATCATCCTTCCCTACTCATGACACCGCCTAATGGTAAACTTTTTTAACCTTTACCATCCAGTATGCCTACTGACGCGCATTTCCATATCTAGCAGGTTCTGTTAACATCAGCCAAAATAGTCTCAGCTAGAGATAAACAATGAGGTTTGTTTCCTTTAACATCAATGGGCTACGCGCACATTCACATCAGCTTGTAGCCATTACTACCATGCTACAACCGGACTTTATTGGTCTGCAAGAAACAAAAGTTAGCGACGACATGTTTCCTCTCAAAGAGGTATCGCGCCACGGTTACCATGTTTATTACCACGGCCAGAAAGGACACTACGGCGTTGCTCTGCTCAGCCGCGAAAAACCTCTGGCTATACGTCGCGGTTTCAGTACTGACAGTGCAGAAGCAGAACGCCGAATTATCATGGCGGATTTTCTTACTCCAAAAGGAGTGTTAACGGTAGTCAATGGTTACTTTCCTCAAGGGGAAAACCGTAATAATTTGGTAAAATTTCAGATTAAATCGCGTTTTTACCGCGATTTACAAGACTACGTGGAGAAAAGCCATCACGGCAAGTCCTTGCTACTAATTATGGGGGATATGAATATCAGTCCTACCGATCTAGACATTGGTATCGGCGAAGAGAGTCGTAAACGTTGGCTGCGCAGCGGAAAGTGCGCATTCTTACCGGAGGAACGGGGATGGATGGAGCGGCTTTTATCATGGGGACTAGTGGACACTTATCGCCAAACTAACCCAACTGACAATAATCGATATTCCTGGTTTGATTATCGCTCACGGGGCTTCGATGAGAATCGTGGTCTACGCATAGATTTGTTGTTGGCCTCAAAGCCGCTAGCAGCAGTTATCCAAGAGACTGGCATTGATTATACCATCCGCGCAATGGATAAACCGTCAGACCATGCGCCAGTGTGGGCGGATTTTACTTTGTAGGTACAGTAGAAAAAACACTCAATGTTGTAGTAGAGATATTTTATACGTGCCTATACCCTCCCACTACTGGCCCAGTATAGGTTTAGTTGAAAAGGAAGACAAGCGGTGATTCAGTAACAGTTCCAATAAATCCATCAGTGTACTCCAAAATTTTAAAGTATAACGCTAATGTTATTATAAGCGCCCTGGCATGGTAAAACTGCTATTGATTACTATTGATTAGGGCGGGCCCCATGAGCGATTATAGGCATTTTCTGCCCCTGGCTAGGGTATGCTTATATGTTATATGCTTTATCTAAGGCGTTATTTTAGAATGTAGCTGAACACATTTTATATTATGATTTTAAACTTCGCTGTTTTATTGGAGATCCAGTGTATACATTTTGGGAAATTATTTTCAGACCGTTTAGATGGTTCTGGCGTTTACTGAATTTCATTCGTGACCTTATCCTTAACGTATTTTTGGTGATTCTTATTATCTTCATCGGGATTTATTTACAAATACGTCACACCTCACCGACGCTGACAAAAGGCGCGCTGGTAATGAATCTAATTGGTACAGTGGTGGACAAACCGGCCATGAACAATAAATTCCGTCAGCTTAGCCGCGAATTTCTGGGCGCTTCTACAAACCACTTGCAGGAAAATTCGCTGTTTGACATAGTCAATACGCTACGCCAAGCGAAAAAAGACCCTAATATCACTGGACTGGTCTTGTCATTGAAGGATTTTGCTGGTGCGGACCAGGCTTCGCTAGAATACATTGGTAAGGTGCTGCGCGAATTTCGCGACAGCGGTAAACCTATCTACGCCGTCGGGGATAGCTATAGCCAAATGCAATATTATCTTGCAAGCTATGCTAATAAAATCTATCTCACCCCCCAGGGGGTAGTGGATTTACATGGTATAGCAACAAATAAACTTTACTATAAAACCTTACTCGATAAGCTAAAAATTAATAGTCATATCTTTCGTGTCGGAACCTACAAAGCTGCAGTTGAACCTTTCTTACGTGATAATATGTCCGATGCCGCTCGCGAAGCCGATAGTCGCTGGATAGATCGACTATGGCAGGGTTATTTGACAACAGTGGCGATTAATCGGCAAGTCACGCCAGCACAATTGTTTCCTGGCGCTAAGGCAATGCTAGATGGTCTACGTGCTGTCGAGGGCAATAATGCCCAATTTGCGCTTAATAATAAATGGGTAGATGAGATCGAATCTCGCCCGGAGATTGACGCGATCCTAAGGAAAGCATTTGGTTGTAATCAACGTGGCAAGGCGTATGATGGTATTAGTATTTATGATTATCAGCGAGTGACGCCAGCACAACAAGGCAATCAGATCGCCGTTATTTTCATTAATGGCGCCATCATCAACGGTACGGAAATGCCGGGATCAGTCGGAAGCGACACCACCGCTAACCAGATTCGCGATGCATACATGAATCCCGACATCAAAGCCATTGTCTTACGGGTGAATAGCCCTGGCGGCAGCATTACTGCCTCAGAGGTCATTCGTTCCGAGCTGGCCAACGCGCGCGCTGCAGGGAAACCGGTGGTAATTTCTATGGGCGGCATAGCGGCGTCAGGCGGTTATTTGGTATCCACTCCCGCTAATTATATCATTGCCAGCGCCAGTACCTTGACTGGATCGATAGGCATCTTTGGAATAGTTAATACCGTAGAAAATTCCCTTGACGCAATCGGAGTACACACCGATGGTGTCGCTACCTCGCCGCTAGCAGATGTATCTCTGACCAAAACGCTACCAGAAGAATTCTTACAAATGATGCAACTTAGCGTAGAAAACGGTTATAGAAACTTTATCACAATGGTCGCAAAATCTCGCCATAAGACCCCAGAAGAGATAGATAAAATTGCTCAGGGCCATATCTGGATTGGCAGCGATGCAGTACAAAATGGACTGATCGATCAGGTAGGTGATTTTGACGATGCTGTCAGTAAAGCTGCTGAACTAGCTCAATTGAAGCAATACCATTTAAACTGGTATCTAAATAACCCGGCCCTCTGGGGTCTACTGTTCACACAGACTAACGGCTCAGTGTTACATGCCTTACTGTTTCAGGTTATCCAATCATGGCTACCAGCGCCGGTATCCCAAATAGTGGAGAGGGTGAAAATGAATGCAGGCCTGAATTTTAACTGGAACGATCCGCAAAATCATTACGCCTTTTGCTTTTCCGGCGAACAAATCTTACACTAAGGCATACTATTACCTACAACCCGTCTTGATACCCCTACCATCTACCTAGAGAAAAATTCAATACTTTCGGTATGCTGGACGGTCTGACGAAAATCTGCTAGCTAACTTACTACGTACAGAATATCAGCTGTAGCGGATTTTCTGCCCGGAATAAATCGCAAAAAAAAAGACTAACGACTTTTTAAAAAAAAGAACGGCGCTAAATCGATAATTACACCGCCGAAGTAGTGATCGGTAGTAACTCTCCATGAGTTCAACCTATAACCACAAAAGAACTCCGAAAATTGCTAATAGCGATAACGTTTTACTACGTCGAATTACTGAAACTAAATACATTTACAGTACTTCTGTATTAATAAGCTATATCCCTAGAAACATGACCTGTAAGGCCTAACAGCTGACTATATAGTCAGCAGCGACTATAAAAGGTTGCTATTACTGTTCCGAACATTAATGCTACTCCATCAGGCCATTTACCCCATTTCACAGAGATTAATGACCGCTTTGAAATCTCCAGTGTTACTATCACCAGTAGTACACTAACATCTATTATTATGCTCCTTACTGTTGAATAATTGCTTAAATTGATAAATTTTAAAATTTAACTAGCAATTTTTTCTTCAGTGTTTTCCTTATTCTGAAAATACAGTGAGATAGTATTGACAGAAAAGCAAACCCCCGATTGCCTGTAGCCTCTAAAATACATACACACAGACAGGTAGATAAAAAAAACACCGTAGAGGATTTTCACCTGCTCCATGTTGTGTTATCTTCATAAGTATTTAGCAGTTTTCCTACCGTATCATAAAAATCTGATTAGTCACAGCCAAAATCATCATTCTTTCAGGAAAAAAGAGATACTTAATATCTCAAGTAATAAAAATATTTAGTTTTATTATTTTTCAAAATCTTATCACTGTAGGGTAGGACTATTCGCTGTCCCTTTACTAAGTAACATAAAGATATATCTCTCCAAATAAAAGGGATTATTGTCTCAGAGAGAATATCAATCAAACATGCAAAATATCGCCCGTTTATATTAGACCATGCCCATCCATCATTAGATGACCGCTATGTTAACGTCAATTGCATACATCTCATTCACTCTGTTGGGAATACAGATTAATTTGCCGCAACTACTAAAACAATTTTGCTTGACGCCACGCAAAGTTTTTGTAAATTTACAATTAACCTTTTATTCATTATTAAATAGCTGGTGAAACATATGACTATTAAAGTAGGTATTAACGGTTTTGGCCGTATTGGCCGTGTTATTTTTCGTGCTGCGCAAGAACGTAAGGACATCGAAATTGTTGCTATCAACGATCTACTAGATACTGATTACATAGCCTACATGCTGAAGTATGACTCGACCCACGGTCGCTTCAATGGCACTGTCACCGTGGGGAATGGTTTTCTAGTGGTCAATAATAAAAGTATTCGTTGTACTGCTGAGAAGGATCCGGCTAATATAAAGTGGGATGACGTTGCCGTAGACGTTGTTGCTGAAGCCACCGGCGTCTTCTTAACCGACAAAAAAGCACGGAAGCACATCATCAGCGGCGCTAAGAAAGTAGTACTAACTGGCTCTTCGAAAGATAACACGCCGATGTTTGTTATGGGTGTTAATCATAAAACTTATAATGGCCAGGATATTGTTTCCAATGCCTCCTGTACTACTAACTGCTTAGCGCCTCTAGCTAAAGTTATCAATGATAACTTTGGTATTATTGAAGCTCTGATGACTACCGTTCACGCCACCACGGTTACGCAAAAAACCATTGATAGTCCATCTCATAAGGACTGGCGCAGCGGCCGAGGCGCATCCCAGAACATCATCCCCTCCTATACCGGTGCATCTAAAGCTGTTGGTAAAGTGATCCCCGAGCTAAATGGTAAAATAACTGGCATGTCCTTCCGCGTACCAACGCCGAACGTTTCAGTGGTCGACCTAACTGTACATCTAGAAAAACCGACTTCCTATAAAGAAATCTGTGCCACTATCAAAAAAGCCGCCGAAGGCGAGCTGAAAGGAGTGATAGGCTATACCGATGAGGATGTAGTGTCCACTGATTTCAATGGTGAAAAACTAACCTCAGTATACGATGCAAAAGCAAGCATTGCTTTAAACGATAAATTTGTAAAATTAGTAGCCTGGTACGATAATGAAACGGGCTATTCCAACAAAGTGTTGGATCTGATCTCTTATATCGCCAATAAGTAAGCCCGCTAACAGAATTACGAAGAGCGGCAGCGATGCCGCCTTTTTACTCAGGGAATAAATCATATTCGACTCTCTTTCTTAACTTATCCATCAAGAAAAGCTCTCATAATCATTAACGTTACACTAAAAGGATTAGTTGCCACTGGTAGCAGTGGACCAGACCATCTGCAGGTGTGTAAGAGAAGCGATCACATTACAAGGGCGTGTGTTTCAGATGGACTGGCAGCTTAACGGAGAGTAATTAGTGCTGTGATAAAACTAAAACAATTGTTTCAGAAACAAACACTTATCTGCGATGAGGTACATATTTTCTAACCCTATTTTGCAAGGTTGCAACAACAAGCCACAGCTTTACTATATATTATAGTAGAAAATAGAACGAATTAAGCGAGAAAAAGAAAAAAAATTAACTGACATTTACCCTACATGGCAATCCCAGATCAAGGCTTTTTTCTAAAACTATTTACCTTAAAGACCACTTTGCGCTCGAGGAAATATACAGTATTAAACTAATACTCGATGATGAATATTAGACAACGGCTTTGCGGTAAAGCTATCTCAACACAAGAGCCCACTGCGGCGATGTCTCTATGTTAAAAGCATCGCTTACTAAACCTTATCAATAAGGTCAATGGAGCTAAACTTTTGTCCAGTAACAGAAAGATTTAGCTATTTTTGATGAAATGGATTCTTTTTATACTGCGGCGGTGAAAATAGCCTGATTCAAAAACTGGTTCGGTACGTTTATATGATTGAGGTCCATCTCACAACATAGAGAAATCGTGAACTGAAACTGTAAACGATTATTCTTATAGCAGATCAAGGATTTTCTTGATGACAATTATATAAAGCTATATATGTGGAGACGACCGAGAGCAATGCTGCACCCTGCTTATCAGCAACTCCGCTATGCCAGCGTACTTACTACACTAAACATGACGTCTAAATGAGGCTTAAACTAGCCCAAGTATAACCCGTCTACTATGTCGTTATTTTTTCGAATACACTTTCAACAACAAAATACCTTGTCGCGATACCCCAGCAGCGATTTGATAAACATCAAACCTTCATCTATGGCGAAGTAGCATATACCTCCTATGCAATGCCGCTGTTACGCTCGCTTAAATGGCGTCGACCCATGTACCCAGAACGTTAAGTTAAGCAGCCCCTATTGCCTAAATCTGGTATAGATAGGATAGATCGGCTCTGAAACCATTAAAGTTATCCAATGAATCAGATCGCCCACATATTATGTCCGCACTACTCCCGATTTCATACCATGATTATAGCGCAGACAGGTCATTATCGTAAAGTAGCGTCTGTCGAGCGCTTTCATTATTGTCATAATTATTTTACTGGACCGGAAATACCAGAGAGCATAACTCAGTTTTACCGATAACTAATTCTACGCGTTTTTTACAGAAAGTAGCCATAGCGTACCTGTTAAGAGAAAACTGAGTCATTGAAATCTCTTTAAAAAAATTAGCTATCTTGAAATTGACAGATTCCAACTATACTTTTTTTATCATATAAAGGATTAATCTAAGTTCAGTAGCATTAAAGTGTGAACAATTTAGTATAGTGGTTACATGCTCAGTGAGAATCTTTTTCGAAAGTAGTTTTAGTATTATCTCTTAGCTCCCTTTTAGCTTATGCTAAATGCAAGATAAATATCTCTATAAATTATATAAAGAGTTCACCTTGCAGAAATTCTTTACGATACACCAGTATCGATAAGTACTGTAGTATTTTTGCAACCACCACTGAAGAAATACTGATTTGTATCACAGATACCTATAATGATTAATATTTTTTCAGGAACCTCCTCTATCTCGCCTATTT
The DNA here is from genome assembly GCA_051710585.1 of Sodalis sp. (in: enterobacteria). Lineage (GTDB taxonomy): Bacteria > Pseudomonadota > Gammaproteobacteria > Enterobacterales > Enterobacteriaceae > JBPESP01. Next base: position 610,252 of record JBPESP010000001.1, on the reverse strand, counting down.
TAAACCATATGATTCCCTGTTATTCGGCCTTTAAGGATTTCTTCCAAACCAAAGAAATCATTGAGCAAATTGTTTCTTATCCTAAATATATGTTCTTTCTAAAAGAAAGAATCAAATTCTTTACCTTCTCAGGGTCTGGTGAACAGCGGGAAATGTATCGCTCGCTATATGCCTAAAATCGCTAATGCAGCAGATATCCCATCCCTATCTCTATCTATATACTCAGCATTAACAGTAAACATAACCAGAGTTAGCAACCATTCGTTTTACTTGTTTATCTCATAAAATAGATATTTTAAAAAAAAGAAATACGAAATTCCCCTGCTCTATCTCGCTACCATTAAGTTACCATCCCTAAACCACAAACAGTTTGATGAATTCAGTGGCTATAGTGGGACTCACTTTAAAATAATAAATATCTAGCTGATGATTTTAGAATAGTACGGTATACTCAAAACCAACCTTAACGATGAAAATAATTAGGAAATTTTAGCGCTTAGCGGTGAAATAGACTTCTATAAATTGGAAAAGCATGGATACAAACAACCCCCATGTCTACGGCTACTTATTTAGCACGCTATGCTGACGGCAACCAAGCTTAATAGAACTTATCAAGATATTTCAAAGCGAAAATTAAGGTATTTCAACCGCTACTGCCTGCATATAAGCGGGCAATTATAAATTATAGCAGCAGTAAAAAAATACTGTTATGCCACTCAACGGCATCATCCTGGTGTGCTACCATAAATAAAATAAAGCGCAATTACTTAATATTTAAGAAATAAAAGGCATTCCTCAACCATATATATGGTTGAGGTTTCTTTTTGACTACTAGTTTTGCAGGAAATGAGAATCTATAGAAAACTAATCAGCCAAAGTAAATTATCGGAATCATCTTGCGCGGCGGGAGACTTTGGAGATTCTAGCGCTTTTCTATTCTATCATGGGTCTTAAATTTTGATTATAAAGAGGTGATAGCTAACCTAGTAACCATGTTCTACGTCTTAGAACAGTAAGATTGAGCCTGAACAAGCTCTACAGGAAATAGCGAAATATCTAAAATATTTAAAGAGCTACTTTATTCCAAAGTGAACCGAATTTATCAGGAAGGAGATCCAAAAAAGACGTCTGGAATCCTATTCAAAATATTGTCAAACATTTTTTAACCTCTAGATGAGGTGGTGACGACCTACACCTATTTTAGATTAAAGCTTAGAAATACAACAATCAGGATACCGTGCAACTGCTTAACCACGAAGCATTAAACACTGAAATAGAGAAAATTAAAAGCTGACAATTATTAGTAATCTAAAGAATTTTTGAAATTTAATCATTAAGTTAACTATATATGCTCCCAACAAAACCAACAACGGTGTAATCTTAACTTGATCGGTTATGAAAAATTACGTGTTGTTGTTGAGGAAAAAAGATGTTCTCCAACACTAAATAATTTTTAGCGATTGAAGCATGTAATGAGGAAACTTTCACAGATAAGCAAAATGATAACTTTTTTGAATGATGTATATGGAAAAGAGATATACACATAAACATGTCTAACCTATTATATGAATGGTATCTACAAGTCAAGAAATCGTCTTAACACATAACGCGCAGATAAGGTTGTTCCGAGGAACAATGGCCTATTTTATCAACAAACTACTTAACGGAAATAGGATAATTAAATAGCTGCGTTTCTTGCGCCATTAATAAATTTTAAATAAAAAGTTGATTACAGGGGGCTATTTAATAAGTGTTAACTATTGATGTATTAAAGAGTAAAGTTAAGATCGATACGCTTATCTTTATATAAGGGCTAGAAAGCCATGTGTCGTCAAGAGTTTATCTCAATGATCACTTAGTTAGTACAAAAAAACACATCGAGCGGCCGCCTCTTCCGGAAGAAGAGGATGGGCGATCAAAGTAATGTAAGCCAAAGCGGATAAATTCTTTTCAATGTGTTCAATGCAAAATTCGCTACTCAAGCGCATCGTCATGACCAGTAGAGTAGTTAAGCATTGCACAATCCACCTCTCTTTGAAAAAAAGGCAAAATGTACCGACTAGTCAACAAGTGAAGCGGTGCAATTTACTGGAGCATGAAAGTTCCACTGAGAAATTACGGAACTACGCTAAAAAATTAATCAGGTGCTTTTTATAGATGTCTTCGATTTGTGTTATCTAGAAGAATCATACAGCAAGACAGCGATGCTCTGGCTGCTTGACGTGTCCAGAGAGCTAGATTTTGGATGTAGTCTATATCCAACACAATACCTAATCAGAAGAGGTAGATAAAAATAAGTTCTTCTGTATCCAGAAGAAAAACAGTAGAACGACTGTTTCAAGCGCTCTAATCCCATTAGAGAAAATTATCAAAACGATATATTCTGAATTAATGGAAAATATATGCCTCATAAGTGTCAGCTGTCAAATGGTGAAAGCTAGATGGATTGTTTTAATCCTGTAACATAATTTGCTGGCGAGTCATCACCTGCTCCTGTTATTACACTACTATTGCAGCTATATAGAAATTGCTTACCAGATACACTAGACCTTGTAATGTACATACAACATATAAAGAGTTAAGGTGCAATTTACAAATTTTGTATGCAGTACACGCTGCATCTGAAGGATATTTATCCACTGTTCTACAGGTTTTTAAAAGATAACTCAATAAAAATCTCTAATATTTCCGCTTTGTACAGCGGACACTCTACGCTATGCAATGAATTATCTTCTAATCTCATGTCTCCTGTGTATCCTCACCTCAGGCCTAGGTTTACCTAGAAAAGCGAGCCCGTGGCGCAATATGTTTTTCATACCATTTACTGATTACAAAAAAGGCGAATATGTATTACCCCTATTTAAAATTAAGTAAACAGAACTGATAGACTTTATTTTTTTTGCTGATTGCAAGCAATTTATATTAAATAATTTATATATTATATATTATTAATATTTATAATACCCGAGCCCACCATAAAGTCCACCTCAAAAGATCGAGCACGCATTATGAACAACTGACGTGCGCGCTTTCGGACCGACGGTGATTAGAGTTTGAAATATTGCTTACCTCGTTAAGATTAATAACGGCGCTAATGCGTCAATGGTAAGGGCAAGTGTTGCATTTAGAGTGGAACCGCATATTACAAAAAAATACAGTATCTTGGCTGAAGCACAAGTCATACCAATATTGCAAACGCCCGCAAGCGAATGCGAAGCGGGCGAGCAGCATAACCGGATGCCACCTAGTGGTAAAAGGAACTGTTTTGGCATATTCCGATAAAAAAGGTTAAACGCTTAAACAGCTTAATAGTAAAAACAGCTTTTTGTTGTGAGCAAAAAGGTAGTTTAATTGAGTACCGGCCAGGATGGTTTGCCAGACTAGGTTTCCCGCTTTTTCGCTCCAATTGCGGGCTTCAACGGATAACTCGCTTAGCGAGTGAGGTGAATCTCCCTCCCCCCCATTTTAAAGTCATGGTGCCGATGCTTTTAGGCAGACAGTCATGGTAGGAATTTCGGGTCACAATGTCTCTGCAGGATAGACTGAAGCAGATTATGAGATAAAATAATTAAAGGAGATCATGTTTGGACAGCAGCACCATCATAAATTTATTTATTATAGGTTCAATATTGGTGGGGGGGAGTATCTTACTCAGCGCCTTTTCCTCGCGTCTTGGCATCCCTATTCTAGTAATTTTTTTGGCTATTGGGATGTTAGCTGGAATTGATGGTCTTGGCGGCATTGCGTTTGATAATTATCCTGTGGCCTATCTTATCAGTAACCTGGCGCTAGCAGTGATTTTACTGGATGGTGGTATGCGTACCCAGGCAATCGCTTTTCGTCTCGCACTTTGGCCGTCACTTTCTCTAGCAACAGTGGGGGTTATGATCACGGCCGGTTTGACTGGTATGGCAGCCGCCTGGCTTTTTGGGCTGGATAAAATTGAAGGCATGCTTATCGGCGCTATTATCGGCTCTACTGACGCCGCAGCGGTGTTCTCTCTGTTAGGAAATAAAGGGCTGAACGAGCGTGTAACTTCTACACTTGAAATTGAATCAGGCAGTAATGATCCTATGGCGGTGTTTTTGACTATCACGCTTATCGCTATGATCCAAAACGCCCAGACTCACCTTAACTGGCTATTTTTGGTGCATCTTATCCGCGAGTTTGGTCTCGGTGTGATCGTAGGTCTAGGTGGCGGCTGGCTATTACAGCAGGTCATTAACCATATCACGCTAACTAACGCCCTATATCCCCTTCTGGCGGTCAGCGGTGGCATCATGATTTTCGCCTTAACTACCGCACTAGAAGGTAGTGGTATCCTTGCTGTTTATTTGTGTGGCTTTGTGCTGGGTAACCGGCCAATACGCAATAGATACGGTATTTTACAAACTTTTGACGGTATGGCCTGGCTTAGCCAGATTTGCATGTTCTTGGTGTTGGGACTCCTAGTGACACCAAGCGATTTATGGATGATTGCTTTTCCGGCACTCAATTTATCCTTATGGCTAATGTTGATTGCTCGTCCTCTGTCGATTTTTATCAGTCTCCTACCGTTTCGCAACTACACTACCCGCGAGCGGATTTTTCTCTCTTGGGTTGGCCTGCGTGGAGCGGTTCCGATTATTCTAGCAGTGTTTCCAATGATGGCTGGCTTAGATAATGCACGCCTATATTTTAATGTTGCTTTCTTCATTGTTCTTATTTCATTGCTTTTACAGGGTACCTCACTCAGCTTTGCCGCCAAGCTGGCAAAAGTAGTCATACCACCTACCGCATCGCCTATTTCCCGCGTGGGTATGGATATTCATCCGGAAAACCCCTGGGAACAGTTTATATATCAATTAGGAGAGGAAAACTGGTGTGTTGGCGCGGCGGTGCGTGATTTAAAAATGCCATGTTATACGCGCATCGCTGCTTTATTTCGCGATAATGTATTACTTCACCCTACTGCTAGTACCCGGCTACATCAAGGGGATGTGCTTTGTGTCATTGGACGAGAGCGGGATCTGCCCGCGCTAGGCAGATTGTTCAGCCAATCACCACCCATCGCGCTAGATCAGCGTTTCTTCGGCGATTTTATTCTGGAAGCTAGCACACGTTTGCGCGATATATCATCTATTTACGGTCTAAAATTCGCCGACGAAGTTGATAGTGAAATAACCCTCAACCAATTTGTTATGGCATTGCTCGGCGGAGGAGAACCAGTAATCGGTGATCATGTTGTGGCAGAAGGTATTGTATGGAGTATCGCCGAAAAAAATGAGCATCAAATTAGCAAAATAGGCATTAAGATTGCCGACGATTCAGCTTAAAGGAAAAGACTATTACCTCGCGGTTCAGTGCTAGCACGAACACTTATGAAAAACAGCGAACCCATTCCACTTCCACCCAGGTATGGAATATTAAAAAAAATAAAGATATTATACTAGCATATTACCATATACCACTAAACATACAGATGTATTGCTAATTAGCTTAATTTAGTATCGCCACGAGAAATTATAGACTTTTTGAATACCCTTACCCTATAGCTAGGCTAGCTGCACATATCGCTAGGATTAGATATCCTCCAGAACTTCTTTAACTCAGCATATCTTTTTTTTCATGCATATTCTTTCCTAAAGTGCCTTCCTTTCCTTGATCACTACCAGTATATTTTATAGCGATCAGCAGGTGTAAGAGAATGGATAGTAACAAACCAATTTTAACAAAACAGTTAACCATTGTTACCACTACCCTTTTAACCTCACGCTACTACTCTATTTTGTTTTTGCCTACGGTGACTTCGTAGCGGTAATAGCCGCCACTTAAAAATAAGCTCGCCTGACTTAAGCTAAAGCATTTGGCAATAATTTATTATTATAGTACGATAAGAAGTTAAACACAAAATTTTTGAAATTTTATACTAACTTTATCTTCTTGTTTCAGGTAAAAATAAAATATGCTAGAAATGATTACATATTAATCACGAAAATTAATAATACATACTGCTTTACCAGATGAAGAAATTAACCCTCTCACCAATTATAGATGTCAATTTATTATTACCTACTAAATAAATTATAGTGATAGTATCATATACTTTATTTAGTAGGTAATTATTGTTGCTTAACCTATCTCTTCATGGTGAAGTGCAAACAAAACATTTCTTTTTACTTCTTTTATTGCTGATATTACTTGGTCCGCTGAACATCAATTTCCACCTATCGGTTCTTCCGTCATAACTTAAGAGTTTCATACTGAAGTATCCCTCATCCAATCAATAATCCATCTTTCATAGGCATCAGGCAACTTATTACTGATCTGATATTAGTCAGTATACGCTGTATACAATGAGAAGAATTGCTTTTATGGTAACCGTCAGTTAACAAACACTATTCTGAGCGATGGCTGTGGGTTTATTCACTGTTAGTCTTGTTAGCTGATAGCTTGTGGCAGGCTCTAGTAAAAACCCGTACTACGGGAACTTCCAGATATCAATTACCCTGTTTTATACACTATAAGTTACTATTTTCCATAGCGCTGGTTTATTTTCTTTGCCTACCGAGGATATAACCTTACTCATAGTAGCGGTATTCACTCAGGCTTATTTTCGTCGCAAGTTATCATGAAAGAAGACAAGCTTATCTCCTCTGGCCTTTTTCTATGGTATTTAGCACCAAAAGCTTTATATAACGTTAAAAACATTATCGCCAGTCAAGTGATTCATAACACGAGATCATCCAACGTATCTGAAACTTGGGATAATGTTGATAGTATTTAGAATCTAATACTAGTACTCAGCCTTATAAAAGTCAGCTTATCGATGATAACTCTATTATTTAGTACTAATAGCAATTATAGCCTGCACTGTCTAGCTCTATGGATGCTAGACAACACACGTGTACCCTGTACGCCACAATAAAAAGCGAAAGAGAGACCCGCTCAACGAATTTGTACTCTAACCCGCGATGTCAGTGCGTTCATCAGTTCATAGCCAAGAGTATCAGCAGACGCCGCTACTTCATCAATTTTAATATTATCTCCCCAGAGCTCTACCACAGAACCGATATGGGCCTGCGGACAAGGCTGCAAATCCACCATCAGCATATCCATGGATACCACCCCGAGAGTTCGTGTTCTTACGCCTTCAACCAAAATTGGTGTCCCAGTCGGCGCGCGGCGTGGATAGCCATCAGCATAACCACAAGCGACGATACCGACTCGCTGCGTTTCCCTTACCTTGTAACAGCCGCCATAACCTATACGGCCACCTGCCAATACTGACTGCACAGTAATCAATTCGCTTTGCAGTGTCATTGCTGGCCGCAAACCACTAGTAGCGATATCTTGCCAATTCCCGCTGGGGGATGCACCATAGAGAATAATTCCTGGTCGCACCCATTCCCCATGGGTCTCGGGATGCCAAAAAGTAGCAGCGGAATTCGCCATACAGCGCGGGCCTGTCAAACCATCACTTGCGCGTGCCACTATCGCCATTTGCCCATTAACCCCTTCCGGCATATCCGCATAGGCGAAGTGAGTCATTAACGTTAGGCTTGCCACATGTTTAAGTGCGTTCAGCGCCTGCCAGGCACCAGGAAATACCTGTTCGCTAAAGCCTAGCCGATTCATTCCACTATTTAGTTTCAAATAAATATCTAGTGGCGCAAGAGGCTTCATCCGTCTTAAAGCATCAATCTGCCAATCGCTATGCACGACGGTGGTTAATCTATAGCGATCAATAATAACTAAATCCGCCGGCTGAAAAAAACCCTCCAGCAATAAAATGGGACCTCGCCATCCTTTTTCACGCAGCACTACTGCCTCATGAAGATCCAGCAGCGCAAAACCATCCGTTTTCTGCAATCCTTGCCAAACAGCATTCAAACTATGACCGTAGCCATTGCCTTTGACAACCGACCATACGTGCGCTTGTGGCGCATAGCGACGGACAACGGTTAAATTAGACGCTAACACCGCGGAATCTACCGTGGCTATAATCGGACGTGGCATGAAACAGCTCCTTACTTCTATAAAATTTCCGCTAAAGACAACCTCAGGACTTGCTACACAATCGCTACAGAATCAAACTTTAGTGCATAACACACGACCGAGAGATCTTTATAATGAATTTTAAGTGTACTCGTGCATGGATAATATCCGCTAAAAGATACCTAAACCATACGCCATATTGTCCAGCTAAGTGGAGTATGCCCAGGTATTATTTAGATAAAAATTTGCAGCCCATGACACCCATCAGAAGCGCACCTCTCCCGGCTATATCCGCCGCAGGCCTGATCAAGAACATCGCTTACTTAATATCATCCCCGCGGTGAATAAATTTTGAATCAGCGTTTCAAGCACCAACCGATCTTTTGCCGATATATTACTATCAAAAACTGGTGATTTTTTCTTGCTATATCGCCTACCAGAAGCTACCAATGGCAGCAAGTGTGATGGCAACTTCATAGATTTCATTCAGCACAAATTATACCGGTACACTGAACCCTGCCAATTCCCTAATGAGATCGTCAGTGGATATCCTTTAGTGGATAAACCAAAATAAACAAAACATCATGGAGCATCACATTTTAATAGGATATCAGCGCCATCAACACGATCATCATTACGTGCCAAGGCATGCAATAGGATTGTTATAATGAAATTCAACACTATATTTTATACCGCTATTGCAGCAAAATAGCAGGTATATAACTGATGATCGTCGGTTATATAATTCGAAAGATGTAACCACATAAAAGCTTGTGGTAATAGTAATATCCGCCAGAACTAGCTTGGGATTGACCAGTTGATTTTAACTGCTAGTAACACTTACTACAGGGTACGCCTTACGCACGCAATATCGCATTGCGCATTAAAAAATTACTTTAGAAAATTAATTTAGTTAGGTATTTTTTAAACAATCGCACCTATATCATCACTAGACGTATCATGCGACTTTTATTAAAAGTAATGCTGATAGGGCGCTGTATGGTGCTAAAAAATCTATTTAATGCCTTTGAACATAAAAACGAGTATAACCTAAAGTGACGGAATAGCCGTGCAATATCTGGCCAGCATTGTTGACGCTTCTATAATGCTGGCCTGGGCTGACACGGTTGAGTACAGTAACTTCATGCCCTTTTGCGCTAAATAGAAAGCCGACGTTACACCAATGATGCTACTGCTAAAAATAATTATCTATAATGGTTATCTAATTCAAAATCTCTTTCCACTATCTACAGCAGAAAATACTAGTATGTGAAAGATAAATAAAAAAATGCACCATAAGTGTCGTCATGCACTCCGGCTGGAGAACTATTAATATTTTATTAAAACTTTACTACAGAACTAATTTAATAGCTAAAGTAAAAACTGAGCTAATAAAATAAAGTGATTAGAAATTATATTAATTAGCATTAATATAATTTCTATTGTTGTTTGCAGGATAAAACACATACTTGTTTACTTAGTTACCACAACAGTCAACCCACCGTTATTCACGGTAATAAGAAATTAAATATATAATTCTTTCAGAAAACGAATATTTCTCTATATGTAGAGTCGGCTAACTAAAAAAGACCATCGTTTTATAGTCTCCAAAGTATCTATTTTATAATTTCTTTTATGGCGACTAGCGTTATATTTATGCGACCTGAGTGCGCTATTATATTCCACAATATGGTCTGCAACTTTATACACTGCCTCACTTAAATTTATATAACCAATTACTAAATATAAACTCATTTCTTTTAGAGTTCTGAAAACTTATTTCACTCTGTTATAGCGAATTAACGCTCAAGATAATTCGGAATCGTACATGCTCCTGACCGCCACGATTATACCTGTACGTTGGCTGTTGACAATTAATTAACGCAGTTCTTTTCATGCCTGCCTCTGAATCAGTGCCCTACCCCATACGGAAGCCTCTCTCTGTATTAGAATGGTGGGGATACTTCTCGTACCAATTGCATCATGGCGGATATACTGTAAGGTTATGAACCTGATTATGAAATATTATTTACCTGTTGTCTAGTTTATCAGAACGACTTTTCAATCTTTGAAACTACTGTGATAAAACCTGAACACGTAGCAAAGAGTAGTTAAAAGGATACTATCCTCTGAATTTCTAGATTAATAAGAACTGTTCAGGGAATCTGACATTGAGAGGACTATAGCCTTTTAATATTTTATTTTATTTCTATTCATTATAATTTATTCTTTGCTTGATATAGTCAGTTTTTTGTGTTTTTCTCCGCCACTCAATTACAAAATTGTTTCATCTATTTCGTTATCGTAAAAACCTGATGTCCATGACTTTTTCTTTTTTTTCGCGATAAAAGTATAATATTGCTTGATAATAAATTAATCAAATTCACGTTTGAATTCAGAACTAATATTTCTTATTTATCATTGATGCACCCATGTTATTCTGAGATAAGCATTCCATCTCTGTTCAGATATTCAAATTCAGTATGGCAGTATAAACTACTTTATTTTTCCCGTAATTTATTTTTAAATGTAAAAGTATAACGACATTAATCGATATAAACACACCCGCAGAAAATCTCGCCAGAGGAAGAAAAATCCCGCTAAAAAACGTAAAAATATTTATAAAGTTAGATTAATGAATTGTGACGTATACACTACTGTATTCTGTACGAGAAATAAGGAAGAAGTTTAGGAACAGCGTTTATTCTATAAACCAGGAATCGCAATTTAATATATTATACTTTATGGAGAAAAAAACGCGCCCTTACTTGAACCATAACTACATGAAACATTATTTATCCTACCTGAATGTCAAGCAATTTTTGCCTAAATCAAGATTGATGAACAAGAATTAAATTATCTTTTAATATTATACCATTTATTAATTACCTATACGATGAGGCTAAAGTCAATATATATTTATGCTGTTTTTTTGCAGAACCATATCAATGACTGTATACTAGAAACTTACAGCATCCCGTATTACAGCGGTATCAATCTATATACATTAGGCTTCGCCATGTTCTAAGATATTAAGTACATATTTGCTAGTTGCCCACTACGGTGAAGCGGCGCAGAGACACCCCCGCTGTCGCTGACAGCTATTAATTAAAAACTCTGCATTTATCATGCATTCTTCCAAGAATGGAAGTTTTATTAGTCAATTCTTATCTCCAAAAATAATACAGGATTTTCACTTGATTACGGTGCTTAACGATAATATAAATACTTCTCTTTCATAACGAAGAGGATGATAAAAAGATACACCAAGAGTTCTCCTCGCAGTATAACTTGAGTAACCTGTAATTTGAGATTCAGATGGAATATAGATCTGCATGACGATCGCTTACTAAGCCTGCACTAATAGAACTATACAGCATAAAATTGCGCGACCTTAGCAAAAAGCTCCTATGGGGTTATTGAAGAATATATACCAGCTATAGAACTTCAACCCCCCTATATGAAACAAATCAATGATGAGGGAAATATCAAACTCATTAAATATTGCCCGCCACGCCAATTTCAAAGTATTCAGACCTGATATTTCTAGACATTATCCATTTATAGTGGCTTATTATGCTGTATCTTGAAGCAATTATTAAAAACTAATTCTTTCTCTGCCACTTCTTACAGAGTAAGTGTATGGGTGATACTGATGAGATAAAAAGCTCCCATTCCGTGCACAAGATGGAGGAATGAGCGTGAAGGTATTATTCTAGATATTTTTAATCAAAACATTCTTCAATAAAACCAACTAGATTTTATGTTTTGATGAACATATTTTTTCTTCATATAAAACCTTAACTATTTACATATCCACCATCCTGCGTATAAAAACGCAGTAAAAGCTATCATTAACAAGCAGGATATTTCATCTACGCCCATTGCTAAACTATAAACCATCTCCTACTTATAATGATAGATAGCTAAAGCAGCACTTTTATAACCCTAACACACAGGCTAACCTAACCATTGATAATAGTATAAAATAACACGGAGTTAGATTTACGGACAGAAGAAAAGAAAGTAGTTTCCGTTTTTTTGATTTAGAATATTTACTCTACGCTACTTAACTGTTCTGGACACTCTTATGATACGATCGTTAAACCGCTACTCCAAATATCGTGCAACTTGGTTACTATTGGCACTCACTGCCTTTACTCTGGAACTGGTCGCGCTTTATTTTCAGTATATGATGCTGATAAAACCTTGCATTTTATGCATCTATCAACGTTGTGCCCTGTATGGCATCATTGCCGCTGGACTGGTTGGTGCCATAGCCCCGGCGACGCAGTTACGTTTCGTAGGCCTAGGCATATGGTTATACAGCGCCTGGAAGGGCCTCCAGCTAGCGATAAAACACACTAATATTCAACTATATCCTTCCCCATCCATCACATGCGACTTTTTTGTCATTTTTCCTACTTGGCTACCGTTAGATAAGTGGCTGCCATCGGTCTTAAGCGCCAACAGTGACTGTGTCGTTCGTCAATGGAATTTTCTGTCGTTAGAAATGCCACAATGGATGATAGTCATCTTCAGCAGCTATCTTTCGGTAGTAGTACTCATTTTACTTGCGCAATTCCTCCCCTCCTCACACAAATGAGTCATTTTTAATGGCATGGCAGTACGTGTTCAGCGTTATCGGCGCCATCACACGTAAATCATCGATCTCAGGAGCGTGGTTTTTTATCATCACTAACAGCAATCATTGCTGTATATGTTACGCAAACTGGCTTTACAAGTCCCTTTAGTATCTATTTCTAATTTATTTTCTAGTAATCCACCATTATATTTATGTAGTCTGGATAGTACGCTGTAATATTTAAAAATATAGTTTGTAATTTTATGAAGTGCTTTATAAAAGTTATAACCCGTTATCAATATATCCACTTGTTTCTTCATTCTTCTGAAGAATGGTTTAACCCCGTTACATTAAATTGCCGTTCAGTATCATGCAAGATTGCAGAATCCTCCTTATAGTTACACTTATACTTGTACGTTAGAGCTATTTTGATAGCTAATTTTAGCCCTAAGTCTTTTTCCATACCACCCGCCTGCAAGCCAGCGCTCCATATGGAAGCTGCTCTGGATTGGTGTAATAGGGATACTTCTAGCACCAGTTCTATTATGGCTGATAATATACGGTTTATGAACCTTATTGTGAAATATTATTTACCTGCCGTCTAGTTTATCAGAACGACTTTCAATCTTTGAAACTACTGTGATAAACCCTGAACACATAGCAAAGTGTAGTCAAAAGGATACCATGCCCTGAATTTCTAGATTCACAAGAACTGTTCAGAGAATCTAACATCGAGATAGCTGTAACCTTTTTTTTAATATTTCATTTTATTTCCATATGTTAATATTTGTTCTTAAGCTTACGTATTTCGATTTTTTTGGGATTATAGAGATAACTTTTAACGTTCCTCCGTCGTTTATTACGCAGTTTCTTGTCCGTTCCGTCATCACATAAAATCTAACGTCCATGGCTTTGCTTATTTCGCGACAGTGAAATATTTATCGATAAAAAATTAACCAGATTCATGTTTGAATTCAGAACTAATATTTCTTCTTTTCATTAGTGCATCCGTGTTGTTCTTGGATAAAAAATCTCACCTCTGTTAAAATAGCTAAATTTAGTAACCACTACACTTGACGAATTACAGGAGCTTTCTTTTAGAAAAGTTAAATAGGTTGAATAGCTTGAGCCATATCCCGACAGAAGATAATATCCGTTAAAAATATTATCCTCTTGATGGCATTACTAGATTGAAGATAACCTTGTTGACCGATCCTAACAACCATTATTGTATCTTAGATAATATTTTCTCTTTGTTAAAGATAAATTTATAGGGGTACTACATCTTTTCATTATCGTCGTAGAAAAAGTAAACCATCCCCTGGGGTTGCACTATGTTTAATCACTAGCGATACCTTTAGTTAGCGATGATAAAGTCCTCACAAACATCAATATCCTAGATCGATTAAGGTTTCTAAAATAAGAATATAAAAGAAATTAATGAGGCTTATATGAATATAATCTATTGCATAAATACACATTATGACCGTTTTATACCGCTAAAATAGGTTAATTTTATTATAATTTAATAAATAAAACTTGATTATTTAAAAAAAACACACAGGTAAAATGCGACGTCTAGCGGTGGTTAGACGTCATCGTTTATAGTAGTATTAACAGTAAAAATACCAACCCTACCAACATTAGTCAGCATGAAAATTTAGCTATTTTTACCAAAGTAATCAGATTCTAATTCTCTGATAATCCATTACCGAGCTTTAAAATATTGATCACACCAATGCTGCAACAACGAATTGTATATATAAACCATGGAGTTAAAAGCGGACTGAATATTTAGCTGTTAGCCCACAGGTTTATTAAGTATATGATCTTTTCAATTGATAAGCTTACTTCCCCTAACCGTAATATAGCGCCATAAAATTCGTTTGCCGTACATAAAATGGCTCTAGAGCTTCTAGGTAAAAGTACCATGGTGAAAAAAAAGAATTTACTTGCACTATGCAGCTAATAAGCGCAAATACTTGATGCAGTCCAGGCTATCAATAAAGCAATTGCCGTAATATCGGTATTGACAGGTTTTTAAATTAACCTAATCACAGACAAAATTGAAAAAAAATAAATTTGTTCGTTATTGATCAAATTATTCAGACAACAGATAGCGCCTAAATAACCATCGCATAAGAATTCCTATTCCTCAACGGACATTTCTGTTCCTATTTTTTAAGTCTCCCAAAAGGAGGTTTAGATCATAGTGATCTTTGTAACATTGCGCAAAAAATATTATATAATTCTGACTAAGATATATTTTATGCTATCCAGGGCAGTAACAATCAGCCATTCAGCAATATCCTTGGGTGGGGCTAAATAACCACCCTTAAGGGTGAACTGATTTTGATTTAGGATAAATGCCAACACATCGCCTTGTTTAAAAATTTCCATCACATCCCTTCCGGTTTTTCCATCAGAATGATATTATTGGAATAGCCAAAGTGAAGAAATGATTTATATCAGCAATCAACGTCAAAATAGAACAAATCATGCTACAGATATTCACTTCTTTAATATAGTTTTGATAATTATTGCCGACGTATTCCACCTTAGTAAGGAAATATCATCCAAAAGTACCTCGTCAATTTCTATACTAATAAATTACTTTCTCCTGAAATCTTCAATATCCTAATTACCTAATTAAAATTGCTATTATACACCAGATAAAAGCTAACTTCCTAGTTTTCTATACTAGTGTTGGTAAGACAGCCTAGTAGGCGCCTTATCGCCTCACAAGATCAGCCTATCCAGTCATACATCTCCCAGCAGATCATAAAGCATTATAACGCTATTATTTTAAATACTTTTAAACCAGTTAGTTTCTTTTATTTTCCTAACGGTATCACTCATACAATACATAATACGAACATAGAAAAGTAGCTAAATTAGCTTGAGACACCTTTGATTCAGTCGCCAAAGGTGCGCGGATTTTTTTATTCTGACGCCAAGATACGGAGTTCAATAGTCAGGTTTTTACGGTACACTTATACTTATTTAATAAACTTTATTCCAGCATAAGAACTTGAAGATAAAATCCCCGCTCTTTAAGTGATTCTTTTTACTTTATATCCGCTGAAACCAATTTTTTTAGGGGAAAAATCATTGATTATAAGGGTACGCAAAAGTGTACCATTAAGTTAATCAGAACGCGATAAAAATCCTCTCGTCTTTCGATAAATATATAAGTTTTATTCTTTTTTTGAACTTCGATAGATCATACAAAACATATTTTACTTTATTAATATCTCTATAGTACCTTGCCTATATATAAAAGTAACTATTGCATATATGCAATACTGCGCAAATTTCGTCTCCGTAACGAAATGGAGAATACGAGTGCTAAGAGTGAGTTAAGTATAAATGTCACAAATACCAATTGAATCTGGAGACAATAATTTATGTTATCTGTAATTCATGTGCATAATACCCAACCAAAGGAAATCCGATAAGAAATATAAAGTTAAATAAATATCTATATTTTAAAAAAAATGCGCCGATAGTCATCAATATCCCTGATCTTAGTCCATAAAATAACCTGAAAATACTTTTTCTAGGCGCTTCTAGTTATCGGTCACATATATATCAGCATTTTAGCGGTGGCAGCAGACAAAAAAAAACTTAAACAGATTATCATGCAAGCAGATTTCCGCTGCTAATTGAAACGCAATGTCGCTACAACGCTAAATACTAGCGGTCAAAACACGGTTTATCAATATACATCTATGGGCTTCAGGTAATAAATTTAAGCTCACAATAGCGTGATTCAATTGTTACCAATAGCGTTCAGTGCTAGTCTAGCATTGCCGAATTTATTGCCGATGGCAATAAATATTATGGGATGAGACGGGCGAGAACTAACTGATATGGCGGCAGTGGAAAGTTCTAAATTTTATACACTTATCTTTTCCCTTGAACTCATATCTATATGCTAGCTCAATCAGTATTGGCTGAGCGATTAAATTCCGGCTGTGTTTTTAAGCAAAACCGTCTAATTTTGTTTACAGGACACACATTATCCCATTTATTCTTTAATTTAATTCTTGATAAAAATGCATTTATGGAACGCATTATAGTTAATTCTTGGGATATAAGGGTTTATAAAAACTACATTAAGATGCGACCATTGCTACCAGTTTAGCCCCTAAAGAAAATAAAACCGTAGTAATAGATTTCAGTATCAAGCTAAAAATCTTAGTTTAATCATAAACGCTAAACACCGGGTAGTCTACGACTTTATCAATGTAATCCAGAATTATTACCACGGTGAATCAGGCACACTAAATCAGGCACGCTAATAAATAAAAAAACAGATAAAATTTATATATCCTGCAAGCATCAAAAAAAGCAGGATAAATCCATTAACACGAGAGTATATGTAAAAGTATTGAATAATTTTGAACAATAGAATTTTATTCTATTATCTACGATTCGCCGCTTATATTGAAATGAGTACTCTGACGGCACTTTATTTTGGTGATAAAGCCATGATCACCACTAATCCGGGAATCTTATCAGTGCGTGACTGACATTGTATATTTGGTATCCTGTCATTAAAATTGCGTGTTGCTAAAAATGGCTTGGAATCAATCAAAGAACACCTTCCTGTTGTTAATCGCTAGAATCCTGGACTCGTCAGCCGCAGTGATATGCTTGTAGCATAGAAGATATCATTGAAATTCTATGTATTCCTTTACTTGGAATAAAATTTACTGAGGATCAATTAACATTTTTGGCCTCTTACTAGCAGTTATTCTTGATGAGAAATATAATACTAGGCAGGCCTATTCAGATAAGAATGATCGTTTTTCTCCTAAAAATCCTGTTTTATGTTAAAAATTATAGCATTATCAAACTTTTCTATATCCGGTAAAAAAAATCAATACAATGGCCAATATAATCAAGGAACGAATAAAATCATTGTAGTCGAATCTTAGGAGAGTAATAACGAACTATATTATCTACCCCCGCATCTGCAACGTAACCTGATTAAGCTAATCAAAATATGTGTAAATTAATTCCGAAATGTTTTGCTACACTCCTAAAAAGATGCACATACTTTTATCTTAGAACTAAATGTAACTCTATCCCTAGCGGATAGAGATTATGAATAAGGATCTATGCCTAAAATGCCTGTAGCAGATATGGAGGAACCTACTATAAAAACTGCGCCTATATAGATTTTCCTGAATCACTCAATCCTGGCACACTAATGATAGGCCGGAAAGTGTGGTGTTCCGTCCGCGTTTTTTTGCACTTAAACACGACTAGGCTGATAGGTCACACAGATCCTAAACATTGAGCTCCGCGACTACCAGAGGCCTTTTCACTCCGTTCCTGACGTAATATTGTCTCTAATTGTGCACCAAACAACACGCCGCGCCAGCCACTAATTAAATCTGGCTTACGTATCGCTGGTGTTAACCCCCATACGACACTGATTAAATTATTAATTTGGCGACGTGATCCCAATAATTCACCGCTGAGACCCATCTTTTCAGCCACTAGTTGAATTTGTTTTTTTAGCGTTTTAAACATCTGAGGATAACCAGGATGATCGATAAGATTCAACACCGGTGGAGGTAGTGCCTCGTCCGGCTGAGTCTTTGCCTCCTGGACCTTAGCTAAAAGAGTCCGCCCATAGTAGTGAATTTCTGGGCTACTTAAGCCAAGTTGTTCTAGTTCACTAAGTGAACCCGGCATATAGCGCGCTACCTGCCACATATGCTCTTCGCGCACGATGAAATTAACTGCTATATCACGCTCTCGAGCTTTCTTTAAACGCCAGCTGGCCAGCAGCTGCAGACAAGCCAGCTGGCGCGTACACAGTTTCCAGGCGTTAGCGATATTCCGATATCCCTGTTCAGGATCAAGCACCTCGCGGTGCTGCTGACAAATAGTTTCGCACTCTTGGCAAGCCTGCCACCACCAGCCTGCCTGCTGCGTTTGTGCTATCAGCTTGTGCGCCATTGGCAACAGCCAATACACATCAGCGGCGGCATAGTTACACTGCCGATCGCTAAGTGGGCGCGCAAGCCAATCGCTACGGGATTCGGTTTTATCTAGCCTGATATGCAGTGTTTCCGCTACCAGCGCAGCGAAACCATAAGAAATGGTGCGACCAGTAAACGCAGCCAATACCTGAGTATCGACCATCGGCACCGGCATTTGCTTGAAGCTATGCCAGAATACTTCCAGATCTTCTCTGCAGGCATGCAGTAATTTAGTTACTTTCCTATCAGCCAGAAGGCCAATAAAAGGTTGCCAATCGATAATAGCCAGCGGATCGATAAGAGTCAGCGCTTCGCCGTCAAATATCTGGATCAGGCCCAATCGGGGATAATAGGTGCGGATGCGCATAAACTCAGTATCTACCGCTACCCAGGAATACTGACGTAGTTGCTGACATCTATTGTATAACGCCTGATCCGTAGTAATTAATTGATAATCTAACACCGCTCTCTCTTAAATTAACTGATAGAGAAAAATAAAAGCAACCTACTCGGACATGTGAGATACCGAGTAAATCACTACGGGCCAACGGCATATACCAGCGCTGCCTACTTCAC
The DNA here is from genome assembly GCA_051710585.1 of Sodalis sp. (in: enterobacteria). GTDB lineage: Bacteria > Pseudomonadota > Gammaproteobacteria > Enterobacterales > Enterobacteriaceae > JBPESP01. Next base: position 591,115 of record JBPESP010000001.1, on the reverse strand, counting down.
CTAAAGCATGGCGTCGGCCCATCTTTCCGTACTATATATAGTTATACATCCAAAAGCTAAGGCTGTATCCGGGAAGCCACAAAAACCGTAGAAATAATCTTTTTTGCTATATAGGTCCTGTAAATAGAGACCCTGTAAGCACTGAGATCTGCCAAACTGCCCACTAGCGCTAAAGCATTTACTTGTAAGACCATATAGGTGTGTAGTTTACTTTGTCGATATGCTTTTATATCTATTAGCCTTTTCAAATAAACCAGCTCAAAAAACCGTTAATTTAAGCAATAATGCGCTCTCCACAGACAAGTTATTCATTAATGCCACTACGCTATAGTAGTGTTCAATAGAACGGTAGTGTTTTCCAGCTGGATCTGGTCGATCTCATTACCTACTTTATAACAACTTTACCGCCGATACACTCTCCAGAGTTATATATAATTACTAAGCATTATTAATCACCAACACTAAATCATTATCCTACGATCTTGGGAAAGGTGCTTCGGATTGGCTACCAGTACCACATTATATACGCAAAAGCATTAATACTGCCGCCATAAAGCTGACTGGTAACTAACCGGCGAACTGATATAGACAAAGCTTTTAATTAAAATAGTGCTTAATATTGTTAATTACTCTACTATTCTAACCCACACTAACCAGATAAGTTTAGTGCTTAGCTATACGGCTGGGTATTTTTTTCCATGTCACTTTATTACATAAATAAACCGGTTCAGCAAACGCTGCCGCTTTAGCGGCGCCACGGCGATAATGATACAGCGCAAGTGGCAGCATATCCTGCGCACTTGTTAATAACGTACCACTCGTAACTAGCGTTAATCCTTCATGATTAAAAAGCGTCGGATAAGTCTGCCAGCCGTTTCCGGCAGTAGCCCAGCAGCCCGATAGACCTGCGCCCAGAGACGTCAGCACCTTAGGTGTTGCTACCATTTCGCGCTCCTCTCCAACCCAAATACCCGCCGCTTGGCGTTGATAAGGCGCCCAATAAACTTCACCCATGTATGCATCGATAGCGCTCAATACTTGAAAAACACCTGTCTGGCGCCAAGCACCTTCCGCTAGTACTGCCAGCGTGGACACACCGATAAGCGGTAGATCGGCCCCCAACCCTAGTCCTTGTACAATGCCGATACCGATACGGATACCAGTAAAGCTACCAGGGCCGCGACTGAACACCAGTACATCCAAATTTTTAAGCGCAATACCAGCTTCCGCTAGAATCCTGTCTACCATTGGTAAGATATGCTGCGTATGCTCACGCGGGGAAAGAGTAAAGCGCTCCAGTAAGATATCCTCGTCGAGCATCAGCGCAGCGGAACAAGCTTCAGTCGCGGTATCGATAGCTAAAATACGAGTAGACATACTAAAAACCTTAAGCGAGCACAGAATGAACATTCACGAAAATTTATGGTAATAAACCCACTGTGATAAAGAGATACAGTGATCTTTTGCCTTTTAAGGCAATGAGGCATTAGAATGACCGAGCTCAGTGCTTAGTTGACAAGCTTTACGGAAAAATCTTACCCGTACAAGCGGATCACTAGTAGTTGATCATAACTAATTAATAAATCACAGTTATCACTGTTACGTATCAACCTGTAGGTTATCTATATACTTCATGGTGATGACTCCCTCCGGGATCTACTACACCTCGATATAAAGATTACTGCTACGTATCTAACAATCTTCAATACGAGCTTTCATCAGTGGATCATTCGATGTAGTGAACAGTAGTTTATCGATAATGACGTAGCATAGAAGATTGCTACACACGTCTACTCTCTCCCTAAAAAACTGTTGGTGGCCAACAAAATTAGTGTTATCAGTACCCAGAAATTAGCGCAGAATTTTGCACTTATTAATTACACTCTACATGAACAATAGGTTAGCTCAACGAAGAAATGCAAAATATTACCACTATATCGCATATCATCTGATATGATGCACAAAAAAAAGACCGTACTTTATAATAAGTGTCCAAAAGAACATCCGTACCAGTTTTTTCGCTACCTTCCCTTATGCTTATTTACCAGCAAGATCACCGAGGGAAAGATTCAGTTAACGACTATTTCCATTATCACTTTATGTAAATAATTTGAGATAGATAATAACGTTGTCGCCAGTAAAAAAACGACATGCGTTACATTTATACTAATAGTTAAATTCCAGTTCCTTGTTGTTTTTAAACCATTTAAGAAGAGTGTTGTAGAAAGTCGTGTGTTTAAACTCGGTATTTAGGAAGACCGGCATACATCCAGCGAATCATCCAATACAGTAACCACTCAGTGGGGAGTGCTTGCACGCGACAGACCTACACTAGAAAATCACGTAGACTACCGCATTCTAGTTTCCTAAGCACTAAGCAAAAAAAAATCCTAGGCGTCGAATGAAGCTGTATAGTGTTCTTTATATAACTCTGCAAATCCTGAACATCAAACCACTAAGCAGCCTCATATCACATGCTAAATCTAGCACATCATATAGTAACTTGATCAATTATGTTTGAATTAACGATATCCGACAGTTAATCCGTTTCTATTGAACAGCATGATATATATGCGGGTGATACTCCTCAACTCACCGTTTTTGACTAAAATATACGATAGAAATAAATGCTGGTTGGCCAGCATAATATCCGCATACATAGCAAACGATGACATTGACCGTAATGCACTCTTTATATTCAGAGGTGGTAGTCGCTACCGAAAAATTATCGTTAGCATTAGTTACTAATGGCTAGATAGGCCTCTTTCTTTGAATATATCACCAAAGATAAAGATATCCCTATCTTCCTTTCTCACCGCCTAGACGTATACTTAACTTAGCGTATTAAGTATTTCCGGTTCCTTCTACACCATGCTTTCCGTCTTTATCCATGCATATAAAACTGGTATTGCTATTTCAGCAGCAGTTACTCACGGTAAAACTTCAACTGTGCTACATAAGGCAGAATCCTGTAATGTAATGGATCTTGAAACGTTTTTTTGAATCGCTGGAATAATTACTTTTTTATCATCATATAGCGCATCTAGCACCAGATAGACATAGATCTTACCAATACTACCCTGCTCGTCGTAATCAGCGAGTATTTATTATACTCTGATAGAGTCACGAGTAGCTTTAGCCTGGAAGCGATAAGATTATTACGGTTTAAAACCGTTCAGATTTTTTTCTAGGATACCCAAGGCGTAAATCATCTGTTATATTATTTCCTACGCCAGCCAATTCCCATGTTCTATCCCGCACCTGGATAACCTACATTCAATCTCATACGCAAACACATTCTGTAACTGCCACCAAGTATGCTGAACAGGCCATTTTGGCATAGTATCTTTTTTTTTATTTTTAATCTTACTATAGTGATAGTGAAAAGAAATACAATAAGCCTCCAGTGTATTGATGCCTGACGTCCGTATGTCCTATGCAGTGATTCACCATTAGACCCCTTTATTAAACCAACGTGACGTGTAGAATACCACACTTAATAAAAAATACTGACTAGACCTTTCATAATACACTTTACTTCCATCAATACTATTCTGGCATGTTGTAGTATAAATAAAACTCCGCCTGCTAGATTCTATTATCGTCTTGCCTGATGTGACGTATTTCGCGCTGTAATGAATAATTGGGTATAGGATAACTGAGTCGAAGCCGGCAAGCCGAGCTATGTGCTTTATAGTTTAAGTAGGCCTAATGAATCCGCACTATAAAATCGAAATCAAAATTGTGAACGTGCTGTCATAAAGATAAACGAACCATCCTAAACTGAATCATCATAAAGGTTTTTTATCATAATAATTCGTCTCGACTCACGTACCGCTGAGGTTTTATGGATCTTGCTATTTTCCTCCTAGAGCAGGGTGAACCCTTTTTTTTCGCTAGTATAATCGTTGTGCAATTCATGCAATTTCCTGCACTATCACCACGCCGCTTGCTCATTACTCTTCAACTATTAACACCTAGATTCGTTCTACGGCCAATTACTACTCTTTTTTGTAAGTATTAATCTAAACATATCGTTTAGCATCATCTTATCTGGATTACAGTGATTACGTTTATTATATTATAATACAATCGATTACGTAAAAATAAGGAGTTATGCTAAGATATTACGCTATAAAATTATCACTATAACCACGTACGCGGAGTAGGATACCGAAACTGCGTCGATCGATTAGAAACAAGCGGTTAACCATGCAGCCACAATTAATAACAATGCCCTATCGGCCTAATGCCGTCTTGGATTATTTTACTTCTTTTGCTAACCAGTCCTGGTCAATGCTACTACATTCCGGTCATAATAACCATCCTGATAGCCGTTATGATATTCTAGTAGCTGCGCCGGCGGTAACGCTTGTCACTCGTGCCGGTGTTACTAAAATTCGCTGGGCAGAAACGTATGAATTGCGGGATGAGGACCCTTTTAGAGTGCTGCAACAACAATTAACGGCGGCAGAGATGATAGCGATGCCGAATACAGAATTACCGTTTCAAGGCGGAGCGCTCGGATATTTTGGCTATGATCTTGCCCGCAGCATCGAAAATTTGCCAGTATTAGCCCAACAGGATCTCCCGCTGCCGGATATGGCAATTGGGATTTACCGCTGGGCGGTAGTGGCAGACCATCTTAGGCACACAGTGACGCTAGTTAGCCACGACGATCCTGCCCCCATACTTGCCAGGTTAACTGCAGTGCCGCCAGTAGTGCCGCGAGCGCCATTTCATCTTCTGGGGCCCTGGCGTGCTAATATGACCCGCGCTGAGTATGGCGATAAATTCCACCAGGTACAGCAGCATTTACTAGCAGGTGACTGCTATCAAGTTTGCCTTTCACAACGTTTCAGTGCCCCCTGCGTGGGGGATGAATGGCTGGCATTTCGCCTATTGCTAGCCCATAACCGGGCGCCCTTCTCGGCGTTTATCCGCCTGGCAGACAAGACAGTACTCAGCTTGTCGCCGGAACGTTTTTTACGCCTGCGCGACAGCAAGATTCAGACGCGCCCCATTAAGGGCACGTTACCTCGCCTGACGGATACCGAAGCGGATCGTCAGCAAGTAGCGCAGCTAGCAGCCTCCTCTAAAGATCAGGCGGAAAATCTGATGATAGTGGACTTGTTACGCAATGATATCGGGCGCGTAGCCCAGCCAGGAAGCGTGCATGTACCATCGCTATTTGCCATTGAGACGTTTACGGCAGTGCACCACATGGTCAGCACTATCAGCGCCATTTTACCAGCAGATCGCAGCCCATGCGATCTGCTGCGCGCCTGCTTCCCAGGCGGCTCTATTACCGGAGCGCCTAAAGTGCGAGCAATGGAAATCATCGAAAGGCTGGAACCGCAGCGACGCAGCGCCTGGTGTGGAAGCATTGGTTATATTAGCTGCTGCGGTGCGATGGATACCAATATCGCCATTCGCACCCTTCTTGTCGCAAACCAATACATTCACTGTTCTGTCGGAAGTGGCCTTGTCGCCGACAGTGATGAGGAAGCAGAATACCAAGAGACACTGGCGAAAGCCGTCTCACTGCTACCGCTACTGGAACAGCTAGATGCTTAAATCTTTAACAGAACGTTCGCTCGCATTGCCAGAGTTTATTAACCTTTTACACAAACTTCTTTTTTTTACCGGTAAAAAAAGCTACATCAGCTATTAACACACCGCCAGAGACAGCGCAGTGCTAATTCCCAACATTTATCACATGCTACACTAGCGCCACTGTTTACTCACCATTTGCATCTTTGTGAAGAAACGGCGGTCATCTGGCGTTTCCCAGACAGATTGTTAATATAAGCGATGCTTTTACCTTCGTTATCGTGTTTAGTTAAGCGTAATAATCAGTTGCAATCAATCTATACAGGTCTGAATATTGCTATAATCACCACCGGTGGACAGCAGTAGCCTTCAAGGAATCTCGTCATAGACCTGCTGGCGTAAGGTACGTGTTTATTTCCAGCGGGTATAGTGCCGGAAGTAGCTAAAATCTTTAAAATCTCTCTCAACCGAAGCGGTTATCATTAACGAGCTATATACACCGCTGAATATTAAGCGCTGGATACAAACCCAGCAGCTGTATTTCTCTTGCTATCAGCACCACATAATCTGGAGTATGACCGCCCATATTCTCTAGCGCCTGAAGGGTTAAAATATTCAGCCGCCTCCCGATACAAGAGCGGCTTTTTGGGCCACATGGCAGAACACGAACGGCTAATCCTGGCGGGGCAGGATAGTTATTGATATTCACCTAAAAAAAACTGACGCGACGCAAAAAAGAGCTACGTTTTCACACCGTTGCAGAAAATCATTGCACCTACTATAAACAGACATATTATTTAATCGTCGGCAAAATTGATTATCGAAGAAGCAGAGGTTGACCGGAAGATGATCTATAGGCTCTACACAGTATACCTTATTTTTTAACAGCGACCAACAACTACTGGAGCATTGGTGCGATGCCTCTTTCCACAGTTTCCAATCTGATGAGTGTAGCGCTGCGCGCTTATACAACACAATCATATATAGACCGGCATTTAGGTTTCTTTCTGAAAAGAAAGCGCGCTCTTTGTCATAGCATGAACACTGAAGATCGTGCTACTACCGTGACCCCTTCTAGTAGAGTAACTCCTGCCTCAGGAAGAGGTTAATTGCGGACGGACAAACACTCTACAACTATCCTATACAAATAATAAAATGCATCAATATATCCTCCCCGACAGTTAATGAAAAAGTACTGACGCTAACCAGGTTATTGCCTAGTCCACTAATAGCCCTATCAGAATTGTATCTACAGCCCTAGCTTACTAAGACTATTTTATCGAACTCGTTTCATCCGATGTCTGGTTGCACTACTTCTTCACTAGAAGTACTATCGGGATCTTATGCACAAGATGAAACCTCAATTTTAAGCGATTCAGTCGGCTATCAAGGTGTGAAGTGCTCTATGGCCACAACCAATAGACTGTCAGAATTAATATGCTAGTCTGAAATAGATCTACGGCGCATCAAAAATCAGTATAGAGCACAATATTAGTTTGACCTACGATCCAGTAAATAGTCAATGTAAGGTATACAACATTAACCGTAATACTAACTTCTCGGTAAAAAAAAGAAAAAACCCTGCATATAAGGCTGTGTCACACTGGTGTGATATACTACCCCAATAATGTCATCTAAATCATGTATAAAAACAACAAAAACATAAATACCAAATATCGTAAAAAAATCACATGGAGCCTGGCTATCAAGGTTACAGCTTGACTAACTAACGAGTAAGACATTAACCCTGTTCAATATTTCAGTAACGTTTAAGAAAATATTATGACAGTCTCAGAGATTTTCATTCCTTATCCATACCATGGTATAGCGCTATAGCCGCTCGATCCATACTACATACTAATCCATACTACATACTAATTAGATACTAGTAATTGAACAATCTGCCGAAAGGCAGTAAATCGCTATTCCTTAATTGGTCAACAGTCTCTTTCAACCGAAAGTATAATCGCACTGTGACAGAAGGAAAACAGCTAAAAAAGGGGACGTTTCCTTTTTTTTGCACGCCAATACTCTGAATATCTATTGCCTTCTTTAAGGCAGGCAGACCGCTGATGCTTTTTGCTAACTAACTATCCTCGTGGCCATTAATTTCTGGCATCTCATCCTCATAAGGAAATTACCACCAATCGTCTCCAATATATTTAGTAGCGCTAGAAACTCTTTACGATACAAAATTTATTGGATACTACTCTATTACCGTGCTTTTTAGCCCATAACCCCCTCCACATAGTTTAAGTACATTCAATCTCCACTGACACCACAATCGCCGGATTGGTGACAGCGTAAAACTTTACCTATTTGCTATTATCAGCCACTACTATCAAAATCCTTAGCATGCAAGATACTTATAATCTAATCCAGCTCACCGTTACAGACTAGAAGGATACTGTGCGGTGTTGTTCATTAAAGTTAGGTGCAACTTTGTAACAGATTGCTGACAGTCCAGCTGGGTATTTAGTTATGTATGTTACGAGATAACCTAATATCCATGAGGCTCAGCAAAAACATACCAGTAATTATCCACCGCTCTTCTTCAAAGAAGAAGAGCGCCTTTTTAAACACTTCAGCTGTATTATCTTTGTCAGTTTTGTGATGCGCCATTCTGCCTATCAGGCACATAATAGCCTTCAAGCATATATTCGTGCATATCAACTTGGTGGATTATTTTTGACGAAGTTGGAAGTGCGCTATCTGATTAAATACTTCGATGAGGATCAAAAAATAAATAACGACATATAGGTAACCTTTCGGAATGTGAAAGCAAAATAATTTAGCAATTAGGCTAAAATCTATCATCAGTATAAAAAAGGGAGAGAAACTACCACTATGGTTTTGGTGATAGTCAATAAAAACAATAATTGGATACAAAAATTGTATACAATTGGATACAATTAGTATAATCACTATAGCAATAATTAAGGATTACCCCTCCCACCACAAAACTTCCTTAGTTAAGGCTGTTTATTCATTCCCATCTACACCTCTTATATCCTTTCACCAATTTCACAAGCAAAATAACTGAGAACCGTCACAATTTTTTATTTTTTTGTACACATAAATAAATCACGATTTATTTATGTTAGTCTAAATTAATAACTAAAATGGATCAATTTGTAGGGTACAGAGAAAAATTCCTAATATAGCAACTATACCACATAAAAAAGTTAGGGGTTTCGAAATACCCTTTATACAGACCCTTTATACAGGATGGATAGTCTATTTTCTCAATAAAGGAGGTATCCAGTGAGTATTAGTATTATTATTGGGGCTCACGGGTTAGCGGCTGAGCAATTACTGAAAACAACTGAAATGATTTTAGGTGTACAAGATAACGTCGCCTGGATTAATTGCTTCCCAGGCGAAAATACTGAAATTTTAATTAAAAAATATACAGCCCGTCTGGCTGAACTCGATATCAAAACAGGGGTATTATTTCTGGTTGATACCTGGGGAGGCAGCCCGTTTAATGCCGCCAGCCAGATTGTCATCGATAAAGAGAATTATGAAGTCGTCACTGGTGTCAATATTCCCATGCTGACTGAAACCTTCATGACACGCGACGATAATCCAGCCTTCCAAAGGCTAGTCGAAATCGCAGTGGAAACTGGACGTATCGGTGTGAGAGCATTGAAAATTACAGAACCAGAACAGGCTATCTCTGCTACTACACTAGTGGCTTCCTCACGCCCAAAAGCTGCACCGGTAGGCATTAGTCAGAACGGCCATATGATTATCGCTTTAGCTAGGATCGACGACCGCTTAATCCATGGGCAAGTAGCTACATGCTGGACAAAAGAAACCAACGTTAAACGCATTATTGTAGTCAGCGATGAAGTAGCCAGGGATACAGTGCGTAAAACCCTACTCACCCAAGTGGCACCGCCTGGCGTTACAGCCCATGTGGTTGACGTGGCTAAAGCAATCCGAGTTTATGACAACCCAAAATATGCCAACGATCGCGTTATGTTATTATTTACTAACCCAACCGATGTGTTGCATCTAGTAGAAGGCGGTGTCGTCATTACTTCAGTTAATATCGGCGGCATTGCCTTCCGGCAGGGGAAAATTCAGGTCAATAACGCCATATCAGTAGACAAAAAAGATATTGAGGCATTTAACAAACTTAACGATCGCGGAATTGAACTAGAAGTGCGTAAAGTGTCCAGCGACTCCCGATTGAAGCTTATGGATTTAATTAAAAAACTTGGCAGTTAAGCTTTACACCACATTCTCATCCTTAAGAGGATAAATTTATCTGTAAACGGATTAATCACTCTATTACGCAAAGTTAATAGGAGAAGTACGATGGACATCACTACATTACAAATTTTACTGATATTTATCATCGCCTGTATCGCAGGTATGGAATCTATTCTCGATGAATTTCAGTTCCACCGCCCACTGGTGGCCTGTACCTTAATTGGCCTAGTTCTGGGCGATATGAAAACTGGTATCATTATCGGCGGAACATTGGAAATGATCGCATTAGGCTGGATGAATATCGGAGCTGCGGTGGCGCCCGATACTGCGCTGGCATCCATCATCTCTACCATTCTAGTTATAGCTGGTAATCAAACCGTTGGCGCCGGTATCGCGCTAGCAATTCCGCTGGCTGCCGCCGGACAGGTGTTGACCATTATCGTACGGAGCATCGCCGTCGCTTTCCAGCATGCCGCTGATAGCGCTGCCGAACGCGGCAATCTAACAGCACTGAGCTGTATCCATATCTCAGCTCTACTGCTCCAAGCCATACGTGTCGCTATTCCAGCAGTTAGCGTGGGTGTATCTATTGGTACAGAGGTGGTGCACACCATACTCAGCTCGATTCCGGAAGTCATCACTAACGGTTTGAATATCGCTGGCGGTATGATTGTAGTTGTTGGTTATGCAATGGTCATCAACATGATGCGAGCAGGCTATTTAATGCCATTCTTTTACCTCGGTTTCGTCACTGCAGCTTTCACTAGCTTTAATTTGGTGGCGCTGGGGGTTATCGGTGTGGTTATGGCCATACTCTACATTCAGCTCAACCCGCGTTATAACCAAGTTGCAAGACAGGCTGCGCCGCTACAAGGTGCTAATAATCTCGATAATGAACTAGATTAAAATAGGTGGGAGATATGGTTGATACTACAACTACAGGTCAAAAGAAACTCACGTCTGGCGATATACGCGGCGTATTTATCCGCTCCAATTTTTTCCAGGGATCTTGGAACTTTGAACGTATGCAAGCGCTCGGTTTTTGTGTCTCTATAGTGCCGGTAATTCGTCGCCTATACCCAGAAAATAATGACGATCGTAAGCAGGCAATTAAACGCCATCTGGAGTTTTTTAACACACATCCCTATGTGGCGGCGCCAGTATTAGGTGTTACACTAGCTATGGAAGAACAGCGCGCTAACGGCGCACCAATTGATGATGGCGTCATCAATGGCATCAAAGTCGGTTTGATGGGGCCTTTAGCCGGTGTTGGCGATCCGATATTCTGGGGTACAGTACGGCCGGTCTTCGCCGCTCTCGGTGCCGGTATTGCCATGAGCGGTAGTTTGCTCGGTCCACTACTATTTTTTATTCTTTTCAACCTAGTGCGTCTAGCCACCCGCTATTACGGCGTAACATATGGCTATCGTAAAGGCGTCAATATCGTCAATGATATGAGTGGCGGTTTTCTACAAAAATTGACAGAAGGGGCTTCTATCCTTGGATTATTTGTTATGGGGGCATTAGTAAATAAATGGACACACGTTAATATTCCATTTGTCGTATCCCGTATCACCAACACTGAGGGACAAACTACCATCACTACTGTCCAGATGATTCTGGATCAACTAATGCCTGGTCTTGTACCGCTACTGCTAACCTTCGGATGTATGTGGCTTTTGCGCCGAAAAGTAAACGCGTTATGGATCATTATAGGCTTTTTTATTATTGGTATTATTGGGTATTCGAATAGCTTACTAGGGCTGTAAACATATTGTTACAAACCGGGGATATTTACCCCGGTTTTTTGTTTTTTATGAGTAAAATATGACTGTTAACAATATAGGCCTGATAAGAATAATTCTTATTATATTGCTATATCTTTAATCAAATTATTCTAGATTGCGTGCTGCACAGTGATACTGTATTTATGTCTATAAATACCGTTACTTCACTAAGTTCATCTGAAAGGGCTTATTTTTCTTATCGTTCTGATGTCCTACTGTACAAAGTATACCTCATCGGGCGGTACAGTACTTACCTCCATCATTTTATTTCTTGTCTTGATGGTAGTCAATTAAGGCTATATTCGTTGCCTTATAATACTGTTAAAAATAAAGTTTTTATGAAAATATCTTTATTTTCATTGCCGCATTAAAAATATAAATTTATCTTAAGATAATTATCTTTTAATTGCTTTAAAAACTTTTTTTGATACAAGTCTATAAATTATATAGCCTAGAAAGAATTTATAATTTACTCTCTAAAATAGAGTAATTTTAAATCATAAAAAAACCTTTTAAAATAAATTAGTTACTAGTATAAAAATACTATATTAATTAATTTCATCATTCTATTCTGATATTATCTTGGTAATACCAAGCTGTATGTGTATTTAATTAATAGCAAGCCTATGGGTATTTAATACTATTATTTTTTATAGTTATTATTGTGGAATTTAACGTTCCAATGTTACAATGTTATTAGAAGGTAGCTTTTTTAGCTTCTGGCAAAAAATATCTATGTCAACATAACTCTCCCCTTAGTAAAATGGGATAATAAAACTTAGATATGGGTTCTCAAGCTAAAATAAAATAATAAACCTTTCTGGCACACTGATTCTTATCTTTGATATATTAATGAATACTTTACATAAAGTGCTACATACAAAACTGATATTTAGAGGCATAATAAAGGCATAATTCCGCTTATTGACTGATATTTTGGCTTTTAGCCAGCCAATATATTATGCGTTAGGATCAGTGAATGGCGTTTACCATGCTAGCTAGTATTTCTGAGTGAAATAGATATTGTTTAGCGATCTAAAAACAGCAAGAAACAGAAACGTCCCTTCCAAGAAAACACAGTTTTAGTGTGCTTATCACAATAGCAACCTTTGATACATTAGCCATCGGTGTAAGTTTAGCAATACTGGAAGTTAATATCTTTATTCTCCAAACCGAACTATTTATCGATCCTTAATATAGGCAGTAAAGCGGAAATTATTAGCAGACTAATTCTTAATCTGCATTAACTTAAAACATGTTTTATAAGTATGTTGGTGGGATTGTTCTCACCCATCTTTCCCGGTTGAGTATACGCTGTTCCCCATATCGCCTAGACGTCAATTACATCATTACGAGCGCACGATAAAATCTATTTTGTAGTAAAATGAGGTAAATCTACCGTTTTACCCTATACCACACAATGGAGTGGCGCCAACAAGCCAAAGGGGTAATAACAATAGAACTGCGACTTCCTCTCTGGGGAATCGCAACGAGTAGCAAAAATCAATTATTCTTGTAAAAAGATATAAAGTCCCGAAATATTTTTTTCCTTGAGTTCGTATAGCTACATACCTCACGGTAAATAACCGCTTTAAGCTAATAAAGATGATATGTGCCCTTAGGATTATCATCAGGAGCAACCTCAAGAGGAGCTTGCATATTAATTCAGTGGATCGCTCGAAGTTTCGCATAATACTATACCAACGATGTGGTGTGTCTATAAAATAGCAGTTGCTAGGCTTTGAGCGGAATGTAAAAGCGAACTTATCTATCACGCTTAACGGCAACTACGAACAGGATTTCTGGTGATATCCATCCCATACACTGCTACGGCAGTGTCATATAATCTTGTGATAATCAATATCAAACTAATGATCCTCAGGTTTTGGTATAAGTAGCACGTAGCTACAATGAACCTGTGCTGTATAGTGGCTAATAATGGCCTTCATCCATAAACACATGCTACAACTACTATTGTTAAAGCGCATATCTGATCTTCACTATATTTGAATTACAGCGGCAGCAGATTGACAAAACCCTCCATCAAGAAAGGTTAAACTTATACTTTCCTAACGGAAAGATAATATAGCATGGTGCCGTGTAGCGAGAGACGAATAGTTTCAAAGCGAATACTTGAAATAAGAAAATCATTCCGATTGGAAAACTTTATAGAAATAAAGTAACGTAAAATAAGCAATCTGGCGCCATAAAAAGCGCTACGATACTGGGCGCAGTATAACTTGGCTCTATCTTATAATCATGCAGTGCTGAAAGCTTATTGCACATTTCAGGGATACTAGCAAAATAAATATAATGAATAGCCTTTCATCATCTTAGCAGCCGTTCTAAAATACTACAAAGTTAATCGAATAGTCAAGTTCATTACCCTCAACTGAAGGTTCAAGGGAGCATATATCTCACAAATTCATCGCTTAAAGCATCTCAAGTTTACCAGCAGCAAAATTTGGATGTATATACCGATATCTGTCTTCTGGATAGCAGCAGATATTTATAGGCTGATACAGGCCATCAATATACTCATGAGGCCTGAGTACACACTCGTATACTATGATATAGTCTATAATTTCATGAGCTTCTTTGCTGAAGTTAATGTAGCCCATACCGGTATCATTCGCTTTTCAGAGATCTGAACAGCGTGCTTTTGAACTATTATCCCAAAACTTACCACGTTGACTCATGCTTTATTTTTTCCGGTAAAGCCATAGAAACTTTCGAAGCTACCTGTTCATTTAGTAACTAAACTTATCGTTTTGGAAAATCATTTCGGCTACTTTAGCATGCGTCTCTCATGCCGTTTCTAATATTTTGATGATTAGTCCTCCTTCCGAGGAAAAATATATAGTGTTAGATTACCGATTTCCTCGCAAATAGATAAAGAAAAACAGTAAGGTATTGTATACCTAACATTTCCTACTCCAGTTATACGTGATACCCCCCCAACACCATATTTACCCTTGTTCCGTTACAGCAAATTAACACTTAAGATAATTCGAGATCCTGACATCCTTCTAGCTGCCATATTTATACCTGTGCATTTATTGTGCTACAGATTTTGCTGTTTGCGTAGCAATATGATGTTTGTCGGCAAACAGTCAAGCAGATTGTTTTTAGGCGCATTTAGAACTGATGTTTCTATCAATATAGTTTACTTATGTTATTTTGAAATAAAAATATCATTTCTGAATATCACTTCTGTTTAGATAGCTAAATTCAGTGCACCACTACAATCCACACAACCCTACTGAAAATTTAAGAATATGGCGTAGAGTTTTGGTTCGCCATGATATTGCTGATGATCTAATATCATGGCGAACATGAGTTTATCATCTGTAATTTCACCTGATTCTATTTTTAGAAATACTTTTGTACTGTCTAGAAATGAACTCTTTTAAACTCTAAAAGAGTCTAGAATCTTTTTTGTTGCTACATATATTAAGTTTAAGCATTATTGGAGCGCTACCAATTGGGAGTCATTGGCGCAGTGTCTAAAATCGCACGGCGCATACTTGTTAATACCTACAACTTTTACGCCCAGCGTAATTGGTATGATCATGTCTTTCATCGCTGATAGCTTTAGTCGACAAACTTATATTAGGAATGTACGGTACCGCTATCAACGCGTGTGATAAATTTATCGTCGAGGGCATATAAAATAGATAAAATAGCTACCGCCTAATGCAGGCGCATGAAGTAAAAAAAATAAATATACTAAGAGTCGACAATAGATTCTTTAAATAATACGAGATGACTTACTAAGTCCCCCACTTCACGCAGATAATAAAATTGCCTTTAAAATATTTCTCGTCGATCAATATCAAAATTCTGGAAGCAGAATACTGATGAAGGCTCGCAATGGCAACCAAATAGAAATCATCAAAAAAAGGCATTGGACGGCGATATATTTTACATTCCAGTATAATGCCGAGAGGACCTTTTACTGCGGAGTGTGCGTGATAAAAAATCCGTAAGCTTTTCGAGAAATCATTCATATTTATCTGTGATAATTTTTCAAGTACTGTGTATCCTGCATAACTTTATTATCCTCTTTCTGTCTATGCTATCATGCGTGCATTAGGAGGAGTTAGAAGTTACTACTGTGAATTTACTCCAGCACTTGCAACAATCTAGCTAAGTTCCTTAGTGAATACACAGTACATTTAACAGGATAAGAGCTTTCAACAGTTCTCGCACCAATATCGATATAACAGTATCAATGATTTACTGGTTATAGTATTATAAACTGAATCACCTTTATACTGATAAATATGAGCATTACAACTGCTACAGAGCTATTTACTTTTAAATGATAAGATAAACAGCTTGCTGTATTTTTTACAGCTAAAATGCTCAACCTGGCAGGGATATCTAGTATTTTTACATGAAAAATATTTTTGATTAAGTCAGTACCAAGGTGAGCGTATATTTTAATAAATATGATCTCTGAATAATTGAAATATATTTACGGTAGAGCTGAAAGCTATAGATCCGATTGATATTATTGCATAGCGCTATCACCCCTATCATTATGGCGAGCTTTGACTGTGGGCGCTGTCGATAAATGACCCTATCCAGCAAATATTGGTACGCCAGTAGCAAATTGTTTAGATGGCTAATAAATATAGCCTGATTATCGTAATGAATGGATAAAACATTGCTGCGCAAAACCTCCCCCACCTTGCCTGACGTGCTCACCATAAGCTTCCAAAATCAATGATACATACCACAGGTATATGTCGAAAATGGTGTATAACCCGGGTCTGTACAGTTCCGCCGGCATACACCAATACCTAGAATATTTCTTAGAAATAAGCGAAATAAATGATAACGCAGGTATTGAATGCGTTATCATTGGTAAAATAGTCAATTGCGCCGTCATAATACCTACAGCGTTAGTTTTCTTCCTCAGCGTTAAAACTATACGCTGTAAACTTTTAGAGCTCTACTTATAAGGTATCCATATTCATTAAAGTATGGTAAGTGTGCTATACGGCAAGATCGTCGCGCTGTTGCGCCAAAAAACATGCGATACCAAATACATTACGAAAGAGTGACAATCGACTTTGGTTAGATCAACTACATAACTGGTACCAAATTCACAGAACTATACCAGATTATTACGCGCCAAATACACAAGCATTAAGTGTGTTCTTACAGTTCTTTATGATCGCCGCACATTTCCAATTCGATGCTGTATCGGTATCCGATATACGTGCCAGCGACAACGATGACGCCACTAATGATTAAATAAAGTAGATTATAATCCACCCGGTCTCAGGCGTATATTTCAGCGATTTTTACTTTAGCTGGAAGTCAATATTATCGTTAATAACCTAACTATAGAATAAACTTTAGCGCTTAAGTAAACTGATGCTGCAAACGCCACTTTTCCAAATGAACTAAAACTGGATAGGTTGGATTATTTTTTGTATGTTTTTTGCTAAAAATCGAGTATTAGCAAGGACAATGAACTTCAGAGGGATTATTTTAGATCTTGCGCTATCTAATGATAGCGAAGAATAATTTTAGGAAAACACTAAAGAAGATATACGCCTAGTAAAGTGCTATATTTTAAATATTTATCATTTTATACACTATCTTTCTACCTTCTGTTAACCACAAACGTTGCCAAAATCTTTAAAATATTGTCGAGAGAAAACTGACTATATCTCCCCACCACAGCGATATACAATAGGAGATGCTATTAAAATGATCCAGCTATAGAGAAACAGCAATAGTAACCCATCAAAGGCATTATCGTCTGTTGGGCAGCTGATTGAAACACTTTCTGGTACTAGATAATCAGCGTCCTTTGTCTTATAAGCCAAACGGTAGTCTACTACACAAAGGCACGATCATTTTGTCTATCAAACTAACTCTAGCATCTATGCCTTTGGCTACCAGCTTGAATACAAACAAGCTATAGAGCGCATTCTCCGCATTTCTCACTTGAAAATTAATGATAATTTGCCATAGCATGTAGTAATATTTTTGAATTATTCAACTATCTGCAGTCTGCAGGGCATTAAGATTAATGAAAATAACACCCCAATAAATACAATTTTATATTTCAGACTACCAAAAATTGCTACGCCAACTTATGAGCGATAAGGATAAAACCATCGGATTACAAGTACCGTCAGATTCTATCAGGCTCGCGCTTCTTGAAATACTAAATGAACTGATGATGCCACAACTTTAATATTGCCGGGAAACTATTTTATTGAATCTAACTTAAAATTCATTCGTAATCACCTGGGTAAAAACAGAGATCTAGTTATCCATAATAGTTTTCTTGGTTAGCTCATGATGGTTATTGATTTGACCGATCCGGTGCTATAGGGGTAGTGCCGTCAGGAATTTGGCGATCTCTCACCGTTTATTAGCTTTCACCACGTATTCTGACGGAATACCAGTGAGGATAAGTACAGAAAAACTTGATATATATAGCAACATTAAAGCCTGTCGCACCATAGCGAGCACATGTGCTGGTGTTACATTAAGACAGGGTAATAGCTCTTAATCTGCATTACTGGTTTGCTAAGGTTTTAAGAAATGAACTGGGGAGAGATTCTTACCGTCTGTGGGAGGGAATCGCCAGCGCTCCAAAGTACACTACTTATCTTAAAAGAATACCTATCGATAGAACAGAATTAAGCTATTCCATTTTCAGCATTGTATGGTCCTTGCAGAGCCGTATAAGAAATTACAGAGTAAGAATAAATCTATACAATAAAGAAAGAATTTTACTTAATATTTTAATGTATTTAAATCCATTAAATGCCTGTAAAGACAAACTGTCTACGCACCTCTATCTAAACGCTAGAATAGCGTTCAATAACCTTCCGAATTTTAATAACGCCTTCTGGATGATCATCAGACAATTGTAAATAAATATCTCAAAATTGTTGTTCTTTAGGAGCGATAGAGAATTTACCAATCCTCTGATACATCTAAGCTGTGAAATAGAATGTAAATACTGCACATGTTTTAGTAAAGTTTATAAGGATAAAAAGCATCAGTTAACTCGCAGCGTGCAGCTGTATGATAGCTTATAGCCTAGGCGGCAAAGATCGCAACTAGTAGTGTATACAGAATGTGACATTGACGGAAGGGCAGAATCGTGAAGTGTGTTGCACATTCGAGAGGATTGGAGCAGAAGTCAGCCAACTTATCCGTTTGGACTAAAGCAACATTACATGGCCGAAAGGGTTAACCATGTAACATCTAGACTAAACTACCACTTGAGCAAATAAACTGCTTAAATGATAAAGTGCAATTATTACTTCAATATATACTAAAATGCGCGGGCACCGCGCCTAAAGCAAAGAAAACTCACCGTACAGTGCAATACAACTACCTAGAAACTAACACTGTAACACGGTATTTACAGCAGAAAAAATAATAAAAGTGCCCTTAAAGGGCAAACTACGCCATACTTTAGTAGAGTGCCGGACTCTATATTAGAGTTAATATAGAATTCTATCGCTGTAAAACTAATGCGCTTGAGAATTTCTTCCAGTTATAACACCCAAGAAATACAGGTAGTATCTATGCCAATATTGTATATTAGAAATTATTATGTAATGTCGTCAATACGGTTTCACCTCCAAACTTAAAAAATGTCTGTCTACTGGCAGTGTTATTAATCAATTCCCTGCTGTGTGATAATATCGCCATCGAAAGAATGCTTCGTCTAACACATATATCATCACCTAACTGTATTCAGCATTTCCAGCAATGCTCAGTGACAGCACCATCCGATGGTAGTAACACTTTGGCCCGTACAGTGTGAAATCTGTAGGCAAAGATGCAGATGAAAAATCCTAAAATAGCGGGTGGTTTTTTCCTTTGAGATTGTCGATAAAAATCATTAGGATTCGATTCTACTACCAGTGCTGATACTAGCGTCGATATACTCTTTTAAGAGTTGCTTTGCCGCTATTCCTGGTATTTATGTATTTATTGTATTTATTTTGTCTACATATAAGCGTTTTTTTACAAAAAAAACCGCACAACCATACGGATAGCTAGCACGAATGTTTAAGTATCTAGATTAGATTTGCAATCGGGCTGAGCGTCAAAACTGATTCCAGTTTTACATTGGCTATCATCACTCATCAAATAAAGATAGATGGGCATGATATCCGACGGAATTTTCAACTGATCAGCATCTTCTGAAGGGTAAGCGCTGGCACGCATTCCAGTTTTGGTGCTACCTGGATTAATGCAGTTCACTCGTAGCATGGATGCGGGATACTCATCCGCCAGCACTTGCATCATTCCTTCAGTGGCAAACTTAGACACTGAATAAGCCCCCCAATTTGCGCGTCCTTGGCGACCCACATTGGAGGTGCTAAAAACCAGCGACGATCCGCTAGATTTTAGTAATAAAGGCAACAATGCCTTTGTTAGCATGAAAGTACCATTAATATTCACCGCCATGACCTCCAACCAACGTGCAGGCGTCTGATCAGACATAGGCGCAATTTCCCCTAATAGCCCAGCGTTATTCAACAAACCGTTTAGGTAAGGAAGCTCATGGGACAGGCGCTGAGCTAGCACCTGGTAAATTTTAAAATCGGGACAAGCCAAATCCAGCACCAACACGCGTGCCTCACGTCCGCCGACTTCAGCGATAGCCTGCTTTACCGCGTAAAGTTTATCTTCTGTTCTACCAAGCAACAGTACTGACGCACCATGGCGAGCATAAGTCAGGGCTGCTTCACGCCCAATGCCGTCACCAGCGCCAGTCACCAGAATATTTTTTTGATCTAATAGATTATATTTTGACTGGTAACACACGTTTGGTATTATACTCCTGTGTTTTTTCCATCAATCGCTAATTATCGCGACTCGTATAGACAGATTTTATGCCTAAATCTAGCAAGGGCCTTCAATTGTCTGCATTCCGATTCTCCTATACGTCATACTTGCAGAGGATTAGCATTCCTCTTCTTGCACGCAGTACCCCGGCCTACCTGTTACCTGTGTAGTGGTAGAGGTCGCGAACCCTGCTCCAACATAGGCCGGCACGCTTCGCCTTGAAGAAAAACCAATACTCTCTCCTGGAGAGATTATTCTATGTTTTAAGCAATAAAGTACAAACCTTTGGCTAAATAATCTGATAACTGTACTCATAATTGGCAAGGTTTTTATGTAATATTTTGCGTTGTATAGACTTTTTATGGCAAAAACCTCCTCAGGAGTACTAGCAATCAGTACGCTATCATTAGTAATTTTTATTTTATGCCTCTAAAGGCAGTGCTATGAAAAAATAAATTCAAATCGATATTTTGGTAAGGACCACCACTATAAACGATAGGAAATGCAATTGTTAAAGCTAGGCAGGGCCTAGAAGAATGTTTAGCATAAACGATATAAACAGTAAGATAAAACAAAAAAGGTTCAAACTTCTAAGAATATTAGAAAGATAAACGCTAGGGGCCCTTTCTTTCCTATATGGAACTATATGTTACTGGCAGTATAAACATGGGGATAAGCTTGTTATCCAAAGAAATTACCGCTGTGTTGTTAGTGGTTGAGTCGAGAGATAAAGTATTTCTGTGGCTTGAAATCCCCAGTGAGCGTGTGCTGCCATACTATGACCTCTGTTAACGTCAACAACTACTGCAGTGGTAGTGATAAAATATCTCATTTACCATTACAATAAATTAAAGTCGCCGCTAGCGGTATTTTATATGATGGTTTACGTTTGTATACAACATCACCGCCTTTTTTCTATTATTAAATCTATAGGTATTCTTGTTGGCAGATCCCCCCCCCATATTTCATTGCTTGTTAAAAAAATAACAATATTTGATATGAAGCTGTAGACCGCTATCGCTATTGCCAAGCACTAATATGGCTAGCAGGAAGTGAAACACTTGTAACTTTGTAGATGCTATCAGAACTAGCGACGACTTCCTGATTGAACAATTGGTGCAGTATAAAGTAATTAGCGTGGACTCTAGATGACCGCAATGCTTAATGAGCTGCCCTTTACCGGCGGCGCAACAATTCAGTCTGGAGAAGCGGTTTATATACGCGCTAACGGCAGCATAAAGCCAATGCTAATAATAAAATCAAGCGTAAGTTACCAAAAAAAATAGGAGATAGCGCAACGGCGCTTAAAAAATGCAAAGCAGTTTTACTCATGCAATACAGGACAACAAGCACTACCAACTTCTTGCTCTAGTAGAACCACGTAAGCCAACTAAATGCATAGCGGCATGACTGTTAAAGGGCTACAGAGCCCTGATGACTATCATATTTACATGGTTATTTTAGATAAAAATTATTATATTGCAGAGAAGACAAGAATCTTTACATCACGTTTCGGATTATTTCATACCGAAAGCGGAAAATAGCCAGGTTGACCTGCTATCTAGTTTACTCACCACCACACAATTTAACTAATATTAAAATTAACGTTCAGTGCAATGATTTTTTTTGAAAAATATGGGTAAAATGCATAAACGTACCAAAGACGGATATCATTTATAATGTGGTATTACTTCCTCATAAAGAAAAAACATACCACGAAAAAAACCAGTACCGATCTTTTCAACTTTTATGGCCAGCATTCCCTATATATAGTCTTTGTTCTCGCAAATTATACAGTTCACTTCTTATAATAGACTTTTCTGTCTATAGCGATAGTGAAATTTTGTATATTTATTACTCCCGTTTTAACTCGTAACATATTGTAAATACACAGTTATATGTATATAAAATACATTAAGGATTATTCATTTAAATTGCAGTTCTACTAATTAAGTGATAGGTAGAACCATCCTAATGCTGATTCATTCTAGCAACTTTTATCATCTACAATATAGCTCTCCGCGCATCGGGTAGTTATTTTATTGGCAATTAGCGAAGAGAGAAAATAAGTAGCAATTACCTACACTTATTATAAATCAATCGATTAATAAAAAAGTTGACCGGATTCTCTCCTGTTTAGAAAGTACGGTAAAATAGGTTGATTTTTAGCATCGCTACCGCAATATCACAAAGGGAAATATTAACTGCTAAAATTTAGCAGTATAAAATTATTAATTTGCAGAAGATATCACTAAAGTAAAGGTAAAAATGGGTAAAGCTCTCGTTATCGTTGAATCGCCAGCCAAAGCCAAAACGATTAATAAATATTTAGGCAAAGATTACATGGTTAGGTCTAGCTTTGGTCATATCCGAGATTTACCAACCGGCAGTTCAACGAGTCAAAAGAACACTGATGCTAGTAAAAATAAAAAAAGAAAACCGGACCAACGATGCGCCTTAGTTAACCGAATAGGCATTGATCCTTACCATGGCTGGAAAGCCCACTACGAGATTTTACCCGGTAAAGAGAAAATGGTGACAGAGCTAAAAGTACTAGCGGAAAAAGCCGATCACATTTACCTCGCAACTGACCTTGACCGCGAAGGAGAGGCTATCGCATGGCATCTTCGTGAAGTCATTGGCGGTGATAAAAAACGTTTTAGTCGCGTTGTATTCAACGAAATCACTCAAAACGCGATTACCTGGGCTTTTGAGCAGCCGGGTGAGGTGAATATGAACAGGGTCAATGCCCAGCAGGCAAGGCGTTTCATGGATCGCGTCGTAGGCTATATGGTATCACCGCTGCTGTGGAAAAAAATTGCCCGTGGTCTCTCTGCTGGACGAGTCCAGTCAGTTGCAGTCCGCCTAGTTGTAGAGCGCGAGCGGGAAATCAAAGCATTTATCCCGGAAGAATATTGGGAACTACATGCCAATCTACAAACAGTACAGGCAGCGTCGCTGGTGATGCAGGTAACACATCAGCAGGAGAAACCCTTCAAACCCGTAAATCAACAGCAAATACAGGCAGCGCTGGACAGGCTAGAAAATGCGGATTACGTGGTTGATGATCGTGACGATAAACAGATTAGCAGTAAGCCAGGAGCACCATTCACTACATCAACGCTGCAACAAGCAGCCAGCACACGCCTTGGATATGGCGTGAAGAAAACTATGACGCTGGCACAACACTTATATGAAGCTGGACATATCACCTATATGCGAACAGACTCTACCAACTTGAGTCAAGACGCGCTTAATATGGTGCGTAGCTATATTAGCGCATCATTCGGCAATCCCTACTTAGCAAAGCAGACTAATGGGTATGCCAGTAAAAATCACGCCCAGGAAGCACATGAGGCAATCCGCCCCACTGACGTTAACATCTTGGCGGAACAATTGGAAGACATGGAAGCCGATGCCAAAAAACTCTACGAGCTTATATGGCGTCAGTTTATCGCCTGCCAAATGACATCTGCGCAATATGACTCCACCACACTTACCATTACCGCCGGCAATTTTCAACTGCGTGCCCGTGCGCGTACGTTACATTTTGATGGCTGGACTAAAGTTATGCCAGTAGTACTACACAAAGGCAACGAAGACAAAACCCTGCCAACAGTGAAAGCAGGCCAGACGCTTACGCTTATCAAATTATTACCTAGTCAGCATTTCACAAAACCGCCCGCCCGTTATAGTGAAGGCTCATTAGTAAAAGAACTTGAAAAACGCGGCATTGGCCGACCATCAACCTATGTTTCCATCATTTCTACCATACAGGATCGTGGTTATGTCCATGCGGAAAAGAACCGTTTTTATGCCGAAAAAATAGGGGAAATCGTTACCGATCGTCTAGAAGAAAACTTTCGCGAGTTAATGAATTATGATTTCACCGCTAAGATGGAGGATACCCTCGATCAAGTGGCTGCTAATCAACAAGAGTGGAAGCGGGTACTGGATACCTTCTTCCAGGAATTCAGTCAACAGCTGGAAAATGCCAAAAAAGATCCGGAAGATGGCGGTATGCGGCTAAATCAAATGGTAATGACTAGTATCGACTGCTCAATCTGTGGCTCCAAGATGGGGATCCGTACTGCCAGCACTGGCGTGTTCCTCGGCTGTTCAGGTTATGCATTGTCGCCAAAGAAACGCTGTAAAAATAGCATCAATCTAATTCCGGAATCAGAGACCTTGAACGTGCTGGAAGGCGAGGATGCGGAAATAAATGCCCTGCGTACACGACGGCGGTGCAGGAAATGCGGCACTGCCATGGACAGCTATGTTATTAATGGGCAGCGTAAACTCCATATATGCGGTAATAATCCATCGTGCGATAACTATGATATCGAAAAGGGCGAGTTTCGTATCAAAGGCTATGACGGTCCTATTATAGAATGTGAAAAATGCGGGGCCAATATGCACATGAAACTAGGACGCTTTGGAAAATACATGACCTGCACAAACAACAATTGTAAGAAAACCCGCAAAATCCTCCGCAATGGAGATGTGGCACCGCCAAAGGAAGATCCAGTACCATTGCCTGAGCTGCCGTGTACAAAATCAAATGCTTACTTTGTCCTGCGCGAAGGTGCGGCAGGCGTATTTCTAGCTGCCAATATCTTCCCGAAATCCCGCGAGACTCGCCCGCCTCTGGTATCTGAATTAGTTCGCTTCCGTGATCGCCTTCCGGAGAAGTTCCACTATCTAGCGGACGCACCTCTTGAAGATGACGAAGGCAATAGTACTTTAGTTCGCTTTAGCCGTAAAACAAAGCAACAATATGTCACATCGGAAAAAGACGGCAAAGCCACTGGGTGGACTGCTTTCTACATTAATGGTGAATGGCAAGTGACAAAAAAATAAAAGCCGGCAGCATCTCAAAGCTAACCACTTTGCGGTTAGCTTCTTTTAATTTTTAAATAATATTTAATATTTTCTAATTAATATAGTGTTAATTATAATCAACGCTTTTGAGTGCTTTTACAGAAAATGGTTCGTTCCTGGCCTGAACGGCTTAACATTATGCGTCAAATTTACACTATTCGTCATAACAACCTCATGAAATTAAAGAAATTTTCTTATATTATGTAAGTGGTTAAGCACGATCTAAATATCTTCTTCATCGCTGAAGAACTTTAGACTTCCCAGTCTGATATCAGTAAACAGGTATAAATACTGAAGGATAAACTAAGCGTACAGATTTTTTTTCCCTCAGTGACAAACATCTAACCACAAGTCACACCGCTCGAGCATAACATTATCCGCATTGCGCATAATGTTGTTATCTAAGATCGATACTATCAAGATGATCATAAGGGATATTGCTTATCCTGATAAAGGCTCGCTATACGTAACGATCATCTATATACAAGTGAGCTTATGCATTTGCTGGAGCTGATAAAAGGGTTCATCACGTTGTACCCACGGAGTTAGCTGCATATATATGA
Source organism: Sodalis sp. (in: enterobacteria) (assembly GCA_051710585.1). Classification (GTDB taxonomy): domain Bacteria; phylum Pseudomonadota; class Gammaproteobacteria; order Enterobacterales; family Enterobacteriaceae; genus JBPESP01. The sequence continues at coordinate 565,266 of JBPESP010000001.1, read as the reverse complement.
AAGCTCGCTTACCAAAATATCGAAGCGGTATCAAAGGATATGGAGGATTTTATTAATAATAATTAAAGCGTTAAATCTCTATAACATAACCATCTAGTGACACCTCTCTGTTATCAATTAAAAAATGGAAGTCGTGATGTTACCGGAGAATCCTGCTCACAGCAAAAACGCTGTCTATAAAAGAGTTAGCAGCATTTCCATTGGTGATATATACTCTTGGTTTCACCAAAAGCGCTCTGGGCCAGATACCCATCTTCAACCACGCCAGCTTAACGTAGCACATAGTGTTTACTGCCGCTGATACAGATGTCATAAAACTTATGTACATATAGAAATGGAGTTGACGTTATCGCTAATATTAGGAGTAAATGATGAAACGGATCTAGATTTTATTAAAATGAACATCGACAATCTATTTGAACAGAATACAACCAAAATTAGTTTTCATCGCAACACTTTTTCTACATAGCTCTATATATACTTTACTCATCGCTCGCTTCGCATCTGACCCATGATGTTGTCAATTAGTGGGGTGGGGTGCTGCGCATCAAATATAACATTGAGATAATATTCAAGAATATTAACCTTCCCTAAAAGTAACTGCCCCGTAAGCGGCTTCAGCTTCAGAACATCCAGCGGCTAGTAGCCGCTGGAGAATCAACTTTTCACTTTGGTATTCCACTAATCTACACTAATTACCCTGTTTAAGCTTATACAGTGGCTGGGTTGAAAGTGCGATAATTTGTACTGACGCTTATTCATTTTTGGCCATTAAGCAAATGCCCCATCTTGGCGGCCTTTGTATCAAGATAGCGAGCATTTTTAGGGTTGCGGCCCACAATAAGCGGTACCCTCTCGCTAATATGGATGCCAGCCTCAGTTAAAATATCAACTTTTTTTGGATTATTTGTCAACAAACGTACTGTTTTAACGCCAAGCAGTTTGAACATATCGGCGCACAGGGTGAAATCTCGTTCGTCAGCGGCAAAGCCTAATTGATGGTTGGCCTCAACCGTATCAGCGCCTTTGTCCTGCAAGGCGTAGGCACGAATCTTATTCAATAAACCGATATTACGGCCTTCCTGACGGTGATAGAGCAAAATGCCACGACCTTCTTTAGCAATATGGCTGAGCGACGCTTCCAGTTGGAAACCGCAATCGCAACGCAGGCTGAAAAGAGCATCACCGGTGAGGCACTCGGAATGGACACGCACCAGCACTGGCGCAGGCCCAGTGATATCACTATACACTAGCGCCAAATGATCGTGCCCAGTGGCGATTTCTTCAAAACCCACCATTAGAAAATCACCCCATGGTGTCGGCAGTTTTGCCTCTGCCACACGTTTAATCTGCATATTGCTCTCCAAAACCTAAGGATAATGCGCATTCTACTGCTTGGCACGCCATTTAAGCACTACTAGCAACACAAGAAAACGTGCTGATCGAAATTTTCTATATTCTATTTTGCCATAAATTTACCCTATAATGAGCTGTCTTGCTGACAGCTGGTAACAAAATGCGCAATCAACACGCTATTTGCTACTGTTTGAGACATTTTTTTATTAATATTGCCCTACTTTCATCCATTGTGTACCTTAACGTCTAGCCAAATTTAAGGAAAATTTAATGTTTTAAATTACAAAACGCACTGAGATAGAGATGGAGGTGTGCTGTTCTCTGACGATCTTGATCGTTATTCCTCTTTAGCTACCACCTGGTAGTGGCAGCTACTAGTTAAAGAGGAGTGTACTAGCTAAAACCATTACTTTACCGTGGCTTATGATAAACACATCGTCAATAAACTAGTTTCTCTAGTGCTTACGCTATCAATTCAAGTTGCCTCCGGAAGCAGTAAAAATGTTAATCACAACTGACTTATCGGGGTAAAGCATGAAATCAGTCATTAAAAACGTATAAACCTAAGAATGACCTACATGTATAACTAAAAAGAATTATATAATTGACGATAAAGCGTTTTAGATTATACCGCGCGCACTGGGAGGGATACTCATGGTATTTATCATTACTTTGTTGTAGTGAAATCCTCGTATCCACTGACTAGTACAGCGCTGAATAGATATACCGCTGACACAGAACAATAGAAGGAGTGCTGTATATTCGTTTACGTGTTTAAGGGGGGGTAAATTCCAGGTGCTTGAAAGATCATAGAGAAAGCACTACCGGAAATTAGGTTTTCCCTATGGAAGCCTTATAGTGATTATTCTGCGTACGTATATTTTTGTTACCATGACAAAGGGCGCTGCCGTATAGTAATCTCATTTATCATAGAAAAAATTTCCTTCATTACCAATGAAATAGTAATCTGACCGTGTCAGATAATCCAAGCGTCTGAAAATACAGCTAGTGCGGACTTGCAGGAAATTATGTGAAAATATGTTCTGATAATTTTACTTGTACTGATAATTTACCATCTCCGTTGCTTTTTTGCACACACAATAATTAAGTGGTGACCTTCAACTATTGTTCTCGTTACACCCAACACATTGGGTTGATGCAGTCGAACGAAAGTGAAACGCTTAGGAGAGCATCTTGCAGCACTAAAAAAAACAACAACCACTACTTCGCCTATCGGGTAAGTATGTGCCGTTGCGCCAAAGGAATAACGTATTATGTTAGAGCTGCTGTTTCTGTTATTGCCTGTTTCTGCTGCCTATGGCTGGTGTATGGGGTGCAGGAGCGCGCAGCAAGACAAACAGCAAGAAGCTAATCGTCTTTCTAAAGAGTACGTCGCCGGAATGAATTTCCTACTTTCTAACCAGCAGGACAAGGCAGTAAACCTGTTCCTCGATATGCTAAAAGCAGATAGCAACGCTTTTGAGGCGCATTTGACGCTGGGCAATCTATTCCGTTCCCGTGGTGAAGTAGACCGCGCCATTCGTATTCACCAAGCATTGATGGAAAGTACATCATTAACCTTTGAACAGCAGTTTCTAGCTGTTCAGGAACTTGGGCTTGATTATATGGTAGCTGGTTTTTACGATCGCGCTGAAAATATGTTTAGCCAGTTGGTAAACGAAGATAACTTTCGGCTAAGTGCATTGAGTTTTCTGTTGCAGATCCATCAGGCTACCAGCGAATGGTTAAAGGCGATAAATGTTGCAGAAAAACTAGTCAAGCTCGGCAAAGAGCAGCGCCGAATGGAAATAGCCCATTTTTACTGTGAGCTAGCCCTTCAGGCAATGAACACTAACGATATAGATCGCGCCATCACATTATTGAAAAAAGGGGCGGATACAGACAAAAACAGTGCACGAGTATCCATTATGCGTGCCAGAATCTACATGGCTCAACAAAATTATACGGGCGCGGTCAGTGAACTGAGCCAAGTGTTAGATCAGGATCGTGAAATGATCAGCGAAACATTACCGATGCTGCAGGAATGCTATCAGGCATTGGACCAACCCAGCCAATGGGTGGAATTTCTTAAACGCTGCGTGGAAGAAGATACCGGAGCGGTAGCGGAACTACTATTAACCGATATCATTGAGTATGAACAGGGGCCTGAAGTAGCGCAGAGCTATATCAACCAGCAATTACGCCAGCATCCAACAATGCGCATGTTTCACCGGCTGATGAGTTTTTACCTCAACGAAGCAGAGGACGGACGTGTCAAGGAAAGTCTGCAGACACTGCGCGATATGGTTGGCGAACAGATACACACCAAACCTCGTTACCGCTGCCAGAAATGTGGTTTCACCTCTCACAATCTGTATTGGCATTGTCCGTCGTGCAAATCCTGGGCCTCAATCAAGCCTATACGCGGTCTAGATGGGCAATAATCTCAGTTATACAGTTTCTATAAATAGGCTAATATACTAGCACTGTATTTTCTTGCCAATTTAGAACTGATAGGGATACAACGAATTTTTTTTGGTGAAACACCATTTGCCAATCACTCTTTAATCCCGTACTTGAGGTAATTTATGTCTATATATTTTCTCCTACTCAGGGAACCCGGGCTAGTGAATAGCCCTAGCGCCTCAGGGCGATCTTTAAGATAAAATAACAGCAAAATGCAAATTAAATTTGCTAGCGATAAAATTCCAAGTAGGTATGATGGTACTCCGCTATTACTCTAAAACAGCGCATATATTTTCGGCAGGCAACACAGGGGCTTGTTTTATTTTTTACTAAAAAACTGATTACTGGCACCATCCTGATTCTAGCTATCTAGTTTTTCTTGCACGTGCATATCCATCAAGTTAAGCTCTACTAGCACGGTACTTGGTAAATATTAGCAGGCTGCTGGTAATAAAATAGTGGTAGCCTATAGCTGATTGGCATTTATAGACATGAAAAACAGTGACTTATATGCTTCCATTATGCAACAATACGGCAGCAAAGAAGAAGTTGGCACTTTATTAATCTCGCTAGATTTCTAAGTTTATAATGACCATGATCGTTTCAACATAACCGGCGCAGGCTTTCTTTGAACCGCAATTGTTTGTCGGTACGACATTGCCATTTATTATCAGTTTTGTGCTTATAAATCTCGATTTAGTACTGTAGGAATTTTTACTAACACGATAAGGAAAGCTGATCCTGCTCTTTACCGTTACGCTAGGCAAGAACATCAATTTAGCTTTCATTATTGCCTAGAGAAGGTTATTATGGATTCTGCTGGCCTGATAGTAATTATCATTACCAAGTATATCTTATTGATTTTGTTTAATCGCATTATCGTCGTCAGTGACAAAACTGCTGATATTGTCACACCCCAACTCCACTAGCGTAGCAGTGCTATACCACCACAATACTTTTTTTGCCGGCATAGTCCTAATTTACGTCCATGGCACCGAGAGGAAGAATAGGCAAATAGTAAGGTCAGTGATTATTATCTCACTTCTACTACTAGTGAGTAATCATACTCTATTTATCGCCATGTAAAGCAGGAGCAGAAGCAGCCAAAGTGGACGCATAACGTAAAACAGGTATGGGATGGTGGATTATGTATGCACAGCAAATGCCGATCGACTGTTTCCTGCAGTGGGAATGAGAATGTGCTGACAAGGGATAGGTTTAAGGCAACCGGATCATTACCGAATCCTTTTCATTCGCTCTTCTGCAAGAAGAATATAGCTCAAAGATATCTCTCTGCCCTAGTATTCTTGCTTTTTTTAGATTCACAGCGTGGCGTATTCTGGCTTTGCCCCCAGTTCGTCGCGCACTCTATGGATGAAGAGACAGGTATGAACACCATCGCGCTATTATTAAGCAAGTGCACCAAACATGCTACCAAATCGGATTTCGATCATTTCTACCATAAAGCGGCTGCTTGTAGTTGCTAACTTTCGTTTGTAAAACAAGCATAAATACGATCCGTGAAGAGGTAGAACGCAAAAGATTTTCTAGCATCAAAAGACAAGTGGTCGAGCACAATCTGGTGATTACGTATGACGGTAATCACCAGATTTACCAATAGCAAGTCAAAAAAAGTGGTGCACGTTATATAACCTATACTCAAAGCCATTATGGGGTACCTGAATGATATTATTCAGCGAACTTCCTATCGGTGCCAAGTCATTCAGATCAGCGATGGTGACAGTTTATAACCCGGGCATCATTTGGCTCTAAAACCAGATGGATAGAGCATTCTCCATATCTTCCGTACTGGCGCTACCAATAGTTATAAAATCAAGTGCAGTAAAATTCTCTCGCGTTAACCCGGCCTTCCTGCAGCCTAACCTTTTTTGGCACCTAAGACACTAAATTCTTAAGATTATAGCGTATATAAGTGTCTCACCAACCAGCGGGCGTAGTGATTAGCTTCTCGAGTGACAAGAGCGGTAATTTTAAGGTAAAATTAGTGATAACTTTTAGTGGGTAGTGGTACCGTATTTCTACGACTATCCAACCGCCTGATTGAAAGATCTTGTCAACGCCGTGACGCAAATCGCGTGGAAATAACCTCTTTGATAAGTAGATGATCCGATATGATAGAAAGACATTCGTCTTTAATAGATACCCGATCCACAAAAGATCTGAAATAGTACTTAATGAATTCTTCCAGCTTTTATTAAGCTCTCATTATTTTTCTGTACGCACTACGGCCGATATTTAATATCCGTGCATTGTCTTCTCCATAAAGGGCAGCGAAAATGAAATAGTTTTTCTGAGCATTAATTTCAAAGAAACCAAACCCTTTCTCAGTGCCTTTAACCACTCTTTCAACAAACACTATCTGTAACTAATGTTGATATTTTAGCTTTTCAAGCAGCGAATTGTCTTGAAAAGGATGTATGGGAAAAGTGGATTGTAATGAGCGAAGAGACGTGCGATGAGCTACTCCTTGTCATAACGTCAGTTTAACTGGGGTCAGTTTAGAGGTTAGAATAAAATCCTTATCAAGAAATTAGATTAGTACTAGTGGGATTAGTTTCTGGGTAAATAGCCGCCATCCTGCGCGACAGGATGGCGGCGCATAGGTGGCCGCTTTAAATTTAGTAACTTTACGGTGTATGAAATTATCCTATAAGGTTTCTATATCGATCAATTTTCCCTTCTTAAGACCCAGCAAAGAAAAACTCTACGAGAAAATAAACCACTTGCCTCTAACCATCAACACCATAATAGCAGTTATCCAAACCACATAAGTTATAGTACTAATTTTGTGGAAGCGTAGGGCTTGCAAAGCGAACAGCGCACATTTTCACCTTACAACTACAATATAAGCGCCTCAAGCAACAGAATAGTGCTAAAGTATAAAATATTCCTTGCTACTCAGTTGTAGTAAAATATAATTCAGAAGTGCTATTACCGAGATAGCATCCCAGAAGGCACGTGATTAAGAGTAGTTAAAATTGCTAAACCCTAATAGCCTAGAGTAACAATGTAATAAAGAATAAAATCGTATTTGCCTGGGAGATCGTGCTAATTAACCTTATCCCTAGCTCAATATCGCAGCGACAATCAATAAATTGACTCACTAAGACATACATGCACCATACTAAAAGAACTTTTAACTAATATATTGATCATCGTTAACCCAGGTATTACGGTCGATCATGGCATAACCATTACAGTATGGCCTTAGTACACGGTATATCCAGCGAATCAGTTACTAGATTACCACCGAGGGTAATCAGAACACTTTTATTTTACTTTATATCGCACAGCATAATTTTAATGACTTACACAGTATTGTGCCCCGTGCAGCAGAGCCAAGGCGTAAAATTAAAATACGCTGCCATATTACCTAGCAATAACGCTAAAATTTTTTGGTTAATTTCATAGTACGATTGCCCTAAGGTTGTTGTAACTGAGTGCCAGGCACAGACTACCTTAGGGTTTCTAACCTCTATCTAGAGAACAATTGCAAATTTATAATTTTATGCACCGTGGTAACTTAATATTTGTATTGAGTTATCTTCATTGCTCAGATATAGATAAACCACCTAGCTCTTTTGTAACTTTCTGTAATTTCTTCCAATTTCTACTCTCTAAAGATAAAACTGATAGATTCAACTATTGTCAGGAAGTGGGATTGACGGAGTAATGAGGTAGGGTCTTAATGCCTTGGGATATATACACGGATAAAAGTGTCATTGAATAGGGCGTTTTCTCTGCAACCAGATATTAACAATGTGTTTCTAGTAGTGCTCTGACTATCCCGTGTATACTACCGCTATTTGCCCCACGCAAAGATTAGGCTAAAAGTGGCACAAACTAATACACCTAAATTTAAGGGTACTAAATTCCAACATTTTTATAGTTATGGTAAGCACTTAAGCTTATACTCACAAAAAAGTGTCAAATCTGAGGATTTTAGCGCTATAGTTACTGACCCAACACAAACCATGCAGTATACAAAAATGGGAATAGCTTGTACCAATATTCTAAGCAAAAATGAAGATAGCAAAATGATAAGATCAAAAAAAATCATCAAAGCAAATAAACAGTGCTTTTACCGATGCTGATAATTTATTTCAACCTACCGCTTATCGCTATCCTCATTACAAATATTGGAAAATTGGGGAAATTATTAATGCCGAAAATCCAGCTAAAAGCTGATATTAGGAAGACGCTTCATTTCTACTGAACCTGGATATGTATAGCGTAAGCTGGTATGGATACGTCAGATTATGTGCAGATGAATTACAGATAAGGAAAAAGGTCTCTTCCAAATGAATGGGGTAAGTATTTATCGCTTTCAGCGATAAGGCGTAACGGCCTTGCCAGCAAGCCGATCCTGATACGCAATAAAAAAATCGTCTTTTTCTAATAAAATAAGCTATGGGTATACGGAAAAAAGAAAATTATATCTATCGCCTTCCGTATAGTTTCTCTCAAACTTATCAAGTTAGTGCTATTTTCATAAAAACTGAAATTGCCATTATTATTGTTTCAGGAGTAACTTTGGTATTTAAATGTCTATTTATATTCAACATACATGACAGATGATATATTTCATGGTCCCCATAGTCGCTCGCTGTAAAGTTTTATCTTATATTTGAATTTCATTATTAAGGTTTTTTAAAATAAAAAACTACGGTAACATGTTATATTTTATATAATGTTTTTATTCAGTTGCGTAAATTTAATCACTCCGACAGTAATGTAAAACGTAGCGGTAATCAGCGAATATTTAGACTGGTTTACCTGTAAACAATCATCGACTTTATTCGTTAAGTGGATATCGCAATGTTCTTTAACCTACTACTCTCTTTGCCTTCGCCATTACTACCAGGATAGCGGGAAAAAACTAACGTTCACCTTTGCCCCAGTAATTAACTTTATTAAATTACAGATGGTAAGAATTTCGCTAGTGGTACAATCTATCACCTTAGAAGCTTTTACCATACGTGAACATCTCGTAGACCGAGGTAGTGATATGTAACACAGTTCATCACCAAAATACTTTACATCTTCTCTAATAATGTAAGCTTTCTCGGTGAAATTATTGCCTGATTGCTAATGGTGGTTGGCACTAACTATTTTATGCCTATAGGATTATAGACCATCATCCATCAGCCATAAAACTTTATAAATGAGGCAGTACATCATAAAAACACTTCCTGCGGGATATATCTATACAAATTTTGCGAATACCTACTGATCCAGACCGGCTTACACCATACTTTTAAAAACTACGTTTTACTCCTATCAGCGGGGTTTACAGCGCATAACTAGACAAATTAAAATATTGATCGAGGGTATTAAGTATCTTTTCAGGTCTGCTAAGAAACAATATTACCCGTTACCCTATGCATTTATTGATACAAGCTAAGAATCCCCTACCATGATATTTAGCTTACCGAGCTTAGCGCATGCGCTGTATCACACTGCGCACAGCACAAACATAAGAAACACATCAAATCAATCATGCTAGCTAACCGTCTTAGCTTAAATCATCGAACTGCTAGAGTTCTGTTTTATTTTTACTACGCCAGTGCTGTTTATTTTATACGCTGTAGTACTAAGTAACGTTGTATTTATGCTGATAGATTTACTGCATGTAATGATTGATAATGTATGCAAGGTAAGCACCATTTATCTAGTTATTTTCTCCATACTCAGCGGATACGTCTAAATACAATAGTTATATACAGAACTGGTAGGGCCAGTATATTGTCAGTTTTACTATGTAATGTTCCACATGATCATCCACCGCATACATATTGAAACACTAAGGCAACAGACGAAAAGGATGCTTGACGGAGAAAAAAAGCAAAGCACCAATGAAGGCTCGCAACCCATCTTTAATGGCTTGGGGGCGGTGGAATATCACTGACGTTAATTATTCTTTTACTTTATCGGTTATAATAAACCTATCCCGTTAAATATACTGCCATACAATATACAAGCAGGTGGTGGATCGTATTTTGATACTCAAAAGCACTCGCAGCGTTAAACGGGTAACAGTAACGGTATATAAGTTCTCTATAAGGGTCCGTATAGTAAATAATAGCAAATAAATAAAATCGTTCACGATAGGGGAAGCTTGGCGTAAATATTTTATTTTGCATGTAGACAGATGATTCTGCCATTAATGTACTAACGTGTATATTCTGGTTCCTCCTTTATCTGTAAGATAAAGTGGTTTATTATTGACTAATCCCAGGACTAGAAATCAAATTGATAGATATAAAAACTCATTTATTTATGTAATTTGAAGCTGGATCAGAAGAGCGCTCACCCCCCCTTCAGGGTACCTACCGATGCCAGGTTTATCAATCAACCCACCCTCTCAATGTGGTTTAAAACTCTTAAAAGTAAGCCAGAAGCGAGGTCACGATCACTCAAGCAAAGTATGATAGGAATGTTATGTATCAGTATACATGCCACAATCTAGAACTTTTATTACTGCAATTCTATGAGCAATCATGGAGTTAATTTAAAAAAATCAGTTTTTTTGAACTAGCGCTACTGGAACCAGCTCAGATTCCATAAAGTATCTATTATAAATTATAGTATGGATTTGATATTGCATCCAGTGTTTCTGTTTTCCATACTGGCACTGTTAAGTCTATCGCAGGCGCTAATTGCCTTTTCTAGCTGAACTAAGCCATTATTTTTACCCTTATCTAGATAAGGAATTTTATGTAGCTGCCTTTAGGCAGAGATTTTCCTCAAAAAACACCTCATTTTAAACTGCTGCAGGAGTAGTGTTTAGCAGACTAGATTCCACCATAATACTCAGGGCCATTTATTTTAAAACATGACGCCAGTGTTAAACGGAATCCCAATCGCGATGCTGGCGATAAGATGGCATAAAGGCGGTATTGATTACGCAAGCCGAGCGGCTTTTACTCTAGCACAAAGGATGCGCGATTTTATACTTCACTCCCTAGCTGCAAGCAAGGGAGTGAAGTATAAAGGGGACTGTTATCCAGCACCGAGGAATCAATCTAGATCAAGCTCATTCATAGTGGCGATATTGAAGCCACCATCTACATGCAAAACCTCACCAGTAATACCTGCTGATAAATCAGAGCACAAGAAAGCAGCGGCGTTGCCAACATCCTCAATAGTCACCACTCGGCGGATGGGCGTCACAGACTCACAGTAGGACAGCATCTTCTTAAAATTCTTAATACCAGATGCAGCAAGGGTACGGATAGGGCCTGAGGAAATAGCATTCACCCGAACTCCCTGTGGACCCATAGCGTTAGCTATGTAACGAGTATTGGCCTCCAGCGAGGCTTTAGCCAGGCCCATAACGTTATAGTTAGGAATAGCTCGTTGCGCGCCAAGATAAGTCAACGTTAGCAGGGCGGCGTTTGGATTAAGCATTGCCCAACTAGCCTTGGCCATAGCGACAAAGCTGTAAGCGCTAATATCGTGCGCGATAGAAAAACCTTCCCGAGTTACGGCGTTAACATAATTACCGTTCAATTGGTCAGGAGGCGCATAAGCGATGGCATGCACAAAACCATCAAAAGTCAACCAGACATCGGCCAGACGAGTGAAAAGTGCGTCGATGCTAGCATCTTTCGCTACATCGCACGGCAGAACAATGCTAGAATTGAAATTGGCGGCAAATCCTTCCACTCGTGATTTCAATTTGTTATTCTGATAGCTAAAAGCTAGCTCTGCACCTTCGCGGTGCAGAGCCTGAGCAATACCGTATGCAATTGAACGGTTATTAGCAACGCCAGTCACTAGAATACGTTTGTCGGTAAGAAAACCCATAGGACTAATCCTTATAATCATTATTACATGCTATCATGTGTCCTCGGTTAATCCGAGCATCACCGTTTATTATTGATAAACTTAGCAAAGTGTAACATAAATATTTCAGCGGAATAAAAAATCCATATCCTAAGCTAAAGTGCTCTTCTTTACACTATCATGGGGGTGACACGCAAAGAGGGGAAACTCACAACATAGCGTTATTGTACCAAAGATATCAGCGATCAGAGTTTTCACAAAATAAATAGCGATGAGCTAGCTGATCAAATCGTGCAGCGGCACTGTCACCATATCACCAACCCTTACCCTAATTGCAAGGGTTTACAACTTTACATCATTATGATATATATAAACATATATAAGTAATAAGGCAGTAATATAAATAAACGAAATTACTTTTTTTCGTTTATTTATATTACTGGATTTATAATTTGTGAGTACATTGACATATTCAGCCCCACTAGAGATTTGTCTACCATGGTAGCCTTTAGTTGGAAGATTAATGGACTTTTCTACCCCCCCCTGCGGCCGCGTATTCAAATAATAGTAAGCGTGATCAAGTCACAAGTCTATCTTGCGCGGGTTTTATTGATAGTTTCCTCTCGTTCTCTACCGATATCACAGCATCCACATCTGCCATAACCCCGCTCAGCTATTAATATCCGACGAGACGAACAGTAAAAAGAAAGAGAAAATCCAACTTTTGCCACCAGAAAAATAAAAAAGCCACCACTAAAACCTCTCTGAGCTCAAACCACCTATAAAAATAAAAGAGAATAATAATTTCGGCACGAAAATGCGTTAGTAACCGCTGGTTAACGACTCTGTTTCAACTTTGGGATATAATATCCGGTGGTAGATACCCTACACGTCCGCCTGGTGTTCAACATGGCAAATAGATGGCTAACTTCTTTCATATAACCTAACACTGGCTAACTTTTGGTAACACCAAGCGCGCAACTTCTAATCTATCGGAGCTACGTTCATACCGGTTCTGCTTACCGTGAAACAACAGATAGCGCGAGCGATGAGCCCCTTTCCGGTCTGTTGATTAGATATATTTCATATAGTCATATAGTCATATAGTCATATAGTCATATAGTCATATAGTCATATAGTCATATAGTCATATAGTCATATAGTCATATAGTCATATAGTCATATAGTCATATAGTCATGCATATTTTTTATCAACGACGACGTAAAGTGTTTTTTTTCTACATGAAGTAGTCGAAGACTATTTTACCCATAGGATTTGGAAGATAGATCTAAGCCGCGCTGATATAAGTTATGTTCATATACATTGAGAATTTTTTATCCCCTTCAATTAACGATCACTCAAGCAGTGCAGAGATAACTAGCGAGATTCGCTATGTACGGTTATCTATCAGTTTTGAAGCCCGGTCTTGACGGTCAGAGATAATCAGTGATGTATTGATGACCTTCTTTAAAAGAAGTACTTCATCAAGGTGGAGGTAGAAGTGACAGGTTGGTAAAGGTTTTTATCTGAGCTGATAATACACAGTATTTTTTTGTATAAACACAGAAACCCACTCTATAACTAAACCAGCAAAAAACGTTTTTTCGATTGATTTATTGCATCCCTCAACGTCGCTTCCGCAGCCAGGGCGGGCGATGGGTTATTGCCCGTTAAACTGTGTATTTCCCCCCTCTTATTTTACACTTCGCCAAAGGGCCATGACCGACAGCATGAACAATAGCATTAATATAAAACTACCTCTATTCGCTGTCAGTTGACACAATTTACTCCTCTAGCCGGTAAATGCTGAGAATAACTTAGGCTGCTAGCGAGGGTCGATGGTGGCGATTTAGTGATAATCCTAATAAGGCCTAGAAAACAGATGTTCTGATAAAATTTATCTATATCAACGAGTTACTTCAGAAAATGATGTAATATTTCCTGCAAAGACGGCCTCTACAACTTTGGTAAAAAGTAAAATACACTGGTGTTTTATAGTGGTATTTGAAGCTATACAAACATAATTTACTACTCCCTGAGTTAAATCTATAATCATCGTAGTGCGGTAGCAGGGCTGCTGCCATTTTTTTTAAAAAAATGGTTGGGGTATTAAATAGCAAGTAATCAGTACACACCCACCATGAGTGAATAAAAAATAAGTTCATTCGCGCGGAATTTAGAAAGCGCCATCCCATTCGCAACAGCGAACGGTTAGATAAAACGTTAACAAGATAGTGTGCACGTGATAAAGTAGAGCATAACAAAGCCGCCACAATAAAAACCAGGTATTTATACGATCTTTTCATCATGCCGTATAATTAATGTTCATTTGAACTCAGCAATTCCGTGGCGTGTTGTGCTACTAATATTCCAACTTGCCATATTTAATGACACGTAACAGCTTTTTTCTGGACCATCACAAGTACGTTTGGCGACTCATCAAAAACGTACCTACGGCGACACGCTCAAATTGATCCCAATAACCTTTTCTTGCTTACTAATACTAATACACACGCTGAATTCATAGCTAAAAAGCTTAGAATCAAGTATATTTTCATTGTAAGCAGCATAGTTTAGAACTATGAAGGGGGGATTAGCAGAACGGCAAAAAGATCGTGCAAAAGCCAAGCGAAGCGCGACATCTATACAAAGACTTTCAAAAATTATTACACTAGCCTAACAGTTAAATATTGAGGGGGATAAGAGATGGTGTATATCTTTTAATTGTCAATAGTTATTAACTATAACTAATATTAGTTATATTTAAATATAAAATTTAAAAACCTTTATTTATATGATATAAACATAAAAGTAAGCATGAAAATATACTATTCAAGCGGTATGAGTTAAAAACCCTAACTCATCTAAAAGACAAATAATCATAATGGACATTTTCCTCGTTTTACCGATATCGTTCGCGCCACAACATCAATCCAGTGCTGGATAAAGCAGAAAATCTGAAAATTAGTACTCCTGATATTTTAAGAAATAGAAGATGTGTTGCATTTTCACGTTTGTCTTGTTATGGGTACCACTTTATGCAGCTCTCTATGCCAGCCCAGCGTACATAGAGGCACTTTAAAATATTTTAACACGGAACCCTAACTGGAGACAAAAATAAGATGACGGTTTATTTAAAAAATTCTATTGCTGCTTTGATAAAGGCATATTATCCGCGGGATAGGTGTCAGGATTGCCCAACATTTTAACATCCCTACCTAGCTGGTGCAGATAATCATCATACTGTCGATAATCTTTGTCTTATTTATGTTGACTGCTAACCTATGGGACTTTGGTGTTTTGACCGGAGCTCCGTGTCGCTGGCAGCTTATTAGGGATAAGAGGGGGGGTTAATAACCCCTCTCAGTAATTGAATAGCGGAGATAGGCTTCTATTAGCAGATAAGAACGGTAGTTACATTGAGTAGAAAAGTATCTCACATCGCCAGCATTTAAACTGAATAACCGATTCTAACAATAATGATAACACTTATCCATTTCATATTATTGGCTTATTGGCGCTATTGAGCTAGATACGATCATCGCAGCTTAAAGCGCCTAACTATTAACATGTATCACTCGTCGCCCACTATATCCCAGTACCTTATTCGGTACTGATTCTGCACATCAGCGAACTGCGCTTATAGGCACTGTAGTTTTTTATAACCATAACAGAACGATAGAGAGGAATAGCATCTGACTTAGGATAATAAACGCACTAACATTAAGATGTTACATAACAGCTGCTGCTATTACTAGCAGTTTGTGGGAGAATCTTAGAAATAACAATTCAGCGGATTTGAGCGGAAAATTGTGCTGGCAGATTATCTAGCGGAATTTAATCGAGACCATAACACTATAAACTATACATAGTTAGCATTAATATAGAGTTGATGCGTATCCTATATTACAGATGGAAAGTACAAACCTATATTGCCGCTTGTTTCCCGTACATTAATAAATTTATGTTTGCCGCGAGCAAAGCAGATTATTTCACCTTGAATCAGGGTCCCAATCTGGTAGTGCTCTTGCAGCAGTTTCTGAAAGAAACCTGACAGAATAACCACCTTTGAAGGCATCAGTATAAATTACACTAAGGGTAGCGATAATTAATTCAGTCTATGTTCAACAGTGTACTGACAAATCAAGGAATAAAACCGGCTAACACTCAAAGAAACTGCCTGAAGGATGGCCCTTAACTGATATTCTATCCGAGCAAAGTGCTGGTACGTTGTCTGCATTACCTTTTATTTAGCAAGAGTAAGGCTTTCAATTCAAGGTCTTTTCTTCTCAGACATGAGAAACTAGTATGTAGGTGTTACATATTTCGCGTATCGATTTCAATTCGATATTGAATACTGGATACGCTTGCTAAACCACCCATTACGCACCAGACGGCACTTTACCGAAGTGTTTATACTGCATAGTTAACGGATATATAAGACGACGATTGTATTACAAGCTGTAAGGGTGCTAATTATTTATATTTTAATATCGAAATGCAGTTTATACCAGTCAATATTGGTAGGTAAGTCTATTTCTACTGAGTAGAATTACGAAAGGTAATAGCGCTTTTGTTAACATCTAGCAATATTAGTAATGGTTCCATAATCCCTAAGCGCACTGAAGTTTGGTAGCATCTTCATAAATGCTAGCCGTGAAGTTGGCTGGCACTACTAATGGAATGAGCTTTATCGTTTAAATTAATTTTTCTTAGTTAACCGTATTGCCGCACTGTACAGTATTACATATGAATAAGTCGGTATTTTTACTACAATTTTTTGTTTGCAAGTGCACCCAGTAACGCCATCAGCAATGCGTTATGCTATAAAACTTGGAGAGATATGATGCCTGGCAAATATACAGAGAGGAACGCACTATTAATCGCTCGCAGATTTAGGAGTACTTCTGGAGAAGATATTACCTGAGAAACATGATGTAGCACTATAATATTTTATCCATCCGCTGTTCATTAGCTCTAATGGAGATTGCTATATACGTGACTAATTTACCCCACTACAAAGCAATTATAAAATAACGAATATCAAGCTGAAAAAACAATAGCTTTACTGAGAGAATCGCGCACACTATTTACTAGTAGTGTCAAAAATTTAACCATTATATTCAATTCATTATAATAAATTAATTGAATTATTCGAAATTAGATTGAGGGGAATTATATTTCTGTCCACTAGAACCTCTTAAATCCCTAATACTTATTAGTCATCTCAAATGACTTATGCTAACAATTTTAGTATATTTTTTCCTTAGTATACTAGTATAATAACACACTTAATTTTCCCAGGATATTACCAATTATAACTATAAGTGTAGTTAAGAAATGTATTGAAGAGACATGTTAGCTTCTAACAGTAAACTAAATTTAGCTTACTACTATAAAGGCTCGACTAGAATAGTAAACTAAATGGAGTTGGTCTTATCGAGTTTACCTTCCAGCGAATATTCTAATTCTTCCATCTAACCCACTATTGGGTTATAGCTAGATCGGCTTTTGACAACTAACCAACCCTAGTTCTTTCATTAAGCTGACTGCATAATAATTTCACCTGCTATTTAGCTTCTCATTTTAACGTCCCCTTTATCGCTCTCATCACGCAGTTTATTTTAACCATCTCATGATCGCAGAAATGTCGACATCCATAGCTTTTACTACTTTCGGGGGGGTAGTGTATAATTTTGATCAACAACCAGTATTAAGTGTATTCGCTTTTAGATTCAGGATTAAGCTTTAGTCTTTGATGCACCCATATTGTTCTGAAGTGAACATATTAATTTAATTCAAGCGCTGCAATTTAGTATGTCATCATACCCATCATCCACAGTACCTTATTGGCCGTATTCTCACACTGGTTGGTTATACGGGTTTATGATCGCTGGAGAAACCCAGTTTTCATTATTACTAACGATATCCTTATTCTGTTTCAAAATAGTGATGGTCTGTTCTGATAAGGAAAATGATTGAATTGCAGCATTCATATGCTGCAATTCAATCCGGAATAACCCATTTCCCTAATACAGTAGGTTTTTTTGCATTGAGGTTGTCATTTAAACTCTTTTTTTGAAATTAATCTCTGACCAAAAGTTGGAATGTAATTCACTGGAACTATGTAAACACATACAACGTTAGCAAAAAAAAGCAAACTAGGTAAAAAAAATCTACAGCCTTTGATTGATACCTTTAAGTGCATTTAAGAAGCAGCTTTATATTATTACTAAAGTGGCTGGGCGAGATCTTCCGTCTGACAAAGAGGGTTCATCAACGTTATCGCTAAGATCTCCTGGCGGATTAGTATTGATTATTTCTTAAAGGCTACATAACAAATTATGTTACTCAGGTGTTGCCGTTTGTGGGACGTATATTCCAACAAGCTTTTCTCGATTGCTTTCAGCAGGTCAATAAAATTAAAGACTTTAGTTTAAGTTCAATGCAGGCAGGTTCCAATGAGCGGAAAGATATAATTGTTCAGGCTGGCAAGGAAAATGGTAAGCGGTATTATGCGACCATTTCCTGTTACTTTTATCCCAGGCAAAGTTATATTTAAAAAAAACTTCTTCGTGCCGTAAGATACGTTCACGACACGTATTGCTGTGTAGGATTAATATTCAGATTCAGCATCTTGCAGATACTTCTTTGCTGGCATCATGTAACAATAACAAAATAGAATGATGGTCTGATATTGACCACCTAATCGCATACGCGATTTTTACCATTAAAAGGGTACTGGTACCTTAAGATACCAGTAATATAAATTTTCCCAATTTAATAAGAAAATACAGGCCGCGGAAATCAGGGACTTTAAAAAAGTTTATTAGAAAGTTTTAAGAGATTGACTTTTTAATATAACCTGTATCCTATATTTAACTACCAACTTTATTGATATAAAGAGCAGTAAAATTAAAATGCACCAAGAATAGTTTCCATTCAAACTATTAAATTAAGATGAGATAAAGATCTCTAAAGAACCATGAAATTGGCTCCTCTGACTGGATTCGAACCAGTGACATACGGATTAACAGTCCGCTGTTCTACCAACTGAACTACAGAGGAATCACAAAATACTTAGCATGATAGCGGAGTCCTTTAAGGTTGTCAAAGGACTAAACAGAGAAAATAAGTCTATTATTCAAAGATAGGCATCACTCTGGTTAAATTAACTTGGAAACGGTTTACTTATTCTGCTGAAGAGGAGAGGCTACGTCAAGGCTACCTATAACCGTGGTCAGTAACCATCCAACAGTGGCGCAAGAAATCCTTACGCAAATCACCCAGATGGGCAAAAGTCGTGGCTAATGATTCAACAGTTAAATAGCTCTCAATTTACGTTAAATGCTTCTTGCTAAAAAGCATATCGGTTATCCAGGCAACACTATATATGCAGCGATAATGGGAATCATGCCGGCATGAAAAATGTTTTTCATCAAAAATGATAGGTGTGGTGTGCCAGTTAATATAGTATATTACGTGATTAGCCACGTACAACATGCACATTTAAATCATTAACAGCATCAAAAGCAAGTACATAAACATAATCATAATTTTCTTTGGTATCAATGAACAACAAAGGCATCGTCTTTCTATAATTTCTTGCCGGGCAAGCCACTGAAAAACAACAGTGAGAAACCTCTCGCATAGCATATTTGATTTGCTTTTAGCAAAAGAAGAACAATAAAATTAATGGTTACACCAGCACTGATCAACATTAGTATTACCGCAAAAAAAGCGAAGCAATGGCCACCGATACCAAACTAGTAATCCTGCTCATTTTTAAGCTAGTAAAACTGGCAAGCACTGGATTTTATTCTTGTTGTCTCGTCGTATTATTTATGTAATACAGTAAAGCAAGTGGAGTCAGACGCTAAACTATCCCTTACGATAGCTATCAGCCGTTCAAACAACGATAGTGCGGATAAACAAATTAAGTCTTTTGATCAATGTGTTATCAGCAGGTATAGTGTGCAATGTACGTCTTCATAGCAAATATCAGCGTATAATTGCTTTATTGTACTGGGTTTATAGATAATTATAGGATCCGTTTTTTCATTAAGTAAAAAGCAGGTTAAAACCAGAAATACCCTTCAGATAACTTTTCAGGTATCGAAGAAATCTTCACTAACCAGTAAGCATAACGATAATTTTACCAACCAAGTACTTCAAATAGCTTAAGGTCAGAAAGTGTGTAGTTTAGTCATACAATAATTATCATTATCCTAAATGAACAGCTTTACTTCTTGATATCATTAGTTATTAGTAGACGACTTAACTAGCCGAATAGCACCAATATTCTTCTCAAGAAAAAGACATTCAAATTCCCTAGCTATCAAAACAAACGACATCATTTTTTTGGTTATTTACGCACTGTGGTAATTAATCATCTAAATTTATAGAGACAGCACCACATAATATTGGTAAAGAGCACTAACAGCATATACATAGTCGCTATCGGCGATAAGCATTGATAAAGATGATTAACACAATAAATATATCTTCTATAGCGTTAACACTAGGCTATTTTCACCTACTTCATCTAAATCTTTAATCATGTGATTAATAATGTATTCTGTTTTTATGTCAATCCTCAAATTTTTTAAAATTTTTTAAAAAAGCTTTAATAGCTTACTGATACTATATTAGTAATTTGCTATTTCTTATAGAAATGAATAACCTTTCCCATCTCCACTTCATCAATTTCATTATACAGATGACGTCCTGATAGCATCATCTAATTAACCGTCAACTACAATCCCCTATTGGCTGACATAGCGACCTAGGTACAACTGGTACAGTTTCTCCCTTTCCATGCATCCGCAACAATACGCCATAAAGAGTTTACAACATATATGATATACGCGTTAAATGCGTCATCGGGCGTGCAACTGCTGTATAACTTGCAGACACATAAGGTTTTTTATTGAATAACGTAAATGTAGCGCCTTCTAAGCCAAGAAAATCAGGCGCAAATGGAACAACCTAAAGTGCAGCTTGAAGCAATACAAAACACACTAGCATCCTCCAACGCAAATCAGATAAAGCTAAAGTGCAAGCTCAACTTTATGAGCTACTTCCGCTAAAACTGATACAGCCCATTAATGACATTTACTCATTTCAGACTTCTGCAGAAATGCTACATCAAACTATTACTTCAACAATTACCACTCTAACTTATGCTTTCCTTGATCCAGTAATACAACCGAAAACATCAGAACTACCTGCTTGTATAGTGACTACCTTTGCATCCTCCATACAGGAATTAACATGGCGTTGTGCTTCTACCATCACAACGAATACCGCAAAGTACTGAGCTCCATCCGCGACGAATTTCAAAAAATAATTAATTTATAATATCTATTCTGTCACTATACTGCAAGAAAGCCACATAATTTCTAGCAAGCGTTCAGCACATTGGTGACATTTTTACCAACTACAGTGCTCTCGCGTGGAACCATTTAACATCACCTGCTGTAAAATGGCGAGAATTTACTTTCAAAAGAGTATAAATTTATACCCATTCACGTGATATCGCATATCTATGCGCGCTTCTAGCAATAATAGCTTGCACAGTTTCCGCGCAGAGTGCTACCTAATAACAAAGCATACTCCTGCCGCAGTTATATAAAATGTATCGCGGTATCGCGAGTGAAAACTTTAATTATCCGTTACAGACTCGTTTTCTTTGGAAATCATCGTATAATTTAGACGCATACATCATCACTGGAGCAACTTAATAAGATAACCGGGAGATATATAATATGTTATCTGAGAATTCGCTATATCCAGCTAAAAGAGAATAAGCGATAAACTATTATGCCGATACGATAGATGAATAACATTCGCCACCTTAGAGCATCCTACATCGCGACGTTTCAGTGCTACTGCAGAGATGTTAGTCCCTCCGCCGCCGGTTATCTCTGCAGCCATAAGGAACAGCGGGGAATTTTAGACTTTAATATTAATGCAAATTATCCGCAAACAGCTTTTATAAAAACCCTGCTTGCAGCGACTACTTATTTCACCTGTAAGAAGCTACACACGCCTGGTAGGGTTATTAACGTTTTCGAGAATACGATGCGAATAACTTGCATCTCTTGCTTAACCTGATTTTTTTATCAGAACCTTTTCATGCCTTCCACCGCATCTGCTGAAAATACCAGCGAGAAATCAGCACCAATCAAAATAGCCCGCTGAGACTAGCTATTGTCGTAAACAGTCTCACTCAGAGTAGCAGAACCACCCATCATCCGGTTAAAACCGATAAAGTTACCCAGTAACTATCAATCTGACCCCCCCCTAATAAACACATAAATCATTATCAGGGGAAAAGAAACGCTAACGTTCTATCTGCGTTCGGCAAAATAAAACGTGATAAAGCTGATGATGGCGCCAAAATTAAAGGTTTATAAATCCTACTAGTGGATAAACAAAAGACTTTGCCTATGACTGCTATAAACGAAATATATCTACTGCGGAACTTACGCTAATCACTAGCTACCATCACTAGCTACCATAATGTAATCTATCATAAGCGCCGATACTGGAAAATTAGGACAAACCTGCACAATACAGCGTTAAACCACTGAAATATTAAAGAAATACCACATCAGGGGTAGTAACAGTAATTGCGTTTATAGAGTAATTACGCCGTTCTAAGAAATAACGCGGCCAGAGTTTTTCTACTATCCGACTGCACTAATTTCTCACAGGAAAGCCAATGCTAACGGAACTTTTTTTCTAATGCAAACAAACCAGCCGGCTGATAAAAACAATTTTCTTTAGTCCCAGCAGAATGAAGCAGAGATCAGTATAGGGATGGGCTAGCCAGAATAGTCAACTATTACAGACTGATGCTAATATCGGCCAATAGAATCGAAAAATCTAGTATCGTATAAGGTAAAACCTGGCAAGATAGCTAGGGATATATACCAATGGTCAAATAGCAAATTAAAGTAAAGCAGAGACGATTAAAGATAATGCGCTTATTAAACTCTATTGCTTAACTCTAGTGCCGCAATTGACGTGTCAAGGTCATCGTACGTGGAAATAACAAGATCTAGCGGAAAATTATAGCAAGAGATACTGGATAGCGCTTCTCCTAGATTAGGAATACAATATACTTTCAGGGAAAGGTTTAGCTAATTTAACACACCGATGGTGATTTACACAAAAAAAACAACCAGAGCATAAAGTGCTTGCCGTTGAAGGCACTTTTGTGAAAAAATCATTATCAACATAGAGCAAGCACCCTAACTCCAATGATTAAAGCTTCTCTTGGAGATAATAATCAGGATAACAGCTACAATTACTTTAATCTATTTTATGAATCATTTCATATTAGCTATTTTATAACCATAAATAATAAATTATTTTTTCACCTTTCATGGGAAATAGTTTATTAAATATTTTATAACCACTCACTAGACAGAAAATTTTGGTATTAAAAAATAATTTTTTTCAAAATATAAAAATTAGGGTATTAACGGCAAAATAGCTATAAAATAAGAAGAATAACGATTAAACATAATGCCTGCCGGCGATAGCTGAAGCCATTTTCCATAAATAATCCATTCCTTTATTAAAGATCAAAGTTGAAAAGAAAATATAACTCTCTAACATAAATGAGTTTTCTAAGTACGTAGAAATACACTGAATTTAAACATTTGAACTGAAGTAATGTTTTCAGAAAAAACATAGGTAGGAGTACCCAATGAAAGAAGAAATTTCAGTCCTAAATTCAAACGGGAATTTACTCAACTAATTGTCAATCAAAGTTGCAATGCCGCGCAAATAGAAAAAATACACGGATATCAACCTTTCTGTAATGACGAAATAAGTAAAATCACTGCGTGATAGGAGACAGGAGAAAACGCAAAATAATAAGCTAGACAAGTAAGCGAACGGTATTGCGCAGTCATGTTTATGCACTGCACAGTATCTGCCATAATGCAATTAACGCGATAAGTATCCGCTAGAATGGGAACCCATAAAAGCTTTTAGATAAAAAAAGCTACGGCATGCAAGTATTCTTAGAGAGAGTTTTTGCGGGTCAGTTATTAGCACTCAACGCATTAGGGATAAGCATAGCGGTCAAGCGTATATTATTATTATTAATTTATTTTGAATACAAGTTTTATATAATAGAACCAAACAAGGTTATAGTGCAGCTATGTAACATATATTTGGATCGAGAAGTACTAGGACGCACCTTGCGGTTATTCTTAAATCTATTCGCGAGGAACCTGGTGTGATGTCATTCTCCTGGGACAAAAGACTAATCATAAAACACTAAAATAAGATGGTAAATATATGATAAATCAGCTGAAGTGATGTTAACAGCGATCAGAGTAACTATATAAAAACGGACAGTTCCGATAATTACTGTAACCTTTTTGGATCAAAAAGGCATGGATCTAGGCATAACTATTGAGGGTAAAAGTTCGATAGAGTGTTTCTATAGAAGTCTGAAATAAGTATATAGCATTAACAGGGGCTACATCAGCCTCAGCGAAACAAATTCATGGGAATATCAGATTAATATCGTGGAATATAACAGTGCGCACTTAAGCCTGCATGAATATAATAATATATTATATTGCCACCAAACTCATCATAATAGAGATACTGGAAAAACTCTAACGCAGTTGCTAGTTTTAGTTGACCACTACAGTATCAGCTTGTAACTTCATGAGGTAAAATCGATGCAAGTAGATAATAAGGTTGAAACATTCTCCCTGGAAGAGAATATTTGGAGTGGCTTGACGATAACGGATTCCGCTGCCCATCAGATTTTAAACCTGCTAGAGAACGACCCAACCATGCTGGGATTACGGCTTAGCGTAAAACAGTCTGGTTGCGCTGGCTTCAGTTATGTCGTGGAAAAAGCCACCCAGATAAATGACAGTGATTGCGTCTATGAACATGCTGGTGCAAGACTGTATGTGCCGCTAAAAGCAATCCCTTTCATTGATGGTACAGAACTGGATTACACGCAGGACGGATTGAACCACGCATTTAAATTTAACAATCCCAAAGCTCAACACACCTGCGGGTGCGGCGAAAGCTTTGGCTTTTGAGCGATAAATCATTATGACACGAAATAATACTGACAACCCCGAAGCAATTGACACGCCGCATATCTGGCTGAAAAACAAGCATTATAAAGAAGGCTTCTTTACTAAATTAGCCACCGAAAAACTGGCGCACGGCATCAGTAAAGATGTGGTATGTGCCATCTCAGCGAAACGTGATGAACCGGATTGGATGCTAGAATTTCGCCTCAACGCTTATAGCGCTTGGCTAAAAATGGACGAGCCACATTGGCTAAAGGCCAAGTATAAGCCGCTCGACTATAATAATTATAGTTACTATTCGGCACCGTCATCGTACGACGTCTACGATGATACATATAGCCCACAGTCTGGTACAAAAGGGGTAAAAAACTACCTAACTAATGAAGTGGAGCAGGCGTTCAATCAGCTCGGTGTGCCGGTGCGTGAAGGCAGTGATATCGCAGTTGATGCTATTTTCGATTCAGTATCAGTTTCCACTACCTATCGCCATAAACTGGCGGAGAAAGGGATTATTTTCTGCTCTTTCAGTGAGGCCATTCATGAATATCCCGAACTAGTGCGCCAGTATTTAGGTAGTGTAGTACCTGCTAATGACAACTTCTTTGCCGCACTCAATTCGGCAGTCGCCTCCGATGGAACATTCGTTTATGTGCCGAAAGATGTACACTGCCCAATGGAACTGTCGACGTATTTCCGTATTAACGCTGCCAAAACTGGCCAATTTGAGCGGACTATCCTAATTGCCGATGAAGGCAGTTATGTTAGCTATATTGAGGGTTGTTCAGCACCGGTGCGCGATAGCTATCAGCTACATGCGGCAGTAGTGGAAGTTATTGCCCTAAAAGATGCTGAAATAAGATATTCCACGGTACAAAACTGGTTTTCCGGTAACGGAGCCAAGGGCGGTATTCTTAATTTTGTCACCAAGCGTGCGCTGTGTGCGGGTAAAAACGCTAAAATGTCCTGGACACAATCTGAAACGGGTTCAGCCATTACATGGAAGTATCCAAGCGTAATTTTGCGGGGCGATAATTCTATGGGGAAATTTTTCTCAGTCTCGCTAACCAACAACCACCAGCAAGCAGATACCGGTACCAAAATGATTCACATCGGTAAAAATACCCGTTCGACTATTATCTCGAAGGGGATATTAGCTGGGAAGAGTGAAAATACCTATCGAGGACTAGTAAAAATCATGCCGACCGCTACCAACGCACGTAATTTTACCCAGTGTGACTCTATGCTTATCGGCAATAAATGTGGTGCACATACGCTTCCTTATCTGGAAGTACGCAATAATACCGCGCAGCTGGAACACGAAGCTACGACATCACGTATCAGCGAAGATCAACTTTTCTACTGCCGACAGCGGGGGATTAGCGAAGACGATGCAATTTCGATGATCATCAACGGTTTTTGCAAGGATGTGTTCTCAGAACTACCACTAGAATTTGCCGTAGAAGCCCAAAAATTACTGGCTATCAACCTTGAACACAGCGTAGGCTAAGGTCCTAACACTTTTATGCTAACGCGTTTTCTGCTCGGACAGCTCTATAGGTCTGTTAAAGGAATAATGAAACATGTTATCGATTAAAGATTTGAACGTCAGTGTGGAAGACAACGCAATCCTCAAAAGGCTAAATCTGGAAGTGAAATCCGGCGAAATCCATGCTATCATGGGCCCGAACGGCTCCGGGAAGAGTACTTTATCCTCTACACTTGCCGGACACAAAAATTACAATGTCACTTCTGGGGACATCATGTTCAAAGGCCATGATTTACTCACTCTAGAGCCAGAAGAACGCGCCGGTGAAGGCGTCTTCGTGGCCTTCCAATACCCAGTGGAAATTCCGGGCGTCACCAACCAATTTTTCCTGCAGACAGCCGTCAATGCTGTGCGTAAATACCGAAAACAACCGCCAATGGACCGATTTGATTTTTCCGATTTTATTGACGCTAAGATTGAACTATTAAAAATGCCGCCAAATCTACTAACTCGGTCGGTGAATGTGGGCTTTTCTGGCGGCGAAAAAAAACGTAATGATATCCTGCAAATGGCAGCGCTATCACCAGATTTATGTATTTTGGATGAAACGGACTCCGGTCTAGATATTGATGCACTGAAGATTGTCGCCCACGGAGTAAATACTATGAGTGACGGCAAACGTTCCTTCGTTATCGTCACCCACTATCAGCGCATTCTGGACTATATCCAACCCGACTACGTTCATGTCCTCCATCAAGGTTGCATTGTGAAATCCGGAGATTTCTCCTTAGTGAAACAGCTTGAGAAGCAAGGTTATGGCTGGATTATCGAATAACAGTAACACCTGCACGCTAAATCAATGGCACCAATTATTTACCGCGCAGAGCGCATCACGCTCTGCCGAAGCTTACACCCACTGGCAGAATGTAGAACGTCTAGGGCTACCTACTCGTCAAGACGAGCATTGGAAATACACCTCTCTTGAGAGGCTGCTAGCGCATCGCTTTGCAATCACCACAAGAGACAATGCAGTATCTGCTACCATGCGTGATACCCTCAGTCTGATAATAGATTCCTACCGATTAGTATTTGTAGATGGCCGCTTTTCAGCGGCGCTGAGCGATAGCGATACCGGCCTATGGCAAATAGAGCTTGAGGAAGGGGCTATTCGTCGAACAATGCCTGTGCCCATTCAGCCGGAAGTTTTTTTACATTTGACCGAAAGCCTATGTCAGGAAACTACCCATATTCGCCTAGCGGCAGGTAAAGCGGCGCAACGACCACTGTATCTACTTCATATCAGTCAGGGTAGTAAAGAAAAAGACGTTTTAAGTATGCTACATTACCGTCATCATATCAATATCGAGTCTGGTGCTCAGGGGGAAGTTATCGAACATTTCACTAGTGTTGATGCCAAAGGAGATTTTAGTGGCGCCCGCACCACTTTTGTGATTAATGATAATGCACACTTGAACCATATTAAACTGGCTTTTGAAAGCCGCGCCAGCTATCACTTTAGCCATAACGACATCAGCGTAGGCAAGGATGCGGTAGTGCGTAGTAGCACTTTTATTCTCGGTGCAGGATTAACACGACATCAAACCAGCGCGCAGCTAAACGGTGAAGGTTCTGATCTTACAATAAACAGCCTGCTGTTACCTTCAGGACAGGACATCAGCGATACCCGGACCTATCTTGAGCATAATAAAGGCCATTGCCTGAGCCGCCAAGTACATAAAGTAATTGCCCGCGATCGCGGTAAGGGTGTATTTAATGGCCTAATTAAAGTAGCCAAGCATGCACTGAAAACCGACGGTCAGATGACCAATAATAATCTTCTACTTGATCGTTTAGCGGAGGTGGACAGCAAACCACAACTGGAAATTTATGCCGATGACGTGAAATGTAGTCATGGTGCCACTGTGGGTCAAATCGACGAAGAGCAGATCTTTTACCTACGTTCGCGCGGCATCACACATGAAAACGCCCAACAAATGATCATTTATGGTTTCGCAGCAGAAGTGGCAGAAGCAATTGGTCATGCAAAGGTATGTGACATGATTTTGGCACGTATCACTGATGCTTTACAAGGAGAGGCGGTATGACCTATCCCATTACGCAAATTCGGTCTGATTTTCCCATTTTGGCACGGCAAATAAATAATAAGCCGCTGACCTATCTCGATAGCGCGGCAAGTGCGCAAAAACCTAATGTCGTGATCGATTGTGAAAGCAACTATTATCGCCATGGATACGCCGCAGTGCACCGCGGTATCCATACTTTAAGCAGCGAAGCTACGACAAAGATGGAAAATGTGCGTCAACAGGTGGCGCGTTTTATTAATGCTGCTTCAGCGGATGAAATCGTATTCGTTAAAGGCGCTACCGAAGGCATTAACCTAGTGGCTAATAGCTGGGGCCGCCAGCATCTTCAACCAGGCGATAATATTCTTATCACTGAGATGGAGCATCACGCCAATATTGTTCCTTGGCAAATGTTGGCTGCAGAAAAGCATTTGTCGCTGCGCTATATTCCGCTATTACCCGACGGTACACTTGATGTAGCTAAATTACCGGCGTTGATTGATGATCGCACCCGGCTGTTTGCCATCACCCAGGTTTCTAATGTTCTCGGAACCCTCAATCCCCTTTCAGAATTTATCGCTAAAGTACGCGCCGCCTGTGACGCAGTGGTCCTAGTAGACGGAGCACAAGGCATCATGCATCAGAAAGTAGATATGCAAAAACTGGATTGCAACTTTTATGTGTTCTCAGGCCATAAAATATATGGCCCGACGGGTATTGGTATTCTCTACGCCAAGAAAGCATTGCTGGACGCTATGCCGCCTTGGGAAAACGGCGGTTCGATGATTCATACTGTTAGTTTGACAGAAGGTAGTACCTTTAAAGATGCCCCCTGGCGTTTTGAGGCAGGTTCTCCACATACTGCCGGTATGATGGGGTTAAGCGCCGCACTCTCCTATATTGAACAAGTAGGGTTGGATAGTATCCAGGCCTACGAGCACGAACTGATGTGCTATACACTCGAAGCATTGCAGCAAGTGCCAGACCTGACCCTGTATGGGCCTAACGATCGTACCGGTGTTATCGCATTCAATTTAGGGAAACATCATGCTTATGATGTAGGTAGCTTCCTTGATCAATATGGTATCGCCATCCGCACAGGCCACCATTGCGCTATGCCGCTGATGGCCTATTTCCAAGTGAAAAGTATGTGTCGGGCGTCACTTGCAATGTATACTGATCGCGAAGATATTGAGCGATTGGTGGCTGGTCTAATTCGAGTGCAGCATTTGCTTGGCTGTTAGTCAATAAGGAGGACGTAATAACGATGATAAATCTACCTTATAAAGATAAATTACTACGCAATTTTTCCCGCTGCGGCAATTGGGAAGAGAAATATTTATATCTTATTGAATTAGGAGAGCAACTGCCGGCGCTATCGGCAGAAATGCGCACGCCGGATAATCTGATAGTTGGTTGCCAAAGCCAAGTATGGATTTTCCTATCAAGCCAGGCCGATGGTAGTCTAAAACTGTACGGCGACAGCGACGCAGCCATTGTGAAAGGGCTTATTGCCATAGTGTTTATCCTTTATCAGGGACTGACGCAAACAGAGATTATTACCTACGATGTGCAGCCTTTTTTCGACACGCTAGCGCTTACCAAGCATCTGACGCCATATCGGTTACAAGGATTAGAGGCTATGATCCGAGGGATTCGCACTCAAGCTGCCGCATATTAGTAATCATATTTACCATCCCCTCTAGACACAAGCAGAAGCGTGCCATCGTACCTCTGCCGATAATGCAACAGAGGACTGCTCCCTTCAGTCTACTAATGTGTCATCATCACTAATATCCTTTATCGGTAGGGATAAATAATTCACACACTTATTTATCTCTTCACCTTTCACTTTTTTCCTGTAGTACTCTCTGTTTCTACATGCCAAAGCGAGTATACCATTAGCCATAGAAACCCCCTATAAATATCAATGCCCCTTATCACAGCATTATAGAGACGCTTGACTTGAGGCGTTTTCTTATTTATAGAGCGGCTTTACTAAAGTTAGCAGTCCACTTCATTGCAGTGAAGGCCAGTCGTTTTATACACTCAAATCTGTGACGATGCTTCATCTTATTTTACTATAACTTACCCTTTCGCCGCTATACAAATTACTAATTACTAATCCAAAATCGTTTATGCTAAATACAAGCAAAAGACTAGCCTACGCCATCAATATGGACGGCGTTACCATCTATCCTCACTGCCAAATAACAATAGACTTTTCAGTGAAAATACAACCCATACCATCATCTAAAATAGCAATTCCCTGGAGACTATTAGAAATACAAAATTAACCTACTTGGAATGCTAAAACCCAACTCAAGAACCAATATCCCTGACGTAATCACCTTGGCATGGTATTGGCCAACTGAGGTGAAACTATGTCGATGACAGTGACATCAATTAACTATAAGATTTCTAATCTTAACCTAGATACTGACCCCAATATCCACAAGATTTACCTAAAATAGCAGGGTATTAAACTATCCTCCGTACTCATAACAAGCTAAAAACTTAATGTACTCTATACAACACTACTGTTGACAGAGTAGTATATCCACTTATATGATTCACGGTCCAAATACTAATTTTAGTATCAGCGTGTAGCTTAGCTCTTGCTGTGTTCGATCACGGCTGGATAAATATTGAGGATCTATTTAACAAAGCGCCAATCGTACCCTCATGAGTTCATTAATGAACCGATGAAAGTAGAACGGTAAGCCCCTGACAGCAAGTGCTATATGAAGGTCTATTAACCGCTCTTTCCTCTTTCAAGAAAGAGGATCCACAGACTTTAGTCATTTGCTTTAACGCCTCCTGGACAACAAAAGTTACTACCGCTACGCCCGGGACGGATCCGCACTATAGTGAATCAAGTTGTAGCAAGAGTTATTTAGATATATCCCGGTTCTGTTGAATAATGGTAAATAAGCGCTGCCGGCAGCATCTCAGATAACAGAGAAAGCAATGTATAAAACTGCTAAAAGGTGCCTTAGATCCTAATAAACAACCCGACATTTTCACGCTTTGCACCAGGCTGTGGCATTTTATAACGTAGAGCCTACAAGTAGGCTTGATACAGACCAAGATGGACAAATCATTTAAATCAGCGATACGTCCTTTATTATTTTTTTTGCTTTGGTATGTTAAGGCAATGTTTATGTCACATGTTTAAAATGCCAACCTGACGAGCCAGAGACCTCCTTTGGCGTTTCAAAGTGAAAGTAATATGTGTTTGTCATTATATTATATAGATCAATATTTTCCATGATTGTGCCTGTACACAATATAAAGAAGAGAAATTAAGCACCAGTGATTAGCGTTTAGCAGGTAAAATGGTGAATAAAACAGAATACCACCTATTCTTAATTAAAACCAGAACTATTACTTGCGGCAATTAGTTATATAAACATTAATTAGCACAAACAACATTATCTTTAGCAGCCTGTATGTCGAAGTGCAGAGCGTTCACGTTATTACTGACATGGTTAATTTTAACATTTAGAGCTGTACATCAGAGGATAGTTGATTGATTATTAGCGTTGCTATAATAGCCAGGCTATCAGAGTGGAATACAGGATCACTGTGCCAAATACTAGTTTGGTATGATTCATTTTAATATCCTCTAAATCAAATACTATGTACATAGTATTTGCAAAATACTACACAAACTATTTCAAGATAAGAATGATTTCACAAATAAAACGATTAAATTTAATAAGCCACTCAGAGAAACATATTATTTTGTATAGCGGTTAAAAAATGGGTCAAGAACCTTATAATTATAATATTTATCCGACTATTTTATTTTCTAACGTAATGCTTTTTTGTCTTCCTAATTAGCACTAATGATGATGACCAATAAGCCATGAAATAAATTTGTAAGTAAAGTTTATTTATACTTTTTACAAAAAAACGATTTTACTAAAGTTCTAATTAATTGATAATTATTATATTTATTTAAAATACCGGCTGTAGCTAATAAAAGCTCCTGCATAAGCAGGAGTCTAAGAGGAGAGCCACGAGGAGTTACTTTAGGCAGCATAGCCTCTAAAAAAAATTGCGCAAGAAGCAATTCTGCATCTTAGAGATGCAGTAGCAAAAAAATAAATAGCAAACTTACATCACTCCAAACTACATTAAAGCATATGCACTGAGGCGGTATTGGTAGTACCACTTGGTACCAGCGTGCCGGATACCATGACGATAATGTCGCCCTTAGCTGCTAAACCTGTTTCCAATGCCATTGTCTTACCGATGCGGTAAAAATCATCAGTTGAGGCTATTTCTTCGACAAGTTGGCAGGAAATCCCCTTGCTCAGCAGAAGCTGTCGAGCAGTCAGCAGGTTCGTGGTCAGAGCAAGAATATCTGCTTTCGGGAAATATTTACGTACTGACTTAGCGGATTTACCTCCTTCAGTCGCGACTACAATCAACGGTGATTCTAGTTTTTCTGCGGTTTCAACCGCGCTGCGGCAGACCGCTTCAGTAATGCGAAGTTTACAGCTATCATTTAAACTGTAAATGCGTCTTGCCAGCATTCGATCGGTGCGCTGGCAAATACTTGCCATAATACTCACAGCTTCAAGTGGGTATTTACCTTTGGCGCTCTCACCAGATAGCATTACGGCATCTGTACCATCGAGAATGGCATTAGCTACATCACCAGCTTCTGCGCGGGTTGGGCGCGGGTTTTTCATCATTGAATCAAGCATTTGGGTCGCAGTAATCACTGCCTTACGCGCACAGTTGCA
The DNA here is from genome assembly GCA_051710585.1 of Sodalis sp. (in: enterobacteria). Classification (GTDB taxonomy): domain Bacteria; phylum Pseudomonadota; class Gammaproteobacteria; order Enterobacterales; family Enterobacteriaceae; genus JBPESP01. The sequence continues at coordinate 532,225 of JBPESP010000001.1, read as the reverse complement.
TTTTTCAATCATCATTTTTTGTGCAAAAATTACTTCTTCCACCGGAATTTCAACACCAAGATCACCGCGGGCGACCATAATGCCGTCGGAAGCTTCAAGGATTTCATCAAAATTATTCAACCCTTCCTGGTTTTCGATTTTAGAAATTATTTGAATATGACCGCCGCCATTCTGCTCCAGATATTCACGGATTTCCAGTACATCGGAACGTTTTCGAATAAATGAGGCGGCGATGAAGTCGACGCCTTGTTCACAGCCGAAAATTATGTCACGTTTATCTTTTTCCGCCAAAGCAGGTAGGGCAATGGATACGCCCGGTAAATTAATTCCTTTATTTTCAGTTAAATCGCCATTATTAAGCACTTTACATACCACCTGATCCTGAGTGATACTGGTCACGATCATGCCTAGCAGGCCGTCATCAACCAGAATAATATTACCTACCACTAAATCCTGAGTTAACCCCGGATAGGTGACTGCAACGCGTTCACTATTACCAATAATGCTCTGATCAGTTGTAAAGGTAAAGGTTTGACCAGCACAAAGCGAAATATTTGCGCTGTTTTCTAATTTCATAGTGCGAATTTCTGGACCTTTGGTATCAAGTAAAATTGCAGCTTGCTGACCAGTTCTTTTCAAGACAGTACGCAGATTTTTGATACGTTGACCATGCTCTTCATAATCACCATGGGAAAAATTGAGACGCATGACGTTCATACCTGCATCAAGCAGGCTGGACAATACCTCTTCTGATTCGCTTTTCGGACCGATAGTGCAAACAATTTTAGTCTTTTTCATAACCTTAATTTCTATAAATTGAAATGAATGATAAAGTGAATATATCGCTAGACAAAACCTGCGATAAAAACCACTTCAAAACTTGCGGTCCATTTTAAAGGATGGGTGAAAACAGTCAAAAAATAAAAAAAGCAGAAAGCTTAAGCTAACGATGGCAAAACAGTACACTGCATTACTGATCCTGTTTTTATTAGTTTAAAGCAAATCAACAAACGCAAACAATTCAATTGAGATAACATTTTGCATTATAGTTATTGACCGGAAGGAAACGAAATAAAAACTATATAATTAATATTATAGCAAAAATCGTAATTTTGTTGTTTTTAAAACAAATTATATCACCTTATCCTCGTCACCGTAAATCCCTCATAAGGTTTGATATCGCGTATCGCGGGGTTCAGCGCACCGTAATACGTCCCATTTTGAAAAGTTTCGAAACAGCGATTTGGAATAAAGACAAGAAAGCATATATATAAAGGAAAGGTACAGACAGTATTGGTGCGTTCTAATGGACTCGAACCATCGACCCCCACCATGTCAAAGTGGTGCTCTAACCAACTGAGCTAAGAACGCATCTTGTTGCCTGCGGGATAGTGAGATGCATATTAATGAGCTTAATAACACCTTGCAAGGTGCAGATACATTTTTTTCTACTCCGAAGCTAATTACTTCTGGAGGGGAATATGCATTAAACTCGCTTTCGCCGCTCAAAGCACATTTACCCTCAAACACGCCACCAAATGTAAAATTTGTGTAGGTGGCGTCTATTGTTAGATCTAAAGCATGATGTGTAACATCAATATAGAAGCATAGCTATCTGATAATAAGATAAAATAAGAAAAATTAGTGTGTTCCATATCTGGAAGGTCGCAATCAATCGGTCAGCGCTAAGCATATAAGCACTGGAAGACAGAGCACCCAATAAAGCACAAAATAAAGGTAATAAAAAAGATCGACCGTATTTTTTTTATAACTGCGCAGAACACCATTACTGATAATCTATATATATTCATAGAATCATAGAATCATAGATAGCCATCTATAACATCAGATTCGAAAGCATCATTAAAATATAAACAGAAGGGTATCAGGGTATATCGTTTTACAATAAGGCAATATACTCACGCAACGTCCGTCCTAAAAAAGGACGGTATAGTATAGAACTACGTAAAACTTATTAATCAGGCTATAGATCAAGCATTGATACCGTACGTACTCTACATTGCTTTTTATCCTATAATGATATCCAATAACTAGATGGTGGGCTGGCTACTATCCGCTTATCAATAAGCGGCAGCATGAATGTCAGTAAAATAAAGTTGAGACGATTTAATAACTGGTCAAAACAATTATATTAAACAAGACAACTACCTGTGCTACTTATACAATAAGGTCACTTCAAAAAATATCACTGGCGAAACCGCTTTCTACGTTAGCAACAGCTTAATGCTATTCATATGGTTAATGACATGATTACCATTCTAAAATAGTATTATTATAACGCTAACACATTGAACTACAAATAAAAACCGTAGCAAACTATCCTTAATAAGCAATGCGGGTTTCAGTCGCCTAGAGCCTTTAAACTAAATGATAACTGACGTAAATGCCAGCGTTAAACTGTGATAAAATAAAATGACCGACAGCTAAATAGCGTTAACACCACCAAAACAACCATATCAGTAGCTCTGACAAAGCTGGATATAATGAGATATACCACACTAATCACTGTTTGTGATACCTTGGCAAAATGGCCGAGATTACGAGAAACAGTAAAAGATACGCGCTTGCTTAATATAATTTTACACGCATATACTTCCCTTTCGGTTTACAAAATTTTTATTAACGAAAGGGAAGTCCTAATATATTTACCTAGCATAATCTCTTAAACAGAGTAAATGTAAGTATTTCATCGGAGATGAAAGCAGAGAAACGACAGAACATCCAGGAATATACCTCTATTAAGCCGTATCAGTATTTGGAATTCATCGTATTATGGAGAAAACTAAATTTCATAACATTCAGTCTAGGCAGATAAGGAAAGAATATGTTTACGGGAATTATTCAGGCCACTGTGCCAATTATTGCGATTGAAGAAAAAGACCATTTTCGTACCCATTATATTCGTTTACCGGCTACACTACTGTTAGATTTAGCTGTTGCTGCCTCAGTGGCGCATAACGGCTGTTGTCTGACAGTGACCGGCATTACAGACGACATAGTTAGTTTCGATTTAATTGAAGAAACGCTCAAGCTAACCAATTTAGGAACGCTTACAGTTGGAGAAGAAATTAATGTAGAACGAGCGGCGAGCCTGCAAGCAGAAGTTGGCGGTCATCTAATGTCCGGGCATATTATGTATACCGCTGAAATAAATAAAATAATCGCGTCGGAAAATAACCGCCAGATTTGGTTCACTGTTACGAAACGGGCACTAATGAAATATATCCTATATAAAGGTTATATTGGTATCGATGGCATTAGTTTGACGGTTGGAGAGGTAAAGAAAAACCGTTTTTGCGTGCATTTAATACCTGAAACGTTGATGCGTACCACCATCGGCAAGAAACGAGTTGGCGATAGCGTCAATATTGAAATTGACCCACAGACGCAAGCTATTGTCAACACTGTGGAACAGGTATTGGCAACACGTGAACGCATCTAACTCTAAAAATACTGAAAACAGTGGCGGTCAGCCCGACTTAGCGAATACACTAGACATAACTGACGTACATAGTTAAATCCAAAGACTCAACGTACGACGCATAAACAACCTTCAGCCCCCTTGTGGGCTGAGTACCTACCAAAGTTGAATATTACGGGCGCAGAAGGCGCTGGCGTACAAGCCTGTAGATAGTAAACAAATATATGATAAACGCTCAGAATAATTCTCCTACAACATTGACCAGGCGGCGAAAAGCGTTCACACCAGGCTATCAGCGTATGATCATAATCTGCACCGAAATTGTGCCAATCTTCCATAACAAAATGTGCTTCGCTAGCAGCAGCTCTATGCCTAAATAGAGGGTAAACAACCATTCGGAATAATATATTTATTAATCCATAGATCAATATTCATATTAGTTTTATTTGCAGCAATAGTATGCAATAAAAACAGGCCAGCAGGTTTTAAATTACAAGCATTATATCAAAATAGGTATAATAATTACTAAGCCATACGTATTCAAACATCCCCACCAACACAATACAGTTAAATTGTAAATTTAAGTCGCAATAATCCTGTAGCAAAATAGCAAGATTCTGTCCTTCACAGCTATTTTTGTCAATTTTGCTGTTCGTCCGAAATGGTAATACCGTGAACTTTGATGCTGTAATGCACTGCGGCATAATGTGCTAGATTGCCCCAACCGCACCCGACATCAAAAAAAACGACATACCGGGTTGTAGTTGTAGTTTCCGGCATATCATCTCCAGTTTGTTTTGTTGGGCCTGCGCTAGATTACTAGCATGTAGTAGCTAATAACTACAGGAATATTGCATATAGGGATCAAGCATCAGCGAGAAAAAGTCATTACTTAAATCATAATATTCTTTGCCGACAATCCAGGCTCGGTTACGTGATTGGAGATTAATCAATCGCACTTGCTGTAACGCGCAAGGTATTCTTAAGATGATTGGGAGCTTATTTTCTAACCCGCAAACACAAAGTTCGCTGGAAAAAGTATCTAGGCGTTCGCATTCCCACCAGCCCGTCCATATAACTTTCACCTAAAATAGCGAACGGTCCTTTAACACACGCTTAAAAAGCGTGTGTTATTAACGCGATTATCAAATGGACGCAATCTATTAATCTTAACGTCGGCTTCAGCAAGTAATCTCTTGGACAATACAATACCAAGCGTTATCTTTAAAACTTAGGTCTTCAACACACGAGGAACTCACAGCTTCTCTATTACTTTTTTTATAAAAATATCTTGTCAGGAGAACAAAGCGATGCCTGTAAGCTTTTATAAGAATCCACGGTATGCCGTAATGTTTGATACGATAAAATCAACAGAGGAATAAAAACTCAGAATGCCTCTAAAACTGACTGCTTTGCCAGAAATAAATAGGTATAAGTAAATATTATGTTTTTAAATAAAATAAATATAAAATATATTATAATAATAAAGGTAATTAAAGTACAAACCTGCATTTAGTTTTAAGAAACTCTAAAGCTAGATCAGGGAGAATAGAGTCTCACTCAATGATAAAAATAAAACAGTCACCATCATAAAGAGTTTGTTAGGTAGTAAGAGTTATTATTTATACATACAGTAAAAAGAGTGTTTGTTGCAAAAAACAGGCTGCCCCTCAGAAATAAGGGGCTCTGCCGTCAATGATGATAAGAACTACCTGAGCGCCAAGAGCCGCATCAAGCAGTGAACTTCTCTCTATCAGCGTCGTCATGTAAACTTTAATAGTCTGCGCAGCAATCGCGCTTACTGATAATTCTATTCAGCAGTATATTTAAGCACAGATCCACCTATACCACTTTAGCTTAATCGACGATGGTAATCACTAGAGTAAATAACGTGAGTGAACCGTATTATCATAATCTATTAATGAAGTGTCTCTCTGGTACCTATAATCCTTGTTTGTGTATAGTATAAAGAAGTGCCCCTGTAGCCATTCTGCCACTACAGAATATCGAACTTTGGCCATGACGTTCAGCTAAAAAAATATAAACATAGCCATGCAATAACTAGAAGCCGCCTTAAAATTACCCTAGAGAATCAATAGCGCATTATAGGGACTCTCGGCTCTTTATATTTAAAGCATTAGAGATAAGGCTATAGAGTAGCGTCCATCGCAGATGTAACTCACCGGTTAGTCATAAAAATGCCGTAAATTACGGTATCAATAAAATCTCTCTGTACATCAGCTCACAATCCATCATGAAAGTTAGGAATATAGCGATATTCTTCTAGAAGCGACAACAGCGCTTTGAGATATTCGAATACAAATCATTAGTAGATCTTTATCTACATACTTTTGTGACAGAATTTACAGATAAGCTTGCTTTTTTTGAAGTTTTATTATAACAGTTGAACAGAATAAGGATATAGTTCTGAGAAAAGACTAATATTCGATGGATTCAATTATTTCAGCAAAATAAGAACTTCTCGGGAAGCTAACAGAAGGACGATAGATTTAGTGTAGTTGATCTTCAAGCTGTGCGCCTCTACGCTGAGAAAGTAAATAAGCTTTTTATGGCGTCTAAGAGACGCACTTGGTTTCTGATGTCAGAAAGTAGGGTTTTTATCGCATAAAAAAAGAATTTTTTTTGATTACAATGCGCTGCATTTAGCTACGCCTTTAACGCTTAACATTAATCTAATATTAAATTTATAGTATACAGGATATAATCCTAAGTGATTCGTTTCCTTTTATTCTAAAATGCTATTTCTTAATTTTTTGATAAGGTAAAAGTTTTATAATATGTTCATGGAATAATCCAAATGTAGCATTAATTTTTTAGCCGTAGATATGAATAAGGTTAAGTATCTAATACCATAATCTAAAAGAGATAGATTCGCAATTTTATCAGTAATAGTTACAACCGCCTCACCATTGGCGGTTAGGATTTTCATCTTCGTCGCTGTATTGAATTAATACTTCAAGCAAGGACTGCTATTCCACTATATTTTAACTTAACTTTAAAGGGGGGTTCTTACGCTCTTTCCCTTATCTTCCATACAGATGATATTTTCGGTCGTCTGTATGGAAGATAAGGGAAAGAATAAAACAATGAACAACTCCCCCCTCCGGCAAAATCAAGAAATAACAGTACTACCTCCATAAAAAAAATCTGCTAAGTGTCATGACATAGCGAACGTCGATATAATAATCCTACCAATAATACTAACTAAGATGACTGATACGAGATAGAAGATATCACTCTTGTTGCAGGGCGACTATACGAACCGCTCATTATCCAAATAGATACTACATAATCCATCACTGTATAATTGCAAATATAAAAAAGATCAGGTCACTGCTTTTTAGTTCACTATTTTACAGACAACTACATCCTACGGGTGTTTGTCGTAACGGCAGCGGCCTTAATACGCACCTCATCGTGATGATACCCATGGTTATTTAGACCCTTATTTGGCCAAGCACCCTACATAAACCTGTCTTCTAAACAAAAAGGAGAGTAATTTTTTAATATTCACGGGCTTATACTTGGATAGGCAGTTATCGTTTTTTTATTTTGGCCGCACTGGCTTCAAATTTGCGTTGGTTAGAATTTTCATGCCTGTATCCGGTGCAGTTGATGCCATAAAAATCAATTCTTTAGCACCTTTTAACTACCAAAAACTAAAAGTAGATACTAGAAAGATAAAACTAACAGAAGCAAAGCAAAACTACCCACCCGGAAGGCTGAAAGCTTCCGCTAAACGCAAAAAAAACCTAAAAAGTATTTAGAAGTTTCCGCCAGGTATTGTTATAATAATAAATTATGTAAAATACAATGCGATAGAAGATAAATAAAAAAATTAGCCACTGCTTTAAGGAAGCGAGACAATGACGACGATCATCGAAAAAATTCAGCAACAGATTACCGAGAATCCAATTATCCTGTATATGAAAGGCTCACCAAAATTACCGGGTTGCGGTTTTTCCGCCAAAGCTGTACAAGCGCTGTCCGCCTGCAGCGAAAATTTCACCCATGTTGATGTATTAATTAATCCGGATATCCGCGTGGAGCTTCCAAAATTCGCCAACTGGCCGACCTTTCCCCAGTTATGGGTGGATGGTGAACTTATCGGCGGCTGTGATATAATTATTGAGATGTATCAGCGCGGCGAACTGCAGCCGCTTATTAAAAAGATCGCTATAAAATACAATTCGTAAACCGAAGATAGTGCGTAGCACTAAACAACGGAATGGAAAGAATTGCGTTTTAAAATGCTCATGAAACTGAGGGCATCAAAAGGTATGCGCAAAATCACGTTGTGGGCGACAAAGATCATGCTCGCCAACTGCACAGCAGAGAAATTGTGCGGATTAATACCATTAAAGACTCTTTTGCTGCCAACTGCAGCAATGACTCACTTAGGAAGAAATTAACATAAAATACAAGGAGAATTTCCGCCTATAATCAGACATTGTCGTCCATTTTTTTAAAATTATAGCGGTAATTTTCAGCAAGACATCGTTCACAACATTAGACCCTCTGTTTTACAAATTAATAACAATAAGATAATAAAAGCCTGAGCAGGAAAAAACCGTGAACATTGGGTTATTAGCATAATAAGAAGGTCAATTCTCTACGCTTTGGCCAACATGTTTATTTTCGATTACTTCTTTACCCTATCTGGATTCTCGATAAAGGCGATAATAGTGCTACTACCTTTGACTGATCTGGTTTCGCAGATAACTTTACCTCAGTCTATCAAATAAGTTCGCAGACAATCACTGCTTTATATACCAAAAAAAAAGCAATAGAAGCATGCGTCCTGCCTAAGTTGTAACTATTCCAGACTCCAATCATATAGATTGGCTCAATAAACACCTCTTCGCTTTTCGTTAGCTTCACCGATGAAGCGAATATATATTTATTATAGATTTTCACTGGTCTACAGAAATGCAATTCAACGTTTTTATGTAAAATTAAAAAAGTTGCAGATTTCCTACTCAAAGCATAGTGTATAATATACGTACATTATTTTTATAAGCTATCACAGTCAGTTTGGTCATGTTAAGTAAATACACTTTAGTATATCCTATATAATAAGTGGTTTTCAATTCTGCTACTTAGTACAGGGATGTCCGGGGCTGAATAAACAATAAATAACTTTCAACCCGTTGTCTTATAGATGATCCTTTTCATTAGAAGACAAATAAGCAGAAAAAAAGTTTTTATGAAAAAACATTTTTCACGCTAATAAAAATTACAGCGGAATTTTTATTGATAATTAAACATACTAACACGAAATAGTATCTTTCTTTCTCCGTAAAAAACTTTAATGTTTTAAGTGGTTATTGTTATTTACACAACACTATATTAGTAAATACATAAACATTGATATTTTATATCTCCATTTGATTTAAATTAAGAATAAACTACGTATTTAAATAATAATGTTACAGTTATAAATAACCCGTCCGACCGTCACTGTAAAAGTCAGCTGTATTACCCACTGAGGAGCCCTTTATATCTGTCCAAGTATTTAAAGTAGCGGAAATTAGTGAAGGGGGATATAACGCCGATTTCTAGGCGCGATCAGAGATATTCATTAGAATACGTTACGAATGTGCAATGTCTAAATTTTATTAAGGAGCATGTAATACCGTTTATATCGATCTCTAACATAATGCTTAAGTTATAAGTATATATATTTGTAATTCTCTCATTCACCCATTAGGATGGAGAGATATTCAGGATCAAGCTTAACCAGCTTAATTATAAGGAGAGAGAGTTGGAATCGCCGTTAGGAACAAATTTAGCACGACTCGTTCGAGTATGGCGCGCTTTAATTGATCACCGTTTAAAACCTTTAGAACTCACACAGTCCCATTGGATTACTTTACATAATATTTCCCAGTTACCGCCAGATCAATCTCAGCTTCAACTAGCAAAAGCTATCGGTATTGAACAACCCTCGTTAGTGCGAACACTAGATCAGCTCGAAGAAAAGGGTCTTATAGCCAGACATACCTGCATCAATGACCGCCGAACGAAGCGGATTAAGCTGACTAAATCTGCTAGACCTTTTATTAAAGAAGTATCAAATATTATTGATAACACCAGAGATGAGATTCTTAACAACATTAGCCAGGAGGAAATTCAGTTACTGAACAATATGATCACTAAACTGGAAAAAACATTCTGGAGCTTTATAACAAGTCTTAATAGACTGCGTCCGCAGCACGTTCATCACAAAAACAAACCTCAAGGCTGGTTTTTTTGTGATGAACAAACAAAGTGTAATTAAATGCCAAAAAAGGTTGGCATGGAGATATAATGATAATTAAGAGCATTACTTACAAACACCACATAACACCCCTATCCGAAATTAAAACGAATATTCTTCTTTTTCTGTATTACCATGATGGTAGTATCGCTATCTTTTAAATACCTCAAGCTCCACTCCTTGAGTTTAGTTTCTTACATCCTAAGCACTTTAATCCCCAATAACCCAGGCTAAATTTCTATCAGAAATCCGCTATCACTGTATCAGTGATAGCACTAATGACATATTGAAGTTCTGATAACCACCATAAACTTATAGCTAGCAGACACCCCCTTTAGCAAGGTTACCGTATGTCATACTCTAAACCTATTTTTTCTTCGAGGCGAAAAATATTATAAAACAAAATGCTACTGTTAGCGGCAACCCCCGTCACTGTCATTATATTAGCCATAGCTACCCCTATCAAACGTTTCACCATAAAATTTCAGTTTAAGATAAATTCCTTATGCGAAAACCCCGTAGAAAACTGGACAAAAAAGTAAAACTTCATACTCTACTGTAAAAAATAAAATCTACCTTGTAAAGCGCAAAGAGATTAGAGATAGTTAAAATAAAAAAAAGAAATTGTGAATAGACGAACTAAAATAGTTAGGTGATTAAACTGCAGTAATACTAAGTGAAAATTTCATTATTATTCAATGCGTAATAATACTAAATATTTTATAAGTTTTCATACCTTCATACCGTCTCATACCGTAAAGTTAAATTAATTATTTATTAAGTCACATTCCAAAATAAAAAAAAGGAATAAAATTAAAAACCTATTGCTATATAAGTGTTATACTCTGGATCAGCTTTGGAGTCATAAATGTATAATACTTAGAAGCAATTGATAAACACATTGTGATGGTAGCAGTAAGTGTAGACATGTCATACGGAGTGACTGGTTATAGCCTGTTATATGGACAAAAAAGGATTTTGTAAGAAGCAAATAAAGTTGCTCCCTGTACCCTGCAAATCGGCATAATAATCACATCACTGTTATAATAAAAATAACGAAAGTAGAGTATTTACAAAAAATAGGGCACTGAACGGGAAGGGAGCATTGATACTGGCCTCTTACATCACGCGCTCTTAGCAGATCCCTAGAAACAGCGGTTGATATTCAATATCAACGGTATCTCATGGTTTTTTTTTGCTATAATCGAACCAACCTGGCCGATTTATAGCTATGGCTACAGACTCGGCAATATGCTATTAAATACCTAGACTAATGATACTGAAACGCCTTGTGATAAGGACAAGCATTAAGCATGGTAGCAGTAAAGTGCATCAAGAGTTGCTCCAGGAGCTATTAACAGATAACTATCTTATTCCAATAGTACATAAGGTACTAACAGGAAGTATTTTTTAATTTCACTCAGCTAAAATAAAAAATCTCACAGCTAAGTCTCATTACTACACTGTATAAAACATGCAGACAAACACTGACAGTGTTTACTACATAAAATTACATGATAAATGCATCATATTATGTGAGAACTGCTAATATTTGCTAGTCTGCGATAGTAATGAGTACAATATACTAGCTATAAATTGATTGTAACCACTTCTGAGAAGCAAAAAAAATAGTCCAACCCACAAATTTAATGTAAACGGCAATGATATGGAGAGACTTGCATTTAGCTAGTTTAGATTTGAACCTTATCAAGCCTGCTTAGTAAGCTTCATTAGGGTTACTAGTCCAGATAGGATGATTTATCTACTCCATGCCCCGAGACAGAGAAAACTTAATCTAAACTAAAGAGAGCCTGCTAATGATTAGGAGCCTCTCTGAAATCGGTATTTAATACATAAAATAAGATAGAAACATTATAGACAACCTTATAATACTCTATGGGCTAACCGACTCCTCCGCCTGCAGCGGTTTGCAAATAGAAACCTACAATATAAATGCGATACACTGTAATATTGATCTTGACACTAAATAATACCAATAAGCGGCTGATTTTTTTCTTGATAGTCAGGATTTTTAAAGCTATACCATAGGTCATCAAAGCGCCTCAAGTCGCTCACTATAATGATAGTGCTAATACAGCTTCTAGTTAAAGAGTAAATAAGAATTTATTAAACGGCAGGACAAAATTATTGTTAATGATTAAGTCATACAAAGTAGCATGAGTGAATGATTGAGATTTTCAACATCACGGCGCACAATAGCGGATTTCATTACTACCCTTCAGCACATTATGACTGAACAATTAATTGATATTACCACCCTGCGCAGGGAATATACTCGAGGCGGACTACACCGCGTCGATTTAACGATGGAGCCTATAGATTTGTTCGAGCAATGGCTAAAGCAAGCCTGCGCCGCACAGCTTCCTGACGCTAATGCGATGAGCGTTGCCACCGTAGATAAAAACGGCCAGCCTTATCAACGGTTGGTGCTGCTTAAATATTTTAATCATCAGGATATGGTGTTTTACACCAATCTTGGCAGTCGTAAAGCAATACATCTAGCACATAATCCCCGCATCAGCCTACATTTTCCCTGGCATGCTCTAGAGCGCCAGGTCCTAGTGCTAGGACGCGCAGAGCAGTTGTCAGTTATTGAGGTGATGAAGTACTTCCGTAGTCGTCCTCGTGACAGTCAAATAGGCGCCTGGGTTTCGCGTCAATCCAGCTATATTTCTGCACGAAAGATGCTGGAAAGTAAATTTCTGGAGATAAAAAAGAAATTTGCCAAAGGCGATGTGCCACTACCGAGTTTTTGGGGCGGTTATCGTGTAAGTATTGAGGCGATGGAATTCTGGCAAGGCGGTGAAAACAGACTACACGACAGGTTCCTATACCGCCGTGAAAACGGCGACTGGCATATTTATCGGCTGGCGCCATAACAGAGCTAATGAAAAGCAGCTTCTCCCTCCCTGTGTTTTTAAAAAAAACTGCCGCGCATATGTGTTAACAAACGCCTGCGCGAATCGTTATGTCTTTTTTCTTTTCTTAATGATAGGTTTTTTATGACAAGCAATAACCTAATAAAACAATTGCAAGAACGAGGCCTAATTGCTCAGATCACGGATGAGAAAGCGCTAGCCAAATGCTTAGCGACTGGGCCAATCGCGCTGTATTGTGGTTTTGATCCCACCGCCAACAGCTTACATTGGGGGCATTTAGTGCCTTTGCTTTGCCTAAAACATTTTCAATTGGCCGGTCATCGGCCGGTGGTACTAGTAGGGGGCGCAACTGGTCTCATCGGCGATCCCAGCTTCAAAGCCACCGAGCGTAAGTTCAATAAAGGAGAAACCGTTCAAGAATGGGCTGAGAAAATTAAAAGTCAGGTATCACCTTTCCTGGATTTTAACTGTGGCGATAACAGCGCCATAACTGCCAATAACTATGACTGGTTTGGTTCGATGAACGTACTAACATTCTTGCGTGATATTGGTAAACACTTTTCTGTCAATAAAATGATTAATAAAGAGGCAGTAAAACAGCGCCTAAACCGTGATGATAGCGGTATTTCGTTTACCGAGTTTTCCTATAATCTATTGCAGAGCTATGATTTCGCCTGCCTGAATAAAAAATACGGCGTAGCGCTACAAATAGGCGGCTCTGATCAATGGGGCAATATTACCTCCGGCATCGATTTGACACGCCGGTTACATCAAAATACTGTGTACGGTCTGACCGTAACTCTGATTAGCAAAGCGGATGGTACTAAATTCGGCAAGACTGAAGGTGGCGCGATATGGCTGGATCCTAGTAAGACCAGTCCCTACAAATTCTATCAGTTTTGGATCAATACCGCCGATAACGATGTATATCGCTTCCTAAAGTTTTTTACTTTCCTAGATCTTGCGGTAATAGACATGCTAGAAAAAGAGGATCGCGCAAGCAATAAAGCGCCACGCGCTCAATATATTTTAGCGAAAGAAGTGACTCGTATAGTGCATGGCGAGCAGGGACTAGCGGCAGCAAAGCGCATTACTGCAAGTCTATTTTCAGGCGAACTAGCAAATTTAACTGAGCATGATTTTACTCAACTGGCGCAAGACGGCATGCCGATGATCCACCTTAAGCATGGTACAAATTTGCAGCAAGCACTAGTGGCGGCAGAACTGGTACCGTCACGCAGACAAGCCAAAACATTAATAAACTCCAATGCCATATCAATCAACGGTCAAAAACAAGTAACGGCGGATTACGTCTTCAATGCTGCTGATAAACTCTATGGCCAATATACTCTGCTACGCCGTGGCAAAAAAAACTACTGTTTACTCAATTGGCAATAGCAAGAAATTTATAGCAAGAGAGGAAGAACCCAAAGCCCTTTCTTAATTGTATAGCGTCTATCAACAAAAAGATTTCCTGAATCCCATAGTGAACAATCCAAAGGAAGGCTGTATTGTCGCATCTGGCAGGGCAGAATTCTACTGTAATGCTCTCTGCCAGCCACAGATATTATCACATCGAATCATCTTGATCTTGGAGTAGCTCAGCGGATATTTCCATGTCAGCTTAATGGATAAAGCAATATCCATCCGCCAGCGAACTAATACAGAACGAGCACATTATGCTAGTGAAACATCTCTTAATCTATACCGAAGCTAGATCAAATAAAGTTTTGTGAGATGCTGTTAGTAAAAACTACTACTAGCCCCGGTATCTATGGGGTCTATTACCAGAGGCCTGCTGCTTATCAATTTCCTTAAAGAAGGAACTCCCAAAAAAGTCCTGTAGCACGTTATCGTGATAGTACATGATGTCATGAGATAAAAGAGGCCAAAGGTATGAACTTCTGGTCATTATGGTACAAACCTATATCGTATTGCCGCAACATAATTTACCGGCATCGGCAGTGATATGAACCTTGAGTGGACCTATTAGACAGTTCTGACCTTCTTTGCTATTAAGCTAGTGCGTAAAGGGCCAGCTTTTATTTAGCATATCTGTAAAGTACCCTAAACGGTTATTCTCCTTACGGTACTATAAGCCATGCATCTTGCACGGCAGGCGTCGTTACATCTCTGCACGGGAGAGACGGTTAAGCTTCGGCGCAAACGCCAGCATCAGGATAGTAATGACGCCAGTGCAAATACCTATTTGCAGAAAAACATGACTATACACCTGCAAGGAATGATGCGGATCGCTCACATTAGACGGAACTGCTGAAAAATTAGCGACAAAACCGGCGATAATCGCTGCGGCGGCGGTAGTCAAAAACCAGGCCCCCATAATGAACCCCATTAAACGCTGAGGAACCAGCTGCGCCACCATAGCTAATCCCAAACCGGAGATCATTAACTCCCCGATGCTTTGTAACGCATAGCTAAGAATTAGCCAATAAAGAGAGACTATGCCAGCATCACTGGCAAAATGTGCACCTAGCGGCAATACAAGGAATGCCAGCGAGCACATCACCATACCAATAGCAAACTTAAACGGCATCGCCAGTCGATGGCCAAGGCGGTTATAACCCGCCGCCAGCAATGGACTGGCAAGCATGATCCAAAAAGGATTTAGCGCCTGAAACTGCTCAGGTTCAAAATTTAATCCCAGCAAAGAGGTTTCCACGTTATGAATAGCAAAGAAATTAAGAGAGGTTGGAATTTGGTTATATAGCACAAAGAAAACTACAGCCTCAAACATCATGATTAACGCTACCAGCATACGGCGTCGTAACGCACCTTGCAAGCGCAGGGTTTCATAGGCAAAGATCACCAAAATGCCAATAGTCACTATGCCAAGCACCATACGTGCAATCTCTTGATGATGTAGCAACCAAGTTGAGCAGGGGATAAGTACTAGAATACCGGCGATAACTGCTAACAAGCGCGTCCATTTAAGCGCCATGAAGTCCGGAGCTGAACCAAAATGCTTAACGTAACTACGGCACATAACAAAGTTCACCAGCGTGATAAGCATACCGATGACGCTTAATGAAAACGCTATACTCCAGCCATAATGTACTGCCAACCAAGGGGTCGCTAACATCGACAAAAAAGAGCCAATATTGATAGCCATATAATACATAGTAAAAGCGCCGTCCAAGCGCGAATCGCCTTTCTCATAACAGGTGGATAGCAAAGAGGAGGGGTTAGCCTTGAAAAGGCCGCTGCCAACAGCTATCGTGGCCATCCCAAGATAGACCCAGAATACCTGATGATCTGACCATGTCACCATACTATAACCGGCAGTAAGCACCAGGGTACCGAGAATGATGACGCGTTTTGTGCCGAGCACTTTATCACCTAACCAGCCGCCGATGGCGACAAAGCCATAGACTAGAGCGCTAAAGGATGAAAATAGCGTGATAGAGTCAGATTCAGACAGTCTTAATATTTTTACTAGATAAACAGCCAATATACCCTGTAAGCCGTAATAGCCGAAGCGCTCCCAAAGCTCTATGGAAAAAATCAGATAAAACGATTTTGGTTGTTTAAATGCGTTAATTATTACTCGTGGTTCTGGGGATTTTTGGTTTGCAGTTGACACACAGACCTCGTCTTTATTCTAATTTTTTAGCATGCAGAAATTATCATAAGTTAATATGATTGTGGCACTATTCTGCATGTATCTTTTTTAAACGGGCGAACGACTAAAAACACCCGCTCTTTTGTTGTTATAGAGATTTTACGTTTTTGCATAGTATAGTGCCGGCGCAGCATAAAATATAATGCAGTCTTAATACAATTAATTTTAATATGTAATATCAATAATTATTAGAGTGAACTAATTTTAAAAATTAAAATTAAGCAGTTACCTTTAACAAATAAAGTGGTGCTGTAGGTTAAGTTGTATCCTTAACTAAAAAAGGCCAGACGCGTCATTATAAATCACGGTAACCGTGTTTCTGTATTGACGGACAAATTATGGCCAGATAAAGTGCATAAAAAAAATTTTCTAATAGATCTCCTATAGATCTAGTGTCGCCTAATAGAGAGGGATAATATGTATTTCAGAAGGGCCTGACCGCAATAATTCTAATAGAACCTATAGTAACGTTATTGCAGATAATGTTTCTGGTCATACTCACATAAATCTTCAATTAGGCAGGATCCACAGCGCGGTTTTCGAGCGATACAGGTATAGCGGCCGTGCCGAATAAACCAAAGGTGACAATCCACTTTGAATTCATCTGGCACCACAGCTAACAGCTTTTTTTCTACTACTTCTACATTTTTACCCACTGCAAAGCGAGTACGATTTGCCGTACGGAAAATATGCGTATCGATCGCAATTGTTGGCCAGCCGAAAATAGTATTTAACACTACATTAGCAGTTTTGCGTCCGACGCCAGGCAGCGCCTCCAGGGCCGCGCGATCTTGAGGAACCTCACCCCGGTGACGTTCTAATAAAAGCCGGCAGGTTTTTATTATGTTTTCCGCTTTACTATTAAAAAGACCTATAGATTTAATATAGCTTTTAATACCTTCAACCCCCAACGCTAGCATAGCCTGCGGCGTGGCGGCCGCCGAAAATAACAGTTTGGTGGCCTTATTAACGCTAATATCAGTCGCCTGCGCCGAGAGAAGTACCGCAATCAACAGTTCGAAGGGCGAGCGGTATACCAGCTCAGTGGTAGGGTGGGGATTCTTCGCCCGTAAACGGCACAGAATTTCATAACGTTTATTTTTATTCATTGCCTAACTACTTATTAGCTCTATTGTAGCACTACCGAGCTTTTATAAATTGATCAATAAGGTATTTCCCTGCCAACATAAAACCCAGCCCGATAAAAGCGCCGGGCGGCAAAATAGCCAGCAAAAAAGGCGTATCGGTATGGAATACTTCGATACGCAGAGCTATTGCCCATCCACCCAGTAGTTTGTCTACACCGTCAAATATAGTGCCATTACCCAAAACTTCGCGAAAGGCACCCAGCAGGAGCAGCATGCAGGTTGAGCCGAGCCCGATAGCCAATCCATCCAGTGCTGACAGCGCTGGTGGTTGCTGTGAAGCATAAGCTTCTGCACGGCCAAGAACGATACAGTTAGTTACGATAAGCGGGATAAAAATACTGATGGATTGGTAAAAACAAAACGCATAGGCATTGATAAGCATTTGTATTGCTGATACCACCGAAGCTATTATTATAATATAAACTGGGATACGGATTGTGCAGGGGATCCAGCGTCGCAAAACCGAAACAACGGGATTAGTACAACCCAATACTAGCGTTGTGGTAAGCCCCAACCCAACCGCATTAGCAGCGGTATTGGATATCGCTAGCAGTGGACACAAACCCAATAATTGCACTAGAGACGAGTTATTACGCCACAGATTTTCCAGGAGAATATGTTTCGCTTCATTCACGGGAATTTTCTCCACAACACGGCATTTTTTCCAACGCGTTAAGATTTTTTTTTAAATAGCCGGCAGTGTGCTTGACGGCATTCACCACGGCCCGTGGCGTGATCGTGGCACCGGTAAATTGATCAAACATACCACCATCTTTCTTGACAGCCCAGCTTTTATCATTATCTGAGCGCAGCAATTTGCCATTGAAATTCATAATCCAATTCGATAGTCGCAGTTCAATTTTATTCCCTAACCCCGGCGTCTCATGATGGCGAATCACCCGGGCACCAAAAACGTTACCCGAGAAGTCCGCACAAACCAATAAATCAATAGCACCAGCGTAACCGTCCGGTGCAGTTGTTTCAATTGCCACTGCAACCGGTATCCCGTCTTTGCGCGCCAGATAAAGACGATGCGGTGCATCGCTTCCGAGTGCTGGATCACTTACTAGATAACATTCATCCAATAAATTATTATTGTACAAATCCGGCGGAACTACCTGATCCAGCAATTGCATTTGCTGCCTAGCCGCCTTCCGTTTAATGGTACTGGTTGTCAGACCGTTAACCAAGGCTATCAATCCGCTAGCAAAAGCGGCAAATACAGCAAGGATTATACTATGCTTCCTCATTATCCTCCTTAACATACTACTTTCCTATCGATAACCATATGCACGCGGCTGAGTGTAGTGATCAATCAGCGGCACACAGATATTGGCTAGTAATATTGCGAAGGCCACACCATCAGGGTAACCTCCCCAGGTACGTATTAGCCATACTAAAAGACCAGTTAACGCACCAAAAATTACCCGTCCTTGCACGGTGGTAGCGGTAGTCACCGGATCGGTGGCAATGAAAAATGCACCAAACATCGTAGCGCCGGAGAATAAGTGAAGTAAAGACGGCGCGCTTATCGCAGGCGTTAGCCAGTGCCAAAATTCGGCGGTAATAAACATGGAGGCTAGAAAACTAAGCGGAATATGCCAGCTAATAACTTGCCGCCATTTTAGATATAGCCCACCCAATAAAAAGCCAATATTAGCCCATATCCATCCCGCGTTTACTTGCCAGTTCCATTCATAGTAAAAAGTAGTCAAACCACTGATACGCCGTCCACTTTTAAAACCATCGAACGGCGTGGCCTGCGTTATACCATCAACAGTAGCGCAAAGTTGGGTGAGACTAAGCCCGTCCGTCGTGACTCCTGTAAAAATCAGCGCCAGGCTGTCGGTCAATGAAATTGGATACAATAGCAGGCTTTGCTGGGGCGACCAACTGGTCATCTGTACCGGAAAAGAAACGAGAAGAACCACATATCCCACCATCGCCGGATTGAAAGGATTATGCCCAAGACCACCATAAAGCTGTTTAGCGACAATTATCGCAAACGCCGTCGCTAACATTATCATCCACCACGGACTAAGGGGGGGCAAGCTCAGAGCTAACAGTATAGCAGTAAGGAGGGCGGAGCCGTTACACAGCTGGGAAGCCAGCGGTTGACGACGCAGCATTAATACCACACCTTCAGCTACTAGCGTCGTTACGCAAGCTATCACTAACTGAATAATAATGCCACTGCCAAAGAAATATATTAATACTAGTAGTCCTGGAAGACAGGCTAGCATGACCTGAATCATGATTTTACAGATGGTTTGCCGATTATGGGTAAAAGGGGAACTTGCAGTTCTAAACACCATTTAGTCCTCTTCAGACGAAATTATAGGTGCAGTAGGAATATCTGTTTCACATTCTACCGTGCTATTATCACGATACCTGCCCCTTGGGGAGGAAATGAGATCGCGTACGCCAGAATTGCCCTTCGCTCTAAGCGAAGTCCTCACCAAAGTAGTGAGGTTATCATTTAAGGCGGCGTTCTTATCAAAATCTCCTATAGCATCAACCCAGTCTGTAAAAATCATACTTTCCTGCTCAGCCTGACGTCGCGCTTTCACCCGTGTGATGGCCGCGGCTACAGAGGCCTTGAGAGAGGTGGCCATGGAAGTAGTATTGTTTGTAGTCAACGTAGCTACCGCGGCGGTGGTATCAAGTTTTATCGTAATCTGTTGATAGCTGGAAAATCTTTTCTGTTTTTCCTGCTTGCGCCGTGCCAGTTTAGCTTCATAACGCGTTTTTGCCATTAATGCACGTCGCGCATCGTCATCCAAAGCGCGAATTTCTGCTTTCTGTTGACGATAATAATGCACAAGCGGGATATTGCTAGGGCAAACATAGGCGCAAGTGCCACATTCAATACAGTCGAATAAGTGATATTGGTTAGCTTTTTCGTGCTCTTGTCCACGGCTAAACCAATAAAGCTGCTGCGGTAACAAGCTGACCGGACAGGCATCCGCACAACGCCTGCACCGAATACAACTTTGCTCCGGCTCCGCCGGCGTAAGTTCCTGAATAGAAGGCGCCAACAGGCAACTGCTGATTTTTAACACTGGCACGTCCAGTACAGGCAGAGTAAAACCCATCAGCGGACCTCCCATAATGACTGTCGGCTCAGTGGGGGGTATGAAACCGGCATGAGTGAGCAAGTGGCTTACAGGGGTACCTAAGCGCGCCCAGACATTTCCCGGCCACGCCAGCGCCTCTCCTGTAAGCGTTACTACACGCTCGGTTAACGCTTCTCCGTTAACAACGGCCCGCTTGATGGCATAGACAGTACCCACATTCAATATTACCACACCAATGGTAGAGGAATGTTGACCCACAGGAATCTCTTTCCCGGTTAATATTTTAGTAAGCTGTTTTGCACTACCAGAGGGGTATTTTGTAGGAATGACACATAACTCACCTGTTGGATGCTTGCATAGCGCGTCCTTTAAAGCAGCGATAGCTTCAGGTTTATTATCCTCAATTCCAAGCACCAAACGACGGGGGCGTAGGATGTGATGCAGTATTGCCATACCTGTCACAATCTCATCAGCATGCTCCCGCATTAACCGATCATCTGCGGTGACATAGGGCTCACACTCGGCACCATTGATGATAAGGGTCTTTAGCTTAGGCTCATCGCTGAGTTTAACTGCGGTTGGAAAACCAGCGCCGCCTAAACCAGCGATTCCGCTCTCATGAATACGCTCCAGCAGCTGCGACGGCGAATAGTGCTGAAAATCTGCCAGAGGTTTAAGAATAACCCATCGATCTCTACCATCAGGCAGTAAAATGACACAAAGTTCCGCTAGGCCTGACGGATGCGCGGTGCGGTGTGGTGTGATTGCCGCTATCTTGCCGGAGGTAGTGGCATGCACCGGTAACGTTCGGCCGCTTCCGACAGTTAAAGGCTGACCGCGTAACACATTATCGCCTGCTGATACCTGCAATTCCCCTTCAGGGCCCAAATGTTGCTTTAAGGGAATTATCAGCTTGTCAGGTAGCGGCAAAAACCGCAGAGGAATATTGCTGGACTGATTTTTCATCTCGGGGGGATGTATGCCGCCAGAAAAATCCCATAACCGTTGTTTACGCTGCATAGCGAATAAATTAAACATGTTGCTCCTGCTGGATCAGCATAACAGGTATAGTGCGCAAATCCCACTTCCAGGTAGCTTGGGTGACAGTAAGTGGGCGTATTCTAATACAGTTGGTAGGACAAAGTGCTACACAGAGATCACAGCCAGTACAGAGATCGCTCACCACCGTATGTACGGCACAAGTAGCGCCAACTATAGCATCCACCGGACAAGCTTTAATGCATTTACTACATGCAATACAATTATTTTCGTCTATCCAAACTACGTGCTTTTCAGGGCAGCTGGCTACTTCTCCCTCTATCGGCTGGGGATTAACATTGAGCTGAGCGGCAATTTTTAACATTACCGCATTACCACCAGGCACACATTTATTGAGCGGTGCACCTCCGATGACTGCTTCGGCATAAGAATGACAACCAGAGTAACCGCATTGAGCGCATTGAGTTTGCGGTAGCAGAGTATTAATGCATTCAATCAGCGGATCTGTTTCTATCTGAAAACGACGAGCGGCAAAATCTAACACTATTCCAGCCACTAAGGCCAAAGTGCTAAAAGCAACAACAGGCAGCCAGAGCATTAACATCAAACTGTCACCAGTCCAGTAAAACCCATAAAGGCTAGCGACATTAACCCGGCGGTAATGAAAGCGATAGAGGAGCCCTTAAATGGAGCGGGAACATCCGCCACTACCAGCCGTTCACGAATCACAGCGAATAATACCGTTACCAACGAAAAGCCAATACCAGCACTGAAGCCATATAACGCAGATTGCAAGAAATTATGCTTTTCATTCACATTAAGCAGCGCTACGCCTAGCACAGCACAGTTAGTTGTGATTAGTGGTAAAAAAATCCCGAATAAACGATAGAAAACCGGGCTGGTTTTACGCACCATCAGTTCGGTGAACTGTACCACCACCGCGATAATAAAAATAAATACTAATGTTCTCAGATATAGAATATTAAACGGTAATAAAATAAAATCATTTATCAGCCAGGCGCAAATCGACGCTAGCGTCATGACAAAAGTTGTAGCCATGCCCATCCCAAGAGCAGTCTCCACTTTTTTAGAGACACCCATAAATGGGCAAAGCCCGAGGAATTTGACCAGCACAAAGTTATTCACCAGGACAGTACCGATGAACAACGTCAGATAACCATTCATTACCATACCTAAATAAAAAATAATAAGCATTATCCAAGATTGTTGCATATTCGACAATCTATTCGCGCTTTCGTGGGTAAATTCCTTCCTAGGAAGGACTAACAGTTGCGCCGACGATTCTCACTAGCAGAGGATATGAACAATAGTTTGGCTTTTCACGCTCTGGCATCGATTGGAACGCTGGTGCCGTACCGAATTAACGAAGAATAAAAAATCTGATAAAGGCGGTACGAGCGCTTTAGATGAAGCATCTGGCAGCGTCTCAACCAGGATTGGTGAGACAAAGCACCGCAATGTCATATTTTCGCTAATAGCGGTGAAGATAAAAAAAATTTTAATACATTTGATGCAAAATAATACGTCTTCTAGCAGCCATAGAATAAGCAGTTAGCTAACAACCTGGAGCAGCGAAATAACAAACATAACAACTAGAAGATGAAAAACTACCTTCTATTAAAGGTGATTAAAATCCTGATGGTACCAGGAGGTAATGAGAAAGCGCCGTATTTTATAAAAAATACAAATAAACTAGTAAAATGGCTGCAAAACTCAAAAGCATTATACTCAACCAGACGATAATTATCCAGAGCTAGCCTCCAATAGGAGGCAGTGCAAGTGAGGAAAATGCATCATTACACTACCTACAGTGCTAACACGCTTTCCATAACTGTTCGATGTTAATAATTTAGTACCATTAATCAGAGAATAATTTAAATGATCAAATAGCTTTTCTGGAGTTTAAGATATATTGATCTTACGAAACTTTCGTAGATAATAGTGCACGATTATATCGCCTCTTTTAGAGAAAGAGATATTAATAATCATAATATATTCTCTGTGCAAGCCTCTCCTAGCTGTCCAAAAAAAAATCCAATAAAAAATCGAAAATACATTATAAGTATCAATTCTGCCAAAATAGAGGCGTAAAAGACAAAAAATATGGTTTTTTCTATAGCAGTTAAAAAATAAAGAGCTGCAATCATGAGTGGATAAAGGCATACTACCCATTAAAAGAGAGTCTTATTCGACATTAATTAATATTATTCATTCCCATAAAAAGAAATACAGCAGTTCAAGTGTAAGCGGACTATCTGCACATTATGTGTACGCCACGTAATGATCTAAGCCTACGCCGCGACTGCCACAGCACTGGATGGATCACCATAGACAACGTGTACCACCAAGAACTTGAACGGTTAAGAGTGAAAAAACTGCTCAAATCAATAACCGAGGCTATATACACCGCCGTTACCTACGGACTTCGAAAAAAAGAAGGCATAACGGTTTGCTCTTTGCCGCTGATGGGGATATTGAGCATCCAAACAAGAGTTTCTCTCTTCTTCTTGATAAGAAGATGGGTACACTTTCAATATATGCAAGCCTACTATAAAATTATTACCTGACTTAAAAATGTTAGATGTCTACTCCTCGATAAACGAAGTACCGCTCAGTAGTCCCGACACTATAACTATATAAAATACAAAGTCACGATCTTCCAGTAGACTTCACTGTCAAAGTCATAACCACAGCCATAGCCTATTTCCATGAGCTGTTAGACCACTAATCTTGGAAATCACTTTAGCTAATATAAATTATTACTATTAGCATTAAAAACATGATAGCCGGTCCGTTCCAGAAAACACTACAATTCAAGCTTAATACATACCGCATTCAGTCAACGATACACACATGAGTGTGGGGATATCGCACTAAGTTACCGAATACCGCTTAATATGCTATCTTCATGCATAAGCCTATACAACTGAATTAACAATCGCCCTGTGCGGTTTTATTTAGCTTTATAAATCGTATCTATCATTTATCAGGGAATATTATCGTTAAACTAGGAACAAATTACAGCAATCAATAGTTTGTGCAAAATATTAAGCTCGCCTTTACACATTTTAACCAGTGAAAAAATATAAAAATAAGTCAACTTCTCCAGCTGAAGAAGTTGATGATTATGAGAGTCATGATGCAGGGATAAAATTTGATTAGGGGATATCAGTAGCGGTTTGAATACTAATTTTAATAGCAGGCCAGTGTTATTATTTAAACTATCAACTAGCACGCGTTCCGGCATTCTTCTACATTTAGGGTAGACTTTCTTTACTGCATAGCTTACTGCCTTCTGATAACGAATCATACTTCATAATTTTGGTATATTTTCATCATAACTCTTAAAAGTTTCCATCGTATTAAGGAATATATTATAACCCCTAACCAGCGTAAAACCCTTCAGCTAGCTATGTACGCCAGTCGTTTGTGATATCGCGACACTAGCCGGTAGTGCACCAAAAAAATAGTGGTGTACTTGTGAGAATGTAGCACTGGTCTGAACCACCAACTGTAACGGCTGGTTCATCACGGCGGCGCCGATATACATAATCTTGGGCTATTTACGAGCAATGCTACCTATGATCGGCAGTTTTTACACCGGAATAATCTGCTACTCAAATATTATATGATAGTAAAAGCTCTAAAAACCGTCACAGCAATGAAAACGCTAAATAGCACATCAGCGTCAGCGGCTGTTGATTTAGTCTAGTAACATGAGCAGATGATCTAGCTGAGAGTCCTGTGCTCAGGTTTCTGTTAATTTGAATAAAATCCCTCCCTTTCCGCGAAAGTTCAAAAAAAAGAGCAGGCTACAGGACTGACTACTTCAGCTAATCCTGTAGCCTGACGAATCAGGCATAAATATTACTAAACGCTGATTACACTTCCTAAAACACCATGAGTCCCCAACACTTCCATCGACCTGGCCGCAGATGCCAGCAATAGAACACTGCCGCTGCGATCAGGATTTACGATAAGAATATCGCAGAACGAAGTTCTAATCATCTTTATCAGCGTGTAAGGTTCATGTACCCAAGCTGATCGCGATGATATAATAATCGAAGATAACACCGGGGTAATGCAGGACAAGACTGCGATGATATACAATCAACACAGTTTTACCCCCTATGAGGAGATCTACTGGCACTGCACAAGGCTCCCAATAATCTCGAAAAATTAAAATCAGCCATGGTTTAGCTGGTGTGAGAAATATCTGCCACTATAGCAACCTAGAAACTTCTAGATAAAGTACTGGCCCACAAACAGACTCATGAAAAGTGTAGTTAATCAGTTATGAATAGTTGAGAGAAAGCATAAACGTGGCGCTCAGAAGTATACTGCAATCCAGAATTATCTTGACCACTAGTTTTGCTGTATACGAAGACAAATAGGTATGGTGCAATGATTTAATACGTATTTTAATATCTAGACAAAGAAATTTTTGGCATATCTCGGGTTATTCTTAATCTCTCCGCAAGAAGACCGGCAGACTTGACTATGTCGTTCTCTCTGGATAGCAAACTGATCATAAAACACTGGAAATAGTATAGAAACGTATACTATAAACTAGCTGAAGTAATTTTCCATAGCGATCAGAGTAACCACTATAACAATTGCCAATACTAGCAACTTCTATACTCCTGCCGGTAAAACAAGAGTACGAATCGGCGTAGTGACTATGGAGCCATAGCTTAATGAAAAAAAAGGTTTTTATAGCTTTAAGCTATAAAGGTATCAATAAAGGGTTGCAACGGCTTCAGTAAACCTCAGGATATAATAACTTTTTGCATCAGATATTACAGCGCTATCATACCCTTATGTTTATAACAGTGCCTTAACTCCAAGGGAATCTAAGCGACTATTTAGATATATTTTATTTAATAGCTGGTATGGTATTAGTTTGTTACTACAAATCACTTCTGCAAGAAGATCAGGACTGATATCGAATACACCTGTACCTGTTATTTTCTAGCAGGTTTAACCCTCTACCGCATTGCGTTTCTAAAATTGAGATTTTTTAGAGCGAATATCAGCTAGATCAAGATTATCTCGCACTAATTTGAGAAAAAATATTAAAGGTCACTTCAAGCATTTCGTAATCCTTCAAACAATTATCCACATCCATTATTACTGTCTTGTTAGCTAAATTAGTTCTGTTATAACGTTTCATGCGGCAAAATTATAACAATGGACTAAAAAAGTAGAACAGCCGCTCGACAATACGCTGCCAGTAGGGACGCTTTGACCATATTTTGAGTTCAATAAGCCGTGAGTGTGCAATATAGTCCTCCTGTACCCGTGCCAAATCACTGCCAAAATCGTTATCGTCGATAACCAGAGTTATCTCAAAATTAAGCCATAGGCTGCGCATGTCTAGATTTACCGTCCCCACCAGACTCAATTGACCGTCGACAAGTACACTCTTAGCATGTAGTAGGCCACCCTCAAACTGATGTATCAGTACTCCAGCTTCTAATAGTTCGGCAAAAAAGGCACGGCTAGCCCAAGCTACTAACATGGAGTCGTTGTGGCGTGGAACGATAATATGGACCTTCACGCCGCGCTGCGCGGCGGTACAAATGGCATGGAGCAAATCGTCGCTAGGCACTAGATAGGGGGTGGTCATCACCAGTTGTTCGCGCGCCGCATAAATCGAGGTGAGCAATGCCTTGTGAATGACCCCTTCAGGGAAACCCGGGCCCGACGCGATCACTTGAATAGTATGTCCAGTAGCTTGTTCAAATGGCATGATATTGACGTCTGGCGGTGGCGGTAGGATGCGTTCTCCGGTTTCTATTTCCCAATCACAAGAGAAAATAATCCCCATTGCGGTCGCAACTGGCCCCTCCATCCGCGCCATGATATCAATCCATTCCCCGACACCCGCCTCCTGTTTAAAAAAACGCGGATCCACCATGTTCATGCTGCCGGTGTAGGCAATATAATTATCAATTAACACCATTTTACGATGTTGACGTAAATCCATACGACGAAGAAAAACACGTAGGAGGCTGACGTGTAAAGCTTCTACGACATGCACTCCTGCAGCGCGCATCACTGCGGGGTAGGGACTACGGAAAAAGTCTATGCTTCCAGCGGAATCGAGCATTAGCCGGCAGTGCACACCGCGATGAGCGGCCGCCATTAACGCATCAGCCACCTTGTCCACTAGGCCGCCGGTTTGCCAGATATAGAATACTAGCTCAATATTGTTTTGCGCCAAGGCGATATCGCGGACTAGTGTTCTCAGAGCATCATCACTGTTGGTCAGCAGCTGCATTTGATTACCCTTAAGACCACCCATCCCTTGACGGTGCTCACATAGTTGAAACAACGCCCGAGCCACATCACTATTTTCACTAGCAAAAATTCGGCGATAATTTTTAAGATCTTCGATCCATTTGGTAGTGGACGACCAAAGGCCCTTACTACGTTCGGCGCGACGTTTACCCAAGTTGAGTTCACCAAACAATAAATAGGTAATAATCCCCATTATAGGGAGAATATAGATAACTAGAAGCCAGGCCATAGCGGAGGGTACTGCGCGACGTTTCATCATAACCCGTAGAGTAACACCTGCAATCAAAAACCAATAACAAAATAACAATAACCAGTTGATTAATGTATAAACCGTTGTCATAGTGGTGAAAAATCCTGTTTGCGGAGTGTTAACATGAGTTAACGCATTAAGAGGTGCAAAGAGAAAATTATTTTACCAAGCATATAATACACTGCATCCCTCATTCATGACTTAGCAATGATAAAAGAACGGCTATAATAGCGAGCGTTTTTTTTAAACTCGTTCTAAAGTCTTATAATAAAAGAGGCCTTAACAAGGTGAGGCGTTGATGTATGCGGCGTCAAGTATAAGCATCAGTACCTAATGCGTTTAAGGAATCTTTAGCTCAAACAGTAGCAGCGTTTGTTGATATTTTCCTCGCCTATATGCTGAATTAAATTAAACTTAATCAAACGTAAGCGCTATCTCAGCGGGTTGTCGCAATTATGTTCTAAATGGAGCATTTTTTTTGACTTTTAGGCGATAAAATTAACTTCATTCCAATTGAGATGTAAAAAACTTTGCCTATTCTCACTCTGAGGTGTTATCATTGCAATATTGCTGCATGATAGTTGTAGCTAAATTAGAAAGGGAAAGGCAGGCGGACGTTCATAGCTTTTTCCGCTTGTATGGCGGTGTAATTTTAGTTCAAAACAAGTTGAACGGATTAGTTTTTTAAATTCAGAACTAATTTTTTTCTTTTTTATTGGTACACCCCTTATTTTTAATAAGAGAGTATAGTGAACTTTTGTTCAAATAGCTAAATTCAGCGTGTGACTTGACTTATAGAATGCTACTAAGCAATCTAAAGACCAAACATCATGGCAGTAAGGTTAAAATTTTAAAATTAATCTATATACTTGCGGTAGCTAGAAAACAATATAAACATTCACTGTGCCGCAGGCCAAAAAAATTACAAAAGCAATATTCAAGTTATTCCAGATATTAGTAGGGAGATGGATCTCTTTATCCAGGATCGTTAGATAAGTGGCTTGCTAAATATAAATTAGCTAATCAGCAACACTGCAGTGAATAGCGAATAAATTATCGTCACCTTTCAATTGATAAACTCTTGATTGTAATAATCAAGCGTCAGAAAGCAAAAGATCACTGCAAGTACAAAGATAATCAAAGAGACTTTTTAACCTTGAAAAAGCACAGTCAGGTGTAAACTAACATAAACGCATAAGGTAATAATTAACACCCCATAAGCATAGTGAATACTTATAGAGCTTATAAGCGATAAAACACTACCAAGAGGAAAAATCTAGAAACTGCTTCAAACGAATCCACCGGTAAAAGAGAGTAGGCCATTAAGCCTGCCGCAACAGCATATACAAACGATAAAGATAAATTAACAACAGAGCAGAAATAATATTACTCAATCCATTCAATAATACTGCCGCTAACGATGATACTAAAGTGAACTGAGTAGCTAGCAGAAGTACCATAGCCTTTGCCAGCAGCCAAAACAAGATCGCTGGCGCCAATAGACGAAGATTAGCAAACGCCAAACTAGCACTCAGACGCATTGACTTAATCGCGCTTAGATTGTCGCTGGTAGCAATGACCGGCGCTAAGCTCCAGGCAATCGCCAGAAAAATACCCGGTACGATAATCAACAGCAGTCCCAGTTGTACCAACAGAGTTGTAAGAAAGATAAGCAGCAGTAACCGTGGTAACAACGGCACCGACAGGCTGATAGCCCGCAATACGCTAACGGGCTTATGATTGGACACCTGGCGGATCATAGTCAGCAATCCGCCGGCCAATAGGACATTTCCAACTAGACCTGCTAGTGTGACGGCAGCGGAAGCTTTCAGCAATATCTGTTGTTGTTCCACTGACATTTGCTGCACAAACTGCTGCAGACTCATATCGGTGGCATCGCCCATCATATGAGTACCATCGCTCAGAGTTATCAGTTGCTGACTTCCTGGCAACATTGCATGACCTAAGACGACACTTATCACTGCCGTTAAAAAGGCTAACAGGAGAATGCTAGCAAACTGGTTACGGAAAAAATTCAGCATGTCGCGGTACAGAGTACTTACCATAATTGACATGATAGCTCCTTGGTAAAACAATCAACGGTTATGCTAACCTACCATTCTATCCTGTTAATCCACGACTTTGCACCCTAATGCATCATCTGGAAACAATTGCAGCACGATAATCTCCTGCGCTATCAGTAACAGACTTATAATACACCAAAGAGTGATCAATCGCAGGCAGCGTTTTCCTAGCCGCTTTTATCACTTATCTAAAATTCCAGAAAGAAAGCATGAGAAGCTATAGAGAGTATTAGCCAATACGATTATTGATTTAACCTTACATTACGCGATAACAGCGCGGAAGGTAATTGTTGGTACTCGAGATACAACGTAAGAATGAAGTAGGAGGTTCCCTTAACGCACTGATACCTAGCTTGGCTTGCGCCGTCTCATCCTTCTCGGCGTAGTAAAAGGCTCTAAAAGGCGCAGAAAATACTGAAAAAGGTAATAGTTGCCATTCACAACACATCCTATATTATACACCGACACTGCAGCATTCAAGCTGAACTGATACCCCCGAGAACCAATCAAGTTTAAAATAAAAAGTAACAAAAATAAGTTATTATCATTTTTACTATTGTTATCATTCAGTTTATGTTTGATAAACATTTAAATAATAATTGGAATTTATATAATACTATTCATCAGTTTAACCCATTAATTTACATTAAAACCACTATTCTCCTGGATGATGAAAGGATAAAATTTACCCTATTAACAGTAAATACAATAGGAATAGATAAAGGTATGAAATGATGCTTTTGTCTGTTTAGGTGACAAGTGTTCTTTTTTTAGTTAACCTGTATTCGTCCATCAGGACAGTGACTTTATGTCTCTTGTGCCGGCTGCATGACCCCCTCAGCGTAGCTAGAGTTTAAGTGATATGGCTGGGATATTTGAGTCTAATATCAACAATAATATGTAACTAGAGTTAACTTTTAGCTATATAATCACAATATAGTGTTTAATTTTTAGCTGATGATACTGTTCGGTCAGCACAACAAGATATTTAATCGTACCGGTTAATATCACTAAAAGTCATTTTGACTTTTAGTGATATTATAATACGATTTCGCAATCGATGGGGCAATCTACGGCTTTATATCGTATCAGCATCAACTACAAATACCTTTTTAGAGCATATATTTTAACTAAAAAGCCGATTTTTTTGTTTAAGCAATTTAAACGTAAAGTATTTTCTTTAGAAAGAAAACTGGATAGACGTGGGCTAAGTTATATTTCTTAGCAAGAAATAACTAATTAATACATTGGTAAAGTATAAAGATATTCATACCGATATTCGCTTTAATGGCAATCGTATTCTACCATTCCACCAACTTAACACTAGCTACCACAGAGCGCTGCTTAAACCATTGAGAGCTATCCTCTACTTTGGAACCTATAAAACCATTTAACTGAATGTGGAATTTAAAAATCTCTACGTTGATTTCCTCTGCTCTTAGGTGGTCCTCACGTACTCATTCTAATTTTACTCTCATGGAGAGTTACCGTATTGTTAATATAACCTCTAGTATGATAGGTGAAATCATTTCTGGATTTTTAAGTTAAACGACAGGTTAAGCTAAAAAATCCTTTAATAAAGTTCTTTACAGATCTTTTAAAGATTCTGAACTTCAACTAACTGTATTAGAAGAAGATTTTAAAGTAGTTAAAAACGCCTTTAGATATTTATTATAAAAATATGAATTAAATTAAAATATTAAAATAAGATATATAGTGGCTTAATTTTTTAGAACATTCCACTTTTTTGATAGTCTGAATAGACTATCAAAAAAAAGATCCTTTATTATAATTTTCTAATTATTAAACTTAATATCGCTATTTACAACCATTTTTCTATCTTTTATTATAAATTTTCATATGGTTTCAAACTATGGTTTGATCATGAATAAAAATAAAATTTATTATTTTTATGAAATTCTTAAGCTCTGCTTTACTTTAAGCAAAGCTAGGTTTGCCACTTTCTTGCCGAACATGACGCTACCCTCACTCTGGCCTCACTGTATGAACGCCATATAAAATTTATAAGATACACAATACTAAAATTCCGGGTTTATTACTCATGAAATCCATAAAGAAGGTATCTAGCACTTTATATTTTCGCTGTAATTAAAGAGGCATTTTAATAATATTAACTAATTCCATTTGATAAAAAATCAACATGAAAAAACATAAAACATTAATTGATTTATCATGATAATCCATAAATATTTATAGGATGAGACAATAGAAACCATCTGGCAGGTGCCTGATTTTTTTTAGTCTTAAAAATAATGACGAAATTAAATTCTGTTATACAAGATATCATTCTACAGTAATATCAGCCGATAGCATGACCGCACCAGTAGCGTCACGTCACCACATTATTGACGTTTATTATATTTTGCGTATTAGTATCAAAGTTTACTATTAGCGATTCCACTGTCTATGCGATAGTGATGAAATTGCGATAATATATAATGGCACAGTGGATGAATTTTCTTCTGAATGCCACTATTCCAGATTACCCTTTTAACCTTTAAATTGCCGCGGGCGAATCTCACCTAGATCCGATGTGAGAAGATGATCTCTTTCATTTTTTCCTCAGTAGTTACGGTGCCGACGGAGAAACCGCCGTAAATCTTATTGATATGCTCATTGTTGAATAAGAGGCCTAGGCGCCTACTGCTATTTCTACGTAAATTCGAATAGGCTAGACTTAAAGCACTTTAAACAACACGCAACTATCATTAAACAGAAAAATATCCTTAAAAAACTATTATAATAAATAGTTACATGTTCACGGTTGCTCTTGTTGTGACGCAACATAAGTAATTGCGTTATTGTATCCAGTGGAACTAAAGAAATAGACTTACTTTATTTGTAGACCAAATACTAGTCTCTATCGCACAGACTAGTAGATCATAACCATATACTAAAGTCATATGTGAGGCACAGGAAATATGTATGAAGAAATAAGAAATAAGAAATAAATTATATAAAATACTGAGCACACAGCTTAATTTCTGTAATTTATATGTGGATATGGGACCACGTATTTAAAATTGTCTAAGTTAAAAAACTAGATTAGTGGGGTTACGTAATAGTAAACTAATTACTATAATTAAGGTAATATAATAAATCAGTTACCTGGAGAAACCATGAATAAAAAAGTAAGTAGGATAGCGGGGCGTGTGCTGATATGCCAGCAAGATTATTAATGTCATCAATGTAGGCAAGAGCAGATAACGCGAGATCTATCCCTGCGCAGGATAACGCCAAGCAATCTACCACATATGGCGCCAAAAAAAACATATCACTTGACTGGCAACTAACACACTACAAAACTCAAGTAAGACTAAACCCCCTACACTTGCGCGATATAACACGGCGAAGAGGGATGACGGCCATGCTAAAACAGGCAATACCGATACATCTAAACACCCCTGAATTAGGGTTGAGTAACCCTACATATAGCGCACAGTGAAGAAATGTGCAAATTGCACTACTGATGACTTCAGGGTTACTACTCCTGAAGATAACCCCGCATAGATACTAGCGCCGGACCTTAAGTAGAAAATAATGCTGGGATTAAGAACGTGATACAAACGAGGCCACCAAGACCAAGAAAAAGCATAGAAAAAAACTGCGACAGATAAAGGCGCTTAAGCAGCGAATGCCAAATTTGGAGTGACCACCACTAGGTCTAAAATCGCTAAAGTACCCCCTGTTAAAGATCTTAAACGCCGAACAAATCGCAAAGTTCGTAGTGCATACAGGACACTACACTAAAAAACCACTTTCAGAAATCCGCACAAGACCAATAGGTGACACGATGGTAACAATATCAACCTTGATTCAATCAGGAATAAATGATAGGTTTCGGCGAAATCTGGTAGGTGCCTCTACAAGTAAGCGGTAATACGCAGGACTTAAATTTTGTCATAACGATGCTGGATTGCACCGAAAGTAAAATTACCTACCGATTAAATTGGTAATTTTCACCGAAAAATAACTTCTTAAAACTCCATTGTTAGCACTTCTAAAATTTTCATATATTAAAATATATTTATATTTTAATGTGCTACTGCAAACAAAATATAGATCGGCGGGTAAGTGCTGTATTAATTGCTCTAATAGAGTAGTTCTTTAGAGGTTTATAAAATGAGTGAATTTCGCTAACAGGCGAAACTAGATATAAGCTTCAGTGAAAAGTTTATGAAATTATAGACTATATCGTGGAATATTACACAGCCCATATAAATATGGCACAGTTAGTTTCTGCCAAAAAAAGAATTAGGAAAATAGATACTGTAAAAACTCTAACGCAGCGGAATTTTTGGTTAGCCACTACAATTACCTAGCTGAAATATTAAAGAAAATAGTGTAAAGTTGACTCAGGACAATACTAAATCATCAGTAATTTAGCTTTTCCTCGATAATAGGAAAATAATTATTTAGATTAAGAAAGTTTCGGAAAACATATATTCAAAAGATATTCATAATAAATTATTTAACCTTCAATATTTTTAATAAAAAAACCATTATAGCAAACATAAGTTAATTATCCATAATTCTCCCTTATTTTTTTTGCAAAAATAACTAGAGTATATAAAATATAAACAACTTTAGTGTTTAAATGACTTCAGAATCTTTTGCATCGTTATATATATTTCTACGATAATCACTTATTTCTTTCCCTTCTACTTCTATCCTCCAAGGTTGTAAAACACCTCTTGCGGCAAGGCATCGTTCATACCAGAAAGGCTTCAGTCCTCAAAAACAAAACTGCAATAAAAGAAACAAGTTCATGATACCGCCCTTAGGGCTACGAGTACATCTCCCCCCCTGAACGGGGTGCTGTGTGTTCTAAGAGCTTGACAGAGTCATTATCGCTTTTCCCTGATACACTACTAACAACTCTTTTTGCTTATGCTTATTCTATATATTTTCGATAGATACGTTAGCGCAATAACCAGTCTAGCAGAAATCCTCATGGAATCTGACGCTACGCTTGATGCAGCGAACAGTAAACCATCATGGTAGTAGTTCTTGAAATGATCACCCTATAGTAAGTAAACCTATATTTAAAATATGAAGTCAGTCAGGTGTCTAATCAATAAAGTCAAGGAACAACAAAAGCGTTACCCACCGCAGTTATCATGCCGCGTTCGTACTATCTGGATTTAGAGTCATTACGCATTTTATTGCACGAGGGATTGACTAGCCACCCCTACAATAGCCGTGATGCTCTATACTATTTCGCCGAAATAGCAAGAAGTGAGCAATATAGTTTTGCCGGATAATATTGCGGTTTAAGCAGGTGTGTAGGGGAATATTTGATTGCAGAATAAGAGAGACATACCAGCCGAAAGAAAAAATGCCGGGATAAACCAGAGAAAATATTATCCAAAAGTAATTCCCCCTGTTAGCTTCGTTTTAGCAGGGGGAATTAGATGTTATCCGTCAGTCAAATAACCGACTGTTACTACAAAAACCGGGATTACAGAGTAGTTACGTTAACTGCTGAAGGGCCTTTCTGGCCATCTTGAATTTCAAATTCAACATTCTGACCTTCAGCTAGAGTTTTAAACCCGTTACCCTGAATAGCGGAAAAGTGAACAAACACGTCTTTACTGCCATCGGCTGGAGTGATGAAACCGAAGCCTTTAGATTCATTGAACCACTTCACTTGACCTTTAATCTTTGCCATCTTGCATATTTCCTTTGGAGTGTTTAAATCGCTTTCTGACGATACAGAGACAAACTGGATTCGTTACTGCTTGAGGCACTAAGATAAGGATCAGGAGAGAAGTAGTACGCAACAAAATTACCCATACGCAAAACTTCTTTACTGAAAATGCTACTCATATACAGAACTATACCTCGTTTTACCCAATTGCGTTATCACATATTCTGTAAATAATGGCAAGCCATTTTTAATCAAGTCAGGATATCTTGCACATAATCAATACACTTAAGCACCTTACATAGCATCAATAAGGTATTAGAGATTTTTTATACCGAGTTATAGTACCGTTGGCTACCGCGTTACCTGATAAAGATAACATTAACGTACACTCCCTTTTGATGTCTAATACATTACTCAAAAGTAATTATTTATTCATCAATATAAGAAATTAAGAGGCTCAATTCACAATTTTTACTCTTAGGATTATAGCCTTTCTCTCTAAAATAGAGAGATTTTTCTAAAACTTTAAAACCTGCTATTTAAATCTATCTATCTTCTTTACTTTTCAGACAAGATAACACTCGCTTATCAATACCACCTGTCACCCTAGTCTAGTGCTAAACTTTCTTTATAAAGAATCGCTAATCTTGTGTACCATTGTATTTAAATACAATACTAATATTCCAATTAATAGATTTTAAAATAATCTAAGAGACGTTAATTCACTTAAGCAAAAAAAGAAACATAATATTTATTTATTGTCAGATATGCTTACACTGATTTAATAATCACGCGCTATATACGATGAATATTAAAGCAATATAACAATTTGCAAAGGAAAGTGACTGCATAGCAAATTGTAGGTATTTAGCATACTGCTATGTCTAATTATACATTCTTGATATTGACGGACATTATCAATATCCAATATATTTATAAAATATGTATTATCAAAGTTAACACAGCCGTGTTTACTATTGGCACATGAGCATCGACTTAGCTGTCTCTGTTTATAATGCCCCACTTCCTTATACCAGGAATATTCCATTATCTCTTTACTAGAGATATCATCAATATTGCGTATATGCACATGTACTGCTCAGTACCACTACTTATCGCAGGTCTTGCAGCTCAAATCCCAACGTGTTTTACGTCATCTGATTTGCCTATCATTGACCTTCTCCTACAACCGCAGACACTGCGATGAGATAAATAGTTTAAAAGCGTATTTCTGTCCATTTTTAACACAATAAAATTTTTATTGTCTAAAATGGTTACGCGCTGAGCGCTGCAATTTCAGCAGCGTCTCATACAAGGGGGTTTATTATTCACCAGTTCGAAATAAAATTAATCGGATAACCCGCAGCTTCTGTAGTTTCTAGTAAAAAACCACTACCTTAATTGGACTTTATATACCTTTACGGTATGAACTATTTTGGTACTATAATAGCGCTGATAAATAATGCTGCGACATTAAAAAAAGTCCTACCTGGTGAGCCACCCCCATCCGTAGCATGTAATTACTTAATCTGCAAAAAAAAAGAGAACCCAATAAGATATTAGAAATAACCCATTTATACTGATAATATTTAATTGTATTCCTACAGCGACTACATGCGCCAATAGCAAGTAAGCGTGCAATGGAGGATGAATTTCAGGAAGTTTAGAATATTTTACCATTTATATTCATCGGTATGGTTTGACACAGTCTCGCCATAATACATATAAGTACCCAAAGAAATACAACAACCCCGTATGCAGGAAAACCCAATAATAATCTATGTGAAGAGGCGCGATTATAACGATGATGGAATATAAAACCTAATCGATGGAACTTAATTCAGCGAGGATTACCATAAGTTGTTTTTTGCGACGCGATTTTGAAGATCACAGCGGCGATATACTTTTACCAATTTTTTTTAATTAATAAAAAATATCTCTACCGCTTCTACAAAAAGAAACCATGCTCTAACTACCATTGAAAAATTCAAGTGTCATAACTTTCATCGCGCAAGGCAAGATCTATATCTTAGCTTCTTCGTGCTAAAGTTTTAATTTCCATAAGGGCAAAAGGAAATCTCTGGATTAGTAAAACCTATTGGTGTTGGTACAGTTTAGTGGAAGCATATTAGTAATTAGGACTATTCATGGTTTGTACTCTCCCGTTAGGGATAGACAATACAAAGGATGTCACAAGTCCCTATATTGACAGGGTTCATTTAACGCCCATTGAGGTATCAATCTTCAGCAATAAAATATCTAAACATAACGGGCTCGCTAGGGG
This sequence comes from Sodalis sp. (in: enterobacteria), assembly GCA_051710585.1. GTDB lineage: Bacteria > Pseudomonadota > Gammaproteobacteria > Enterobacterales > Enterobacteriaceae > JBPESP01. Next base: position 494,126 of record JBPESP010000001.1, on the reverse strand, counting down.
TAAAAGCACGATCAAGTTTAGATTTTTCTTTGGGTTAACTTCGATAACAGGGCAGTTTGCTGTTTCTCTTCCTTCAGAAGATCCTAAGCAAAACTATATTTTCGTTAGCTTTAACACTGCCGCAGTTGAGGAAAAATATACTCTAACACAATGATAAAGAATACCGCGACAAATACCCCAGCGACAGCAATATTCAAGCTGCCATCTTCTAACTTCTTCATGAATTAACCTGCCACTTATTGAACTAGTAGCTATTTTCACTTCATAGCGTACTTAGTAACTTACTGATAAAATTTACCTAGCAATAAATACTATAAGAATTTATTTAGAATCAGACAAATACCGCTAAATAAATCCCCCTATTTAATCATAAAACCTATTTATCCCTGGTAGCTAAAGAGCTAGACAGTGCAACAGAATTACAAGGAACTTAACTATTATACCTCTTTTAAAATCTTATTACTAAAATGCTTAATTCAGGAACTTTCTCCGCTAAAACTTAAACAGAAAATAACAGAACTTTAATTAATTTTAATAAAATAATTTTAATTAAAAACATATACGCATAGTTAACCAATTATATTCATTACCTAAAATAGTCTATTATTAATAATTAATACGGAATGATTACGATTAAAACTTTATGTCAATAAAGACGATAGGTTTATCAATTTCTACGTGATCTCATTGCGCACCGCAGGATAAGTGTTAAAATTTATATTTTTTAGTTTGCGGATATTTTTTTACAACTCCATAGACGCAATATTATCAATAATATCCAGAATTTATTTTATAATATCTGTTAAGCGGGCAGATTTGAAAAGAAGTTCCTGCTTTTTGACTAAAGCCTTTATCATCTTTTTTCTTTAATGAAATGGAGGATCCTGAAACAGGTCATGATCATCTAGTTCAATGAATGAAGAGAGTTAAAAACGGCTAATCGTAGTAGCCCATCTAGCAAGACATCACCTCTACTACCTCAGAGGTTTCTCACCACGCTAGCAGCACTTTTCTGATAGAAATACTATAGAAAGGATTACGATAACATCGATCTAAGTGCTTAATAGTTATTATTAACTGCCAATAATCGTTTTCCTGCTATTTTTCCTCAGCTTCAGTGATATTTATAGCTACCTATTGTGTCTATAAATGTGATCTAGCGGTATTCAATGTTACATCGTTACTCTGTGCATTGTCGGATAATTCATGATTACATTACCGCAGGGTAATGAGCATCAATAAGCGCACTAATCCAAATCATCTATCCATAGGATGTTCTTTGTTGTGATATGACTATCAATACGCTAATAGCGGCGGCACCAAGCAAGCCTATACTCTATATTTTATTGTATGGCTAGAGTTAAAATAGTGGTGTTTGCAATCAATGTCTCCATCAGCCTATTTTCTCTAATGGTTAGAATACCATTTCTTTTTGATTATAACCCGCAAAAATCAGCCATGCTTCAAAGTTTGTAACGCACTAATCAATTATCCTAACTTTTGATCTACTGCTATCCGTATTAGGTTAAGCGGCTTCACTAAACAGGTTCAAGCCCAACTCTAGCGGTAAATGACTTACTGCAGATCCCCTTTCTTTCAGTATTAAAATGCTGACGAGCATCTTAATGCTATTTTATCTGTAAACTCTCCTGGCTATAAAAAAATCATTACCGGCCTTGATGGTTATGCTAAGGCCCTGATCGGGATACCCTTATCGATCAGATACACGCAGGGCCTCTCTATAGAGAGAGTATAATATGTACTTATTTACCCCCCCCAAAATCTCTTTTTTACTAGCCTATCTTGTTATACCGAAAAACAGTAAAATCATCTGGCGCATGATAATATACCCGTTACGAAAAGTGCTGCCCTATTCCGGCAGAGCAGAAAGAATAGGGGAAATATAAAAAAACCATAGCGCTTTCTTCTCAAATAAGAATACCACAAAAAGCAAATAAAGAGAATTTGACGTATGAAAGTGACGTACTTATCCCTTGAAATCTAGGCATTAAAGAGCAATGTAAGCTCGGTATCATCGAATTTGTTACTAGCAACTTCAGCGTCTCTTATGCCGCCTTATTGCAGATAAGCGCCAGAACGTAAAACTTCGATGCGTTTATCCAACGGTGGGTGAGACATAAATAACTCACTAAAAGTTTTGTTGCGACCGTTAATGCATAAGGCCATAATGCTGCTAGCTTCTTGGGGTTCATAACTGGTTTTTAACCGCTGTAAAGCCGCAATCATTTTTTCGCATCCCACCAATTTAGCTGAACCAGCGTCAGCGTAGAATTCACGATGGCGCGAAAACCATAGTGTGATGATACTCGCCAATATCCCAAAAAACAACTCCAATACCATGGAAACAGCAAAATATACTATTGGGTTGCCGTTGTCTCTTTCCTCTTCGTCATGACTTGATGACATGAAACCCGCTGCTAGCTGCGCCAAGATTCGCGAGATGAAAATGACAAAAGTATTCACTATGCCCTGGATAAGAGTCATAGTCACCATATCGCCATTAGCGATATGACTAATTTCATGCCCAATCACCGCTTCAGCTTCGTCGCGGTTCATGTTCTGTAATAAGCCAGTACTGACAGCTACCAGCGAAAAATCGCGCCGAGCGCCAGTAGCAAAAGCGTTGATATCGGGCGCATGGTACAACGCCACCTGCGGCATGATGATTTTTGCCTGCTGTGCCAAATGGCGTACAGTATTGAGTAGCCAGCGTTCGGTTTCATTGCGCGATTGCTTAATTATTTCGCCGCCGACTGAGTGTAACGCCATAGATTTTGACATTAACAGTGAAACGAAAGCGCCACCGAAACCGAATAGGCCAACCATAATCATTAATCCGACTATACTTGAGGACTGTATTCCACTGAGGCTCAGTACAATACCGAACACCACCATCACCGCCAAGTCAGTAAGCAGAAAAAAAACAATACGCATCATAAAATATCTAGTGCCTCAAGTTATTATGCTTAGTACATAAGGTTACTCTAGTAACTCGCCAGCAATTTTAAAGATTACAGGCCGATAATTCACCAAAAAACATAACCTTGCATTTATTAAACTTTTGACTTCTTATTCGACACAAACTAAAAAGAACCGGTATCGACACACCCTAGGAAATCTGCTATTCCTTATGAGTAACAATAGGTTAGCTAAAGATATCTAGTTTTAGCATGAACGAAATATAGCGCAATATTCTTACACTTCTCCTTTTCCCGCCGGGCAAAATTAAGGGAATATCCGATTACGCTTATCTTTCAGGGCGTAGAATCACGCGATATCCTGCTGTATATACTGAAATTCAGGATCTTTAACAATACGCGCCCGATGCGCTTTAAATAATTCTGGCGAAAAGGGCTTCAGATCATTAACTTTGGTATAGGTAGCCACTTTAATTCTGTCCTAAGGAAGTGCATTATCTTTAAATTTTCCGCAGGTTTCAGTGCTTGTAAGAATACGAATATCTGGTACAACGCCTTTATGCTGCGTACTTTCGCCATTTATGCGGTAAAATTTCTGAATTGTGTATTGAATAAACCCCCGCCTAGGCCATTCTTGGCGCAATATCTTATCGTAAAAACGGTTTAGAGAGCAATATTGCTGAACGGTACCTTTACCGAAGGTCACTTCACCGACCACTAACGCTCGACCATAATCCTGCATCACCACAGCGAAAATCTCCGACGCAAAAGCACTGAACCAATCAACTAATACTACCCGCGGGCCTTTATGATAGACAATACCGTTACTATCACTATCCTCACGAATTTTACTGTTGTTATCCAGCACCTGTATACTCGGTCCACTAGGAATAAATAATTTTGATAATAAAACAGCTTCTATAAACACGCCACTGCCGTTAGTGCGAAAATCGATAATTATACTCTGCACATTCTTTTTTCTCTAACTTCTACAGCTGTACTTGAACATCATTGCTTAGGCCTACGTAAAACCCAGGGATATTTATAATACCTACTTTTTCTTTACCGATCTTTTGACCGATATCTTTGTTTCTCGATCCTCGAGCCGGATACGATCGCGGGTAACAGTGACTATGCGGGTTTTAGTGCTTTCGCCGATAGGCAATATTTCTAACCAAACATTACTACCTTTCAGCCCTTTTATCAGCGACACGACATCATTAAGCCGCCAAGCGATAACATATACCATCAGTTTACCGATCTCTCCAACACTCACCACCCAATCGCCTACAGTAATAGCTTTTCTTTTCGCTGCTTGGCCGCCTGGTACCAGTGAGTTTATTACAGTGTAATCATCATTTATCTGTAATACCGCCCCAATAGTTTCAAACAACAAGCTCATTTTAATGTTGAACTGTTCAGTATTGCACAGGAAATGTAATTGGTGTGCGGATCAATCTCATGGGCGAAAGCGTTCATGATCAATTGGAATACGTCTTCACTGTTACTTTGCGCTAGCCGCTGAATAGTGAAATATCATAGATCTCTTTCTCATTTTTACCGATGAGTTTAAGATTTAGCACATCATATTTCACCTTGGCATCCTAAAGCGCGTTCAGCTCGGTCGTGTTTTTTGGTCAAAGAGCTTTTCTGCGGTCAATTTTTATGGAATCGTTTCCGTTGAAGTCTATTGTTTTTCTTAACTGCAATAGAGCATGCTGATAGCACTCGAAGCGCCGTTTTTTCTGCTAGATTATACATCGCATAAGGGATGTCCAGCTTCCCACTCTTCAGCTGATTGGCAAGCTTAGGTTTTAGGTAGCAAACTGCGCAATATCTAAAGCCAGCAATACATTATGGTTATAGTCAAACATGTTGAGGCAGCGGTCAAAAATTTTACCAGCGAAAGCTTCATATAGATTGAACTCGCGATAATGCGAACGCGTAAATCGCACGCTGATCCGCTAGCTTAGTATCTTCTGGTGTGATTCTTCTTTCAATACTAGGATTTGATTGGTGCCAATAGTAATATCGTCTTATGCCATCGCTCTGTACACCATATAGAACACTTGTCATGACGGCAAGTCCGCCAAATACCTTCATTCCCTGGTTAACCTCCGTATCAAAACTACGAACATTCTATGCGTACTATCAAGGCCATCCCTGAAGAACTGTAAACGTCCCTCCTTCTTTGGTAATTTTACGACGATGCGTCCATTGGATTTTTTTTACCTACTCTTAGTTTTAATAAATTAGCAAATTTGCAACATAGAAATATCGATTATAGATACAGCTTTTAACGACCGGCATTGCCAACCCCTAGCCCTTTAGTAAGGGCGAGACATTCTTATTTTAGATGCGATTTTTTTGGGCAGCAATACACTTTAGCTTCTTATAATTTTTTTACGTGTATATTCGACACGCTTCGCACTGAACTTTAAAATTTAAAAATAACATACGCTTAGTAAAGTATAAAGTACATATAATATGCAACACAGCGCGCAATTACGTTTTACTGATATTCTCTTTGCCAAAAAATCCGTTTAACAAGAACTTAAGATACCGATCTTAAGCGGCCTTACTACACCCTCTGCTGATGAATATGGAGCAAGAATCCCTGCACAAGAAATATAATCACTTTTATAACTATTTAACTTAGTTTAAATTTCCATAAGTTTTTTCTAATTTAGAACAGATTTACTATCTAATACAAATATAAACAGGCGTTCATTATGATAATGCCATCAGTAAATGCCACCTTATCCATATATAATTATCAAGTATTAGTGATATATTTGTGCATGTCAGTGGTTTAAAAAAATACAAGTACAAGTAATAGGATAATCTGCCAGTGCCTTTAGTCCCTCTCTTCGTCATCCTTATTCAAAACATTAATAAATCATATTATTGATATCTAAAACATCCCCCTATCACACAACCAATCTCAGCGAATAAACAATACAATTTCCACATTACTACAGAGTTCGCAAGCTATATATCCCAGAAAGTATTCCATATTACTGATATGCTGAATTTTATTTTACGCCTCTGCACTATCAAACCTTTTTACCCTGAAAATTAAAACGGACATATATCATCGTTAATTAAATAAAACTGCTTTAGTTAACTTCTTCAGTCTCTTAAAAAGAAGGTGCTAACATTGTGGGTAGTTCCGCGATAAAATATATTTTTCTATCCAATCGTACCGATATATCTTACAATAATTTTATGTAAAATCATTATATTTATAATAAACTATTAAAAGAGACAATATTTATGTTAGTAAACGAACATACTAACCTCTATAAAATAAAAAATAAATCTCCAAAGGCATTAAATATTAATCTGTCATGACTTTAAAAATATTTGCGTACGGATATATAAACTAAACCAAGAAGATAATTTGCTGAGTACTAATTATAAACCTAATAACAGCGGCATTAGGGGGTAAAATAGGTTCAAAAGAGGCATGAACAGCGCCTGATAAAAAATAACAGCGATTCATAATCGCTTTCCCATACAGCCAATTTCAACTCTGTGCGAAATAAGATATTTTATTTATCCTAACCGACCATGACTAATAATAAGGAGATTTGCTATCTGCACGCTACTAACTAAGTAAAGGTTTTGTCACAAACGTGATAAAGCATGACTAGCTGATTTCTTGAGTGTTTGTTATATTACTGTTAACACCCTCTTGATTTTAACAAGCTATGAAACATAGCATCCACCTTTTCAACATACCAAATTTCTGCAAGTAAATATTACTTATCGCTGTTAACATCTTGGCATAATACATCGTATTGATATTATATACAACCAGATTTAAGGACCTTGATTTAAAGACCCCGTACTACTGATATTGCATCAGCTGAAAGTATGGGTAATACGTGATATTTATTTTGTCTATATCGACCATAATATAAATAAAGTGGAAAGAACTATACTGACGTGGCTAGAGGCCTAAAATTAACCACCTACATTAATTTTACCCTACTCAGCATCCTAATATTAATTAATATCAACAAAAGCAGATAATGGAAGAGTTTTTAGCTATAAAAACATATAAATTGATAATATAGTAAGTATTACACATTACAACATAGTATAAATATTATTTCTTAATTCTTTTTTGTTCAAGATACGTTCAGTAAAGCAGTATGGGGGTATGACAAAAAAGATAAAGTCTTAGCATTCAGTCTTTTCTTTAACCTCCCACTATCGATAGTTACGAGTGGCACCCTAGAACAGGGTACCCCCTGCCGTACAGGAGGTCAAGCCCGCTATGACAAGATTATAAATAACAGATTATTTTAGGGTGAAACACGGAGCTTATTTCCTGGCTGAAGTTGATTTTGCCCTATTTTCTTTTATTCACTAAGCATCGGTGCGCTAGTAGCCTAGCTATAGTATAATGTAGGATAAATATTTAATGTAATACCAACAAGATATTTTGTCGCTATTTGCAACAATATTATATCTGCCAGTCCGATCTATGTTCGATAAAAGAATACCCCTCCTAGTAATATTACTATATTACTACATTGCATAGGTCTACCTGGTGTGATGATCTAAAAAAAAGGACTTTAAGACAGTTTTCTACACCCTGTTAATCTGAACACAAGGCTAACGTGCAGAGTCATCGAGTAAATATACTCGTGGGAGATACGTAAATATCGTTAAGGTCAAGGGTTCCTAGCATTTATTTTTCGCGTTATTCTCGCTGTGCGCTGGCGGTAACGACGCTAACGTGGCTAATGTTAGGCAAGCTAGGGGCAACATCGCACGTAAATTTCTCACAACACTTATTTACCATAACGATGTATAGGTTCTGGTGTAGCTTATTAGCAAACTCAAAATAATCAAAACTATTAGCATCAGCGCTCAAATTACCGTACTACACGTTGCCAATAGCGATCAGGTATCCATGAGAAGGTCCAACTTCTCATGGATATCGACAATTTTAACTAGATCAATAATTTCAGAATTGCTCAGGAGCAATATGGATTTTTGAGGCACAACGCACGGCCAAAATTCATCGCATTTAAAAAACTACCTTAATCTCTCATGGAGCCAGTAGCGTAATGATGCAAATTTACATAAGGCTTACGAGGAGACGAAAACAGACCTGGCAATGATCCGCGTTGACATTAATAATGTCATATACTTAAATTATCTAAAGCAATATTAAAGTGTAAAAAGGTTAACCTTAGTTACTGATAACATAACATTTAAAAAATAGTTATAATATTGATTATACTAAAATCGCCCTGAACAAAAAGTTTTTTTTATACCATTTTCGCTGAGCCTGACTATCCCTAATTACACTCACCTCGTCTACACACCATCGAACAAGTGCCAGAGAACCTAACTACACATCCCGATAACATCAATAACATCATTGTTTATTATAGCGCTTTTTATATTTTCAATCCCAATTACTAGCCGCGCATCAATATGACAACTTAGGTTTGCTTATCGTTAATGACATGAAAAAGATACCTTTGCTCCTAGCAGAGCTCTACCTCATTCAGGAGACAAAAAACTACACTTCTTAGGTACTTCTAAAGAGTAAAACCATCACGTGGCAAGTCAAAATTAGTAAAAAATAATTTTTCTGACACGCAAAGCTGCTATTCGCCAAAGCCTACCAATGAGCTATAAGGCCATTCTGGCGAAGATGAACCGGCGACAAAAAAGTGTAATAATCACGCCATTAATTTCTGTTTTGGTATCTTTCAAACTTAACGGAGCTGATCCCATATAGGGATTACTTTCATCACAGTAAAGTACTTCTGTAAAAAAGCCGAGATAATCCACGCCTGCTACATAATTTACTTAACTTGCTAAGGATAGTTATTACTGAACGCTTTAGTTAATTTCTATCCAGGTTAGATAAACTGATATTCAGCTTACTGACATTAAATTTCCTCCTACTATTAAATAGTCCAATACATCTAGTTTATAATTAACCTAGATCGAAAACTTATCCCCATTAGCAGCGCTGTTGAAAAAACAGCTAAGTTTTGGCAGTTTTCTCTAAAATACCATGTGCTGTAACCATACTGGAAATAAACACGCTTTTAATTAAGCAAACGGAAAAGGAGCATGATCTATTTTTTCGTTAAACGTATATCTTTACCGATTTTTAACAGTTTATTATCACTACTTAAGCCGTCGTATTACAGTACATAATTAATATGACTCATGAATATATACCATTCAACACACCGGTACTTTTCCACAGAAAAGTACAAAACCAACTACGGAAAAGTGCTTCACGATTAGGCGTTAGCATTATTAAGCAACTTCCTTAACCAGCGGTAAAAACTTTTTTTACCAGCATATTAGGTTCTGCTAAAAAAAGCCATAGCAACGCCAAGAATAATGATCACGCTAACCCTAGAAGGTTTTTATAGGTTATGCATCCTTATAATTTTTTAATAATTTCTTACCATCTAATTTAATTTACTCAACAACCGCCTAAGGGAATAAAAAACATATAACCAGGAATAATGCCCAAGACATGAAATTAATAGTAGCAATAATAACTGCTAAGCAAAATTTATCCGTCCAATTTTACTACCCGCATTTAGCAAAAAAAAAGCAAAACTTCCCACCAGAATTGGGAAGAACAAATACACTCTTGCTATTTTACAAAGTAAATAAAACTTTATCCAGTTTTGTGAAAAAATAAAACATTAGCCATTAGTCCTGGTACGTCAATATATTTCAGTATCAAGCGTGGCGTGCAGTACGTTATTTAGGTATCATCTAGAATACCATGTCTTTAAGATAACCATAGAGTTTACGCAAATAAAAATATCGCCTAACAAAAGCCTTAGGGTAATGACGTTCAACAACAGCGGTGAAAAAAAACCAGTGTTTTCGAGATAGGCACCAACAATCATCCGCACTGTATTACAGAATTCTCTATTCTAATGGACCAGCATACCGATTAGAATCTCCAGCGTGTAGATTTTTTTTCTCATAGGTCATTGGGGTAACTCACTAAATAACTGTATAAAATATTGTTATAATGGTAGGCAAGGAAAGCAGGAATAGCAGGTTCCACACTAAAGAGCATCTTTACTAATAAGGCAATGAGCGACAGTATACAAAAGTCATGTTTCATTGCCTTACGAATCAACGACAAACAAACTACTTTAAGGTACGGACCCATCCATAATTCCACTATCCCCGACCTTGAAATGAGAATGCCAAAAACTAGGTCAAAGCGTCTTTAATTGCCCCAAGCGCATAATCTTCAAGTATATTTATTATATTTTTCATTATCGTTCCCGTTATTAATTTATTAATTTATTAATTTATTAATTTATTAATTAATATTGTAATAGCGCTTACTACTCGTATAGTAGTAGGTATTTATGTATAATTATACTATAAATGCCTTAGCTTAGATAAAAAAGTTAGCACTGTAAGGCAAAGTTAGTGATCTTTAGTAAAAAATAACCAGGAGGTCATAATAGCAATGACTCGTATTGAAAAAGATTCAATTGGGCAGATTGACGTCCCAAAAGACCATCTTTGGGGCGCGCAAACGCAACGGTCATTAAGATATTTTTGTATTTCCAACGAAAAAATACCCTCTGAAATGATTAAAGCGCTGGCACAAACTAAACACGCGGCAGCGCAAGTGAATCAGGAACTAGGTTTACTTGAAACTGAACGTGCACAAGCAATTATCCAGGCCGCGGATGAGGTTTTGACCGGCAAGCATCCCTCTGAATTCCCGTTGGCTGTTTGGCAGACCGGCTCCGGTACCCAAAGTAACATGAACATGAACGAAGTGCTAGCGAATCGAGCCAGTGAGTTGCTTGGTGGTGGGCGCGGTGAAAAGTGTCTAGTACACCCCAATGACGATGTTAATAAAAGCCAAAGCTCCAACGACGTTTTCTCGACAGCAATGCACATTGCTGCGGTCGTTGCCGTCCGTGAAAATCTGTTGCCACAGATAGCTATGTTAAAAAATACCCTAGATGCCAAAGTGGTTGCATTTAAAAATATCGTTAAAATTGGTCGGACTCATCTACAAGACGCAACACCGTTGACACTCGGCCAGGAAATATCTGGTTGGGTAGCGATGCTTAAGCACAGCGCAAAACATATTGAACAAAGCATACCGCATCTGTGCGAACTAGCATTGGGAGGCACTGCCGTCGGAACTGGGCTCAATACACATCCAGAATATGCCGTCCGTGTGGCAAAAGCGTTGGCAGATTTGACTAAGCAACCTTTTATTACTGCACCAAATAAATTTGAATCCCTAGCAACCTGCGATGCGTTAGTTAACAGCCATGGTGCCTTAAAAGGACTAGCAGCGTCGCTGATGAAAATCGCCAATGATGTGCGCTGGCTAGCTTCCGGTCCGCGTTGTGGCATCGGTGAGCTGAGCATTCCAGAAAATGAACCAGGTAGTTCTATTATGCCTGGAAAAGTTAACCCTACACAGTGCGAAGCGATAACCATGTTGTGTTGCCAAATCATGGGGAACGATGTTGCGATTAACATAGGCGGTGCATCCGGAAATTTTGAGCTAAACGTCTACCGCCCGATGATTATTTATAATTTCCTGCAATCAATACGACTTCTAGCGGACGGTATAAATAGCTTTAATCATCACTGTGCACTAGGCATCATACCAAATCATAATCGTATAAATCAATTATTGAACGAATCCTTAATGCTAGTAACGGCGCTTAATACCCACATTGGGTATGAGAAGGCCGCAGAGATCGCAAAAAAAGCCCATAAAGAAGGGTTGATGTTAAAAGTATCCGCCTTAAAATTAGGTTATGTTACAGAAGAACAATTTGATGAATGGGTCCGTCCTGCCGATATGGTTAGCAGTATGAAAAGTTAAGTGAAGCTTACTTTACCAGTGAGGTGATCTAGTCGTACTAGTCTTAACCAGAGATAAGCAACACGGTTCAGTGTTTGCATCTCTGGTTGCAAAATACAAATGCAACCACTCAATCAGTATAGGTTAAACTAGCAATTTCGGCGGACAGGTGTTTTTGGAAGATATACAATAGTCACAATTAAGTAATTCTCCAAACATGGGCGCCATTATTATGGTTCTATTCCACATACAGCAAAGTACAAAAGCGGGGGAGGGTAGGTGTACTGCACTTATTTATTTTGCACTTGATGTGTACTCACGCGATAGAGTACACCCTTAACTGGCTATTTTATTTTAGCTAAACTTCCATTGGAAGTTTTAACAGAAAATTCATCTCCTTGTGCACCTCTTCTACCACTGTTCGTTGGGATAAGACAGGATGGCATCTTTTCCGTGTCAAGTTTCTTGATCGCCTGTTTATTCGCTCAGCTAAAGCCTAGTATAGCGGGTTCATTAATCACTTATAGACCGTGGTAAGCATTAAAGGTTTTCAGTCCCTCCCCCACTGATACCAATATAGAAATTTAAAACGCTACTCCAATAGAGTTGCAATTTAAAGGTTATTAGCCAGTAAAAGTGGTTTTTAGAACGTTGATTTCGCTTATTAATAAAATAAAGACCACAGCACTGACCGTTATACATGGCTAAACCAAAAAAGCTCTAGAAGGAAATAGCTACTTTCTGCTACTATTCCTGTTTCATCATAAATGAATGGGCAGTGAAAATATATAATACCGGTCAGCAGTGCTGTTTTTCTGCTTATTAGTCACAATAATAGCATAATTATCTCGTTTTACTCCTAGCTTTCTTAAAGGTAAACATACGAGCGACAAGCAACTTGAAAGCCTTCAGTAATGGCTCAAAAAGCCAAGTCATCAAACGCAATTGCAACATATTTAACAGATGTTAAAATACTCTATTAAATTCACAGACAGTAAGTATAATATTTATTGTTTAATAATTAAACATATATACATATCTATAATCATTAGATGTTATCTAAATATACTTAATCCATCTAACATAACTTATAAAATAAGAAAATATAATAAAGTTAGCAAATTATACTTACGTTGTAACGCTACGCCTCAGACCGCGCGCGGTTATGGCAATTGATACACAGAGGCAGTGAAGGGAAAACCAGTCTGTTTAGCAAAAGCGCTGTGATAAAAGTTAGCATAACGGACCACCAGCCATAGCCATGCTAGAAGCAACAATTTACCATCCCTCCGGTACTGAATCCCAGATAATAAAAACACAAATATAATGGAGGCACCTAACTTTAAAGCGCCATGCGTGAACATTGCTCTCATCCATTAGCAATGAGAGTAAAGATAGCAATGAGAGTAAAGAGAAAAATCACCAGCTAACAGAGTACATACCGAAAAAATTACTGTCAGTGATGTAAGTAACTAACGTGAGCAAGAGATATAATTATGATCGCCACCCCATTATGAGCAATCCGCCCCCTAGCCTACGGGACGGTAAAAACTAGCACACCCCGTAAAGAGGACGCTGAATAAGCCAATAGCACTACTAAGATAGTTTGTAAAAAATATAGCAGAGTAAAAATCGCCAGACTGGCGAAAAATAGGGCTATATAATGAGCTCTAGATAAATTGCAGAATAGCACGTTTGATGTACAGTGATCAGGACAGTGTAATAGCGGGCTAGGCAATTTGAGTATAATAGCATACATAAAAAGATATTCATAACACATCCTTAATCCTTAATCCTAATATCATGCAAGATTAATAGTAATAGCAGGCACATTATAAACTGCTAACTAGCCAAACTCTTTTCTTAAGGACAAGAAAGATAATTTTTATCTAAAAATAATATTTATAATTATTTTATATTAAATATAAATGTTAACCCAAAGCATTTACGCAATTTCATTGCGATCTTTAGAGAAGATGCTGTAGCTAGTAGAAGACACTGAGCTAGATAATAAAATTTTCTACTGCTAAATGCTTCGATATCGATCTTACCTAGCAGTTTGTAAAACGATAACTATCGTCAATCTAGTTATAGCTAAGTAGCGTTTATCGGATACTACCTGCATCATTTCTACCCATCAAAATGGACAACGTACGTTATCTTGGGCTACAAAAGCCCGACAACACAACCAAAATTTAAAACTCTAACCAATCAACAGGGTGCCATTCAACTCCGGCGTAATGTATTATAGAAACTATCCTGTAGTAAAATAGGATAGTTTCTATAATGGCGACGCAAAAAAGCAGAGCTCATCCAAAAGGATTAAATTTATGCAATAAATTACGTTTTAGTAAAATAGTTAATGTATAAACATAAAAATTACACCGTAACCTAATCTTTTAGATTATAAGGTGAAAATAGCAGAAGAAAGTTAATAATTAGCATATGCTCAATCCGGGTATATTGATTAAATTAAATAGATAAATATGGAAGCAGTCATACTATATGATGAATGCATATAACTCAGTATCCCATATCGTGCTTTTTAAATACAAGCGTTTAGCGCCTAAAGTATCACTAAAATTGCACGCAAACTAATGGAAATTGAGCTAATTAAGGAAAACAAAATAACAGAAAAATAGTTTCCTTAGACAACCGGTAATTATCGTGATAGTAGAGACGTAGCCTGATATTTCTTTTCGCCACATAGCAACCTCTCATTTCAATGCGTAAACTGTTCAATAAACTACTGATGGCGGATATCTTATAATGCTATCACAAAGCGCCTTTACCACTATCAATCCGTTTCATTACTGAAGTAAATGCTTTTTAGCCGCTTCAGCATCAGCTAAAGCAATTGACGGCAGTCGCCGTGACAGTGACTGGCACTATCGAGACGATCAGGTAAGCATTATCCACTATATGTCCTAGTATGAAGTGTATATAATATACCGCTGGCTCTATAATACTCTAAACAGCTACGTCAGAGTACTAGTCGGTATATCTATAAACATGATATGTTCGCCTGGAACAGGCAAGACTCTAAAGAATTTTATAGGACTGAACGGGATGTAATGATGATATCATTCAGATCCTTATTAACCATAATGTCAGTGCTAGCCGAATATCGGTAGAAATTAACCATACGCAAATCAATCCCAACAACAAAGAATGTTCTTTCGATAAAAGTAGCTGCATTAAAACCATCGTCGGCATGGAAAGCATACTTAACAACATACCTGATAGCTTCTAAAGTACCAGTTGGATTTTTGCCGCTTAATAACACAGCGATATATTATGGAGGCCATGCGTAACGAGTTGGAATATCTTTTCGCACTGACGCGCAATTATGCATAATTATTAGGTTTACTCTGATAGAACATTCATGAAAGATTACCCTTGATGTTGATGATCAGCATCAATATTAGCTATATCAGCTATGGTAATTTGATATGGTAATTTGACTATTGAAACTATCCTTAACAACAATCTACCTTTGTTGGGTTGACTTTCTAATTGCATTAATTCAGATTATCGTACTTATACCGAATTCTTGAGCATACTAAATCATAGTATATAGGCACCACGTTAAGTAAGTTAGCTTATTCTCTATAATCAGAGACTGACAAGATTTTGCTAAATTTGTCAACTTAATGCCGCTGAAGGTCGTAGTACAACATACTGCCTAAACCGTAAAAACGCGGACGAACGACCCACCATGAATTGCCGTCTGTCCGTTCAAGTGCCTAACTGCTATAATCAGCAAACAAAAAATCGTACCATCAGGAATCTATGTATAAGACGCTGACGACAACCGTTGCACTAAGGCGACGCGGCAGGATAGTTATTGCCTGTATGTTAGCCATGTTTATGGTGGCGGTAGAAGTTACCATTATCGCCACTGCTATGCCAGATATCATCGCTAATCTGGGTGGTTTTCCTCTACTGAGTTGGGTATTCTCAATTTATCTGTTATTACAAGCCGTCAGCATTCCAGTTTACGGCCACCTGGCCGATATGTTTGGCCGTAAACCTGTGTTTTTTATCGGTATAGGACTGTTTCTAACCGGATCTATTTTATGCGGTTTTGCCACTAATATACCGGGACTGATTTTTTTTCGCGCGCTGCAAGGTCTGGGGGCAGGAGCTATAGTGCCGCTCACAACCATTATTATAGCCGATGTGTATAACCAGCAAGAACGTGCGTGTCTACAGGGTTATCTCTCCAGTGTTTGGGCAGTATCGGCGATCATAGGTCCTTTAATGGGTGCTTTTATTGTACGGCATTTTCACTGGTCAGGTGTATTTTGGATAAACGTCCCACTAGGAATTCTCTCGGCGGGATTGCTCGCGCATTATCTCCCTACTGCGCCCCAGCGACGGGAGGTAGTATCTCTAGATATTGCTGGCATAGTCTATATGACCCTTGCAGTCGGGGGTTTGCTTATTACCATGTTACAGGGTGAACAATTGGGCTACTGGCGTTTACCGCTGCTGATACTAACCGTTATTAGCGTTGTACTGTTAGTACGCGAACAACGGTGCAGCCCGGCACCTTTATTCCCGTTGTCGCTGTGGCAGAGTAAAATTATTATTGCCGGCAATATCGGCGGTTTGATTATCGGTGCAGCAATGATGGGGATTGCCGCCTTTTTACCAACTTATATTCAGGCCGTGCTGGGCGGCAGTACCCTTGAGGCAGGCTGGACGCTGGCGATGATGTCTCTTGGATGGCCTCTAGCAAGTACATTATGTGGCAAGTTAATGATTCACACCTCCTACCGTCTGATGGCTGTAGGCGGCGCAGTTTTGCTTGTAGCTGGCAGTTTCTTGCTATTACAGCTTGACGTCCAGAGCAGTATTAACGATGCGCGGGTGGCGGCATTCATCATCGGCCTTGGCATGGGTATGAGTAATACAACGTTTCTGGTCTCTGTACAAAACGAGGCGCCATTTGCGATTCGCGGTATTGCCACCGCCTCAACAGTCTTTACGCGCATGCTAGGATCAGTGGTAGGTACGGCAGTATTAGGTACCACATTAAATACAAATTTACAGCAGAGATTACCCGGCATTGATAATCCGGTTCAACATCTTATCGCTCATCACGGCCAAGATACTCAAGGTTTAGCGCATATAGTACAGCAGGTGGCGATCTCTATGCACGGGGTGTATTGGGTTTCAATGCTAATTGCACTCTGTGCGCTTGTCGCGGCGGGTCTAGTGCCACAAGGGTTGCGTCCGCGCCAGGAAGATTAACCCAGGAAAAGCAAGATAGGCGAAGAGCAGGAAAATACCTTTAACTCAGAGCAAATGTACTAAAACTACTAGGTGTATTATCCTCATGGGATGTAGAATTATTTTTACGTGTCGTTTTTTACAAAAACCTATCACCTGCATGCCTAAGGGCACAAGAAAGTTCAGTGTAAGAGCTAACAATATTGACTTCTTTATCCTGTTATCCTTAATAGTATAAAGAAGTGGCGCTATAAGCGCAGTACAGCGTAAGGATTTTTTATAAAATTCGTCTCTTCTCATAGCGCCGTCAGTAATAAATATGCGTATGGCGATCTAGGCAAGAAGGGTGTTAGGTCCCCAATTAGACATTGTATTTTAGCTACTGTTGCATGTTTCCTACAGATTTACTAGCCTATATAATCATAGGCGATAGAAAGCTTTCCTGCACAAGTGTTGAGATTATTTATTTAGCAACCCATGTTCGGCATCCTATTATTCCTGACTCTATCGCACAACTTCTCGTTATCACATGATAACGCCTTAATAGATAACGATGTATACTGAACGCTATCGCTTGCAGCGTATCCTTGCGCCGAGATGCGCTAGGAGTACTAAATGCTGACACTCCGCCAAACAAATATCGAGTTAGGATTATATACATGCTGCATTGATTATAATTTTACGTATAAAAACGTACTAATGATATATATCATTAACGATAATATCATCTCAATATCTTTATAAACCATGAACAAGAAAGTCAACATTACTACGTACAGAGATTAATTAAATGACTAAAAGTGTTACTGTATATTTCAATAGCTATCGCTGAAAAGCTTAGCTGTTATTTGCCCTGTATTTTACGTAAAATAGAATGGCAGCCTCTTTATTGGTTATTCCTAGTGCGCTGTGAGCCTGATAGTATTCATCAGGCTGTTATGTGATATAGTATTTGCCGCTAGCGAAGGATAACCCTCCTGCAGTGAGTAGATATTGAAAAGCTCTTATGACTGAAGTTGATTTATAGGATAAATTTATCCACAGAAGTAACTGGAAAAAGGGATTTTATTATATATTCTAGGCTTAGAAATTATTTTAAAAGGGTTTTGTGGGGCGCTCATTGACTTGTGTATATATCCAAAAACTGAAGCACATTACCTTATCAGTCACTCATAAGTAGGCGCCTGAATATTTGAAGAACTAGCTGAATGGCATCATTTCCAAGATATTTATTAGGTTGATAAGATTGCTATAAAATTACAGTTATAGCGAATATTATTCGACATAAGTAAAGCGGCATTTATAGGTTTTTTCCACTTTATCTTTATCGCCTTTAAACTATACCGACAAAACTCTCTAATAGTTACACCATCAAATGGAATTCAATATCTATCACTTTGGTACTATGCCTACCAACCAATTCAGTGTACAAATTTAAGTTTAAATGACAGATAAAGCCTTTCTAAACCATATATATTACTCTAGCATAAGGCCGGAAACTAGCCGTAGAACTAATATTCATAATATACAATACAATGTCATGGCATAATATAATATGCTAGCGTAGGCACTCAACCATACCCTATATCAGGATGATAGTCACATATAGACAATATTCCTTTTTTATGCAAACAGGCAGCATAGCTACTTTACAGCCTTTCTCTAACATCCACGCTGCGGTAAAATACTCCATATAGCACACAGCACGCTGGATTCTGGACGTCGTTATTAAATCAGCTGTAGCTATATACTAACTAAGGCTATCCATCAATATAACAGTCTTCTAGATCGAATGAGTTATTACCAACCGGCATAAAATACCCCTCCTAAAATAGACGTGCAGCTCCTCATAGGCGTGATTGGAAGCTTATATGAAACACTCTTCAGGGAGTGTTTTTGCTGGCATCGAATATGATACTTGTATATCCACTGCTCTAGTCTGCTGCAGCTAAATTATGCCGAAGATACGCAATCATGGCGTTGCTGCAAGCAAAGGTCTGCGTCTATCACTAAAACAGCCCAAAGACCATTCTGGCGATACCGTTACGTTCTGTGTGTCGGCTGATAAGCAGAATATTAGATATGATATGATTGGAAGCGTAAATTCTAATTACCAAGAGAATAACTTCGGTGATATAAACGGGAAGGAAAGCGTAGGGAGACCATCAGCAAAATAGTCTTTAACCCTCTTCATCTTATATCATTTTCTTATGTAAGAAGATGATGATTGCCCTATCCCTTCTCAGCCAGCGGCAGTTAGCAATGGATACGTTCAAAACTTACGAGCTGATAGAAATCAACTTTAATGTCATTGCTAATAAAATTAAACTTACTACGCTGACGTCACTAATACGGCTGGGATGAGGGGTTATGATTATGAGTATCACTCTGGCTCTTAAAGCAAGCCACTGACATTTTTAACTTCCGTCCTCTGAAGGAAGAGGGAGGTTAAACGGATCTAATTAAACTCGCTTGAGCTTAATTAGATATTCTCCTTCAGCTATTTTTACATTGTGGGAATGGGTTCTTACTATGAATAGTAACTATTATCACATTTGAGTATCATGTCGGATACGGACGGCTGACTCAGTAACAGTAGGGGCTTTACCGGGTTGCCAGAGTTATTTATTAACTCTCCCATTAAGTAAAATCTCCATCCAGATTTCATCGAAGACGGAATGATTTAAATTATCAACAATTAGCTCTTTTATTATACTATTCTTAACGAAAGTAGTTAATATAATCAAAATAATGTTGATGATATAATGATATATTATCATCAGTACTACAAGAATGACACTCTAATATATTTTGTATATTTTATATATAAAATATACTATTTCTTTTCGAAATTAGAAGGGTATGTAACTATTATTAGTATAAATATCAATTTTATTGTGTATTGACCGCATTCAATAAATTTGATATAAAAATATACAATGCTGCACGCTGGAAAAAAAATCCTATTGAACATTTTTTCCGAGATCATGAGCCTTTTATTCTATAAGGGAATACTCATACAGAGGATAAATTATGTAATTTTTTTCTACTTTTACCCTATGACAAACTGTACGTGTGAAATTTGAGATACGAGTAATCTTTATGTTTGGTATTCTATAAAATAGCGTAGAACATAACAGGAAAGGATTACAATATAGCATCGTTTATCCTCTGCAAAATTCTTCTAATAAACCGAGTTGATTATCTTATTAAGCCTCGCTGTTCGATAGAACATAGAATAGTGATTATCCATCAGATATCGAGGATAAAAAATATAGCTTAGCCTAATTAATCTAAATCGTATTTCCAACGATCCTACGTTGCCACTTTTGTTAATACTTACCAGACGCTGGAGTATAAAAAGGTAATTTGCTTAAATAGCTAAACAATACTTTTAATAGCATACTCTTCATCAATAAGAGTGATCTATTTCGATATATTAAAGAGGCAAAATAGCCAAACTTGCTGGCCCTCAACAAGAGCCATGCACTTAAAAATTAAACTGTTATCACGGTTAAAAATCTGTAATCAGCAGCTTGAGTAAGCTTATGTTAATCCTGACCAAATTTGGTTATCTTAATTTATCTATCGAAAATTAATATATAAAACGTAAATTTATCTGCAGAGGACAAGCAGCGGCTTACAGCGCTTAAGCAAGAGGTCTTTGTTATGCAACTTAGTGCGCATTTAAATCATTTGCCTGACAGCAATAACAATTACTGGCGAGTATTGATAGTAACAGAACAGAACGCTGCTGATTGTTTATCAAATGTAACAAAAACTACGAATATTCAAGTTTTCATCGATGTCAAGTAAGGAAATTTTATACTCACAGTCTGCGATTAGGAGTTTTATACCGAATAGATATACAAAGTGCTCTACAACCTGAACGCTGTAGAAAGTCCGCTCTTATATTACCTTGAATAATAAATATCTTGCATAATGTGTGCTTTATGCCGCTACGACGCTTCTATAGCATCGCATCATTCCCAGTCACGATAGGAGATTCTAGCTTTATTACTCAGAGATTAAGGTGTATAAAATTTTAATAGAAACGCTACAATGCTTATTGTAGGGATACCAAAATATTCTGGACTAATTTGCAGTCAATTCTAGACTCCTTTAAACCCTAAAAAAGATACATAGTGAGCAACTAAATATTCTTAGTCAATTTATTAAAGCTTTCTTAGTATTTATTTTCTAATTTGTTTAATAAAAACTTTTTATATCCTTGTGCAGCCTAAGTGCGCAACTATATCCCATGATATAGTCTTTAATATCATAAACCGTTTCACTGAATCTTATGTAGTTCATTACCAGTAATTCAGTTGTTTTTTTTAGATTTCCAAAGAAGCACTTTATTAGACTTTTATCCCAACAGTCTCTACGCCGACTTATGCTTTATTTAATTTAGCAAGACCACAGTAACTGTTAGAAATTACCTACTCTCCTAATAGGAGAGTTACTATGGCACTTTAGAACATCACTCCAGCTAATTTAAAATATATCTCCCGTGCTTTTATTGTCAGTCTGCTCTTTTGAGGGAACGATATAGCCTAACCACCAGTTTCCTCGCGAATAGATCAAAAAGAACCGTAATGTATGTCCAGCGTTTCCAAAAATCTAAATACACGGTGTTGCCGCACCATGCCTGGTTTAGCTTCATTACAATGCATGGCGCTTAAGGTGATATAGGATCAAAACATACGCATAATTACCACACCTACACATCAGCGTTTCCTGCTGATAACTAAGCAGCTTCAGTTTTTTTCATCAGCCAACTTGCGGGACAAGGACCCCACATACGAAAAACTCTCTTTTTTTCCATGGTCAGGATACTTTCACACTAATCCCACCATATCTAATACTGTGTAGTTTGTTAACCTAACTGCGCAATACCATTTACCTGCCGTTTAACCTATTAGGGTACATTTTTCCAGTATTTGAAACTATTTGAATAAGCTCCGAACTCATTACAGAGTGTAGCTAAACAGAGATAATACGCTCTAAATTTACAGATTAATAAGAAATTTTTAAGGAGTTTAATCAATAGCTTATATAAATTTTAAATATTTCATGTCCCATTTTAATATATTGTATCTTCTTATTAAACTTAAGTATTTTAATTTTTTAGAGTTATGGGAGATACTTTAGCGTTTTTTATTGCCGCTCATCACGCAGTGAATTTAACCATCTTGTTATCATAAAAAAGCCTGATGTCCATGCTTTTACTACTTACGCGACTGTATTATTTTTTTTCGATAACCAGTTAAGTGAATTTAAGTTTGTATTAAGGATGAAGATTTCTTTTCATTTTGCGAAATCTTGTTTTGAAATAGGGATATCACTTTTATTTAGAACCTCCAATTCACTATGTCACTCAATACACTAAACTGGAAGACTTAAAATAAGGTATGAAGTTTTACTTTAGAACAATACAGCATCATAGCTAGTATGACGTATACGATAGCAAGAAAATAATTATTTAAATTAATAAAATCCAAGAAAGTGGGCTTGGCGATCCAGATATAGGGCACTGTTCTCTTGCAGCATGTTTAAAATTAAGATCTATTCTTTTTATTCCTGATATGCAACCCGATTAGTGACAATATAGAGATTTTATATACGTTTACTAGCAGTCGCTATGCCATGCGATTATAGGCGTTTGCAATCCAGAATATACTGTTATTTAAAATGTAATTACTGAAAACCGTATCTCTGGCCACCTAGCCAGTAATATTACTGATGCACAGCATCATTTTCTGGTAACTTAAAATCTGGATCGATGCACAGCGACGTTTGCCAGCATTGAGAAATATATGACGTAAATAGCTGTGTCATTGACCGGTAATAAATGTACCGGGACGTGTGATATGTCACATTTTGCTTAACTGCAGGATATTAAAAGAAGATTAGTTGCACCTTCCTTGAAGAGATAACCTGGCTTGAAGCGTAGGAAAGGTATTGCGACAATGTGTCTGCTGGAGACTATTTCCAAAAATCATCAAAGACCGTTACTGGTGGGTGGCGTTTGTGCTCAGTGCGCAGATACCAATTTTCAATCACCTGTACTGCGGTAGCATTAATAGTTTTTCCTTCCAGATAATCATCGACCATATCATAAGTGATGCCCAGCGCCGTTTCATCCGGTAGCGCAGGGCGCTCCTCCTCTAGATCAGCAGTTGGTGTTTTCATATAAAGGTGCTTGGGGCAGCCAAGGTATTTCAATAGGGAGCGACCCTGCCGTTTATTCAGCCGAAAGAGAGGGTTAATATCGGTACCACCATCGCCGTACTTAGTGAAAAAACCGGTCACCGCCTCCGAAGCATGATCAGTGCCCACTACCAGCCCGGTAGTCATGCTGGCAATACTATATTGCACTTTCATGCGTTCACGAGCTTTTTCATTCCCTTTAACATAATCGCTTAATATGATGCCAGCCTTACGCAAGGTCGCTTCGCTGGCTTGAATGGCGCTTTTGATATTAACTGTAATCACCCGATCAGGCTTGATAAATGCAATTGCATCCTGGCAATCCACTTCGTCCTTTTGCTCGCCGTAAGGTAAGCGAACAGCAATAAATTGGTAATCTATAACTCCGGTTTCCTGACGCAGTTCACTAATGACCTGTTGACAGATCTTACCGGTCAGCGTCGAATCCTGGCCACCGCTGATACCCATTACCAGAGTATGTATAAAAATATGCTTTTTTAGGTAGGCTTTGAGAAACTCTACACTAATCCGAAATTCGTACACTGGATCAATCGTAGATTTTACACCTAGAGCTGCTATTATTTCTTGCTGTCTTAGCATTGCCTATTTCTTCTGAAGACGTAAAGCTACGGATATCGCAAACATCATGATTATTACTATAATGACGAAAGTATAAAACTTAACGCTTAGAAGAGAAAGCGTTACTCCTATTAGGATAGGATTATTTATTTTTACACCCTTTATTTTTAGCAACAATATCTAAAAAAATAAACATTAAGAGCCTATTTATAAAAATACGTTCGCATATAGACTTATTGATATACATAATGAAAGAAGTAACTTCCATCATGATGGATAAAATGATTTTAGCTTTTTCTGCTGCTGCAGTAATTTCTTTTCTTCCACCTGTATCACTTACGATCACGCCTTCAATTATGTGAAAAGTCTGTTATTAGCGATGTAAAACATAACAAAAATAGGTGCCAGGTGTCAATGGATACCATTGACACCTTTGACCATGATTAACACATGTAAGACTTATAATTCTTACTTAAATATTAAACAGATATGACGAAAAATCCATTAATTATTGTGTTAGCTATGATAAAATTAGTACGATTCTAAAAAAGCTTCTAGAAATACTAAAAAAACAACAGTGCTCTCCTTAAAGCGGGATCGATAAATCCACCAACGGCAGCAAATGTGATCAGCTGCCGTTCTGAGGTACTCAAGCATAACGTTAGCTACTGGATCATCTGGAGGTCCTATATAACAGGGGGTTGAGTCCCTTCCTATTGGGATTGGGTTAGAACAGATATAATATCAATACCAAAAAAGTTAGAACATTAACCTCAGTAATATCCAAACGCCTAGCTATCTTATCGCGATTAGAGTACGTCGCGGCGCGCATCTCCAAGACACGCTATCATTTTTTATGATAAGCATCTCTTTATCAAACACCCTTTATAACTCCCGTCTCACCAGATTGCCACTCGCGGATAAATGCACATAGGCTGCGATCTTTTTCGATATTAGCCGGAATGTTAGAAAATACATCAATATAAAATGTATTTTTTATCTATCATGGCCCCTTAAGATTTTACTGCCCCGTAGTATAATGAAATGAAAATTCATGTACTGGAAGAACCGTAATTCGCTCTAGCGTTAGTTAAACGTGGAGGGTACCTATTCTAGTACAGTACATGAGCATAGAGCCACGCGATGGCAAAAAAAAGCAGTGAAACCACTCTAATAGTCAGTAATGACAACAAAAATAAATAGCTGTCAAAGTGACATTAATCAGGTTATCATCAAATCGTTGAATAGTGATTTAGGCAGGACTAGAAGCCAGAACACTGATCTCTACAGTACAAATACTCTTTATCCTACTACAAACGATCTGGCGTCGTATGAAATATAGAGTGCAGTAGCCAATTACTGCTCACTTACCAGTGAGCAGTAATTATACCCGATCAGTTACGTTCTTGTGTCAAGAACGTCTGTTAGGTAACAAGGCGATTAATATCGCCTTGTTACCTTTGGTAGATTTAAAATGATATTTATTTTCATAGAATATTATTGACCAATATCACCATCCCTCATCAAAAAACATATTTTTATTTTCAAGTTTGTCGAGAAATGCTATCGCTAAAGTGGGAATCTTTTAGCCAACTAACGCCAAGAAAAACAGCTGTATCCCTATTAAAATTGAAATCTCTCGGAGAAGAATCCTTACCGTTACGTTGCCGGCAATATTCCTAGTGCCGGTGTTCTTTGTTATTATTAGGCAGTCCCCCCCCTAACAATCTCCCTTTAGCTTGAATCTTACCATCGAGGCCTCCGATGCGAATAGGAGGGATAAATATATTATGCAAATATATTATCATAGTAATAGATTTTTTTTAATAACAGTTTTCCTATCGCTATATTTTCACTACACGCGTATTTAGCACGGCGCTAATACCCACTAAGCTGCCAAAGAGGGCACTTAGCTTCGTTCGGGTATAAGCTAAACAGAAATTACTAAAATTTGGGTGAGACCATCATCGACGTTAAAATAACCATGGCACAATTTATAGCGACTGCGCAGAAAATAACGCAAACACGTAACATAAACCTCTTAGGCTGACACAGCAGAAATTAAAGAGTATGTTCTTTTAACGAGGGGATAGTTCAGCCAAAACAACCTACCAATCCGTAATAGCCAATATCACCAGTTACTAACTCAGTATGTTGCAGAATAAGAACGCGTTGCATATAATGCTAAGGAAAATATGCCGGCTAGATATATCCAAGTGGAGAGGACGATCTTAAGATTGAAGGATCAAAAACCAGCAGCACTAAGAAACGGCCTAATTTATTTTCGTTTATTTTCTTAGACTATATATATCGCCAGAGATGAGTGCGAGATAAAGCTGTCATCATTGTGTAAAAATAGAGGAAGCGCTTGATTCTTGAGCCTAACCTCTTATTACTATTGGTTATTGGTAAACAACGGCTATAATCTTGTCCAGTTAAATTACACTTTGTATGTAAAAGGAACTTTTATCAGTATCTGTAAAACGATATAAATCGTATTTCAGAAAGTAATTAAAATCTAGCACGCAGCTAGCTAGCGTAACATACAAACTTTCTTGACAACACCAGGCGTTACTGTTATCTGACTGATCTGCGTTAATAAAATAGCGTCAATTCCTACTTAAATATACCAAATACGCAATGGGAACTGTATGACGCTAAAACACAATTAATGAGAACGCAGTTAAAATATGATTAGGAATCATAATCAAGACTTATAAATTATAAAAAACTTTGACGCCCTATAACGAAATTAAGCTTGTTGTTTTATATAGCATGAGAATGCTATAGGCTCAACTGAGGGTATCACTTGTAATATAGACCTACAATAGTATTCTTCTCACGTAGAATTTCTTACATCAGATATTTTTTCCTACGGCGGTAGGAAAGGTAACTTAGAGCCTTTAAAGAAGTTATTATTTGTCCAGAAAGGAAGCAGCGAGGAAAAGAGCTTGGAAGTTTTCCATACAAACATTTTATGCAGGTTATCAAGGCCATATAAGTAATTTTTCGCCATCTATTTTTCATGGCGTTATTTATAATCTAATTGAATTAATAATCCAGCCTCAAAGCAAACAGCTTTTCTATTACTTTCCTAATCAAAAAGCACTGACTGATATGGTTATGCGCCTAGTACATCGTACAGTAATGGTTATAGGCTATTAACGAATACAAATAACTAGGCTATAAAATTTGTAATTGTTTTAATTTACCAATCTTCTGTTTTAACAGCTTAACCAGACAAGTAAGCATACATATATTTCCTGTTGAAAATATTCCTGTAAAGCTTCCTTTAGCTAGCTAATTTAATCTATTTAAAAAGAAGAGCTAGGTGCTGCGCTAAAGATCATTGTAAAATGATGGCGTATCACTAATATCAGAGATACGAAACTCAATGTCAAGTAGATATCAAACTGTTTTACTCTCCTTAATAATTATGCAGTTTGCCGGATCCTTCATAAGAAGGGTATTATCTACAGCAACAATTAATTTCTTTTTTAATGTAGTTTAATCAATCGTTATTTGTGCCTAATCTTATTTGCAACTAGGCTCGGCTTCAACCCAGTAGTGAAGCAACGATGAGTATAGTGTATCCAAGCGCCATTCAAGCTAAAAGCTGCAAGCCAAGTTTATATCTGGCATCATTTCCCAGATAAATTTATCAAGCAAGAGTCGCTATGTAATATTCATTACACTGCGCAATATTCATATTTTCACGCATGATCAAACCGTAAAAGTAGCAAATAAAATATACAGACGGGTATAGTTTTTGTCACAGACGTTAACGTTAAGCACTCTAAAATATATTAAAGAAATAGTACTATAACGTTAGATAAGTGTGGCCGATAGTATACTAAATATGGCTATTATAGCTAGTTTCCGCCAAGACAACCAGCATGATAGCAATATTATCTCCTGAATTATTATTGATTTTATCGCGAGCAAAGACCCTGATATGGCCGCTATCGCTCTCCATAATATTATAAGCTTCTGTTTTACTGAAACGACCAATAACCTTACTTACCAGTAAGGTTATTGTATTGGTTTTACTGATAAATTTTGATGACATATTTTATATGTGTAGAAATTGTTTATTCGGCATAATTTATTTTTTATTTTTAGCTTTATTCATCTGCAAAGTTTCACCAGCATATGAATAAGTATTATCAGCCCTTTCCCTACTCAGATCTAAGTTAGATCTCTGTACTAGAATTAATCCGACAAGCTAATCGTAAACTAGCGGTTAGAATAATTTTAGCATTCTAACATATTTATTAACTGCCATGTTTTTATTTATGAGCCAGTAGTTGACAGCCTTTTACAGGCTTCCATAATGCGATTAAGATTAAGTACCTCTCATAATTAAGTTTATTAGCGCAAGCCTTCTAATACCTTTATTAACTACTTTTATGTAACTCAATAGTTACATAACGCCGATATTCAGTATCACGCTTTCAGGCTATTGACTATTATAAACTGTTTAATAGATCTAATATTTAAGAGTGTCGTAGCTTTATTTTAGAATATTATTCTCTCATTTTGAGACTCTCTGTCTATTCTCTCATTTCCCTAAATTTAATTTGTTCTAAAATTAGAGGCAGCAATAGAAGCGTTTTTCCTGGCTCTCAAGTAATAATTATTTTACCTAACAGTTGATGAAGAAAGACTAACGTTTATCATCTTAGCTGCTAAACGTATATATAGTTCTAATCGAGTAACAGATATGCTGCTTTAAATTTAACAATAAATATTTCACTTATTGTTTTATTTATAATACTTGAGATGAGGATCTCACCCCAATTTAGTTGGGCGAAGTTTAGTGTGCTAGTACAAAATAAACTTTATTTGCAATGGTAAGCGTTTTCTAATCCTTTAACCTGCGCGAGCAGTCTATCCCATGCTAATATACGTCAGCAGAACCAGCCACTTCACTTATAGAATAATAACAGTAACACCGGAAAAGGTATTTATGCATCGTTTTTCTCTTTGTTTTCTTTCCTAAAGAAAGAAGTTTTAAAGTTTTACTGAATGCAGGTCCATTGTCAAAGATAGGTTTTATATTAAATCCTAAGCCCTGCAACATATTAAGCATCCTTTTCGTTATGCGAAATGAGAAAGGCAGAAAACTGCGGCGACATCCAAGTATTAAACCCATGATCAGTTTTTATAATAAAGAATACCGCTAAGCCTTCTTGCAGCGCTAGTTGTTTCGCCTTTTCCGTGCCAAGCACCATCAAACCGGTATCCCAAGCATCTGCTTCCAGCGCTGTTTTAGCAATAACCGTTACTGAAACTAGTTTATGATCTATCGGTCTACCGCTAACAGGATCAATGACATGGTTTATACGCTTACCCTCAAGTATATAGTGATTCCGATAGCTACCAGAAGTGCTAATACCGTGTCCCTTTACATCCACAATAGCTTCTGCCGCCACGAATTTATCCGTCGGTTGTTGGATAGCTACTCGCCAGGGCTGTTGGGTAGCAGATAAACCACAGGCTAACACCGCGCCGCCTACTGATATTAGATAACGGGTAATACCCCTCTGCTCTAGCAGAGCAGCCAAATGATCGGTGGCATACCCCTCTCCGAGGGTCGAAAAATCTATATAGATATCGGGTAATAATTTTTGTAGCTCCTGCCCCTTGCTGGTTTCAATAAGCCGCAGATACGCCAGTCCACTGCGGGCGCGGGCACTTTTGATTTGATAAATATCTGGCGCTTTGGTTGGTTGTTTTTCCGGACCAAATCCCCACAAGTTCACTAGTGAGCCAATAGTAATATCCATCGCACCACCAGTTTTCGCACCAATACGTAAAGCGGTAGAAATAATATCCGCCATACCTGGAGTAATTGGTTGTGGCTCGGTTCCATGATAACGGTTAAATCGTGATAAAATAGTGTCGTCTTGCCAGGTGGAAATCTGGTAATTATCCTCAAGCAATCGTTCCTTTATTGCTCGATTGAGTCCCGTTAGAGTCCCTATTGGCGGGTTAGCCACTAGCACACGATAATAGGTCCCCATAGTTTTTCCTTCGGAACGCCACAACTGCACCTGTTCAGGCGCCAAGACAGTGTTGCATCCACCAAGCAACATCAGTGTTCCCATTATTACTCCTTTCAATCTAGCCATATCATATCCTTAAACAACTAATATCGCTATTTAAAATCTAAAAAATGCCTTCTTCTAGAAAGAAGAAATAGTAAATATACCGTCTTAATAAACATGTAAAATATATGCCCGAAAAAAAATGAAGAATAAAAGAATAATTTATTATAGATGAAATTGTAAGCAACCATTTTAAAAAACACCCACTTTAAAGTGATATCAGACAAACCATACACCGTCATAATAAAACCTAAGACGATAGTGACAAGGCAAGTAAATTGCAGCTGGCAACGCCGCAAATGGTGCCAAAGTCAAAATTATTTATTACCCCATAGCTCTAAATGTAGAGTACACTTGGCACTTGGGGTAATTAAACATTTATTAAACCACCTTATACTCGCGTTTAATGAAATTTTGATAGATCTTAACCACTGCAATTTACTGCTTTGTATAAACAATTTTATGCAGGGTTTATCTACTATAATAATAGTATTGCAAATTTGGACATCAAGATTACCTAGGGTAATGAGTGGTCAACACAACCTGTAGGTATAAAATATCACTGTTAGTTGACGTTCTCGCGCCTCAAGCGTTCAATACAGTCTAACTAGATATGGTAATAGAACTCATTTGCTATAATGATTTCTCTTACGTAACAAAAACAGCTGAAGCAGGATTATTGACTCAGCACACGACAATAAATAAGGTCACTTCTACTTTCGTCATCAATAGAAACAGTTCGAGATGACTTTTTTTGTTAAACGTTATACTAGGCTCTGAGCTTCGATAGCATCAGAGGTCCGTTCATACTTAAAAAAACAAAATCCGACCCGCGGCAGACTGCGGGTCGGTGTAAAACCATCATCAAAAATAAGATAAAACTAATGGCATCTAGCAATCATCTAGACAGAATATAACCAAGCAAAGTTACAAATATATTAAAATAGAATGCGCTACAAAAGCTTACATTAATAAAAACCCCTACTATAATATAAAAGCAAAAAACAACTTTAATGAAATTCATATTTTCCTAATAAACGCTCTTTACTTAGGACAAAATTGATAAACGTAATAGTCGAAAGCATAGAAGAGCGCGGGATAAGAATCACTGCTAAACGGATATGGCAATAATTTTACCTTATGGAAAACTAGCACTAAACGTCGTAAAGAACTCCTTTATTTTCCTTTGTACATGCTACCTTTTTTCTTACCTAAAAACTTTTTGCGAATCATTTTTAAAACTAGGATTTTTTTTGCTAATTTTACCTATTGTAGATACTGTTTATTTATCTTCACAAAATTTATAGAATCGCTAGCGATATTTAAGATGAAATGTTATCAATTATATTGATAACATTATATTGTAAGTAATGACCTGTATTCTATTTTAATATGTATAATAGAATTTTTTTCTATTGTGCTATCTATGCTAAAAACATAGTCAAGTGTTCATAATTTTGCCAGATAATCGAGCAAGATAAAAAGTAATAAATCACTCTATCCCCTATAATAAAATATTAACCCTTCATCATTAATTTATTTTCTAAATAAAGTATAGGGCTTCTGCTTACCGCCAACCTGGATATTTTATTTTGGCTGAAGCATCATCACGTTCGCCTTAGGTTATTTTTTTAGATATACTGCTTTCGCGACACAGTATATTTTAGGATCTAACCGCGGTCGAAACGACATAATAAAATAATGCGATATCAAAATAGGATTCAGTATCATATCTTTAGCCATCATGGATAGATAGAACGCGTAGTAACACTAGTGAAAATAACTTCAACCACCGCGGCATTGAAGTTTTCATAGATACCTATCTTATTCCTAACAATCAATAGGATAGGCAAAATCGCCGCAACCCGGCTAAGACATGTAGCTTCGGAATCCAGCAAGAAGTCCTATTTATTGAATAGACACAAATATCATCATAAATATCACTATGAGTGATAACGCGAACTCTAAATTTTACAATAGAATTTTGATAAATAATACTAATGATAGCTTTATTATCCGCCGCTAAGCACATTAATTCTCAGTTATAGACTCTGTCTATAACTGAGAATTAATGTAGAGTAAAATTTCAGGATTCTCAACCACTATAAGCAAATATTTTGATGCACACTAAGGGATAGATCGTCTCCGATAAACACTAGTCCACTGTAGCTATGCTATATGTCTGCCGACAAGCCGATATATAGCGCACCAGGTTTATTACTTCATTTAACTGCGATAACTATAACATTAATTATAAATGAACTATGTTATCAAACCTGAATAAAATTAACTCCATAGTCAACATAATCGCAAAGTTCTACAGCACGGAAGTGCTGAGTAGTTAATCAGACACCGCATTGTTTTTTTTTGATGTTCACTACTAGATAACAGGGAAAAGTGGACTAACTAACTTTCAAGCACATCACACATTATGGCATTCTTAGGGGAGAATATCTTAAATACAATCTAGAACAAGCTAACACCTGCAGATATAGTAAACGGTTTTACTCATGCGAAACACTCTTTCTCAGAACCCCCCAAAAAAAATCAAAACAGAGGGAGGTCTATTCCAATCTTAACTTTAGCTATTTTCATCATGACAAATATAATTAAACCCATAGTAGATTCATAAGAACGTAAATAACAGTAAGCAGATAAAAATAATTACTGGCGTATAGAAAAATGAGTATGCCAATAAAGCAGTATTACAATACTCGCAACCCTTTGGCCAAAATGGCTGCAACCAATATATAGTGGAAAAATATCCGGATTCTCATTCAACGCACGCAACGATATTTTTTATATGTCCTCCACCAATAGGCAAATAAGTAACATTGTTAAATTTTTATGTAATTTTAATACATGTTCTGGTTTTTTATGCGAGTAAAAACCTATTTTAACATTTTCAGACAAACAAAGCTTACCTGCAACAGACTTTTTTCTAAAAGAAAAACAGATTACAACTCTAATTAACGAAATATTTATATATAATTACTATTAATATTAAATTATAATAATTTATTTAATTCATGTAGAAACACTAATTGTTTATCTATATAGGCTCATATTACCATCATTATCGCTAATCATATGCATTAGCACCATGGACGGTAACTCAACGACTGCATATTAGTTATTTTCTATTGAAATAGATCCTATTCAGGACGTAATAAATCACATTTTCTATTAAGATGATTTTTTGTAGCATCAAGCGGAAATGGAAGGCGTGCTCTACCTCCAGACCCAGGCCACCAAAACCAGGCTTACTGTGATAACTAGTAGGAGCGGTAAGCACAACGCTAGACTCATCTATAACAATAGTATCAGTAATTTACTATACAGCACCTATGAACCATATTATTAGTTTAATCAAACATACTAATTATCCTATTAAACAATGGCGTTTATGCATATTTAGTTGAAGATTATGCTTTACTAACTCTCTGGTTATATTTATGGGTAATTACCCACACCTAAGATTTGCATGCAAGATGCAGCATCTATCTCTATAGGAATAGATATAGCACTTTATACCATATAGATAAAACTGCTGATAGCGAAGATATATCTAAATATTAGACAAGTACGATATTATTTTATTCCAACCCTTTCCATCATATCTAGTTCAGATTATTTTAGTTTATCATCATTAGTATGCATACCTTAATTATTAAGAAGCCAACAAAAAAACTGAAACAGTTGTAGCTGAATATACAAAAAATACTTTCTTTTATAACCAACATTTTTTATTAGACATGCATCTATTTAGCGCAAACTTGCAGTATCGCTAACTTTCAGCCTACGAAGTAACTGATTCTTTTAAATCCCTGCCGATATAACACTTTATTCAAAGTTTCAGAAACATTAAATAAAATCTCCATCCTCCACCTTTACCCGTCATAAATAAGTAAAACATTACTTCTGCTTGTACAGCTAAATCTATAATATCAATAAACATTTAAAATACTACTCCAATAATAACGAAAATGATATTGGATACCTACGTTTTTATAGGTTTTTTTTGTAAGATATCCGTCTTCAATACCAAAAAGTTGACACCTGAAACGCTATTCAATAAGATCGTATAGACGTTTATTAGCGATACCGATTAGCTCTAAGTATGCGTAAACTTCAGGTGCAACAAACAATATCTTAACTCCAGCTTCTATCCGATCAAAAGATAACATGATATCCGCATCAACGATAAGTTTCCCATCCGCTTCCACATGTAGCTTCACGAAAACCCTATCGCTGCCATTGCGAGTATATAAATCATGTATCCTTTCTACGTCAGGACAATGGAGAGATGCAGTAATAATACGCCGATGATCTGTGCTATTTAATTCACGATCAAGTAATTGCAGGATCGCTAACTGAATCATGACTCGCGTATTTCATACCATATAATAGGAAATTGACAGTGCACTACTAGGCACACTGCTAGTGTCGGCAAAAACCTAACAAAATTAGTTTTCAAGAACCAGACCGCAAAGGACCGCAATATTTCACCGTTATATCGCTTATGTAATACGTACAGTTGGCGGTAATCACTGTCGATTGCGTATAAACCTTACTACCAGTGTTTTTGCATCTTTACCAATAAGTTGTACACAAGCGTACTAGCTACCGGGCACAATAATACTGAATCCCTGCGCGAAAACCACCTAGGGATGATTAGATAGTTAACAGACTCTAAACTTCCTAATACCAATCCCCACAGAGACCAGGAACAGCGCTTGTATAAAAGCAGCAATACCTTTTCTGTTTTACCATGACAGAATCAGCAGCCTCGGTCTGCTAACCGCTGAGCATAATATAACCTCAGCAGGGTTACTATTGACGCTAATACATCAATTAGACTATCCACCACTGATGTCAGTAATGTAAGGAGCCGGTTTCAAAGCATGCTAAATTTTTAATCCATACAAACATTAACGTTATTCTAAGCGATAGAAGGAAAGAAAGGCACGTCAACCTTTTTTTTAGGCTTCTTAAAGCATGATTTTTTTTAATCCAGTAGATGATAATAATCTACTGTCTTCGCTAGAATAGCGAATAAAACAAATACAATTATTACGTAACTTTTTTTTGTTTCAAAAGTAGCTTTTTACTAAAAATAAAAAAGCATAAAATAAAGCATTAATTTTATATATTACCATATGTAAAGTACAATAATGACATAATAATTATTTTTATAAATAAAAAAATATTTTTAGGGTTTATAGCCTATCTTCCAGTGAAGACGATCAAACTACTCCTGAACAATCAGATATCATTTATTACCTATGCACTTATCTCTAAGGTAATATAAAATATTTATATATTCCTATTATTTTTTTAAAATATAATTTAGTTCATTCTTTTTTGTTAACGGTTAATCAACGATTAATCTTAAACTTTGTATATCGTAATTATGTGAGAGTTATCTTGTAGGAAATATCACTATAAGTCTCCTCCCAATGAGGAGTACAGGGTAATCATCTTGGATTTATATATTATTAAAATTAAATTATAATTATTCTCAATAATGTTTTTTTAAAAAATTATTCGATAATGAGGCATCTCAGGCACTAAAATATAATTTATTATTTCTATTTTAGTGTTCAGTTACTTTTTTTAAGAACCTAAAGAAAGTAGATTATATTCCTAAAAAAAGCTCTAGTTAAATTAATTTAAAATTATTGTTTATAAACATATCTTTTACTTTAAAATGATTAACAATCAAATTGCTAATTAATATAATATTAATTAATTTAATAATGTTTTTGATAAGAACACGCGACTAATGAGTAATTTTACAGTAAAATAACAGTAAATATCAATACAACTATATCCTTAATAAATCTAAGGATAATAACCGCACCTTCTCTAATGTTTAGATAAAAAATTTTTTAATATAGCACTCATTGTTATGAGAATCAACTTCATGCAGATCATCAATCTGCAATAAAGAATAAAAAAGCAAATTAACGCTACGGCAATAGGAACTCACTCAAACCTAATAGAGATAAAATCAAAATATGGCGTCTAAAAAAAATCACATCTAGCAGCCATTAAATTCTAGATGAATATTTTAAATATTATGCTAATGAGAAATTAATAGACTATAAGAAAATATTTTACCCCTCTATTCAACAAAGAAATCTGCCCAGCACTGCATACAGATCTTTCATTACCGTCCTCTACGGTAATTCCATTCTTGTTAAGAACAATAGATAACTCTCTATTTATTCATCCATACATTCTTAACTATTTTAAGCTAGGACAGATTTAGCGGCACTAGCAACGTTATAAACACCCGTTAATAAAAAGCATTACGTTTTGGCAAAAATATTAATTATTACGATTAATACTTCCAATCCTTTTATAAAGAAAAATGTTTCAAATTTTGAAACGTTCACTTTACTAAGTAAAGTAGTAACACTTAATTATAAAGCAAAATAAAGACCATATTTATTTTGTAAATAAATTGAAGAAAATAATTTAAGTCATCACTTATAATGCTATAAGAATTCTCACAATTATAGATGCTACTAAAAGCGATCTAGTCGGAATTTTTTGGTCGTTAAATGATAATTTTTAAACTAAAAAGAATCTGTTGCTTCTTAATGTATTTTCCTTAGTCCTAAGTATTTATTTCTTTAAGAAAGAAAATATCAACTAAACATAAAATGTTGTTTGTAAGAAAACATGGAACGTTATCGTAAAATACTATTTTCTATAGAATATTAATTTAATTAAAGGATTTAATGCCATTAGTATATAAATATCTCTCTGTAAGAGAGATATTTATATACAGAAATTAATTTATAGTGATATGCCAACGTTGTTACTAATACTTTGTCCCGTTGACATAAGTAACAGAGAGCGTGGCATGCATGCCATTTTACTATAACTACACCATTCACTGTTATGTCACCCTAAGAATATTTACTTTAATACATTAATAATTCCTTATTTAATGCTAATTTACACTAGTTTCTCTGAATAGAGAAATAAATCCAGCTAAGGCAACTAAGCATTATAAGAGTGCGAATACGTTATGCTCGTCCTTGCTTTAAAAATATTTAGTTTTATTTAATATAAAAAGTAATTCTTATCAAATCCATCAAATAATGAGCTGAATTATATAAAAAACACATGATAAAATGCTAAAATTTTTACTAAACTATAAATTTTCTGTTTAATTCGAAGTATTTGAATATTCAGCTCAAAGAAAACAGGTTAATACAATTCAATATTTTAATAATATATATAATGAATAATATATTCATATTGAATTTATTATGATAATATAACAGAAGCGCATATCTTTAATCAATCTTAAGGAAAATATATAAATTTTTTTAATTATCAATCTAATGAATTCTTTAAGCGGCGTAAATATATTGATATCAATACCAACGTTATAATCTATATGATGAGTTTAGCAAAACCATAAATGGCCGCTTTTTTAGAAGCGAGGAAATCGTGCAAAATTTATACATCATAAATTATACTACTTCTCCAAGCAAAAAGATATGTGCTTAGCCATATCTATATCTATCACCTTATTTATAATTGGGGCTTGTTGAATAGGCTGTAATACTTGAGTATCCTTCTACTTACACCGGAACCTATTTAGTTTATATTAAAAAATCCATCTTTACCGATTTAAATCGGTCAACTGCTAACTCTACATAACTACCTGTAATTAATTGTCTAAAGAAACCTACTTTCATCTACTGGATAAAACACATAACCTACACAGAATCATCAATTTTGCCATAATACGAAACTATCTTATTAATCACAGAACTTTATGCAATATACCAATGCCTCACCACCGGTATATATGGTAGTGAATAAATTTCTCTCTTTAAGAGATTACTCACTGTAGCGCTGTAGCGTGTTCTCGTCATTGTTCCGTTCTACCGGTCTTTGACCGTAGTATAATACCGGTCAGTTCAACATAAGTAATACTAACAACCACAGCGACACGCGCTTAGACACATATAGCAAAAATTAAAACATCATGTGCCATAGTGGGTCAAAATATAAAAAACACGCTTTAGCGACTATTAATCAGAGCATTTTTATCTATAGTGAAATATCAGTAATCCACGAATAAATACCCCTCATAATAGATGTCGTCAAGAACATAGTATTGGCTAAACACCATTTTATCGGAACAGAAGGACTTTATAGAGAAATATTGGAATAAAAGTGTTCGCAGCCACTCAAAGCAAAATGTAATGATCTATACCCTTATCGGAATTCCTTTACTATAAAGTCGCACATTAAAATAAATAGCAGCGTTTCTCAAAGGTCCTCTATCCTAACGTGTATATATACTGGCATAGTATAAATTTAACCACATCAATAAAAGTGATATGGTCACCTCTAAGTAACACAAGTGTATAGCAATAATAATAAGCAATCTTAGACCTGAGTTCAAACGCGAATCCGCTTAACTAGTTATCGACGAAATCACAACGCCTCGCAAGCAATAAATGGCATAATAAGCAAAAATGGCAAGTGCCAAAAGTTTCTCCCATAACCCGGGATAAATCAAAAATATAAATTCAAAAACGAAGCATAACGCATTAAAATAAAAATGAAATACTTAAAAAACTATAGAATTCTTAATTTTAAACTCCTTGAAAAAATTCTTATTAATTAAGAAACTCAAAGATCATTATCCTAAAAAAAAACACTCTGCCATATGTTCAGGGTTCATTCAGCAGTTATAAATACCGACAAAATTATCCTTATACAGGACAGGAAAGTAGGGAAACGGTATTACGTAGTAATGTTTATGAATTTCATAGCATTAGCTTTCTTACAGCTGGCGTAAGAAATATCGCTACCATAGAAACTTAAAAAAACTTCCAGATGAACTACTCCCCCGCAGGCAGACTCATAAAACAATGGGATAGCTATTTTAGTAGCTAAAATACAGGTATAAGCGTAGTAGTCAGGAGTATGTTATAATCTAAAATTATATTTT
Organism: Sodalis sp. (in: enterobacteria); assembly: GCA_051710585.1. Lineage (GTDB taxonomy): Bacteria > Pseudomonadota > Gammaproteobacteria > Enterobacterales > Enterobacteriaceae > JBPESP01. The sequence continues at coordinate 455,195 of JBPESP010000001.1, read as the reverse complement.
GAATACCTGCTCACTACAATGAAATCAAAGTAGGTATAGTGTGGAGATATAACGTATATATCTTAACTAGAAAACGCTGAGTATACCTTACGATCGTTATTCTTTTTTTTGCAAATTATTCTGAGCTGCCTAAAATTAACTCCAAATTAATCTATAATATTTTTGCATCGCTACAGATAACTTCGCAGGGGAATTCGTAGTCCATTCTAAAACTTGTCCGCCCCCAATAAGAAGTGCAATGCCAAACTCGTTCAAAACACGGCGATGGAGGGTTTTACTTGAAGTGATCGATAGAAACTACTTCCGACCAACAACACTTTAGATCGTAGTTTGAAAAATAACCTGATCAGCCTTATTGGTATATTCATTGAGACAATCAAAATTCAGATAACGATAAGTATCCGTCTTATCCACCAGTGCTATTGCCTGAAGGTACTCCTCTACCGTCGGCAAACGACCCAGCAGCGAGGTGACTGCCGCCAACTCTGCGGAAGAAAGATATACCTCGGCACCATTTCCAAGCCGGTTTGGAAAGTTACGGGTTGAGGTAGACACCACTGTAGCACCATCCATTACCCGCGCCTGGTTACCCATGCACAGCGAGCAGCCTGGAATTTCCATACGAGCGCCAATCTTGCCAAAGATGCTATAGTAACCTTCCTTTATAAGTTGAGCGGCATCCATTTTGGTCGGTGGCGCGATCCATAGGCGTGTCTTTGGCAATTGGCCATTATGCCTATCCAACAGTTTGCCAACAGCACGGAAGTGGCCGATATTCGTCATACAAGAGCCGATGAAGACCTCATCGATTTTACTACCGGCGACATCAGAAAGCAAACGAGTATCGTCCGGATCGTTTGGCGCACATAAAATAGGTTCGTTAATCTCAGCCATATCAATCTCGATGACTGCCGCGTATTCAGCGTCTTCATCTGCCGCCAGAAGAGAGGGATTAGCCAACCACTTTTCCATGTTTTTAATACGCCGTTCCAGCGTGTAGCGATCTCCATAACCTTCCGAGATCATCCATTTTAATAGCACGACATTGGAATTCAAATATTCGGTAATCGGTGCCTGATCAAGCTTGATGCTACAACCTGCAGCAGATCGCTCCGCCGTGGCGTCAGCCAATTCAAACGCCTGCTCTACTTTCAACTCCGGCAGCCCTTCAATCTCTAAAATACGGCCGGAAAAAATATTTTTCTTACTCTTTTTATCAACCGTTAGCAGCCCCTGTTTGATGGCGTAATACGGAATCGCATGCACTAAATCCCGCAAGGTAATACCTGGCTGCATGGTACCTTTGAAACGCACCAGTACCGATTCAGGCATATCTAAAGGCATTACGCCGGTAGCAGCAGCAAAGGCGACAAGACCGGACCCTGCCGGGAACGAGATACCGATCGGAAAGCGAGTATGAGAGTCCCCACCAGTACCTACGGTATCTGGCAGCAGCATGCGATTTAACCAAGAGTGAATAATTCCATCGCCTGGACGCAAGGAGACGCCTCCGCGATTCATGATGAAATGCGGTAGAGTATGATGGATCTGCACATCAATCAACTTAGGGTAGGCGGCAGTATGGCAGAAAGATTGTACAACAAGGTCAGCGGAAAAACTCAAACACGCCAGATCTTTTAATTCATCACGGGTCATGGGGCCAGTAGTATCTTGGGATCCCACTGAGGTTATTTTTGGCTCGCAATATTGTCCCGGACGTATGCCGGATACCCCGCAAGCACTGCCAACCATTTTCTGCGCTAGCGTGTAACCTTTATCACTAAAGGTAACATCTCGCGCGTGACGGAAAATGGTGCTGGGGGGGAGCCTAAGTGATTTGCGCGCACAAGCGGTCAGACTGCGACCTATAATAAGCGCTATACGGCCGCCAGCGCGTATTTCGTCTACTAACACTTCCGTTTTCAAAGTAAAATTAACCAGCAACGCACCAGTATCATGATACCGTATTTCCCCATCGAAAGGATGGATATCGATGACATCTCCCATTTTCAAATTGGAAACATCGACTTCGATCGGTAGAGCGCCGGCATCTTCCATAGTATTGAAGAAAATCGGCGCAATTTTGCTACCCAGTACTATTCCACCGCTACGTTTATTAGGCACGAAGGGAATATTATCCCCTATAAACCATAACACCGAATTGGTTGCGGATTTACGCGAGGAACCGGTCCCCACAATATCACCAACGTAAGCTATCGGAAAACCATTATCTTTCAATGCGTTTATCTGCTGAATGGGTCCAACTTTACCAGGATGATCAGGAGTAATACCCTCCCTAGGGTTTTTCAGCATCGCTAAGGCATGTAATGGAATATCCGGCCTCGACCAGGCGTCAGGCGCCGGCGATAAATCATCGGTGTTAGTTTCGCCAGTGACCTTAAACACGGTTACGGTTATTTTTTTTGCTAGCGGCGGGCGTGATAGGAACCATTTCGCTTCAGCCCAAGCCATCATGATCTCTTTAGCATACGCATTACCAGCCTGTATTTTTTTTTCTACGTAGTAGAAATTGTTGAATATCAGTTGAATAGACTTCAACGCGCACGCAGCGTATGGCGCCAGCGTGTCATTATCCAGAGTATCCACTAGCGGCAAAATATTGTAGCCGCCTTGCATAGTGCCAAGCAGTTCAATAGCTTTCTCCGCTTTTATCAGCGGAGAATACGCCTCTCCCTTGACAATGGCCGCGAGAAAACCTGCTTTAACGTAAGCCGCTTCGTCTACACCTGGCGGAACACAATTTGTTAATAGATCCAGTAAATAACCCTCTTCGCCCGCCGGCGGGTTTTTTAACAGTTCAACTAACGATGCCATTTGTATAGCATCGAGAGGTTTAGGGGGAATCCCTTGTGCAGCACGCTCGATAACAAGCTTACGATAATCTTTTAGCATACGCTTTCTCTATTTTAATTGTCATAGGTAGATAGTGTCTGTCTGACTTTCTATAATCCTTAACCGACGATTCTTTTATTAGAAAAGGTTTATATTTACCTGGTTGCTAATTGTTAGCTTAACAGTATTTAACTGCCTTGTTAATTTATTTACATAAAAGCAACATAGTATTTTGCTTAAATAATAATCTTTAGAATATCATAACAAGGCAATAGCTACATAAAGCGAGCCACACCCGCCCGTACTTTGGCTCTTTATACCACTGTATTTTCGTTTAATAGTAAATACTGTTTATGTTATGGCTTTATTACTAATATTCTTCTGTAGCGTGCGCAATTATTACTTCTAATTCTAAATAGTAAGGTATTAAGGAGATTAAATGAACACTCCTCCAACTTTACGCTTTATGTGAATATTTCTGTTAACATAAAATTGGATGTTAGAAAAAGTATTGCTGGATAGTCACCAAAAACCATTAGGTATCAAACTTATGGTTGCCTTGAAAACTGATACCTTAATATTAGCCTTCAGGAGGCTTAATTAAGCTAATGTTTTCTTCTATGCCTGGTAAAACATAACTTCTCTCTTTAGCAAACCGCTTACCGATCCTTAACATAAGCTAGGTTTGGTTTCAATCTATCCTTCGGTGGCGCTAACACTCAGGGTATCTCCAGTGCCCTTTCAAAAGATTAGTTACTGGAAATCTATCGCTAAGTGATTATACTATTAATCACGGCTGTGAAGTTTGGATTTTTACCTTAAGAATAATTAATTTGATATTAGGTAATCAGCACACAGAACCTGCCCGTTTAACCAAAATTCTAAGATATAAAGCATCTCTGACGATGCCGACTGTAGTTGCTAGCCCTTGTTTTCCCCGCATGAATTATTTTCGTTATTGTTCTATTTGCTATACTAGGATAATCCCATCAATCTTGATGATCTTTATAGCGATAGCAGATGAAACCTTAGTCGTTCGATACTACTTTCAGCGTCTTGCCAAGCAAAAAAGATCAAAGCTGCTGTGGCTAACGTATTCCCTTCTATAAGCACCCGCCATGGAGGAACTGATATGCAGGATCAAAATCTCAGCTGAACTATTTTCTGATAAACTAACGCCGCAAATACTGCTGTTGATACCCCGCCGTCACGCTGAGCGATAAGCCAGCTGTTGCGCGATTCCTAATCTTTACCGAAGGTATTTTTTTAAAGAAGCGGGCACATCAATACAACCAAATATTACGCTCAATAGTAAAAGCGAAGACAAAGCTATCATCACATAGCTAAAACAGACGCTAAAGCCGAAATGAAACCGTTTCCGCTACCATCGTAGTGGTAAAAAATCACAAGAAAAGCAGAAGAAAATAGTGTGCTTGAACGTTACCCTACTGAACAAGGCTCAATGACGCTCATTTATAATCGGAATAGAGCTCAGCTTGGAGTATTTTAGCTCTGCTAAAAACATATCCCTATCATCATACCCCTTTGTAACAATAAAAAAATTCTAGATTAATTTACAGTTAATTTAAAGTAGCTCAGAATGATTTACAAAAAATAATCAAGTAAAATTAAAGATGATTAACTTATGCTTGTTATGACGGTTGCTGCCTAATGAGTATTTTAAGTTTTTCTGCTATTGAATGGATAAGACTAGCGATCATGCTGAATAGGTAAAGCTCAAAAAAAAATCAAATATTGAATTTTACTTTCAGCTATTTAATACGATGCCTAAGGAGTTTTCCATCACTTTTCCAGTATAGAGATCGATACCGACGAGGCCGTAATACCATGCCATAGCGCTATATTAGAGATAAAAACGCCGTTTATCTAAAAATAATAACTTTATTATTATAGATATCGTAGACCGTCTGTAGCGTCTAGTAGATTACCTTAAGTAGCTCTTTAGCAAAATACTGGTTATTTATCAGTTTAATACACCTTAAAATCTCGCATAATTCAGCCGCTGCTAGGAATTTAATATCGTGTACTACTCAGCTAATATGGTTTTACACTTGGCAGTATCATAAACTTACCCTTGACCTTCGGTAGAGCACGATGCTCATCATGCCTGTAGTTATAAGCGCTGCACCTCCTCTTCTCAATGGCGTCAGGGAATATGCCATCTTTTTTATGCTGCATATGATGGCTCTATCCATCAAGATAGCAGATACAGTATATATATCTATAAGTAGAATAAACCATACTCTAAAGAACCATGCGTGTATCAGATAAGCCACTTTCATGTTTAAGAACTTTCCGTGTACTATCTCTACAGCAACCATTTAACGGCATATGCGCTAAATTTAACTACTGACAAACCTAATATCTTTTAAGCACCAAATCTTTAATCCATCGCCACTTTAACTCTTTGGTTAGATGACTATCCGATTGATTATACAATTAACCTTACCGTTAAGTTAACAACCCAGCAGTAGGGGGCGGGTCATAATATTTACCCTAATAATTTCGCTGAAATTCTCAGTAAGCTTCCAGTGCTGCTGAACCACAAAGTTTGCATAATACGTGGCCATAAAACTTTGTACTTTGCTTAAACCAGACTCATTCGAAGCTAGAATGTGATGCAAATTTACCCATTTTGCAACAAATCTAAAAATTAGCATTTTGCTAATCATAGGTAGTTAGCGTTACATGATTACTCTTTACAAGAGAGGTACCATGAGATAAAATTATTTTTTTATATCCCTTTTCGATACTCTTTTTAAATAACAGTTTACGCTCAACAGCAAATGCATCGTACGTATTATTCAGGCTTCTGAATACTATAAGATGCTCCATGTGGAGCTAGTCGATTGATTGTTTGATAAATTTCTGCGCCAGGGGAGAAACTACTCTGCTATTACCGTCTGTACTGCTTCAAGCTAACCAAACAGCAGTAAACCGCGGACCTTCTCTCTGAGAAGGATGGTGCTTACACATTCAGTTACCCGTCTTATACCAACAGCGATTATCAAGGCGTGTTTGCTATCGCTCTTCTATAAAGAGCAAGAAAAGAGATCATAGTTTTATCCATTATAAATCGGTGATCATTTGATCTATTAATCACCGACGCTGTATTATTATCTGGAACTTCAGTTTTTTTTGAAGTTTGGATGATGAAAATCTTTTAGTCTCCTAGATGAGGCTGCAGGGGATGGAAATCTATGAACAGGTAGCCGAAGTAATGTATCTAATCGCAAATCTAAAATATATACTCTGCGTAAGCGATGCGACGAAAAACTCCATAATGTACTTGCTAAAATTCCCCACCTGCAACCGCAAGAACCTGCTGCGCATTACCGATACCAAAGATCGTATTTATTTTCTGGAATAGAAAGCTACAAAATGTTGACGATTATCAATCGTCACAGCCCCTTACGATGAATTTTGCGGTAGTCGATTGAAAACGGTATTTCAAAAAACTTTTTAAAATTTAAAGAAACTCTGTCTCGCATGACTATATCACCTGAAAGGATTCGCTACTAAAAAATACCTAGTCAGCCCTATCTGTTACAGTTGATAAACTATATTAACGGTGCAGTTTATTGCCTAGAAGTGAGAAACTTTTAATCTTTTTTAAAGTGGGGGCAAGTACTTGTAAATTACTTAAGTTGACGTACCCCAATAAAAACGCCCGCAGGCGTCTTTTATTGCAGATAACTATACAGAAAATTTATTTCTTTTTCTTCGCTTTAAAGTTTGGCAGATCGGTAATGGTGCCTTCATACACTTTCGCTGCTAGACCTACTGATTCATGCAGCGTAGGGTGCGCATGTATAGTTAGTGCGATATCCTCCACATCGCAGCTCATTTCAATTCCCAAACCGATTTCACCTAGCAACTCGCCGCCGTTAGCGCCAACCACAGCGCCACCAATAAGCCGATGGCTTTCTTTATCAAAAATTAGTTTAGTCATACCGTCCTGGCAATTGGAAACGACGGCACGCCCGGAAGCTACCCATGGGAAAGTGGCAACTTCATAGCTGATACCTTTCTCTTTCGCTTCTTTTTCAGTTAGGCCGACCCATGCCACTTCCGGCTCAGTATAGGCAATAGACGGAATGACTCTAGGATTGAAATAATGTTTCTTGCCAGCAATGACTTCTGCTGCTACATGGCCCTCGTAAGTACCTTTGTGCGCTAACATCGGCTGACCAACGATATCGCCAATAGCGTAAATATGCGGTATATTAGTACGCATTTGTTTATCGACACGGATAAAACCGCGATCGTCCACCTCAACCCCTGCCTGACAGACATCCAGTAGCTTGCCGTTTGGCGTACGGCCGATAGCGACTAGCACGGCGTCATAGCACTGGGCTTCAGACGGTGCTTTTTTCCCTTCCATGTTGACATATATGCCGTTTTCTCGAGCTTCCACCGCAGTAATTTTAGTTTTCAGCATTAAGTTAAATTTAGAACTGATGCACTTAGTGAACACTTTCACCACGTCTTTATCGGCAGATAGGATAACCTGATCAAATATCTCCACCACATCAATTTCTGAACCAAACGCGTGGTAAATAGTGGCCATTTCAAGACCAATAATTCCGCCACCCATCACTAAAAGACGCTTTGGCACCGACGTTAAAGAGAGTGCATCAGTAGAATCCCATATACGAGAATCATCGTGGGGGATAAATGGCAGCTGTATTGGACGCGAACCTGCAGAAATAATAGCATTTTCAAAGAAAACGATAGTAATATTATTTTCGCCTTCTACCTCTAGAGTGTTAGTACTGGTAAATTTACCATAACCGTTCAAAACCTTCACCTTACGCGCCTTAGCCATACTGCTTAAACCGCCAGTGAGCTGATTTAATACTTTTTCCTTCCAGGTACATATTTTGTTAATATCAATTTGCGGCTCACCAAAAATGATGCCATTTTTACTCAGTGCCTTTGCTTCTTCGATAACTTTAGCGACGTGCAATAATGCTTTGGAGGGGATACAGCCCACATTAAGGCAAACTCCGCCGAGGGTGGAATAACGTTCTACCAGAACTGTCTCCAGACCTAAATCCGCACAGCGAAATGCTGCGGAATACCCGCTTGGGCCCGCTCCAAGTACCACGACCTGAGTTTTTATTTCAATACTCATTATTGACCTCTTAGTTGATTATCCAGCAAGTAAAAAAAATATTTTATATCGCATGTATTTGCATAATACGCCATATCTACCGAAACACTTTCTTCGTGCATGGTTTACAGAAATAAAATATGCTGAAAGGCATGTTACAATACCGATTTTTAAGTTAGTAACGCAAAGGATAGTTCTTTACTGACGGTGCTGGTAAAGAAAACAGATAAGTTGCGGCCTGTTAGCTGGACTGAACTGAACGTTACATTACCAAACGGCGAATATCAGACATTATCTTATTGATAAAGCTGATAAATCGCGCGCCATCAGCGCCATCAATGACCCGATGGTCATAGGACAACGATAATGGCAAAATTAGCCGCGGTATAAATTCTTTACCATTCCATACCGGCTTCATTGATGATTTTGATACGCCGAGAATTGCCACTTCTGGCACATTAACGATAGGCGTAAATGCTGTGCTTCCAATACTACCCAGGCTAGAGATGCTGAAACAGCCGCCCTGCATATCCGAAAAAGTCAGTTTACCGCTGCGAGCCTTTTTAGAGATCTCTGCCAGCTCGCGCGACAGCTCAACGATACCTTTCTTATTTACATCACGGAATACTGGCACAACCAAGCCGTTTGAGGTATCAACCGCTACGCCAATATTAATGTATTTCTTCAGCGTCAGTTTCTTAGCGTCCGCTGATAGCGAGCTGTTAAAAAACGGTAGCTCCTCCAAAGCCTTGGAGACTGCTTTCATAATAAACACCAGTGGAGTGATTTTTACATCCAGTTTTTTACCTACTTCGTCGTTCTGCTGTTTACGGAAGGCTTCCACTTCGGTGATATCAGCTTCATCGAACTGGGTCACATGGGGAATCATGACCCAATTCCGGTGCAGATTAGCACCAGAAATTTTTTGAATCCGACTCAACTCCACCTCTTCGGTATCACCAAACTTACTGAAGTTCAGATTCGGCCATGGCAGAAGCCTCGGCAATGAACTGCCGCCAGTAATGGCAGGTGATACCGAAGCTTGTTTAATCGCCTCCTTAACGTAAGCCTGTACATCTTCACGCAAAATACAACCTTTACGCCCAGTACCTTTTACCTTTGTTAGATTGACGCCAAACTCGTGTGCCAGACGGCGAATTACCGGAGTAGCGTGCACATAGGCGTCATTCTCGGTAAGTTCACTTTTACCTTCGGATGATAAAGGAGCGGTAACTGCATTTTTATTAGTATTTGATGATGGCGCAAGGGTAGCAGCGCCTTCCACCTCGAAAACCATAATTTGAAAACCAGTCCTGACTTTATCACCGACGTTAATTTTGATCTCTTTGACAATACCCTCAAATGGTGCCGGTACCTCCATCGATGCCTTGTCGCCTTCCACGGTAATCAGCGATTGCGCAGCACTTACTTGATCGCCTACCTTGACCATAATCTCAGTGACTTCCACTTCATCTGCACCGATATCTGGTACATTAATTTCAATAATCATGTTTTACTTTACCTCTTACGCCAGACGCGGATTGACTTTGTCAGCATCGACACCGAATTTGCTGATAGCCTGTGCCACCACATCAGCGCTGATATTGCCGCATTTGGCCAATTCACCCAACGCCGCAACCACTATATAGCTAACATCCACTTCAAAGTGATAACGCAGATTCGCACGGCTGTCTGAACGACCAAACCCGTCAGTACCCAGAACGCGAAATTTACTGGCAGGAATAAAGTTACGGATCTGCTCAGCGAACAGTTTCATATAGTCGGTAGACGCTACCACTGGCGTATCATTCAGCACAGTGGCCACATAAGGTATGCACGGGGTTTCTGTCGGATGCAGCATGTTCCATCGTTCGCAATCTTGGCCGTTACGTGCCAATTCAGTAAACGAAGTAACACTATACACATCGGAGCCAATACCATAATCTTTCGATAGAATCTGCGCAGCTACACGCACGTGGCGCAGAATAGCGCCGGAGCCCATCAGCTGCACTTTGCCTTTACTACCATCCAGCGTTTCCAGCTTGTATATTCCTTTTCGAATACCCTCTGCTGCGCCTTTCGGCATGGCCGGCATAGCATAATTTTCATTCAGCGTAGTTAGATAGTAATAGACGTTTTCCGGCTTATCGCCGTACATTCTACTCAAACCGTCATGCATGATGACCGCAACTTCATAAGCGTAGGCGGGATCGTAAGAGATGCAGCTCGGTATAGTTAACGACTGGATATGGCTGTGCCCGTCTGCATGCTGCAAGCCTTCACCATTCAGCGTCGTTCGCCCCGAAGTACCGCCAATAAGGAAGCCACGTGCCTGCTGATCACCAGCCGCCCAGAACAAATCGCCGACACGCTGGAAACTAAACATCGAGTAACAGATATAAAACGGAATCATCGGAAAATCGTTGGTGCTGTAGGAAGTCGAAGCCGCCAACCAAGAGGAGGCTGCACCCAGCTCACAAATCCCTTCTTGCAGAATCTGCCCTTTTTCATCTTCGCGATAATAGGCAAGTTGTTCGCGGTCCTGCGGTGTGTATTGCTGGCCATTAGGGCTGTAGATGCCTATCTTCCTAAACAAACCTTCCATCCCGAAGGTACGAGCTTCATCAGCAATAATCGGGAGGAGTCGATCTTTAATCGACTTATTCTTCAGCATTAGGTTCAAGATACGGACAAAAGCAGTGGTAGTAGAGATCTCTTTTTTCTGCTCTTCCAATAGCGGCGTAAAGTCCTCAAGTTTCGGTAGTTCTAGCGGCTTTGTAAAATCCTTCAAACGCCTTGGTAGATAGCCGTGTAGTACTTTACGGCGCTCATGTAAATATTTGTTCTCTTCAGACCCTTTTTTAAAAAAAATATATGGTAACGATTCAATCTTTTCATCAGAAATAGTCTTTGTTAGATTAAAACGATCACGAAAGTAACACACTCCTTCTCTGTTCATTTTTTTTACCTGATGAGCAATATTCATGCCTTCCGCAGTTACACCCATACCATAGCCTTTAATGGTGTGTGCTAGGATTACAACGGGCTTGTTGGTGATTTTCTTGGCCTTTTGGATAGCAGCATAAATTTTCTTTGGATCGTGGCCACCACGGTTGAGTGCCCAAATCTCATCGTCACTCATATCTTTTACTAACGCTGCAGTTTCCGAGTATTTACCAAAGAAGTACTTGCGTACATAGGCGCCATTTTTTGATTTAAAGGTCTGATAGTCGCCATCGACGGTTTCGTTCATTAGCTGAATCAGCTTACCGGAAGTATCTTTACGTAAAAGCCCATCCCAGCGACCACCCCAAATCACTTTGATCACTTCCCAGCCAGCGCCGCTAAACACACCTTCCAACTCATTGATGATCTTGCCGTTACCGGTAACAGGACCGTCTAAACGCTGCAGGTTACAATTAATGATGAATATTAGGTTGCCCAACTTCTCACGGGTCGCTATGGTAATAGCGCCCTTCGATTCCGGCTCGTCCATTTCACCGTCGCCTAAGAAGGCATACACGGTCTGATTACTGGTATCTTTTAGCGCACGGTGATCTAAATATTTAAGGAATTTTGCCTGATAAATGGCACTTATTGGACCAAGGCCCATCGACACCGTTGGGAACTGCCAGAACTCCGGCATTAACTTCGGATGTGGATAAGATGATAACCCTTTACCGTGTACTTCTTGGCGGAAGTTATTCATCTGATCTTCGCTTAGACGACCTTCAAGAAAGGCGCGAGCATACACGCCAGGAGAAATATGCCCCTGGAAGTATACCAGATCGCCGCTGTCTTTTTTGTTTGGTGCGCGGAAAAAATGGTTAAAACATACATCATAAATTGTGGCGGACGACTGAAATGACGCTATGTGGCCACCCAATTCCAAATCTTTCTTCGATGCGTGCAGTACGGTCATCAGAGCATTCCAACGAATGGCAGAACGGATGCGGCACTCTAGTTCTAAGTTACCTGGATACTCAGGCTCCTCTTCAACTGGAATTGTGTTAATGTAGTTACGTCTGCTATCAATTTGCGCAATGTTAATCCCACTTTTACGCGCCTTATTCAGCACTTGATTAATCAGGAATTGCGCGCGTTCAATACCTTCTTCACGGATAACCGATTCGATCGCCTGGAGCCAGTCGCGTGTTTCGATCGGATCCACGTCATTGTACAAACATTCTGACATGGTCGTATTCCTTATCTACTTTAATGTTAGTTTAGTTAGAGCTTATCTTTCAATACTCCGCTCATCAGAACATATGAAGATGGCCCACCATAGGTTTTACTTCTATGGTGGATACTATTTTCTAGAAGTTTAATCCTTGCGTTGCTGGAAACGTCAAAGCAATCGTTCCCGCCGGTTATGTTCCTGGTCAAGATCCAGCAAAGTTTCTTCAACAAATCCTAAATGACGATCCGAGGCTTCAAATGCTTTTCTGGGTTGCGCGTAACTATCACCGTGAATTCCATCACGGTAGCTGCTCATCTACGCTAGCATTTCCTGACGCGAGTAGAGTAATTCAAAATTCTGACGCACACTATTTTACAACATTGGCCCCATACAAAGCACACTAAGTAGAATAAAATTGGATTATGCGCGATTTCAGTAACGGCAATTTGATAATTCATGGCAGCATCAGCTTTTACGTCGAGATCGCCGCTGCTCTACGCTACCTGAATTATCTGATGGCATTTACGGATATGCTCGAAATCCTGCTTGATACTACACAACGTCACATAATAGGTAGAAATTTCTTCAAGGGCGTGACGGGAGTTTCCAATAGATCGTATTGCGATTCAGAATACTCCGATAACAGTTCAGTCAACGGATCACTGAGACTTTCATAAACTATTTTGTACAAATATTACACCACCTCACCGCAGTAACAGTAGGCCTTTGGCTTTCAATCGCTGGATGGTTTCCCGCAGAGAGGGGCGGGATACATTAAATTGTTTGGCTAGTTCATGCTCGGTAGTTTTTCATCAGGACGCTGCCGTTCCATCCAGAATAAAACATTCTAACTTTTGTTCTATAACATTGGATAATTTTATTTGGCGAATATTACTGCAGGCCGTCTCTTCTCTTCTCAGCGAATGGCGTGAATTAAAATGGTCACACCAATTATATTTACACGCTATTAAAGTAACAAAGTATTCACTTTCTGTCCATCATGGTTTTGCCTAAATCATCAAATTTTGCACTTTCATAAAAGTCCTATATTTGCATTTATACTGAATTAGGTCTTTTCCATCATAATCGTTTTACGCTATGAAATATTATTCACTTCTGTGAAATACTTTCTACACCTAAGTAAAGAAGGGTCAGATATGTTTTGTCGAGAAAACCGCTACAAATACATAGTCATAATATCTATTGAAGACGTCCCTCTGGTTTTTTTTGGAATAAAGAGGTTTTATCCATCTGTCTATGTTACTGCTTTATTTTTTTATAAAGCATCATAAATTCCGTGTAACCATTTAATTTTATTAATAAAATTAAATGGTTACACGCTTAAACATAAAAAAATCACGCCAGATAAATATCAAGAGTAGCACATATAATTTAACTACCTGAAAAATGAAAAAATAAATCCAAACATAAATCCACTTAAATGATTATCAAGTAAATCAAACACCATGCAAACAAAAAACTATGAATATTAACCTTTCTACAATAAATTAACTGATAAAACAGCTTCTTATAATAAATAAGAAGGAACCACTAAAAACCTTTCTTCTAACCCGTAAAAATCGAAATACGTAAGCTCAGAAAAGAGAAAATACAACGCATCATCAAAATATTTAAAATCTTCACTATTCTTTAATATTAAATTCCTTTTTTAACAGTTCTTGTTAATCGATAAACTCAAAGTGCATTATTCTATAGCCACATACCATCCGCATGGTTAGATCTCATAGCAACAGTCAAATACTAGCAAAATGATCTTGATAGGATAGGCGATAAAAGAATGATATTAAATAATCAATTTCATGAACTACATCAATATCAGCTATAGTATAACTGACATTGAGAAGTATCGCTAGCATGACAACCCAGAGAAGCTTCTAAATTAGTCTCTATCTCGTATGCAGACTTATAATAAAACAAAGCTGATTAATTATCAAAAGTCACCGCATATATAAACGTGGTGATACAAAGAGCAGATGTTACGATCCTGAATCATATTAAGAGCCTGTTCACTGTAACGGAGCTAAAAAAGTATAGTACAGCAATGCACACCGTTTTTTTTGAATTAAAAAAAAGCTGGGTATAAATTAGGCGAAATACTCTTTAATAACGATTAAAGTAACCAGTATCACTATTATGAAGAATGTTTCAGCCATTTTAATACGACGCTTTTCAAGCACTTCCAACACTCTTCACTCTGAAGATCGGTACCAATGAGGCAGCATTGCCATGCTGGAATGCAGTGCAGAGATAAATATCATTCATCTAGAGAAGAATTCCCTTATTTAAGAATGAGGACATCGTAAACCATCTGTACTGGCTGACGTCTAGCTTATTAGCTCCCTTTTAAACTACTGGTTGCCAGTAGTTTAATCTAGCCACACTAGACTACGCGTTTCTCTTCTAACTATATATTTTATGTAATTACTCAGCATCAAGTATTCAAGATCGTTTTCTCTAAGCTAAAAGAACCTTATAGAATAAGTGACCACGTTATCAATTTAACATTAACTTTTAGTAGTGTGCTGTATTCATGACTGTAGTTTATAACCATACTCCTCCTTCAAAAGAGTCTATCAATCATCTGCCGCTTGCTAGGAGAAATAGCACTAGTGTTTACTACTCACAGAGCAGGCTACAGCCAACCATAAGGATACGCCACTTTCATTAACTAATTTTGATATAAATAGATCAATAAATTTTATTATTTACCTTAAAGAAATTATAGACAATAAAACGCCATTATATGACTACAATTAAATAAGGTTATCTTTCTAAAGGTTGTATACCTCGTTAACTAGAGGTGTTATACACCACCTTTTACAGTGAGCAGGATATTGCATATTAAAGAACACGTTAGCCTAAGCTGATCTACCTTTACTTCATCATGAACTTTGAAATAGCTTTAGCTAAAAGGTTCGATCGATTAACAAAAAATGCCTC
Organism: Sodalis sp. (in: enterobacteria); assembly: GCA_051710585.1. Lineage (GTDB taxonomy): Bacteria > Pseudomonadota > Gammaproteobacteria > Enterobacterales > Enterobacteriaceae > JBPESP01. Next base: position 440,064 of record JBPESP010000001.1, on the reverse strand, counting down.
ATGAATGCCTCATGGCAAACCCTTTAAAAATTACTTGGGATATGATTTTAATCTTTAAATAAAAAGACTTAGAGGGATTAAATAATCCATCCTATTTTGGACTTGGGGCAAGCATTATATTAATGTTATCAGAATGTAAAGATGATTCAGATAGCTTCCATCCAACTCTTATTAAAAGAAGAAAAGAATGTCTGATACTCCTTGGATGACATTAAAATAACGCTATCTGAAAATGTGTGGCGAACGATATACAAAACTTAAATTAAAATAAAAAGTAGAGCGATATAAATAAAGATTAATCCATTATTTTTTATCATTACATTATTTTAAAATTTACTAGGATTTTTAATCCTATTCATATAGAATTCATGAATTCTATAAAGCATTTAAACAACCTTTAAATATACTTAAAGTATAATCATTTAAGACTTTAATTTAGCTTAAAAACATTTTCTGCCTATCTTATGACAAGTCTAAAATCTGTAAGATGTACTTTAAAAAAATTCCGCTTAACTAACTGTCGTTAAACTTAAGAGTTAAAAAAATGAACGGGTAGTATATAGAGTTAGCGCTATTTAGCTGGCATTGACACTTCAGCGCTTATAACGCACCTTGCGGGTGTGTTAAGAAATCAGCCCCGCTGCAATAGCAGCGGCAGATCCATAAATCTCCAACGCTTATTCGCTTAATATACGTACCACAACAAATCATTTCAGAAAAAACGAACCTTCTAGGATCAGAGATATGAGAAATGTATATCATCCCTCTACGCTAGCCGCTAGATAATCTTACACTAGATGCAAATACCGGCTTTTATAGTAAAACTGCAAAAGCGCACACTGAATTTTGGTATATTAATTTTAATCGAGTACTGCTATGAGTACGTTTTACAAACCAAGCAGTTAGACATCATGTTTTTACCTTGTAGTAAAAACAATACGATCTGCACTGTACGTGCTCACTATTAATGACTTAGACAATAACGCCTGCTCTAGCTGTAGCAAATCGACATCCTGCCACAACATCTGCCATACCTGTTCACGAACTAGAATCTCCGTTCTTTCGATGAAGGGATGAAATTGGCAGTGATCTCATCGGCAGAAGTGTCAAACCTTTATACTTTCACAGTTAAAGCATAAACAACTTTTGTTGTATTTCGTTACGCTCAGTAATACAAAGGCACGCCGTCACAGAGATTTTACGATTGAAGGTGCCACGTTTAACTACATCAACTCTGAACAGTAGTGTATCTTCATCAATAGAAGGTATATTTCACAGAGATTCAAGCGAATATCGGAATCGAAGACTATTTCGATATGGTATTATCCTTTATACATACAGCACCTTGCAAAAAAAATATCGAACTATATCCAGCGCAAAACCTCTTACTGTCTTCATCCTATACGGTAAACCCGCCATATTTAATAGTCACCGCTACGATATGATCGGATAGTTGTTATTTTATCAGGACTTTCTAGATCGGATTATATATATCCAGAGCGCAGGGTATACTGTACGTAGAACACCAGTATCTACGTAGCTGAAGATACTGTAGCTAAACTAATAAATATCTATCATATAGCACCTTAAATTCAGCGATATAATTTATTAAATGCTGGAATTAACCGGAAGTATTTTGATAAATAAAATAAATCTTCTAGAACCTTTACTATTTCTGAGCAAGCTTTTACTGCTTTTCTGTATAGCGTAAATACGTCTTGATTTACACCTGGTTGCACACTGATAACCGATAAACCATAACCCTTGCGCTGTCTACCATTAAACTATTAAGCCCAGTGCACAATATCTTAAATTGACTGTTTATTAAGGACAGCATCATCTATCAGTAATTTTCATAATGTTCACACCCACTCCACTGTGCATCATCCAATCGGGAGTGTCTTTATTCAGCTCGTACAGTGAATCCCAGATAAATCTCCTCCAGCACCAAATTCAGCACCATAAAATAGACGGTTTCACTGAAAGCATATTGGATTCTAGTAATAAATAATGTATTAAAAACGCTCAGATTTAAAAGAGTCATACTTTGCAATGATTAAATAGCACATCTTCGGCAGAAGTATAATACTCAACGACATCTTTGTGGTAAATACAAGCATATCATTGGAGCCGGTGAAATACACATTAAAGTGTGGGTTTGTAAATCATCACTAAAGAGATAACGCAAATTAAAGTCGATTAAAAATCGATTAAAATCGGGAAATTTTGCTACGATAAAGACTATACTCTTGCAGGAACCACTCTACCATAGAGCGGTAAATATCGCCATTGTAACCGGACTATTTTGACAGCACCTGCCCCACTAATATTGGTATCATCTTGATTTTGAATCGTTCACCACCGAAAATATTAGCCTACAACCCCTTAAGACATGATTTGAAGTTTTGCCCTGTACAAAAGAGAACCCTATCCCAAGGCGTCAGTGTTAATCATACCGCCCAGAGTGGCACAATTAATGATTGAAAGCCAAGGTGAGAAAAAATAGCTTAGCTAGCTAACATTCCTAGTTTAATTGATCTTTGATAATGTCTGCTTACACTTGCATCAAGCCTTATTCCATCTTAACTTCAAAAATGCAGTCATACAGCAGAATATATATTATTCATTATCAAACCAAGATTGAAGATTACCCGTTTATCTTAATATGCCGCTGCAGGAGGTAAAATGGAGTATATCTGGAAGATTGTAAAGGCACACTAGCCAGCCAATAACCGCGATATCATCACTAGAACGAGGAAATTACCTCATCGGGAAAAAAATTGATAGGCGCTGCTATCTATCAACATGATCAGGTTGTTAGCATAGATAGTTTCACTCTTGCCGTTAAATCCTTTTTTAGTTTTGCCTAACTAGGAATTCAATCAATGCTGAGATCTTGGATTTTTTTTTGAAACTAGGGATAATGAATCTGTTGTGTTAACTCTTCATCAGGGCGATACATATCCTGAATAACAGTAGCTGAACCTCACTAGGCTATCATATTTTTATCTATTTCTAGTAAATAACCCCCCACGGTATCATGGGGTAGCATGAATAACTCAATGAAAGTTTTCATTCGCCCCTGTCAAAAAAAATGACGATATACCTCATTATTATGTTACTCGCCTACATTAGCCATTGTCATGTCACGAGCAACCTATCTTTTGTTTTAGGAGAAAAGTGTTTAATGGCTTCTTCATACCCGCTTCACGATTTACCTAGAATGTTATTTAACATAACGTTTATTGCACTAATGACCCTTGCCTGCTTTTGGTAGTACAACCCTTTATTCTCAGCTTTTCATGGGCATCAATGGTGGTAATAGCGACATGGCCCTTACTGATAAGGGTCCAGAATTTACTCTGGGGACAGCGTTCATTGGCAGTGGTAGTTATGACGTTACTCCTATTATTACTGTTTGTGCTCCCAGTGTCCATTCTAGTGAGTAGAATTGTAGATAATAGCACCCCGCTGGTTGCTTGGGCTACACAGCTGGATCGGCTAATCCCGCCTACCCTTACCTGGTTGGATGATATACTAATAGTTGATCGTAAACTTTACAATGCCTGGTTATCGCTAATTTCTGGTGATAGCTCACCGTTAATGAGAAAAATACAACCTTATATCGGTAAAGCCACAAGCTTGGTATTAGAGCAAATAGCCAATTTAAATAATCTACTACTGAACTGTGTATTAATGATTTTGTTCAGTGTCTTGTTGTATCTACGCGGCGAGCGAATAGGGATAGCAGTGCGACATTTCGCCATACGCCTCGGTGCAGAATGCGGCGAGGCGTCAGTTTTGCTGGCAGTGCAGGCCATCCGGGCGGTCGCGCTGGGAGTTGTGCTAACTGCTATTATCCAGTCTGTTCTGGGCGGCATTGGTTTGGTGATTACAGGAATTCCACTGGCAACCGTTCTTACCTTTACCATGTTCGTGTTATGTATTGCTCAATTAGGCCCATTGCCAGTGCTAATCCCAGCCATGATCTGGCTTTATTGGAGTGGCGATAGCACCTGGGGACAGTATTACTGTATGGAGCTGTGTTGTTGCAATCCTGGATAACGTTCTGCGCCCTATATTCATACATATAGGGACTGATTTACCGATGCTGCTAGTATTTTGCGGCGTATTGGGCAGTTTATTAGCTTTCGGAATGATAGGCCTCTTTATCGGACCAGTAGTGCTAGCGATTTCCTGGCGGCTGATCTTCGCCTGGATGCAAGAAGTTCCGCTGCCGGAAAAAAATAATTCAGAAAAAACAGTTTAAGTAGTTAAATTCTATCATATCTCAGCGCTTTCCGATATAACGATTCAAACTCCATCCCATAGCATCTACATTTTAAAACTGCTAAGTTATTTTATATTATTTCCCTGAGAGGAATTACTGGAAACAATAGATTTCTTAATATTAGAGTAAATCTGAGTAATGTACCAGAGGTTTATCGGTAACTATGGTTATTATTATATTTATGATTTAGTAATGATTACAATATCCCCGTCATGATAGAATTACTATGTATAGTTTCTTTTCCCATCTTCAATATTAGCTTTTGTAGTTAATTTATACCAAATAAAATGATAGAATCGATATTAAAATAATACTACCGCCTATTATTTTTCATTCTATATTTAAAGTTTAAAGCACAAAATTACCATGAGTGTACGCAGAGGTTATTTTTAGCAAACTTAGCTAGGTTCTCACAAAACAATATCCGGATTGCATGGTAGACTATCAATGATCTACTTCATAAGCTAAATGGTAAAGTCTTTATAATTAAATGAGCCCTCCTCTACCAAAATATTCTAATATTTTTTATCCCGTTTTTTTTGCGGGTTAGATAACCACACGGACAACATTCTTTACAATGACTCATTCCTGCTCATCGAGCACCGCTGACACCAGTCTAAGATCTCGATCCATACCTAGGATAAACTGAGTCATATCGTTCAAATTGATATAAATGGATTAAAATAAATGAAAAATTATGCGGCAAACAGCATATTGAAAGAGGGGGGGGATCTTGCGTATCATTATCACGTTTGAATCTTTTTTATTCCATTTTAGCCCTTACCGCTTCTTCACCATCATGTGCATAAATGGAACCGTAATTTTTACGTTAGTAAGCCACATTTCGTTAAGCACTTGGTTAGAAACTCTACACTCCAACATAAAAACAGTAATGGAAATTATCGGAAAATACTCTCCAACTCTGACTAAAATCCAGCATCGGGTTCTCCTAGTTCGACTTGTAGTGCGCACCACCTACCAAGTTAGCGTGTTTGTTATATTTAAAATTTAATAGACGCAATGTGACCCGTTTCAGTGAAAATGCCGCGCCTATTTGTGATAATATTTCCGTTTAGACGGAAGATAAAATACTCTTTAAGACTCTTTTAGGCGTAGATCATATCAGTGATTTCGTACTGCACAGGGCCACGGCGTCCACTAATCAAATTACATCGGGCACTAATAACTTATTAAATCAAGTATTAGCTAATGCTTCAGATCCTATAGTTCCTCATCCATCACATTGCAAAAATCACTAACGCAACGCTCTGGTATTTCTCAGTGTATACCTACTCGGCATATGCAACTCTGGCGGCATAGACTATACGGGTTTTCTTGGATCCAATATTTTACCGTTTTTTATGCAGAGCAGGAAGATAGGCTGTTTAACATCGGTTTGTGAACGTAAAACTCAGGAGATTTAAATGCACCGCTGCAATACCATTTCGCTGAGCTACTAGTAGTCTTGATGCACACATGATAGAATGACTACTTTGTTAAACAGTAAAATATTTTGTTAAACAGTAAAATATAAAGATACTTGATAGAGTTTATTACTACGTCAATGCCTTCTTGCACATTGAAAAGTGTCCTAACTGAACTAACCGTTAAAATAACGTATCTGATATATTCTCCGCAGTAACTAATGAACGTATAGCAAAAAGGGGGCCAAAATCATCGGCGAAAATTATTGGTAGTGGGCAGTAATAATCTATGTTTCCAGATTGATACAAAACAGAGAATATCACTAATCCATTATTAAATATGACTACTAGCTTACTTTGCTAATGGCACCGATATTATCAAATATCGGTTTAATATAATAGTTGGTAAATTTATTGATGAATCCAATTCTGATTGAAAAAATTCGTTAAATACCTGCTATAGGATAGCAAAACCATTAGGAACTAGTACACCTACAGCGGATAAATAACTAATTACCCTATTGAGTAAGCTGTTTTTTCCACCCACCTACTCTACATATCATTATACTAAGCTGGTTTAGTATCAGAGTGAATTTTCGGTAAAAATTATTTTTTTACAGTATCTATGTCATCTTTTTAATATAGGCACGATTTTCATTCCTTTAATGAAAATAAACAAAAAATCTATTTTAAAGTTAAAATAATAATCCTTTATACACTCGTTCAATATAAATTTGCTTACCAAAATTTAAGACTAAGCTGTATTCCGGTTAAGAGAGTCGCTGATATAAAGAAACGTATTTTCTTTTTGATGGTACCTCTATTACTGTTTAAGTGAGTTCTGGCACTCGGTTTTTTCATAATTTCCACTTAAAGAAACCTTTTATTCTCTGCCATTTGTTGAGAATAGAAAAGAAAACAAGCGGGTAAAGGGATAGTACGTAAATAGATCAATACATCCTATCCATAAAAGTTTCTGTGCGCTGGTATTGCACTGGACTGTCAATCCAGTGGTTTGGCATATTTAGAGGAAAGGGCTAATTTTTATCAGGATGTGGTAGAAGCACTAATAGAACACTACACCAGCAGGAATTTGCTATCAACTCAATTCGATGAAGCAAAAGGACCTATGCTCTTGCTCTAATCGTCGTTCATTTAAGCACCTATAATGCCCGTATCTTTGTTATTAACTATATCCCCAAAATAATGATAGTATTTTATTGGAGAATTTTAGATAAAATAAAATTATTTTACTCAACGTGCCATATCATGCTAAAATAAGAGTGATTAGCGTTTTATGTTTAACAATAAAATACGATATCCACCGCTATCAATTACCCTTTCTTCACTGATAATCTTTATGATCTTTCAGTATCCACAGTACTAAAAACTATAAGCCTGAACTGTTTAGGCTATACATCAACCTCCGAGCACCCAGCAATTATCCGTGATAAGCACCTGAGAAACAAGCGTTATGCCTCGTCATACCAGGTTGGATGGCAATTAATACAGTGGAATCGCTATTCCACAAAAAATAATATCCGCTATCTCCACTATACCAATCACTAACTAAAGAAAATCACGAAGAAAATTATGAATGCGTTATGGATGAGCCGATACTATACTGGCAATTTTTTTCTGTGCAAGGTTGAATTCAGTGTCGGTTAGAGTATCGTGAGTAGCATCGCTTTCCTGGTAATTCTACCACGGTGTGTCCCCCCTCTATTTTAGAGATAAGCATGCAAAAGACAGATGAATTGCGCTCACGGGGTATCGAACGATTAATTACTCCCGCCGCGCTGGCATCCGCCTTACCGCTAAACGCGGCAATGGCTGAGAATTTATTGCGGGTACGCCAGCGTATTGAATGCATTTTACACGGCAATGATCTCCGTTTGCTGGTAATAATCGGCCCTTGCTCCATCCATGATACTGATGCGGCGCTAGATTATGCATGCAGGCTCAATCCATTACGCATTAAGTACAAAGACAAACTAGAAATTGTCATGCGCACTTATTTTGAAAAGCCACGCACCGTGGTAGGTTGGAAGGGCTTAATTGCCGATCCTAGACTAGACGGAAGTTTTCGCATAAATGACGGTTTGGAGATCGCCCGGCGGCTCTTGCTAGCTGTCAACAAATTGGGCTTACCGACAGCAACGGAATTCCTAAATATGGTCACCGGTCAATATATTGCTGATCTAATTAGTTGGGGTGCTATCGGCGCGCGCACAACTGAAAGCCAGATCCATCGCGAGATGGCCTCTGCACTTTCTTGCCCAGTTGGCTTTAAGAACGGGACTGATGGCAATATCCAAATCGCCATTGACGCAATTCGTGCTGCACGCACGTCCCATCTCTTTCTATCCCCAGACAAACAAGGTCAAATGACGATATATCAGACCAGCGGAAATCCCTATGGACATATTATTATGCGCGGCGGTAAATTGCCTAACTATCATCCACAAGCGATCACTGATGCTTGTGCGCAGTTGACATCTTTCGGACTGCCGGCGCATTTGTTGGTGGATTTCAGTCACGGCAACAGCCAGAAACAGTACCGCCGTCAATGGGATGTCGCGCATTCTATTAGTCAACAATTGCGTAAAGGCAACCGACAGATAGTAGGAGTTATGGTTGAAAGTAATCTTGTAGCGGGTAATCAGACCCTGCACACTAACGTGCCGTTGACATACGGTCAATCCATTACCGATCCTTGTCTCAGCTGGGAAGACAGCGAGCATCTACTGGCACTACTGAACAACGCAATGGATTACCGTTTCTAGTCAGCTATATACCCCTCCCAGCCAGATAAATAAATATTGCTTGTAAACCCGTATAGCCTTCATTGTTGCTGAAGGCCGAATGCTGTTTTATATCTAGCCCCTAGCCTCTGGTTTATAAAATCTTTATGCAATAATATAGCTTTATAATGTAAACTGACCGTACGTTGATAAAATGGCGCCTTTTCAGTGCAAACAATTCTAACAAGGCGGTGTTTTCCGTGAAAACAGTTATCCAGCTCAGCACGCGCTGTTGACCATTGCACCTTCATTTGCAACAGGGTAAATAACTATTATTTTAAAGAGTAAAAATGCTTCGACTTTATTTTACCTATTTGGAAACTTTTTTCCTATCTACCCCAAAGGTTATCCATATAAAGCAGCCTTTTCTATGGCGCTTTACAAAACACGCTGACGGTACCCATTTTAATTCTACCACTACCTTCTTCATCGAAAACTCTGCCGCAACAGAGTTGAAGGCTGTTAAAAAGTTCACGAAAATACAGACTCTATCGCTGATCTTTCCTCACTATGATCTGCCGCGGTATCATCCCAAACTTCACCATCAACAAACATCTTAAAATCGTTATAGTAGGTATCAGAAACATAATGAACTGAGATTTACACCATTTTTTTTGTCAGCATTGTCTAGAACAGTTATTCATCCTAGAATTATATTAACTACTACCTATATATCAGTTCAAGTAGCCTTGTTTGCTAAACATACACCAAACGCTAAGCTTTATGAAAAGATAATCTAGACTGCCTCTATGGCAGTCATGACGACGGATATTACTCGCTACTATCGGCAAAAAAATCACCCACTCCAAACTCATTCTACTTATTGGCTAGATTGTGCGTTCTCTTTTTTACAAAAAAACCACTTTCTTTACTAGAAGAAAATAAAAAAATAGAGACGATCTCTACCAACTGCTTCTTCATCCTTACCACACCGCTGATAACACTTTTCTCGCCTACCCCCCTCAGAGCAAAATTCTGCAGCAGCAGTTATTATTTGCTTATCAAGTTTATTAACAACGTCAAACAGAGCACCATTTCCTACACAGATAGCATTATGGTAAAAAAAAGTGAGTGTGATTAGCGACAATTCACTGTAAAAGCCGGGCAGAAAATGATGATAACTTTTATTAATTGGGGATAATATAGCATAAAGCATTTTGCTATGAAAATAGCTGGTTCCTCAAATGGTTGATTTTCTGCTGCAGGCTAATCAAGCTACGCCTTCAATGTAAGCTAACGCTGCGCTAAAATTCTATTTTTAGCTGCTTTTTGTTGACGACACTGCTTTGAAAACCCGGATAAAGCAAGGATCTGTTGCAGCAAGATACACTCCTGAACTACCGACTTGCCATGACGAGCAAAAAACCAATATCATAATGATATAAAAGTACATATAATTAATGCTAAATTACCCCATTCAGCTACATTCACCATCTGCAGCAACCCGAGGCATTACCTTGAATCCTAAACAATAGCGCAGAATGTCCAAAATAATAACGGTAAAAATGCTTTTATCATAGCCCGAACTACCGGCTATTAAAGATGAATATGTGTTATCAAAGTTATGAAACACTGCCCACTACTACTGCTAAAACAGGTTATACAAATGCTATCAAAGTTCCATAATGCTAGGTATTGCACTCTTTACAAACTAGCAGTTACGTGTGACTAATCAGCATGGGTTTGTACATTGCGCTAGAAAAATAGTACCAGCTGACTGACCAGTATCTAATGGAAAATATATTTTTTAACGCTAAATTAAACCAGGGATCATGAAAATCTGACAATAGCAATAATCACAATTGAAAACATGTTTTCTTACAATACAGCAGCATCAGATATGCTGAACTGCACCTGCCAATTAAAATTTACGCCAATAGTTATTTTTATAAAAGACGAACATATCACTCCCCTCCCTTCTAGCTAAACATTATAAAAAAGTATTATCGGTATCATAAATTCTAACCTGCATACTATAGCGAGCGGTTGCAGGTAATTTTAAAAAAATACCAGATCGCTAAAGATAGCAGCTCATCATGATCCACCCACCATACTGATATCGGTTTTACATATCAGTATGGTGGGATAATATAAGAGCGAAACAGTAACGGAAAGTAAAATAAACGAAATAGAACTAGTCAAGCCTGATCAGATATAGGCTACTGTAACGATACTTTACAGTACTATTAGTACTGTTGGTAGTTAATCTTGGCTATGAGCATGATAGAATTTAGATAAATATGGACTCAGCAGTAGCGCACAGTGGCTACAATCAATTAATAATAGCACTAGCTTGATGGTATAATAGAAATATTTTTTATTGTTATGTTATTTTAACGTCCCATTAGCTAGTACTAACAGTGGTTTAGCTGCAGCTAAAATACAACATAACCGCTACCGCTTGCCGCAAAAGGTTACAAATACAGACCAGAGACAAAAGCAAGCACCTTACTTTACCCCGCCTCGTTAGAAGTGATAGTATGAATAATTGAAGTAGCTTCTACGGTGCAAAATGGGGCACAAACAATCTGGGATCGCGATGTTGAAGGCACAAAACCAATATAAAAGTTGAGGAGAGAGCTGTTAAGTACTATAACTATTGCTCTAGCGTCTATTGTATGCAGACGCGTCCTCAGGTGTCTTCTCCTCAAAGTGCAAAGAGAGCAGCTAAGCACGTCCCACTACTGTAGCCAAAAAGAACCTTCTTAAAGTTTCATAATGCATTGTCCTTATGAATCAGAGTTAATCCTTTTGCGGCTAATCGTACATAAAGCATCCCTCTTTGACGTCGGCGTGGTCTTAAAAAGACGTGATCAGCGCGTAGCATAAGAGGCTACTGCAGTCAATATTGAGGTAGATTTTATTAACATTAAGAAATTACACCCTAAAGGTCCTATGATAAAAGGGGCAGGATAGCCTCATTGCTACCCGGCTCTTAACCAAAAAATAGTTCGCTGTAAACCTCAATGGGAGGCGATTTTGATCATCAAAAACATCTAAAACCACAATAGACTTTCAGAGTGAAGATATCCCCACCAATGACTTTAGTGGTAAAATATGAAGTGTTTATACATCATTCTTTCTCTTTACTATCGCGTTGTATTACTCGGCTAGCCGTATCTCTAATCATGGATATAGATCAAACAAAATAAATACAGAATTACTGAGCGACGCACTAACAATATCTACTAGTAATTCTAATAGCTTTACAACTACCTAGCCTCAGCACCGCCAAGTTCATGAGTCCGACTGTAAGTTGTACAACCACAGCCCGTAAAGGGCAGGTAGCAGCGACAATATCAGTCATTTATTGTACCAGTCCATCCTGCTGGATCTACCCATGAGCTAATAAAGCAATTGATATAGCACAAGGCTAGTGGTGGAATTGATTTGCTAAGTTAACATAGAGACGCTACATAATCTCAATCATTCCGCTTAATAGAAATGAACATTGGATGTCGCTTTATGCGCAAACGCTAACAGCATAAAAGTTGCCAAACAATATACCAAAAAAAACTAGGCGGTGCGATAGGTGCACTTCCCTCATATAAATACTTTGGTCTCTTACCTAAGAGACCAAAGCCCGCCTTAGAATCAGTCACGCCTATTACTCTTCAGTAATAGGCGTGACTCGGAATCACCCAAGACGGTTATTATTGCATTATTCTCTGCCCCTGATTATTATCAGGGCTATAAAATAACCCATTATACACTTATAATACTGTGTTTTTAAAAATACCTTGGTAAAAGTACAACGTTGGAGTAGCAGCTGGAATGCTGCTACTCCACTATTCATTCCAGTAAAACCCCCTAATATTTTGCCTATCCCTTACTAGCGCCCGTAGTGAGCGTCTCATTAATATGATGTATGCAAAATTGTTCCAAGAAACGATTATAATAATATAGGTCTTTATATCAGTGAATGTCTTATTTGTAAAGTGCCTACCATTTCTTTACCCTCATCATAATATTATTTACTAACTATCACCCCCTCTTCTGGGATTACCGGCGTTCTAAGGGCATACTATTTTAGAAAATTTCGTGATAACATATGGGTAAATTTATCACACCAATCCTATTGCCTCTGACTAAGAGATCTCTTGCTATAAACAAAGGGAAAGAAGTTCAGTTATGAACATCTCACTTACAAGTGAATTAGATAGGATCCAAATAGGATAGATTGCACTGCAATATTACGAGCAGGAGGAACAAAAAAATAACACACCCGTTAATCATATTATCGATAAGCCGAAGACAACTAAACAACTAGATAACTAGTTAACTAAAACGTAATAAAAATTACGACCATAAAACCAGGGCTCTATCAACACACACTCGCACACCAAAAAAAGCAGCGATATAGCGAAAAAGTAGCATCCGAGCCCTTTTCGTCTATTTCATTCTTTTGGTAAAGCATTCTCAACACGACTCTTAAGCTTCTGCCCCGAACGGAACGTTACCACCCGACGGGCAGTAATAGGAATTTCTTCGCCCGTTTTAGGATTGCGTCCTGGTCGCTGATTTTTATCACGTAAATCAAAATTACCAAAGCCTGATAATTTTACTTGCTCGCCATTTTCCAATGCCCGGCGCAATTCTTCAAAAAACACTTCTACAATTTTTTTAGCATCCCGTTTTTTTAACCCGAGCTTCTCAAACAGATATTCTGACATTTCAGCTTTAGTAAGCGCCATAAGTTCAATCCCTCAAGGATGCTTGAAATCTCTTTTTTAGTGCCACCACACATTTCATGACGATAGCGGCAATGTCCTCTTCTTCCAGTGTACGAGTGGTATCCTGCAAAATTAATCTAATAGCCAAACTCTTAAAACCTTCCGCTATACCCCTACCACGGTATACATCAAACAAGGTTATACCAACTAACTTATTTGAAATATTTTTTTTGCACTCTGCAATAACATCTGCTGCGGCAATATTATCAGCCACCACCACGGCGATATCTCGGCGATTAGCGGGAAAACGAGAAATATTATTCACTTTAAGGACTTTACACTTAGCAAGTTTCTCCCAAAGAACTTCAAACACTAACGTACGACCATTTAAATTTAGCTTCACTTCAAGTTTGGGATGAATAACGCCAATAAATCCGATAGCTTCATTGTTAAAATAAATTGCGGCGCTCTGCCCCGGATGCAGCGCAGGATGCCCTTGTGCTCTGAACTCAATATTGTCTAATTTTCCGATAAGCTCAAATATTGCCTCAAGATCACCTTTAGCGTCATAAAAATCTACCAGATGACGCGGCTGATCCCAATGCTCATCAAACCGCGGACCGACAATAACTCCGCCCAGCATAAGATCCTGACGAATTCCCAATTCAGCTGCGTTATCAGGAATAAAACGCAAACCGCTTTCAAATAAACGGACTCGGTGTTGCTGTCGATTTTGATTATAGATTACACTACTAATAAGTCCGGTCCAGAGTGATAAACGCATCACAGACATATCCTGAGAAATCGGACTAGCCAGCAATAGCGGCACCGACTGAGGATGTAGCAACACCTGTATTTTAGGATCGACGAAACTATAGGTGATTGCTTCTTGATAACCGCGGTCTACTAGCAATGTTTTAACCCGCGCTAACGGCATCACCGCTTTGTGGTCATGCCGCATCACAAAATTAGCGCACACGGGCACATTGGGAATTGCGTCATAACCATAGATCCGCGCAACTTCTTCTATCAAATCTTCTTCAATAGCTATATCAAAACGCCAGCTCGGGGCTACGGCTTGCCAGCCCTCCTCCACTATATAACTAACCTGGCATCCAAGACGAATCAAAATATCGCTCACATCTTCATCCGGAATAATATGGCCGATCAAACGATCCAGGGTTTTACGACGTAGAGTGATCATAGCTGGCTGCGGTAAAGCAGATGTGGAAGTTACACTAATAACTGGACCCGGCTGGCCACCACAGATAGCTACCAATAGTGCAGTCGCTCGCTCTATAGCACGCGGTGGTAACTCCGGGTCTACACCGCGTTCATAGCGATACGATGCATCATTGTGCAACCCGTAGCGACGAGCACGACCGGTAATAGCCAGCGGATTAAAGAAGGCGCATTCTAGCACTACATCGCGGGTAGTCTGGTTGACACAAGACGCAGCGCCGCTAAAAATTCCTGCCATTGCTAGCACTTGAATATGATCGGCAATTACCAACGTATCAGGCGAAAGCGTGACTTTACTTCCGTCAATCATGGTCAGTGTTTCATCCTGCTTAGCATAACGCACCACAATACCCCCTTTGATACGTGTACGATCGAAAGCATACATCGGCTGCCCTAGTTCCAACAGCACAAAGTTAGTAATGTCCACCATGGCATCTATTGCGCGCAGCCCACACCGACGCAGTTTTTCCTTCATCCATAGCGGCGTTACCGCGGCGATATTGATATTATTTATCACCCGGCTCAAATACCGCGGGCAAGCTTCAATCGCATCAATGCGGATAGGCAGCGTGTCGCTAATTTCCGGTGCTACCATTTCGATGGGCGGCATGTGTAACGGCAAGCGATTACGTACCGCTATATCCCGAGCGATCCCCAGTAATACCAGGCAATCAGCACGGTTTGGCGACACGCTGATATCAATAGTATTATCATCAAGCTGCAAATAATCGCGAATATCCTGGCCAATAGGAGCGTCGGTAGGAAGCTCAATGATACCATCATGTTCACCAGTAATACCTAATTCTGAAAACGAACATAACATGCCTTCAGACGGTTCGCCGTAAAGTTTAGTGACTTTAATTTTGAAGTCTCCCGGCAGTACAGCATCAAGCATAGCCACTGCCACTCGCAAATCAGTGCGGCAATTATGGGCGCTGCAGATGATATTCAGCAAACGCTCACCACCGACATCTACTTTGGTAATGCGCAAATTTTTAGCGTTAGGATGCTGATAACAGTCTAGAACGCGGCCAACAACCACCCCGCTGAAGCAGCCCGCAACTGGTTCCATACTCTCTACTTCCAGACCGGACATAGTAATCTGATCTGCCAGTTCTTTGCTATCAATAGCCGGATTGACCCATTCACGCAACCAAAGTTCACTGAATTTCATGTGTTAATCTCGCTTTTATTTAAATTGTTTAAGAAAACGCAGATCGTTTTCAAAAAAAGCGCGTAAATCCGTAACACCATAACGAAGCATCGTCAACCGCTCCACACCCATGCCGAAAGCGAAGCCAGAGTAAACTTCCGGATCAATACCGATATTCCGCAGGACATTCGGATGCACCATGCCACAACCTACCACTTCCAGCCAACGACTGTTTTTTCCCATCACATCCACTTCAGCCGAAGGTTCGGTAAAAGGGAAATAAGACGGGCGAAAACGGATCTGCAGGTCCTCTTCAAAGAAATCGCTCAGAAAATCATGTAGAGTGCCCTTTAGGTTGCTAAAACTGATACCAGTATCTATAATCAGCCCCTCCATCTGATGGAACATCGGCGTATGTGTCCTGTCATAGTCATTACGATAAACCCGTCCCGGTGCAATAATGCGAATCGGCGGCTGCTGCGCCTCCATAATACGGATCTGTATACCGGAAGTCTGTGTACGTAAAAGTCGAGTAGCGTCAAACCAGAAAGTATCGTTATCTGCACGTGCAGGGTGGTGCTGTGGGATATTTAAAGCATCGAAATTATGATAATTATCTTCGATTTCCGGCCCAGTGGCCACCGAAAAGCCCCACTCACCAAAGAAATTTTCAATACACGCAATAGTGCGAGATACTGGATGCAAACCCCCGTTTTCCATACGCCGCCCCGGCAGCGAGACGTCCAACATTTCAGCTGCTAGCCGCCCCTCCAGCACTATCCCCTCCAGAATCACTTTACGCTCGGTTATGGCCTTCTGTACGTCTTGTTTTGCCTGATTGATTATAGCACCAACCACAGGTCTTACATCCAGAGTCAGATTCCGTAACACCTTCATTTGCTGAGTAAAATGCCCTTTTTTTCCTAAATATTCAACGCGGATTAATTCCAACGCCTCTATACTCTGGGATCGTTCAATATCTTTTTTAGCCTGCGCAACTAAATTTGTAAGATGTGACATTGCTTCCTCTTTTCCTGCCGTAGATAGCTTAATCTTAAATGAGCAAGAGGCTGATGACTATGTCAAATAGGCATAGAACCCCACTTATCAGCAATAAAAAACCTCCACTCCGGGAGGCTCTAGCGCTATTTTTCGTTTCTTAAACCATACAGTAAATCCCTGAATAAAGGTCTAAAATAAAAAATATAGAAGCATTCATACTTGCATTACCTTGTTGATTCTGTTTTTGATAACTTGAAATTCTATTAGACATTATTGCGAAAAAAAGAAAGAACCAATCTTCCCTCTTTTTTAACCGGTTAAGCTATGAAGCCTTTCGCTTTATCAACCAGAGCGGCAAAAGCCACTTTATCGAATACAGCAATATCCGCTAGAATTTTACGGTCGATCTCAATAGAAGCCCCTTTTAAGCCATTGATGAACTGGCTGTAAGAAATACCATTCTGGCGAGCCGCAGCGTTGATACGCGCGATCCACAATTGACGAAATTGACGTTTTTTTTGACGACGATCACGGTAAGCATACTGACCTGCTTTTATAACCGCTTGGAAAGCAACACGATAAACGCGTGAACGAGCGCCATAGTAACCTTTCGCTTGTTTTAAGATTTTTTTATGACGTGCCCGTGCTACAACACCTCGTTTTATGCGAGCCATATGTTTCTTCCTGAAGTCTTATTCAAACCGATTAAATGATGCTTATGCGTAAGGTAGACAACGAATAACAAAACCCAGATCCTTTTTAGAAACTATAGATTTCCGGCGTAGGCAACGCTTACGCCGAGTGGATTTTTTTGTTAGAATATGACGTAGATTAGCATGCTTATACTTGAAATCGCCCGAAGTCATTTTTTTGAAGCGCTTTGCGGCAGCGCATACTGTCTTGATCTTTAGCATAAGTTTCTCTCTACTCCGCAGAGTTAATAACATTAATTAGTAAAGCGAAGGCGCCGCCGAAGCAGCGCCCTACTTTTCAGGCCTTACTGTTTCTTCTTGGGTGCAAGCACCATGACCATCTGGCGGCCTTCGATTTTAAAGGGGAAAGATTCCACTATCGCCAAGTCGCTCAAATCATCGCGAACGCGATTAAGAACTTCGATACCGATCTGCTGGTGTGCCATTTCACGTCCGCGGAACCGCAAGGTGATTTTAGCTTTGTCGCCATCTTTCAAAAAACGAACTAAGTTTCGTAATTTCACTTGATAATCGTTTTCATCGGTAGCCGGCCGAAATTTGATTTCCTTAACCTGAATAACTTTCTGTTTTTTCTTTTGTTCTTTGCTAAATTTGCTCTTCTCATAGAGGAATTTACCGTAATCCATAATTCGACAAACCGGTGGCTCTGCATTAGGGCTTATTTCGACTAAATCAACGCCCGCTTCTTCAGCTTTCTCAAGCGCTTTATTCAGGCTGACAATACCAATCTGCTCGCCTTCGCTACCCGTCAGACGAACCTCTACGGCGCGAATTTCTCGGTTAACGCGATTGGAACGCGCCGCTTGAACTCGTTTTCCACCTTTAATACTTTATTCCTCCAGTTGATGAAAATTACGGCTGCGAATTTCGTTCTGCAGCTTGATAGTAATCTCGTTAAAATTGATGCTGCCCAGATCCTTACCACGGCATGTACGCACAGCAACTTTACCTGCTTTCACTTCTTTATCTCCACAAACAAACATGTAAGGTACCCGACGCAGAGTATGCTCACGGATTTTAAAGCCTATTTTTTCATTTCTCAAGTCTGCTTTCACCCGAATCTCTGCCGCTGACAATTTTTCCGTCAGTTTTGCAACATATTCTAATTGATTATCGGTAATATTCATTACTACAACCTGTGTCGGCGCCAGCCAAGTCGGATAAAAGCCCGCATACTCTTCCGTAAGAATTCCAATGAACCGTTCCACTGACCCCAAAATAGCACGGTGGATCATTACCGGTACCACTCTTTCATTATTTTCCCCAATATAGAAAGCATTTAAACGATCAGGTAGTGAGAAATCAAGCTGCACCGTTCCACATTGCCAAGCACGATCCAGGCAATCAAGCAGTGTAAATTCAATTTTTGGACCGTAAAAAGCTCCCTCCCCCGCCTGGTATTCAAAGGCAATACCGTTTTCCGTTAGGGCGGCGGCTAGATCTTGTTCTGCCCGTTCCCAGCAGTTATCGCTGCCAATACGTTTTTCCGGACGGGTAGAGAGTTTTACCAGTATTTTTTCAAATCCAAACGTGCCATATACATCATACACCATTCTGATGCAATTGTTTACCTCATCATGCACTTGCTTTTCAGTACAAAAAATATGGGCATCGTCTTGGGTAAAACCGCGTACCCGCATGAGTCCATGTAGCGAACCCGAAAGCTCATTACGGTGACAACTGCCGAATTCAGCTATCCGTAATGGTAGATCGCGATACGATTTCAGACCTTGTTTAAAAATTTGTACGTGGCCAGGGCAATTCATTGGTTTAATACAGTATTCTCGGTTTTCCGAAACCGTGGTGAAAATATGATTTGCGTAGTTATCCCAATGTCCAGTTTTTTTCCACAGGATGCGATCTGTCATAAACGGCCCTTTCACTTCCTGGTACTTATACGCTTTAAGCTTCATACGCATAAAGGTTTCCAGTTCGCGGAAAAGAATCCAACCATTGTTATGCCAAAATACCATACCCGGTGCTTCTTCCTGCATGTGATACAAATCAAGCTGCTTACTGATTTTACGATGATCGCGTTTTGCCGCTTCTTTGAGATGTTGCAGGTAGCTTTTGAGTTGCTTTTTATTGCCCCAGGCAGTACCATAAATGCGCTGTAACATTTTTCTCTTGCTATCGCCGCGCCAGTAAGCGCCCGAGATTTTTTGCAGGGTAAAGTAATGGCAAAAACGTATATTGGGGACGTGCGGGCCGCGGCACATCTCAATATATTCTTCATGATAATAAAGCCGGAGACAATCATCATGGCGGATATTTTCGTCTAGAATAGCAACTTTATAATCCTCGCCCCGTGCAACAAACGCATCCCGGGCTTGCTGCCAACTGACTTTTTCTTTGACAATATCATAGTTTTTTTCAGCTAGTTCGTGCATGCGCTTTTCTAGCAAACCGAGATCGTCTTGCGTCAGAGTATGATCAAGATCAATATCATAATAGAAGCCTTTATCTATGACCGGACCAATAACCATTTTTGTTTGTGGCCACAGTTGCTTGATGGCATGTCCAAGCAAATGTGCACAGGAATGGCGAATAATTTCTACCCCTACCTCATCTTTAGCAGTAATGATGACAAGCTGAGCATCGTGCTCAATAATATCAACAGCATCAAGCAATTCCTCATTAACGCGAGCAGCAATACAGGCTTTAGCTAGACCAGAACCGATATCGCGAGCAATATCAAGAGAAGAGATAGAATGAGCAAACTGACGCTGACTACCATCAGGGAGAGTTATAACAGGCATACGGTTTTCCTTAAATTGCAGTGGTGATCTATACATAAAATCACTTACGTTTTATCTTTCTTGTACATATCTTCTAATAGCGCTGCTAACTAACAAACAATTTTTAGTTTTGTACACAATCGGATTTACTTTTTCACTCACTTCAGAGACGATAGGCCGGACACAACGCTATATTATCACCATATCCGGCAAAACTACTTTTGTATCGCTTCGTCTGCTCAATTAAGCAGTATCACTGACAAACGAGATATTCTCTAACGCTATGATGACTATGTGAACTACTCAACTTAGCAACTGGAGGGTAGATTATAAGTGTAGAATTAAAACTGAAATGTAGATATTACAGCTCGACTAGAGAAAAGGGATTCTACAGAATAAATTTTAATTTAAAATACAAACATAAATCCACTCAGCTAATTTAGTCTTTCTGACAGACTAACGGCAAACAAACGATATTGCCTAATCAAATTCATGAACTACAAAATACCAGCCATAATGTAGCTGGCACAAGAAGTCCTATCCTCTCTGGAAACCCTAAAAACTTCCAGTTTTATAGTTACTGTTTCCAGTCAAACTCATGAAAACACTGCGATTGGTCAGTTATCAACAAAAGCGACGCTATATAGCGATAATAAATGTAGCCATTAAGAAACATATTGCAATCTTGAATTATCTTGAGCAATAATTCTCTATTAAGAAAGCAACCTAGGTTTAGTGCGGTAATATGGCATATATCTAAACAGAGAAATACTGGAGTGGATTACTTTGCAGTTATTCTTAATCTATTCGCTAAAATTAACCACTAAACCTTATTTACAATGAGACGGGGAATAGTTTTCGGAGCTAAGTCAAATAAATGAGATATTTTAATAAACGCGCTATCGGCCAATAAAACACTATGAATATCCATTTTTTGTGCCGTTGCGCCTTGTTTCCATTGATAAGGTTAAGTATGAGTATTAGTAGCAAATCACCATAATCCCCATTCCTCAATGGAATACGGGGCGTGCAGCATATTTTAAATGAGTAAACAATTACATAATTAATTAAATGAGAAAATAAACGAAAATAAAAAGATAAGTAAGTAAATATCTCTATTACGTTAATAATATAGAAAAAATCACGCAATAATATAGTTTAATAATAATTATTAAACTTTAAACGTTAAATAAAAAATTCATCACGTCACCGTCTTTTACCACATATTCTTTTCCTTCAGAACGCATTCTTCCAGCCTCTTTCGCACCTTGTTCCCCTTTATAGGTAATGAAATCAGCAAAAGAAATGGTTTGGGCCCGGATAAATCCTTTTTTAAAATCGCTGTGAATTTTTCCGGCCGCCTGTGGCGCGCGGGCACCGACAGGAATAGTCCAGGCGCATACTTCTTTGACCCCGGCGGTAAAATAAGTCTGCAAATTGAGAAGCTGATATCCAGCACGTATAACGCGATTCAAGCCCGGCTCTTCAAGCCCTAGCTCCCTCATGAATTCTTCGCGCCCTTCTTTATCGAGTGTAGCGATATCAGATTCCACTACGGCACAAATTGCAACCACCACCGATCCTTCAGCTGCAGCAATGGCGTACACTTCATCCAAATAAGGGTTATTATTAAAACCGTCTTCGTTAACGTTGGCGATATACATCGTTGGTTTCAACGTTAAAAAACTTAGATGGCGAATAGCACTTTTTTCCTCGAAAGATAAGTTAAGCGCGCGTAGCACGCCGGCATTGTTTAGGTGGGATAAACATTTTTCTAAAACTGATCGCTCCAGTTTTGCAGCCTGATCGTTATTTTTGGCCCTTTTTTGTACCCAGTGAATAGCGCGCTCACATGCTTGCAGATCGGATAAGGCCAGCTCGGTATTGATGACATCAATGTCTTCTTTAGGACAGACGTTTCCCGCCACATGAATGATATTATTATTTTCAAAACAGCGCACGACATGGGCGATGGCCTCTGTATCACGGATATTAGTCAGGAACTGGTTACCTAAACCTTCCCCTTTAGATGCACCTTGCACCAACCCGGCGATATCGACGAACTCCATATTCGTTGGCACAGTACGCTGCGGCTTAACAATCTCCGCCAATTGATCTATGCGCGCGTCGGGCATTGGGACAACGCCAATATGCGACTTAATAGTACAAAACGGGAAGTTGCCTACTTCAATGTTTGCCTTTGTCAACGCATTAAACAAAGTAGATTTACCCACGTTAGGAAAACCGACAAGGCCGCATTTAAAACTCATGATAATTTCACCTTATATAGCTATATCATTAGCCTGTTAACTGTAATTACCGGTATAGGATATTTCTAAACGTTTATTATATATAAAATAAATCTATTATTAGAAACCTGTTGTTAATTGGGATGATAAATGTGCAAGCGATGCATAGCCTGTACAACATCCTTGGTCACAAAGATTTCCGTACAGCGTAGCGCTTCATCAATAGCGCCATCTATCAGCTGGCGTTCTATTGTAGGCGGTTTTCCAAGCACGAACCCAACAACATGATTTTTGTTTCCGGGATGGCCTATACCAATACGCAAACGATAAAATTGGGGATTGTTACCCAGGCGGCTAATAATTTCTTTCAGACCGTTATGGCCGCCATGACCTCCCCCAAACTTAAATCGAGCATTGCCGGGCAACAGATCCAGATCATCGTGCGCAACCAGAATATCTTCTGGAACGATGCGGTAAAAGGTGGCTATCGCCGCCACTGCTTTCCCACTAAGATTCATGAAGGTAGTTGGCACCAACAAGCGGATAGCCTGGCCGCCGAGGAGAAACCGCCCAGTATAACCGTAAAACTTACTTTCTTCTTTCAGCGTCTGGTGGTAGCGTTCTGCCAGTAATTTAACATACCAAGCACCAGCATTATGGCGGGTGGTAGCGTACTCAGTACCGGGATTGCCCAGACCTACAATTAATTTAAGCGTCACGCCTTAACTCTCATCGAACGGTTTTCGCGTTAGTTTACTCTAGCTGAAAAAAACAATTCAAATCTACAGCAAAGTTGTTTCAGTAAACTTTGTATCAATTGTTGTGATTTCTTGAAACGTTTGTGATCGTCATAACAAAGTAATAAATTTACTCTGACTACCTTTTAAGAATAAAAGGAGTAATTTAAGAACGGAATGTCTGAATAATATTTTATATGTGTAAGTAAGACGTAGACCGGCGATGCTGGTCAGTAATACTTTAAGAAGTGGAGATATAGTACTGATGGCTACCAATATCACTATTATAGACACTAAACCATATCCAGCAGATCACTATGCTTGTCTTGATACCTGACGATGTATTATTAGTATTTTTGTCAGTACACTCTTAATGTATGACTTACATGCGTGTATCATTACAAAAAAGTCCTAGCTACACTACTGATAGTAGTGTAATCATCTTTACGCACATTGCCTAAAAAAAATCAAAAGACAGAGAGCTGGTATTGATTCGTAAATCCATCCCACACAGCAAATTCCTGGGTGACATAAGACATACAGCCGAGATAAATGTTATCAAATCATATAAACTATACCCTTTCTTATATAAACTATACCCTTTCTTATATAAACTATACCCTTTCTTATATAAACTATACCCTTTCTTGAAGAAAAGAAAGAAAAACCCGCTGCTGACAGCATAACTATCATCAAGTTATATCAGCAATAGTTGCAAAATTAAGCGCACAGCGCCTATAAGCTTAAGTAAATTCTCGTTGAGAAATAAAAAAAACCTTGCTTTTAAGCAACTCAAAGCGACATTATCAAATGCTACCGTCTAATCAGAGCAATACTACCTACCCATATATAATCAACGCTCAAACATGGCTGAGATAGATTCTTCGTTGCTAATACGGCGAATCGCTTCCGCCAGCATACCAGATAAGGTCAGCGTACGCACGTTGGAGAGCGCCTTGATAGCTGGATCCAGCGGAATTGTATCACAGACGATCACTTTATTTATGACTGAATTCTTGATATTTTCGTAGGCATTGCCAGAAAAGATCGGGTGTGTAGCATAAGCAAATACCCGCTGGGCGTCTCGTTTCTTTAGTGCTTCAGCGGCTTTGCACAAGGTGCCGCCAGTATCAATCATATCATCCACTAACACACAGTCACGACCTGCAACATCGCCGATAATATGCATAACTTGTGATACGTTTGCGAACGGGCGGCGCTTATCGATAATTGCCATATCTGTATCGTTAAACAGCTTAGCTATTGCGCGTGCACGCACGACCCCTCCAATATCAGGAGAAACAACAATTGGATTCTTCAAATCCTGTTGCAACATATCTTCCAATAGGATCGCGCTGCCGAACACGTTATCTACTGGAACATCGAAGAAGCCTTGAATTTGTTCAGCATGCAGGTCTACTGTCAGCACACGGTCAACACCGACACTTGATAGAAAATCGGCTACGACTTTGGCAGTGATCGGAACGCGGGCGGAACGGACTCGTCGATCTTGGCGCGCATACCCAAAGTAAGGAATAACGGCAGTAATACGACCAGCGGAAGCTCGACGCAGCGCATCAATCATAACCACTAGTTCCATTAGGTTATCATTGGTGGGCGCGCAAGTAGATTGAATGATAAAAATATCGCCACCGCGAACGTTTTCATTGATTTGCACACTCACTTCGCCGTCGCTGAAACGACTGACTGCGGCATTACCAAGACTGGTATATAAACGGTTAGCAATACGTTGCGCCAGTTCCGGAGTGGCATTTCCAGCAAAAAGCTTCATATCGGGCACGAGAAAAACCTCAGGCTTGCATTCGTAGAAGGTATTGTGTCTTCCCCCTTACCGCCGGGGGAAAGCGGCCGCATAATGCGGGCAATGCAATGCCATACGGGTAAAATGCGTAAGAGTACCACCATCGGCTTATTGCGCCCATGACAACCTGTAATGCAGTGGAGAGACGTTGATACCTCGGGCTACAAAACCACGCATCCATGCTGGGGCCTGCGATAAAACCTGACGAGCGGCACCCTCAGTATCAAATTCAGCAAATACACAAGCGCCTGTACCAGTTAATCTTGCCGGTGCATATTCTAGCAGCCATGAAAGATGCCGTTCAACCGCGGAAAAATGTTTTCTTACAATCGGCTCACAATCATTATGAAAAGGTACAGTCATAAGCTTCCTGAATGAACGTCTTGGCGAGTCTCTTTTAAGCTCAGGATCGGTAAAAATGCGGTGCGTAGCAATACTGACCGGTGGCACGGCGACAAGATACCATTTTTCCGGTGGGGTAACCGGCGCAAGGCGCTCGCCGATACCTTCGGCAAATGCCGACGCGCCATGCACAAACACCGGTACATCAGTACCGAGTGACAATCCTAACAATGCCAGAGTAGTCACATCTAGCCTGCAGTGCCACTGGGTATTAAGTGCTACTAGTACAGTAGCAGCGTCGGAAGATCCTCCACCTAGTCCACCGCCCATCGGGAGGACTTTATCTAACTGAATATCCACTCCTAGCGCCCCAGAGTTACCCGCTGCCAAGCAATGGCGTCGTAACAAACTTGCAGCGCACACAATAAGGTTGTCCTGTTCCGCAACGCCAACTATTGGGTTCACCAGGCGAATACGGCCATTAGCAGTTGGCATAATGGTTAACTTATCGCCATAATCTAGAAACTGGAAGAGGGTTTGAAGAAAATGATAACCATCAGCACGGCGACCGGTGATATATAAAAATAGATTAAGCTTGCCTGGGGCCGGCCACTGGCTTGTCATTACAGGCTCCAGCTATCCATTTTTAATTTGATACGATTGTCGCCATGACGCAACTCTATATTCAACGGCAGTGCCAAAATAGCATTATCGCTATAGCCTTGATAAGTCACGATCCAGTTCTGCTCGTTATAGGTATAATTCAAGGTATGCAGATGGCCGCGAGAATCCAGAGTAAAATTGCTAGCTTTACCGGGTAAACCGAGGATCCACTGCCGCAGATCGTTGAACGGAATAGATATCCCAACCAGTTTCTGGATCATTGACTCAGGATCATTGCTGACATAGCGTTTGCCCTGATTATTAATAAACTGGGCCATGCCTGATTGAAAATTTAGATCCATCTCGGTTCTTCCGAGCGGATTTGTCATAATCAGCCGGTAGCAATCATCACTGGTCTGCTGCCAATTGAAGCGGGCGTAAACTTTCTTCTGGCTTGAAATATAAGCAAATGCGCCACGGGTCTGGTAATGGTTGAACCCGGATAAGAACTGCTGGTGGACGTACCATTCTTCCTGCGACGTTTGGCTTATGTCCATACCAGAAGACGTACGGACACTACAGACGGTTAGAACTAAATTGCACAGTAGCAAAATTAAAAAAGCGTAATTACGCTTAGGCATAACTTCAACTTCCTTCAATATCGCGGGATGCTTGCCTTTCTTTACTCACGCTAACGGAGGACGTCATTAACG
Source organism: Sodalis sp. (in: enterobacteria) (assembly GCA_051710585.1). Classification (GTDB taxonomy): domain Bacteria; phylum Pseudomonadota; class Gammaproteobacteria; order Enterobacterales; family Enterobacteriaceae; genus JBPESP01. The sequence continues at coordinate 413,558 of JBPESP010000001.1, read as the reverse complement.
TCAATACCTTTAATGATTTGATTTTATACCATTACAAGTTATACCTTCCCCTAAGGAAGGAGGAAAAGTTCAGTGCGTTTTTTCTCTTTATGCATTAAATAGGATGCATAAAGAGAAAAAGCATACTAGTACTTATACTATTCTGTAATCTTAATCCATGATATTAGTCCGACTCGCTGTCAATCATAAAACAGCGCCGATCACTTTACGCGAAATGATGGAGTTCCCACTAAAAACCTGACTATTAAGGAACTGAGTAGCTTATTTACATAATTGCTGGTTCAGGGTGGTGCTATATTGTCTACCTGTAATCGCATCGATCTACATTTGAGAATTAAGAAACAAGCGTATTTATAAGAAGCATTGATACGCTGGCTGTGCTATTATCACCAGCTTATCCAGCATGGATAAGCTGCAAAAAAAAATCTTTACTGCTGCTTAATAACGAATCCGTCCGCTATTTGATACATATTGCTAGCAGCTTGGACTTTTAATGCTCAGCGAGCTTCAGATTTTGGGAAAAATCAAGAAACCCTTCACTGAATTCCGCCGAAGGCATAGTCTATACAGTAAGTTTGGAGAAACTATTTCAGAAATTCTTTTTGATTACCGAACGGATCCATACCGAAACCTAGGATTCCCATGTAGTATCGTACTGTTCACCGTTTGCAGACTAGCGCAGCAAATATTTGAATCTCCAGCGACGTAACAGTGCTGCTAGTAGGCCGCTGGCAAAACAATTGAGCAGATGGCGTACCACCTTGCACAAACATAAAGCTCAAATACTTGCTTATTCGCTAACCACACCTACAGGTGAGCGTAGCAACGAACAGAAGACGTTAGTGTTGATATTATCAATCTAGCAAAAATTAATACCCAATTGGTAAGGCCGACTATACCATTATAAACCCATAATATTGATATATATGGCCGTGCCATGTGGCATCAAACCAAAAGTAACAAAATTGGTAAAATATCTATCTGTATAGGTTAGCAATCTCCAGACTATCATTAAAAATCTAGCGAAACGTAACCACTACCGCAGTAGTGACGGAAAGAATCGTAGCGCAAGAAAGTATAATTTATGGGTTAACTACGCAGCCAGTCAGGGGGTAGAGGCAATCCGTGATTATCACACGCAGATTGATAACCTGCAGGGGGAATTTAAAGTTCGCGTGCTGGCCGTCTTGTGCGCCTTGACGGCAATTAAAGAACAGAAAGAACAGGTAGTGAGAACATGGGTACAAACTGATAAACCATCTCATCCATACGCTGACAAAATCGCTGTATCAGGCCATCCGTAAAGGTAACACCAAACGACTATAAATTTTGCGCATCAGTCTCCGACTGGATATGCACTGATATACATAAGGTAAACCATTACACATGAAATCCTCTATAATCGTCAAATTGGAGGCGTTGCAAGAGCGCTGTGAGGAAGTTGGAGTTCTACTTAGCAATCCCAGCGTTATATCTGATCAAATTCGTTTTTGTGCCTTATCGAAAGAGTATGCACAACTATCTAATATTACACGTTTTTTTAAGAATTGGCAGCAAGTACGAGAAAATATCCATACCACAGAGCATCTACTGCAAGATCCAGAAATGCGTGACATGGCACAAGCGGATCTACTAGTGTTCCGTGCTAGTCTGGAACAGCTTGAAGAGCAATTGCAGGTGCTACTACCACTGCAGGATCCTGATGATAAACGCGGCTGTTTTCTAGAAGTACGTGCTGGAACCGGCGGTAATGAAGCAGCTCTATTTGCCGGCAACCTCTTTCACATGTATAGTTGTTACGCCGAGACCCAGCGCTGGAAGGTAGAAATAATCAGCGCCAGTGACAGCGAGCACGGCGGCTTCAAAGAAGTCATCGCAAAAGTGTCCCATGAAGGCGCCTATGGACGACTGAAATTTGAATCCGGTGGCCATCGTGTACAGCGTGTACCAGAAACTGAATCCCAAGGTCGTATCCATACCTCTGCTTGCACTGTAGCGGTAATGCCAGAAATTCCAGAAGCGGAACTACCGGAAATTAATGCCGGCGATCTACGCATAGACACCTTTCGCTCTTCCGGCGCGGGCGGACAGCATGTCAACACCACTGACTCAGCTATCCGCATTACCCATTTACCTACCGGACTGGTGGTGGAATGTCAAGATGAACGCTCCCAGCATAAAAATAAAGCCAAGGCCTTGGCAGTATTATGCGCACGTCTGCAAGCCATTGAGGTCCAGCGTCGGCAGCAGAAAAAATCCTCCACACGCCGTAATCTCCTGGGCAGTGGTGATCGGACCGATCGCATCCGTACCTATAATTTCCCTCAGGGGAGGGTGACCGATCACCGTATCGGTCTAACGCTTTACAGGCTAGATGAAATTATCGAAGGTAAGCTTGACATGCTGATACAACCCATTATACAAGAGTATCAGGCTGATCAACTAGCTGCGTTATCAGAGACACCCTGATGAACTGGCAGAAATGGTTAGCTCAGGCTGTTTCACGGTTGCGTACAACTCTGAGTACCAGCCCCTGGAGCGATGCCAAAATTCTTTTGGAGCATGTAACTGGGGCGGAGCGCACCCACTTACTAACTTTTAGCGAGACCCCTCTAACGGACGCCCAGCAAGCTACACTTGATGCGCTATTAGCGCGGCGGGAACAGGGCGAACCCATAGCCTATTTGATCGGCGAGCGTGAGTTCTGGTCTCTGCCGCTGCACGTGTCGACAGATACGCTAATTCCACGTCCTGAAACTGAATCTCTAGTTCAGCACGTACTGGATCTGCTGCTGCCTACCCGTACTAAAGTTCTAGATTTAGGTACCGGTAGCGGCGCCATTGCGCTAGCTCTAGCCTCGGAGAGGCCCGAATGGCGGATAACCGGTATCGATCACTTATCTGGCGCCATAGCGATTGCCCGCGCTAACGCCACACGCTTGGGGCTAAAAAATGTGCAGTTCTTCGAAGGTAACTGGTTCAAACAGTTAAAAGCGCAACGGTATCGTCTTATTGTGAGTAATCCGCCTTATATTAAGGCGAACGATCCCCATCTCATGCAGGGTGATGTACGCTTTGAGCCACGTAGTGCTCTGGTGGGGGGGGAGGATGGACTCCAGGATCTAGCGACAATCTGCCATAAGGCGCAGGCTCATTTGGAACCTGGCGGCTGGTTAGTGTTAGAGCACGGTTGGCGCCAGGGGAGATCCGTGCGTAGCTTGCTCACGGATGGTGGTTTTAGTCAAATAGCTACACTACGTGATTATAGCGACAATGAGCGCGTTAGCCACGGACAATGGTCGCCTGTACAAGCGCGTAACCGACATACATCAAGGAAGAGAAAATGCGTGCGCAACAAGCAACAATGAGATGCTCAAGGAGCAGGAAACACACTTGCCAGCAGTTTCCTAGAAGGCTGCATTGCAGACGCTTTTCAAGCTTAATCTATTAATTAATAGAAGCATAATGAGCACAATTACTTATTTTAAACATAACTAATATCTGTTAAGTGAAGAATGCTAGGCATTACCCAGATTATCCAGTTCAATTTTGCTATCGAAAACATTCGTGTAAAGTTATAAAAACTGATTAAGAGAAATACAGCACAGCGCCATATTTCCGTTGACCTATATAGTTGTAGGATGATCTCTGCTGATCAAGCTATTTTACCGCACTTGGGGATTTAGCAACGACGTATATAAACCGCCTATCTGATGTATGATAACTGGATCAGCATTAGAGGACTAGCAAAAGAGGATATATTCCCATCGCTGGGGGGTTATTTTATGTATATAACATAGGTTCTGGATATCCCCCTTTATGCCAATCATTTTCCCAAGATAGATGATCCTACGCACCGACTAGCTAGACGACGATATGTAATTGATTAATAATACAAATGGCAATATAACCAGATATGTATACCATGGTTGTCTGGCTACAAAGCGATATTAGCGAGGAATTGTAGTTTACTGAAGACAATCTGAAAGAGGCAGATGCTAATCCCGTAGCACACAAATTTATCAACGCCCTAAATGGCGCTCTTTAATAGGTGTACATTAAGTAGAGCTGGCATTACACGCCAGCGAGGTAATGCTGAAATTTAACCAAACTAATCCTACGTGATACAAAATTACAGCCTGATTTTTATGTCAAGCTAGAGTCCAAATACACAAAAACACACAACGGGTTAAATTATTTTATCGAGCAATGTCAGAGGATCCAGTCAGCGAAATAATTAATATCTATATTTAATCTATCAAGCAAAAAAAATCGGTTACTCTAAATTAACCAGTAGAAAACACTGCTACCGATTGCTGGATAATTTCAATCATAAAGGTGAGGTATGAAACATTTGGTGATCAACATTGGTGATATTCAGGTAGCAAACAATCTGCCATTTGTGCTGTTTGGCGGCATGAACGTGCTAGAGTCGCGCGATCTAGCAATGCACATATGCGAACATTATGTCTCTGTAACGGAGAAATTAGCCATTCCATATATATTCAAGGGATCATTTGATAAAGCCAACCGTTCTTCTATCCATTCCTATCGTGGACCGGGTCTAGATGAAGGGATGAAGATTTTTGGCGAGCTTAAAGCGCAGTTTGGCGTGAAAGTAATGAGCGATGTACATGAAACAGATCAACCCCAAAGTATAGCGGACATAGTGGATGTAATCCAATTACCAGCATTCCTTGCTCGCCAGACCGATCTGGTAAAAGCTATAGCCCGCACTGGTGCAGTGGTTAACGTAAAAAAACCGCAGTTTCTCAGCCCAGAGCAAGTCGGTAACATCGTAGATAAGTTCCGAGAATACAATAATCATCAAGTAATATTATGCGATCGCGGCAGCAATTTCGGTTATAATAATTTAGTCGTAGATATGCTCGGCTTTAATGTAATGAAACAAGTTTCTAGCGGCTGTCCGGTAATTTTTGATGTGACGCATGCCCTGCAGACTCGTAACCCGTTTAGCACCACCTCCAGCGGGCGTAGCACACAGGTGGGGGAATTAGCTCGTGCCGGTATGGCAGTCGGTATCGCCGGCTTGTTTATCGAAGCACATCCGGATCCAGTAAATGCCAAATGCGATGGGCCTTCGGCTTTACCACTTACCAAACTGGAACCGTTTTTACGTCAGGTTAAAGCAATTGACGAATTGGTGAAATCCTTCCCAGAACTTAATAGTAGCTACTAATGCCAGTAGAAGGGCATCGGAAAAATAAAATACTTTGCTAGTTATCGCGCCAATAGAACCTTTGCACACGGGCACTTAATGCTTCCATCCGTCAGACAAAAGCACTTTATGTAATAGATTTCTTTAACACCCCTTTCTGCTTAAGGGTAAAGTTATTAACTCTTACCGAACTTAGAGAGATAAGAAGCATTCACTCAGGCTATTTACTATACGTTTAATGCCTCAGTACTATTGGCGCAGCTCCGACTGCAAGAGGCTGTGATTAAGAGAGTGCCAGCGTTCTACGGTAGAGCACTGAAAAATAATAGGCAGACGGGGATTATGAAGTGCTAACCATTCTGAACTCAATTAAATTTAATTTAAGGAGATTTAAGAGTAAGTTAAATACCTTTTGGATATTTTTAGATAAAAAATTAAAATTCAATAAATAATAAAATAAGATAGATAATAATTAAATATTTATTTAATCTATTTCTACTTTTCTTGTAAATTTAAACTCTGCACATTTTCTAGTGCATACTCTTTAGATACCACCAATTATTGACTTAATGTATAGTTAAAGATATTCCATTCTTTTTTTGAAAAAAGACTATATAAATCATCTTTACATCCTTTATAATGTTATAATATTAATAAATCTTTTCCCCCTTTTTGTAAAAGGGGGCTTATTAATACATAAAAATATTTTTTATTCAGTAAGTTATAAAGCATATACCAAGTAGCTTCCAGAAAATCTTCAATTATGCTTTCTTCTTTAATTGACTTAATTTTGCTAGTTCGATAACTTCTTTTAAGTTCGTGATGAAAATAGAAGTCAGTCCAAACTGACGCATTCCTTCATGTGTAATTTTACATACCATTATAAAATATAATACTTCACTTCTAATTAAATAATTATACAATGTTGTGGAGGGTATAATACGCATTAAGTTGCAGTGCTTCTAGTGCTTATAATTTTAAGGGGTAAAAAAATTTTATATATATTTTCGATAGAGCGATTAGAAAATTTATTTTTTTGCAAAAAAAAAGCAAGTGCGAAAGATCGTCAAACAGTGGCACTATGAATCTTTAATAACGCAATCCACCTTATTTAAGCTAAGATTCAAAGTCTCAACGATCACCAGAAAAAATATTACTAATGCGTGCATGATTTTAGCATAAAGTTGTTCGGTTGCACTAGGTTGAATAACCCACATTAAGGCGATGTATTACTCTTGAAAAGTTCAAGAGTAATACATCGCCTTAGGATTTTTATCGTGCTACCCAACGCTAGGAGGACCACATTTGATAAGAAGTTAGCAAAAGTAGTCTATTAGTATATAGATGGGTTTCTATCTCAGCGCTTATGCCCCCCAAAGACATAACGTAGTTCTACACCTTATTCCGGCCACATTATAACCGGCCCTTATGCTCCTTATGGTACTGAAGCTTGCTCGCTATTTTAGGCGAGCTGGCGGCAGGGTAGATATCATAACTAGTCATCTTGGTGACTATATCTACCTAAAAAGGGTTAATCATATATTCAAGTAAGATTTGCGCTAAACCGAAGGACAAGGGATGGGGTCACTGCTCCGATGCTTAAGAGTATTAAGTATATTAGCAACCGTATTGGACGGCAGATCCCTGTAAATGGATGTTAGATAGTAGATGGCAAATCCATAAAAAACGAAAGTGATACATCAATACACAGAACAGACATTTAACTCTAGATGTGACATTTATTCTAAATAGACAAAACTGCTATTCAGCAGGCTGGACCTCTTGCTGCCAGAGGCGCTCTAGTAGTACTAAATGTACGGAATTACACTATAGCAGTATAGCAAGTTATTCTTTACCTACTCCAATAATATTAGTGGTGAAAATAAAAAAATACTATATGATAAATGTACTGGATCTTCCTTCGACTATAAGCATTTAATATATTATATTAGTATCCTTCGATAACTCGAAGGCGCGAGCGTACCGAAAAGACTAAACGGAATTCAGTCATGTATGTTATTCCTGCGTGCTTTCATAATCTATGACGGGCTAGGCGCTGACTAAAAAGATGGAGTGAGTACATAAAAAACTACTAAGTTTATAGAATCCACTGCGCCAGTAGAAGAAGCTAAACACTGCCTTGAAAAATGCTCCTAATATTGCACCAGGAAGTGCCAACTGATAGAAGTGATCGAGAAGCTACAACACTATAGTTATAGCTAAGAATAAACATTGATATCAAAGATAAAGCGTAAATCAATGATGCCTCTCCCTACCGCAATTCCACTATTATCTATAAAAATGGAGGATATTAAATCCTTAACGCCGGATGATTTACGCGAAATGTTTATTCCAGAAGAGAAATACGTAGCCCAGTAAAATTCTGAGTTGAACTGTTCAATAATCAGTATGTTACAAATAAGTCAATTCAGATAAACTGGTAGATAGTACGAGTGGCCTGATAATATCTATAATCTTAACGAAGTGATTCCATCGCCAGATGGGTGGTGTTTATTTCTATATTACTTTCCGAAATGTGAACAAAATCTTTACAGGTATCACTATCTAGAGTAGAAAAGTTCTAAAAGCACACAAGCGTTACATAAGACTGCCTGAAAGCAAAATTTATGTAGTAACTATCCTGATATCGCTACCAAATATCACTCTAGCTACTTTAACCATATGTTTCCCATGCTATTTCTAATGCTTTCTTTGATGATTAGGCCTTATTCAAGGCAATATACCCCAGCGTTTTTTAGTCTAAATATACGTCATAGCGCCATAAAACCCTGTTTGCCTCCATCACAGCAAAATAGCACTCAAGATAATTTTGAATCGTAATATATATCTATTTCCACATTTATATTTGTACGTCGACTGTGACAACTGAGCATCCCAGTTCTTTTATTAGATATTAGAATTGTCCATAAACCACTCATTCTGGAATCTTCTCTGGGTTAGTAGCATATACTGAAAACATTTCTCACTACAGCTGCACTACATGGTGATACTGTGCAGTTATGAACTTGAATATACCCCAAATATACCATTTGCTTATCATCTGCCCTGAAAAAGCCTACCAGGAGGTCTTTCCCAGTATTTATAATTTCTACGATATATTCCCTAGGAATATGGCAAAGTGCGGCAGCAAAGTAATGCGCTCTGAGTTCTCCTAAGAAAAAATCGTGTGCCTGTGATTATTATTACCAAATAGTAATAATAGACCCTCTATGATCAATATCTATGAGGTCAGCAAGATTAACACCTAAAAAAAAGCCAGCACACTTCTTTAGCAGTTTTGCCTGATAAAACTTATAAGTAGCCAAATAATTCTTGCATTTTATGTTAATAATTTTATGCTACTTAATACTAATATTACCTATCCCTTTATCAGTATAATGATACAATCTCGCCGCTTTCTCACCCCCCCCTATAGGTAGTGTGTTCACTAGTAATCAAAATACTGTTGTGGCAGGTATAATACACCAAAAAAACTACAGCGATATAAACATACCGTTAATCTGTCTTCCACCATTACCTTACAGAAAAAGGATACATCTTCTCATCGTTATTGATATCGCCTGCCTCTACTAGTAGAGGCAGGCGATAAGAAAGATCGTATCTTCCACTTGACTACGGCAGTTATTACGATCATTAAACCTGTGCGCTATCGTATCCCCTCTGATCCAATGACGTCACATCAAAGTAGCATCTTCTGATATTTTCACTCACCATGAAGCAATATTATCAGAGAATCGATACCTCACCTTTTTAGTGGACAGCAGCAAAGAAACATGCAGACGAATGTAGAATAACACCTAGCCGGACTGTATTATTCTATACAAGCTCTTCCTTGTAGAGGTCATATTTCAAGGGGGTGCCAAATATCAAAATAGAACTGTCAATCAGCACTGCAGCTACAGTGCAGCCATAGACACTCAGCGTATGCTGATCAAGCGCCACTTCGTGGCGTGCTTAATTCATTTAACCATTATGATAAGCGTATTACTAGTATACAGTTAGAATCACACACCTACCTTAACCTCTTCTAGCGGCAGCTGGACATGACTTACTAGACAGTGAAAGTCCCAGATAACTGTCATTACAAAAAACAAGTGTAATATCACCGGCCTGATACACTCTGCGCTGTCGTGACTACCATTACAGTGCGCTAAATAACGATAATAGTAATATTTATAACGCGCCACCTCCTTTCATAAAGCTGTTCAATGTCTCTTTTAGAGGGTCTCGGCATATCCTCTTCCGTCTAAAAGAATCTATACCACCTTAATTCACCCTGCTATTGTCCACCAGACGTACGGTCTGGTTCATCATCTTGCAGAGTTAGCTTGCAGTATAATAATTGGTCTAACTCATGGAATAAAAAAACGCTATCTGAATTACTAAGTACGTTCACTGTCATACACTAGTTGCTAAACCTGGCTAGCCTTCCTTCATTGACTACGCACCGACGGCCAGTCTAGTAATTACCTCACATTTCTAAACAGAAAGAGAGCCGGCAAGCTTCAAACATTACCAAGGTCTGAAGATAATAGGCTCCTGCTAATAGAATCCGACAGACTTAGTTACCTCAAGTATACATGTGGTATAGACAACAAGGCTAGAGATGGGATATCTACCAGATTGATAAGGGATTGACGTAACACATCACTCTCTGTCCGGAGAATATGCTGGTTTTTATTGTCATCGGCGGTAATACAGAAGTTGCACCATTATTCTAGTGCGCAAAAGTATAATAGAATACTGCTTACTTAATAAGCTAGTTGTGGTGTGTGATCAAGCTGATATGCCGCCTGTTTAATACGTTAGCACAGCGTATCGTCTGATTTAGACCTATTTGGTAATATAGCCATACTATTCCCGTTCCGCCTCTTAGATAATTTTTCCTATTGTAAATATTTTTTAAGTTAATAATACTTTTGTAAAAGAGAAATTTAATTAATAGTTAATAACAGTCGTTCAAGATAACGATCACGCTGTAGCCTATTTGAGCCATCTATATGGGTTGGAAGTATTAATGACATTAATCGGTAAGGACTTCTGATACCCTAGAGGATTCCTTAAGCTTGATATGTTGTAGACATGCAACATAATTAAAAAAAAATAAAAGCAGAGTTTCTAGAATTCGTTATCACAGTTACGATGAGATCGTTAAGAATAGTATTCTACTACGGGCTAAATACTGAACATAATTCCTTATTAAGTACTTCCTTGATGCTTCTACATATATCACTTCGAATCCATTATTCCCTTAATTTTTCTAATCGTCATCTTTAATGATGATATTTTCTGTTCCTTTTTCCCAGTGAAAATTATATTTAAGCGTAGTTATATGATCTTACTAATTGAATACAGGCGCGATAAAATTTACCTGAATGTCGTGAAAATAGCAGAGGTATTAATCTATATAAAGAACTTAAGTGAATAATTGTTACATAACTATTCTGTTAAATAAATAAAAATACTAATTTTCACCCAGCGATCTCACTGAGAATTTTGCTCTGTACTTCCGTACAGTCTATGATATTTTGCTATGTATTGTGTAAAGTTGTATTTACCTAATACTGTCTTTGTTCGGAGATTTGCAAGGTGCAAAATTGTTCTCTTGCCTATATCCGTAGGCAGATATTTAAAATATGCTGGTTCTTCTTGACAAAGAACAAAATCTGATGGTTAATAAAATTTAAGATTTTTTTTTGAGGCAGTTAAGTACAAATATCACAATTATTGTTAATGCTAACATAGCATTAACATGCTTTTTGAGCAAAGCTAAATCTGAATTAACAGATTCATTAAAAAATTTTTAATATAAAAATATTATTAAAATCATTCATTTCAGCCAGTAGCCTGTAGTGCCCATACGCTATTTCAATTGAGATAGAAATCTTACGTCTAAGCCCATTTTTTAGACGGGGAAGGCTAGGATTGTTATTCAGATTTTTATTAAATTCTGGCGGTGAGGGAGGGATTTGAACCCTCGATACACTTTCGTGCATACACGCTTTCCAAGCGTGCTCCTTCAGCCACTCGGACACCTCACCATATAATTAATTATCAAGTTTTATCATAAGAAATGCCTCTGTATTGTCAAGAAAAATTTTGATAGAAATACTAATTTCTTAAGGCGAGAGTGTTTATTTACTCACAAATTATGGCAAGTTTCACTACGATTAAGGCTAAGTGAATTAAGGCGCATCATATTCTATTAGTCTCAACCTGAATTAACTTGAGACGGAGGAAAATAACTCGGCATAGAAAAGGAAATCAATAGCGAAAAGGCTAATTCAAAGCTATAAAAATAAGATTAAAAACTGCATTCCTGCGACTGGTAACAAGGTAACCATCAGAGCAGCAAGCTATGCAGTTTTCTGCTGAAAACGTCAATAATAATAAGGTACGTTGCATATTAACAAATATAGGATATCCCATTCAATCAATAAAATATGCCCCATTTATGCTATATTTATCCCAATAGAAACAGCATGTCCCTGCAGGAAAAAAATTAATTAGCCAAAGTAGACTTTTATTATTTATCTAATAAAAAATTTATGCATAGATAAGAAAAAATATTTTGCTAATCTGTTTAGCATACGAGGTTATCAAGTCAAAATATTTTGACATCTCTATTCCTACTAGACTGTTTTATAATCCTATTCAAATATTAGTACGATGCCAGTTTTCATCGAGAATGCCTCAACATTACATACCTAAATAGTTATAATATATATAAATAAAGATATGCATTTCGCTCTAACGATTAAAATAATCGAACTTGAAATTGTTGAATAGACATATCTATACAGCAGTAAGATTTTTTTTAAATTTAATAGGCAAAGTTTAATATCTTTTAAATATTTATTACTTAACTTTTTTTATATATAATTGTTTTTTATAAAACTGAGTTATCGCACTCAATTCTATTGAGGTAATCATTGATTTATTATAAATCAATATAATTGAAAGAAAGCACCATGGTTATCTTTAATGATAAAAACATCGCCAGTAAGTTGAAAATATCTTCTATCTGCTTGTCCAACAACAATATATATTTATAATATACTTTCACTAATACTGTCGGTGACAACATTTTACTTTATTATTATCCGCTAAGTAGATGTAGATAAATTTTCCACACAAATTCCTAAGCAGAATTTTTTTCTAAATGTGTTTAAATGAATTAAGTTTTAAAATTTTTTAAAACAAGGTATTACTTATCTAATAAAATAAGCAGGTTTAGCAGAAACTTTTTTTGCTATTTTAGTAAATAAATTTAGTAAAGTGTTTAATTTTAAAAAATAACAAAATAAACTATATCAGGAATAATTTCCTGATGATTATCTCTTTTATAAAAAATATATTTTTTATGCAGGGTTATAAAAAAATATGAAGGAAACATAATAAATACTGTTTATTTTATTCCATAAAGAGGAATAAAATATAGCTATTGAGCATACTGTTAAGCAGGGAAATAAGAGGTGTATTTACTGCAAGAAAAAATACGGTATCCATAATAATACCCCGTGATAAGCTATGAAACCCATCTTACTAAAGTAAGGAAGTAACGACCGCATCTATCAACAAAAATACAGGCTGTGTAATAAGCTTTATTATAAATCATATCAATAATAGCCCTCCTTAGAAGCTGACTACAATGATAACAGAGATAACCGTGCTATTACTATTATATACAGTAATCAGCTCATCTGCTTTTACTACTGTTCTTTTTCTCTAACAATGGTTATACATCATGGATTTCATCACCGTCGACAGAATAATTACCATCCCTAGGTAATGAATTATGGCATACTGTATTTGCAAGCCGATAATAATATTCTAAATATTGCACTAGTATAATCTAGTCAATACGTATAACGATGGATAAATATGGAGATAACAAAGGAGAAACGAATCTAGAAAAAATATAAATGGTATTTTGATATGCCTTTATATTAAATTACCTGCCACTAGCTTTATATTAAATTACTTGCTGCTAGATTACTAAAAATTCTTTAATAAAACTCAACAATACTTTGCGAAATATGAACAGCATCAAATTACGAATTATAACATAGACGATTAAAAAAATAACACTAGGCTATTTTTAAATAAACAAATGTAAGATCTAGGATGATAAAGAAAAAAGGTGTAATTATTAATAAATAAATTTATTTCTGAGCATAAAGTAACGTCGAAGAAGAGTTTATAAATATCATGGATACTGAAAATATTTCATAATAGCAATTATAGGATGAAGACCTCATTCTACTTTAGGTTACAAACATACATATCATAAACGCCACACTAAAAATAATAAACATTTTAAATTTTAACTACATTAATTCAGTTAATTAGTTTAATGCAGAAATATCTGTTCTTAGTGGTACAGTTAAATATTATCACTACAGAGCTGGAAAGGCATTATAGAATAAAAATAGACAAAATATCTAAAAAAGGTTTTCTGGCCTATCTTGATCAAGATAGGCCAGCATTTTAATAGGAAAGATAGCGCTAATAATAGCTTTATGTGAACAAAAAAGGAAAATATATAGTTTATTTATCAGCATGATGACCCGCTGCACTGCTATCTTGACTTAACGCCCATTCGGAACGAACAGTTTTTCGCGGTAGCTGTAACAGTATTCACACCATTGTAAGATATAGTATAATGTTGACTGAGATGCATATTTAATATACTTTTTTCTTAAAAATATTAAATACATGAAATAGTTTTATAATTTAATACTCTTATTATTACTAATTTTATGGATAGATTTTATTATCTTAATTGATACTAGAACTAGAGCAATAGGTATACTTTCCAAACTTTATCAATAAACTCTATACGCGTAGAGTTGTGTGTAAGTTATTTATAAAAAACTTAATGTTTAATACTCATTCCAATAGAAAAAAATATTCAGATCAGAGATAAATTTTATATTAAAGTTCTTCACAGAACTAATTTCTATACATTTTACTTAAAATGATCTTAGATGTTTTTATTATTATAATAATAATAATTACAAATTATCTATAAAAATAAAAACATATTATTTATAAGTAACAATACATAAAGATTCCTATGAAGATTAAAGATTAATAAAAGCAAATAAATATATTTTTATAATGTTTATATGAAAAAAACGAATTAAAAATTATTTTACAATTAGCTTTTTCATAAACTTATTAAGTTTAAACATAAAATATCTAACTTAAAAAGTTTAAATTTGTTTACAGTATTTATAAAATAAACACCTACATTTATTATACTTACTCTCTTTGCTTAAGAGAGTAAGTATAATTTAATATTTGACTTTCTGATTTATCGGCAAATGAGTGATATTTCACAGTACTATTTTATAGTATCTGTAATCAGGTTATTAATGATATTAATAATGCGTTATGCATATATAGTAGTATGCCAGTTATATCGATCTATCGTTCATTTATTCATTTTAAGTAAAAATTAAATGTTATCTTGTAAATATACATCGTGTTACTATATATATTTACAATTAAAAATCTCAATTTCAATATCACTGAACATAAAAATCACTGGAAATCTAATGTTAAATAGTTAAAAACTTGTAACATATTTAGGATTTTTTTATTAAATATAGTATAATCTTATTTGTTACAGTAGACTAATAATATTAATTAATTTTTCTACTTAATTAATATAAGCAAGTTCACTCCTTATTTTAGGTTTAGGAAGCTAAATGGGGGATAAACAAATATTGATATTGCACATTCTAAACCTTATAACCTCCCTAATGTACTGTGGGTAAGAGGCATTTAACTTTTTTTTGCTGTCTCAAGAGTGTTCTCTTGCCAAAGAGAGAAACGATAAATTAATGGAGAATACATAACTTGCAGAGTGGTGTGCTGTTGATTGTCATTAAGGGGCGGTAATCATTAGTGACATATTCTAAAATAGCTTAGACCTTAAGACTTAAGAGGTACGGTAACTCCTGAAAAGGATTTGTATATTACAGTAAAGTAGCGATAATTATAGATGATGCAATTCCTATCTATTTAACTCTCCGTCTGATACCACCTTCCCATGTCATTCAGTAATTAGGTTCATAATAGCAACCTAAACCTGACAAAGATGACACTTCAGAATTATAGCTAGCAAAAGAATAACCAACTCACTGGACTTAATTTCGAGATCTTTCGCAGCGCCCCATTTTGTGCTGCAGATGGCGTCTAAGCCATAATATGATTAAGTATCACAAACCAGCTTTTAGCAACTATTGCTAGATTAAGATTATAGCGTACGCATCGTTATGGGAGTTTTTCCAGATTAACTTGATATTTAAAAATAAATAGCATTTCTTTGAAGTAAAGAGCACCTTATTTGACATCGTAATTAAGGCTGCGCTTTTAATATTACATTGATGCTAGACTACTATGATCTAAGTAGAAAGACAATACTGAATAAAGCATTACCGGTCAAAGTCATCTTGCTAAGCTTTTCTCTGTTAATCTACTTATACAGGTTCTTTGCAATAGAATATCAGCCGAATAAGACAAGAAATGCCAATGTATTTATTAAAGTTTATGATGCTATTGCGAATTAGTCATGCATTTTGTTCTCTAAGACTCTAATGCGTTCGCCTGTTACGGCCACTCAGAACAAAGCACAAACTGCACTACCGCCAGTGCAAAACGTTTGCCTTGTTTTTTATTCTTTCCTTATGCTTACTTTACTATGAAGACGTCATAGAATATCATAAATTCATAGGGAGAGTTAAAATGAGTAGTACCCAGAACAAAGTGCTGCCCGTAAACTTTCCCGCTATTATGGAGAAAGGATTATTGAATAATAATTATACCGCTGCGCAGATAGCAAAAGCCTGAACGTCAGCTTTTACGATAACGAATGAGTAAATAACTATGTAATGAGCGATAGAGAAAACGTCAAAACCTCTTCTATAAATTCGGAACATATTGAAATATATAAGCTCACGAAGAATATATAACGCATTGAGATGGAAAATAAAATATTTAAAAGGCTACAGTGATATTAATCCTAAATTCACTCAATAGTTTTTATTAATAAAGAAACTTAGAGCACATTATTCTACGGCACACTCTACCGCGTATTCAGGGTTCATGGGAACAGTTATAAATACTGAAAGGCGTCATAATAGCTATATAACAGGAAAATGATATTCTGCAATCAGATTAAAGAACTACACAATATTAACCATAGTGCAGTAAAGACGAGAAGTATCGCTAGCATAACACCTAATGAGGCGCTTCCAGATGAAGCGCTAACTCCAAGACAGGCTCATGAAAAAGGAAGAGCTAGTCTTGGCTTACAGTTCAGTAAGTAACGCACAGGTTATAAGCCCTTGGGGTAAGTGCATATTTGCGGCATCTTTAATTATCTCGAGAGCACTAGTTCGCTGTAACAGATCCAAAAAAAAATTTTATAGTACAGTGATGTGATGGATATCTGAACTTGGACAATGCTAGAAGATACTTTCAGTTGTTTTCTTTAATCTGTTCAAGGGAACACCGATAGCCTAGACTATCTCATTACACCAATGATAATAGATTGTAACTATTAAAGTTACTGGAAATAGCATGGGAAATGCAAGGGTAGTAAACCAGAAAATAAAATAATGTTCCACGGCGAACAGGCTGATTACTCTTAATAAAGAGTAGGATGTTTCGATAAGAACTGTGACATTTCTGTATAAAACATGAATTGGCATGATCACTGTTGTGGATAAACAATTCGATCAAGCGCTTTCAGAAGTCTGAAAAACAAGTATATAAATATATACCAGCCACAGGATACATAAACTTCAGTGAAGCTGTTTACGAGATTACAGACTGTATCATACGCAGGATATTACAGCACACTCAAGCCGAATGAATATAATGATAGTTACTAAAAAGAATCAAAATAAATATTAAAACTCTAATGTAGTGGCTAGTTTTAGTTTTCTACTATACAATATAGATTAAGTTTATATTATATAATAAACAACTATCTCTGTTATTATGAATAAAATTCATAATATTTTTTATTATTAATAATGATGTTAAAAGATACCATATATTTATTTACTAATAAATTTTAAGAAACTATTACATTTTATGTATAAAATATTGATTTTTATCCATAATTATTAATTAAA
Organism: Sodalis sp. (in: enterobacteria); assembly: GCA_051710585.1. Lineage (GTDB taxonomy): Bacteria > Pseudomonadota > Gammaproteobacteria > Enterobacterales > Enterobacteriaceae > JBPESP01. The sequence continues at coordinate 396,206 of JBPESP010000001.1, read as the reverse complement.
TACAACAATCAGTTATCTTACTAAGATAAACTTTTATATCTTTGTTATCTATAGAAATTCTTTTAATTAAGGTAATATAAAGTAGCTCATTATAAGTTATTTAATAAATTTATATATTTAATTTGAGGTATTTCTTTCAGGATCTTTTATGATAAAAAATATAATTATCACTAATATTTAAACAAAATAATTATAACCTCCCTATATTATATATATTTTATGGTTTATTACCTTTCTTATCCATAATAAAGACGGTATCACTTGCAAGTATTTTCAATCTTTTATTTAAAAATATTATTCTTGTAATGTTTTTAAGCATCTCTATAATTGATACTTTCAATTAAAAGTATATTACTATCTTATAGATAGTATTAATACTCATATCTGTAAAATATAAAGAAATAAAATACGCATCCTTTTTATTCTTAAAACTAATATTATAATCAAATAATATCTTTAATAGCTTTATTGTTATAAGACATAAAACCATTATGTATATTTGTTATATTATATCTTTTAGAAGATTTTTAACTAAATTTAAACACAAATACATTATTATGTATTTTAATATGTTTGTATTTTCTTTAATATTTATTATTTATAGCCACAGATAGCTAATAATAAAAAAGCGATAATTAATTACTTAATTTAATTAAAAATATTTAATCACTAACTTTTACTTAAAAATATTTAAGCCCTCCAAAATATATCCTTAAATTTTTTTAGGCCTTTCTTTTTTTATAAAAAAATTAATTTACATGCAAAATAAATCTTTTATTCAAAATCTTTTTTTAGCGATACAGCCAATATTAGATTGTTTATACTAACTCCGGGCCGTAAAACCGTACGTATCAGCTTTTAGTATTTAGGAGCCAGTATCACAAGCAGTCATTTGCAATAACCAGGTACATCTTGTCAAAGTAGCGCTCTTCAGCTACCTACTATGGCAGATTATCATCTATAGCTATATTATCATCACATCCACCGTATTGTTTTAACTCTAGTGCAGCGAGTAAATATTAACTGCAATTTAATGCCGGTCAGGAACACCACCCAGGATAATAATTGTACTGACTGCACACTGTATGCCGAAGGCGGCACATCGCCTCCAACAAAAATGCCAAAAATACTGCGCAAGATTCAACCTTACTGCTTATCCGCTACCGACCAGATATTTTTTAGCATCAAGTTTTACATATGCAAACAGACGTGCATCACTAAATAGTCATAGTCGACGGTATCTTGGACAGATTTGCTATATTATCTATAACTGATATTGATGCTATTTTTACTCCGCAAGAATAGCGTTTAACGCACCACCTAGTTACTGCTTGACAGTAACTATCGGTTTTTTCGGTAACTAGTTACAGATATCAGCTAATAACATACCATACAATATTGGGATGGATGTGGTACTGTGCACCACAGTAATATTCTGTCTAAATAATCTTTAGTAAACAAATAAAAAAGCCTGCAATTTCCATGGGCGGCTACATCTTCGATATAGCCAAAAGTAATCTTTTACCAGATAGCTAACACTAAAAGCTAGTATCAATGATACCTAATCATACTTATAGGTAATCTAATAATCATCGTATTCCAGAGCAATTTTTATGCCATTTTAGAAAAAAAAGACCTCCTTTCATTAGGAAACAGTGGCACATTACTGCTTTCAATCCCCCTACAAGCCGGTAGGGGATCCTATTTTCAGTGGTAATAACGATACTTGGCGAAAGCATGGAGGAACCACCCACAAGAAACACTACCTCTCTGTCATACTGACCAGTAACAGCGAGTTTAGACTATATACTGCTAGAACAACTTCATAGCTGGCGTACTTTCCAAGACTTACACTAAAACCCGCTCGGTCTGGACTCTCCCGGGGCATCACGCAACTCAATACTACACAGCTCAATACTACACAGTAAGATAAACGAAGGACATTTAGGGCTCAGCGAAATTGATGATAAATATGAATTAATATTGTCAAGACCGTGCAAAGCTCCCTTTTTATACATATCCGTTGCCCGATACCAACAGTTGATCTGTACCGTATGCGCATATCGTACATATTACAGTGATGATAAATAGACCGCTAACCTTAGCCTCCACTATCAGGTTGCGGACACAAAAATGTACCTAATTATCAATCTGCTGGTATTTACCTATCTCTAGTAACAAAGAGCGGTAGAGTGGGACGATTATATCTTTTCGCTTGACTGCAGAGAGATTATACGACCATCAGATTCTACGCTACCATACCCCTTAGCCAGTATGAGCCATCTTAAAGTGCGCGACTGCTGAACATTTTACTTTACCGCCAGGGTACCGTATCTATACCCATAAAAGACCTCAGCAACTTTTCGCAACACCATAGCCGCTTGTCTTTATCTGAAGACAATATTATTTTTTGTCTCGACACGAGAGCTTACAGGTGAATATGGTAATACCAAACAGCCCCATCGCGACTATAAATGTTCAACATTATATGTAATGCTATCTGCAAGAACTACCTTATGGTGCACACACAAAGCACCCACACTTATTCCTGATTCAGGATAAGTTTATTACTCTAGCACGTAGCTAAGCCGTATAGCAAACTTTGACCTTTAGCACCAGCCAAAGACCCTTTGCTCTAATAAAGCACACAGTAAATGCATAGCCGACTGCTCTAACATCAGCTGGTCGAGGTCTACTTCAATCTAGCTAGCCAGTCATCATGAGCCACCAACCCCCCCCCGCCAATCTGCAGAATAATAACCCCCTCAGTAGAATTAACAGGTGAAGACATACATATAATCTCCAAGTTATAACCTGTGGGGTTATGTAAGATGATGGATATAATCAGCATAGTTCACTGACCCTTACAGCCTCATCATACCATTCAAAGACCAGCGAACGCAGATTATAATACATCCACCCAATCTTCTGTAAAACGCATGGTGCGGAATGATGGTGCACTATCAAAGTGCGCTCCTCTTGGGGCTAGTACTAGTTGGCAGGCGGTATAATATTAGCCGGCTCGGGTAGACATAAAAGCCACCTAGTGACCTAGGTGGCTTTCACCGTCATCCGCTAGTCGAAAACCTGATTAACCTTTCTCTCTGATCACACTCCGCCCTGGCAATTTTCTGCCGTCACACCCTACTAAAATTTAAAAGATAAATGAAAATAATAATCTTTTCAGATCAAAAAAAATACCAAAGCATACATCAAGGTAATTGCATTTTGGTTGCCCAAAAGACCACTAGTGTGCAGCATGACAATAAACATCGCAAATAGATCTAGTTTAATGTTACAGCTAGTCTCAACACAAACACTAATCTTCTATTGGCAGAAAGATTAGTGCTATCAGACGACATTTGCAACTAGGCCAAGCGATAGACTACGTATCTGAGTTTTTTTGCTTCTTTGATCTTTTCCATACTGCACTGTATAAGTGTAAAATTTATCTCTCTTGTTTGGAGAGGCTCAGATTATTTTTCACCAGAGAATATCCTTTAGCAGCCCCTACTTTTTTTTAATCGTGCATTATAGCAGACCGCCAACATATTAAAATAACTCTAATTATTGTCTGAGAAGAGGTCACCACACCCATAGAAGGCGACTGACTTAGCAATCTCTCAAGTGTATACGGCAAAGAAAAGGCCAGCGGCACCATCTCTTTAAGAATAAGCCTAGTAGGTATAGCGTTTTTCATTACCTTCAGTAAATACATCAGGCTCTGATAATTTGCCTTGGCAAACTAGATTTCCCACTGTAGTATAAATGATACTTATTTCATAGCCCTAAAATTTCTCACACACAACTCAGGCAGTAAAATATCTCTGACAGACGATGCATATACCCAGTGGAACGCTATCCTTAATGGCAAAACATAGCTAGGTATTAAATTCATGTGTTATGAGAGAACGTCCATTTAGCTGAAAATGGCGTTACTTTATAAGTTTTTGTTGGTCTTATTTTTCGCTAACTCTTTAGAATTTTCCAGACGTCCGATAGTATAAAGCATACTGCTAAAGGCTATGAAAGGCAGACCGCGTTGATGCCAACACTGCCCTAGTCGGACAAAAAAGTAAAACAGTATTTGAAAGTTGATTCTCTCCTACGCACTATTTTTACCTTAAGATGAGCGAATTGAGGCACAGCATAATTGTCTGTCGGCAGGGGTATTATAAAAAAGTAGATAGGTAATATCTTCATATTGTCAGGTTACTAATTTGGTCAGGTAGCAGGCTAAATAGCCTTTATAAGCTTACAGTGCAATATGCCCGTCGTGTTAAATACTTCCTGGTAGGAGAGAAATATGGCATAAGTAAATGCTATAAGTTATATTCCTAAATCTTGTTGAGTGCAAAGACATTAATAATGATACACTACTTCCAATTTCAGTGAAAATATATCTTAATAGGTAATGTGCTTGCTACCAGTAGCAGGCAATTTGCATTAGTTTTTGCCTGAGATTTTCCAAGTAAATATTCTTATCGACAAGTGCACCGGCATGGTTTTAATTAACCTGCTTATCGGTGTGTAAGAGACTTAACTCCGGCACTTCAACCTCGGTGAGGTTATAACTTCCAAGCACCACCGTACCAATAAATTCCAGTGTCATACAAGCCCACTATAAAATAGACGGTAACTGAAAACACATCCACAGCCCACTTGCACCGACGCTGAAATATTCAAGTATCAGTGCAGTTGTCGTTCTGCTGACTATGCGTCACTGTCAACTAGTCCTTATTATTATATGTATCCACTTTTTAACAATTTCCAGTTGCTCCAGCTCTAGAGACATAGAATAGAGATCTAGTAGTTCATAGTAGAATACTCTACAAATGGATGTTTTTAAGTCTTCACGCGGGAAGTACTAAGAATACGAGCACAGCAGATCAGGTTTATATAGTCCAATAAGTGCAGGATAGTTAATATTCATAAGAAAATACTTTTTCTCATGGCCATGCTTTTTTACACAGGTACTAAACTACTTGCACAATCTAAACTTAACTGCCGTTCATATCAAAAGGGATCATCTAGACCATCATCCTGCACTTTTCCTGCTCGAAACCCTTTTGATATTTGTCTTAATGGTTTAATATCCATATAGAGTGACGCCAGAGTATTATAAAGTTGGAATATCCGCCAACTCCGCCGTTACTGGTAGCACGGGAAAAGTATTGATAGCCTTCACTTAGAGGCTTGCCATTAATCCAGTGCTACCACCAATAACCACAGAAACGGCAAGAGTTTCTCCGAAAAAGATAAGATACACTTACCCCTTATTGCTGGCGCTATTCTTAAGTATCAGGGAGCACCTGTGCAAACAGGATATAGCTCCACATCCTCCAGTTCACCATATAGCCTATCTACCTTCAACAGATGGCATGCAAAATAAACTAACTTTAAGTCGCATTACGATAGTGTTTTAATTTCACTCATCATAAAAATCCCTACCAATAGCCTGCATACAACCCCCCCCAAAAGTACAGTGATTAGCTAACAAGATAATTAAATGTGATCTTATACAAGAGCGCTACGTCAGGGACGCTGCTGTATCCTGCGAGCGAAAAGTACCGATCAGAGATGAGACTAGATCAGTCAAGACTGAGAAAGGGTCTGGCAACATTGTTAAACTGGGATAATTGATGTGCTTTACTATCAAACCATCAAAAGAGGATTGCCTTTTGGTTGGCGGAACTATCAAGCTGATTACTACCAAGTTCGGCACCCATACACGCATTTGCAGGATATCTAAACTATAACAGTAGGGGTGTATGTTTCGACGGGGCAAAATCATCTTATCTGTATCTACTATCAAGTTACCGCCTAACTGACCTAGTTACAGGCACGTAGTTGAGGCATGAAGTAAACACTGTCTATTACAGTGTTTACTTCTACTACATACGCTAACAGTCAGTTAGTTATCAGCGCTAGTACACAATAGCAATAGAGTTATAGGCGCAAGAAAAAAAGTACCCAACCCCGTATTATTATAATGAAACATTGGACATACAGCATTGAATAATTATAGTGAGATATATATCTCTATAGCCCAGATATACTGTACTAATAGGTAGGGGCGCTGATTGACGTTCTTAGGTAGCTGTTGATAACGACTGAACATATAGGCTGACTGCGTATCGGTACAAAATGGTCTTTCACCAATAAGGTCGCAGCTTTTACCTTCTAATTTGCTGTTTTGTAAGACTGTGGGGCCCTCTAGCCAAACTTTGCGTTCAAAGAAGGGTATCACACAACTTTTTGACGTTTTCAAACTTCTGCCTCTACGGTAAGGCTGTTAGCTAAGAGGATTAGCAGTATCTTCAATAGAAATAGATGTGTTTTAAAAAACTCAATGTCGCTATACTAGCGACATTGCTTCAGCGAGACATGCTAAAGCCCGGTATAATTCCACCAAGTTTGCCTAGGACTGCAACAGCAGCTTATGTACAAAACGGGAGAAATACCCCTCCCTTTTCGGCAGCACCAAGGAAGGCCACCAGCACATATATTCCTCTACATATCAAGAGATTCAGGATCTCAGAGATCTGCTTTATCTATGACAACTGACGGATTTTAAACTAAAAGTGTCACATGCGGCGACAGAGTGATATCATTACAGCTATTAAGCTTCAGAAACAGATAAAGAAAATAGCAAGTCAGCCTTCTGACTCAGTCGGAACAAGTGTCTATTCACGTCGGTAGACCATAGATTTCGAAGACTATCACTAACTGCTATCACTAACTGTGATAAAGCAATATTCTTGAATATATAAATTCACATCAGTACCTGAAAATAAGCTATTTCCGCCGCTCATATAAAATAAATTAGGTTTAATCCTGTCAAGGTGGCCGTATCAATCAGGTGTAATGGGATTACGCTACGAGTAGTAGCGATCTAAGATCCAGCATTTTGGAGTTTTTAGAAAAAAGCAGAGCAGATAGATGTTTTCCATTTACTTCCAGCTAATTTTACGCCTGTAAAGCTGCGATCAATAAGCGTTCAGCAACTCGAAAAGCAGAATTTCAAACTCTGTAAAATCTAAAAAACTATTCTCTTACGATGTCGACCGTAGCCTTTTATTATACATTCGGATAATACCACTACAGCAAAATATGCTAGGTGAGCGGCATTACCGAACAGTGGTGTTTAATCCTCTCAGCAAACAGAGATACCCATTGCTCTCCTTCATATTAAAAAATCAGTCGGTCTAGTATACAAGATCCCCCTCCCTATTTATTCTTGCTCAGAATGTCATACACACGGCAAATATAGATGCCAAAGAGGATATTGGTGTGAGGATAATAGGCTAGCTTATATTACACACTTGATCAACTCAGCGCGAAAGAGTTTCTATAACCACACCACCTTACTGCCCATGCAGACAGTAATATTTTTTTGTAGAACAATGATATTTCTAATAATATCGCTCAGTATCTACTTATGTATCTGCGCTTCCATCATATCTAGTATACTGATGCTGCGATTAAAAACTATCTATCAGCAAGCGCTACTGCCGGATTAGAACTAGCCTCAGCCCTTACCAAGACTGATCCCACAAGAATAGGTTTTTTACGGTAGAAAAAAACATTTATTTAAACCACTTAAGTCAGAAGTGTAGGCGGTAGGAAAATAGTGCATCCTTATCGCTGACAGGTCATTCTAGTACTCAGCGCCAAAAATAAGATAACCGTCTTAGACGCAGATATACATCAGAATTAGGAGCGGACAGATGCATATAGAACTAAGAGGCTTCCCACATCTCTCGGTAGATGTGGCGTAAAAATCCTGCATAACGACCCCCCTAGTTACGTAACACCCACTCCTAGGCTCTCACAATGACAAGTTTTACTACAGCCGCCGGCGCAAGGCCCTTAATCTTACCCGAACTCCAAAATAAATTATTCAAAGATAGCATGGATAATACTAAGTTGTAATGCAGGATAGTACCAATATATACCATTCGAGTTTTACGCTAACACCAACCTAGCTCTAGCGCAGCATGGGTTCAGCCATGCTTTCTGGCTTATCGTGTTTGTCTAGATCAACAGTCACTTTTGTTCTTGATATCATATCATCCAGTATCTTCATAGAAGAAGCCACTACAGATTTATGGTGCAATCTGCGCAACTTTTTTTTGCTATCCTTAATGTCCTTTTTCTGCATCCTCACACCGCTAATAGTCTTAGCGTATATCTGGATCAATTCATACTACAAGCGATAAATTTCTTTACTGATATTTTTAAGCAACAGAGTACTAGTAGGAAAACTCAGGATAATTATTGAATGGTTAGGATGAAGACTCATCATTCGTTCTCCTATGTGCTATTAAAAAGCGTTCAACATGTGTAACTGGGTAGGCGAAATCAGAAATCAAACCCTAGTCATTGTTATATTATAGCAATATCCTTATGGGTAAGAGTTCCTTCATGCCAGTATTATTAGCATCGGAGTTTAGCCGAAGGCTAGTCTCTCTACTGAGAGACTCAAGTTTATAAAACATAAATTTTTAATGAGGGAAATCTCATAGAGGATCCTTGTAAAGCTATTTGATATATAATTCATTTATAAGTTGCTGGATAAAAAAATCCAGATGCTTTACTTATACCTGCTTTATAAGTAAAGGCAAATGATTTACTAATGTTTTAAGATGAAAAGATAATTTAACGGTCTATTTCTTTAATTTTCAAAAAAGAAGAAGTGAATCTTTTTTTAGCTCTAAACAAAACTAAAATAGCTCATATCTTAAGATATATGCAGGAGCAAATTTGGTTATGATCTATATCACTTATATTATTTATAACTTACTAATATTTTAATCTTATTAGATATATATATAATGTATATATAAAATTTAAACTACCTTAAATATCCTCAAACTGAAATCATTAAAGTTTATAACTTGGCACAAATAAGAAATTATTTTTTTATATTTTATGAATAATAAAAAATGTAAAATTGCTTTAAGGTTACCTTCATTAAAAGCCTTCCAAAGTAACCCCTCTCTTTAAATCAAAATACAGTAACGATTAACACTCCACATACTTAGTTATCTACATTGACATCTTACATACCCCGGAAAGATTCACCATCCCAAAATGCTCTTTAAGCATAAAACTTAAAACTCTTATACAAAATATTTTAACTTTCCGTCAAACTGCAGAAAAAATCTCGTATAACGAAAACACTCTTCTGCTATGTTCACACGGAACATAGCAGAACCTATTTTGATACTTTAGCTAAAATTTTCTTTTTTGTTCAATAAGACTTTCTATACGGACGGAGAAGAATACTCTGCTAAAAAGATAAGGATTCGCTAGTGTAAATGTTACCATAACGCCAGTAGCACCACTTTATTATCTATGCACCAAAGATTTAATTGACATACACTCATTGCATAACTTTTAGTAGAAAAGTAACATCAAATTATCACTCAACAACTCTGAGAGTTTAGAGCTGTACCATAAAACAAGACCGGTGTGCATATCATCAATCGATAATTAAGCACTGAAGATTAGTGTAGCGAATGATGCAACTGTCGCTAAATAATCAAAATAGCATGGTCATGCTTTTCCGGTTAATATAGCATGCAAAAATACTTTGAAATATAACATAGAATGAATATTTCGCCAAATTCTGTGCGCCTTAGCATTCGTTGCCCACATCCGAAAAGCCATCATTTTTTCACTAATTCGCCGACATCATAAGATGAGAACTGAAACCCACCTTGCAAGGTGCTTTATTCACCAACCAAAAAATAGCACGCCTAGCGTGCCCATAAAAAACGGGGTGGCAATTTTTTAAAAAACGCTAAAATTATTTAATTTTGGCTTCTTTATAAATTACATACTGGCGTACTACCGGATCGAATTTTTTTAATTCTATCTTCTCAGGTTTTGTACGCTTATTCTTCGTGGTGGTATAGAAGTGACCTGTACCAGCAGAAGAAACAAGCTTTATCTTCTCGCGAACACCCTTAGCCATGATTTAGTTCCTTACATTACCTTAATACTTCTCTAAACTGCGAATACGGGGATCGGCTAAAACTGTTTCAATGCCTTTTTTGTCGATTATACGCATACCTTTAGCGGATACACGCAGCGTGACAAAACGCTTTTCGCTCTCAATCCAAAAACGGTGAGAATGTAAGTTAGGCAAAAAACGGCGTTTTGTTGCATTCATTGCGTGGGAACGATTATTGCCACTTATCGGGCGCTTACCAGTAACTTGGCAGACTCTGGACATGCCTACTTCTCCAAAAAAAATAAAAATAAACCCCTTTTCTTCTCCAAGAAAAGAAATAACCGCTTCATCAGCTTCTAAGCCCATAATAGACATCTTCTTCATTGAAGAAGATGTCTATTATGGGGAATCTCTACTGATATAATTTTCGACTATACACTAAAAAATTTCAAAAAGGGAGTATATACTTTAATGTGCAATAATCAAGTCCTGCACAGTTAAACTCCCGTAGGATCGCAGGAAAACCCTTACAGCTGGCACCTGGCACCCTCAGTTTAGTTTTACTTAAGGGATGATATGAGGTAGAATAATCACTTGAATTTATCTTGAATATCGCACAAACGATTTATAGCGGATGGACTTCTACGCTATTAGCTGTTCATTCCTTAAAATAATTTCTAGTGTTTGATAATACGCTTGCAGTTATCAGAAACATAACCATAAAAACTTCTCTTTCTTTGGTAAAAGCATAACCTGCTGTAAGTAACACCTAGCTATATCAAAGTTATTCAACAAATCTTCGCACATCAAGCGCGAACGAGGGATGCACTAGGTTATTTCGCCAATTATCCGCAGTTTTGCACACATCTTGAGATCTCCAATCATACGTGGCGCAGAGGGGGTCTGCTGATTAATAATTATCAGTTTGTCTAATAATCTAAACTTTGCCAGTAATTTAATATCCATCAAGACAGCGAGGGGCTCTAAACGCAATTATTCATTCACGAACCCTCTCTTCAGCGTTAAAGGTTAGATTTTTATTAATCCGCCTACTCCTCCACAGACACCCTTAATCACTAGTTATATGTTGCCAACAGTAATAAAGTTGCGATTCCAAAAAAGCCATAAAAAAGACAAATAAACATAGCGCAAAAGGTATGATAAAATATCTACAATCAATCATATTCTCACAGAACGTGAAACATGATGGAACTGGTCGGTAAACACATTGTAGTAGGCGTTAGCGGCAGTATTGCCGCCTACAAGGCCCCAGAACTGGTGCGCTGTTTGCGTGAAAGAGGTGCCGAAGTGCGCGTAGTCATGACAAAGGCGGCAGCGGCGTTTATCACTCCTTTAACCCTCCAGGTACTATCGGGCTACCCGGTGGCGAACGATTTATTAGATCCTACAGCCGAAGCGGGGATAGGCCACATAGAACTAGCAAAATGGGCCGATCTAGTACTGTTAGCACCTGCAACTGCCGATTTGCTGGCGCGCTTGGCAGCGGGATTGGCCAACGATCTCCTTAGCACCCTGTGCCTAGCTACATCAGCCCCCATTGCAGCAGCGCCTACCATGAACCAACAAATGTACCGAGCGGCGGTCACACAAGCAAACCTAGCCACGCTTGAAGGTCGTGGTGTGCTATTGTGGGGTCCTAACAGCGGCAGCCAGGCTTGCGGTGATACCGGCTCAGGTCGGATGCCAGACCCACTAGTGCTAGTAGACTTTGTGGTGCAACATTTCAGCCCTGATCGATCACTGAGCAATCTTAATATCATGCTAACTGCCGGCCCAACATGGGAAGCACTGGATCCGATACGGTTTCTTAGCAATTACAGCTCGGGTAAAATGGGCTTCGCCTTCGCACGCGCTGCTGCGGCCAAGGGAGCACAGGTAACCTTGGTAGCAGGCCCTGTCTCTCTACCAACGCCTGTCGGCGTAGTACGTATAGATGTAACTAGTGCACTTGAAATGCAGGATGCGGTAATGCGTACTATTGCCCAGCAGCACATCTTCATCGGCTGTGCAGCCGTAGCAGATTACCGCGCCAGTCGCTTTTCACCAGAAAAAATTAAAAAACGGAGCGATAACTTAATGATTACCCTGATTAAAAATCCTGATATCGTGGCGGCCGTAGGTGGGTTAACTGAACATCGACCTTATGTTGTCGGATTTGCCGCTGAAACCCAGAATATGGAAGAATACGCCCGGCAAAAGCGTATCAATAAAAAAATAGATTTAATTTGTGCCAATAACGTTTCCCGGAATGGCCAAGGGTTTAACAGTAATAACAATGCGTTACATCTATTTTGGCAGGACGGGGAACTCCAATTACCTCTAAGCGATAAATCAGTACTCGCTCAACAACTAATTAACGAGATTATCAGCCGTTATGATGAAAAAAATCGACGTTAAGATCCTGGATAACCGCATTGGCAATCATTTCCCGCTGCCGGCTTACGCCACTATGGGATCTGCCGGTCTGGATTTACGTGCTTGTATTGATAGGCCAATGGTAATAGCTCCGGGGGAAACCCCTCTAATCTCAACCGGACTAGCCATTCACATTGCTGATACCAATCTGGCAGCAGTAATCCTGCCGCGCTCCGGACTAGGTCAGAATCACGGTATAGTTTTGGGTAATTTGGTAGGATTGATTGATTCCGACTACCAAGGGCCGCTAATGGTTTCAATATGGAACCGCAGTCAGAATATTTTTACGATTGAACCAGGGGAGCGCATGGCACAGATAGTTTTTGTGCCGGTTGTACAAGTAGAATTTAATCTGGTGGAATCGTTCACTAGCAGTGAACGAGGCGAAAGAGGCTTTGGCCACTCTGGACGATAATAACCCTTGACGATCCGCTATACTAACTGACATCGAAAAAATCTATTCACTACCATAACGCTCCGTACGCTATGGTTTATATCCAGCGTTGAACTATTATTGACAGTAATGATTCAGGAACCCATTTAGCATGGCAGAAAAAGAGAATACGAAACGCAACCGCCGCGAAGAGATTCTGCAGGCATTGGCGCAAATGCTTGAATCCAGCCAAGGTAGCCAACGTATCACTACTGCAAAACTGGCAGCAAATGTTGGTATTTCAGAAGCTGCACTTTACCGCTACTTTCCAAGCAAAACCCGCATGTTCGACATGCTGATCGAATTTATTGAGAACAGTCTTATTAGCAGAATAAATTTAATTCTACAAGATGAGAAAGAGACCCTGAATCGGCTTCGTCTGATATTATTATTGCTTCTTAGTTTCGCCGAACGTAATCCAGGTCTTACACGCATCATGAGCGGTCATGCGCTGATGTTTGAACAAGATAGGCTTCAGAGCCGAATTAACCAGCTTTATGAACGTATCGAAGTTCAGCTACGCCAGGTATTACGCGAGCGCAAACTACGCAATAGTGAAGGATTTAAGCTGGATGAATCGCTACTTGCCAGCCAGTTGCTGGCTTTTTGTGAAGGGATGCTATTGCGCTTTGTGCGCACAGAGTTTAAATACTGCCCCACGCAAGAATTTGCCTTACGCTGGGCGCTTTTGGTAACTCAATTGCACTGAGTAACGCGCCTTACAACGATTGGCGCCCATGTGAAAACCCCGTCTCGCCAGTCCGTTTAAATACCGTACTGATATAAGGTTATAAGGAATGCGGCAAGATGTTCAATAACTATTCTGCTTTCTTTCTTCAAGAAAGCGATTAAATGCAACAGCGTGATTAATAGGAAGCACTTAGCGATGATAATCTCTTTCTACACTCCCGAAAATAGCAGAAATCTCAACTTGCTATTTTTAGCTTTCCAGGAATATATTATATTGATAACACTTGATAGATTCGTAGCGATGATGAACATAAAATAGCGATATAGTGCTATCTAACAGTGATAATATCATCTAGCAGTATAACCTCTCACCTTCTAACAGACTGCCGACTAACGTATACCTCCTTCACCGTAGTTCTTAGTTTCTTTAACGATTAAGTAGAATACGTTCCATTGATGTTACTCTGCTAGCGCCACTGCAGTGACCGGCACAATGAAAATCCTTTTATAGTCCATCCAAAATGACAAATTAAAACTTAAACTGAAATCCATCGGTTTCACAGCGCAAAATAACCCCAAGCCAGGTAGCGCATAACCGGTTTAAATCAATCGGTATTAAATAGTGGCTGATACAGCCGTATTTAAACATAACTTGTTGAATTTTAATATCTTTTGTCTAAAATATGCTTGATAAATTTATGCTAGCACTCTTTAACAGAAATTACTCCTTACTAGTGAGTTGTAAAAGCCTTGGTATAGGTTACGTGAAAGCTATCAGCGTTGAGGGGAATTGAATGGTCATTATTAAAATACTAGATATCAATCGGCTAGCGAGATACTTTTATATAACGCTAGTAAATGAATACAGATTAAAGCGATATCAATAAGATATCCTCTGCGCAATGGTATTGCGCCATATAATTTTATTAAATATCAAGTTATTTCAATAAATTACTTGTTAAATATTCTATTCATTTCAAATATCTGTTTAAACAAACTAAGAATGTCTCTCTTGAATTCACTAGGAAACTTAGCTTATCTTTTAAGATAAATTAGATAACATCATAACCCTAAATATCCTTATTGAACTTACCTTATTATCCTCTAAGGAGGAATTAGAATAAAAAAATCACTTTTGTGAAAATTGCCAAATATAAATTAATAAGAAACTTGTAACGATACAGTAAGCAATTTTCGGAATTTAGCATATAAATAAATTAGCTTTTTTGTAAGTCTTTACATTAAATATGAAGATCTTTAATTTATTAAGATTAATTCTTGTGAAATATTTTACATGATATTAATTAATATCATTTATATTTAATCTATTTTTTAGAACATAAAAATTTATAAAATTACCCTAAGAATTACCATGAAATTATCTTCTTTCCCCGCTGAAAGAAGTAGTAGTATACTATGGTCTAATTAAAAGTTCGACACGCTTCTTTAACTTTTTGCCAGATGTACAAAATAATCCAGCATAACAAGTTTGAGTATATTTTAAATATATTGAGTTACAATACTTGCATTGTAATAAATTCAGTTATTTTTTTTAACAAACCTTTTTTAATTACTATAACATATATAAAATTTTTAAAGAGTTCCTTATTGTTGATCTTTTTTATCATATGTTAGAAGACTCTAAAATATATTTATATTTTACAAATATTATCTATTTTTATAAAATCGTTCAATATATAATCAATTTTTTAAAAAAACCATATTCCTAACCCTATTTAATTTTTATTTAAATACTTTCATCACCAAGTATATAAATTTGAGATAATCATAGATCTTTTTTAAAATAAAGTACTATTACTATTACTATTACTATTACTAAGTATCGAATTTAAGATGTTCTTTAATTTTTAAATTTCTTCTACTAATGAAAATATCCATATATTTTGCTCTACTTTTTTTTGGATTCTCAATATTTCTCCTGAGAAGACCCACTTTGTTTTTTACTGGACCCTGCAATCTGACGAGATGAGTGGCCTGTATGACTAGATTGAAAATCACAAAAGTAACTTATTTAGCATATAAATCTCTATTTTAATTATTTTTAGGCAAAATGTATCCAAAAAAATTTAAACATAAAATATAAATTTTTATAAAATTATTTAATTTTAAACTGATATTAAAAAAAATTAATTACAGTCACTTTTACTTTGAGAAATTGATATATAAATTTATTTTTACTTTAAACTAAAAATTATAAGTGCGAATAAATAGCAAATTGTGATATAATAGAGAACTTAAGTTATAAACTTAAACGAATAGGATTATGCGCTATCGAACCACTAGTTATAGTTTTAAATAGAAATAACTAGGTTGATTAAATTTACTTAAAGTCCACTTGAAATTTAATTTACTTACAGATAATATTCACTATAAGCACCTTTTCCTTAAATACTAAAATGAAGTGATCCGGCAGAAACACCGTTAAATATACAGGCAAAACAGATTAGTAACTTTCTATCTACACTTATGGGAAGTAAAATGTACAGTTATATTACAAAGGATAACATTTAGTATCTGATAGAATAAACAGCAAACGACGTTAATTAAAAAATTGAAAATTAAAGGCAAAAAAAGCAAGGCTGATATATATGATCAGATTATTTCAAAAAAATAATATAATATCATTTATATGCTGGACAAAATCTACTCATGGAGGAAGACCATTGGCCCTAACAGCAGCAGTGATATAGGGTGTGAAGGGCTAGCATCTCATGATTAATACATATACCACTTAGAAACCTCCTTAATTAAGCACTCTAACGTGTAGCACACGTAGTGAACTACGCTCCCGCTAGAGCGGCTTTGACGCCTAGATAAATTCAATGCCACTGAGCATTCATTCAAGCAACCTAATCAGCTCCTGCTAACTGAAAGGTTCTTCTTCTGCGGTATCTTATGCCTGTAATAATAAAGCAGTCTTCCATTATCACCAGATTTATATCAGTTTTAGCAGCCGAATCTTTGATATACTTCAAATCACATACCGCTTTACCAACCACAATACTCACTAAGATCGCTACAATAAACCCTTTCATCAGTTTTAGCTAACCTTTTGGATACTGATCAGAGCGTCAGCGAGCGCTACTTAAGCTAAGCACTGATAATAAATGACATCCGAGTGCTACCGGCAGCCTATTGTTACCTCGCAATAACATAAATACTAGATTCACCTAATTTTATTAAATCCACTACGGTACACAGAAAGTAAAATATAACTCATTGAATTTAAAGTATACGGTTACTTTTTTACCGTTCGCTGCTTTGCATGTATTATGAGTATACGTTGCACGCACGCTGGTATACCATATTCAGAAGTTATCCAGTCATATGGGGCTCTTTATCTATTGAGAAATTATGCACCTTCCCCTTTTCTACCAATTCGGTAATATAGTACACGGGGTAGAAGTGTCAGCAAATTCTATCAGCACTTAGCCTTCCGCATAGGTAATCATTACTAAACGTCACATTCGCTTTATCCCAAGCCCGTTAGATGTACAGGGTTTTATCTGGGTTACAAATCAATAATGAACGAAACGTATTACATAGTCTTTACCGTCTGATTCCTATCTTGCTTTCTGCTCGAGGCCTATAATGCCGGAGCAATTTCTTAAATAAACATGTATACCTATGATCTGCAATATGACCACCCATTAGACCGGTGTGAGAAATCAAAGAGATTTGAAGCACTATTGGCTTGGAGCTGCGCTCCGTTAATCAACGGTATTCGGAAAGCTACATATACCTACCGGAATAATTTCACGGCTAAATTTTGACGCGTAAAGCGTGCTCATGCTGAACAAAAAAACTCTCCAAATATTTGATGAAAGTGCTCAATGGGTAAAATACAAAACGGTGAAAGAGAAAGATCGCTAACCCATTCTATACGGCCAAGATATAATAGGCGTAACGGAACAGGAATTTGGACGGCATAAGCATTGAGTTAGTATCTGAATTTGACACCACACTAGACAACAACTTTATCAACCCCTCCCGTAAACTGTATGTTAACCTATTTAAAAGCTGAAACAGTGACTGACGGGATCAGCATCGAGGTAAGCAATATACCTCAGTAGATCCAAACGATATCGAATTGACAGCATAAAAGATTACTAAACAAGCTTGAAGAAGCTTAAGTTTAACTAAACGATAGCCGTTCTTCTATAGAATGAACTTATGCTACTGAAGTAGCAAATAGAGGTTATTGAAAGCTGGTGGATTGCCTGAATTTTAGGATGTAGAAATTTAACTAAAAACGAATACCCCTTGGCATCAAAATTCATCAACGCCAGCAGGCTGACATCCGCTATAGAATTGAAAGTGCTAATCTTGCATACCACCAGACTTACAGAGGTATTGAAGCCTTCTTCTATGATATCTAATCAGTCAATCGCTAAAATTTAGATTCAGCACAATAAGAAGATAAGCAGATAATAGACGAAAAGAAGATATCAAGGAAAACATCAGGCTTTTCTGAACTTATAGAGTTACGTACGAAATGCTTTAGGAAAATAGTTGGCCTGTAATAGCTTACTTTAGCGTGTTATAGCCTTCCAGAAGAGAACACGTTACCATTTTAATTATTACGCTAAAAGCTCTAAGTTATTACTACTTGCTCTCGATAAAACCGAATTCACTTTAGCGTTGGATGTCATAACATTCAATATCGGTATCAGTGCGCAATTTGTGAAGGGTTACTACTCAAGGCCTCAGTACCCTATTTGAGTTTTACCGGCATAGTTATCTCCTTACGCTGACCTGAATAACAGTGGTGTAGTGAGGCGTAAGAGCCCAAGCATATATCAAGTACGGTGAATAAGGCTTATATTAAGAGCCATGAGAAAGAAAATGATCACACTACCATATTTATATGAAACTACCAGTAATACCTTAAAAGCTATTCTACAAAATCTAAGCATTTGCAAAAAAACTAGCTTGACCTATGTAGCTAACGCATACGATATCGAATTATATAAAAAAACTTTACCAAATTTCTAGCGTACTGTTTTACGTACCCCCTCCAACTGCCGCCAGAACGTTTAATAGTGCGCTTTTAAACAGTAGAGAGAGCCTATATTTGTTATGCTGAAAGTTGACACTTTTATGCTGATTCTGCAAAAAAGGTAAAATCATCCTGATCAAGGATGTAGATGATTCAGCTTAGAGTCTGTGTCCAAAAAAATGGGACGGAATGTTAATAATTATCCTGCTATTATAATTTTATACCTTCGGTAGGCTTGCCCTTTACTGGTTTATTGACTGTTTATCGTTAAGGGCAATACTTCTCCTTTGGCGCCGGCAAAACCGGCAATCTACTATGAACATCCAGCATCACTTGTACGTTTCTCAGTGTGATCTAAGTAGCACCAAAGCTGGACCCTACAACCGCTTTCCTAACTAACTTTAACTAACAGGTCTATTTTGATGCCAAATGGGTCATAAACAGAATGCTTTTAATATTTGATTTTACAAAATTATAGAGGCAATTTTAAAGACTAATATCAGTGTAATATACTGATGATTAAATGATTTATATCTACCTATCGGACAGCTTTCCTCTAGATATCTGTTTATAGCGCTAGCAAGCGGTGACGCTATTAGATCCGCCTATTGTTAGCGATCACTAGAAAGAAATATGGTTAAAACACCTCAACTTCATACCGACTGTCACTAGCGATACTCTGGATGCCGACACCTGCGACGCGACGACTATCAACTAAGCAGATCCGTTTCATGAGGAGTATTATTACCGTATTACTGTGACAATACTGACGGTTTCTGATTAAGGCAACAGCTATACCAAATATCGTGCTAGGCCTTTTGGAAAATCTGCGCGTCCTGCGCAAAGGGTTCATTGACCTTTGCAGAGACACATATTTCCCCATATCGTTATACTGGGTACATCATTTATAGGCTATATCCAACTTTTTTACGATCACTGACTTAAAGAACAAAGACTAAAATTATAGAGGAGCCTTTGCTGACCTACCCCAGTAACGATCATAGCCGCCTTGTGTCCTCCAATTACTAACGGATTGGCGGCTGGCAAGAATACCTTAGGGCTATGCTCAGATAATCCCATTACAATAATGACGATATACCTAAACGCTAAGACTATAAACGGAGTAACAATCCTGATAAATAAAGTATGAATTATTAACTCTTGCGATATCTGACGGCTTAGATCATCCCGAATCGCTAGTGCTGTGGGATATAATTATGACGTCAGAGTAATCCTGAAAGCGGCAATATTCATACAGATATGGGAGTACCGTCTGTATGTTACACGCTAAATATTGAGTTGTTGGCGACGACGACGCTACCTGTATAACCTTTGTTAAGAATGTAAAACAGCAAGCTTGTTTATCATTGTGAGATCCAAAAGCCGCAACTGAACATACCAGGGAATGAGTCTCTGCCGTGGGTATTGTGCTTACAGAGCAACCTGTGAGTGCCAGAATCTAATCAGGAGTACAAACGATAGTAAAATTACACTTGAAGTTATCTGCAATCTCGACTTATTGAGATTGGAAAAGAGATCGGACTTTATTTGAAGTGATGAGCTATGAAGCCTATAGCGTCAATACCTGTAACTCCACAGAAGTATTCTTGGCGGATATATTACCACTGTTTACATCTAGCTATATGATACTCTCAATCATGGGTAGAGGTTCCGAATCTATTGCTGTTGCTGGAGCTAGCGCAGTGTTAAGCGCTGATTTTTAGCTATGCAAAAGTAACAGTGAAACGCGCTATGATGCTGTTATAGAAATTAACGCGTAGAATAATATTGGATACAATTACAGTAAGATCTTTTTCTAATTAATACAAAAAAAATATGTAGCTCCTTAAAATATTTCGGACTAATTTAAAATAAATTATGGACTCCATAAATCATAAATTATCTATTTTGGTAGTTCAAAATTATTTACAAAATGGCATTAAGCAAAATTACAAATGATTTACTTACATTTGCTATAATAATTACTGGGTAATGAGTATTTTAAACAAAAAATCTCAAATATAAAAGTTTTAAAAAATATCTGATTTCCGGGAAATAACAAACTAAAATAATTATTTTCCTACTATACAATAGGCTATATCTCATGGCACACTAAATTTAGTAACTTTAAAAAGAAGTGCTCTATACTTATATTAAACAAAACATGCGCACTAATAAAAAGAAAATAATTCCATCAACAAAATTATGCCGTTATACAAATAATAAAAACTATGAATCTCGGCCTTTCTAAAAAAATATGAATACTATAAAAGCTATAGTATAGCTAGCTGGTATATAGTTAACAACTATCTACTTAATATAGAAAATTCATACGATGTGCTATAAGTCATATATTTATAATTATAATTACTATAATTTCTTATTATATTCATATATACTCTAGATTGATTTACTAATAAATTTAAAAAGCTGTTAGATGTTTTAAAGTTTAAATAATATTGATTAGCGCAAATATTATTTGTTAAAATAATAACAAGTTAAATATTCTAATATAACCCTAATCTTTCATTATTTATGTTATTTAGTTATTATTTTATGATTAGAGAAAGTCATAAAAGAAAGATAATTATGAATTATATAATAAATTTATATGGTTAAGTTTTTTATTTATAAGCATTCTTATCAAAACATTTATAATAAGCAAAATACTTTTCACTAGAAACTAGTGTAGATAAAGTTTAAGGTAAATTTAAATATTTTGATAGTTGATCTACATTTTTTATTCTATGAATAAAAATAATAATGTTACTTTTAATTATTATTTCCGATCTTTTATTCTATCAACATTTTCATATAACAAATATTGCTAGAATATTAGCAATATAACTTAAATATTCTATTCTAGAGAATATGCAATGGAGTGCTTTGCAATGCTTTTAATGGACTCTATGCTCGATCTATTTTAAATTAAACATATATTCTATATTATAATAATAAGCGTAATAAATATATCTACCAAAAAAAATTAAAAGTTTATATAACCTTATATTTATAATTAAAATATTAGAGTTGATCAATCTATTTAACGGTTTTGTCTTCTAAAATATAGAAATACTAATCTATATTTATTCTATTTTAGCTTTTATATAATTTTTTAATTAAACTCATTAAATACCTTAATATGTATTTGAAATGCTAAGATCTTTATCTTTAAAAAATTCTTTTTACAGTTTAAATAGTAGCCTAATAATAGGTATTTATTAATTATCTTAATTTCATTAATTCTTAATGCTTAGCGCTAATCTCTCGTTAAAATAAAATACCAGAAACCACCAAGAGACATATATCCTAAATAGTTATTATTTTAATCCCCTCCAACTCAGAAGTTAATTTTCTATTTTATATTACATACATACTCACTGCTATCGCCCGGTTAACTTGAGATATGGATAAAGCTACCTGTATTGCCGTTAAAACCATAAATATATGCAGAAGGATTATAAGTCATCAGGGTAACTAACCAAGATCCACCTTATTGTCATTACATGACTACTATTTCAACCAGAAAATAGTAAAATTTCACCGAAAAAATACTATTATCTACTTGTAAATAACGTTTTTATTAATCTTTTTTTCGGGAAACAAAAAAATCATCTCTACGGTATAAAACTGCTGATCGTTTGAGATAATGAGGCAATAGTAATAGTTATCATCCCTAGCAGAAACTTGTGCTAACTCTGGCTACCATTAGGTCACTCTTTTTTTTACTTTAATCAAAATATCCTTATGCTATATCTATGTCTGAGCCTGAGTATCAACTATCATGCTCTGCATGGCATTCAACTATTTTACATACACTACAGCCCCTCAGCACTGCTAAACAAATTATTACCAAGATCAAGACCATCTATATCCCGATAAGTGAAAAAATATTTTTATTTATTTTCTCATCGTGATTTAAAAACTTTATTTTTATATAGATTATTTCGATATTTTAGGCTAGTCGATATATGGCGCTTGAGTGATATAGACATGGTTAAGTAGTATATTTTAAGTTTCCAATATATTAGCGCTGCTTTTATTCTTTACAGCATCGCTACCGCTTTACGGTATTTTAGAACTATAAATTCGTACTGTATTTATTAATAATCGCAATTATATCGCCCCCATAAACAATAAAATTTCAACCAATATAACCCTACCACCAGCGATACACTAGCTAGTATGTATAAATTTCCGTTCTTATTAAACAACCAATCACCACCGCCATCTTCGCTATTATTTAGATGTATAGCATATCACCGTCTTTATCCTTATAAAGTTAGATATAAACGCACAGCATTTATATCTATTGTGAGCGCACTCCCATTTAAATGGCTACCTTGTCTAGTCAAATACTAAGTATTAGTAAGTGTTATTTACTGATGTCTTGTAATATTAGCAATGTATAACACGGCATTAAAAAAACATCACTATTACCATATCCACTAATACATGTTCACCGTCGCGCGTAGCCGACGCTATCAGCACGGCAATAATGCCTTCCTTGGATTGGTCACTATAATAGCTACATTAATTTAGTTACCTCATTACCTCAAGTGCCTTTATTTTCCGTATCAATAGCAGCAACTACTTGCTAAAAATTTTCTCTAGATGACGAAAAAGCTGAAATATTCACTATCACCGCCATTAGCACTACAGAATTATATGCCACTGACACAGCATATATATAGTAAGCGCTACCCTTTTAAGTACCACTAGAGTGCTAGCTGCCCCTCAAGGCAGCCTTTTATTCTCCGATATCTCCATACAGCATCCCTTTATCTATGGGGTGTCATTGACACAGATAAAACCTGCATTAAGTAATATTCCTAGGAGCTACGACTAAATATAGCGGGCAGCCCTCTTTATTTCTAAACATATTTACCAAGATGACGTTTCCATGAACGAGCGTAATAGTGCGCTGGGGCAGTATCATCAAAACCCCGCTGCTCATTAATAGCAGCTAGCGACTTCTATAATAGAAGTAAGTTACATGGAGTAAGGTAAATGGTACTCTTTTAGTAAATGCGTACATTTATAAAGATATTAATCCCACTACCACCCGATCATTATCTCTAACATATAGAGATAATGATACACCCTTAATTGCTACAGGCTTTTTTCTGATGCGCTCAATGAGCAACTACTGCAGACGGCCTTTTCTTATTTTATTTTTCATCATTACGTGATCAGGTCTTCATTTAAGAGTGAAAGTTGATGGCTAAGAGTGGCTCAAGAACTGCGAAAGCCGCTTAAAAACTATGTATATGTTTGAAAAAATACTAATCGTGATCTTAATCATGCTGTATGCTTATACTATGGTAGTGATTTCCAATTGAGTAAATGGTTGTTGTCACGCTGCCATACTATAATCCAACTCGAATTCAACCTTACCAGCCTAATCTAACATACCATAAATCCAGATATAACCCCCTTTATTACGCAGTGCTAATAAGTCTTGTAGAACCCTTAGGTTAGGTATCAGGTTTTGTTAATTTTCAGCCTTACCGTTTTATTACCTATCTTGAGCATACCGTCAATATATTATAATAAGCTTTCCTGCCCATTCAGTCCAATCGAACGTATCATAGTAACATCAACATTGTTTACTGTCCGGCCATAGATGATTAAGCATAGCTACTAGCGTAGTTAATACCACAGTCACTCAGAAGGTAATCGGTGCAGTATGTACATTATACTTTCTTTTAAAAATACTACACATTTTCAGAAATGTAGTATATTATGGTAGAATTTAATATGCCGATAGCGTGAAAAATTCTACTGGGTCATCGCCAAACTGACACGGTTATTATTATTGTGCTTGAGGGTATCAAGCAGTGTTATGGATGGTCCGGCACTTCTTTTAGCGCTATAGAACCGACCCGAGTACTAATGCTAGGATACACGGTTGAACAGCTGCTCGTTGAGATGGCTAAGATAGCCTTTGCCGGAGTTCATAGAAAACATGGATTCGGGGTAACCATATAGCCGTTTTGGAGTCTTCCAATTCTGTTACACAGGCTCTGTCTTAACTATTCACGTCCTATAGTTGGTCAATAACCATTGATGCTACAGTTATCCCAGTGGACTCTAGAACTTAATTGGGCGACGTGAAAACTGTTCAGCCATCGCTACCCCTACCCCTTATCCGATAGTAGGGGTAGTTATTAGCTGTTCTAATGGAAACAGGATATCCCAAAGGCTTACCCCATTATATAAAAAATACTTGACCATACAGCACAAAATGACTGGGTGGGTGTATAACTCTATCCATTACTACTGTATAATTACTAGACAGTAGTATCGCAGTCTATATCCTTGCAGAGCCGCTGATATTTGCCTAGCCCATATAGACAAAAGCAGAATATTAGCGTCTTGAAGATCTCCTTCATATCATGAAACTAACAGGTATCATATTCAAAGTAACATATGCAACACGGAGTTATATCACTGCCAACTAAACTTCAAAAAAAAGAATAGAGGAAGTCATTTATCAGTGTGCCGCCCCTCTCAGAATAAGTGTCCACTTATGTCAGAAGAGTGTAAATTTTCAAAAAAACTTTTCCAGGTTATACACAGTGATGTTCTTGAACAGATAATCCATGCTAGTATATATAGCAGGCTACTTTTTACCATTCAACCGCTTTTAGCATGATGACAATATAGAAAGAAAATTAGGTGGATGCCGTTACGTATGGATCGCGGTCTAATACTAGTGTTGCAGGGACTTATAGAAAGTAGAGGGTGAACAGATATTTTCTGTTTTTCACCCAATTGCTACAACGGAAAAGTTGTAATCAATGGGACTTTCAATAAATCTAACACTAATGTTTAAAACTCCCTAAAATAGGATAGGTCTGAAACTATTCCTTATAGCGTTCTACTATAACCTTTCCTTGTGTACTTCGATAGTATAACGCACGCTAAGTTAGCAGTACACCATCGAATATCGTCGATTGCTCCTCCCACTAAATAGATGACTGATACGTTTCTCTCTCTATATCAAAAAATAAATCTATCTAGTGCATAAATGCCCCCTATTCTGCTTCGCCTAGAATTCATAAACCTAGCTGATATCAATCCACAGCGAGAAATGCTTGAACTTTTAATTGTTGATAGCGTAAATAGCGGTTATCAGCAGTCTGTGGCTGTATTAGGAGCAGTGTAAAAAAAACCGACTGTGTCATATCACAAGCAAAGATACCCATTACAAACCTTCAAGAGAACCCCCCAACCATCCAGGATGACGATTACAAGACAATGAACAGTATTCTGTTTTTAAGCTTTGAATCGCGACTACCCCAGCCTTTCTAAAACTAAAGTTATAGGCCCAGTAGAAGGCCTAATCATTAAACCGATTAACCAAGAAATACAGGGAGTAAAAAACAACTCATCCTTATCGATAATCGGATCTATTTTAGTATTCGGCATTAAAAGGTAGCGTAATAGCCCCTTTTTTGGACGATAGACATTTATCGGAGTTAGAAAGCTAGCGGGAAAAAAATATTTCTGCGCCTTCCTTTATATTAGCCCACTATGGTGGATAAAAAAAATCTACGTTGCGGCCCCCTTGGTTACGTAATACCTACTCTTTTTCTATACTTCTTAAGCCTTCTACAGGAACAGGTTCATCGGCCGCTAGTGCAAGAGTTACAACTATTTTTTCTGCTACAATAGAAAATGTTAAGTACGTGATAATACTAAGTTATAATACAGGATTTATGACGATATGTGTATTACACTGAATTTAGCGCTTGGCGAGTCAGCCCGTGAACGCCGATAAGAAACTAAAAACAATATTAAATACCAGGTCAAGGTTTATCGCTCTTCTATACATTATAAAAATATTTAAGTCTACAACTTAGCACGCAGAGTTAAACACCATACCAAACACAAAAAGTGCAGGTGTGATACAATCACCTCTCCTGGCTGAGGTTTCCATTATCTGGGAAACAGGATAAGTGACAATGCCAAAATAGATTGTGGTAAACGCTGAGAGCAGAGCAATATATTATCACCGTCGGGGGAGTATAGCTGTAAGGGGAATAGTAAAGTGCAGGCCATCGAGCAAATTCCAGACCGCAACAATATAGGTAGGGCTATCTACCTCTCGCTGTTTACGGATACACTTTAGGCACTAAAGTACACAACGACAATATGAGTGATATAGGAACCGCAATAGACCCCTAGAGCATTATGTCAGTATATTAACAGCTTTAGGCACGAGCTAGCTCTACTTATAGAGCTGATCAGAAAAACGCTGACGTTAAGCTATATCCAAAGTTAACAGCCTTTCTGGCCGCCTAGAAAGAAGTGGTTACGTTAGGCGCGTTAGCTCTTCAATTAAAAATGAGAGATATACAGCTTCTCGCTAGCAAAACAGTACATCAATATCGCTACCTACAAGAAAATCGACACCTCCACTGACAAAACAATGTATTTATCCCCCCCCTTGCCACCTAATTTCTTGTTGATGTAAAATAGTATCCGCTAAAATAACAGATAAAAGTTTCTGTGGCCACAAAGCTTATCAAGTCGTCAATCTATAAAGTACACTGAATCTGAAAATAGCAATAATCATTTCATTAAAATAATCCTAATAAACAAGATGGTACGCACAATCTATTACTCTCATAGCTTCCCGCACATAGAGGTCAGAGAAATTCCAAAATAACCAGAAATAGTATAGTAATTACCCTAGTCATCTTTTATGGATCAACATTATCTAAAAAGCCTTTAGCGGGGAATGCAGAAAAGGAAAATATAGCTCTTACTACTAATCAAATACACTCTTTCCCCGTCAGGGAAACCATCACCCCCCCTAAATCAGCGGGAGTTGGTAATATCATGGCGACATAATTACAGAATGCAAGGCCACATTAATCTCACCATTCTTATCGCTAGAAACCCCTGATTAATACACTCAGCAGCTCTAAGCACGCATTCTGCGCCATTCCGCCAAGGTATTGATTATTAATCAATACCTTGGCGCCCTCTTAATTAAGAGAATAGAACAGCATATTACCTTTTCTGACGCTACGCGCTTTACCCCCCCCAGCTTGCTTAACCGGGATAGTTATAGTCAAGGTAGCTTCAATCAATATAACTTCTTTATTAGCGCTGTTAGTGCACACATGCTCTTTAGTACTATACTTTCCAATGTTGAACAGGCCCTTTACAGCGCAAAGATATCACTGCAGTCGTGCATACTACTAATCAGATTTATCCTAACTCTGGCCACAGATGTATAAGTAAAAAAATCACCTTAATGTTCTGCCGGTAGAGCCCCTCTGTCTTGCGATCAAGAAATACCACAGTGAGAGCCTCTTAACATTATTAATATTTACGTCGTAAACCCTACAACTATTATAGAATAATTGTACTGCATAATCCTGATTTATTGACTATCTTACGTTTAGTACAACTAAATATCACCATCAACTAAAATATGTTCTCGTATTATCAGACGATATGTCCTTAGCAGTTATTACCAATCTGCTATATTTGTTCGTATTTAAATTCAAATAAGTACATTTTCTATTTTAGAACTCCTAATAGTTTAAGTATCAACAGGCTATAATCGCTTTCCTTAGGATATCATAAGTCCATCTACCTCTACCGTCTCCTGGTAGACTACCTCAATCAGCTCTTTTAGAAAAATAGCTTTTAGTAGTTCAATACAATAGCAATAAGCCATAAGTTCTCTTCTGGTATAAGCATCCCACGTAATTTATTTACCTGGCGTCAAATATTCAATATAACCTCTTCCTAAACTAACAGGATCTTATAGTAGTAGACACAACCGACGTCATCGCAATTTATCCTCCACTTTTAGCGGCGTACCATGCTTATAATAGTAAGCAAAGCCCCCATATCTCATCCCCAATGACGTCTATTAGACAATTGCTTCCGGTTTGGCAAAATTGCTCTCACCTGCCGTTAAACAGAGCTAAACTCCTTTTCTCCTGACCTTTAGCCCGCCATAAGTCCTGAAAACGCAGAGATAACCTGCGTAGGAAAACTAGTTCAGCCACTCAATAATACCTTGTGCCTACGGATTTACTACACATACCAGTAATATACTCTCAATTCCAAGCCTGAAAAAAATCCTACTGCTATATGTAGTTACAATCTTATTGGTCTTCAATGCTGCCATTATAAAAAATAATGGCTTTCAATAAAGCTGAATTGGAATAAAAGCTATACATCCGTTACTAAGACAAGGTTTTCTATAGTGGCAGCTCCACTCCAGCTTATCTAATATAGCGGGTGACCCATCAAAAACCAAGGTTAGGTTAGCTCCAGGGAGATTAAAAGCTGCTGTATATTGAATGCGCCTATTTATGTTCAGGGCTTTACCATCTGCCATACTGCCCCATTTATTATAAACTACCCAAAATTCCATTTCTGCTATACCTAATACGCTAAAACTAGTAACCCGTTTCTTAATCCCTTTAGTTAAACGCAATCCACTTGACCATGCTAATCGCCTTCCTCCTAGGTCATTACAGCATGGAGAACTTATTATGATATTTACCCTGCTAATCTGCCTGCAATATACAGTAAGCTTTTAGGATCATAGGACTACAAGATCAGGCATAATGCGACAAAAGAACACAGGACATAAAACTCCCTTCCTTCTCGGGTAAACCTCTCTGTTCTACGCTAAGAGATAAAGCTTATCTATATTTCTTAAAACTACTTTTCCTATACTTACCAACGGTAGACTTTTTTGCATTGATAAACACAATAGCAAGCACGCCTGAGCCCTAGGTAAGGTGGCAGCCTTTAACTTTTCGACGATAAAAATCTCTGGCACGACGCGGATATTACCAGCTTATTATATGGCAAGACCACTTTCTATGCCGGTATCATACACACATCGACAACTTACTTCTAGTGATCCTCGAAGCTCTGCGTTCTACATTCAAGGAGAACGAGCGATTGCCGTATGATCGTTAGTTAATCATTTGATTTGATTACAGTATTATAACTTGAGCGATTTATCAGGCAGCTAAGCTAGAGTAGATTGTCAAGGATTCATAGTACCGTTTTAACGATCTCAGACGCTTTCTCTGGCGCATAATCATTCGGTTACTTAAAAAGTTAACTATTCATGAACTCTTTAATGGCCTCTAGCCATGGAGACATGATATCTTAGATTTAACAAAAATAAATAATGAATTTTATTTTTTTTCGATACCCCATGTAAGAGATATTTTATATTTTTTAAATTAAAATTAATAAGTTATATGTAAAAACGAGGAAAATAAGTAATTTTGCTTTTAATATAAATGAAAAAATAAAATTTTGTCGCACACCTAAAACAACTTTAGACAATAGAAGCGCTAGAGCTTACTGCAACTGAATGAGGATTATCCTTCTTAATATTGAACAACTATTTTAACTAGTAGTACAATATTAATAATGCTCTAGAGAATTAAATATAAGGAACACATCAGACTTAATTAGGTTTTATTCACTTTATTATAAAGTTAAATAGAAATGGTCTTAAAACTAGTAATATTTTTTATTTTAAAAAAAACTAATGTAAAATTCTTGAGAAACTACTTAGCATATAACTTATAACTTGCTAAGTAAAAAATTTAAAACCATTAATAAGAAACTTTCTTTACTATATAAATAAAGAAAAAAGTGGTTTATTAGCCTTATCGATATAATAACACAACTTAGATGGCCTGCTACTCTAACCTTCAAAAGAAAAAAGTTTGACAGCTCTATACAAAGCTAAAAGGGGTATATTTGAATAATCTGAAGTATTCGGATGTATAAAATAAAACTGTAAATAAAAAGTATAGTATGCCAAATAAAGATTAAGGTATTATATTTTTTCATTTCATTATTTAATGCCCACTACTAATAGTTTTATCTATTCTAAAATAGATCTATCTAATATAGATGCCAAAAGGCATTAAAACTACCTTTCAATCCGCTTAAACCACGGTTAGTCGTATCCAAAATTTAGTTTAAAGAAATTATTTATTACCTATTTTACGAAAATTCAAAAAAAATTACACCCTATGTACAAGACAATATGATACCGGCGCAATAGGTACCAGCGCCTCGGTTTTAGTACTGTAAAATATACGCACTATGCAGGCTGGACCTACTACTCTATCTGGTGGTCTGGTAACTACGGAAGATAACGCTGGCTTGACTGGCAGAGAACCTATTTGCTTGATATCCCTGACATCATGCTGCCACCCCTTATCAGCATACCCTGTTAGCGCTAAAACTGTACTAGGGATACTCAAAAACAAGCCATCTTAGAGCAAGACGGTAATAGCGGCGCTGCACGATTTCTTTGACCACAGTAATGTCTGGTGCTTTGTCTTGATGTTGATTGCGCTTTATAAGCTCAGCGATGCTTTCGTACTCAATCTAAATACCATCTTTCTTTCTTTATTCGCGACATAAACTTCGATACCGATCAGGTCAGGATAATCAACAATAACCTAAGGCTGTTAGTGACCCTGTTCAATATACTAGTGGGCGGGTTAGATTAACTGATACAGCAGTTGTCGCATTTTCAGTCCCTATTGCTAATTGAATTCTTCTGGTTGATACCCAAAACCGACTATTGAGCACCGACAATAACCGATAAACATCTGTGATCTGTATCCACAGTAGTTTTCATCGGAACCTATTTAGCGGCTAGCCTTCGTTAGTCAGATTTACATCATCCCTTTCGTTGGCTGGTTTATTAAATTACACAACTATGTCTACACTTTTATTTCTTCTCTGTGGCAATACCTTCCCATGGTCCGTATCTACTCATGCTATACCGCACTTTACTAACCCTTATTTAGTAAACCAATAAATTCCTACGCAAGTATCATTTTAACGCCGATTATCACCCTGCCGTAACCAACTCTCTCTATTGATGGCGCGCTGCTTCTAGCCAAGACCGCTAGCATGGTGAAAAGCACCTCAATCATAATTTGTATTGGAAAAGATATGCTTTCTACTTATGGTAAGCATACTTATAGGGTGCGTAACTTAATTATCACACCACGAAATAATCCCGCTAGCTAAAGCACAGTTATGCATTATCGATCACCTATTTCACTGAGGTGTCGAGTGAAATATTGCAGAAGCAGTTACATTCCAAATTTAATTGCTATTTCGAATTTTCAAGAGTGAAAGTTTGTCGCCTCCACTATTTTATAAATGGCCTATTACATACTTATAATTTCTTTATTAAAAAGAACATTGATTTATTAACGCGATGATACAGATTAGATGCCATTATTGTTCTGTTGACGGAATGGAGTATTCCAAAAGTTAATTCTATAACCCTTTGTTATAATTTATTTTTATTACTATAAAAAGAGGAAAATAATAAAAATAGTAAAATCCAGAAACATGTTTTTGATAAACACTTAAACGTGTTTACAGTAATGTAACCTTACCGTAAAATACCCCCACATAAGAAACGACATTCTTAGCACATTTATTGAGGTCGTTAAATGAGACTCAGTCAATACAACAAGTATTTGAAGATGTTGTCACTATTAAGTGTCACTCCATTAATTAGCAGCTGCAGCGACATGGTATTAATGAATCCCAAGGGACAGATTGGACTAGAGGAACGTTCATTAATACTGACCGCTTTGGGACTGATGTTGATCGTCGTGATACCCGCTATAGTTATGGCGTTCCTCTTTACCATTAAATATCGCGCATCCAATACTAAGGCAACCTACAGCCCTAACTGGTCCTATTCCAGTAAGATTGAACTGGTAGTGTGGGCAGTACCCGTCCTTATTATCATTTTCCTAGCTACCCTGACGTGGAAGTCAACCCATGCGCTGGATCCGAACAAACCCATCATCTCAGACGCTAACCCTATCACCATCCAAGTTATCGCCATGGACTGGAAGTGGTTGTTTATTTACCCAAAGCAAGGTATCGCCACAGTAAACGAAATTTCTTTCCCGGTCAACGTACCAGTGAAGTTCGAGATCACCTCTAATTCGGTCATGAACTCCTTCTTTATTCCTCAGTTAGGCGGCCAGATTTATGCCATGGCCGGTATGAATGCCATCCTGCATCTCATTGCCAATGCGCCAGGAAACTATAAAGGTATTTCAGCGAACTTCAGCGGCCGGGGCTTTTCCGGTATGAAATTCACCGCTATCGTTACGCCAGATCAAGCTGATTTTAACCAGTGGGCTCAGAAGGTCAAGGCATCACCAAAAACGCTTTGCACTATGGAAGCCTACGAGCGGCTAGCGGCGCCAAGCGAATATCATCCAATTGAATACTTCTCCAACGTTAAGCCCAGTCTATATCAAAATGTAATCAGTAAATTCATTGGCAATGGAATGAATATTGCTACCACCAAGAGTAAAGGGATGAAGATAAACATAGATGAATACCCTCACGCAGGTAAAAAGGAATAATAACGATGTTTGGAAGATTAACACTTAATTCAATTCCATACCATGAACCGATTATCATGATAACCGTCGCCGCCATCATTATGATTGGTTTGGGACTGATAACCGTCATTACCTATTTTGGTAAATGGCAATATCTTTGGGATGAGTGGTTTACCTCGGTAGATCATAAGAAAATCGGTATTATGTACATAATAGTAGCATTCGTGATGCTATTACGCGGCTTTGCCGACGCTATCATGATGCGGTTGCAGCAGGTTCTGGCCTCAGCGAACGATGCGGGCTTTCTACCGCCGCATCACTATGATCAAGTGGTAACTGCCCATGGCGTTATTATGATAATCTTTATGGCAACACCATTCGTGGTTGGGATGATGAACCTAGTAGTGCCACTGCAAATTGGTGCCCGCGATGTTGCTTTCCCTTTCCTTAACTCTGTGAGTTTCTGGTTCTTCCTCGTTGGTGTTATCCTAATAAACATCTCTCTCGGCGTGGGTGAATTCGCTAAAACCGGTTGGGTTGCTTATCCACCACTGTCTTGTAAGGAATACAGTCCCGGCGTCGGACTCGATTACTGGATCTGGAGTATCCAGATGGCCGGTATCGGAACAACCTTGACTGGTGTTAACTTCTTTTCCACAATTTTACGGATGCGCGCACCTGGCATGCCGATGATGACAATGCCTGTCTTTACTTGGGCCACACTATGCACAAACGTGCTTATCATTGCTGCGTTTCCAATTCTAACTGTGACCATTATACTGCTAACCCTAGATCGCTATCTGGGTACCCATTTCTTTACCAATGAGATGGGTGGCAATATGATGATGTACATCAATCTGTTCT
This sequence comes from Sodalis sp. (in: enterobacteria), assembly GCA_051710585.1. Taxonomy (GTDB): domain Bacteria; phylum Pseudomonadota; class Gammaproteobacteria; order Enterobacterales; family Enterobacteriaceae; genus JBPESP01. Next base: position 362,394 of record JBPESP010000001.1, on the reverse strand, counting down.
GGGCATGGGGGCATCCAGAAGTATATATCCTGGTGCTACCAGTATTTGGTGTATTCTCGGAGGTGGTTGCCACTTTCTCAAAAAAGCGTCTCTTTGGCTATACCTCGCTGGTGTGGGCAACTATAGCTATCACCGTGTTATCATTCTGTGTCTGGCTTCATCACTTTTTCACAATGGGATCCGGCGCTAACGTCAACGCCTTCTTCGGCATCATGACAATGATCATCGCCATCCCAACCGGAGTGAAAATTTTCAACTGGCTGTTCACTATTTATCAGGGCCGTGTGGTTCTTAACTCTACAATGCTGTGGACTGTTGGATTCCTCATCACTTTCTCCATTGGCGGGATGACTGGCGTGCTGCTGGCTGTGCCTGGCGCCGACTTCGTTTTACATAACAGCCTATTCCTGATCGCTCACTTCCATAATGTTATTATCGGTGGCGTGATATTCGGCTGCTTTGCCGGTATGACCTATTGGTTCCCAAAAGCGTTCGGCTATACCCTGAACGAAACTTGGGGCAAGCGCGCTTTCTGGTTTTGGATTACTGGTTTCTACATCGCCTTCATGCCGCTATATGTACTAGGCTTTATGGGGATGACTCGACGTTTAAACCAACAGATAGACCCCACTTTCCATCCTCTGTTGATAGTGGCCGCTGCCGGCGTAACGCTTATTGCGTTAGGTATCCTATGCCAGCTCATTCAGATTATGATCAGCGTGCGCGATCGGGAACAAAATCGCGATCCTACCGGCGATCCGTGGGACGGCCGTACCCTAGAATGGGCAACCTCCTCTCCTCCACCGTTATATAACTTTGCCATCGTGCCAAAAGTGAACAATCAACGTGATGTTTTCTGGGAAATGAAAAAAGAAGGGTTCGCCTATCAAAAACCGCTGGTATATGAATCAATTTATATACCAAAAAACACCGGCGCCGGAATAATTATTGCTGCCTTTAGTCTGGTGTTCAGCTTTGCTCTAATATGGCACATCTGGTGGCTAGCGATCATAGGGTTTGCCGGCACGATCATAACATGGATAGCGCATAGCTTTAATGAAGAGACAGATTATTATATACCTGTAGAAGAAGTTGAACGTATTGAGAGCCGACATTTTAACCAAATTAATAGAGTAGGCAAGACAAATGTCAACTAAGATCCTATACAATCACGAAGTCGCCCATCCCAAATACGGGCACCATAACACAGGAGCCAACAAAATATTTGGCTTTTGGATATACCTAATGAGCGACTGTATTCTATTCGCTATCCTGTTCGCCACCTATGCCGTTCTGAGTAATAGCGTGGCGAGCGGACCGACAGGTAAGGATATTTTTAAACTGCCATTTGTGCTGGTCGAAACCTTCTTACTGCTGTTCAGCAGCATCACCTATGGCATGGTAATCCTAGCTATGTACCGCAATAACAAGAGCCAGGTTAATATCTGGCTATCTCTGACTTTTCTATTCGGCCTCAGCTTTATCTGCATGGAACTTTACGAATTCCATTATTTGATTACCGAAGGCTACGGGCCGGATCGTAGTGCCTTTTTGTCTAGTTTCTTTACGCTAGTAGGTACCCATGGTTTGCACGTCATCTCCGGCCTTATCTGGATTCTGGTGATAATAGCTCAGATCTCCCGTCGTAATCTGAGCCCGCTTAACCAAACTCGTTTGCAGTGCCTAAGTCTATTCTGGCACTTCCTGGATGTAGTGTGGATTTGCGTTTTTACCGTGGTATATTTAATGGGGGTACTTTAATGAGTCATACATCCATAGTAGAATATAGCGGCGTCAACCAAGGCAGCTATAAAGCTTATTTGATTGGTTTTATTCTCTCCATTATTCTGACAGTGATTCCGTTTGGAGTGGTAATGGAGGGATCTGCTAGCAAAAATATGTTAATCACGGTGCTTGTAATTTGCGCAGTCATGCAGATTATTGTACACCTGGTGTATTTCCTGCACCTCAGTACATCGTCCGACCAGCAGTGGTATTTGATAGCCTTTGTGTTTGCGGTAATGATCATCACCATCGTGGTGGGCGGCTCTTTGTGGATTATGTGGCATCTTAATCACAACTTGATGGGCCACTAATAGAGCTTAACAATAATGATTAAGGAATACCTACAAGTAACAAAACCGGGAATTATTTTTAGTAATTTAATTTCTGTCATCGGAGGCTTCTTACTAGCCGCAAAGGGCAAGGTTGATTACGCTCTGTTTCTCACCACACTGCTCGGTGTATCGCTAGTAGTCGCCTCAAGTTGTGCATGTAATAACTATGTCGATCGCGATATCGACCAGAAAATGGAAAGGACTAAGAATAGAGTTCTAGTACAAGGATTAATTTCTCCAAAAGTCAGTCTGGTTTACGCTGTAGTGTTAGGTATTACCGGTTTAGCGCTATTGTATCTAGCAGCGAATCCACTAGCCATGTGGCTGGCGGTAATAGGCTTTACCATCTATGTCGGTGTGTATAGTCTATATATGAAGCGCAAATCTGTCTACAGTACACTTATCGGTAGTTTGTCCGGAGCGACTCCGCCGGTCATCGGTTACTGTGCCGTCAGTAATCGGTTTGACAGTGGTGCGCTAATTCTGATGCTGATCTTCAGTTTATGGCAAATGCCGCATTCCTATGCTATTGCTATTTTCCGTTTCAAGGACTACCAGGCAGCGTCGCTTCCAATCTTACCAGTTAAATGTGGTATTTCTATTACAAAACACCACATTACCCTATATATAATCGGGTTTATGATAGCCACGCTGATGCTGACGTTGGGCGGTTATGTTGGCTATAAGTACTTGATTGTCGCCATCTTGATAAATGCTTGGTGGCTCAGTATTGCCTTACAAGGCTATAAATTAGCCAATAATGACAAAGTGTGGGCACGTAAACTGTTCCTTTTCTCGATCGTGGCTATCACTTCATTAAGCGTGATGATGTCAATAGACTTCATGGTACCATCCAGCACAAACCTGCGTACTTAACTCTAGTAAACCACCCATGGCGGTTCTTCATTTCGACAGGGCCCTGAGGCCCCTGAAATTTCTCCCATTTCACTTTATTAAACCACCAGACGTTAAGCGCTTTCCGGGGCTATACTGTCTTACATATCACATAAGGGGAATGACGTTGACGTCTATTAAATATCATTTCATTTCCCATTTTGTGTTACGGGATTACAATGGGCCCCCGGTAAAATTTTCGAGGTAGTGATGAACGACAAAAAAATGACCGGCATGGAACTGCGAGCCACCTGGGGCCTGAGTGCGGTATTTTCTTTGCGTATGCTAGGCATGTTTATGGTATTACCAGTTTTAACTACTTACGGCATGGCGCTACAGGGTGCCAACGAAGCGCTCATCGGCCTAGCTATCGGTATCTACGGGCTGGCACAAGCGGTGTTTCAGATTCCCCTAGGACTAATGTCTGACCGGGTAGGCCGCAAACAAATTATCGTTGGCGGTTTGTTTATTTTCGCTCTCGGCAGCACCATCCCAATACTAACTAACAGTATATGGGGGGTTATCCTTGCCCGCGCGATACAGGGATCGAGTGCCATTGCCGCAGTAGCAATGGCACTTCTATCGGATTTGACTCGCGAACAAAATCGCACGAAAGCGATGGCGTTCATTGGTATCAGTTTTGGCGTGACCTTTGGGATTTCCATGGTACTTGGTCCTATTATAACCCATGCCATCGGTCTTAAAGGCCTATTTTGTTGCATCACCGCGCTGACGGTGGTAGGGATTGCTCTAACCCTATTAGTAGTTCCCACCGCCGGTGCCCATAAACTTAATAGAGAATCAAGTATCGTATATGAAAGTTTCGGTAAAGTTCTGGCCAATCCGCAACTGCTAAAACTTAGCATAGGAATTTTTTTCTTGCATTCCATATTAATGTCTAACTTTGTCGCTTTTCCGTCAATGATGGCCCGTGCCGGCTTTTTACCTAACGAGCAATGGAAAGTGTACTTTGTCACTATACTGGTTTCATTTACCGCAGTGGTACCAGTTATCATTTATGCCGAAGCTAAACGGCGCATGAAGCACGTTTTTCTGAGCTGCGTAACATTACTACTGCTTGCTGAGCTGGTATTGCTCGCAACAAACGGCCATCTTTGGGTTATATTCACTGGCATTCAAATGTTCTTCTTAGCGTTCAACATTATGGAAGCTTTGCTGCCCTCTCTAATCAGCAAAGAGTCGCCGGCCGGCTATAAAGGTACTGCAATGGGCATCTACTCCACTAGCCAGTTTCTAGGCATAGCGTTTGGCGGCATTCTTGGCGGCTTTTTATTTCAACTCGAAAATAACTGGCTAGTGTTTTTAGCAAACTCCACGATAACACTGGCATGGTGGCTTATCAGCATTACGCTGCGCGAGCCACCCTACGTAAGCAGTTTGCGTATTTCTCTACCAGGCCACATGGCAATAGATAGTCAGTTAGCTCAAAGTCTCCAAGCGTTACCGGGTGTCACTGAGGTAATAATAGTGCCAGAAGAGTGCAGCGCTTATATCAAAGTTGATATAAAACAGACTAATCGTGCGGCGTTAGAAAAAATTGTGACGGCCTGAAGTAACGCAGGAAAGATAAAGGAGCGAAGGACACTAAATAGCCCTAGAAAAGAACTAAGTTCAGCGTCGCAATGCGAGTCAATTATGAAAGTTTCTAAATTAGAAGAGTTCTATAAACTCATTCTCGTGCTCCTTATCGGTAAGGCAAAACTGTTCAACTTATATCTGCTTCTTCAACTTGCTGTCTTTAATCAGTTTGATATTTTTCGTAAGCAGGTCTCAAAATCCACCTTTTTTGAACCTAACTCCAACGCTATAGGTTTTCTATGTACTCTAATTCATCCGCTTATTTAATAGCGCTGCCTTCAAATCTACGCGTAGACCTAACTTATCGCGTAGGATTGTAATCAATTATTTTATCTGAAAATTAGATTTATTGTTAGCACTTTATGGATTTTTTATTAAAAAATACTTTCAAAGATATTACAAAAGTCCCAGCAAGTAATTAATTTACAATTAGAATTTTCCAGTGAATTCAAAACTTCTTGCATGTCAATTTGCAACACGATATAAACAATCGAATACTATTTCTCTAGAAAAAAATACTCACATTATATCCATACGGACAAAGAGTTAGATGAGATTATCCACAGCAGCTTTCACTCTAATGAGTATACTCTCTCCTGCTGTACAGCAAGAATTTTTATACTGATAATTCCAAGCTAATGTGCGGACTAGAGGCCTTTTTCTTTTGGTTATTATAATGAAAATTACCGTTCTTGGGTGTGGCGCATTGGGACAGCTGTGGCTGGCAGCGTTAAGCCATCGTGGACACAACGTTCAGGGATGGTTGAAGGTATCGAAATTGTTTTGTACCGTGAATATTATTAGCCCCAAAGGAGAGGAGAAGCGTTTACAATTACCTACTAATAATACTGATCATCTAACCAAAAGCGATCTATTGTTAGTAACATTGAAAGCCTGGCAGGTATCTGGAGCTGTACGGGCGCTGTTGCCGCAGCTACGTACCGATTGTATTATCCTGCTACTACATAATGGCCTCGGTACACTTGAAGAGCTGCCTATCCTAATGCAACCTATAATTATAGGTACTACCACTCATGCTTCTCACCGTGAAGGAGAGAAAATCCACCATATCTATGCCGGTACGACGCATATCGGTCCTGGCAACAGTCAGGCGCAACGAAGTGACGCAATGGCTGAAGTGTTACATAATGCCTTACCAAAAGTTATCTGGCATAACAATATTGCCGCTTCAAGTTGGGTCAAGCTTGCCGCTAACTGCGTGATAAACCCCCTCACCGCCATTTACGATTGTTGCAATGGTGAGCTAAAACGTTATCCAGCTAAAATCGAGGCTATCTGCCGCGAAGTGGCAATGGTGATGAACTGTGAGGGCTACCATACCCATTATGAAAGCTTACTATTCTATGTTGACAAGGTAATACAAAACACTGCGGATAATTTTTCCTCTATGTTAAAGGATATCCGAGCCAAACGGCAATCAGAGATAGATTATATTACTGGTTATGTCCTACGGCACGCACGCATGCACAAGCTGGATATACCTGAGAATAAGCAATTATTTCATTGGGTTAAACGCAAGGAGAAGAATTATGGATAAATTGATTCTTAATCTATCTAACTAATGCTAGTAAAATAATTGAGGCCATCGTTACGATGAATTTATTGGTACGCGCAGCCAGCGCGAGTTGAATATTGTCAAACGAAGCATAGGCCTACTGACTGATGAGCTTACTGGAGGGCTTTAGCAAAGCCCTCATTTTTTGATAACCTCCTCCATTCCAAGAGGAATAGAGGATGCCAAATCGTTATAGGAACGGTCTGTTACTCCTAAGCATGCGCACGCTAAACACACCTTTATGCAAACTAACCACTATAATATGTGTAACCCTGTTTTGTAGTATGTTGCAAGACAATCAGCTGTTCAGCGAACTAATATAACCTCTTCCCTTATACACTCCACTCTATGTATTCCTGCCGATTTCTGGGTAGTTCAGCGGATCCGTCTAAGGATTTTCCAGGAGACTGGCGTATATTTTACCTTGAATATTATCGCATTACTCTGGAATAGTTCGACCTTAGCTAAAGTAACGGAACTATTAATATTGCCCTAAGGATTAGAATTTTTTAAAATTAACAATATATCAAACCAGATGCTAAATAAACGTAAGCAGAATATGAAGTAGAGCAACAAAAAACTCGCGACTGGTAATAGGTGCATTCTTACTGCAAACACCCCCCTAGTAAACTAAGGGCGGTAAACCTTTACGTTTTGAAAACCCTGCTCGCGTAAATAAAGTGCCTGAAGACGACTCATCACCCCACGGTCACAGTACAGAAAGTATGATTTACTCTGATCCAGCTTACTGAAATGACTACCTAATTTATAAAACGGCAGGGTCTGTACTACCACATTAGCTAGCGTCAACGGGCAGCCTTTCTGCTCATCCTGCAAACGTATATCTAGCACGACATCAGTGCTGCAAAACCCTGCAGTAGTTTTTATCTCGGCGACAGGTGCGTGCTCCTTCGCAGTAGTCATCTCCCGGATATATGTACCTACGCCTGCCTCCTCGCTATCTTCAGTACAGCAAAATTGAATTCTCCCTCCACCCACTATATACGACTTTTTATCACTACCCACTGGGCTCTTAGAGATTATACCGCAGTATTCTGGGATGTTTTTGACATACTCCTCCATGCCAATTTTGAGTATAAACATAACGATATCCTCTTTGTTACGAGAGATAAGCATACGCAGAATAAATACATCTGACGCACTGTCAATTAAACGTAAATTAGTTAGAGACTGCCTGGATACCTATCCCTATCCAAAAAAAACTTCACCAGTGACAAACCTATTTATGCTGTAGCATTCCACAGCACCTCCATACCCCTACATCATCCATTTCAACACTACTCATTAGCTATTGCCCACTTTAGCTAGAATTTCGTTTACCATTAGCACAAAATCGAGAGATAAAAAGTGGATATTGTGAGACACTAGCCAAAGCAACTCCACAAATAATACGCCACTTAGCGCAGACGCCAATTTTATACGCTGCACCGCCAAGATTAAGAACTAATAATTAACTCAGCATCCGAGATGCATCAGGATATAATTGAAACTCCAGGATTAAAACTGCCAGCGATAAATGACAGAAAATCCTCTTAGCTGTTAATCCTAATAGGAACCCCCCCTAAATCATTAGGGGCGCTGGGCTATCAAAGCAGCCAAATCAATTTATAAAAGAACAGTTTCGTCTGGATAGGTCAGTTGTTCTGGTGTTACCCACATTCTGGTTTAAATCTTTGTCGACATAACCTTTCCCACCTTTGAGGTGGGAAATCTTTCGTGCCATGGCACTTGACTTATACATAAAAGATTTCTATACTAGCTAATTGCGGCATATAGCTAGTATTTGCAAGTAAATATCATACATATCTTGCCAGAAGTAAAATATTAACCTCCAGGAGGTAATATATCTTGGAGATACGGGTCACAATGGTAATCTACCAAAGTAAAGTGTTATTCATCTCCGGGACGAACTTCAATATGATCCTAATGATGCGCTACCGCTACCGACTTCATCACAATGTTTAAGGATATTGCTACTGATTATTTTTATAAAGCGCACCACACAAATTAATTTTTTTATGATTCCTGAAAAAGTTTAATGATAAACTTCATAGTAGTAATCATTATATGATTATTAAATAATAACACGCTAAAATGTTATATAATTGGATACTAAATATGTCAACGCCATCGTCTTTTTATAGCCCTTTAGCGCAAAAATATACCATTTTATACTGCTGTATAAAGACGCAATTTTCTTAATTACCGCACTCTGGGCTAACGCAGGCCGCCACTCGCCCCGGTTTAAATACAAACATACAAAAAAACAGAACAACCAACCATTTTGAGACTAAGCTTAAAGAACTGGAGTAGATAGTCACTCGTTTTAAATTAACTGAACTCCTTCTGAATCAAGAACTTAATGAATTAAAACAGGATGCTCCTATCGTTGGAAGATCCGAAAACCTTGCAATAATCAGAATAGCAAGTGCATATTCTGCTAAACAATAAGTTAGCCGCTTTACTAGCTCTTTTACGCCGGAAAATGATGTGCTATGACTGATTTCGCAAGTGTACTTAATAATAGGTAGTAAAGTGAACACGTGTCTGTGGAATGTCATCTTACCTCGCCAATCCACAGACACTCTTTATCCAACCCATGCCATGCGTCAAGACGCGTTTTATTGGGGAGGAAAACAACTACCCCCTACCTATTCCTGGTATACCAGGCCGTCCTGTTATTCTAGCTAACCACTAAAACCTTGATGTGCTGTGCTAGTCGCCACTAACGGCGCCGATGCTATGTTTTTTTTTGGATAAATACTAATTTGTAGGCGTGTATAGACCGCAGGTCTCCTATGCACAACTTAAGATGATTCAGTGCTATAAGACCAGTGCGGTGCTCTCTCGATCGTTTTTATGTTGATATTAGCCTAGCTTTTCAGATACAGAATGACATTATTGATGCTTATCAATAACAGTTAAACTACTATAAAATAACAAGGAAGGGACCGGGAATTGGATAAAAGCATCCATCCAACCCTACGTTTATAACTAGATATACCACGGGCTAAGGCTGACGATCTGTATCGTAAATTCCATTAACATCCTTAGAATATATCATAGCATTCAGTTATGATAGCGTCATGCATGGTAAAGCATGCACACAATATTATTGAACGTGACAAATAAGTAATGCTATTTTACACTTCAGATATGAATACTCCATGAGCCTTGATATCAAAAAGTATCCAACACTAGTTCTGGCCGACAATCCTATAGAACTACGTCAGTTGCCCAAAGAGAGTTTGGTGCAACTATGTGACGAATTGCGACGTTTTTTGCTCGACAGCGTAAGCCGGTCGAGCGGCCATTTTGCTTCGGGGCTGGGAGTAGTAGAACTAACGGTGGCACTGCATTATGTATACAATACGCCATTAGACCAGCTAATTTGGGATATCGGTCATCAGGCTTATCCTCATAAAATCCTAACAGGAAGACGGGACCGTATTGCTACTATTCGCCAACGTAACGGCCTGCATCCGTTTCCATGGCGTGGCGAAAGTGAATATGACCAGCTCTCAGTGGGGCATGCTTCCACCTCTATCAGCGCTGCTTTAGGTATGTCGATAGCGGCAGAACATGCGGGATTGGAACGGCGTACAGTTTGCGTTATCGGCGATGGTGCTATTACTGCCGGCATGGCCTTTGAGGCTATGAACCATGCTGGCGATATTAAATATGATTTACTAGTAGTGCTAAATGATAATGAAATGTCTATTTCAGAAAATGTTGGAGCGCTGAATAATCATTTGGCTCAGATCCTATCCGGCAAGCTCTACTCTAGCCTTCGCGAAAGCGGCAAAAAAGTGCTATCTAGTATCCCGCCGATTAAAGAGCTGATGAAGCGCACTGAAGAGCACATTAAAGGGATAGTAGTACCAGGTACTCTTTTTGAGGAGCTCGGATTTAACTATATTGGTCCAGTGGACGGGCATGATGTCCATGGGCTAGTGCAGATACTAAAGAATATGCGGACCAAAAAAGGACCGCAGCTACTACATATTATGACGAAAAAAGGCCGTGGCTATGCGCCAGCTGAAAAAGATCCTATCAGTTGGCATGCGGTTCCAAAATTTAATCCCCACATAGGAACCTTACCGGAAAGTGGGAGTATATACCCCACATACTCGGCCATTTTCGGTGACTGGCTTTGCGCAACGGCCGCGAAAGATGATAAATTAATGGCAATTACACCCGCCATGCGTGAAGGTTCCGGAATGGTAGCATTTTCGCGTCAATATCCACGTCAGTATTTCGACGTAGCCATCGCTGAACAGCATGCAGTTACCTTTGCCGCCGGGTTAGCCATTGGCGGTTATCACCCTGTAGTAGCCATCTACTCTACCTTTTTACAGCGCGCTTACGATCAGGTGATCCATGACGTTGCGATACAGAATCTACCAATATTGTTTGCCATCGATCGCAGCGGTGTAGTTGGCGCCGATGGACAGACCCACCAGGGCGCATTTGATCTCTCCTATCTACGCTGCATTCCCAATATGGTCATTATGACACCGAGCGATGAAAATGAATGCCGATTGATGCTGCATACGGGTTATCACTATCAAACAGGCCCAACTGCAGTGCGTTATCCGCGCGGTAATGGTACCGGCGCTTCGCTTACTAATTTATATGAACTACCGCTTGGAAAAGGGGTAGTACGCCGGCAAGGTTCCAGAGTAGCAATTCTCAATTTCGGTACCTTGCTGCCTCAAGCTGAATACGCGGCACAAGCACTAAATGCAACCCTGGTTGATATGCGCTTCGTTAAGCCCCTTGACGGTGCGCTAATAAGTGAGCTAACTGAGTGCCATCAGGCACTGGTGACTGTCGAGGAGAATGCTATCATGGGCGGTGCTGGTAGCGGTGTAAACGAGTATGTCATGCAGCAACGATTGCAGTTGTCAGTATTGAATATCGGCCTACCGGACTATTTTATTCCTCATGGAAACCAGGACGAGATCCGTGCAGATCTATCCCTCGACGGTGTCGGAATCCAGAGCCAAATCAAAAAATGGTTAGCTTAAGTCAGATGCAAAGGAGAGCGATTATGTTACTGTACTACAAGCATCGTGCTTTTCCCTTGTATTGAAGCACATTAAAATGCTTGATGATTTTTTTTATCTGTGAAGCTATAGATTAACTCTGACGTCGCTACCCACCCCCACCTGTACTAATCCCATATTCTTCACTCTTAGGCATAAGACTAGTCTACACCTCTATCTCATTCACACCTTCTAGATATGTACATTTTAAAAACTCATACGAAATCCCCATCCCCTAAACCTTGCCTGAAAAAGTTTACTAACACTTCTAAAGTGGTTAGCAGAGAATAAAATTATTTTTTTGACACCACTAATAACCATTATTCTAACGACAACAACAAAAGATTGTCGGATAAACTCTGAAACCTACCCTCTACACAACGTGCTCTTACTTTCCATCAAAGTATTTTTATAAACCACTGGCCTTTTCATAGGGATCTATTATAGACCAATATTTTAGAATCAATTTTTGATGGTTTAATCCATTTAAACATAAATTAATTAAATCTACTATAAATTTATTACTAAGACTAGAGCATACCTTTATAAAAACTCTAGAGACATTGCTTCATAATTTACTGCAATATAAAAGTACGCTTTATTAGCTTTTCTTCAATATACGCCTGATAATCTACCCACATAATAGTAGATTGCTACTCTACACGGTTAAACATATTTTGTTAACATACAGGATCAATGCAATTTGATTTAGCGCGAAGAGGAACGTAAAATGCATTTACGTTGTCTGGCGTAGAATATCACTGCATTACCCTGAAATCCACTAATTCATAGCTAGTTCACGCGATCCGGTTATGAGGAAAAATATCGTGTTGGTAATACAGATGTAGGTACTAAACAAACCAACAGTGATGATAACGCGCAATCGTCAACACCTATATTACCCATCAGCACAGTTAGTCGAGCTGAAACGACCTCTATTATCATGTGACGTGATAAACCTTCTTCAGCAGAAGAATAGTGCTTCCCCTTAACTAAAGCGTTAAAAATGCTATAATAGAAAAGTCAAAGTTCAATATAATAGATTCTTAAAGATATAATGGTTACATTACTATAAAATATTTCTGTACTTTTAGTTAAAAAATTCTAAAATGTTAAGAGGAATAATCTCAATTTAATTGTAATAACTCTAACAATTCTATATCTATAAGTTGTTTATAAATATAGATCTGCGACAGCATTTTCTTTTCTATCTATCAGTATAGAAATTAATTATTTTCCTTTCTCATTTTATTTCTATAAAATTCATTGAATATAATTCAATAAAATATTTCTCATTTGTAGTAATCAGAAAAATAAAATTTATTTTTTTAGTTTTATTAAGTTTGAGATACTGTTTTTTTATCGCTAAAACCCATAACTTATCGCATAATTATATTTTAAGATATTAAAGAATGATTGTTTTCTGTAAAATATATAAAATTATCAAAAAGCAGCGCTATCATTTCTTGATAGTCTGAGCGTTGGCTCCACCAACTTATAAATTAATCAAATAAAATACTGTCATTAAATCATACGACAGGTTAGTGTCATGCGACAATATCTCCGCGCTACTAAAGCGCAAAAGCTACAGAGCCTCGACGGATCACCAACAGATTGCTAATGTGCGCGTTATACATACAAAAAAGATTAAAGAAGACCTTCACCCCGCATTGTGGGATGTGACCTTTTTCATTAAAAAGTCAGATAGAGGTCGGTATGTTGCCAAAATGCCTTATCCAGCAAGGAATAAAAAATTAGCCTAAGGGAATAAGTGAGTCTTTATCTTAGTGTAGAGAGAGCCCCCACAAAAAGCATCTAGTGATGCTGATTTCCAAAAAGCCTATAAGTAACAACACACACGAGAAATAACGTGTTCTATACCCTATCCTCTGCCTGCACATTATGCCTGATCTTGTAGTCCACAAGATTCTTGAAGCTTACCGCATATTGTAGGCAGAATGACCGGATAAACACACTATGACAAAACACACCTGTTGTAATGGCCATTTCTAACCTACAAAAAAGCTCAATTCCATAGTCAAGCGAGTTGCCGGTTCGGAGCTTGAAGCGTATAAAGTGTATGCTAGAAGCAGGATTTAAGACAGATGCTAGTAAAATCTCTGTAAGAGAGCCTTATGACAAGTCCATAAGGCTCAAAGTACCGCATCCGATACACAAAAACCTCTTTACTCCTTGAGATAACTTTATGCTCAATAGATATACTCCCGCCATTTGGAGGCTGAATTCTGTCACTAGCAAAAAATGCCATCATCGAGGAGGAAATACAAAGCTATATTTTAGCCAAGAGAACAAGACTCTATCTACCAGAGGTCAAATAGTAAATTAATAAAACCAGAAGAGGCTTAACACAACTAGATTTGACAGCTAACAACCATTTTTTTACTAAGAAGCTCATTAAAGTAATCTATTAGAGATTAGGAGTAGTTAGTAACTGACAATATCCATAATCATTAATAAAATGATTATTCGCTAGATGGATAACGCTTATTTCTAGAATTGCGCTTTGAAATGATAATACAACCTCGCTAATGACAGTCTTTAAAGTAGAAAAACATTGGAAACGCACTAAAAATCACATTAAACTGGCAGAAAGCAAAATTAAAAATGCAAAAGAGAAATAACATTCAATGATTAATACAAAAAAGAAAGCGATTACAACCTGCTAATACAAAAAGGTATCAGCTTTTAGAAAAGAGAAAGTATATTTATTTACATATAAATATGAACACAATATCAAACAGGTCAGTAACAATAGGTAAGGATATTTTATTTAATAACAAAAAAACGTATTTTCCAGATGATGTTGCAATCATGGCTACATGCAAAGTGTTAAGATAGCTAATAAAATTGGATTACGTAGTCTGACTTTTTAAAACATTAAAAGAAAGTTATAATGCTAATATTACGTCAAGGATATGCTGGAGGATTTTCTTTACCGCAAAAAAGTGCACAAACCGGAAAGATATAAAGATAATTTTTTGCCGACTTACCTATCCAGGATGATGCTGAACCTGATTAGTGCCACGCATGATTTTTTTTCAATATAAAGCAAGGAGTATGTGTGTACTAATCGCACTAATAAAAGAGTTATTTTAATTAAAGCCACCCAGTTAATTATCTGCCAAAGTATTATTACAGGCCATCTAAATCAGGCTGTATCTACAGAAAACAAACAATAAAGTATAAGTTAAAGAGTATATAGTCAAAGAGTATGTAATGAGGCTGAGCCGCTGACATACTAAGCGATAACATTCTTGCATCACATTCACGACTATACCAAGTAAGCTATATTGTACTAACTAGTACAACACTTCTGCTACTAAATCTAAAAGGATCTAGCGAAAATTATCTCTTTGTATTAAAAATACACGCTCAAGGAGTAGTTTGAATAAAGAATATTCATAATAAGTAAATGTAAGATGACTTGATTAGCCTCATTATATTAAGCCACTACATTAATTACATTAGCATTATTGTTAAGTAAATCCTAATCGGTATTGATGTAATATCAACACTAAAATAAAAGTATGGGTAGTGAAGGTTATAAAAGAAACTCAGTATTATACAGAATACACTTCCTGGTAACGGTAATATTTAAACTAATAAAGGGTAGTTTGGGAAAACGTTTTATGCTTATATTGATTATCAGGCCACAGTTAAATAAAAAATAAGAGAATAAGATCCTGCCATGGTTATAAAATAGAAAGATAAAGTCTATCACAAAAACCTTTATCAGTAAAGCGCGCAATGTCGTACATGCAACTTGCGGAACTCTACACATCGCCGCCCATTATGCCAATACCCTTGTGCCTTGAGGTGCAGCAGCAGTATTCGATATCACCTATCCTATTGCAAGGCAGATTATAGACCACGTTGACCCACAAAATGAGGAATAGTTAATGACCTTCCCTGGTCACTCTTGGATATTGCCGATGTACAAAAACTAATGCGATTATCAGGGATAAAGTATGCATACCATTCCTTTTATAGCATTAGATATTGATACGTATGCCTGATATCAATGTGATTTACGGTGACTACAATTGGCTGATTAGGGTAACATGGAAAAAGCGAGTGCTTATTCTCGTGACCATAATGCCAATTTACTGTACCTCTATCTAGTTTAGTACTAGTACTAACCACTTCAAATCGGAGGCGGATAGCGTTTCGCTTCGCACTCAGAGTTTATGCTACGCGTATACGTATTAACCTGAGGCTGCCATAGTATTTTCCAGCAATTTAGCGGTATTTTCAGTATAGATTTTATAAGTCAGAGAAATTTATACGCATTAAACAGCTATCTTTATGTATTTATTCCATGATGGTGCATCTAGACAAGTTAGTCATTAATCCTGCAGAAGAAGACTGTCGATCTTGGATATAATTATTCGTTAATACACTTTTTCATCAGCTCCATAGTGGAGCTTTAGCCTGTATCTGCAGGCATCAAGGGAAAGAGAGCTGACGTTTAGCTTAGGGTCTATTTCAGCTCCTGGATCACTCATAGCAACAATACACCCCTTAAAAGTAGATGATGGCATGCCCACATAAACAGGGAGAAATTAATAACGCTGTTATGTGCACTAATTAAGTTTCATTTGCCGCCTATGGTTGATAGTCGTATTAGTTGCCGCTTTAACTGCTATAATGCACAGGTTACTGGCGTAACACGTACCAGACTAGCCAAGAACAGGGGCAGCCTATGCTATTCTACACCATAGGCAAATAATATATAATTAAGCACTCTAGATTGCCAGCAACAAGCTGTATAGAAGCCCGCAATAAACTCTCCCACAATGCATAACTGGAGACAAAAGAGTTACACGGAAGTGTTTCTACCTATACAGTATAGCTCTTATGATGCCACTGCTTATACCGATCTTGAGTCTGATAGACTACAATAGCACTCTACTGCATCTACCTCTCAGATACACCCACTCCAATGATAACACTACCTTATCCGTTCCTACGCTAGCCAAAAACTTATTACTATTACCACTCAGAGTAACGCTTTCCCCCGTAAAGAGTCTCAGACTGGAGACATATGGCTATACCATACCAGCAACTATAAAAGGGGTTTTTCTGTCTGACTCTTCTCACCAAAGTCGCAGACACTAACGATTTTTTTATAGCACATAGAAAAGTGAACTATAAAGCTTAAGCTCTAGAATTCAATGTTGCTCTGAATCTGCCATCGGCTGCTCAGAGTAGCCGATGCGCTTAAAAGCGACAGTGAAAAAAACTTCGGTGTCTGTAGTACAGATTAATCCTAATACAGCAGGGAAACTATACTACTCTAGGCTCTATATCAGAAAGATGGTTTCCGACGGGCTCTGGTGCTCATACGAGCGCGATTAGGGTGTAATAAGTGTTCCATAGCCACCATACGAGGGTAGGCCATGAAAATTCATCAATATCTTGTTAACAAAAACCTGCCAAGTTGTTATTAAACTACTGCGCGCCAGCGCGCAGGATGCCCGTGGATGTTACTTACCTATAGAGAAACGTAGTTCCAAGTTGTTAATCAAAATTAAAACCCAGAGAAAGAAGGTAGGGATAGCGTGAAGGAATGAGTAAAATATTACTAGGCGGGTTACTTCGATCCAATCAAGATCAGCGTGATTAAGATTTTTAAAAAAAAGGATATTCACCATAGTCTGAGTGAGATGGTGCACAGCATTTTTTGCACTTAGCGAATTACATATCAATGCAGTACTGACTGAGGGCCATCATGGCATTTAAACATGATTTAAAAGAGGAGTATCTTAAACTCAAGACACATTTCATACGCAGGAGCGCATAGATAATATCTATAAATATAGATAAACTAGTATTGTTAGTATACTCTATTTTAGATAGCGAGACGAATTTTACTTTTTTTGCTAATTGATATGTATAGCTCTAGAAATGCTAAGTGGCCCTATGAAGGTCGCTAACCTTATCAGAGAAGAGGCAGCTTACCGAGGGATAAGCGATATTTGTCAAATATATTAGGAATCTGTATAGTGACAAAATTTTCTATCTATGAATTACCCACCCAGCGATTAGTCCTGGCCTCCAGTCTGAATTGAAGAATTAAAGCAGATAATAAGTAGCCCGAAAAAAATAGAACACCATTTTCTCTCTTCCCTCACTGAGAAGATAAATTAACGTTTGGCAGAGAATTATTTGTGCTATAATGTCTGCTACGTGTCATCGACACTACACCCTAATTCTGATGGACTCCATTAATAAGGTGCACCCCGATTCTCAAAAACATTAAAACCAAATCCGGGGATTTAATCCCTAGAGAAAAGACAGATTAGTTCCCCCTCCCGCAGTTTACCATAGTGTTAAACAACGTTGTCTGGTAGACAACCATCATACTAACCTTCAATGATGTCAAAGTTGTGCAGGTAGGTAGGTAGCCGGCTATCAAAGCTACATGGCTTGTGTCACAGATTGCACCATAACTAACCTGCTGATCTTGAATGATAGTACAAGAATGATGAGCAGGTGTACAACTCAAAGCAGCGAGAAAAACTGGGAGGTAGGCTAAAAAAACCATGTGGTCATTTAACGTTATGAGCGCAAAATTTGATCTAATGTTTATTATATCAGCACTATCTCCTGCATTATGACTCAGTGTTATCAGGAACCCTGAATAACCCATGGTAATAGGGCATAGTTTAAAGTCCTAACCCGGTATTCAAAAAAGCCATGCTTAAGGCAGCATGGCTCCAATTTTATGAAAACCTTGTGGAAGCTGATAACTTAAGCCATTTTATCGCAGATAATTTGGCGTGGACGACTCAATGACTGCTAACCGTAGCTATCCAGTGACCTCTAACACTGGAAGAAGCGGTAGCATATCTTGAATAAAAAGGGTACACCTTCAGGTTTCATTAGCAAGAACTTAGTTAACGACACGCACATCCATATTTTACTTTAGCGGATATTTTAAACTAGATGTGCTGATTAATATCCAGATACCCAGCGAAAGATATTGAAATAGGAGTAAATACTTTAGGACCCCCCAAAAAAAGTCGTGATACCCCTCCTTGAACGCAAGGACTGACTAGAAAATGGCTAAAAGCTTCACAAATACTAAAATGGAAGGGGATGCTCTTCCTCTACCAACTAAATATGATTTTGTATAAATAGCTGGTCTCTCTATATAACTGAACGATATCAGTAACTCTATGGGGTACGTAACGGTGATGAAGAATTTTATATCCATTGATTGATGCTAGAAAATCCTGCAAAATTAAGGTAGCTGGTATAGCTATACCGATAGCGACCATATATTTTAATAAAGACAAATATAGTAGTATATATGCGCATTTACTAGCAAGATACCAGCGTACAGTCCCTATCATTTTATTCGCTCAGCCATAAAAACTGCTAACTTTGAACGGGCGAGTTATAAAACCCGTTAATCATCTTGACTTAACTATACTCACGCGGCAATTTCTCAGTTTGACTGACCTGGCTTTTGGCGGCGGACACCTTTCAATATTAAGATAAACGCCACTATAGAAGTAAAAAATGGTGGCATAAGCACTGCAAGATCAAAAGTTAATTGGTTCTGCCCAAATATACACCCGTAGGTACCCGTACTGCTTTAACTATGCTCTCTAGAGCCATTCTCATATATGACCTAGAGAGCATAGTTATCCTGCTCTGGTTTTTAGATATTATTTGCAACTGGAATGAATTAAAGCTTAAAGAGCTATTTGCGGTGAATCTCGAATGGATAAAGTGTATACCCACACTTCTAATTACTGGCAGAGTGTATCATTACTTTCTATTTCTGTTATTTCAGTACGATAGAGATAGAGATAGAGATAGAGATAGAGAGAAATGTTATCTGGCTAGTGAATACTGTTCTAACCAATGTACCGCGTCACTTGCCGACACAGCAATAAATAGAAAGCCATTACTACCCACTTGCACTGACAGCAATAACGCGTGGCAAAATTTTTTCACACAATATACGGTGAAGAATGAGATTACTAGGACAATCTTCAGCGCAGGTACACTTATGTTAATTTCAACGTACAGCAACAAACCCGCATTACTTACCCTTGCTACCTGCCTAAACAATGTCTAAAGGCCACCAAGATAATTTGGCGCTTGGGAATTATTAGTAAAACCGTGGCGGCAATGCCCTCATCACAGATATTAACGCAATGTATATTATAATGAGCTAGTCATACAGCTTAATACTACCGAACAAAGAGTTAATGGTAAAATATATTCCACCATTAACGCCAACAAGTCAGGCTTTGCCTCATCTATTCAATACCTTAATGTTTACCAGAGCGGAATATCACACCACAGAATTAATGGCCAGAACAGAACTAGTAAGAAAATACCCTAGCAAATAGTTTGACACCTTTAAAAATAAAAACACTCAGATGCAGATTCTGCAAAGGGTGTCAGCACCTATGTGAAAATAGCATTAATATGATCGACCGTTCACTGGTTCACTGATAGATATCACTATCCTACACTTACTGGACTATGTCCACCTAATATTCCGCACCATATAAGTCAGTACTTCTACGTAAAAAAAATTAATGCTATTCGCTCTTGCAGCATATCCTATCAGAGTTTCTAAGTATGTTTATACACCCTAGCACAACTGAAACTCATTGAAAAGTGGACGCGCACAAGAAGAACCAACTAGCAGTGACAGTGCAGTCAGCAGAATAACAGATGCGTTAATACCTCTATCTCAACGATAGAGCACAGCCTACATATTGTTTTACTATGTATTCATCTATTCCTTATAAAGGAGTCAATATATTAGCACATTACCGACGCGGTGGTATTAAAGGTTAAAAATCAAAAATTTAAGATAATTAGATTTAGTCCGTACGTAAACATCGACAAACAGTTAGTCAAGACCATAAACACCATTAGATGTCGCCTTTGGCGCACCTAATGGGATTGCCACTTGAGAAGTATCCATTATTACCATGTGGTATTGATCGATAAGAAAGATCCTGCACTAAGAAAGGTTTAAGATGGAAAACAATTATTATGGTTAAATCCCCACTACGCAACTGTGCAGTTTTACTGCGTTGTCCTATTTGGAATAGCATAGCATCAGAGCTACTCGCGTCCACCACCAATACTATGGCCCTTAGCTGTATTTTACTCAACGCTATCGGGTGTCTAAAAACTCCAGGATCTGGCGAGAAAACAAAATCATAAAAGCTCAGACCTACGATTTCCTTCCGCTAAACAGAGACCACCCATGTCCTGTAAATTTAATATCCAATTACGCTTCAGTGTGAAAGAAAGCGTGCTGTCGAACACATTCACTGTCTGTCGGAGAATTTCACCATTGAGCCAAGCACAGGAACCTAAAGTTACGAAACACATGCTAGCTATAATGGGAAAAAATCCAGCTTACTAAAAAAAGTTAGCTCATCAGCGCCTAGCGTAGTGCGGCATCTTATATAACAAGGAATAGGTGCAATCCTATGATAGTGTAAGCAGATCAGTATTATCCGTCTTAACCAAGAGGTGATTGTGGCCAAGAGCGCAGCAATACTACTTAACTCAAGTGGACGCCATTCCTTACTCGAAACTAATTACAGAAACATGACCCTACGATAACTATTGCCAACTAGATGGAATACGATGAACACCTGTGTGAGGTACCAACTTTACCTATCATAATGATGGTATAAGCAATATGCACGAAGCAGGCTTGAGAGTCATTAAGCAGGATATTCGCACAATCCACACTTAACAGCGGGAACTTCAGCGGACTAGGCTATGAAAGTACTATAAATCATGAGCGCTCTCCTTGCCGAAGGAAAAGCCTTTATCTACCTACTGGAGATAATAAAGCGCCATATTCTTTGGGACTGAGCCCCAAAGAGATAGCACTACTGAAAATACAGTGATTAATATTAATCTCAGTGATGAACACAAAATCCGTATCGCTTTAAAATTACTATAGTAGGCTACAATAACGGCACAACACGGTCTGGTGAATGTTTCATGTACACTAAAAGCCGCTACAGGCACAAAAGTCAACCGTTTTTTTACAAACAGCTGAATTTAACCCAGAGACCCAGAGACCTTGGCACCATTTAAACCTACCGACTCTTTTGTTTAGTAACAGCCGGATGAAGTTGCTATCAATGCAATAATTTATTAGCATAGCTGTCTTCCTCAATCTGAAGGGGAATGTTAAAGATTTGCTTATCAAGATCAAGAGTATCGATATCCAAGTATTACAGTGGTAACGCAAAATGTAAAAAAACTGGCCTAACTCTCCCGCTATCGATATCCCAGATAGGATGACAGAACTGGTATACAGACCCGATACGCAAATGAAAAAAATTATTTGCTAAAGTTAGCAATACGTGCTAACAAAATTTTTGATTGAGAAAGTCAAATTACCTACATATGGATCTTACTGGCCAATCAAAAATTGCGCAATACCTTTATCACTATAAAGGGTAGTGTAGTAGCGAACAGCCTGACAACTGGATATACCCGCCACAGTGAAGTAAAAGACAGAACAGTTGCACTCATTCCCTTAGTGACTTTCTTTGTTGGCAAGATCGAAAGTGATGAGGAGGTGTATTTTGCAACCACAAGCTAAAAGGGGTACAGATAAGAAATGAAGCACACGGTCTTAGTGATATTTTGCTTAATTCATTAACATGTTGGTAATGGGCATAAATAGTTACTGCAGACCATAAATACTAGCACTACGTAAAAGATTCACCTGAATACCCTTTTGTGTTTGACAAACAGCAAACGTTTTGAATACAGTTAAGAGAGCGAAAGCCCTATAGGGAAACTAGGAACAGATAGATGACTGACTTACTGATGTAAGATCAGTAATCAATTTCCCAGACCCTAAACGGTCCGTGTCTAACTAGTCCACCATTCAAGCTAATCCGCTGAAAGAAAGCCTATCGGCGATCACGGCGGTATGATAAAACTAACAGCATCTACAGCGCAAACGTAATAGCGCGCTTAGAAGGAGAGATGTTATTGTTATTTTATAGGTGTCTGGAAACACCCCTGCGCAGTTGATGAGCCAAAATAAACACTATCCGGAAAAATGCTGCAGGCAGCAAATACTTTCCACTTTCCGGGTTCTCTAACGGCCAGTCATTACCCCTCTCTCTTGCGTCCACTCCCCGACCAATCGGGGCCCCTTATCATAATGTTATCAACACTAGCATTGTTTGATAGCCAAACTAGCGATTACATAGGTACCCCATACTACTGAACTTTCATAACGCAGTTTACTTGCTCTCTATGATATGATATGCCACTTAGAGTAGTTATTTAACTCACCCAATAGAGATATTATATAAACAGAACATTACTATAGCAAAAAGAATCCCAGTCATACAAAAACTCTCAACACGTTTTGCATAATATCCGAAAACACTTTTCCATACAGCAATACCGGTAGCGACAAAAGGGCCTATGTAGTACGCACAAACATTATTGGCAGCCATTCTACGGGGCGCTTTACCAACACCAGTAATAAATATAGTGCGCTAGGCATGTTTCAGACACCAACGATCATGACCATCTTGTAATACACTACCCCGCGCACTGTAAAGCACAATACCCGAAAAAATTTAACAAAAATCCCCTGAAAAACTGTTAATAACCCTAATGTTAGCGTTAACAGCCACATTACTATCACCGATAGTTGGCAGAAATTAGACTAAATATAACCCTACACTTTTATCGCGTCTGCTGGAAGCAATACACCATCCATCGACGGGTAACAATCAATGTGCGATTACCATCGCTGAGTGTTATATTCCTGCTTGCATGACATTACAAAAGCCTATATTTACCCACTACGTTAGATTAAGGTACAGTGAATATAATGGTAGTACTCATCTATAATAACCGGCCACGCCGGAAAAGCTTCAAGTATCGCTATTGCACTACCATTTTAACAAAACTCAGTCACAGCGAAGGACTTTCTGGGACCAGACTAGCCCCCTGAGGTAGTGAAAGCCAATATCACAGCCTAGATTACCCTGAAATATAATGTTTCGCACAACACGAAAACAAACCACGCCAGTACTCAATGACTATTTTAACTGCCTAGGCTAGTAAGATGATGGTCAGAATCTAGCTAAGGACGCTGATAATTTAAGGTAGACTGGCATGGCACATTATGGACTTAACCAGCTGCTTTACTCTCAGCAAAATGCAGTGCCTATTATTAAAGGAAACTGTAAAGTACATATACCAAGAGGTTTCACTATGGAAACAATGTCATAATATAGATACAATTATATACCTCGCTGCTTCATGTCCTATTGCTACCACTGAAATCTATACACTGAGTAATAAGTACTTAATGGCCGAACTGCAGACCGAAAGCAGAAAATAATACAAATACAATTAGAAATCTGCGCTAATGTAGTAGCCTATGAAACTACTTCTTCCTCACTGTTGAGGCTACTAACCAATTTCAAGCAAATGTTATAAATATCCCTTGAAAGGGCACAATATACACTAGTACCATAGTACTAGTTAAAATTAAAGTTACTGACAATTCTGAACCATAAATACTTCACTAGCATAACTATATCGCTAAGTTAGCCTACCCTACATCGAGGAGGAGGAACCATCCGCATAGAGATATTAACTGAGCTAACAAACGTTTCTAGAGGTGCCGTTATATCTACTTCCGTACCAGCAGCAGTGTATCTGAATAAAGATACTTCTTTGGTAGAAGATAATTAAAGAGCTATATAAGGATCTAGAACTAGTGCATACCCAGATAAGGATATTAAATCATAAAAAAAAGGGAAAAGGGATACGCTCATAAAAGACATTATCGCGCCGCTTGAGAATAAGGATGAGCTGTGTTTATGATGGCAACGTTCAGGTGGTCATAATTTACCCCCTAGTGAATAAATACCATGTAGAGAAGTTTATTGATACCAAAACAGAGTGGAAAAATATTCTGCCTGCTGTCGAGGAGATCCAGCTCTGGGGTACAATATTAGGACAAAGAATAGCGGCCAGATCCTGCTGCTTAAGTAAAATAACGGTGGAGATGTCCCGGAAAAACGATTTTTTATAAAAGTCTAAAGCTGTCAAATACAGTTGAATAGGTATAGGAGCGCTTAATAAATAGATTACTCTTGAGGCTAATATAGACCTAATTTCGAATTATAACATATTTTACTAAAAAGTGAAAACCGTAAGTATTTCTGCATTCAAAAAATTAAGATAGTCATGCTTATATATTGCTCTACAAAAATTAAGAGCAGTGACATCACCCCCCCTTCGCTAAATAATAGCGAAGGGGGGGTGATGTCACAATTAGTTGTTTCAAAAGAATGGAAATTTATACATACCAGCAAGGAGGTGTTACCATGGATATACGAGAGTGACATTTTGCGGGAATCTCACCGTTTCATGGTGCGGTAGACACCTGACTTCTATGAAAATATTAATATCGTGGATCCAATTTTGAGTGTTAAGCTATAATTTTCGGCTTTTGGGGGATATTTGTGTCTTTACTGATATTAAAGAAATTCTTCTATTAATACAACCGAATTCTCCATTCAGTATCTTCAATTATTGGTTGATAATACCTGTATCAGAGTTTTAAATATTATTAAATAAGAATATCACATGAATATTAATAAATTTAAAGATTTAAATAAATAACATTCAGCGACATATGAGAAATGTATCCCTATACAAAGCCGTTTTTTAAAAAACAGTGATGACTGTAACAATAGTCAAAAAATATTTTCAATAAAATAGTTTTCAATAAAATATTTAAATAGCGTATTTTAGAAAAATAAATTAATAAAATGGCAATTATAAATTGCGACATGCTGCTCCCCATTAATCCATTACTCACTAATAGTGAATAGCATATTTGAAAGGTCAATAAAGAGATTCTTAATAAAGGAGAATGTATATATTGAGATATAAAAATCTAGCCACAAATTTATAGTGCTGAATAATATAACAAAGTGAAGACCATGCTAAAAAGTAACTATAGACTTTCTATAAAAACTGAAATACCATAAGGAAAAACAAATAGAAGATATTATCTATTGAAAATATGCCACTTTTTTCACGATGGTCACCATTATACCAGTGCTAAAGGGCTATATTTATATGCTACACTAAATAGTTGATATCAGCCAGAACACAATTTTTATATCTAAATAAAGCATAAGAACATTATATTTAAGATAGATACGAAGCCAAATAGAAGGTATTCATCACAATTTATAGTAATTATTTCAACCTATTACTACAACCCCTTACTGATTTCAATAGATCAATAGTTTTTATTTCGTAGGAATAGTTATCTAGTTTACCAAAACAAAGATTAGAACATGTTATTTCAAAATATATAATGGTATTATTTCTGTACTAATCGCACTATTCTGTTAGCTAAAAACAATAATGATATGATAAAAACAGACAGATCTGATTAAGTTACTCTGATAAAATTATAATCTTACTACACATAGTCGTAGCTGTAACGGTAGTACAGGCAGTATTAATTACTGCTCAAAGAAGACGAAAGATATAGTGATAAGTATAGATATACTATATAAAAAATACACATCTGCATAAAAATTCTTTAGGAATGTCAGCCCTGCCGCAGAATATATTAAAAGAATACATTGGAACTTCAGTTTTAGAAGCATAAATAATTATTACCCATAATGTATTTAAATTTTATTAAAATTATGTCCTTTTAGGGTAATATCAATAGTGTTATTTCCTAACTAACTATTAATGTCATAAATAAATACGATAAAGCTAGGTTAGAAAAAAAATCACAAGTAATAACCGTATAGGATATATTTCTTGGCGATTTTTAAGTATCCTATATTAATAACATGTAATGATAAAACAATAAGTATCAATATATATAATAATTAAGTAGCATTATTTAATATGCTATATTTGAAACTATAAATAAACCTATTAAAGATAAAATCTTTAATATAATTAAACAGATATTAATCTATTTATTTTAAATTTAATCAGCAATCTTCATATGCAAAATTATAAATATATATAAAAGTTATATTCTATTATAAATAGAGAAACCTTTAATAATTAATTATCTATAATATAAAAATTATATATAAAGATAAATATCTTATTTTTAATTCTTTTATATATTTAATAAACACACATTTTACCATAAAATATAATATACTTTAATTTAAAATTATTGACAATAATGATATATTAAAAGCATGATTAAATAATTCATTTTATGCTACTAGCATTATCTATTTATATAGATAATTTTTTAATAAAAAACTCGCAATATCAATTATATGAGATATTTATTAAATAAATTTATCTAAACCATAACTGCAATAATACTAAAATTATTATGCAGAACAAGATATATAAGCCTTAAATAAGAAATTTATATAGCTTATTACAATAATATATAATTAGATACTTCCATATTATTAATAATAAGAAATAACTATAGATAATGAAAATATAAAAGTTAATCTTAACAGATATGAAAATATTATTTTCTTTCTCTAAAGAAAGACGGTAGGAACATTAGTAAATATTTTTTAAACTTATTAACATATAACAACTTTACAAAAGTTATTAAGAAATCAATCTAAGGAGAGTACCTTAACATTATCGTTAGTTATGAAAAGTTATGATTAATAGTATTACAATACTAACGATAGCTATTACGATATGGATGGACTTTTCTATATTAGGAAAATAAACTAACACACTGAATTTAATTACCTAAACAGAGGTGATCTGATCACCCCAGAACCAGAAAGGTAACTCAATCAAAAAACTTTAACCCTAAATTCAAATGCAAATCCGCTTCACTGGTTAATTTATAAAAAAATTACACCGCAGTGCAAACAGCAACACTTATGAATATTAACTTTTCTACTACGATAAAATAAATAGAACAATCGCATTATGATGGATGAAGTAAAAAAATAAAACCATCCCCCCATAACCCCAGAAAATCAAAAGAAGTGATATTAATGAAGAAACTACAACACATTGAAATAGAAATAAGATATCAAAAACTATAGCGCTCTTGGAATTAAATTCCCTGAACACTTTTCTTTTATCAATAAACTCAGAGCACATTATCCTGTAGCTACATTTTAACTATATATTCAGGGTTTATCGAAACAGTTACAAATATTAGAAAGGCGTCCTAATAACCTAAACAACAAGCGAACGGTTATTGCATAATCAGGGTTTACAAACTATACAATATTAGCGATATTGTACAGCTAGCGCAAAAGTATCGCCAACCCAGAGAGCCCAAAGAACCCAGAGAAACTTCTGCATGGGACGTTTGTTCGCAGATAGGCTCATAAAAAGAGAACTAGAGCTAATTCAGTTGTCAGCAGCCGACACGCAGGTATAAGTGTGGTAGTTAGAAGCACATATTGCGATCCTACATAATCTTAAGCACTCATCTCGTGTTCACTGCGACAGGGCTAAAAAAAGGTATAATTCAATGATATGACGTATATCTGGACTGAAAAAACGTAGTGCATACCTTAACAATTTTCTTGATCTATTTTCAATAAAACCCGCGAACTAGATTATGTCCTTTTCCCCTAAAAAGAAAACTAACCATCAAAGCACTAGAAATAAAACTAAAACCTCTATAGTAGACCACCCTTAACATTTGGATTTTACAACAAAAAATAAAGAATAAATACTGAAAAAACTTTAATTTAGTAACAAATTTTAATTTATTGTTACATAAGCAATCTACTTTATTAGAAAGTAAGTTAAATAATTTTTAATTAAACTATCTTATAAATGAAAGATATATTTAAGAATAACCTTCTTATTTAAGCTATTAATCTAAATACTTATTTAGAAAAAAATATTATAGCAAACGTAAATTTAATATTCATAATTTCATATAATTCCTTTTTTCTAAAATAATTATAGATGTTAAAATAGATAATTTAATGTTTTAAAAATCCAGAATTAACTGAAATTAGTTAAAATATTTTTAATTTCTAAATATCAATATCTTCCTATCCGAAAAAAGATATTTTAAAGTTTAAAGAAGTATGTCTATGACAGAATGTATTAAAAGAAATTATGAACATCCGAGCACTATAGATCTAACATATTTTAAATATATACAGATATTGGGCCAGACTTACTTATTGAAATGCCGATTTACAGTTATGTCGAACATACCCATCTTCCTTAAAAAATTCAGTTTTAACTAAAAACTATCATTTTGGAAGAGATCTTGCTATTCAGTGAATTATACCTATATCAAGAGATAATTTTCTCAATCTTTATTGATACCCCATTAAATCTTTTCCTGATACGCCATATAAAACGAGACCTCGATAAACGTGATCGATTAATGGACTCTGTTATTAGGTAATATCAGCGTAATGACGTTCACCCCATGTTTTTGTAGTTTATTGAACTGTTAAAACAGTACGTTGACATTATCAGCCCATACAAAGTAATAATCTACTTACCATTAACATTTTAAAAAAACAAAAATTAGTTAGTTTTTTTTTGAATAATTCACGTGTAATATTTAAAATATGATTAGTTTCTATTGTAGTGGCAACCCGCCATTATACCCTCATTAAGAAGAGGCAAGCGATGAGATTGTGCGATCGTGATATTGAAATCTGGCTGGATGAAGGCCGACTGGGAATCGCGCCACGCCCGCCAATAGAAAGAATTAACGGAGTAACGCTAGATGTACGGCTAGGAAACCGGTTTCGAGTTTTTAGAGGACATACTGCAGCATATATCGATCTCAGTGGGCCAAAAGATGAGGTTACAGCGTCTCTGGACCGGGTAATGAGCGACGAAATCCATTTACCTAAAGATGGAGCCTTTTTCCTGCATCCTGGCGAGTTGGCGCTGGCGGTCACTCTAGAATCAATTACGCTACCTGATAATCTAGTCGGCTGGCTTGACGGACGCTCCTCTCTAGCGCGTCTGGGTCTGATGATACACGTGACAGCACATCGAATTGATCCCGGATGGCAGGGTAAAATTGTGCTAGAATTTTATAATTCAGGTAAATTACCGCTAGCGCTTCGCCCCGGCATGCTGATAGGTGCCCTGAGCTTTGAGCTGCTGAGCGGTCCCGCTGTCCGCCCTTATAACCGGCGTAAAGATGCAAAATATTGTAATCAGCAAAGCACTGTGCCGAGCCGGATTGATAAGGACTGAATCATGAGAGGGCCCCTAGTAGCATCTGGTTATATCGAAAAGGACCGTTGGAAAAGATTACTAACGACGCCATTCATTTTACTAGTAATGGTATCCGTACTAACGGATATGGTTTGTCTAATAAATCCAAATAATTTCCATAGGTATATGTTCACACAAAAAGAACAGCTCAACGGATATTATTAAATTATCGCCAGAGGGTAATTTACAATAACATACCTAGCCGCAATTAAGCATTCTCGCAGACTATATAAACTAACGCCACAGCACAACCCCCTCTTTATCAGAACCGAAAATATGCCCCTTTTAGATGGTGCATTTATAACCTATGCTACTTTCTTATCAACTATTATTAAAGCAGGTTATGCTGGAAACACAGTGATTACCTTAACGCCAGAAAGGGTGGAACGGTACCATTAAAATACACTTATATAGCCAGGATAGTTTCAGAATCTGAAGAAGGCAATGGGTGATTAGGGGATATCGCTAGCCTAAAAATCGCCAACAGTTTGTTTATTTTAAAACGCCATAAAAGCAAACAACTTAATTTTCGCGATTTAATATAAAAAATAGAATAGGATAATATAAGCAAAGCACGTATCAAACTTTCAACTTATCTTAATCGCGTTAAGCATGATTTAATAATCTTGCTTAACGGTAGTCTGAATCTAAATTAATACCTAAATAGGTTAGTATGCATGCTAAATTATAGACTACATACGCGTTGCTTACCAGAGTAAGGATATAGAAGGTTAAGAAGCCTTCAATACCAATTACTCTGCCATTAATAAAAGCTTGATCTTTGTGATTTAAGCTTCAAAGCTTTATTATAGTAAAAGTTAAATAGATAGATAAATGCCAGGCTAGAGACAACAACACAACCAATATTAAACTTTATTTAGCGACGAAGACCATGAACCTAGATACACTGCTAATTTTACAACCAATCAGCAATGAGAATGTTGCGTAAACACAATACCAAAATTCCTACAGCTATTATAGCCAGGTTGCCAACAGTGGCATGATAAATAATGTCCTATACAATCTAAATAATTTTAACAGACTGGTTAAATTGAACTTTCAAAACATTATTTATTACGGAATAACTTTTGACTGATTTACAGGCAAAAGCAGACAACCACCATGGGCAACTCACATTTTAAAAACTTTACCAGAAAAGCTTGATAAAGAATTTTTAAATTTAACGGGTAAGCTAATTTCACCAGCGAAGAAGCTAGTATTCTATTTTTACCGTATAAAAATATTTGGCATTTGTACATCATAGAAAATACACTGAACAATAATAATGGTTATTATAGCATCTATTTCAACTGAAGTGTCTGACGTAGTATCATTGCAAGATAATATTTAGATGGTTAAGTACCATTAATGGTAACCTTGTCGCTTCTTTATAATCTCGTCATACCCTACATACCAATATTTTTTTTGGGTAGCCTTTCTTCTGCGAAAAAAAAGATGAAAAAACTAACTATACAGTGAATTTATTTTCTAAATATAAGTTATTGCTAGAGGCGCACAACTGTATTCTTTATTGCCGATTACTGAAGAAAGATTTCTAGGAAATCATCACAAATTACTGAATACAGTGCTAAATTAACTAAACTAACAAAAATTAAAAAATATAAGCATATCTGCATATAGAGTTTATCTCAGCGAGAGATTAATATTATCGTGACATTTTATTAAACTAATGACACTGTACTTATTGTTAAGATAACTTCTGTCAGAAGCGCAGAAAAAATCTTTTTTTAAATTTTAAAATTTATGATCATGAAAGTAAATTTAACAAAATGATATTTATTTTAAATTTGAAATACATAGTGCTTCAAGCGTATACTTAATAAGTATACGCTAAAGTTAAGATAATCAAAATAATGATCTATTTATTTAGTCTAAATAAAATAAGGATTCAAAATTTAAACTCAAACCGCTTTAATCAGAAGGTATTTCTTATCAGAAATAGAAAAATACCAGACTACGTTATAAAAATTATTCACAAAACTCAGTTTTATAAAAATAACAAGGTATATGATTGTTTTAATCTAATAAAAATAAAGTATACGCATGCATCTAGCAGAAATACAGAAATTAAAAGTTATTTCTCTTTCCTTACTAATATTAGATATAACATAAATAACATTATAAAATATCTGAATCCCAATAACTTACATGAAACAGCATAAAGAAGGAATGGTGTATCAGAACTCTTCTAATTACCATATAATGCATGAGCACCATCAGCAATGGTAATCGCACGTAAGTATTATATAAATTTAATTACCGTTTTTTTAAATGAAAAGTACAATGGTTATATCTCTAAGTAAGGAAAATATCACTTTCCAAGGTTACAAACTCCAAATGAGAATCCTTATAGGAAAAGCATAAAATGCTAAATGTTCAGCAATTTTCTATAACGAAGTTTTTAAAAAATTTGATGTTAAGGCTTTCACTATTATAAAATAATAACCTTTTCAGGAAAAAACTATAAAGACTTCCCATAGTAACAAAATATTTTCAAAATCCAATACCTCTTATTTTATATTTCAATTTACGTATTTAATACAAATGTATACTTTAAATTTTATTCATAGCTCTCTATATATATTTATAATTAATTAAAATTAACCAAATTTTATTAAAAGAATAAGATCTATCTTATAATACTTTATTCAATTATACTTCGTTGCGGCTACCGCCGCTAGACAGTGCCTAATGGATATCTAATAAAACTATTAATAATATTTATTATTATAGACTATAATGTCTAGCTGTATTTTTTATAAAAAAAATACTAAGTTATTAGTGTATTAGCCTTAATATAATTTTGTTCTTTTAAATTTTAGCGATAATTTAAATAACTAATTATAGGATACACTATCTCCTCATCTTTGATGAGGATCAAAAAATGAGATTCTTAGCTATTGCTGCCGTTAGTAACGTTAGCAATAGCTAACGCAAATAGATAGTTTTCGGCAGATCAGGGTCAATTTATTACAGTTTCTATGTCTACACTGATTCAAATATTTTTTGTACTAGAATAACTTTCTATTAAACTCATAGTACGAGTTTAATAGAAAGTTAATTTATTACTGATGGCGCATCGTTTTTTTCGATACCCTTTCAGAATTTAAATCTAGCGAAAAACATACAGGGGGGTTATGGAAAAATTCGCTAACAGGCCAGCATTATAATGGTCAGTTAACGTGAAGAAAACTATAGAGAGTAGTTTCAGAAAATACACTATGTCAAAATGGTCTTGGTGGATTCCAAGCGTGTACTACGATAACCCCCGACAGTATGTGAAGTTCCATAGGTGCTAACATTATGACGTCCTTGTAAATCAATATCTTAAAATAGCTTAAGTAGGCGCGTCCCGTGCTTTTTTACTAAATCTCTACTAAATTATGTGCTAATCTTCCGAGCTATACTTTAAAAGCCCCAATAATAAGCTGACAATGTTGTAGATGGTAGTGACCTATATATAAGTGGATCTTTAAGCATAGGAGTGCTTGACGACCCTAAAATCGAGCTACAGGAGGAATGAAATGTAAAAAAGCTGTTGCGTTACTTCTAACATAAGTAACAGAAAATTTCTCTATCAGCAATAGATATCTTACATCTGAAAAAAATCAAATGAATATGCGCTATAAAGTGCCTAAGAAGTTAATCCGGCTGCATGAAGAATATAACCTCACCAAACGCACGAATTTAAAACGAGCACAGCCTAATCAACGTAGTGTAACATATGAAGTTAACATAAAAATTTTCTATATTTTTAGTAAAGAGACTTCCAGCAAATCTTTCGCTTCTGCTGGACGAATTTAACCGTATAAAAACGTTATTAAAATATTGAGTTATCTGTGATGGCTACCGGAACAGCAGCATAACTGGTCAAGCACATTAACGCTTAACTGTGCATTGCCGATAGTAGGTATTTTCATCGCCTAAAATTATGTTTATAACTATTTAATTCGCGGGTGGTTATAAGCCAGGAAAGGATTCTATTTCTTTTACACGATCTATGTCTCTAATGGTGCTTTACTTACGTTACTGTTGGTTAAATGAAAATATGAAAGCCGTTATTTCTATTGCTGAGCTCGATATATACCTGTTACTTGTGACTAATATGATCTCTAAAGAAACATTACAAATTATCGATAAACTGGTAATCTAATAAATTATGTATGGGCAAATATGTCGCTTCTACCGTAATAGAAATTATTTTAGTTACCAACGCTTCTGAAAGTTTGGTGGAAAATTATTTTCCAACTACCTTTAATCTAAAAGTTTTGCTAGAATCATACAAAAACATGTTTGTTGAAAAAGTGCATAAATATACTGTCAGGGTATAAAGATAATAAATATTCGTCAGGAAGAACTTTTCAGATTTAGGATACATATTGTCCGCCAAACCTCTTATCAGTAAGATAACGTTTATCATAGTAATATTCAATATTTTGCGTGACAAAGCACGCTTGAAAAGCTAACGAAAATTTGAGCACGATACTTAATAATTACTGGGAAAACGGACATAGTTATGTTCTAGTCCAGTCCTTACCTCACAGTTAATTGCCAAATTATTCAGTAATTAGCTGTAAAGATGACTAAATGCTGCACAGAAAGAGGAGTTATGCATCCCACGCCTTGCTGTAATCTTTCATCAAGAAACCACAGCATATTTTCATAAATTAATTTTAATATGGCGGCAGATTAAATCATTACGTATTCTCGATAGAGATATAGCCATTACTGAAATAGGGCCTGAGGATATATATAATTCACGGATACTAACTGCATCACTGGTTAATCAACAAGTCTATGGCGCACTATGTTTTTTAACCGGTAGAATTTTTTCATATACACTTAAATTAAAATATATATAAAATTGTAGTAGCACACTAAATTTTAGCACTAAAATAAAGGTAATATGTCTATGTCAGAAAAACATGTACAAATCAATAAAATATTGAGATTTTAATCCTAAATTAAAACAAAAATAAACTTAACTTGTTGTTTAGCAAAATTACCACATCGCACAAGCAATAAAACCATGAATTTCTGCTTTTCTAGAATAATAAAATGAGTAAAAAAATAAATGCGCAATGGAGGAAAGTAAAACAAAAAAACCTCTCTCACAATCCAGAAATAAATAAAAATACGTGAGCTCAAAAAATATAAGGCATTAAAATAGAAAATATTAAAAAACTACAGCATTTTTTATGCCAGACTCCCTAAACAGCTCTTGTTAATCTGGAAATTCATAACATATTTATCCTGTAGCATACATCTTCTACGTATTCAGGATTCACCGCAATAGTCACAAATATTTATAAAACATCCTAAAAGGTTAAAACAGCAGCTGAACGGTTATTGGATAGGCAAGCTCATGAACTACATAGTATCAGCTATAATGTGCAGCTAGCACGAAAAGTATCGTCACCACAGCAACCTATAAAGGCTTTTAGATGAGTCTCTGGTTCTAAAGCAAGATCACAAAAAAATAGAGAATAATCAGTTTTTAGCAACCAACTACAACAAGTATAAGCAACGCAGTCAGAAGAATATCTCAACCATGAATTATATTAAGTAGCAATTAGAATTAGCTATAGTAATAAAGCTAAACTAGGAAAACCGGAGTAATACAGGCAAAGTGATATTCTAAAACGATTAGACTATCTTTTATAAAAAAGAGTTCCTACAACTGCTATAACGTTAGCAGTTTATTTAAATAAAGAATTATTTAGCAGGGTACTTTGTTGATATTACAGTCCGATAAAGTACTTTAGAAGTTTAAAAATAAATACCAACAACAAGTATATATCAGCTTCAAAGAAGCTAGCTCATGATATTACAAATATATCATGTATAGTGCAGCACACTCAGGCTGGATGAATATAATTCTGGTTTTCCAGAAAATGAATCATAAAATAGATACTGTAAAACAATAATAAGATGACTAGTTTAGTTATCCATTACATCTAAATTATTCACTTCATTTTTTATCTATCATTCTTTTAAAATAAAAAGTTAACTATGTGACTAAATTAGGATCTTGGTACTGATAGGAAAATCCTATCTCACAAATTAAGATATGTAAAACAAATATAAAATATTATTTTATAATCGTCAAGTATAAGAGATATTTCATGTATATATGAATTATATTTCATAAAATGAGAAAAAATAATTTTTTCTAATCTTATTATTTTTGCTAGACGGGTTAAAAAAATATTTATGCATCACCTACTATTGTTATAGTATTATAATAATCCATCAACCATCAGATGACAAGTTAACTTATAATAGTATTATAAGTTAACTTTTTTTATTTTTTATGATAGCACGCTGCTATTACCTTACACAAGCTTAAGAGTAGTGGTTTTTTCTGTTAAAAACAGATATCACCAAGACCTACTACTGATAGTAGCTAATGCTTGTTACATTTCTCGCTGATGAAATTGTTTGCGCTTCAACATTGCCTTTATGAATTAAAGTATGGACAGGAATAATTATAATTCCACTACCTTCAACAGCCATTCGGCTTTATCAGTTAATATCTAACAAAATATACTTTAAATTCTGTTTATTTAGCTATACACATCCAATATTATATATCACAGTTATAAATGTATATTATGCTATTAGCATTAGCTTTATAGTGTATTATAAGTAATTATTATTCTAGCACATTCACCGTCTGAAATCATATTCAAACTAGCATCAACCAACGCAACGAGGATATCCCTTCAATGATACAGTTCAGGCAGCATATGTATACTCTTTATCTAACTAAAGACCAATTATAGCGATTCTTATTTTGGCACTGCTGCTGGTCATGTAGGGCAAAGAAAGGTGGCAACACAGAATTTGTTGGCTAGCAGGGTGGGCCTTCAAACATCTTTACCTTAAAATTAATCTCGGGTTATATCACTTCTCTTTCCCTGCTAATAAAGTGGTACTACCACTTAGCTCGCGGGTTGGCAATGTATTTCAATAAATTCACTTTTAGAATTCTTAGTACACCATTGGATCACCACGGTCCTGATCTTCAAAAAAAAGATAAATACACAATGACAATTCCCCAGTAATATGCACTAAATATTACTCCGCAAGATTTTACGTACCGCTAGTGCTAAAAAAAATCACCTCAAGATGACCGCTATGACTAAAAACATATATCCTCATATTTTTTTATGATACCAAGTACTGATATTCCAAATTTAGCGAAAATTATACAATACTCTTTGGCACATATCATCCGCTAGGACGATATCTTAAGGCATATCATCACCACTATCACGCCAGTTACCGGAATATGCTGCGTTAGCATTAATTAGAAATCGACGCTTCCGAGGACATATCTACAGCATCAGATATTCTACTAACCCTCACAGGGTATTTATAGGTAAGCAGGTGTAACAAGACTTTATTAGCCATGGTCTGGTATTAAATAATGTAATGGGATTATTCTTATTCGCCATGTAGCCAATAGAGTTTTTTTACTAAGCCGTACGCCATAATCAGTGCCATATGTTTCCATCCAGTGATATAGCTCTCTTGTGAGAGGTGTGTGTCCAACAAGCTCAGATATTGATGGATAATATAGAATAGGGGTACCTGTATCTAAAAAAGAAGCCCGATATACCTGCCCCGATATACCTGCCTTTCAACACTCGTACTATATTGACGGCAGTTCTAGATTTTTGTATCGCCTTTCCAGAAGCTAACAGGAATAAGATTATGTATGCCACTTAACCTCATATAATCCCTGATTTTTTCATAGTATTAATATTATGTATCAACTTCCAGTCAACGGTACTGGAACGTTAACCAAGTGTAGCAGCTTTATGCTGACGCTTTCTTTAAGCTCAGTAAAAATGCTTTACTAGATAGAGGTGTAATATCAACTTAATCTAAGTATATCGTTAAGAAACGTGCTATAATGCAGGGTTTTATTAATACGATGAAATCGTATTTCAGTGTCAGGCGATTGAAAACTCACAGCACCTACTTACTTACCCGCCCCGGGGTTTCAAGGAATAAGTTTACGGTATTAAAAAAGTTCATCCACCTCATTTCTTAGATAATGAATAACCAGTAGACTTACATAATAGAGTAACATATGCCACAGTTTAAAAAAGTTCCCAGCGTGATAGCACGCATACCGCTTGTTTATGTAGGTATCGCTATCAGTTACCATCAACTGTTTTTAATGAAACCTAACAAAAGCCTATCCCTACATGACTCAAGTCTCAAAAAAAATATTGGTAACTTGTGCGTTACCTTACGCTAATGGTTCTATCCATCTAGGCCATATCCTCGAGCATATTCAAGCGGATATCTGGGTCCGTTATCACCGAATGCGAGGACATCAAGTTTATTTTATTTGCGCTGATGATGCTCACGGCACATCAATCATGCTTAAAGCACAACAACTAGGTATTACACCAGAAGAGATGATCAATAAAATAAACATGGAGCATCAAACGGATTTTTCTGGCTTTGGCATTAGCTACGACAACTACCATTCTACCCATAGCGAAGAAAATAGACAGCTATCAACTTTGATTTACCAACGTCTAAAAAAAAATGGGTTTATAAAATCACGAACCATTTCACAGCTATTTGATCCTGAAAAAGGCATTTTTTTACCAGATCGCTTTGTGAAAGGCACTTGCCCAAAATGTCATTCCCCCGATCAATACGGCGATAACTGTGAAGTCTGCGGCGCCACCTATAACCCGACAGATCTCATTAATCCGAAATCGGCGGTTTCAGGTGCCACACCGGTTATGCGGGAATCGGAA
Source organism: Sodalis sp. (in: enterobacteria) (assembly GCA_051710585.1). Lineage (GTDB taxonomy): Bacteria > Pseudomonadota > Gammaproteobacteria > Enterobacterales > Enterobacteriaceae > JBPESP01. The sequence goes on along the minus strand of JBPESP010000001.1, from coordinate 324,071 downwards.
CACTTCTTCTTTGATTTACCTGCTTTTAGCGAAATGCTGCGCGCCTGGACGCGTTCCGGTGCGCTGCAAGAGCAGGTAGCAAACAAGATGCAGGAGTGGTTTAAATCAATATTGCAGCAGTGGGATATTTCCCGTGATGCACCTTACTTCGGTTTTGAAATGCCGGATATGCCAGACAAATATTTTTATGTTTGGCTGGATGCTCCCATCGGCTATATGAGCACGTTCCAAAACTTATGCCAGAAGCGCAGCGATCTCTGCTTTGATGAATTTTGGAATGTGGATTCCAAGGTAGATCTTTACCATTTTATCGGCAAGGATATCGTTTATTTCCACAGCTTATTCTGGCCGGCGCTGCTTGAAGGTAGCTATTTCCGAAAACCAACTAATTTGTTTGTACATGGTTATGTAACCGTCAACGGAGCTAAAATGTCCAAATCACGCGGTACCTTTATTAAAGCCAGTACTTATCTGACGCACCTTGATGCAGACTACCTACGCTATTACTACGCCACTAAACTATCATCTCGCATTGATGATATCGACCTTAATCTCGAAGATTTCATCCAGCGAGTCAATACCGATATCATTAATAAAGTCGTCAATATAGCCTCACGCAATGCCAGCTTTATCAATAAACGTTTCGATGGACAGCTGGGGGTAAAAGTAGCTAATCCAGCACTTTATGCTACTTTCATTAATGCCGCAAAGTCTATAGGTGATGCGTTTAGTAGCCGTGAAACTAATCGCGCAATTCGTGAAATCATGGCGCTAGCAGATTTAGCTAATCGCTATGTCGATGAGCAAGCACCCTGGGTGCTAGCGAAACAGAAAGGACGCGAAGCGGATTTGCAGGCTATCTGTTCGATGGGTATCCAGCTTTTTCGGGTTTTAATGATCTATTTGAAACCGGTTGTACCTTCGCTGGTAGAGCGGGCTGAAGCCTTCCTTGATACCCCACTTGAATGGGATAAACTGGCAGCCCCGTTGCTATCACACCGCATCCGTCCGTTTAAAGCGCTATTCAATCGCATTGAAGCAGCCCAAGTGGAGGCTGTTATTGAAGGATCGCGTTTGTAAGACGACGGCAATCGCTGCGGCACCTAAGAACAGGATGGCGGCCTAGGCTCTTATCGTTCCGGGTTAAATTTTGATGTTTTTTTCTAAAAAAACAGATATGCAAATAGTGCTTATTAAGCACGCCGAATCTGTCAAAGAACCGGATAAATTACTAAAACTCACTCCTAATCTCGGTAGCAGCAATCGTCAAGTATTCTCTAATTATCTACGCGACCTATCCTGATACACAAGTACTTGGAAGAGGTCTCCTGACGATCATTATAGCCAATCTAGCACCGCAAAGTGTGCTTTGGTATATCAGAAAAGGTATAAGTAATAGCAGACCGATACAAAGAGATATCTTTGTGCTCAGCCCGGATACGGATGAGATGACTGATATGCCAGTAAAATAACCTGTGCAGTAGATTCTAGGAAAGCGATACACCCAAGACACCTCATGAGTATTCTTGCCGATTCTCCTTTACTATTTTTACCGCGCACTGGGGTATTTTCCTGGTCTTATTTATGCCCACTATTATTTGCTTCATTTTGTTAAGTTATTTTATGAATCGACGATATTTCTGCGGTGTGCATCATCTTCATCAGCGTTTTGGTTTTAGTGTTTGGATATAGTCTATATCAAGTTTCTGCATATATGCGCCTAGGCAACCATGCTGATGACGATAAGCGCATCTTATGTGCTGTACAAACTACATTGTACTGAAGTGGATTTTCTAGATAAAGCATTCAGTTAACTGCCGCTGATCATCTGCAGTATTATGATTTCCATTTTTTGTTTAAATTATTTGATTAATTGCTAACAATAATATATTGAATATAATTAAATATATCATCCATGTTTAAAATAATTATTGATTCAATGTACAGAGACACATTATAACTCCTCATTTACACTGTTATTGGCTGGAATTAGCTTTACGTTACACGCTGCCCTATATATAGTGTGCCACACCACCACTTAATTATCATGCCTTCACTGATTGCCTTAAGCATTACATAAGTTTAAGGAACTCATAGCAACCCGGAAACCCTATACAGAAAATATATTGTTCTTCACGCTGGTACCATTTGACACCATCTATAGTGTCACATTGCATTCCTATTTTAATGTGGTTGGCTATTATCGCACACACGGAATCAGCGGCAATATCTATATATTTAGTGCTAAAATGTGGTATTCATCACCACGAAATACACCAAATGGTGGATACGGAATAAGGTTGGATTGCTACATCTTATTGAATGGTAAAACTATAAACGTTAATGTTTAAAGATACCCTTTATTGCCATTACCGGCAGTTCATAAATAAATTAAATAATAGCACTAATTTGATTCTTTACCTGCTTGAGTTTTTTCTAAAATACTCAACAGCTATATTCTTAATATATTTTAACCGCATGATATTACCATTAAAAACCTGTTTCTGTATGAAATTGACTACGCTTTACCCACTAAAGTATGGCAGGACAATTGTTTGTCCACACCATTCTCCCCAACAAAAATTATCTTTTTTTGATTAGCACAGCGTTGTATACAGTTAAGAGAAATCATGTGCACTACTATACAATTAAGCTACAGTAACATCGTGCACTACAAAGGCAGCATAGTCATCTCTACGCGGGACACTATCTATAAAAAACTGCGTTCGATCTTAACCTACCTCCTCTACAACGGAGCTTATATTAATAACTGCCGCTAATACTGATAGCTAATAAATTAGAAAGGCCATATTGCTGGAGCTCCTAAAATACATCGATAATATAGTGGCCACTAATGAATGTAGCCCTTGCTGCGCAAGCTCCCTCTAGCATTGAAGTAAAAAACCATCTCCAGTCTTTCTCTGTAACTCAAGACAAGTCTACAGTCTGATAACAAGCGTAATTTAGTAATACGCAGTAAAAAATATTGAAACTCTGGCCGAACAACCACTGTCATGCTCTTTGTGTTTTTTTCTAAAGGCAACACTAATCAGTAACGATGAGTTAATAAAAAAACTGAAATATAAAAATAAATGCCTTCTGTATATACTTCAAAATGACCCTATTCTGCTGGAATTACTTCCTGCTGAATAAAAATAAGGCTCCTCCTTTTTTTTGGAGGGTAACAATTTTAACTTTTAGGATTTTTATACTGGATACAGCAGAACCATTAAAGAGCAGACTGAGCGTGGCTAGCCGAATACCAAGATTTTTTCACTAAAATCGAATGAAATATATATTTTATCTTCTTAATATCCGGGATACCAATGAAACGTTGTTTATCACTTAGTCATGTTTCATTTGGCTGAGATGTCGCTAATTATTTACACTCCAACTGTCGGCAACGCCTTGCGAGCGGTTTCTAACATTTATCACCTTATAGGAGTTATTTACTTCCTATAACAACCGCTATATATATTAAAATATGTGTGTAAAATAGCCACTAGGCAGAATGTTAAAGTGATTGTAGTTACCGATAACGTGCACATTTAGGAATAGGCAATAAAGTGATCGGCAACATGAACATTCCTATAGGGGAACTATCACTGTATACTTCATAAGGGACATCTGCCCTATTTACACTTCGCCAGTAGAGGCAATGCTATATACCGAAACGAATAACCGCCAATTACTTAGGATCCACTTATATATGGGTTACTACCATCTACAACATTATCAGCAAACGGTATGATGAATTTGTCGATGTATTTATTTTTTTGCAGTGCAAGGCCGTAGCTAAACATCCTATTGTAATTTTCAGATTTTCCAAAAAATGCGACATTTTTTTGCTTAACCACTTTGTAGTTTACTACGCTAGTTTGCAATGATATTCAAGGTACTGTATCCCGTAATTCAAATATGTATACCGAAGGTTTCAAAAAAGAAGAAACTCACCATTAAATCCTGATAATTTATCGTTTTTCTCTGCTGACTGACAAAATAGCGAACCTACTATGTTTCCAAAATCTTTTATTATAACACAGCAATAGCCTCAGCGATTAGCAATTAGCCAATCGTATACCATACCTCTCCGGAGATATGGTACGTGCTAGGCAAGCCTGAGGGGGGTTTGATCAGATTCTTTCCTATTCAGGAGGAGTTTTTATAGAAAAATATTATTTGAAATATGCATTAGTACTACGAATGTCTAATTGTAATGACACTATCAAATTCTTTTTGCATGCGAAAATAGGCTACACTGAAAGATATTTTCTGTTAGAATCACGACGAAAATATTGAGGGCAGAAACATACCAATTATACAATAGTGCAATAATGCTTATATCCCCTTGGTGTCGGTCTTGGTGTTTTAGCTTCGCGAGAACCGTCTAAAGATAATAGACGCCATGCTGATCACCTGCGATACCGATTTAAATATCGTTAATATAGCAGCCGCTGGCGGTGATCAGCATGGCGATAGCTAAGGGTTGATGTAAGTTAAAAAAATGATGCCAGTCACGTCCGAAGGAACCCTATCTATGGCCATTAGATATGACTTCCTATAATCACAATACTGTGTAACCCCTGCACCTTTTAAAGGTTTCATTAGCCTGACAGGGTTTCCATACCCACTGATGGAAGGAAATTTACAACATTTGGCTTAACCTATTCTCACAGATCTTACTTAATCCTACCAGATAAAGTGAATTATTTTACTTTACTAATATTGTAAAGAATTCTCGTATTAACGGCGGTGGTTCTTAATCATTGGAACAGCTGGGATGTGCTGTGCCCTTAATCTATTAATTATCTAACGGCCTTACGCACTATCTGGCAAGATAGTGCGTTCTAAGCGGTGATAAAGCGAGGAGAAGCCTTAATGAATTGCAATTAAGGATGCGTCGTAATCTCACTCCATAGTGGCATATTCGCCACTAATATCGTTCTAGATTTTGCTAGCTTTCCAACATTGAATTTATCATCCATACCTATAAAATCTTTAACACCAACGATTTTATCATCATTAGGCAGCGTTTTCACTCTGAACGCGCGCTTTTTATCACGTTAAATATGACTATACGAGCTTAAATACTATGCAGTTTTTTCGCTAAAAAGCATACTGCCCATACAGTTACGGGAAATTAGTGCTCACTTAAGGCCCACTATTGGATCTATATTTTAATTAAACAGAAAACACGTTTTCTCAACCCGCCAATATCTATACCTGTACGCTACGAAGTTTTACAAGTAGACATAAATCTACCTTGTTGTCTCTTATCAGCATAATTACTAGAAATCCAGAAAATAGCTGTACAAGATTCAACTATCGGCGCTTTTCGCCTAATATCATGCATAGAAATGCCGTACAAAAAACAACCATAACCTTTTATCAATAGATAAAAATCTGACGCGAGCCAGTGAAAACAGTATTGCTATGTTGATTATTTTCTTGGTATATCTCAGTGAGATGCTCCATATACTAAATAAATATAATAATGACGCTTTATATTTATTTAAAAAAATAAAAATTAATATAGATATAAGTTTTAATCTATTATACCAGATAAATAATAGCGATTAACGTCTAATGATAATATACAAAATTTAAAATCGCTAACTTGAATGAATACTAACAAAATAATCAAAATAACCATTGAAATGAGCAGATTGTACATATTCTAGAAGACAGTACTACTGTTATCCATAGATAACAGTAGTATCATCATCACGACAGTCAAAGACATACCTACCGCTCACCAAAATTTCAATATCCTGCATCATAATTAATACATGCCTAAAAGTAAAATAATTCACAATAAGTATTGAATGAAGACATTCCACAGTTTTTTTTAAGATTAAATATTTTTAAAAAAATAGCTAGAAACACCATATAAATACTGCCCTTATTTTATATAAATAAGAACACTTTTATTTTAACGAATTCATCGTTTACCCATTAAATTAAAGATATAGGAAAGAAAATATTAAATTTTGTTCTGCAAAGATTTTTTTAGTATTGACGATCCACGTCATTTAACAGTTCCTCATAACTAGAATCTAATCAGTAATACTGAAAAGTTCTGAGATCCCAGATAAAATGATAATAATTCTCCTACCTCGCTTCGCCAGATAGGTTATCAGCTGATAAATCTTGAGTTTAACGCTGACATCGATATCATCGCGAGCGGATTCATCCGACATCAACATTTCCAGCTACATGAATAGCTAGTAGTGGTCAGTGATATTTTATCATACCCGCTTCCAAATGATTCGCTATGATGCTACGTCCAGTATGTTAACTAACACTGAGTCGATGAACTATTAAATATCGCTCTTCATACTAATATTTTAATTATGCTTATCTTGTTAATATAACTGCGAATATCGAAATTCAAAAAATTAAAACCAACATTTATGGATGTATAAATCCCAGGGCGTGCCGCTCTTTAGTTATCAGTGTTAAACTAAGGCTGATAGTTTTGTTATTAGCGTTTCTATTTTAATGTTTTTGGCATGGAAATTAATAGTCACAGAGAACTTTTATGGAAACTAAATATTCCTTTAATTTAAACAGTGCAAGGGGAGACTCCAAAAAAGGAGTCTGTTCACTTTAACTACCAAGATACCGTTGTAGTTTTATTATAAAATTTTAAGGATTTTACTGAAACCTATAGCCATAATATTATTATGGCTAGCGATTACCGCTTCAATCTTATCGAGATAGGTTCAAAATGCACCTGTCTATTTTCTTTTGCTTCAGCGGCATTCCAGATAAAGGAAACAAGCTGCAACTATTATGTCTTTAATTTTTCTCGATCGTTTAACCTTTTTGATAATGTAGCTTATCTATACTTTCTTTATTTGAATGTCTCAATTCCTCTTTCATATGATGAATCACACTATGTTTATTTAAATCTAATTCAGGATAAATTTTCCAACTATTTTTGCAAACAGCTCATTATTTAATAATGAATTCTTTATTTTTGTACAAAATATACTTATCATAGCTCTTCAGAGGTTCACGGCTCTTGTTCTTTATTATAGAACAAGATAGAAATTTCATTATTGCAGACTTTATATACTATGGCGTCATCCACCATAGTATATAACCTGGTGGTTAATACTAGCGATTTGAACTTTTAAGTTATAAAAATTAATTTAATCATTTTATTTAAACTGATTGTTTTAGAGTAGTTATTCCTTAGCAAGTTTATTCAAGAATTGTTTCTAGCATTCTCTAAGGGTTTTATGTACCAAACTGTAGCACTAAAATTTAGACTAGCTTGCAGTCAATTCTGAGCTCTTTCAATCCTAAAAACATTTACTTTAAATAGATAAGAATTTTCTTTAAAAGAAATCATATAAAATTACGGATGATCAACTGTTTTATTTGATCTGCAACTCCCTGAATACCGCGCGAAACCAGCGCGGTATTCAGTTCAAATATACATTACCATACGTTTTCCGCCGTTCCATACACGGAAAAAACTTTTTTCAATATTATAACTTTTGCAATATATCTTGTAAACGTAAAGAGTGTAGTTACCGGATAATTTTATCCGGAGTCTCCAGAAAAACAATAAATATTCAAAAGTCTAAGATAAAAAAAGCACTGGAACCTTTCCAAATGCATCATCCCTTCTTCATTAAACTCATATATTTCAATTTCTTCTGGTATAATGGTGAAGAAGCTTTTAGCTTTTCTTTAACAACCTCTTTCATAAATAAATAATTTCTGCCTTTTATCATCATAAAAAGGTAATGTCTATGACTTTTTTCTGTTCGCGCAGCAGTATATTTTTTTGTAAATAACCAGTTAAGAAAGTTCGTGTTTGAATTTCATGGGTAAAATTTCTTTTTTACATTGGTACATTCATGTTACTATGGAGCAGCCATATCACTTCAGTTTAGGTATCTAAATTTAATTTAACCATTACGAATAAAACTTACTGGAAGATTCAAGGATATAAAATGAAATTTACCTAAAAAATAATACTGGATCATTGCTAATATGGCTATCATACGATAATAGAGGAAAAGTGATTCCTTTGATTCATAAAATCCTAGAAATGAGACATGTATTTAAAACTATTATTTAACACTGTTAACCGACATACCTTTTTAAGCAGAAAGAGTGAATTTTGATCTCTAACTTCAGAATTTCCTTTTAAAGGAAATTCTTATCTATTTAAAGTAAATGTTTTTAGGATTGAAAGAGCTCAGAATTGACTTTAAATTAGTTTAAAATCTTTTACAGCGATACACCCAGAACTATATCTTAACATAACGTTACTGCCCATATGCTCGTTTATGTCGGACTTAAACTTTAAACATAGACTATATTTACCAAAGATGCGCAAACAAGTTACAATTTTCACTGACGGTTCCTGCCTTGGAAATCCTGGTTCCGGCGGGTATGGCGCCATACTACGCTATAAACAGCACGAAAAAACCTTCAGCACCGGTTATCACGTAACTACCAATAATCGCATGGAGTTAATGGCAGCAATTGTGGCCTTGGAAGCGTTAACAGATGCCTGCGAAGTAGTTCTTAGTACTGATAGCCAGTACGTTCGACAAGGGATTACCCAATGGATACATAACTGGAAAAAATGGGACTGGAAAACTACTAACAAGAAAACCGTGAAAAACATCGATTTATGGCAGCGGCTGGATGCAGCCATTCAACCTCATATTCTGCGCTGGGATTGGCTAAAAGGGCATGCGGGCCACCCAGAAAACGAACGTTGCGATGAACTAGCACGCAACGCCGCAGGACATCCTGGATTGGAGGACGTCGGTTATCAGGTGGAAGCACAAGAAAGCAGGGCGCGGATTAAAATGGATTTACTTTATTTATAAGACATACCCGTTGCTACAACTGTTAGTTGTAGCGTTAACCGACTGGCGTAATCCTCGGGAGGGCGTCAAAATTCTTCAGTGGCGTCAAGCGGAAGGGAAATGTGCGTTTTCGCGCGACAATTACACTCAAGCAACCGATAGCCGAAAAATAAGTCCTGAGTAGCCCACCACCCCCATGGCGGTGCCATGGTAGTACTTTCAAATGAGTGCTGTGTAAAACCTCGAAATGAAGCACTCCTAGCCAATCCAATAAACGCATCTGCGTATACATGCGGCTTATGTATGGGTAACGACGGAAAAACATCGGGCATATTTTGCCTAACCCCAGAATACTTAGAGGATTAAACATGGTAATGATCAGCCAGCCGTCATCAATAAGCACGCGATCCACCTCCCGTAGTACCCGATGAGGATTACCGGCATAGGACAAGGTATGGGCCAACAAACAGGCATCAGCTGACTTATTAGAAAAGGGTAATTGATGAGAATCAGCGATAACCTGCAAACGCTCCCCTTCAAGGCCTACATTCACCTGATGAGAAATTGCACAATCACCAGTATCCAGATCTGCGCTCAATGAGCCAATTTTAAGAAGATGGGAACCGAATACCTTTGGCCACCAAGCTTTTAAATTTTCTTCCAGTGTCTGACGATAGTCAGCTCCGCAGGGAATATCATCCCATGAGACAGGCGCCCTAATTATTTTGTTACTTTCCGCTGGTTTCATGTTTATCTTATCTTCATAAGAGCCATAGAAAAATAAATAGATTAATAATGAATCTTATCAGCATTCCTGCATTGGCGGATAATTACATTTGGCTTTTGCATAATAATAAAAGGCAGTGCCTAGTGGTCGATCCTAGTGAGGCGGTATCAGTGTTGCAGACAATAGCCTACCACCGGCTAACCCCTGTAGCTATTTTATTAACTCATCATCACCAGGACCATGTGGGTGGTGTTAACGAGCTACTGCAGTATTTCCATATACCGGTCTACGGCCCAAAAGAAACCCATTCCAAAGGAACAACGAAAATAGTCAACGAAAATGATAAACTGACATTACTTGACCACACTTTCAGAATAATAGCATTACCCGGCCATACACTTGGACATATCGGATTTTATAGCGCGCCCTGGCTTTTTTGCGGCGACACGATTTTTTCTGCAGGTTGCGGCCGGCTGTTTGAGGGTACACCAAAGCAAATGTATGAGTCTTTTCAGAAGATTAATCAGCTTCCTTCTACTACCCTTATATGTGCCGCACATGAGTATACTTTTAATAACTTAAACTTTGTTGCCACCCTGTTACCACAAGATAGCGTTATCACTAGTTATCAATATAAAATTAAAAAATTACAGCTGAAAAACCAGCCCAGCCTTCCGACAAAACTGCATTTAGAACGACAAATAAATATTTTCTTACGTTGCCATGATATTGATTTACAAAATAAATTAAATGTTCACCCCGCTCCAGGCGAGGAATGGCGTGTTTTTGCAGCATTACGAGAGAAGAAGGATCATTTCAAAATTTATTGAAACAAGCTGATAATACAGATAACGAACAACGCCCCCAGCTAGAATTTTTTTTGGGGGGGGTAAAAGCGTCACTTGAAACAAAATAACTGATTCCAGTATATATTACGGGCTCTGCCCGTAATATATACTGGCTTACAAAGCAGATTAAACAACGTAAGATGCCGATGATACTAGTACTACTCTACCTATAATAGAAAGAACTTTTAAACCGAAGGCAACACCCACCTCTAACCTTTTGGAGATTATTATTTAGATAAGCAAGAATTATGGCTTAAAACAAGATCAAGGTGTGACGGCTGACGTAATACTGTCACGGACAATTACCGCATTTCACCGGATGAAATAATGCAGAAGCTTGACCCTATATATTCGATGTCGACTAGCTATTGAGCATTATTACCTATAATAGTGTTGCAGGCCTTATTATACAGGCTATTACATGTAACAATAAAAAGGAGTTTTGCCTCATCACTAACTTCTGGTTGTTGGCGCTGCTTAACAAAACTAACGTTTATGTCCCGAAGATGCTTGTACTTAACAAGAGCTTATTAAGAATAGTAAATAATTTACCGGCGCATTACCTAAATCTAACACATAGCACACGTACTAGCACGTGGATGGAAGTTAGTTAACAGATATGGTCTGACGCAAAAAAAAACTGAAATGGATGCGAACGGTAAGATACGATGGCTAGGTAGATTCATTCCACCGTTAATATCATAAAAGCATACGTCATAACGTCTGCTTTTATGTCTATCTATAGTTCCCCATATTGAACCCGTTAAAACATTAGAATATAGGTATCCTACGCTGAAGACCTAATTCAATACTAACGATTTTTTTATCTTTGCCGGGAATAGCTAAAACTCTCCCCCTTAATGATAAGGGGGAGAGCAAGCTTAAACTTAAGTAGTAAGGTTTTTATGTATGATCTGAAACCTCAGTAACCAGCTTGGAAGCCTCCCAGCTGGTTATATCGTAATAAAAAAATCCAATGAATAGCTAAACATCCAGCAAGGCTAATTCGTTGATAAATTTTATGTTGTACAGGCCTATTTATTTTGCAGAACAGTAAAACACCAACATAAACTATTGGCTACAAGCACTAAAATAGTCAACCATGATCACTAGATTGCTTTTATTACAGATCTACTCTAAATAGGAGCTAAGCTGCTTATTGCATACATCAATACCTATATTAAAATTCACTGTATAGATATTGAGTATAAATTAGTAGCTAGATATTCTGGATTGAATGTGGTTTTAACAACGCCAATTTAAGTGACTGTAATGATAGTTTACGTTCCCATAGCAGAACAGCAGTAGACAGGATAAGCCGCGGACAGAATTATTATCCCAGACGGGGTACGTACGCTAGGCAAATCAATAAAGGAACCTAATTTGCCGTCAGGTTAATGAGAACTGTCGAATAGGATTATTTAAGAGGAATCTTCAATTCCTGAAGCAGGATAGCTTGGCGTTTTTTAAAAAAACGCTTATAGAACCAATAGCTAATTATCAAGCCCCCATTTTTGAAGATATTCAATATCATCATCACAAAAAATGTGCGAACCTGCCAAGTTCTCTCCCAGAGAGAATACCTAAGCTAATTAACCAGAGACAAGGGGTGGAAATACGCTTAACTGGTCTATACGCGATATGTAACATCATGATAGCATATTTTTTCGGAACAGTTAGCGCCTATGCTCTCAAGTTTGTTTTACCACTATAGTGATATTTAATTTAATTCCCGTTGTTCATTATCCACAGTGTCTTGTAATCTTATCCTATTATAAGTTCTCAGCCCGTAAAAAAAACAATCTGTACCCATGCTTCATTCCTTCCTAATTAGGAATATTAAATTTAATCTAATCTACTAATTAAATCGTCCGGCGCCATAAATTACTGCAGTATAGTTTAGTATTTATTACTATTAAACTTGTTTATCATAAAAGTTTAATAGTCAAGCAGCTAAAGCTACTTTATAGTCTCTATTATAAAATAGAGAGAAGTTGAATATAGTTAATAATATTTAACATCATTTTACTAATATAAATAATACATAATTATAGTAGTATACTACTAATAGTGCAGTAATCTTAAATGATATTGCATCATCTAGAAAAGCACTTAGCGACTTTCTACCTGTAGTTAACGGGATAGAAATACTCCAAACCTGCCTAGCAGATCAGAATGCAATTCTGCCTAAATAGCGTTGGATTTGAAGAATTTTATTCTTTCTGGAGAGAAAGACATTACCCAAACCCAAGACACTTATTTTTCTAGCAAACAGATAAAGAAAAATGTAAGCTATCTTAGCATATTTCCTATCTAAATATATACGTCAATCACATCGCCTACCATGCCTAAGTTAAGCAGTTTTTTATTTGAATTTATGGCTGAAGTTTCCATTTTTATGGATATACCCTATATTGTTCTGAAGCAAGTTATACTACTTTTCTTATATCCCTAAATTAGGTATATTACACTATAAATCCACCTTACTAAAAAGTGGAGTTTGCCTTAGCGCAATGAGGCATTATCGGTAGTCTTTTCAAGATGAAGCAGTGGTAATAATGATTTAACTTAAATACTTTACAGAAATGAAACATATGTGGAAAATTCCATATTGGAATGTTGTTGTCCTTAAATGCCCATTAAGCAGCAACCGTTATAGTAAATATAAGTTAATCATCTCTAATTTCGCATAATTCTTTTTATAAAAAATTATAGACTATCCAAAATAGCAAATTGACCCTTCTAGTGTTTAAAAGAGACTAGAATCCTTTCTAGATCACTACAAGCGCATTATACTGCAGATGCATAATTGATGCTATTTACGAATGCTGACGCTAGTTAAATATTATTGTTTTCAGTAACATGACGGCCTGTTTATTATTTCAAATTTAGCGGAATGATGGTGATACAAAGAGATTATGTAGGCCGTGGAGAGTCCTCTAGCATAAAACGTAAAACGACAAACAGTAAAAAGAATCGCTCTTCCTTAGGGAAGTCTAAAACAATAATCGTACTAGTAGCAGCCATATTGATTATATTTATTAGCGATCTCTATTTCATCGCGCATAATAAATCGGAAGATACAGTAATAATGCCTAACCACAGCAAGAACACCGAAAATGGACTACCGCCAAAGCCAGAGGAACGCTGGCGCTATATCAAAGAACTAGAAAATCACCAGATTAGCGCACAGTCCTCGATAAAAAATATCGTGGGTAATGACAAAGTCGACTCTCTAGCGCAATTAAATAATAAAAAGCAGAAATTACTGGAGCAGATGCGGGAGGATATACGCCAAGAGGCTATCCATCTGAAGAAAGCTCTCTACAACAATCGAAGCAAAACGATCGGTGCGGCGCAAATCCCTCCGACCACGATCGCGACGATAGAGAAACCACACCAGTACTGGCTAGCTCAGTGCGGCTCGTTTAAAACGATAGATCAGGCGGAATTGGTACGTGCACAGCTAGCTTTCGTTGGTATTGAAAGCCACATTTCCACCGGTAATGGCTGGAATCGCGTTCTGTTGGGTCCCTATTCTAGCCGAAGCGATGCCCATAAGATCCTACAAAACCTGTGCGCTTCCGGGATATCAAATTATATCCCCATTTCTGACGGGGGTTGAAAACCTTGAATCTTACCCCATTTTATAATTATCCTCGTCTCGTATTCTTTACGAAGCGTTCTCTATTTCCATTCCAAGGGGTTTCTGTTGACAACAATCGTAAGCGTGCGCCGCAAAGAGCATGTCGTCATCGGTGGTGACGGACAGGCTACTCTAGGTAATACCGTCATGAAAAGTAATGTGCGCAAAGTTCGCTACCTGTATAATGATAAAGTTATAGCAGGTTTCGCCGGTGGCACCGCGGATGCCTTTACCCTGTTTGAACTATTTGAACGTAAATTGGAAGTCCATCAGGGTCATCTGGTCAAAGCTGCTGTTGAATTAGCCAAAGACTGGCGTACCGATCGCATGCTACGCCGGCTAGAAGCCCTTCTGGCGGTAGCTAATGAATCAGACTCGCTCATTATCACTGGTAATGGTGACGTTATTCAGCCGGAAAATGATCTTATCGCTATTGGCTCTGGCGGCCCTTATGCCCAATCAGCAGCACGCGCGCTACTAGAAAATACTGAACTAAGCGCCCGTGAGATCGTTGAAAAATCATTGGGAATTACTAGTGATATCTGTATTTACACTAACCAATTTCACACCATTAAAGAATTAATGTCCAAAGCGAAGGATCCTGAAAATGTCTGAAATGACCCCACGGGAAATCGTCAGTGAACTCGATGGGTATATCATCGGTCAGCACAACGCCAAGCGGGCTGTAGCTATCGCGTTGCGTAACCGTTGGCGTCGTATGCAACTGGACGAAACGCTGCGCCATGAAGTAACGCCTAAAAATATTCTTATGATTGGTCCCACCGGTGTCGGTAAGACGGAAATCGCCCGGCGCCTGGCAAAATTAGCCAATGCCCCGTTTATCAAAGTCGAAGCTACTAAATTTACCGAAGTTGGCTATGTGGGTAAGGAAGTGGATTCCATCATTCGCGACTTGACTGATGCAGCCCTCAAAATGGTCCGTCTGCAATCCATTGAACAAAATCGTTTTCGCGCCGAAGAGCTAGCGGAAGAGCGAGTGCTGGATGTCCTTATCCCACCGGCCAAAAATAACTGGGGCCAACCAGAAGAGAGTGGAGATCCCTCCAATGCGCGCCAAAATTTCCGTAAAAAGCTACGTGAAGGGCAACTGGATGAAAAAGAAATTGAAATAAATCTTGCTACAACACCAATGGGAGTTGAAATCATGGCTCCTCCCGGTATGGAAGAGATGACCAATCAGCTGCAATCGATATTCAAAAATCTAGCCGCCCAGAAAGAGAAGCCACGAAAAATACAAATCAAAGAAGCCATGAAGTTGCTGGTAGAGGAAGAGGCCGCCAAGCTATTGAATCCAGAAGAACTAAAAGAGAGAGCAATCGAAGCAGTAGAACAGCACGGTATTGTATTTATCGACGAAATTGATAAAGTCTGTAAACGGGGTGAAGTATCTGGACCGGACGTTTCCAGGGAAGGGGTGCAACGGGATCTTCTGCCACTAGTAGAAGGCTGTACGGTATCAACTAAGCATGGCATGGTAAAAACGGACCATATCCTGTTTATTGCCTCCGGCGCGTTCCAAGTTTCCAGCACATCGGATTTAATTCCCGAACTACAGGGCCGTCTGCCGATCCGCGTTGAGCTTGAAGCCCTAACTATCGAGGATTTTGAACGTATTTTGACAGAACCAAGCGCATCTCTCACTACCCAATATATCGCGCTAATGGCGACAGAAGGAGTGAGCATCACCTTCACCGAAGATGGCATAAAGCGAATCGCTGAAACAGCCTGGCAAGTGAACGAACGCACTGAAAATATCGGCGCCCGTCGTCTGCATACCGTTCTGGAGCGTTTAATGGAAGATATTTCCTACGACGCCAGTGAGTGGAATGGGAAAACTATTCCTATTGATGCAGATTATGTTCGCGGCTATCTTGATGAGTTAGTATCTGATGAAGATTTGAGCCGCTTTATCCTGTAACTCTATTTTAGAGTAATCGACACTCGCAACAAGATACTCAAGCTTTAGTTTTTTTTAGATGAGCCCTCTCTTAGAGAAAAGAATACATATATGAGCGAAACAGAACTATATTCAGTCTCATGAAGTCTGAATAGTCATAGTACAGCCCGTTTACTAATGAACGGAAGCGAATTGGTATGATGAGAGTCATAAATGCCAAATAAAGTAATTTCATAATGCAATAACGGGTAAAAATAGATCGTAGTTTAATAGCACAATATGCTATCCGGTTATAGATGACCTTAAGGACCGGATCTTGATCTTGCTATTCAACTTATAGTCATAGGCATCAGCTGAGGTGATGCCTATGACTATAAGCATTAATGAAGCGATACTCGCGTAAAATTTAGTGGCAAAACGTTCTTTTCCGACAATTATTTCTATGCTGATAATATCGACATCATCTTACCAAAAAAAAGCAACTTGATCTAGAATAACCATTAACAATCCCCACGTTCACTGGTACTAACAATCTTTCGCAGTTTCTTGGTACGCAATCCGTTCGATAGCTCCGTCATGATAGAATACGGCAATAATTACCGATAGATTACCTAGATCATGAGATAGTACGCCTAGCCTGAGACACAAACCCCATACAACCTCCCGCTGAGAAAAATCAAAAGATCTTATACCTTATTTATATTTCTCAATAGGTTTCGTAATAACTATTACAATACATTATATTTCTTTCTAAGGCGTTAATTTTCATTTGCCAGCGATTTCCAGTTTCTCCGCGCTTACTATAATACCTCCTAACTCAGGCTATTATTCTTTTCAATTCTTCTATTTACATTTATAAAAAATATGATGCTATTAATAATAAGTTGCTGGATTTTCACTTTCAGCGTAGTAATACAAAAGATTATAGACTAATTTTTAGCTAATTCTGAACTCCTTGAAAAGACTAAGTGTCTACTTTAGAGAGTTAAAGTTATTTACAAAAAAAATAAAAATTACAAATGATTAACTTATATTTACTATAACGGTTGCTGCTTGATGGGCATTTAAGGACAACAACATTCCAATATGGAATTTTCCACATATGTTTCATTTCTGTAAAGTATTTAAGTTAAATCATTATTACCACTGCTTCATCTTGAAAAGACTACCGATAATGCCTCATTGCGCTAAGGCAAACTCCACTTTTTAGTAAGGTGGATTTATAGTGTAATATACCTAATTTAGGGATATAAGAAAAGTAGTATAACTTGCTTCAAAACAATATAGGGTATATCTATAAAAATGGAAATTTCAGCCATAAATTCAAATGAAAAACCGCTTAACTTAGGCATGGTAGGAAATGTGGCTGACGTATATCTTTAGACAGGAAAACATTCAAAATACTTTACAGTTTTTTTTATTTTTGCTAGGAAAGTAGTAGCCCTGAGCAATATTTTTTATCTTTAGAGAGAAAACTAAGCATTAAAACACTTAAAATACTATTGGTAACATATAATAAACCAGCCAGAATGAGATTCTATAACAATAAGGATGGCCACTATATCCTACTAAGCAGTTTTGATGAAAATAATAGCATTACCGTATTTATACGTACATATGTCATATAAATATAATAGTGATTTTTTTTTACTATAATGAATCAGAAATAGATACTTTAGAAAACTCTAATATGGCAATTAATTTTAGTTATCTACCATAAATTCACTAATGAATTTTATAAATTTGTTAGATATTTAAAAATTTAAAAAGTATTTACTAGTGTTGCCTCCCTATTGTTTCTTTAAAACAAAAGAAGCTAAATATGCTAAAATTCACTCTAATTTTTTGTTACCTATGATTATTCTTTTTTTTTAATTATTGGCATTAAAAAAGTTAATTATATATTAATCAATAAATTAAAATATCTGAGTTACTCTTCATTTTAGAGATATTCCTTTCAAGATATTTTTTATAATAAGTTGTATTCTTAATCGCGAACAGCTTAAATAAAGGGTATTATAGACTATGTAATTTATAGATCTTTTAATATTTATTTATATTTCTTATTCTGCATAATGATTAAAAAATCACTTTCAGTGATGATCTCCGATCTACAACTTCATAAGTTTTTTATCTAACATAAATTATGAATCTATCATTAAAACAACTAGATATAAATATTTTATATCCAAAGAATATTTAATGAAGTGCTTTCTAATGATTTTAATATATCTCTATAATCGATATCTTTTAAATTAAAGGAAATATTTGTATATATCTAGTTATATTGGTAAATCCTTACATTCATAAAACACTAATCCCTATTTCTTAATACCACTTTAAAGTAAATAAATTTTAATAATAACTCTATTATTATAAATAATAAAAAATTAACGTATATCAGTTATTATTAAAGTTTTTTGCATAATACTTTTTATTATCCTCATAAAATATGCTAATCTATATCAAACACACTATTTTTGTCTCTGAGTACAATATTTAAAAGTTTAAAATAGTGACTAAAAATAGTATTGAATTAATTACTGAATTTAATTAATTATTAATTTCTTTACATAAAACTATATGTAGAAATACTAAAAACTATAAATAGAGATATATTAATATTAATTAATAAACATTTTTTAACTCATAATCTCATTAAATTTTACACTTAAGTAGCTTTTTATTTAATATATTTTAACTTTTTTTCTTAATGCTTACCTTAGCCTATAATCATTTTTTTATAAAAACTAATAATCCTTGGTTGGAATTAATCTAATTTAATAAATAAAAATTTATAGCTAAATATATTTTATCCCTTAAATTTATAATATGTGTTTATGATATGAATTAATAGTGGTAGATAAAGACTACTAAGAGTGCTGAAATAGGATGTTTAGATTTTTATTTCGGAAAACCATATCATCACTCTCTAAAAAATAAACACCGCTGATTACTTGAGATAATGAAGTGGCAACAATGGCTTTAATTTCTATACCAGCAAACTGTACTAACTAGCTGCCACCAAGCCATACCTCAGCTAAAATATTCTCATACTCTATCTAGTTATAAATCATTGAACCATAGATAGCATTCAGCATGTTGTTACACAACACCCCCCTAAGCACTGGATGGATAAGCCATCCTCGTAAAACGAGGCACCTATAGTCTCAACAGGTAAAATAATATCTTTATATCTTTTTTTATATTTAAACAAAATATATGTATATTAGGCCAATCAATATATGGTGCTATATATAATATAGATATAGTTCAGAAATATACCTATAGATCTCCTATTATATTAGGTGTTTTTTCTTTATTTGTTATCTAGCTAACCTTGTTATGGCAGTGCTAGCGGAGATAATTTGTCCTCAAACCTATTGCTAGTTTTCTTCTTTCAGCATAATCGCATTTCACGGTGTTCTTTAGAACTATAAATTCATGGCTGTATTTTTCTGTCTTGATACATCCATTCTCTTTCAATTATAGAATCTTTATTAACCGTCTACAATATGCTCGCATCAACCTCTATAACGTAAAGACTAACTAGGATCAACATATCAGTATTCATACCTGCCATTTTATTCATTTGTTTTTCTAAAAAACGCTATTTAATATCCTTAGTAAAATAGTTTTTTTGAACGTCGTACAAGAAATTGCCGTTTTATCTTTTAAAATTAGTATAGAGATCAATATTATTAATATAATACTTAATTTCATTAAGTTTGAAACTTATAAAAGTTATTAACATTTGCATGGCATTCTTCTTAAATTATTGATAATACTGACTTATGTCTTACTAACTAATAAATTAAAATAATAAACATCGAATTTAGTAATTGTAATATACGCGTTTATCTTAATTCCAATAATGGCACCGCAATTTTGTAAATTTTACAGATCGAGGCCATGTAGCCTGTTTAAGAAATGTCTGTTAGGTGGGCTTCCTTTCATAATAAAGGTTCTCTGGAGATGCCTACTTAACCACCAATCCAAAATTAGACCACTAGATTAATACTTTCATAGAAAATCATTGTTATACCGTCTCCATGAGAAGCGACATTACTACTAAATATTGTGCCCCATTAGCAGTGGCAGTGGTGGCTATAATATTCATACTTTCATTCTTATGAAATAATCAATCACCATCGCTATCCTCATCATTATTTTAGTGAAAACCATCTATCATTATCCTTATCTTTATCTTTATCTTTATAGAACCGCATATGGGCACGACTATTTTAATTCTGAATTTAGAAAAATGCTTTTATGATTTTTTACCTTAGTAAAATAGCTTATCTTCCTACGAAGAGGCCGCATTTACAATACCATATAGTACGTTCATTGAATGTATTCGTTTTTGCTCAACCATATTCGACAGTCTCATTTTTTTATAAAAATCGTTTTATCCGGGATATCTGGACCGTCGTCTCGCTTGGGAGATTTTGACTGTTATTCTCCATCCTGATATTATTAAATTAGCCTCTTGACACTTCTAACTAGCTAGTTATTTTACGCCTTGCTTTAGCCCTACAATAAGCAAGTGGAATATTTTCTACTCTGTCTGGTATTGATGAGTGCTCCATTATAACGTTCAGCTACTCAACTTTAAAACACGGTTTCTTACCTTAAAGAAAAGAAACCGCCTTCATATTAAAGAAGCCTGTTTTGCTATTCCAGCGACGAGCTAATATTTTTCATAGGCGTATTTTTAGTTAAAACTATACGAGTATGCACACGTTTTAGTTCCTTAAACAACTCTCTTCAATCAGGTTCTGTCAAAAGGTTACCGGCTTTTCCTGACCATCGAGCTACCGACATGGAACAGCATCAGTATCATCGATGCTGATATGGTAAATAAAAGATACACCAAGACTGTGGTAAAGTGTTACTGACTAAGACTGTTAGTGATATTAATCCTGGCCAGCACTACTTATGACATTATAATCATAACTTCAATTATACCGTTATTAGTATAAATTTGCAATATCCTCTCTTAGTCGGTAAGTAGCTAGGGGTAGTAAGTGACTGCACAGCGCATCTGCTTTAAACTAATGCTACTCAGAATTGCCTTAAGCATCTTCAGCGACGACAGATCTTTATAGGAAAACCATCACTACATCCACCGTTCTAAGCTAAAACACAGCAGGTAAAAACAGGCTACGCTAACTTGAAAAAAAGGGAACACACTGCACAGCAATCGTAATCATATTGTGGTTGCCGCCCGATGCTAGCTAAATATTAATTTTAGCAATAATGCCAATAATACAGTATTGTATTTCCCCTTGCTATCGCCATCCATGCAGTGGAATAATAATATTCCTATCAACACAGGCTTTTAACCATCCACAATATCCCCCCCCCGATTATTCTCTGCCAGCATTTATCGTATTCAATGCGGCATCCTGCTAGAACGCTGACATTAAATGATGGAATGTAATTACAATTGGCCAGTAATATTTTTGTTGGTATTACCGCTCAGAATGGCTTCCCTAACCGGAGTAGCTGTTTTAATATCAAATTATGCATGATGCATAGGCATGCATTACTAGATAGTCATGGTTAGCGGTATTTGAAAATGTCTTATACACTATAAAGAAATGTTACTTGATACAATACCACATTTTATGCGCTGGCAATAGCGTCCATACGCACCGTATAGTTGCTGTTTGGACCAATCGATATTAGCGTCTATTATTTTAGTTGCAGATATTGCATAAGAGCACGTAGGCAATCTTGTTATAAATAAGTGGATGTTGTTTTGTTGCGCCATACTAGTATTCCGTTTAAATGATCTTTATCAGATGAGTAAAGGTTCAAAATTACCGGTGATACCTGATACCTACACACGACGTTGATATGCACAGCCGCAAGTCATCTATACCGTTACCGGACGATTGACACTATCGTTAACAATACGATAGGCGTGATTATTTAGCCAGAAACACCTATTCGGAATACCCCCTTAGATAACTAGCGGATAGTGGCAAGTTCTTGGTCTGTATCAACTCATACAGAAACGACCACAGCTGCAAGTTAACCTAAATACTGTCAAAGCGACATCATTAAGGAGCGCGAGCACAAACCACATATGCACAGTTTGTAGCGCCACGGATGCCGGTATAATTGCTGGTCTGTCCCTCAATAAGAGTCGATAGTGCCCCTGATAGGGCAGGCGATAGAACAGAATGAAGAATTTAATAAATCATTTAATATATAATTTATAAGTATTTAAATATAAAGATTTAAAACATTTATAATACCTGCTTTCCAAGCAGTGACTAAGGGTATATTAGCATTATTAGGATTTAAAATAACTCAGATATCTCTTACTCCACTTTAAAAAGATTTAAAGTAGCTATATAAAAAGTTAAAAAAAGGGGTAGCATTTGAAGAGTGTCAAGTAATAGATATAGCAAGCTTGCAGTGTAAGAAAGCGGAGCGCTCTAAAACAGAGATTAAACCATTATTTATCTCATTTCATTATCTATGAGTCTCTAAATTTTATTTAATTTACAAAATTTAATGGATACTAAAAAGGCATTTAAATTATATTTAAATTTCCTTAAAATACAGCTATGCAGCGTGCATAATATAGTACAAAATTTTTTCTATACCCATTTCTTTACAAGACTAAAATCTGTAAAATATCTATAAATTTTACCGCTAAAGAGCTTTTATCTAACCCATCGTTAACTATAAAATCCAGAAATACAAGACAGGAATAACCACAAAAGCTATTAATTTAGCTTCTGCTCAGTAATCATCCTAGAACATCAAAATAACGGCCGTTGTTCTATTATATAAGCTGGATTATGGGTAAGGAAATATTATGTAAAAATAATATATTTAACCTTTATCGTTAATTACACTAGCGACCTTCAACTCAACATTTCTAGAATTATCCAAATACAGCGAAACTGTGTATACTTTCCTTGATCTAAAAAATATACAATTCACTAAATTATTTATTACTATCAATTATTATTGATACTTTTCTACGACCTACTCTACCCTTTGAACCAGTATTTGAACTTTTCGTCTTTTTTCATAAAATTTTATTGTTAATTTTTACAAAAAAACTAGAAACCCAGCGACGTTTCTTAACTTCACTAAATATGAGCAGCAGCAAAACAACCAAAGCTAATGGGGTACGCGTTTGTATCTTTAATAGCTACCAACTAAACGACAATCTAAAGTTTATCCAAGGCTATCGATGCTCACCAATAATATAACACCACGTTTAACTTCATAAACCGGGCTAAATATTGATATCGATAAGCATTTTTTTGTTGAAAATAGTTTTCTATTTTCATAAAATAGAATTCGCTAGATAATATTTTCAGAAATAATAATACTCATATCTGTATTATTTTTTATGAAAATGCGAGAACCGATATCAACATAAATAGAACAGCTCCACCAATTGAACCCAACTCTACCTCAGTGCTAAGTTTAAGGTGACCAAGAAAGGCGAAACACTAGATGGGTTTAGTGAAGTGACAAAATCGCTAGACAATAGCTGCATAAGCTATAGCCGTGCATGATCTCTAGGCTAAAATATTTAACAAAATTTATAACGAATTACTGATATAACGCTAGATAAAAAAATCTTACAAATTTCTTCTATCCAAGGAGTTAATATTTGTCTATCATTTATTTAAAAATAACTTTAATGTCTAATATTAGAGGTAATGTTAAATGGTTCAATGAATCTAAATTATTCTATTTCTTTACTCTTAAAGATGGTAGTTAAAGACGTATTCCTACGCTTTTCTGATAGCAGAAAAGCGGGTTTAAACCCTAGCTAAAGGTCAATGCGTAGAGTTTGAAATTACTAATGGTAGAAAAGGACCTTTGGCTGCTAATGTCACTGCTATTATTTAATAGCCAATTTCCTAAAAAATCAGCCAAAAAATAGGTTTACCTATACGACACGGCCATTTCAGGCATACCAGAAAATTGAACCACCAATAAATATGCTATTTATAAAGCAAAAAAAATAGGATGACAAACTAATAATAAAGCGCAAGCCCGAGTAAACATATCATAGATACAACCTACGCACGACAGGTTGTCGGAGTAAAAGACCTTAAGTCTGGTATAGACTATTTTATAGTACGTAGCCCTCTACGTAAGCAACTAGAACGAGAACGGGTAGCAGAATGCTGTAAAAGGAAATTAAACGCTAAGCTAATAATAAATATTATACAAAATTTAAAATAAACATGCCACTAAAAAATGATATAAAGTAGCTTCATTTAAAACTAAAATACCAACATAGGATACTACCGATAAACATGGGAAAAAATTCAGTCAGCGCGCTAATTATAAAAAGGAATGTTCTCTCCTTAGAGAGAAGTATTAGATTTTAGCCAGATACAGCTTAAAGAGTTAAATATAACAAGGTGTAGCTACCCTTCTTTAGTGATAAAAGGCAAAGTATATTTCCATTTACCGCTCTAATTGTTATCATTTAGCGTAAAATGGAAAACTTAAACATTAGTAAGTTACTTTATAAAGCGCATATTATCTATCATAAAGAATAATAGAGATTATTTAAAATTCTGTCCCTTTAGCCTGTAAATCCGCGTGGTAAGATGAGCGCACGAAAGGCCCACAAGCAGCATGAGTAAATCCCATCGCTAACGCTTCTTTTTTTATCTCATGGAATTCCTGAGGACTAACATAACGCTTAACAGGCAGGTGATTTATGCTAGGCTGCAAATATTGACCCACTGTCAATATAGTGACACCATGATGGCGTAGATCGCACATCACATCAATGATTTCTGTATTAGTTTCGCCTAATCCCACCATTAAGCCGGATTTAATTGGCAACTGCGGATTGGCAGTCTTAAAGTTTTCTAGTAGCTTGAGAGAATAATAATAGTTAGCACCAGGACGTACCTGAGGATACAGACGTGGCACGTTTTCCAAATTATGGTTAAAGATATCGGGCGGTACTGCGTTAATGATTTTCAACGCACGATCCATACAACCACGGAAATCTGGAACCAATATCTCAATGCAGATATCAGGATTTTTAGCACGGATGGCGCTAATACAATCGGCGAAATGTTGGGCGCCACCATCACGCAGATCATCGCGATTGACAGAGGTAACAACAACATGGCGTAAACCCATATTAGCGATGGTTTGTGCCAGTTTCTTCGGCTCATTGGCATCCGGCGTAACGGGACGTCCGTGTGCGATATCACAAAAAGGGCAACGTCGAGTGCAAATAGCCCCCAGAATTATAAAGGTAGCAGTACCGCGATTAAAGCATTCCGACAAATTAGGGCAAGAGGCTTCCTCGCACACTGAGTGTAAGCCATTTTTACGCATTGCCGCCTTGATGCCCTGAATACGGGTTAAATCAGTAGGCAATTTAATTTTTATCCAGGCAGGCTTACGCAAAATTTCCTGTCGCTCCATTGCGATAGTTTTGATAGGGAGTGATGCTATTTTATCAGTATAACGATATTTAATACCGCCATCCATTTGTATTAATTTGCTCATTATGCTGCAGATCCACTCCCAAAATTGACAGCCTAAAATAAATAAATCATCCTTTAAATTAACTTAAAGGGATTATTAAAATAATATAACATGTTGTTCATAACAGATTAACATAAAACATAGATCAAAGGCCAACATCTTCTCCAACAACCCCCCCTCTGCCACAGCTTTAGGCACCATACTGCGCTGGATCCCAATCCTGAATCTCACCACTATAGGCCTTTATAAGGCGTAAGCATTCTGCAATTAATACCGGTGCAACGTCTTCGATGGTAGTGCTAGGGGCTAAATCACTCACTTGCGTCATACGTAAGCCAGCATAGCCGCAGGGATTAATACGCAAAAATGGCGAGAGATCCATGGAAACGTTTAGCGCTAAACCATGGAATGAACAGCCTTTGCGGATACGTAAACCAAAAGAGCAGATCTTATCGGCGCCCACGTAGACACCCGGCGCGTCGGCGCGAGAATGAGCGCTAATTGAGAAGCGCGTTAGTGTGGCAACAACCGTTTGCTCCAGTAGGGTAATAAGATAACGTACCCCTAGCCGGCGACGATGCAGGTCTAACAGAACATACATTATTTGCTGGCCAGGACCATGGAAAGTTACCTGACCGCCACGATCACTTTGTATTACTGGAATAGCACCCGGGTGTAGTAAGTGCTCGGCTTTGCCAGCCTGACCTTGGGTAAAAACCTGCGGATGCTGTACCAACCAAATTTCATCAATACTCGTGGAGCTACGTGTATCAGTAAAGCGATGCATTGCCAAGGATACTCGCTCATAGGGCTGTAACCCAAGCTGCCGGATAACCAGGCTCTCTAGCACAATTATCTCCAACTTTATTATAGCACCATACGTACAATATAGATTGCATCTATTTCTTTGTACAGTACTTCTACCTTTTCGATGTGAATGACAGTAACGGTAATGAAAACAGAATGGTGGTTTTCTTTACTACTAGGTTTAACTTGATGGAAATGATCACCAGGGGCATGACGCTAAGTAACTTCCACTACTTAATAGACTAATTCCAGTTTGGCGATACCCTTTACATTATAAGTAAAAGTGTATGGAAATTCAAATGCTTAATTAAGTTTTGTTTTTCATTAAGAGCTTTTATTGACCATTACAAGCTTGCGATAATAACGATAGAAGCAGGAAGAACGCGCCTGGCGCAGCAGTAGTAAAAATAATAAGAATATTATAAGGGGCGTTGATTTCCTTTTGATAAGGGATTAAGGGATTAACTAAACTAATACTGAAACAGTAGTTTTATATGAGCGAAAATAAGACTAAAAAGTAAGATTTTTTCACTTCACTCAGACTACCGCCAGCTAGCGGTATATTTAACAGTTTTGCCGTCTAGCTGAAATTAATGATATAAACTCGCTTATTTTTGCCAGTGAGGCATACAATTCCTGATTGTTCACTACATAGTTAACCTTTAAATCTTTCATCCGGATAAACAGGACCTTTAGATAAGCATTTCTATAAACGCCTAGTTTAACGCTATCAGTATTAAAAACCTACACGGGCGTAACTGGAAAACTCTTTGCCAACTTTTAGCGGCATAAGCACTATCAAAGTGGTAGAAATTCAAAATCAGAAGCTTTCAGATTTTATTTTCCTGGCCTTTCCTTGAATACCCACCTAAGAACCGTGAAAGTTACCCGCATCTGACCTTCGGTTAAGGGATATCTGGCTGATGACCAGATATTTTTTTATCGCAACCATATTATTCAGAATTATTTTAACAAATTTAATCAGTTTCTGGATGATCTACCTGGTTATTATTTTAGTTATACTGACAAGGATAATGGCGGACGCGACAGTGTTCGTTTCGCTATAATTTTACCGGTATTTATAATTGATGAGAATATAGAATTCAGCGTTTATCTGTGACACATCCGAAATTATAGCTTTCATATCAACATCATGGGAAAATGTTTTAGAAATAACGCCAATTATTAATATGGCGCTTAAAGCTAATAGACTAAAATTGAGAAGGGTTTATTTTTATCCTTTTTATCAGGATAAAAGAATTCATAATGTAAATTAAAATTAGACCGCATTATTATAAAATAATAAAAAGCAGCATCAGGTGAAATAGCACTAAATGCGGCTTAAATAAATAATTTTATTTTAGAGATTTACACTGAGCGTAAGCATTTTAATAAAAAATCCAGTGTTATCGGAAAAAAACGCGGTGGCTAAAAAGTATTATGATCAATATAGTGGGCAGTAATGAAGGTAAACCCCCATTGCGCTTCGTTTTATAAGTGCTGCACTAAGTCTTATCCCTGTTTACAGCTTTAATACAGACCTCTAGCTTCAAACAGGGATAAATTTCGGTTAACCCGCTATTCTATCCAGCACGCTGAGCGCCTATATGGAGCATAAAGCTGTCACTGGTGTTAGTAGGGTCCCTGTCCACCACTACCGTACAAAATTCTATTTTTGCTACCAAAGTGATACAATAATTATTCCAATTAGGGATTCATCCAGTACGACTTGAATTACGTTGACCTTAACTCTGATATTATTTGAAATATTCAGCCGATCAGCTGTGGCACGGGCAAGATCGATAATCTACCATACCGTATAGGGGATTCCGTCTGATCGCTCACACAACTATAAATTAATGAATGTTACTCAAAAAAAATTATTACATAATCATTTAGCGTTAGAAACGCTAAATATAGAATGCACAAAAAGTCAGCGCATTAACCTTAAAGGACTCACCACTGGTAATGATTTTTTTTATGTGCCATAGATCTCTCTTTTTTACTAAACGACAAGGCCATTTTAAGTTAAGTCTACAGGTTTTATGATGCTATAAGTTTTCCATTAATCGTATAATCCTATATCTTACCTGGTGGATTAAGACTTCATAGCATAATTCCATACCAGTGATTTCCACTAGCAGCCTAGTGTATATAAAGCTATTAAGTCAGCGCCAACGGCTATGTTTTTTTGCTGAATAAAATAGGCGCTAAATAGTAACACCATCATACTTATAACTTATTTATGCTTCTGCATTGTTACCTCTATAAACTTTTAGATAACATTTTTCGATGGGTATGTATCGACATGACGATACCGAACTCCGCCATTAACACGATAAGTGCTGAACCACCGTAGCTTACCAACGGTAGCGGAATGCCGACCACCGGTAAAATACCACTGACCATACCAATATTCACGAATACATACATGAACAAAATTAACATTAAACCACCGACCATTACCCGACCGAAAGTATTTTGAGCCTGCGCTGCAATCACTAAACCGCGGATAATTATTCCAAGATAAAGTGCCAGCAACACTAAAACGCCTATAAACCCTAGCTCTTCACTCAGCACGGCAAAAATAAAGTCGGTATGGCGTTCCGGTAAAAATTCTAGCTGTGACTGGGTACCGTGCAGCCAGCCT
Source organism: Sodalis sp. (in: enterobacteria) (assembly GCA_051710585.1). GTDB lineage: Bacteria > Pseudomonadota > Gammaproteobacteria > Enterobacterales > Enterobacteriaceae > JBPESP01. The sequence continues at coordinate 295,131 of JBPESP010000001.1, read as the reverse complement.
TTGCCCGATAGACCGCCGGAGCCGATAGCGATTTTCGACTGAATGATATGATAACCTGCACCCAAGGGATCGGTTTCAGGCTTAAGAAACATTATTACTCGATCTCGCTGATAATCATGCATTAAAAAGAACCACAGTACGGGGATAAACACTGCTACTAACAGCGTAGCGCCGACGATCAATTTCCAGCTCATGCCAGATAAGAATAGCACGAACAGGCCAGAGGAGGCGATAAGAATAGCGGTACCTAAATCTGGCTGTGCACCTGCCAGTAGCGTAGGGATAAAAATAAGCACTAGCGCAATAGCAGTATTCTTCATTGAAGGGGGGAAACTATTACGATTAATAAAACGCGCGACCATTAATGGCACGACGATTTTAGCGATTTCCGAAGGCTGGAAACGGATAATGCCTATATCCAGCCAACGTTGTGCGCCTTTACTAATCTGACCAAATACATTTACCAACACCAATAAAACTACGCAGAAGATATACAGATACGGTGCGAAGGCCTCATACATGCGAGGCGGAACCTGCGCTATTACTAGCATCAACAGAAAACCCATAACTATCTGAGTAATTTTACGCTCCATCATGCCAACATCCTGGCTACTAGCGCTCCACACCACCAGAGCGCTGTATAGCAGAAGCAGTGTAACGAAAAACAGCAGTATCACATCAATATGCAACTTATTCCACAGAGAAGTTTTTTTGGAATTATCAGTCATGATGGCTTAATCATTTTATCTACCGAGAGGAGCAGCCTCACAGGTAAATCCGTGGTGTTATCGTCCAGTAAGGATACGATCCAGAATCTGATGGGTAATCGTTCCCACTGCTGGCCCAATGCCGCCGTTTTCTAGAATGACCACCACACCTACCGTCGGTCGATCATAAGGGGCGAAAGCAGTCATCAGTTTATGGTCACGCAAGTGTTTAGCGATTTTATAAGCGTTATAGGTTTCGTTAGCTTTCAGCCCATACACTTGCGCGGTACCGGATTTGGCGGCCGCCTTATAAGACGCATTAATAAAACTATTACGCGCTGTGCCGTTTGGACGGTTAGCAACGCCATACATACCGTCTTTAGCTATTTCCCAGAAACCAGAGTGTGGATCACCTATTTGCACATACTCCGGCTGACAATAAGAGATCTGCTGGCCGTTTTCCTGCGTGCCAGAAAGCAGATGCGGCGTTCGTACCGCGCCGTCATTAATTAGCGTCATCAGCGCTTTAGACATCTGCAGCGGCGTGGCAGTCCAGTACCCCTGACCAATCCCGACTGAAATGGTATCCCCCTGATACCATGGTTTTTTAAAACGTGCAACTTTCCACTCGCGGGTTGGCATCACACCGGCGCATTCTTCGAAAAGATCGACACCAGTATACTGGCCATAGCCAAATTTAGTCATCCATTCAGAAAGCCTGTCAATCCCCATGTCATACGCTACCTGATAAAAAAAGGTATCCGCCGATTCCTCCAACGCCCGAGTAACATTTAATTGGCCGTGCCCAAAGCGCTTCCAGTCGCGGTAACGTTTTTCAGAACCAGGAAGCTGCCACCAACCCGGATCGAATAAAGAGAATTTTTTATTAATGATGCCAACCATGAGCGCCGAGACCGAAATGTATGGTTTTACGGTAGAGGCAGGCGGATAAGCACCTTGGGTGGCGCGATTAATAAGCGGACGGTTTTCATCTTCAAGTAATGAGTGGTATTCCTTATTAGAGATACCGTCGACAAATAAGTTAGGATTATAGCTTGGGTTGGAGACTAGCGCGCGGATACCGCCGTCACGGGGATCCACTACAACCACCGCGGCGCGACTGCCAACTAGAAGCTTTTCGATATATTGCTGCAGCTTTAGATCTAACGTCAGAATAATATTCTTCCCCGCCTGAGGCGGCTGCTCGTATAGCTGACGGATTACTCGGCCGCGGTTGTTGACTTCCACTGCTTTGTAGCCTGTTTTACCGTGCAGCGTACTTTCATAGTAGCGTTCGATACCCAATTTCCCAATATCATGCGTCGCAGCATAATTCGGCAGGATTCCTTCTTTATCCAGACGTTCTACGTCGCGGGCATTTATTTTCGATACATAGCCTATAACGTGAGTGAATGCCGAATTATAGGGATAAGAGCGCCGCTGGTAGCCCTTAACTTTAACACCGGGGAAACAGTACTGATTTACGGCGAAGCGGGCCTGCTGCACGTCAGTCAAACCGACTTTAAGTGGAAGTGATGTAAAACGACGAGAGCGTTTACACTCTTTTTCAAAATTAGCGATATCATCATCGGTCAAATCAACAATTGGGCGTAGATTAGTAATCGTCTGTGCTAAATTCTCCACTTTTTCCGGTACCAGTTCCAACTGATAAATGGTGCGGTTCAGCGCTAAAGGGGTGCCGTTGCGATCGTAAATAATACCGCGACTTGGTGCGATAGGTAACAGCTTGATGCGATTTTCATTGGAGCGAGTACAATAATCCTCAAAACAGGTAATTTGCAAATAGTACAGATTGACGATGAGGATACCACTCAGGAATAAGATAATAGCGCAGGTCACCAGTGCGCGGCGGATAAATAGTGCTGATTCGGCTGCATAGTCGCGAAAGGGGTTGCGTTCTATTTTCATTCAATGGATTTTTTTATGTTAATCATATTCACCGTATTGCTCAAGGTGATAAAGTTCATTGATAGTAATACTCCACGCAAGATATAGACTTTCTACGATCAGTATCCATATACCAGCGAAATACAAGTCAAGTTAACTGTGGACTAGTAATCAGATTTTTTAGCGGTTGCTTTACAAAACAGGAGAAAGTTCCTCCGACTCGCCATGATAAAGAACCTGAGATCGTGCCTACTATATTTTCAGCGTTTAAACTGCTGTGCCAACTGTAGCATTTCCTATAGCGTATACTGTGATATACAGTGTAACAATACAGTTTTTTAGCCAGGATATTCTTACTTTCCTTATTTAGGATACGTATGATATTCACGTTTTGCTACGCTTATTGGTTGTGATTTCTGTCAGCTCGAAGGAAATATTTTTAAGAAAGCGCTTAAGATAATCCTTAGATTCAGTTTACACCTACTCTGATATTTTGGACTAAAAGCAATAAAATGCAATTTTACCCCCCCCTAATCTAAGGGCTTGTTAAGCTTATACAGATAGAAATTTTCTTCCTATATAACATACACAATCAAAATCATTCAGGTCGACTAGGATCTAGTTGATAGCATTCTCCCATCTCTATGCCTAAACAGCATCAGGGCGATCGCAGCTGGAGGCGTTTGTACCACATGGTTAGCAATAGACATAACATGATGGCTGAATATCTCAGTATAATCACCATACAATTCATAATGCTTAATTATCCAACACATGTTACAGGTAATAATATTCTTCCCTTCAAATCATCTATCTTATCAACAATAAAATTTTATTAGATGGTTTTAAGCAAAAGTTCCATTCCACTGCGCTTCGCACGTGGCAGGCTGAGAAGCATGCTAGTTAATGGGATATTTTCCATTCCCGTTAGTTGATCACAAACAGAGGTTAACAATGTTATGGCATACCTGCGAAAAAATCGCATAATATATATGCACACACTAACGGTATAAACCCTGCGCGTTAATATATCCTTGTACCGAGAGAGGGAGCAGGCCGTCGCAAGTGCGACCTTCCTTATACCGCATGCGGATGTCGCTGGCAGAAATAGCCAGTTGTGGAGTGGATGCGCAATAAACAAGCCCAGCCGGACGCCTTTGAAGAGCCTGCAAATCGATAGTTAATCGGGGGGTAAACCAGAAATTATTGCGCTCATTAGGTGGCCCGTCATCATAACCAGGGCGAGCGCACACCAACAGATGACACAATGTCGGTAATTTCATGCCGCAGTGCCACTGCAGAAGCGTCAGCAGCGAATCCTGGCCAATAATGAAACCCAGCGGCACATCCGGGCCATACTCGCAGCGTAGAGCTTTAAACGTTTCTACTGTATAAGAAGCTGTTTGGCACCGGAGTTCACGTTCATCAAGAATAAATAAGGAATCAGGAAATTCAGCAATCGCCAGCTGCACCATCGCTACCCGCTGCTGTACAGACGCCACAGGCTGCGGCCGGTGTGGCGGGATATTGTTCGGTAGCAAGATTACCCGCTGCAGCTTAATAAGGCGTGCCAACGTGATGACCGGTCGCAGGTGACCATAATGAATAGGGTCGAAGGTTCCACCGTAAAAGGCAATTATTGGGTTTTTAGACATTAAATATTGCCACTGGCAGCGATTTACCACATAACAATAACGTTAACGCGCTAAAAGCAGGCCATACAGGGTAATTATGATCCTGTTTAAGCGCCAATTCGATTTTCATCATAAGTGCCACCGTATCGCGTAACTGCGACAGAGTAAGCCGTTTTATGACCTGCGTCAGGAACGTCCGGCGATTCCGCCAGACATTGTAGTGATCGAATAGAGTATGCACCGGCATAGTGGCCACTTGCCTTTTTAGCATCAGCAGAAGCAGAACTTCGCGCTGGATACTGCGTAATAGTATTATCGGTTCCATGGATTCTAACCGCAACTGCCGCAAAATATACATGGCGCGTTTGTTTTTACCTGCCAGAGAAGCGTCAACCCACTGAAACGGTGTGAAGTGCCCGGCCTTATTCACTGTCGCTGTAACTTGCGGCAGCGTCAGATTGCCTTTAGGATAAAGCAGCGATAAACGTTCCAGCGCCTGGACTAAAGCCTGCAGGTTACCCTCGTAATAGTAACATAATAACTGACAAGCAGCATCATCCAGTGTCAACTTCATTCGCTCGGCACGCCGTGCCACCCAGCGCGGCATCTGCGCTTGCTCCGGCGTGACGCAGCTCACGAGCACTCCGTTTTGACTGAGCGCTTTAAACCAGGCACTGTTCTCAGTGGCGCGGCTCAGCTTACCGCCACGCAGAATCAAGAGTACATCCTCATTCAACAGTGACGCTAGCTGGAGCATTTTTTCCGCAATGGGGACATCAATATTGCCGGTCGGCAGGATAAGTAACAGCATTTGACGGATAGCAAACAGGCTACGCATCTGGCACACACTGAAAATATCATCCCAATTAGTGTAAACGTCTAACGTAACGCTAAAATACTCGTTGAATTGCTGCCCTTGTGCCAATTTACGAATGCAATCCTGGCTTTCCTGTAGAAGGAATAGATCATTACCAAACAGTAAATAACATGGGCGCAATGCTCCCTGTACTTGCGTAGTCAATTGCTCAGCATACAACCGTATCATGACGGTAACCACTTTTTAGTAGACGAAGAGTCATCAAGAAACTGACGCCTTATCCATTTTTTTTCGCGGCATGCGCTACTGCTAGCAGCTTTCGGACAAGCTGCTGCGCAGCCTTCTGGTGCATCTCCTGTCGAATAATATCCTCTTCAGCATCCTTCGCCAACGCCGTCAGCGGGTTATCGAAGAACGAACGAGAAACCTTAACGTCAATAAGATAGTAATCTTTGCTAGGCATCAAGACCTGGGCGTGCATCCTCAACGCTATCTGGTATTCGGCAGTTTTACCATTTTGAAATACCGAAGAAGTGACCCGATTTTCCGATGAATTGACAATGTATAGCGACGGCAGCGTATTCTTTTTATCCTCAGGGTCTGCAATTAGCATTACATCGTTTAGACGTAGTTCCGCCCGAATTGCGCGGGCAAGCGATCCGTAAGGATCATTACTATTCAGGATCATGGTTTTCATTTCACTCGGCATCTGAACTGTGATGCCGCATAAGTGATAACCACAGCCGGCAGTTGTCATCATAGCCAACCCCAATAGAAGTGCTAAAATACAATACCGCACAATATCTCTTTCTAATTATTATTATTCCACAACCAGGTTAAGCAATTTGCCTGGCACATAAATCACTTTGCGTAGGGTGGTTCCTTCAAGATGCTTTGCTACCAAATTTTCCTGAGAAGCACGCTCACGAACCAAAGCTTCGTCAGCATCTACGGGCACGGTAATCTTACCTCGCAGCTTTCCGTTAACCTGAATGATCACCAGCTTAGCATCTTCTATCATAGCGGTCTCATCTGCGATTGGCCAGGGCGCATTATCAATATCCCCCTCTCCGCCCAGCCCACGCCAGAGCATAAAGCAGGTATGCGGAGTAAAAGGATAAAGCATCCTCACAACTGTTAACAGTGCCTCTTGCAACAAAGCACGATCCTGCTCGGTATTTTGCGGCATGCGTACTAGGTTGTTTATTAATCCCATAATAGCAGCAATAGCTCTGTTAAAAGTCTGACGGCGACCAATATTATCAGTGACTTTAGCGATAGTTTTATGCACCTCGCGGTATATCGCCTTTTGTTCATAGTTCAGGGCAGCGATATCCAATGGGTACACCGGACCCTGCTGAGTATGTTCATAGGCTAGTTTCCAAACCCGCTTCAGAAATCGGTTAGCGCCCTCCACACCAGATTCCTGCCATTCAAGCGTCATTTCCGGCGGTGAAGCAAACATTATGAATAGACGTATTGTATCTGCGCCGTATTTCTCTACCATTTCCTGCGGGTCAATACCGTTATTTTTTGATTTTGACATTTTACTCATGCCGACGTACACCAGCTCGCGGCCCCTATCATCAGTTGCTTTTACAATGTGGCCCTTCTCATCCCGTTCCACGCTAACATTCGCCGGTGAAACCCAGATACGCGTACCGTTGGTAGTTAAATAGTAGAAGGCATCTGCTAGCACCATCCCCTGGCACAGCAAACGCTTAGCTGGTTCGTCGGAGGTAACCAGCCCCGCGTCGCGCAGCAGCTTGTGATAAAAACGGAAATACATAAGATGCATAATCGCATGTTCAATGCCGCCTATATACTGATCCACTGGCAACCAATAGTTGGCGGCGTCTGAATCAAGCATACCGTGGTCATAATCGGGACACGTATAGCGTGCATAATACCAAGAAGATTCCATGAAGGTATCAAAAGTATCGGTTTCACGCAGTGCTGGCTGACCAGCGTAAGTGGTTTTTGCCCAGCCCGGGTCAGCTTTCAGCGGATTGGAAATCCCGTTCATTAATACGTCTTCCGGCAGAACTACAGGAAGCTGAGCTTCCGGGATTGGCACGACGCTAGTGTCTTCAAGCGTCATCATCGGAATAGGTGCGCCCCAGTAACGCTGGCGTGAAACACCCCAATCACGTAGGCGATAGTTTACCTTGCGTGCGCCGATGCCCTGTGCAACTAGTGCATTAGTGACGGCATTAAAACCCGCTTGGAAAGATAAACCATTAAATTCACCAGAATTAAATAGAACGCCTTTTTCGGTCATCGCCTGAACACTAAGATCCGGCTCGCTACCGTCGGCATTACGGATAACCGGTTTTACCGGTAAGTTATATTTACGGGCAAACTCAAAATCGCGCTGATCATGCCCCGGCACCGCCATAATCACACCCGTGCCATAATCCATTAGCACAAAATTAGCGACCCAGATCGGCAATATTTTGCCGGTTAACGGATGTATCACATGTAGGCCAGTAGGCATTCCTTTTTTTTCCATTGTAGCCAAATCCGATTCCATTACTTTTGTTAGATGGCATTCCTGAATAAAATCAGCTAGGACTAGATTGGACGCTGCTACCTGCAATGAAAAGGGATGATCCGCTGCTATCGCAATATAAGTTGTACCCATAAAAGTGTCCGGACGCGTAGTGTAGACCGTTAGCGTCTCTTCGCTACCTGCGACCTGGAACGTAATTTCAACCCCCTCCGAGCGCCCAATCCAGTTACGCTGCATGGTTTTTACCTGTTCTGGCCAGCTCTCTAGCTTGTCCAAATCGTATAAAAGCTGATCAGCATAGGCAGTAATTTTCACGAACCACTGCGGTATTTCTTTGCGCTCGACCTTAGTGTTACAACGCCAACAGCAGCCGTTGATAACCTGTTCATTAGCTAGTACTGTCTGATCCTGTGGGCACCAGTTAACTGCGGATTTTTTATTATACACAAGCCCGTTTTTATACAGGCGGGTAAAAAACCACTGCTCCCAGCGATAATACTCCGGACGGCAAGTGGTGATTTCACGGCTCCAGTCGTAAGCAAACCCCAACAGTTTCAGCTGGTTCTTCATATAATCGATATTGGCATAGATCCAGAGGGCAGGCGCAGTGTTATTTTTTAGCGCGGCCCCTTCAGCAGGCAGACCAAACGCATCCCAACCAATAGGCTGCAGAACGTTTTTACCTAGCATACGCTGATAGCGAGCTATCACATCACCGATGGTATAGTTTCGGACATGCCCCATATGTAAGTGACCGGAAGGATAAGGCAGCATGGAAAGGCAATAATACTTTTTTTTAGTAGGGTCTTCTTTAGCCTTGAACGTTTCGTTTTCACGCCAGTATTGCTGGACAGTGAATTCTATCTCTTCCGGGCGATAAAGCTTTTGCATAACAACTAGTAATCCTTAAATAAAATACAGCGACACTTAGGCAAGAAGCGTATGAAACATAATTATAGGATCCGCCTAGCATAGCTGAGAAACGACAATGGTAACAACACTCAGTTACCTGACTTGGCTTTTTCTGCCGATATTCCAAGAAGCGCGATAAATCCACCGTGCTCGAGGGGCTACAACGAGCACAAAGATCATTTTTAACTAAAATAATGAAAATAATTAAAACGAAACCCCTCCGCGATACTAGTTAATAAAGAAATAATAAATAAAATCGCGCAACATTAAAATTAATTGCTTACTTTAGCTTCCTTAGCGACTAGGGCAAGAGAAACGGGATATCGATAACTTGAGAAGCGGATGCCTGATCCAGTGACTCTGCTGAACAGCATCAATCTTTCCCTGGAAATTAAAGAACATGAACAAGATAAAGGTATAACTCTTCGAGTAATCAGAGGGAACTTATGGTAGTAGCTAGTGGTAGTAGCTAGCGAATTTTAGAGCGATCGTACGCAGTTAGAATGAAAAAAAATTATTCAAGGACGTAACTAACCTACTTAGGCTGCCTACTAAAGTTAGGAAGTAGACAGCCTAAGTAATATTACGTGCAAACTTTTATCATCATACGTTTCCTTACGCCTATAGAAACATTGCTATTTTGTTCGGATTGCAGCTATGATAGATTTCATTGTTAAGCGTTCTATTAAATCCATCTCTCTGATGGAGAAGAGGCAAAAAGAAATTTCTCGATAACGTTAATGCTATTAATACGAATTCCCCTCCTGAATGAATTCAAAATAGTTAACAGTCTTGATGAGAATTAATTTAATAGAGCTAAAATGCACAGTATACTCTGTCCGCTTTTTATCTCTATTAAGTAGTTAGTCAGTTCTTTAGAGTAAGAAAGCTATTTAAATAATTTCCATGAAAATTATTTAAATATTTTATATAATTCAACAGCTTTAATGCGCTCAAGTTGATAACGCAATAAATAAAACAAAAGCATAGCAAAATTTTCACCTACCTACGTACCCCATTGTGTACATTGATAAAGAAAACATTACAGAAAATAGCTCAATCTTAATTCTTACACCAGAATAACTAATTGCATTGGATTACTATAATGCGTCATGTTTAGCACCAGCGTGGCAGAAGCTTACCCCACAAGCAATACTTACGATATTTATATAAATAATTTCAAACGACTCATAGTATAGCTCACCTCAAAAAATAAAAAATACGATTATAGCAAAATAAGCCGAATATCGGTTTTTAATGAAAACCATAATCCCCTTTTACAAAAAAGGACTCTGTGCTATTATGAGAGCCATAATAGCATCATTAATAGCGGCAGCTAAGGAATGGATGAAAATCTATTTTAGCAAAAATACTAATTATGTTTAATAGGCGATAGACATATTATAGTTAGTAGAGTGGTGTCCAAGTGATACCTACGAAATACCGTAATCAAATATAGTTTTCGGTATCGTGGCCATCCCTTTTAGCGTAAAGCAAGCTTAAACAGAATAATCAAACAGTTTTCTAGTCTATTCCACTTTTATACAAAAAATATTGTTGAGACAACCAATAAATTTCACTAGGTTAAGTATTTCCGAGATCATTGGTAGGATGATAACTCGATAGGGATCGAGTAATAGAATATAGCGGTAAGGGGTCTCTTCTCCATGGCAAGAATTGCATTTATTTAATTACTTTCTTTTGTGAAAGAAACTGAAAACTAGAATTCAATTGCTTTTAAAGATGCGCAACGGCTGAACAGACTTAAGCATAGTATATCGTATTTTTACAAAAAACGAAAAAATAAATAAAGGCATCCGGTTTAACTCTAAACTGGATTTAATAAAGGCCAGCGGTAGTTTAAATTCCACCAGGGATAAACAACAGCTATATTGTCCAGACAATAAAATATTATAAAACAATTCCCTTCCATAGCAAGGAATTAGAAAGGTCTTGAAAATATTGAAAAATAAACCAACGATAAAAAGTAATCATATAGACGCGGAACAATAGTATAATATTTACCAAAATCCAGGCCATATATAGTTAAAATGGGTGGTTTTTTTGCCAAAAAAAAATCCTAAAATAAATTCTCTAGTTCAATTTATTGAAATACAACTTCGATATAAAAATAGCAAAAGCTACCATGAGAATTAATAAATATCTTCGTATTCTAACGCTTTGAGTAACAACAGCCTTAACCTATCTGTCTTGGCCTTAGTCAGTAATCAATAAGGCGGGCGACTCCTTTTTCATTTTACCAAAAAAATCAGAAAGTATATAATAAAATATAACCCTAGCTGCTAGTTTTAGTTGCCTACTACACTAATTATTTTCGATACCATACTAACCAGATGGATCTGCACAGAATTTACTTTTACGTCCTGCTACCACTGGACGTACTCTATCTCGCAATTAAGAAATATTGTGATGTACTATCAAAGTAGAGCTATTGGTATCTTTTAAAAAAAATACCATCGCTTAATATCAATTATATAGACTACTTTACCATTTTTGTAAAAGCCTAAGCACACTATTAGTTAAAATACGTTCTTGCATTGTCATACAATATATCCTTTGCTCATTAAAAACTACTTAATATCATTTTCATATTCGGATGCAGTAAATATACCTTTTTTTAATTATCGATATTTTAAATAGTAGAAAGATGTAATCGCTTTCCTTGAGTGCATTAATCACCGAGAGTAATTTATATTTTGATACCCCACATTTACTTTCACCTAGTTTATTCAATGTTAGCAAGCTTACAGCGCTTTTTTTACTCTAAAGACCAACACCAACCAAAAACAATATTAGCATGTTAAAGCACAGTGCATAGATAAGAGATCTGTAATATTGTAGATATCATAAGGCCACCCTTATCGTTGTTTGGCGGTCTACTTCAATAAGCTTCTTTATAAGATACTACTCTTTTAGCATCTTAATATAACCCGTCTATGTCAGACGTTTTCTCTCCTAGTATAAAACATCTATCAATTCATCCACCTTTAGGTATTTATGTTCTCCTCTCTTTCAAGCAAAAGGAACTCATGTAGGTGAGTAGTGTCATCAATTAACCGTTATTTTTAGCAGAACGCTATATAGGGCTGTGATTATATTGGTGCTATACCTCCTTATGACACTTATTAAGTTCCTACTAGCTGAGCGATATCGCTATCGTTTTCTGCTATGCAGAATTTAAGTCCTTCTCTTGTTAACACAGAGTATATTCGATAAAACGAGCAGTTTACTCATATGCTCATCCGTGAGCCATTAAGGTCAGAGTTCAATCTGTTGTAGGTCTGAAAAAACATATAGAGCTAACCCCGCATAGCAAAACCCGTTTAGCCGCTCAAGAACGCCTGTGCGCTTACGAGTAGTTAGCAGGAATAACCGATAACATACTTAATACTCGGCCGAAATAAATACCGGTGATATCCGCATTCAGTATCTTATTTGGTCTTGACGCACCGCCGTTGTTGAAGTTTGCAAAAAAACAATAGCTTGTTGTTCTCCTGGAGGGCATAACACTATTCATCCGCTACCGTGATAACATTTTCTATCAATGAGAAGTCCATACTTAATAAAATAGCGGGTACGCCCCTCAATTACCAGAGTTACTCTAGGGTGAAGAATAAATAACCGTCCGTTTATAAGATGATGCGCCACTTTCATATTTATAAACTTGCCGGCTGTGTATCTAGAAGCCATTTACCGAAATCTTTGCCTAATTCCGCTGCTAATACAATTAATACACCTTAAGCACCAAAATGGTGCCCTTTCTATTGACTCTTAGATAATCGTAACCCATTTAATTATACCATTAATCTTATCGTATATAAGTATGGCCGCCAGCATAGTGGATTGGTTATTATAGTATTCTTGCTAGAATACCTGAAATGCATGATGAGTTTCTAAAAAACACAGAAAACATAAGGTCGTATATTCTGCAGTCAGAATAAGGGCGTAAAGCAATATAATACCATCAAAGCGCTGTTGCCTTTATAAGGTCCCTTAGTCAATATATTGTCATGTGTTCTTTTAAAACCGCTCAGCACTAAATAAGATAGAGGCTCACTCACCCCCTTGCAGACTCTTTATTCCAAACCCCTACCGGGCCGTAGCTTTTTAAGCGCTGCCAGTATAGCTGTATACTACAATAGATTTGGAAATAATATATCTATGATAATTATTAATGCTCTACATACTTTTTACTTGGGCAGTGCAAGAAAGATTAACTCATTATCACTAACTTAACGTATAACTTAATGATAGCATTACGACGCTTGATAATTCCATTATGCCGGCTAATAGGGCTATATCTATCAAATATTGAAGATATAACTTTTTAACGATTTTGTGCACTTGCTCTACAAATTAATCGATGTACTACTCAAGAAAACTTTTATGCTTGACGTTTACGGACTATACATCTGATGAATTTACAGTCCTCATTATTTAATGCCCAGAGAAGTTCCTTCGGGGCACTAATAATTCGAGTAAAACAATTTACTTAGTATAAAACATAATTATAACACTTTGATTAAATAATAACTCGTCAAAACACTGCGCAAATCTACATTAAATGCATTAGCGATAATGCATATTTACCTCAGAATATTTATGATATTAAACACTTTTAACATGCAAAATGCCAGTCTCTTGAGCTACGGAAGAGATATTGTATGCCGTAATCCTCTTTCTTGTGTATTAAGAGGTCCCACTATTAATATAGTGCTAGTCACGATAATTCTCTATTATTTAATTTTGATAAAATTAAATAATAGAGGTAAGTTATAGAGTTTATCTATGTAGCAGTCATGCCTCAAAATTAAAACAAACAAACCAAACAATATTTATTCTGATCACCATATATAAAATATTTTATATATTATCAATAAGTTGTATATAATGGAAACGTATAGGTGCTTCAATTAAATTTAGCTATCTTTCTTAAGATTACAAAACTGCTTAACTAGAGCTACAAAACCATTATTTTACAGTGATACAAAAAATTCATATAAGGCATGTGTTAGTCTGGACTAAATAGAGAAACAGGAAACTTAAAGTGTGAAGAGTGGTTCCTACCTATTTTATGACTCCAGGATTTATAAAATCTCTGTAACTCAGTTACTATTAGATTCAGGCTAACTCATCGTTTCACTTCAGAGCCCAGAAATAACCACCATCTCAAAATAATTCCAGAAAAATACGCATTAGCTAAACCAGTAGAGATAGCATCCCGTTCCAGGTGATTCCAATTCGCGGTTTTTCTCGCATTACCGTTACCCTGTAGCCTATTCAGCCAGTTCCTGCTCTCAATAGAGCTTGCAGCTCAAAATTTTGCGTTATAGTAGTTACTATATCCAACATAAACCAGACCAAAGAGTGTTTTTTCCTCTAAAGACTCGATTTTTCCCATTTCAATAGCCTATCCGTCAATATCGCGATCAGTGGTAATAAAATGTAGATTGATATGAGTAGATAGGCGTAACACTTCTTAGTAAAGTGTCTATATTAATTTTAACCTTACAGAAGTGTACGTTAGCGCAACCCTATTCGCAGAATAGATACCACATTATAATAGCGCTTATTCGACCACACCTGCGGATATCAACAATATTTTATTTTGTTTATTTTCACCGTTATTTCTATCTATGGCAATATCATAGCCAGAAAATAATAGCTTTTCCACTCATGCTTTTTCATCACTTTACTTCCTTATAATTTTTATAAAAAACGCACTTTTACCGATAAGCTTGTTATGTATCACAAATACATCATCTTAAAGCAGGGCAATAAAAATAGTATCTCAATACTATCCAAAATAAAGCAGAATCAAACTCACTACTCACTATAATAGTGAGAAAGCGTTCAAAATATTAATAATATTAACTATGATAAATTCCCTTGCAAAATTTCATTTATAATGATAAAATATTTTTTATAAATAAACTTTATATTATAGAAAATACATTGTTCCTAACATTTAGGATAGCGATAAAAAAAAGATAACAGTGAATGATTCTCGGCAAACTGCAAACAGACCCGACTCTAGAATGGTCCCTGTCTCGTTGCCATATTCATAAGTTTCTATTGAAAAGTACGTTGATTCACCAGGGTGAACAAGCAGAAATACTCTACTACATCGTCAAAGGCTCTGTTGTGGTACTAATTAAAGATTGAAGAGGGTAAAGAGATGATCCTTTCCTATCTTAATAAAGGTGATTTTATCGGAGAGATGGGGTTATTTGAAAAAAAGCAAGAGCGTAGCGCTTGTGTCCGATCTAAAACAGCCTGTGAAGTAGTAGAGATACCCTATAAAAATTTTCGCCAATTGATTCAGATGAATCCCGATATATTGGTACGTCTGTCTTCACAAATAGCTAACCGCCTACAGGTAAACTCAGAGAAAGTTGGCAACTTGGCCTTCTTGGATATAACTAAGCGAATTGCGCAAACATTACTAAATCTGGCCAAGAAATCGGAAGCCATGACCCATCCGAACGATATGCAAGTTAAAATTACCCGATAAGAAATTGGCCAGATTGCCGACTGTTCCCTTGAACAGTCGGCCGTATTTTAAAAATGCTTGAGGATCAAATCTCATCTCTGCCCACGGAAAACCATTATTGTTTATGGCACTCGCTAATTTCCTAACCATGGGTATAGTCAGGATGAAGTACACCTACTTTATTTAACTTATATAATAAAAAAATCTTTATATAACCCTCAGAAATAAATAATACTCTGAGGTAAATGATTGTTCTGTGCCTGCTAATCGCATAACCTGATATTCAACAGTCTGCAAAAGACTACTGCTCTTTTATAGCCCATCTACCGTAATATCACTGGGCTCTATAAACATTTATTTGAAGAAATAGCTATGGTAATGGGTACGACCTATACTTCCAGCTCTGACAATAGCAACTAAGGTACGCAACGTTTTACTTGCTATATATTATAACGGTACACTGAATTTATCTACCTAAGTTGAGGTAAATATACTTACCTAAAATCTTACAAGTGAATAAATAAGTAAAAAATTTACTATGAAATTTAAACTCAAAGAGGCAAAGGTAATCTTTAATCGGAAATATCAACACGTAAAAGAAGATCGACAACAATATTTTGCTATCACCATTTGGTGAAACCGTTTCCCATGGAACTATGGAAAATAACCCCCCGTAGCTATTTCTAACTCCTAACAAAAACTAAACTTAAAGAAATAAAAAATGGATATAGCGGCTTCGACATAGAAAACAAAATCCTAAAAAAGGCGGTACTATTATTAATGTTAGACTCATTCAAATATTCATAATAATTAAAAGAATAAGAGCATAATACCCTATCATGGTATTATATCAAACTTTTGAAATACATTGCGGCAAGTACAAGCAATAGTAGATTTTCGTAAATAAAATCGACTATGAAAGCACGTAGTTAATCGTAACCGTGTCATGGACACTTAGAATACCATCAGCGGCCTTGCCGGAACATTAAAAAATTGCGACCATCATATACCAGAACAACTCTGGCATTAAAATGAGCATCAGCTAGCCGCTTATAAGCTCATGAAGAATTGTGAGGTATCAACATAGGTGACGGCTCGTAAATAAATACATTATAATACAAAAGTTCTTAAATCACTAGTCGCAATGAGAGCTTCGGATCAAGTCTACTACAGAGGAGGTATTACCTACATCTAAACAGGCAAAGGCTGCGTTAAATCATACTAACCTCACCTTCCTGGATTTTTGTCCTAGCTACTGTTATAATAATATATAAGGCTAATACTAAACCTACCGAAAAAACTATTCGATCTTCTTGATTATCATATCTGTCAACAACGAATGGCCGTAACTTTAGAGTTTAACTCTCTTTACCTAAAAGGTAATACGTATGCGCTTATAAAAATCCACCTACAGTTATTTTATTTTAAAAAAATATGAATGCTATATGGATATGCTAACATACAATCACTATATGCTTATCGTTGCTACACTTGCTGTCGATTATCTACTTTCCTCAAATTGCCGCCGAAAACTATCAGCATCAGCTGGAATATCGCGATCAGAGTACTTAAAACAGGAATTTTTAATACTAACGAACCTATAGAATCAGATAGTAATACTAATGGAATGGTATTTACGATATATTTTTCATTTTGACGCGCCCTCTCATTCTGTGGCCACAGAACAGGTTTTAGCTTGAACATCACCACTTGCATAATACGCCGCTGAACTAGTGTTATAGATGGAACCCTTTGATGGAAGTATTATCGATAATATACAGATAAGTTTACTATTTTCTCATCAAACCTAACAAGTAAAGCACGCCACACCTTTCTTAAGCCGCACGAGCCCTCAGCAATATTATCAAGCGGTCCTCTTCTGCTAAGAGACGAAATGAGTCATATAAGTCTAGCATTTATAATCATGATTCCCATTCAGCGCGATGGCATGCAGGAAATCCGGCGCCTGTCCCTGAAAATCCAGCGCTAACTCGCGCTAAATAATAAACCCCATACCCCACGTTTGGGTAAAAATGATGCTTTACATTGATATTATGCAAAGCTTGAATGAAAGACTTATAACGCTTATTTATAAAAACAACACCTCAAGGAGGTTTATAACACCTAGCCCTATTTTTGCCACAGCAAAGGTCAGCAGACTTATTGCCATAAGTCGTACCATGATACCACAATAGCCATTGACTGAAGTAACATCTGCGCTGTTCAACATTGCACTAATGTGGAATTCACTGCTAATGTTTTACCAGTATTTAAAATATTGATTCGTACTATATCTTATATATAAGAAATATTTTCCACTATGCCAATGCTGCATTGCATTTTATCCATCACTATTATTGCCTTATACTTATCACATTATTTCACATTATTCCTGGACCCCCCCTGCAAAACACCGATTAAGTTGGAATAATGTTCCTCCCCCATATTGATTCGAGGAAATAGTATAAATGTGATCATCAATGATAGCTTGACTACGTCAAGATCGTTGAACGATACATAAACGATATCCACCTAGTTTCAGTCTAAACCCGTCGATTTAGCTATTTTCCAAATGAGACGGTAAATAGCGTTGAGCTATGGAGGCATTATAAACATAATATCTTTTCTTGCTCTTCTACGAGCTGGATAGGTGGATAGCATAGTGACGTACCAGTATAAAGGCGCCTTATTCGTCTCACTGCAGGAATTAACAAAGAATATAAACAATTAGAAAAGTCGCATGAACATAAATAAGCTTTTTACCAAAAACATAACATTATTTATTTTTAAATAATGTTATTGGTTATGCCATAATCTTACTTTTGTAATTTTAATATAACTACCAGCGTCGAATGAAAATACTCCAGTGCAGTAACCGCGATCTTTTAAAAAATCGATATATTCTTTTCCTTAGTAATTATAAACCTGTTGCTGACGCTTTTTATCGAAAAGAACTGAGCGGATACATAACTAGCAAATAATCTGATCAAACTTTTCCATGAATGACTGTAAGATCGTCTATCTTATAACATATTATTTTTATAAAATAAAAACAAATTAGAATTATATTCTACTTTGTCATTACAAAGTAAAGTGTTTTTACTGTCTAAAAAATAAACTAGCATCAACTATTTAGAAAATTTACTAGTAAAGAATGACCCTGTTCACTCATGATGCTTTCAGGATGAAACTGTACACCTTCTAGCGGCAAGGAACGATGGCGAATGGCCATAATTTCATCCGGTTGCCCTTCGCACTGGCTCCAGGCGGTAACCGCTAGACAGGATGGTACGCTAGCTGGATCGATAATAAGCGAATGGTAACGTGTTACCGTCAATGCCTCCGCTAAACCGGCAAATACCCCTTGGCCATCGTGTCGTATAACAGAGGTTTTTCCATGCATAACCAAACGTGCACGAACGACACGTGCGCCAAACACCTGACCAATAGCTTGATGCCCAAGACAGACCCC
Source organism: Sodalis sp. (in: enterobacteria) (assembly GCA_051710585.1). GTDB lineage: Bacteria > Pseudomonadota > Gammaproteobacteria > Enterobacterales > Enterobacteriaceae > JBPESP01. The sequence goes on along the minus strand of JBPESP010000001.1, from coordinate 276,655 downwards.
TAGGATCGGCACTTTTCCAGCAAAATGCCTAATAGCAGCAAGGGAGATCCCCGCCTCGTCCGGGTTACCTGGGCCGGGAGATATAACTATTTGCGTCGGCGCCAGCCGCTCGATATCCGTGAGATTTAGACTGTCATGACGACGTACCATCACCTGTACTCCCAATTCAGAGAAATACTGATAAAGATTCCAGGTAAATGAATCATAATTATCTATTATCAATAATCCGTTCATAATCTTCCTTGAACTATAGCTTATAGATTCCTAGTGCCACACTTTTGTATACCGTTTGATGCTGAATTCTGATTCTCAGTGAGAGTATGGTAACAGCAGAGACGTGATTACAAACGTTGTCACAAAATATAGTATGAAAACGTTAGCCCGTGATTTCAAGCACCAAGGAAGCCAGGATTCGTTAGCTATATAGTTTAACTGCACTTTCCTTTTGTTCTTACTTATAAGCGGTATCCTGAAACAACCTGAGGTGTAACCTAATCTTAAACACTGTTCATCAGCAAATACTGAATTTAGGAAGATTAAAGAAAATTCAGGGGGCAGTGCATATAGAATAATACCCATATTAACAGGTATTATTGATTTTGCGCAGAGTATGGAGTTAACAATCCTCTTTCAGATCGTGACCACTGGTCGGAATAATGCGACTTTGGCCTCATATCACAAACCGCCACGGTTTGGTTAGGATTCAGCTTCAGCTAATCCTGCTGGATTATAGATCTCAGTTAATATTATAGCTAAGATAAATAATCAGTTATTTAAAAAATATGCTAAAACCGCGCATCCTGCCCAACACAAAAATTGCAACCGATTAATATCGGTATAATAATTTACCAATTTATCAAAAAATAACTAAAAGCCAGCTTGTGCAGATAATCTTCTTCTTTGAAGGGCTACATCAATCACTGCATTAACTTTTTTCTAGATAAACGAAGATAAACGAAGTGGCAAAATCAGGTGTCTGTTTTAATAGATATCCATACCCCACAAATTGCTCTCTCTTTGCCAAAGAGAGAATGATGCTAATAGCGTATAACCAGAGTATCTCAACTCTATCGTAACCGGTCCAATTTTAAGCGAGGCGGCCGGCCGTGAAGCATTCCTCAGTGCCAATTCTGCCTCTTGCAGTCCTGCGGTTTTCCTAAATATTTAAACAATTACATAACGAATTCAAATCCAGATTAAAGATAGAGATCTCAATTATCTCCTATTTATCATTCATAGTGCCTCCATCAGTGTTACCAAAAGTATTTATCTTCCAGACATTAACAACACGATCTCTCAACCTTCATGCTAAGCTAATATAAGATAATACTATATATCAGAGAAGTTTTCATTCTAGTATTGTATATATATAAACTTTTTTCCCGATTATTTTATCAGTTTCTCTTATATAAGAGACTAGAGTGTTCCTGTAAAAAATAAGTATAATCTATATTAGTGATTTTATCGGAATGAATTGAGGAGATAAAATTAATAGGTATTAACATAGATTAAAAAATCTAGCAAGATACACAAGAGGACAGTTAAAACTCTACGGCTATAATGTACGTCAGATAATAACGTCATCCTCCCAAAAGAGACACACAAATGGAGGGGCGGCCAGATAAGGTAAAAGACCACACCAGAAAGCCTTCCCTTGCATCGGGAAGGGAAGGTATTGGATGCAATATCATACCAGGAATATAACAGCGGGATATTCTGCAAGCCCGCTAGCTTTTATGTACAGATATCTTTAAGCTCCTATATTTAGAGTTATAGGACAGTTTTTTGAAAGAAAGGCAATCAGCTTAATCGGTATATTCTGATATGCTGCCTCATTTCAATTCCTTTTATTACCACCTTATCGAACATGGTATAGACGAAATTGCACTGCCCATATATCGAAGAAAGCATTGTCTGTCAGGTTGATAAAGAATATGATGATCACACTATCTTACACTAACTTGCTCCATCGCGATCGTATCGCATCTATATTGCCCTGCAGGCCGCCACTATTAGCTTCATTTTTAATTATCGTATAAGGTGGACTTTTGAAAGATATCCCGTTTAATACAACCCCTTGTATCAGGAACCTTCTAGACTGTACGTAGGAAAATGGTGTTTTTATAAAATAACTATTCATATATTGCATAAAGTTGTTTACTGGAACTAATAATTTAGTGCTATCCAATTTTCAGTTATTGCTATACGAAGTGATCAATAGCACAAGAAGGTTCTGCGCCGCTTCATAAGGCTACTGCAGAGAAAAATATCAGGGAAAGAAGAGGAGTAGTGATCACCCAAGAACATTTGAATATAATAATTCCTATTAAGAATTTTCCAGACTAATAAATAAGCCATGATAAAATCATGGCTCCTGCAGATAAGCGGGATACTATCCTATTAAAACCCAAACTTTCATCGAAAATATCAAACTAAAATTAGGTTTAAAATGAATAAAAAAAATAGGTTAATACTGACATGGATTAGTTTCTTTTCTTATGGGCTTACGGGAGCGTTGGTTATCGTCACCGGAGTGGTATTGGGTAATATCGCTGACTACTTTCAATTACCTATTTCACGTATGAGTAATACATTCACCTTCCTCAACTCGGGGATACTAGTAGCAATCTTTCTCAATGCTTGGCTAATGGAAATCATCCCACTTAAACAGCAATTAATATTTGGATTTCTATTAATGATGCTAGCAATATTCGGGTTAATAAGTGGGCATAATCTAACAATATTTTCTATTTCGATATTTATTTTAGGGGTTGTTAGCGGCATTACGATGTCCATCGGAACCTATCTTATCACTTATCTTTATGCCGGGCAGCAGCGTGGCTCGCGTTTATTGTTTACTGATTCGTTCTTCAGTATGGCTGGTATACTATTTCCCATACTGGCCGGTGAGATATTAGCACGCGAGATCACGTGGTACTGGTTATATATCTGCATCGGCGGAGTATATGTAATGATCTTTATCCTTACCCTTCTATCGGATTTTCCGGTATTAATTGTAAAGGCCGCCGATACCGCGAACCGAAAAAACCAACAAAGGCGGGAATCCTGGGGGGCTGGCGTGGCTCTAATGGCACTGGCTGCACTCTGCTATATTCTAGGTCAGCTCGGTTTCATCTCCTGGGTGCCGGAATATGCAAGAACACATTTTGATATGAACATTCAACAGGCCGGCGGGCTAGTAGCTAATTTCTGGACCGCCTATATGATTGGGATGTGGGTTTTTAGCGCAGTGTTGCGATTTTTTGATTTACAGCGCACTGTCACAGTGCTTGCAGCACTCTCGGCGTTTTTCATGTATCTATTTATCCACACCAGCAACCCTGTTTTTCTACCCTGGTATTTACTGGCGCTAGGCTTTGTTTCCAGCGCTATTTATACCACGATTATCACACTTGGATCACAACAAACTCGAGTAATATCGCCAAAGCTGATCAATTTTATTCTGACTTGCGGCACGATCGGCACCATGCTGACATTTATTGTTACCGGCCCTATTGTCGCCCGTTATGGCATCAATGCAGCCCTACAAATTTGTAATATATTATATGTTAAAGTATTTATTCTTTTCTTACTTCTTGGATTAGTTAGTCGTCACCGTACCCATAGCATAAGCAGCCGATCAGCTAATATATAGCCCAACATATTGCTAAAACAGCCTCTTCACCCTATCCCTTCAACGTTAGCAAGACGAGCACTATATACCATCAACGGGAGAACCTTTCCATTCTGAATATTATCTAGAAATGATCAGTATGCCGGATTTTAACAAAATGTTGCATTGATCTAACTCAATAGAATTTATATGTCATAGTAACTTACCTTCCGTAAGAGGCTGAATTGATCTCACGCATAATTGTTTGCGTAGTAGTACGCTACTTCCGCGCCCTTTCGTAGTCAAGAAAGGGGTAATACGAGACCTAGTACTCCATTATAGCCGCCACAGCATCCACGACCATCCACGATCGCACAAACGTTTACTATTTCCCTATCTATAAGTATTTTTATCATTATTAGAGCTTTTATAACCGTTTATAGTGCACCTTTGTTAGTAGTAATAATATTTATAGCATAATTTATTCAGCTGGATCCAGGACCCTATTGGCTATTCTGACATAATAGAGCCCTTTTATCGCTGCCGAACTGCTCCCCTATAGCTATAGCCTGTGAAATATGATGAATCCCCATCGACTACACATATCGATGATATCAATACCGTGACTTTGGATAGCGTCTAAAGGAGCAACCGCTTTTCCCGTGGAATTCCACGATCATTATCGCCGCACTTTCACTATTACGCGCTAACAGGTTCTGTTTTAGGCCATATTGGTTTATTGCATAATTACGACAGCTTACTAAGCGTTATCGTACCAGTAGCTTTTTCTACTTATAATATTACTAAATATATTAATATTTAAAGGAGATATATTTCCTTATTTCATAATCTTAAAATAAGGAAGCAGTCTGATGGCTAAAAGCCGCTAGGCGGGTAAAAAATAATATATAATCTATTCAGCGCGCTAAATTTAATTAATGCATGAAATTACCATATCTTTATGGATGTATTTTGTTCGTGTTTATAGCGACGTAAATAATTCTGGAATCCTTTGAACTCTAAAAATATTCCTATTTAGCGGTCCAGAATTATTTACAATCAAAGCATTAGATAAAATTACGGATAATTAACTTATATTTGCTATAATGATTTACCGCAAAATGAGTATTTAGTTCAATAGGGTCAACATGAAGATTTTTTTTAAAAATATCTCATCTCCTAAAAATCATTAAGTAAAATAATCATTTTACTGCTACCGAATAAACTAAATCACCGATAGTGCTATATTATTAGCAACTAAATTCCACATCATATCCTTCAATCTTCCAGAAAACAGACTGTAGTAACATATGAATTTAGCCACCTAAACTAAAGTGGTATACTTACATCAGAAAAAACAGACGTACCAATAAGAGAAGAAATTTTAATCCTGAATTTAAACACAAATCCGCTTAACTTGTTTTCAACTAAAATTACAGTACCGCACAGTCAGAAAAATCCATGGATGTCGGCCTTTTTATAACAAAAAATAGATAAATAATTTCTTTATAAGCGAGGATATAACTCCAAAAACCTCTCTAATAATTTCAGAATAAATCGAAATAAAGAGCCTAAGAAAAGCTATAACGCATTTAAATATAAAATAAAATTAAAAATCCATAGTTCTATTGATATTAAATACTATAATAATTATAGTTAATTAAAAAAAATTAAAGCGCATTATCCTATAGCTACATTTTGCCACATGTTCAGGGTTTATCGCAGGAGTTAAAATACTGGAAAAGCATCCTGAAACCCCAAACGGCATATTATAATAGTATTGCCTAGTCAGGTTCACGAATTTTACAGTATCCATCCACAGTAAATCTGGCGTAAGAAGTATTACCCCAGAGCAATCTAGAGATATTTTTAGATAAGGTTGACTTAATTTATAAGCAGACTTATAAAAAAAGCTAAGGCAGATTAGTCATCAATAGCCAACGCACAAGTTATAAAACCTGTCGATCAGGCGTATACTGCTATCCCTAATTATCTTGAATACTAGTTCATTATAAAATAACTAAGGCAAGTATGGTACAGCCACATAATGTATATCTGGACTGAAATATATCATTATTTCCAGATAACAAACTGAGCATCAAAGTACTAAAATGGTATGAGAAAAAATTCCAAAAAGGCTAGAGTGATGCTACATAATACCTACTATATATGAGGTAGGTGTTTCTAACAGTTACTATAGCGTTACAATATCAAGTAAACTTACAAGTTAGAAAATTTAAGAACCAAACTCACCTTCCGTCTTATTCTGCAGATTCATTAGACTACTACATATATATTAGTATATGAAAATAATTTAAGAGCAACTGGAGTCTAAATATTATTTTTATATAATCAGCACCGCGCCGACAGTAATTTATGAGATACTGAGAACCGATAACACTACGGTCTATATAGATGCTTCACCAAGCCGCTGATGCTGAATAATATTAACGAATTACGTAATAATTCGCAGAATGTCATATTACTACCGCCGTAGGCTTATCTATATCGTGTTATCACGCCATATATCGATAAGCGTATCGTTTATTTATAAGATCCCCATGGCCATAGTGGTACTATTTTTAGCCGGCTAAATAAAATACACCCTACATATTATGCCATACCTTGCTAAATTATAAGTTTAAGAATTTTCAAAACTTGGACATGGTAGGGATCGATATGCTGATTAACAGTGAACGGATTGATACCCTGATGCTGATTACTTATCGGGATAACACACTGTACTGCGGCTCTGAGTTTATTATTGATAATCTGTAGGTATTAATTTCACGCCAGAAGTTTAGTATTGCCATTTTACCGGATTATCGGTAACCATATATACTCGTTCCAACGTCAAGCAACTACGCAAAAAACGCGGGGCGAAATGCTAGCGCAACGATGTAAGTCCTAATAAAATGCTGCAAAAATAGAATTGAGGAGAGATTGCATGGCTAACATGTTTTCTTTGATACTAGCAATCATGACGCTTATCACCGGTATCCTCTGGTGTTGGGAACGTTTTAAAATAGCGATTACCTGCCACCGTTTTGAGCAACGGTCCGACAAACAAACACCAGACACCGTAAAGGAAATGCTCAGTAATAATATCGTGGTAAAGGTCAGACATAGACCGGACTGGATTGCAACCTGCGCATCTATTTTTCCAGTTTTATTACTGGTATTTTTCGTGCGTTCATTTATTTTTGAGCCGTTTCAAATTCCCTCAGGATCAATGATGCCGACTCTTCTGATTGGTGATTTCATTCTAGTGAAAAAATTTTGCTACGGCATTAAAGATCCAATTACCCAGACAACCCTGATCAAAACTGGCCATCCTAAACGCGGCGACATAGTGGTGTTTAAATACCCGCTTAAACCTAAGCTATATTATATTAAACGTGTCGTGGGGTTGCCGGGTGATCGAATTAGTTATGATCCCATCAATAAAAACTTGACGGTGCAGGCTGGCTTTGCCAGCGGTTACAATTGCACCACAACAGTGCCAATTACTTACAGCGAACTCGTGCTAAGTGATTTTAAGAAAACTTTAGATAATGGTAAAAATAGCAATGACTTCCTGCAGGTGCCGCTTGATCAGGAGGTAAACGGTGCTATGCGCTTAACGCAACGTAAAGAATCGTTAGGTGACGTAGTGCACAACATTTTAATAGTGGAGGGTAAACAAGATCAACTAGGAATTTATTACCAACAGAAAGGTAGTTTGTTGGCAGAATGGGTAGTACCTCAAGGGGAATATTTCATGATGGGGGATAATCGGGATAATAGCGCAGATAGCCGTTTTTGGGGTTTTGTACCGGAAAGAAATCTGGTGGGTAAAGCGACAGCTATCTGGATGAGCTTCGAGAAAAAGGAAGGGCAGTGGCCAACAGGCGTTCTCTTAAGCCGTATTGGTGGCATTTATTAATTCCTTTTTTTTAGCGAAGCATTATTTCTCTTATTGATATAGAATACCTCCCAAGTAATACAGTAATACAAAGACAAGCTCCCTTTACGGGAGCCACTGCAAACGAAGTAATTATGGATAAGCGTAGCAATCTCAAGGTTGTTTTATCTGTTACGGTTTTTACGTATGGTTGAGTTATTGGTAACGCATGAATCTTATCTTAATAAATAGGCTCCAGAAGAAACTAGGCTACACTTTTCAACAGTATAATCTCTTTTTACAAGCATTAACGCACCGTAGTGCCTGTAGCGAACATAATGAACGATTGGAATTTTTAGGCGATTCTATACTGAGCTATGTTATCGCCAACGCGCTTTATCAACGTTTTCCGCACGTTAACGAAGGTGATATGAGCCGGATGCGCGCGACACTGGTCCGCTGTAATACACTTGCGAAAATAGCGTATGAGTTTGAGCTGGGTGAATGTTTGCGTCTTGGACCAGGGGAGCTAAAAAACGGTGGTTTTCGCCGCGAATCAATTTTAGCCGACACGGTAGAGGCGTTAATTGGCGCGGTATTCCTGGATAGTAATATCCGAACTATTGAAAAATTAATTCTTGACTGGTATCGTTATCGTCTGGCTGAAATCAGACCCGGCGATAAACAAAAAGACCCTAAAACCCGATTACAGGAATATCTCCAAGGACGCCATTTGCCACTGCCAACTTACCAGGTAATACAGGTGTGCGGTGAGGCCCACGATCAAGAGTTTATTATACATTGCAAAATCAGCGGGCTAACAAAGCCAGTAATTGGTAATGCCTCAAGCCGGCGTAAAGCCGAGCAAAATGCGGCGGAGAAGGCACTTACATTATTAGAACTTAAATGAGCAAACAAAAGACCTATTGTGGGTTTATAGCAATAGTGGGCCAGCCAAACGTTGGCAAATCCACACTGCTGAATAAGTTGTTGGGGCAGAAGGTCTCTATTACTTCGCGTAAACCGCAAACAACCCGCCATCGCATTATTGGGATTCACACCAAAGGACCTTATCAGGCTATCTATGTGGACACGCCTGGGCTGCATATTAAAGAAAAACGAGTAATTAACAGGTTGATGAATAGAGCAGCTTTTAGTTCAATTAGCAACGTAGAGTTGGTAATTTTTATGGTAGAAGGCACACACTGGACACCTAATGATGAGATGGTGGTGAATAAACTACGTAATGTTAATTACCCGGTCGTATTGGCAATCAATAAGATTGATAACATAGTTGATAAGAAACAACTACTGCCTCATATACAGTTCCTCAGTCAGAAGATGTCGTTCCATAATATCGTGCCAATCTGCGCTGAGAACGGCATGAACATTGAAACTCTTGGCGGAATTGTGCGTAAAGCGCTACCAGAAGCGATACACCATTTTCCGGAATATTATATCACCGACCGTTCCCAACGTTTTATAGCTTCAGAAATTATACGCGAAAAACTTATGCGTTTTCTAGGCGATGAGCTCCCCTATTCCGCTACAGTAAAGATTGAGTTTTTTACCAAAAATGATCGCGGAGATTACGAGATACACGGGCTTATTTTAATAGAGCGCGATAGCCAGAAGAAGATGGTTATCGGTAATAAAGGTAGCAAAATAAAAACCATTGGCATTGAGGCTCGGCAAGATATGGAAAACATTTTTGAGAAACGAGTGCATCTGGAACTATGGGTGGAAGTGAAATCAGGCTGGGCTGATGATGAATGTACCCTACGTAGTCTAGGCTACGTTGATTGATCTATAGGGTTTATAATGCTAATACACTACTGGCAAGGCGCCTTCATGCTACATTTGCGTTCTTAAACAGCAAAATAAACCTTCTGATTCTGGATTTTTTTTACCAAGTATCAAAAGAAAGTGCGCATTTTTTTGTTAAAAAGACGCCTCCCCTTTGTAGTCAAGGGGAGTTTGACAGCTTTTTTAACGCCAATACTACCCTCCATTAAACTAGTCACGTTAAAACCTCAGGCAAGCCCCGAATCTGTCTCGCTGAGAATAACGCTTGGCGGTCATCTACACAAAAGTTTTGCTAAAAGCGTTTTACATTGTTTTAAGCTGGCATTGCTGTCGTATTTTAGTTACAGCGTTTATTTTATTTACTGTACTTGCAGTTATGAACTAATTAACGATATCATGACATACCATTACTATAAAAAGTTTAACATTAGCGTACTTTAGATCTCTATAGCTTCAGCGGGAAAGATTTGCAGATCTTGGCAAAGCTAGAGTTTTCTTAGATTGACACGTTACACATCACCCAGTAGTTTAGCTGTATGGTGCTTTAACCCTACTTATACCCAAGAGGGGACGATCTTGCAAAAGCTAACGCTGGCGGACGGGGCACTTGCTAATCGCAAGTAGGGTTTAGACAGAGGGGGATGATAAATAAGGTAACCAATAAACTGGTTTAAACTATAGTGCTGGTTTACACTATGATACAATACCTACTAATCTTAGGGGAAAAGATGTCTGAATTATTGCTTGGTGTAAATATCGATCACATTGCGACATTGCGCAATGCGCGTGGTACGATATGGCCGGATCCAGTTCAAGCGGCTTTTATCGCCGAGCAGGCAGGTGCTGACGGCATCACTGTACATCTACGTGAGGACCGTCGCCATATCACTGATCGTGATATAAAACTATTGCGCAAGACGATTCAAACTCGCATGAATCTAGAAATGGCGGTAACGGAAGAGATGATCGCTATCGCCTGCGATGTAGCGCCACATTCTTGTTGTATAGTGCCGGAAAAGCGCCAGGAAATAACTACCGAGGGGGGGCTGGATGTCACCAGAGAATCGAAGAAACTACATCAAGCAGTAACCCGTTTAAGCTCCGCCGGTATCCAGGTATCACTTTTTATAGACGCTGACGAACAGCAAATTTCGGCGGTAGCGGATATAGGAGCACCATATATTGAAATCCATACCGGTGCCTATGCAAATGCAATAGATGATGTCTCCCGTGCGATAGAGTTTGCTCGTATCCGTCAAAGCGTGGAATTTGCTGTCAGATTAGGTTTAAAAGTCAATGCTGGCCATGGGATTGATTATCACAAGGTTAAACCAGTTGCCGCGTTAACACAAATACAAGAGCTGAACATTGGTCATGCGCTTATCAGCCGGGCTGTCATCAGTGGCCTAGCAAATGCAGTGAGGGATATGAAACGTCTAATGCGTGAAGCACGCAACTGATGGCAATTATCGGTATCGGTACTGATATTATCGATATAGGACGCGTTGAGGCAATTGTCTCCCGCAGCGGTGATCGGTTGGCGCATCGGATCCTTACTCCAGATGAGTGGGAACAGTATCAACAGCATAATCAGCCAGTACGGTTTCTCGCCAGACGCTTTGCGGTAAAAGAGGCGGCATCTAAGGCGTTAGGTACCGGTATCCGAAATGGAATGGCCTTTGCTCAATTCGAAGTCTGCAATGATGCATTAGGTAAACCTTTAATGCGGTTGTTTAATCAAGCAGCGGTATTGGCTAATAGATTAAGTGTTAGCGCTATTCATGTTACTTTAGCCGATGAACGGAACTATACTTGTGCGACGGTCATTTTTGAACGATGATACTCGTACACTCTGAAGTATTCAAACTACAGACGATTAGTGTCGTACAGCAATATAAACTTTTCCCACTAGAGAATCTCTTTTTTCCACCCGATGTATTCCGTACAATGATCAATGCCTATCTAATAACACTCTATACCTATATAGGCAGGTGTATATAAGCTTAATCGTTTACTTTAGGTTAAAATAAAAGAAAATATCTACTATACAGCATATAAACCTATTAAATGCAATCATGGCGATTTTTTTTCGCTAAGCCAAAATAACATTGTTAAAATCTGTTGTTATTAAGATAAGCAAAACTCTACTCTCTTCGAGAGAGTTCAATTGTAAAACAGCAATGGAAATAGAATTTTATCGCTTTAGTAACTAAAAAAGATTGATTATCGATATATAACTCTTTCTTTTTAAGAGTTATCATTAGACAGTTTAAAACTAATAATCTACAGTTGTAATTGATTACAGAAGTTCTATAGCGAGAAAAATGTAATTTTTTTTAGTGTAACATAAGTTATGTTAACAATTTTCTCTAGCTGTATATAAAAAGTTATAATTTTGCTTAATCTTTAAATAAGCAAGAGAAATATAAACGCTTTACTGGAAATATTTAACACCCCCTTAACCGCCCGTCTAACAGCAAGATCTAAATATTCTAACGCAAATTAATAAAAATGATCCGCAGCAGGACGTCAAAATATCTTAGTAGATGCAGAAAGGGGTTATCTATTTCTATTTTCTAACAGATATGCTTGAAGCACATCTAAGAAGCTCTTCATTAACCAATATCTATAATAAAAGAAAGCTTAGTAAGGTAGCTTCACTTTAATCAAAGTTAGTAATATTAACACTTTAAAGACAAAAAAACATTTCAATGATGCAAGAGAGTGTTTCTCCATCTCTTTGCTAAAGAGACCATGCCCTGCTGTACTGGATAAAATATTGTGTTACGCAATAATCATCTCCACGCCTGCCGATGGCTACACATTGCCAAACGACCATACCAACACCGGTTAACATCTATATATTATTGTTAGCAGAAATGATATAGAGAAACACTTCATACTGCTAGTTAATTACAGTGAAATGACTATTATTGATTGCTACTAAGTGCATAATATTTGCTAGACGTGATCGACTCACGGATGGTAAAAAGCGCAATATGGCAGATTATCCTAACGATCCCAGCCTACTATAATAAGGTAATAACCATGGACAGGCAGTGACCTTGCTCCAAGAGAGGGATGCTGCTTAGAGCGTCTCCATTATTCAATTTTATTGTTAAATAGTGGCTTATATAGTATAGTTTGCACCATCATTAATTTTGTTCTCCTGAACGCTCTCAAGCGGTCAGGAGAACAAAATTTTAAAGCACTTTAATATGCATAAAACCATACTGCGTGCACATGAATTGATAAGCTTTCAAACCAGCTTCTCACTATAACAAATATGGTCACGGAGACATATACTAGATCTTGTTATGCAAGTTCTATAAAACAATAGGTTATTTAACACCTATTGCGCAATATTTAAGGAAACACCCCTTACATTGGGCTAATATACTGTAAAGCGTTAAATTAATATATTATTACAGTTTATTCGGAGCAAAGTTAACAACTTTCATAACCCGTGTATCCATCCATAATGTTTCCTACACTGCAGCTTAATTTTTCGCCACTGAGCGTTTAATAAAATGCCGAGTAACAAATCATCTAGACTGAGTGATTACAGCGTGCCCAGTAATACTGGATATCATTTTCCGGTAATGACAATTAATCTATGCGAATTTTCATTAAGTTATAAGAGAAATTCCGCACCACCAGTCCCAATGTGCTAATCATAGCGATAATTAACTACTTTAACCGTTGTATTATTTCTATTTCTATAATGCAGTTTATCTTCACTGTTAAGATACAGTGCATTCCGCGCAGAACCATCACTTTTCCTGCCAGGATTTTTTTCCTCCGATAACTTTGATAAAATCCTCATTGATGATTTAGTTATCTACTGATATCGTCGGGGTCTGCTTATATCCTGACGATTAAACAGGATTTTGCTTAATATTGACTTCAGCGCGGAAAATATTTTTTCTAAAAAAACTTCTAGGCGAAGTTCATTACTCTTGACTGATTTTTTTTGACTTTCATATATAAAAAATTTAACTAAGATTACATGCTTTTCAGCATGACATAATAAATTAACCAATTTATTATCATTGTACGACAAATAGCGTAGAATTAAAATATTTTAATTAAACTGCTTACGCAGTAAGCAGCAGTCACACCATCGTATCTGAACCATGATATAATTACCTATTATTAAGTAGCTCATCTATACTAAGGGATGAAACCAGCGGTAGACTAGCCTTGCTAGATACATAGGAAATTTCCATCTTCATGGTGCTTCCGGGGATAGTCAGCTTTATCACCGGAGGCTCAGGTGCAGTGCACTGTTTAAGCTAATTGAAAGCACAAAAAAATAATACAGACATGAGAGAAGATAATTTTTTAACACCTTCGGCCGACGACTTACCTCAATCGATAAAGTAGTAAAAATAGCAACATCTTAAAGCTTGTTGTATATGTTAGACGTAGAGTGTTATGCTCGGCTATTTAGTTTATGACACCCATCGCTATTTCTTTTAATCTCGACTTACTCATTGCATAAATAGCAAACATCCCTATACTAAAGATAGTAGGGAACTTAAGTATTAATCAGCTTAATACCTTAATACAGATAAAATCCTGAACTACACAAAAAAACTAATTCTGAATATAATTTTAACCGGTACCATAAATTAGACTGGATAAGGTTTATCAAAATTTGATAGTAAATATCTGAACCACTATACCAAGAAACCACGCGATCTCGTTTTCTATGTTGTATATGAAGCTTATAAGATTAAGGGAGAGCAAGCATCAGCAGTAACCCTTATAGCGCAAGAGCTAACTATAAAGTTAAACAAGCGACGCCATTCTGACACTGATCTTGTTAACGGTAAAAGCGCTTCTGAAGCGCTTGGCGGAGGTATGGGTGGAGAAGCTATTTTAACATTAGTGCCCACCTATCAAACAGATAGGTGGGCACTAATGTTAACGAGAAGAGAGCCCGAATACATAAAAAATAAAAGAGTCTTGCTCACACTTCTGAGTGACTTTGGCGCTTTGATAAAGATCATTGATGCTATGCGCACCTCATACTTAAGATGCTAGTGCATTGTTTGTTACGAATTTTCGGATAGCTCAACATAAACACCTGAGCGCATTAAAATACAATATGATTATCTATATTAGCAGCGTTATATGTTAGTTAAGTCATATATTTATCCCGCTCATCTTAGCCTTATTACTTTAGGCTCTCAGGAAGTACTACCACTACGTGCGGTACTTATATAAGTCCACAGCGTAAATTAACCGCTCTCGTTCTTACCTATGTGAGATAGGTATATTAGGTGAGAGTGTCATTAATCATACTGTTAAAACTCACAATACTTACTAAAAAAAAGTACTAAAAGCCGCCTTATCTGTAGGTATTTTGATATTTTGAGAAAAGCATTAGTTTTAGGTATTACATTGCTGTTTATTCTAACCATTATCACCGGAAAAGTCACAGTCTATCTACTAAAGTAGACGACTGCTGTAGTGGTAAGATATCTTTAGATGACTTATTGAAGTTAGAGATCCAGAAGAGAGTAGCTTTTAACTAACTCACCATAGTGGAGGATGGTGTAGTATTTTTTTGATCTAAAAAGAACACTATATCAACAGGATCTGTTTAACTACTTTTTTACTATCTTCTTTTACATCTTCCACTCAATCGCACATTGGTAACCTCTACTCTGCAAAGGTAGAGGCGCTTAGACTAATAGTTAGGGACTAAAGCGTCAGCTGAATTATAAATATCTAATTTATATTTATAATTACCTTTTAGGCATAACGAGGCGCCCTTATGAGCCTTAAAAGTGAAGTTTATGACTTATTACTATACGCTTAAGTCTCTAATAGAGAAGGTTTACCACAAGGTGGTTTCATCACAAATGCGTATACAGAACTCTCTGAATATAGCGTCTGTATGGTTGACGCTGTGGTGTCTCTGCTATGTAAAACTGCTGCACTTAGAGCGCGAATTGAGAATCTTGGTTGAAATATTATACAGTACCTATAACGATAGTATTCACGATAGTCCACTGCTGTACTTTACTAAAACCATTGCCGAGTAACACATGATAGCAAATTTAAGTAACTAGATTTATTTACCTTCTTTCTGGTTACAGGCATGCTTAACAGCATTATTATAAGCAGAGAGCGAAGTCATGAATAAACGCTACTACGATGAAAGCTGGATGCGTCACGCCCTAATGTTAGCTAGGCGCGCTGAAACTGAAGGCGAGATGCCAGTTGGTGCTGTCCTGATGCTAAATGACATAATTATCGGTGAAGGCTGGAACCGTTCTATTGGCCATCGTGATCCCACCGCACATGCCGAAATTATGGCCCTGCGAGAAGGGGGGGGGAAAACGGGTAATTACCGGTTGCTGAAGGCAACCTTATACGTGACCCTAGAACCTTGTATAATGTGCGCCGGCGCAATGATCCATGCCCGTATAGACCGTTTGGTCTTCGGAGCACGGAACAAAAAAACCGGTGCAGCCGGATCGCTCATAGATATACTCGGTCATCCGGGTATGAACCATCAGATTGATATTACCAATGGCGTCTTGACGCAGCTATGCACCGCCCAGCTTAGTGATTTTTTTCACTGCCGCCGGATAAAGAAAAAGGTAAAGCGGCAAACGTTTAAATTTTAAAACTGCCAGATGCCTCATATTAACAGGATCTAATGACGTCGTCAAAGGGCCGCGAAAATCTTAGCCGTCGCCGCTACACATAAATATTCAGTTGCTACGGCTAAGTAGATACGTTAGAAGGATCGGATTCCTAGCCGCAAGGTGGAGTGCTTTTCTCTTTTCCTATAAATAACCTATTAATCTAATTTTATAGCGGAGGATTTTTCCCATATAATTATGCAGATGCTAACCGTAGACATATCCGTAAATGGTTTATTTATGGTAGGGTGGCTCTCTATATCGGTAATTCCAGTCCCACATCAACTCAGCGACTAATCTGCATTGCTTCTGTTATCTATCCTCATACTATCTCGTACGGAGCGGATAAGCATTATCCCTGAAACCAGCAGAAATTACCATTTTCTTTCAAAGAGCTAACAAAAGTGGTTTGATATACCAGCTATTATGAAATTGAATAGTAAGAGGAAGGAATGCTAAATCGATTAAATTATTCAAACATTATAAATAAAACTGCCTTCTAGCTATTGAAATTGTCATGATCTAGATCATCAAACAATTAATTCAGATTGATTCATACACGTATCTTGAGGGTACACTCGATATAATCAGCAAAATCTTCCACTAGATCGCGTAATTAAAATCCTTAGTTTGTTTTTAACGTGATAAATATTTCAGAAGCGTATAAAGGTGCTGATACGAAGTTCACCATGCGATTTAAGATCACTAGGCCTCCTTATAAGTGTTACGTAAAAGCACAGTAGCTCCACAATAAGGAGCTAAAAAAACAAAATAACGATCAAGCCTATTATGGATAACACAATTTAATTTAAACTGCTTAAAGGCAGTTTTCTCTTGCCAAAAGCAAGCCTCATTTTTTGTTAACGACAAAAAAATTATTATTCTTTTTCTCCTGAAGGGGCTTTGTTGCGAAACAAGGCGCTAATATATACATTAAGATTAATGCATATCTGCATCTAGTGGAATAAGAACAATGGTAAAAAGAATAACTGCAAAAAAGTTTTGTTTACAGATAACATTTCTATAAAAGCGTGTTTTACCTATCATTCTATATATAACTATAACACTCCATAAATTCTCAAGCTACACATCTATGGATGGACGGTTTAAAGATAAAAAAATATACTACTATAGAAATAGTACGCGGTTCACCCGCCCTGTCCAAATTTCGTATTAATAAGTTGTTAGTTCATTACCAGGATTCAAACTGATAATTAAAAGTATCTAGTATCTATGCTGAATACATCCACTCCATCGATCTCACGCGGTGCTAGACAAAAATGCCTCAAGGCAGCTTCAGAAGCTGTTAAAATACGGCTTATCTCTCACAAAACACCAGCCGCAAAGACGGTTGATGTTAGTTACACTGCGCCCCAGGATACGCTCATTTTAGTCCTCAAAAGCAATCGATATTGTTTATAACTCCGAACTCCTGCAAATAAAACGTCTTGAAAGTAGCTTACCTTATTATATTCAGGCGCCTCAATTAAGTAAATCTCAGTAGAGAGACTCATTGCTTTATTATACAATAGGATTATAGAAATAGTTTTCACTCCCCTAGAAAAGGCAACAACGCTTTTTGCCAATCATGCACCGAAACCACAGTAAGGCTAGTGGATATTTTGTGTAAGGGCCTCAGCGTTCTAGAAGAAATGAATCTACTACTAGTATGTGTGATGTTGATACAAAACGAAATAGACTATTTATTTACAATATTCATCCGTCTTGGATTAATCCAAGCAATATCGAGCTCTATATCTTCGCTCAGGCTAACTCTGAGCATTGCCTACATAAAATTTTAATGCTAACTGGGTGATTTATGGTAAACAGCAGAGTAAGAGTCGCTCTTTAAAATGATTTAAATACCTTTGAACGGACTATAGAATATGTATTGTCAGCCTACAAGACAATACCGTAGTAATGGAGGGATCAGCGGTAGGATGTTTCTTCCCTAACGCGCAGGCGGGGCGCTATGACTTTCATCAAAAAGCGGCGCATATTTTGATGAAAGTTGAAACCCATAACCATCCAACCACTATTCGCCCCCTGGTCAGCCGCGGCCACTGGCACTGGTATTGAAATCCGAGATGAAGGCGCTACAGGCCGCGGCGCTAAGCCGAAAGCTAGACTGGTCGGGTTCTCTGTTTCCAATTTACGCATCCAAGGCTTTGAACTTTCCTGGAAAGAAAACTTCAGCCACTCTGAGCATATTATTAGCGTGTTGGATATCATGACTGACGGCCTATTGGGTGCTGCAACGTTCAATAATGCATTTGGCCGTCCAGTCCTAGCCGGTTATTTCCGTACGTACAAAGAGTGGGTGAACAGCCATAACGGTGGGGAACTGTGCAGTTACCATAAACCCATCTTTTAGTCAGTGGCATTGGCAATATTCGAAGGGCGCACGTACAAAAAAAGTGAAATCAACATTGGCGCCAAGCTTATTGTTTTTGGCAGTCCGACAGTGTGTGAACATCGGCCTTGGCGGTAGAACAGCCTCTTCAATTACCTCCGGTCAATTTGATGCTAATTTAAATTTTATCTCTGTAAAACGAGAAAACCTTGAAATGGAACGCCACTGTCAGGAAGTCATAGACCGCTACTGGCAACAAGGGGAAGACAACCCGATTATTCTATTTATTCATGACGTAGGTGCAGCGGTTTGTCAAAGGCCATTCTAGAGTTGCTTACTAATAGCGGATATGGCGGATATTTTCAGCTACACTGTTCCCTAATGAGGAATCTAGCATGAGCCTGCTGGAAGTGTGATGTAATGAATCGCAAGAACACTACGTTATGGTGGTCGCTCTTGAGCGAATAGGGAATTTAGTGCTATTTGTCGCCGTTAGCGTGCACCATATACGGTGATAGGTGAAGAGACAGATATGTCGCATCTTACCCTGAACGACGCATATTACAATAACCAGCTGATTGATTTACCTTTAGACGTCTTGTTTAGCAAAACACCGAATATCCAGCAGGAAGCCCTCACCCATCAGCCTCCTGTAATTCACCCGCTGAACCGCAATGGTATCATGCTCACCGAGGCGATTAACCGCATGTTACATTATTTGCCGGCGGTAGCAGAAAAAACCTTCATTATCAACATTAATGATCGTAATATAGTTGAAATGGTCGGTCTAGGGGCAAGTGCCGGTTGCGGATTGCGCTATAACAACCGCCAGCTTGGATAGTTATTACGGTGAGCGATGTCGCTAGGTAAGCGGGCCGCGGTTGCGCTTCTAAATTTTCCGCGGCAACGCGACTGACAGTAGGACGGGCGCTGACTAATCTAGCAGCCACGCATATCAGCAATATCAACCTAGTGAAACTCTCGCAAACTATGATGGTTGCCGCGGGTCATCCCAATGAAGACACCGATCTGTATCAAGCAGTAAAAGCAGTGGGCGAGGAGCTCTGTCCAGAACTTGAGCTTACCATCCCAATGGATAAAGATTCCATATCGATGAAAACAAGCTAGCGGAAGGGCTGAATCACGGGAAATGACGGTGTGCCGCTGTCGCTGGGCATAAAATTGCCTTTGCCAGCATAGAAGACGTACGTGCTACTGTAACTCCGCATTGCAGTCGGGTGCAAAATAATATGCAGTGTTCTCATTGATCTCGGCGCTGGCCGTCAAGCATTAGACGCCACTGCTTTAGCACAAGTTATCGCCAGCTTGAGGATAAAACCACTAATGTACACGATGCTGCTCAGTTGCCTGCTTTTTTCCCCGTCATATAACAACTAGTGTCGCAAGGGCGACTGTTAGTTTATCACGACCGTGCGACTGGTGGCTTGCTAGTAACTCTAGCAGAAATGGCGTTTGCCGGCCATTACGGTATCGATGCCAACATTGGTCTTCTGGGAGAAGATACGTTAGGTGCTCTATTTAATAAACAGTTGAGGGCGGTAATTCAGATCGATATGACTGATCGTGACACGGTTACGGCACTATTTCATCAGGAAAGTCTAGCGAAATGTCTGCACTACCTTGGTACGACGCTGTCAGGCGACCGTTTTCTCCTGCGAGCCGGTGAACGCTCGTTATACAGTGAAAGCTCTTTACCACTCTAAGAACCTGATGGGCAGAAACCAGCTGGCAGATGCAGCGGTTGCATGACAATCCCGAAAGTGTCAATCAGGAACATGCCACCAGTTAGGATGACAACGATCCAGGCCTGACAGTAACTTTGAGTTTTAATCCTGTGAAGAATATTGCTGCACCATTTATTGCTAAAGGTGTACAACTGAAAGTTCTCCGTGCTACGAGAGTAAGACGTGAATTCTCATGTGGAAATGACAGCTGCTTTTCACCGTGCCGGGTTTGAGGCTATTGATGTACATATGAGCGATCTGCTTACTAGTGCTAAAAATCTTAACGGTTTTCATATACTAGTAACTTAAGGCGGTTTCTCCTACGGAGATATGTTAGATACCTGAGCAGGTTTAGCTAAGTCAGTCTTGTTTAACCAGCGGTTGCGTGATTAGTTTAAGACGTTTTTTACTATCCCAAAGCTCTGCTGCTTAATGTCTGCAATGGATGTCAGATGATTTCCAATTTACGCGAACTGATACCCGGTGTGGAACTGTGGCCTCATTTTGTTCGTAAAGAGTCTGAGCGCTTTGAGGGATGGTTAAGCCTAGTGGAGGTAACTAAGAGCCAGTCGCTACTGTTGCGGGATATAATTAGTTCTCGTTTACCTATCGCGCGTTTTTTCTCACGGCAAAGGGCGGGAGGTGCGCGACACTGCGCATTTAGCTGCGATCGAGCATGCAGAATTGATGTCTTTACGCTATCTAGACAACTATGCCAAAAAGTTACTGAAATATCCCGCTAACCCTATAATGGCTCATCTCATAGAATCACTGCTATTAAAAGCACTAATAGAGATATTACCCTGACCATGCCGCTCACCCTGAACGAGTATTCCGTACCGTTACCACTCTTAGCATCCTGCTGAATGGGGGTGAGGATGGGCCATGGATGCGTCTGTTCCATAATGCACGAAAACAACTGGGATAACATACGTAGGTTAATCCATACTAATTTATAGTCTGAGCAAAAGGTGCTATGTAACGGGGTGTTTCAGTGCGTTAGGTATTATTTTTTTTCTATGCGAACGCTTCACTAACAAACTATTATCAACAAGAAATGTTTATTTCTCTGATTTTTATTGTTTTAAACAGAACATAATTTCTCTTCCATTGTAAGAGACATTTTAATTTTATTTTTTAGAGATACAGAGGATGACGCTTTAAGACTGGATAAAAATTAATAATCATACGAATGTATGTAATATTCCTAATTTTATAAAGTTTCTACTTTATATAAATAAAGCATTCATTTACCTTTTTTCTAAAAAAAGCCAATGTACTACCAGCTAATGCAATTGTTAATCTATAGTCTGGTAATGTTAAAAAATAAAAATGGTGACACGTTAAGTAAAGCACCCTTTATTTATCAAAACACTTGGCCTCTGGCCAAGTGTTTTGATAAATATTCACAGCATTAACAATCAATTAGCATCAAAACCTATTCTTAATTCTCTAAAGGAGAAGGCTGCAAATAACTGATATTCATTTCCACGCTCTCTGCATCACAATGGGTTTTCATTGCATTCAAGGTGGTTACTATCACTACTGTTTCTGGTTTAGTGACCTGGTAAATCTGAATATTCTGAGAAAATAAGCGGCTAAGATTAACTGCAGGATGCTGCTGGATATCGTATCCCTCCCGAAATATAATCAATTTAACGCTAGTGATAAAAGATAGCTATCGCCAATATTGCGTATTAAAAAAAATACAACGTTGCCGCCTTTACAAAACCTAGCGCCAGCAATAGCAATAAATCCTCAGTAGTCAGAGTAATTTATTGCTAAAACACGTTACTATTAGTGATAGTAAACCTACTAAATGCTCTTCTACAAATTTTATTTGTAAATAATAATTAGAAACAGATCTAGGCACAGCTGGAGGCTTTCAAGCTCCTCCAACAGCAAACTAGTACAAATAAAAACGCAAGAATATTTTCACGCAGTTATTAGCTGCAAAAGACCTTCACCGATGAAGCAATTTTAGGTTGACTGGGGCTATCACTATTTTAGTATGAATAAATTACATTAAATCTATTAATATATTATCCTCTATCTAATCGGTAAGAATCGTCGATATATAACTGAAACGGCGCATTTATTGCGACAGACCCTTGTTTTTTCTCACTCACCGTATGGCAAGTGTGATTCTGATCCTCGTTATTACTTCCTATCAACTTATCAAGATAAAATGGTGGCTACTTACTTGTTACTCAGCTAGCAAAAAAACATCGTAACCTGTTTAAGTATTATAGTTAAAATATTTCTAAAAGAATCCTATAGGATCTTGCGAAATAAATTATTCTTAATATTAGTTGAATTTTATAAAATGTGTTTCACGTATAATTCAACTGAAGCGCATATAGAAGCGTGTCGACAACAAGAAACAAGATGATATGAGAGTTTCTATAGAGGATTTTTTAGACGCTACGAATATAAATATCATCGGCCAGCATCAAGCCTATCATCATTTTTTTTAAACTATCGTAATACTTTACAGACCAGTATCTATCCGCTATTTTCCATTTTTTTTGCCAACAACAGGCAGGATTTGCGGCTAGTATTTTGGCTGATAAACTTAGCCATAATTAGCATTAGTTAGGAGGAACCCAACAATCAGATATCTAAACCTTTACAGTGTAAGAATAACAACTCAATCAGAAACTAAAAACTACCAGCATTCTCAAGCTATAAAATATTACTGAGATTAAGTAACTCTATCTTTGCGTAACTGGTAAATCATGGAGTATTAGGGCATATACCATCGCTTAACAAGCGATGGTAACAAACCGGCAGGAAAGAAACAGTAAACCCTGAAGACAACATCCATCACATGACAGTGGTAATAATTTACCAACGCTAAGTAATCAGCAGAAGAATTTCCTGAAAAGCATTTTTCATTAGTAACAAATATACGGTGGCCAAATTATTCTTCTATAAGGACCTGAAATATACTCATCTCTTGCTTTTAAACGATGATGCTAGTCTATTTAAACCACTTGATATGTAGCCTAACCCGTAAAAAGACTCACAGTGATCACTGTAGAAAACGGGCAGGAGGTACTACAGCTATTAAAATTTCACTAAATTAAGCTTTTCATCAGTGACTTATATATGAATAGGATGAACGATATTGGGCTGCTTAAAGAAATACAAAAGCAACTTTATTTACCTGTAATCATTCTTATTGTCCATAGCTCTATTCCAGAAACAGTTTTTACTACCAAAAAAGGGAGTATTTATTTTTCTGATTAAAATAGTGAATTACAAAAGACACTGTATAGTGCTATTAATGAATCTTTGGTGTTAACGCATACCGCCAACGTTAAACAATACCAGGATACATAGGATCCCGGTATTTACCTATATAGACGCTTATATTGCATCTATTGAAGCAGATAAACATGGTATTCGAATCAGATCTCAGTATCCTTTTACAAAACAGAGTAGCACATTGACAAAGAAATTCTGGGAAAGTAATACAGACCTGCCGACTCTCTTACACCTCTTTTATCGTAGCTAATTAATAGCGTACTGCCAGAGCGACTAGTATAAATATGAGCTTGTTCAAAACACAACTAGGGTTCTTTCACCTATGCGATCAGACAGCGCAAAGGGTTATTTCAGACCACTGAAAGAAGCACTCTTTTATCAAAAAAATAAGCGATATACCGCTGTCGATATAAGTTAAAATAATGCTGGTATTATAGAAGTAAAAAAGTGTATCCATTAAGTATGGACTGCGATCTAATTATTAATGTATGTATTTTGTCTGCTATTCATCTAAATTTACCTAAAGGATAGGTAGTTCCGAGGAATTTCACGGGGATCTCTGTATTTTATATAAAAACATTAGGTTAAGAATCGCTCTTCTTATATGATCTGGCTGAGGAATATTCCATTACTGGCAAAGCATTTACTGTGCCTTACCACACGGCACCTTAAATTTTAAGAACGCTATTTATGATAGTTATTATAAATAACCCACAGAAATGCGATGAAAACTGTACGAATGATTGCTCGCCAACGTACAAAATTTATATAAACTTTTATCTCTAAATACACTGGACCTGAATGAATTTTGTTGTCTTCAGCGTCACGCACGTGATACTCTGTCCATAGCGGTGGGTAGAACTAAGATAGAATTTGAGGCTTTAGCTTAGTAACAGAAGCGGCTACAGTATAGCCACCGACTATTCCTCTCAGGTAAACAATAGTTTCTATACGCGAAATTAATTATATCCGTGCGGGCGATGTATTGCCCATAAAATATTTTACTCTTGTTATGAGGAAAATATTTTATTATTTAGTGCATAAAATGACTTATAACCTTATGCGGAGTCAACAAAAGAATTATTTGCGTAAGCAACTCCCAACCATTCAAGGGGAGCCAAGCAAAAAAGATTATACTAATAACTAATTATTCCTCTATTTTAATCGTTATAGTTAGTTAACTAAATTTCAGGAGAAATAGATGTTAAAGCATGATATAAATATTACAGATTATGATACCGAATTATGGAAAGTAATAGAGCAGGAAGTTTTACGCCAGGAAGAGCATATTGAACTGATTGCATCTGAAAACTACAGCAGTTCACGCGTTATGCAAGTACAAGGCTCACAGCTTACTAATAAGTACGCTGAAGGGTATCCCGGCAAGCGTTATTACGGTGGATGCGAATATGTCGATATTATAGAGCAATTAGCTATCGATCGTGCTAAAGCTCTTTTTGGTGCAGATTATGCCAACGTGCAACCTCACTCTGGATCCCAGGCCAACTTTGCCGTTTATACCACATTATTACAGCCGGGCAATACAGTACTGGGTATGAACCTAGCGCACGGCGGCCACTTAACTCACGGTTCCAATGTCAACTTCTCTGGAAAACTATATAATATTATACCTTACGGCATTAACGAGAACGGTCATATCGATTATGATAAGTTAGCTGAGCTGGCGAAAATACATCAACCGAAAATGATCATTGGCGGTTTTTCCGCCTACTCCGGTATAGCTGACTGGGCTAAAATGCGGCAGATTGCTGATAGCATCGGCGCTTATCTATTTGTAGATATGGCGCACGTAGCGGGTCTGATTGTTGCTGGCGTTTATCCGAACCCATTACCCCACGCGCATGTCGTGACTACAACCACTCACAAAACGCTTGCTGGTCCACGTGGTGGTTTGATTTTAGTCAAAGGTGGTAGCGAAGAGCTATATAAAAAGTTAAATTCTGCCGTATTCCCCGGCACACAGGGTGGTCCATTGATGCATGTAATTGCCGCCAAAGCAGTTGCCCTAAAAGAGGCAATGGAGCCAGCGTTTAAAAACTACCAGAAACAAGTGGTCGAAAACGCTAAAGCAATGGTAAAAGTTTTTTTATCACGTAATTTTGCCATTCTCTCCGGCGCTACCAATAATCACCTATTCCTATTAAATTTACTAAATAAGAATCTGACTGGTAAAGAAGCAGATACCGCT
This sequence comes from Sodalis sp. (in: enterobacteria), assembly GCA_051710585.1. Taxonomy (GTDB): domain Bacteria; phylum Pseudomonadota; class Gammaproteobacteria; order Enterobacterales; family Enterobacteriaceae; genus JBPESP01. The sequence goes on along the minus strand of JBPESP010000001.1, from coordinate 251,114 downwards.
CTAAGCCGTGCTAATATTATCGTTAATAAAAATAGCATACCCAATGATCCAAGAAGCCCATTCATCACTTCCGGGGTTCGTATCGGTACGCCAGCAGTTACACGGCGCGGTTTTACAAAGACTGATGTGTGTGATTTGGCGAACTGGATATGTGACGTATTAGAAAACATCCATGATGATACTGTAATCGAGTGCACTAAGAAAAAAGTTCTAGAAATCTGCTCCCGCTATCCCATTTATGCATAATGATAAAGCAGAAGCTATAGGGATCTTCTGTTGTCATCACTGCAAAAAAAATCAACCATTTCCTTTATAATGGTCTATAATATCCTAGCGCTAACAAAATACTACATCAATTTCGATAGCACCGGAAATATTTGATATCATTCGTCGCAATACGAATAAAATAGAAGAAGGAAACTGAAGTTTAAAATTTAAGCAAGTCATAGATTTAATAATATTGCACCTACAATAATGGTATGCCTACTTTCAGTAATGATAGTGAATAGAGGGTATATGCATTTAAAACGGGGTAATCACCAGCATAGTATCTTAGAAGCATTACTTTACCTAAAATTCGCCTACCAACTAAAATTTTATACTCAACAGTAATAAAGCGTTAGTTTCCAGATTTTCTACTCTAGTTTGAGCTCCCGCTCCCCTTCTAATTGACTTAAGATTACTACCTACTTTCTTGTAAATCCGTCTCCTACATAAGCATAGCCAAGAGCTAAAATAACTCGAATCAAGTAGATCTTTTCCCGACTTAAATAAATACGGTAAACCGTTTATAGCGACAACATCTCTGCTGCAGGGAGTGTGTCGCACAGCAGACTTAATTTTTTAATTGTGTTTTACAGGCTTCTATCGATACCTAATAGAAATGGCAGCTTCCAGAGCGGCACTTATAAAAACAGCTATTCCACCAGCGCGCGCTGCCCCTCATCATTGTAAATGGTGATACTGAAAAATAGGCGAAACATCAAGTAACCGATAAAACTGTTTATCCTCAGCATATTTTAGATCAAAAGAATGTGGATGTCTCAGTAAACTAATAAGGAGCGTTAGCAAGAATAATTGGTGCCATCTGCCATGGATCAGTAGTAAAATGCTTCCAATATAAGCTACTACACCTTTTTTCTAGATAAAGTATTACTGCTGACTAAAAAAAATTAACATAGAGTTAAGTCGTCCGAAAAAAAGACAGTGCTGGCGACCTGTGAAGTGGTTAAACTATTATTAGTTATATACTTTTATATCATAAAAGTTTTAATCATAATAAAACGCTATACCCTATCTTCAAACTAGGGTGATGAAATTTATTTCATAGCCTTCAGCTATGCCATATTTTATCGGTTCTACTAGAAAAGATTATTAATTCTATCGATAAAGGAAAGCAGGGATAAATCACTGCCTAACTTATTTTATAATATAGAGGTATGAGTACCTATATTGGAAGACACTGTAACAAAAAATTAAAAATAACATTCTGTAACTAAGAAACCCATTCATCCCACCTCTGAATGAACTTTTTCCACTGTAAATATTTTAGCTATACTAGCGGACGGCGTAGCTAAAATAGCTAACTGTATCATTTGCAAATCTTATTATCAGAGAAACGTACTGCTAAAACCAATGCTGCAGGCATATGGTCGCGCTATTACAAATAGCGGCTAAGAGCAGCCACAACTTTTAGTGCCCCATTACTTCTGTTCAGCTTCGTGTACATAATCCTGTCACATAACCAAACTAGCTATATGACAAAGTGTAATTTATAACCCTAGCTACTTACTATTTACAATAGTGGCAAAGCCATACTGAAAACACTCCTTTATATCACTGTTACAAAGGTATCCAGCTATGCAAAATATTTTAGACTGATTTATAAGTTATTCTGGATAATACAGAATTATTTGAAAACAAGAAGTTAGGTGAAATTGTGAATAAGAAACTCATATCTTTTATAACAATTATTGCCTAATAAATATTAGGTTAACAAAACCAATATCAAAGTTTTTTGATATACACCTAATTTCTTATATTTAATTAACTAAAATTATCATTATTTATTTTATTGAATAAATATAGAAATAATAATTTATATTATTTTAAACTAAACAGTACTCCATATATTTGAATATTTCAGTGTGTTATATTTTTAATATATATTTCTGGTAACTTACTATTATATTTCTGCAGGCTACAGAAATAGTATATTATCATATTCCAATACATAGTCTTTAATTTTATGATCTAGTTAACTGAAGCTTATATAGCTTGTTACTAGCATTCACTCGTTTATTATATTTCTGAAAACTTCCATAAGACTATTATCCAAAGAATTATTATATAGACTTATGTTATGTTTTATTCTGTAATACTACAGAAATTGTCAGAACTATTTATTTGTATTAAAGTAGATATTTAATCGCTGTAATATATTATTTCATTTATTTATATTTATCATGCTATTTTAGTGCTTTAATAGTTAATCTACTATATGTAGATAGTAACATTATAGCCTATTTTAGTAGCTTCTTTTATAAACAAAAAATAATAAATACAAGATATACCTATTATTTCCAAATATAGATATACGTCACATCGCCGTACCATACCTGTTTTAGCTCCATGACGACTAACTAGCACTTAAGATAATTAGATATAGCAACATAGCTCCTGACCACTAACGTATACTTATATTTTTTTACTAAAAAATTGTTTATATTATATTTTTCATAAATATACTTATGCAAGTCATCGTATATCCATAAACATCTCTAGTTTTTTTATAAATACTTTTCGTGCCAGTTATACCATAACTAATATATTACAGTTTATGAATTTAACTATGAAAATAGCAATACTACTCATCTTACATTTACTCTCTCAGGACGCCTTTTCCAATATTTATAACTGCTACGATAAACTCTAAACGTATGGTAGAGTGTAGTTACAAAATAATATGCTATGAATTTTTATAGAAATCCGGCTTCTAGTTCCATAGAACAGTATCGGTAAGGAAAATCCCTTCAGTGACAGTAAATTTTAGTGTTTTGATAAAATTATGATTAAAATTAACACAACTGCAATCATCTATATATTTCTATTGTATATTTTATTATACAGATTATATTTATATTTATATTTATATTTATATTTATATTTATATACTACTAAATCATAAAAATACTTGTTCTGTATTCATCAATACGAATATTATTTATAAAGATTTTCCACAATAGTTTACTACAAAAGTACTGTACTACTGAAGACTATTTAATAATAGTTAATCACTTATACGCACGATATTACTCATTATAATAAAAGACTGCGGAAACGATTATATCTTTGATACTCTGCATAGAGATAACGTTTATACTAGTACCTATGCCATTATTTTTTCTATGGACTAAAACTTGATATACCATATAAATCATGGTACTATATTAATAGTATATTGCTGATTATTTCTCTTAACAATATCTAATTACTGAATGACACGTTTTTGCGATACTTTCTGAAGTGATACATACAGCAGAACTGAATTAATTTATATGAAAACGGGCAATAAATAGATTTAAATTACTTAAGTACTTCAATAAAAAAACTCCGCTGAAAGCGCTATAATATACAGCATTTAAGAATGCTAAGCAGCACTTTGCAATATTATTATTGATATATTTATTGAGTTTATTATCCCATATCATAAGATAACTTATGACTAATGAGCATTAGCTGCATTACCGATTAAATTAACAACTATCTATATTTTTTAGCAATGAGTTAAATTGGAAGAACATTATACTTACATTGAATCTCACGGCGGATAAAGGCTTCAGCAAATTCTATTCATAGCAAATATCACCAATGTTGCTATCGGCAACATTGGTTTAAAATATTAACCACTGACATGGTGGCAATCATATATTATTTGTAATCTACACAATAAAATAAAAATAAATATATACCTCAAAAACAGGTAATGTACTAAGGTAATTTTATGCTACTTCATAAGGAAATTACTTATTTATCCCCTTTATAGCTTTGGCAAAAGAATCTCATAATATTAAGCATGGTGCTATTGTTTTTTATTACTAATAGCTTATATATAGAGTATTTTACCTAAACAATTATTTAATTATATTAAATACAAAAATATAGGATACATTGACCTATTTTCACTTTAAAATAGGTCACTCTACTCATTTAGAATGCACTATCGTTTTGTAAATAGTGGAATATTTTATAAAAAATATGCTGGTATAACACTATTTTCTGTTTATCTGTTCTTCTTTTACTAAAAAACGTAATACTGATATATTAAAGTCTACTGCTGTCAATAATACCGAACCGTTATTGACAGCAGTAGACAACTATTTAGAAGTGGTTTTATGAATCTACTCAATTCAGAATAATTGGTAACTATCATCAAATGAACGTACGTTTAATCGCTAAAAGAAACAAACGTATTGACTACGGTCAATCAGTAAGCGTTGATATATTAAAAGCCTTTATCAAAAGCCATTACTTTGTAATATTTCTCTAGTGAGACACGTAACACCGTAAACCTATACTTAACAATCCGCCACCGGTCGAATTTTTGATCCGAAGTGCTGCGGATAAGCAACTAATCAGGATTTTAAACTCTTCATCGTAAATTTAAATAACTATCATGAGTTAGCTTATTGCTATAAGCTATAACAATTTTCCACACAATTATTGTATACACTGTTTAATACCGAGAGCATGATCACCAAAATTACCCTCAATTTTAATCAAACCTGCTATTTTGTACTACTGTTATACTACGCTAGTAAAGCGCATCATCATAGCGCAACAGACGCACAATCTTGTTGCCGATATTGTTCCTAATTTTACAGCGTTTTAACTCCTACTTGTTGTTACATGGAGTTATAATGATGTCTTGTCGCACGGGAATCGAGCAGTAGCATAACACTGCCTCAGTTACAAGGCGATATAGCCGGGAAAAATAAATACGTTTAGCGCGAATTATAACCATCAAAATCATATTTTCGGATCGACATTACAAATATGTAACTACAAGAAATATTGAGTAGGCCATTATTTAGTGGCATGCACAAAACATTTAGCTTGATTATACTCTAGAGTACATATATTTTCAGCTATCAACTTACGCTACATTAATAATATTTATCTTAAATATAGTTGTACTACAAAATATACTATCACTATTCAATGTATTACATTAATAATGTCGATGCTCGATCTTACCAATCGATGCATTCCCTTAATAATATAGCGACAAAACTATTTTACACTGATTTTAATCAGTATCCTTACTTTATTACTTTCTATAAATTTAGTTATTTCAAGAAAGATTAGCATTAATAATAGCACGTATGTTCTTGATGTAGGCAGTTCAGCTCTAATTTATCCTATTATATCGACATCAATAATCCTGATTATTGCATGACTTAGTAAATATTCCAACAACATCCATCACTGAATGATTAAGTGAAATTAAACCTAAAAAAAACTACTGACAGCAATACTTAAACCGTACGGTTAGACAAATAAATATTGAGTAATGCATTTTTTATAAAACTCATACTTTATAGCCAGCGATATTATTAAGGACAGCAAGAACTTTTACAAAAGTAACGTACTAAATATAGTAAAATTATGGAATTTAGCAGAGAAAATATACCTTATTAAGGTAATAAAAACCTTAAGTTTACGTTCATACTTTAAATGATAAATGCAGTCCTTATAGGAGTATACAGCTACAATATTTGATATAATCAAAAGACTGATATCAGTATCGTTAAATGAAAAAACAGTTAAAATAGAACCATTGCTTTCCAGCAATGAAGGCATGAGAAAATACAATAACCCGTTAATACTAACTCCACTTTTATCTCTTTAAAAACTATCTCATAAAATCTGAACTGTGCTTTTTTTATAGAAAAAATCTCCTAAGTCCTTGGCGCTAATAATAGGTTCCTTAATCAGTAAAAACTATCTAGTTACACTGAAACCCTACTAAATGGAACTCCCTGATTACTAGCATCCTACTAACCACAACATTAAAATTTATTTATAAAATTATTATTCAGTCATAAGACAATAGCTCACCATCCTAATAATTTAAAGTAAACAAGAATTGCATAAAATGCCTTCGGTAGACAACGAAATGAAAATATATTATAATTTTTATGATAACATTATCCTTTCTATGTTGCCGCGTTATTGCTAATACTATAAATAGAACTGGGATTTATAGTATTAGCCGTCATGCAATTGTCTCTTCAATAATATTGTATATTACGATAATAATTTATTTTAAGTAGCTAACCCAACTTATTTAATCCTTAATTTATTTCTTATAAAATATATTGTGATGTTTACTATCGCTAACAATACTTATTGCACTAAGGAACAATGATTATATGAGTGATATTATCCAGCAATAATAGTTTAGTCATGAAATAACATGTTAATGCAAATTAATGTACAACTCAGACTACCATAAAAGCTTCTTAGCAAAAAATAAGTCAATATAACCTTAACAGATTTGAATAAGTATGCTAACCAATCAGAAGCTATATCAGTTAAAACTGAAATCTTCAGCGACTATTCAGTATTCAACAACATGTGATAGGTAACAATAAACCCCGTGCCATCCTATGGCAATACCGTTATGGTAAAGACACTAATAATAATCGTCCCATGAACCAATAGATCTAGGCTAACCTCAAAAGGCAAGTCTGCCAGAAAGTAAGCATCAAACGCTTATTTCGTTTTAAATAATCCATAAATTATTTTTTTATTACTCTAGATTTGAAGTAATGATGAAGGAAGAAAAGGATACAAATAGACTACCATTAATCTACACTATTAACATAATAGTGGTAATTTTCATTTAAATTGTTCTTATAATTATTAGATACTTTAACCTTTATTCTCTTGCTTAGATATTAAAAATATGCTACTGTTATTTATGGAATATTTTACATCTCCAAACGTACTAAAAGTAATCATTTATGATGTGCAGTAAGCCTTTACATTTCTAGTTTTTCAGACTAATAAAATACCACGATATTATTTAATCGGGATTATTAACATTATCTACCACTTAATTGTTCAAAACTAACACGCAATAATTATATAGTCAGGTAGTGTAGTGCCTTATTACTAAGGGCGTATATATATAATACGCATTAATCTAAACCATGAGTCAGTCTATCCTCATTAACCTCCTTATCAGTGGAGGTTATCGAACTTTATGCTTGTAATTATTAAACACTGCGTTGTATATCTTCATTGCAGTACGCAACAATATATGGTGATGTATAAAATGGATTTCGTTAGTTTATTAAGTTTATGTAGAGTATCAAGAATAGCGATTCTCGCTTTAATCATAGCGCTAATTTATAGCGGATTAGTTATAATATTTAATTTACCAATGTGCGTCTAAAATAGACAATAAACCTCCAGTAGCAAAAAATGTAAATTTTCATATAATGCGGCCAAATATGGCATAGAACTACATTATATTCTTAAAGTATTGCTTCTTCTGTTTCCATGTAAATAATATTATCAGATTTAACAGGATGCTCAACTCTAAAATAGAGACTTATTCATTCCTACATTATATTCTACCCATCTCTTATTTGGTGCTAAGAGGCTGGATTTATACTATTAAGAATTAATAATACCTTTGTTTAACAACCTGTTAGGTTTATTGTAGTAACAATAAATATGGTATTGAAAAATTCGTTTCTTAAATGCTTACATATTAATGGAGTAAATTTGCAGTCTGCTTATTAAATAACTAACAAAATCCATGCAAGTATCAGGTAATTCATATAAACCAACCACTAAGAACAGTAATAATAATTATTATGTAATAATTATATGATAATTTAATTAATGATACCTGAATTCATATCGATTGCATTAGCGATAATATACTATCTTTTTTAGGATAAAAACAATATAAAAATTATTTAACATATTAAACATTAAGAATTATAATCTGCGGGAAAGATAATTTTCTTCTTATGTAATAGGGAGATGATATGAATCATATACGTAATCACAACAGTTTAGTTAATTTTTTATTTTTTTAAATTTACTTAATTAGAGTTATTTAAGTTAATAGCTTATAAAATTGCTGTAAGGACACATATGTCCACTATATTAAGTGGCTTTTAGTTAACCTATCTCATTTAACTCAAGAGTCTAGAAATGATTACCTATCCACAGATACCTGTATATCCTTTTTGCCAATAAATTCACAATAATATAAAACTTACCGCTAGAGATTTGCAATACTGTGGAATAAAGAGCCAGATTTTCTATAACCTGCAAAGGTTAGCACTATCCTCAGAAGAGTTATTAGATCTCTGGTACTGTTCGGATCCTGGAAGCACCTTTGAGTTAAATGTACAACGGCAATAAAAAGTAGTCGTCGCTGTTCTTTTTTTACCTTAAATGAGAAAACGAGGAGCATAGGTGGCAATTATTTCATATAGCCCCATAACACGTTTTCACAGAAAAAATATCGTATGTAATAAAGTTATTCTACCGTTACTGATTTAGCTAGATTACGTGGCTGATCAACGTTAGTCCCCTTAATTAGAGCGATGTGATAGGCTAATAACTGCATAGGTATAGTGTATAAAATAGGTGCTAAAATCTGTTTTACACGTGGCAGAGAAATAATGTTCATGTTCTTACTAGCAGTGAAACCAGCATCTTCTTCTGTGAAGAGATACAGTAATCCTCCCCTAGCACGTACTTCCTCTATATTAGATTTCAGCTTTTCTAATAGTTCGTTTTTTGGTGCAATAATAATTACCGGCATATTAGCATGAATCAACGCAAGTGGTCCATGCTTAAGCTCTCCTGCAGCATAAGCTTCTGCGTAGATATAAGAGATTTCTTTCAGCTTCAGCGCTCCTTCCATTGCGATAGGATAAAGTTCTCCACGACCCAGAAATATGGCATACTGTTTATTGGAGAAACTTGCAGCCATAGTTTCAATAGACTCATCCAATAACAATATTTGCTCAATTCGGTTCGGTAGCGTTTGTAGAGCATGAACGATATCTTCCTCAACCTTTTTTTCAATACAACGTAATCGACCAATACGTACCACTAGCATCAATAGCACTGTCAACTGTGTGGTAAAGGTTTTGGTAGAAGCGACAGCAATTTCAGTGCCAGCACGGGTCATTAGCGCTATATCCGATTCTCGCACTAGCGAGGAGCCGGCAACATTACAGATAGCCAATGAACCAAGATAGCCAAGCGCTTTGGTCAGTCGCAGCGCCGCCAACGTATCAGCAGTTTCACCGGATTGGGAAAGGGTAATTAACAGGCTACCAAAGCGTACCGCAGGTTTTCGATAGCGGAATTCAGAAGCAATTTCTACATCACAGGGTACACCAGCCAACGCCTCAAACCAATAACGGGATACCATGGCAGAATGATATGACGTACCGCAGGCAATAATTTGCACGTGTTGCACCTGACTTAATAATGTATTATTACTATTACCAAGTTCAGATAGTGTTATTTCACCATGGCTAAACCGACCTTTTAGGGTATTTTTTATTGCCTGAGGCTGCTCATAGATCTCTTTTTGCATATAATGACGGAACAAGCCTTTATCCCCAAGATTATATTTAATATGAGATTCTATTTCTGGACGTGTTACAATTTGGCCCGCCCTATCCCAAACCTGAACGGTACAACGGGTAATTTCAGCAATATCCCCTTCTTCAAGGTACATGAAGCGACGCGTAACAGGTAGCAACGCTAATTGATCTGAAGCTAGAAAGTTCTCTCCGACACCAAGTCCGATTACTAACGGACTGCCGGAACGCGCTGCAACTAAAACATTAGGATCACGGCTATCCATGATAACCGTTCCGTAAGCACCGCGCAGCGCGCTGATTACTCGCTGCATTACTTCAACCAACACGTTATTATGCTGGCACTGTTCCCAGTGCACCAAGTGAGCGATCACTTCAGTATCAGTTTTAGTAACAAAAGTGTAACCATGTGAACGTAGTTTCTCACGTAGAGATTCATAGTTTTCGATGATACCATTATGGACTACTACTATATGTTCAGAAACATGGGGGTGCGTATTATTTTTTGTTGGCTCGCCATGGGTTGCCCAACGGGTATGGGCAATACCAGTCCCACCATACAGAGGATACGCCTGAGCTGCTTCAGTCAAAGCACTCACTTTTCCAACGCAGCGTAAACGTTGAAGATGACCGTTTTTATCTACCACCGCTAATCCGGCAGAATCATATCCACGATATTCAAGACGACGCAATCCTTCCAATAGGATCTCGGCAATATCGCGCTGTGCAAGCGCGCCTATTATTCCACACATCTTAGTTATCCCTAATTGGACAGGAGCGGTCGCTATTATAAACTAACAGAAAATATAACTGATAGTTTGCCTTAAAATACTACGGGTTTTATCAGCGATGGTAATGTCATGAGGGAGGGGTTAGACGCATCCTCATTTTTTCTTCTCTGGTCGCGTCCAGTTGGCAAGAGAAAACTGACGTATCCGGCTGACAATCATCTCACCTTCGTCTACATCGTGCGTCACGGTGGTACCAGCACCGATAGTAGCGCCACGGGCAATGGTTAGCGGCGCTATCAGCTGACTATCAGAACCAACAAAAACATCATCACCGATATGGGTCTTATGTTTATTGGCGCCATCATAATTACAGGTGATACTGCCGGCACCGATATTAACCTGTGCACCTATCTCGGCGTCCCCTAGATAGCTAAGATGACCAGCTTTCGAACCCTTGCCCAAACGGGTCTGTTTTATTTCAACAAAATTTCCTACATGTGCTTCTTCTCCCAACTCGCTGCCAAGGCGCAAACGGGCAAAGGGGCCAATAGTACTACGTGATGCAATACGCGCTTCTTCAATTAAGGTATAAGGGTTGATGATCACGTCATCACCGATAACTACATTTTTAAGGACACAACCGGTACCAATAATAACCCGATTACCAAGAATGACTTGCCCTTCTAGAATAACATTAGTATCAATGGACACATCTTGCCCATGGCGCAATTCACCGCGTAAATCGAAACGGTTAGGATCGGATAACATCACGCCAGCCAGTAATAGACGCTCTGCCTGCTCACGCTGAAAGAGTCTTTCCAATTGCGCAAGTTGCAACTTGTTATTTACGCTTTTGATCTCTATCAGTCGAGTAGGCTGAATTGCGTTAATTTTACAACCTTCATGCCGACCCATAGCGATAATGTCCGTTAAATAGAACTCGCCCTGCACGTTCTCGTTAGTTAACTGTCCAAGCCAGCGTTTAATATCCTCAACACCGACGAAAAGAATACCGGTGTTGATTTCCTTAATTTGTCGCTGTTGCTCGCTAGCATCTTTCTGTTCAACAATACCAGTTATCTCACCATTAAGACGTACGATACGACCATAACCATCAGGATTTTCGAGCGTTATCGTCAGAAGGCTGATACTCCCTTGCTGACGTGACGCAAGCAACCGTTGTAATGTGTCTTGAGAGATAAGTGGTACATCACCATACAAGATCAGGACATCTTCTTCATCGCGCAAGTAAGGTAGCGTTTGCTGAACAGCATGACCAGTGCCACGTTGCTCGGCTTGCAAAACCCAATTTAAATGCACATCTTGTTTGGCAAACTGTTCACGCAGAAGTGCGCTACCGTGACCATGAACTACATGAATTCGTAGCGCACCAAGCTGCGTAGCAACATCAATTACATGTTGCACCATAGCTTTGCCGGCAAGTGGATGCAGCACTTTTGGCAAAGCTGAAAGCATACGACTCCCCTTACCTGCAGCAAGGATAACCACGCTTAATGCTCGATTTGAAGTAACCATCCTGAGAAACCTTATTTATTAAATAAAAATAAACCTGTTCTCACAAAAAGCTTTTTATCTTTTGGCATGAAAACACTTTACAGGGCGGCCTTTTCTGGCACTAAAGATATTTCACGATTGTATTGCTAGTTAAAGAAAATAACGAGGCACTTAACGTTTTTAAGCACTATAAGCACAAAATCCTCTTTATCAATTTTACTTTACATATCCAACAGTTAATTAAATATAAAAAAAGCTAGTCATAATGACCAGCCTTTAGATGTAATTTTAATTACATCGATTTTTTATCAATTTAATAACCCGTAGCTTCGCTAGTGCTTTTAAAAGCTCAATGGAAGCTTGAGCATAATCAATATCACCATGAAAATCATTAATATGCTCTTCTGCTTTCCGCTTGGATTCCATTGCTCTTGCTTCGTCAAGATCCTCACCACGAATAGCGGTATCGGCCAGTATAGTTACCGTATTGGGTTGCACTTCAAGCATTCCACCAGACAGGTAAATATAATCTTCGTTACCGTGCTCTTTAACGATACGCACCATGCCAGGTTTAATGGCAGTGAGAAGCGACGCATGACCGGGAAAAATCCCTAGTTCCCCTTCAGTACCCGTCACTTGGATTTTTTTAACAAAGCCGGAAAACATCTGTTTTTCAGCAGAAACAACATCCAGATGATAAGTATTTGAAAGCATATCACCCTCCTTTCAAAGCATTATAGTTTCTTTGCTTTCTCCACAACTTCATCAATCGAACCTACCATGTAGAATGCCTGTTCTGGTAGATGATCGTATTCACCGTTTATTATCCCTTTAAAGTCATGAATCGTATCTTTTAGTGCTACGTACTTACCTGGTGAGCCGGTAAACACTTCCGCCACGAAGAATGGCTGAGATAGGAAGCGCTGAATCTTTCGCGCGCGTGAGACTACTAACTTGTCATCTTTAGAAAGCTCATCCATCCCAAGAATAGCGATAATATCTTTTAATTCCTGATAGCGCTGCAAAATAGACTGCACACCACGAGCCACATCATAATGTTCCTGACCTACCACTAACGGATCCAACTGACGACTGCTGGAGTCTAACGGATCAACCGCCGGGTAAATGCCCAATGAGGCGATTTGACGACTTAAAACCACAGTTGCGTCAAGATGAGCAAAAGTGGTTGCTGGGGCCGGATCAGTCAAGTCATCCGCGGGGACGTAAACCGCTTGCACTGAGGTAATAGACCCTATTCTTGTAGAAGTAATACGTTCCTGTAATACACCCATTTCTTCTGCCAACGTTGGCTGATAACCTACTGCGGACGGCATACGACCCAACAGTGCGGACACTTCTGTTCCAGCTAAAATATAACGGTAAATATTATCAATAAATAATAGAACGTCACGACCTTCATCACGGAACTTTTCCGCTATAGTCAGACCAGTCAGCGCTACACGCAGACGGTTGCCAGGCGGTTCGTTCATTTGTCCATACACTAACGATACTTTATCGATAACATTAGAATCAATCATTTCATGATAAAAGTCGTTACCTTCACGGGTACGTTCACCCACACCGGTAAACACAGAATACCCAGAGTGTTCAATAGCAATGTTGCGGATGAGTTCCATCATGTTAATGGTCTTACCTACACCAGCGCCTCCGAATAAGCCTACTTTACCGCCTTTGGCAAATGGACAAATCAAATCGATAACCTTTATACCTGATTCTAGCAAATCCTGAGAACTCGCCAGCTCTTCATAGCGAGGGGCCGGACGGTGAATAGACCAACACTCCTCTTCGCCGATATCGCCTTTCATGTCAATTGGCTCGCCTAGCACGTTCATAATACGGCCTAGAGTAGCCTTACCTACCGGGACTTCGATAGCGCGTTCGAGATCGATTACTTTTAAGCCGCGACGTAAACTACTGGAGGAACCCATCGCGATACAACGAACAACACCATTGCCAATCTGTTGCTCTACTTCCAATACCAATTTCGCAGCGTCATTTTCCACTTTAAGCGCATTATACACCTTAGGTACGTCAGTTTTCGGGAATTCGACGTCGACTACAGCGCCGATAACCTGGATAACATGTCCAGTAGCCATCTTGAATCCTCTAGATAATCCATAACTAAATCTAAACTGCAGAAGCTCCCGAGATGATTTCGGTGAGTTCTTGAGTAATACTGGTCTGTCGAGCTTTATTATAAATAAGTTGCAATTCTTTAATCAGGCTACCACCATTGTCTGTTGCAGCTTTCATCGCTACCATACGTGCAGCTTGTTCGCTAGCTAGATTTTCAATGACACCCTGATAAACCTGTGATTCCACATAACGACGCAACAAGGTATCTAGTAACGTTTTTGGATTCGGTTCATAAAGATAATCCCAAAATTTGTTCTTTAAATACACTTCCTCCACCGGAAGTAAGGGTAGGATTTGTAAAATCTGCGGCACTTGAGATAAAGTATTAATAAATTTATTACTGACAATATAGAGCTTATCCAGGAGCCCTTTGTCATAAATCTGCAGCATAACTTTTACCGGCCCAATCAATTCAGACAGGGTGGGGTTATTCCCCATACCCGTCAACTGAGCAACTACTTTAATTCCAACAAAATTAAAGAAAGATACTGCCTTAGAACCAATCAGAGCCAGTTTAGTTTCCGCACCTTTTCTCTTCCACTCTTTTATATCGGTCAGCAGCTTTTTAAATAAATTAATGTTCAAGCTACCAGTCAGACCGCGATCGGTTGCTACTACCAGGTAACCCACACACTTCACATTACGCTCAGCCAAGTAGGGATGTTTATATTCCAGATTTCCTAGCGCAATGTGACCAATTACTTTACGTATCGTTTCTGCATAAGGACGGCTAAACGCCATACGTTCCTGAGTTCTACGCATTTTAGAGGCAGCAACCATTTCCATAGCTTTAGTGATTTTTTGTATATTTTGAACGCTTTTGATTTTACTATGTACCTCTTTTACACCAAGCATTTTAGTTCTCCTTGATTGCTTTATAATCTGCTCATGCAAACCATAGTGCATCATTACCAAGACTGGGTTGCCTTGAAGGTATTGAGAACACTTTTTAACTTCTCTTCAATATCATCGTTATAAGCGCCTGTCTGGTTGATTTCTTGCATTAATTTACTCTGCTCACGGTTCACGTAAGCTATTAGCGATGCTTCAAAATCGCTGATTTTTGCCAGATCGACATCTTCTAAATACCCACGCTCCGCTGCAAATAACACCAGTACCTGCTGCGCGACCGGTATAGGCGCATATTGTTTCTGTTTTAATAGCTCAGTCACTTTCTGACCATGGTTCAACTGTTTTCGAGTCGCGTCATCCAAATCAGAGACAAACTGAGAGAAGGCAGCCAATTCACGGTACTGCGCCAAAGCGGTACGGATGCCGTCAGATAGTTTCTTCATGGTACTAATCTGGGCTGCAGCACCGACACGGGATACTGAAATCCCCGGATTAACAGCAGGACGAATACCAGCGTTAAATAAATTTGATTCTAGAAAGATCTGACCGTCAGTGATGGAAATCACATTCGTTGGAATGAATGCAGAAATATCACCGGCTTGGGTTTCGATGATAGGTAGCGCAGTTAACGAACCAGTTCTACCCTTCACTTTTCCTTGTGTGAACTTTTCAACATATTTTACATTGACACGAGAAGCGCGCTCTAATAAACGGGAATGCAGGTAGAATATATCACCAGGATAGGCTTCACGTCCTGGTGGACGACGGAGCGATAGAGAAATTTGGCGATACGCCACGGCCTGCTTAGAGAGATCATCATAAATAATCAACGCGTCTTCACCGCGATCACGGAAATACTCGCCCATGGCGCAACCGGCATACGGCGCCAAATACTGTAGCGCAGCAGATTCGGATGCAGCAGCGACAACAATGATAGTATTCATCAATGCACCGTGTTCTTCCAACTTACGCACTACGTTGACGATAGTAGCAGCTTTTTGGCCAATAGCCACATAGATACATTTTATGCCGCTGTCGCGTTGATTAATGATAGCATCAATAGCTAGCGTAGATTTACCGGTTTGACGGTCGCCAATAATAAGCTCACGCTGACCACGACCAATAGGAATCATGGCGTCAACTGATTTATAACCTGTCTGTACCGGTTCATCGACTGACTGACGTTCAATAACACTAGGCGCGACTGCTTCAACAGCGGAAAAACTATCGTACTCCAGTGGACCCTTAGCGTCTATAGGTGTACCAAGGGTATTCACCACGCGCCCAAGCAGACCGTGACCAACTGGCACTTCCAAAATACGGCCGGTGCATTTAACTTTCATACCTTCGGTTAGATCAGCATACGGCCCCATAACTATGGCACTAATAGAATTACGCTCTAAATTCATAGTAATAGCAAAATTATTGTTAGGAAGCGCAATCATTTCACCTTGCATTACTTCGGCTAATCCATGTATACGGATAATCCCGTCACTGACGGAACCAATAGTACCTTCATTACGAACTTCGCTTACTATATTGAACTGAGCAATGCGTTGCTTTATCAATTCGCTAATTTCGGTGGGATTCAGTTGCATACTCCAATTCCTTATTAAGACTGTAAAACGTCCGCTAAGCGCTCTAGACGCCCGCGTACGCTGCCGTCTATCACCACATCGCCCACACGAATAACGACGCCTGCCACAATAGACTTATCAACTTTGCAATTTAGTTTAATTTTACGTGATAGACGTCGTTCCATAGCGGCGCTGATTTTCAACAATTGTTCTTTTTTTAGTGTATTAGTAGAAATAAGATCCACTTTTACAACCCCCTCCTGCGCTGTGCACAAAAAAATAAACTGCTCCAACACGTCTGGTAAAATATTCAGACGATTGTTTTCCGCCATGACCCATATCAAGTTACAGCAATCAGCATCAAGCTCTTCACCACAGATTGCGATAAACGTCTTCGCTAACTTCGCTGGCGCAACCGTGCCTAATAGCAGTTCAGTGAACTGTTCATTGCGACTCACCTCAGTACAAAAAGTCAACATTGCCCGCCAATGCGCCACAGCTTGATGCTCGACAGCAAAGTCAAAAACTGCTTTAGCGTAAGAGCGAGCTATAGTAATGAGTTCGGACATCAGTCTCTCCCTCCTTTTATATTATAGTTCAGCTATAACTTTATCGACTATATCGCTGTTAACACTTTCATCCACGGAACATTCAATGATCTTCTCAGCAGCTACTAAAACTAGCTTACTAAATTGCTTGCGTAATTCTTCGCGGATGCAGTTGCGTTCAACGTCAATCTCTGTCCTTGTCTGGACTAGAATTTTATTTCGCTTCGCTTCTGCTTCAGTTTTTGCTTCATCAAGCATTTGCGCTTTACGCTTGTTAGCCTGTTCAATGATCGTTTGAGCTTTAATTTTCGCTTGCTTCAAATGATTGGTTGCTTCAGCCTGAGCGATGTTTAGATCTTTTTTAGCACGTTCGACAAAAATCAGACCGTCAGCAATTTCTTTCTGACGTTTCTCGATGATAGCTATCAACGGCGGCCATACATACTTCATGCAGAACAACACAAACAGAACAAACGCGATGCTCTGGCCGAGGATTGTTGCATTAAGATTCATAGCACAATGCCTTTTGTATAGTTAAAATTTTAATGTTGGTTGACTTAGTATTAAATACTACGCTACAGCGAACATCATATACAACCCTAGGCCAACAGCGATCATAGGAATCGCATCAACCAAACTCATAACGATAAAAAACTGCGTGCGCAGTAGAGGGATTAAATCAGGCTGACGCGCGGCGCCTTCTAAAAATTTACCACCCAGGATACTAATCCCGATAGCAGCACTAATTGCCGCCAGACCCATCATCAAAGCGACAGCCATGTACAGCAGATTCATATTTAAGTTTTCCATAATAGTCTCCTATTAATTAAATGTAGTAATAAAATTAAGGCTCTTCAGACGCCATCGCAAGATATATAATTGTTAAGACCATAAAAATAAAGGCTTGCAGAATAATAATAAGGATATGAAAAATAGCCCAGGGTACATTCAAAATCCACTGCGAACACCATGGTATTAAACCAGTAATCAGGATAAAGATTAATTCACTTGCGTAGATATTACCAAATAACCGAAGGCCCAACGAAACTGGTTTAGATAGTAGGCTGACCCCTTCAAGAATCAAGTTAATAGGAATTAAAATTGGATGATTAAACGGCTGTAAGGTTAATTCTTTAACGAAACCACTGATTCCTTTCATCGTCAAGCTATAGTACAATATGAGAATAAATACACTTATCGCCATCGATAGAGTGATATTAATGTCGGCAGAAGGAACCACACGCAAGACTGGCAGACCTAGAATATTTTCGCCGAGATAAGGCAGTAGGTCGATAGGCAATAGATCCATTAGATTCATCAGGAATACCCAGACAAAGATTGTCAGCGCCAACGGAGCGATGAGCTTGCTTTTGCCGTGAAACATGTCACGCACGTTTCCATCGACAAACTCTACCACTAGCTCGACGAAGGCCTGCATCTTACCGGGTACACCGCTGTTTGCGCTTTTACCTACACGACTGAAGATCAGCAGGAAAGCTGCACCAAGCAGAAGCGAGAAGAACATAGAATCAATATTCAGAACCCAGAAAGACGATGTTGTGTGGGGATCAACTAATTTAAAAGTAAATAAGTCCAGCTGAAGATTGTTTAGGTGGTGTCCTATATATCCTTGTGGGGTAGAAATTTCTCCTGATGCAGACATAATACCTTTACCCTTTATTATTTGTTATGGCTAGTACCAATATCTAGATAATTTAGCACCAATAAACAGGTCAGGCCAATGAAAAAAACACAATACTTGCATATAAAAGTGTAATGATCACAAAAAAGCGATACTTGTCACCATTTTAAGCCCTTGCCTATAGTGAACGAGATAATATAACTCAAAATTGCAATTTTTCACTGAAAATGGTTGCGTATAGTACAAACGCAAGATCAAGGAACTAAATTGTAAATACACTCTCCGTCGCGAATATGCGGAACTTTTTAAAGTAAAAAGAAACTCCAGACAACATTAAAATTATCAACTGAACAAACAATAATTTTCCAGTGACTTTTGATATCATAAAAGGGCTAGAATCATTGTTTTTTTGAATTTTTTCCTACTTGGATCAACTTTACTTAAGTGTATAAACTGTCTTTAATCCGATTAGTTAAGCTGTATAAATATGTGATTTATACAGCGTTTTGATAATTAAAACTTCTAAAATATGCAAAATATTATACTATATTTTATAGTATAATATTAATTTAATTTATGCTATATTTTCCTAATTTTTGTAATATTACATATATAAATATGCCGCACAAATTTATATTACCGTGCGATTTAATAAAATGAGTGTTTTTTATTAAAAATATTTACTGAAACTAATATTAGTATTAGTTAGCGGTAAGATCCAATTGCTAAAAAATGTAAAGCAGAGACAAAAAGTTTCAGGAACTATTTCGTTACAGCAGACAAATTCACTAAAAATAGGCAGTACTTCTATTTTGCCTTTATTGATAAAAAATTAATTTGCAGCGAGCGCTACGATATACTGCTCACCTTCTCTACTAACAGTACTTGAAATTCGATCACCAATTCGACCCTAAAATACTGACAACGTATTCAGATCCGACTCACAAAACTGACTTTTTTTAAAGAAAAAACTGTTTTTATATGGCGACGTTAAAACTGACTTAGCATATCGTCAGGAAGCAAGACAAGATCACGACTTATTACTTCTTAAAGCCATGCTAGTAGCGACGCGAAGCTTCCTAGCTAACTTTCTACACCATAATTTTTTTAAATTTAGCTTATGCTATTCTCAACATAAGAACGTATACGCTTATCAAGACTATCTAACAAGGTGTGGAATACGCATTGGAGTGTTCTGTAACCAATAGAATGCTCAAAAACACCATACAACACCATACAAAGAACTGACATATATAAAAAAGATCTCTCTCTACGCAGAGATTCATGATAACACTATCTGTTATGTGGTGAATAAACCTTTTTAAAACAACTTATTGATACTTAAGTTGTAAGCTTTATTTTATTTTATATAGCAGCGCGATATCCACCTAAGCTAATAAGACCTCCAGCATCTTAAGCATCAGTGCGTTACATCATTATCAAGTGCTATACAGCAGCAATCCCTGTTTTTTTAGCCAGACTATTAAAATAGATATTGCTGCTGGTGTTATGCCGGAAATACGCGAAGCCTGCCCAATAGAATCAGGCTTATGATCGTTAAGCTTGGCGATCACTTCACTAGACAGACCCGGCACAGCGCTAAAGTCCATTGGCACCGGCAGCAAGGTATGTTCATTGCGTATTTTGCGTGTAATCTCCTCCTCCTGACGGGCGATATAGCCTTGGTATTTTATCTGGATTTCAACCTGTTCTGCTGCCTGGCTATCAGCCAAAGCCGGACCAAAACATTCCAGGTAAGTCAGGCGCGCGTAATCCATCTCCGGACGACGTAAAAGCTCTTCACCATTTGCTTCACGTTTTAACGGTGTTTTAAGTAATGAATCAAGTTGTTTGACGCTATTACTGCCAGGATTTACCCAAATATCGCGTAAACGCTGACGCTCTCGTTCAATTTTTTCCTGCTTTGCACAAAAATATGCCCAGCGTGTGTCATCTACCATTCCTAGCTGCCGGCCGATTTCTGTTAGACGGAGATCGGCGTTATCTTCTCGAAGCAACAATCGGTATTCAGCGCGTGAAGTAAACATACGGTAGGGCTCTTTGGTGCCCAAAGTACATAAATCATCCACCAATACTCCGATATAGGCCTGATCGCGGCGCGGTGACCAGCCATTTTTATCAGTAGCTAACCTAGCTGCATTCAGACCGGCGAGTATCCCCTGAGCGGCAGCCTCTTCATAACCGGTGGTACCGTTGATTTGACCGGCAAAAAATAACCCTTCAATAAGTTTACTTTCTAGCGTTAGCTTAAGATCGCGCGGATCAAAGAAATCATACTCAATCGCATAACCTGGCCGTACGATCCTTGCATTTTCAAGCCCTTGTATAGATTGGATGATTTTTATTTGTACATCAAACGGTAAGCTGGTTGAGATGCCGTTAGGATAAATTTCGTTGCTGGTCAATCCTTCTGGTTCGAGAAAGATCTGATGAGAATCGCGATCAGAAAAACGCATTACTTTATCTTCAATGGACGGACAATAACGCGGTCCGACGCCTTTAATAAGGCCGGCGTATATAGGACTGCGATCTAGATTTTGTCGGACAACCTCATGAGTCTTCTCGTTAGTATAAGTTATATAACAGGGAATTTGGCGCTGATGTTGTTCCTTTGAACCTAAGAATGAAAAAAAAGGTAGCGGATCGTCACTATGCTGTGTCGCCAACCGTGAAAAATTGATGCTACGTGCATCAATACGCGGCGGTGTACCTGTTTTTAACCGATTTATTCGGAAAGGTAGCTCTCGCAAACGGCGAGACAAAGAAACCGAAGGTGGATCGCCAACACGGCCACCACTATAATGATTCATACCGATATGGATCTTTCCATCAAGGAAAGTTCCTACAGTTAACACAACGGCACGTGCGCAAAATTTTAGCCCCATTTGGGTAACAGCACCAACAATCCTTCCGCCTTCTACGATCAGCTCTTCAACCGCCTGCTGGAATATCATCAGATTAGGTTGGTTCTCTAACGCGCTGCGTACCGCTTGTCGGTAAAGCACACGATCCGCCTGTGCACGAGTGGCTCTAACTGCAGGTCCTTTGCTAGCGTTTAATATTCTGAACTGAATGCCGGCTTTGTCGATAGCCTGAGCCATTAGGCCACCCATGGCGTCGATTTCTTTAACCAAATGCCCCTTGCCGATACCACCAATTGCTGGATTACAAGACATTTGTCCAAGCGTATCAATATTATGTGTCAACAATAAAGTTTGGCATTTTATCCGTGCTGACGCCATTGCTGCTTCTGTACCGGCATGGCCGCCGCCAATAATGATAACATCAAAGCGATCGGGATAAAACATAATACAACCACCTTACATGAAAATCGTTTAAAAAGTCAAGAAAGAGTATTTTAGCAAAGTTTAAACGAGATACAAGGCTCGGAAGGGAAGATACACAGTAGTAGAAAAAGTAGAAAAAATGTTCTTTGGATAAATAAAGATCTTTACTTTATTTTTACAATTAGAAGCATAAATAGCTGTGGATAAATCGTTTTTGATCAATAAATATAACACATTATCAATTCATTAACCCTGTGAATGATCGGTGATCTTTCCTGATATAAACTGGGATTCTTTCTATCCTGTTTTTATTACAGGTGATTCCGATAATGAGCGAAATACATTAAATAACTACCGGTTATCTACTATTATATAGCTAGTAGCGTTTAAAACGAGAATTAAATACAAAATGATATCATCATGCTTTATTTACATAATATATTCTTCCACTCAAAATTTAGCTATATCCTCTGAGATTTAATGGTGAGTAATATTAATCTTCAGCATGTTAATGATCTTTTTATTTTAGATCTAAAAAAGCTAATAATTCAATCTGTTAGTATTACCGCAGAATATATTATATCCGCTGTTGTCGATAACGATGAGGCCAAAATAAACCGCGAATAAAGAAGGTGTGTATACTTCTAACTCTTTCAGTAATGACTAAAAATTCTCTAGTGAATTAGCGAAGCTATGAGTTAAGATAACCAACAACCACAAATATTTAACACTTAACTTTATTAATACGGCTTATAATATTAGTGTCTAACTCTTTATTTTCTAGAAAAATAGCAATATTTTGAAAGATATTCAGCGCTATTTAGCGTACTAACATTAATGATAGTTGTATTATCCATAGTTGTTTCATCAAATAAATGATTTAGTATTTAAGCAATGTATCGACTGGATCTATTTTATATAAAATGGTATTCTTAATGCCTGTTAAGGCAAATTGTTATTATTATGAGTTTTTGCAACGAAAGCAGTATCGCAGGAGCTGGACTTCCTCAGCATTCTAAATTTTATTAATAATAGAATAGGGTAATGAAGTAGTATCGATTATCAGGTAATACCCTACCCTGCTTTAGTATCAAACAAAAGCTCTTCGATACCAAGAATATTCAGCTTTCCAGTAAAATAATAGCCGCAGAAAACTATTATTCTACTATCTACTAGATATTGCTTATCTATTTTAATTAAATCACTGGCCCATCTACTTGTTCTATAATTCGCATTATAATTTATGCGTGACTCATAAAAATGAGCATCCTTAAACTAAATCCCATCTATTCGTATAATTACTACAACTTTGATTACTTGCATAAAAAAATTATCTTAATACACTAACGAAATCGTTATTTATTAATCGCAATAAATAGATAGATTAATTAAAATAACCTGGCCACTTATATTTTTTCTATAAAGAAAATTTCCAGCACTAGTAAATCTCTCAGATCATGCAATGATAACAAGTATCTACTTTAAGCGACCATTATGGATAGCTAATACAAATTTATTCCAATGCATTAAAGAATAGAAAAATCGCTACTGCTGATCAAGCTCAGAAAAATAGAGTCTTGTGTAGTGTATGAACTAATACTATTCTCTTTGCCTTATAGTAAATATTTTACTAAACATTATAGTTTTAATTTAAGTACATATAAATTACTTGGTTTTTTATCCCTTATTTCTGTATTCTAATCCTAATATTTCTCTGAAATATATTACATACTGCTGTCGCGTAATAATAGAAATACCAGCGCTAACTTGATGACATAAGCACTGCTGACGATAAAGATTATCGATAGCAGTGTCTTTATATAAAAATATTTTTATGCCGCCCATCTAAGTAATATAGGAATTTATCGTTCCGTTCTTCATATTAATACTAACTCTATTCTTTTCTTTAAAATAAACTTGCAGCATTAGCGAACTTTTGCTAATTATTATAATTCATTACATGATATAATGTCGACTAAAGCACTTACTATATTAGATTTTTAATATCTACTTTATGATTTTTTTTGCTGGTAACTTACCATTATATTCATGAATTCCGTAGAAGGGTCCATTATCGCATCCAACGATATAGTATTTAATTTTATGGGCTAATTAACTAGCTGATATAGCTTGTTATTAATATTCATTCATTTCTTATATTTCTAAAAATACTCCATAGTAGTATCATCCTAACAATTAATATGTAGACTCATTTTTTCTGTTTTTTTTCTGTAAAAACAGAAACTGTCGTAACTATTTATTTTTATTAAAGTAACATTTTAATCACTGTAAGATATTACTTTAATTTATATGCGTTCTTATATAATTTCAGTGCTTTAATAGTCAATCTATTATACAGGATAATAATATTATAGCCAGTTTAGAAGCTTTTTTACAAAAAAATATAATATATACCTATTGTTTTCAAGTTACAGATATACGCCACATCGCCACACAATATCTGTTTTAGCTCCATGACAACTAACTAACACCTAAGATAATTAAGTATAAAACATAGCTCCTAACCATCAACATATACCCATTACATGTTGACCACTAAAACTGTTTATATTTAGCTTTTTTGCATAAATCTACTTGTATAAGTCAGCGCTTATTCATAAACTTCCTTGGTTTTTTGCAATACTTTCGCGCCAGCTACACCATGCCAATATTTCATAGTTTATGAATTTTAACTATGCAATAGCAATACTTATTCACCTTCATCTACCCTCTCTCATGGCGTCTTTTCTACTGTTTATAATTATTACGATAAACCCTAAACGTAGGGGCAGAGTGTAGCTATAAAATAATGCGCTATGAATTTTAAGAACAATACTACCTCTAGACCAATAAAACAGTATCGGAGGAGAAAATCTTTTTTTAGTGGCAGTAAATTTTACTATTTTTATAAAATTGTGAATAAAATTAACATAAGCGCAATCATATATGTGTTTTTGGTGCGTGCTTTTTTATACAGATTACATCTGTATTTGATTAGTACTTTCATCACTAAAATACTTGTTCTGTATCCATCAAACATCTGTTTTTATCAAAATTTCCACAATAGTTGATTACAAAAAAAGAATAGCCTCTTCATTGAGAACTATTTTTTATAAAAGTCAATCACTTATGCGCACAATATTCCTCAATATATCAAATTATTGCAGCAATAATTATATCTTTGACGTTCTATTATAACAATAACGTTTATATTAACACCCTTACGCTATCATTTTTTTTTGCAATGAATGGATTTAAATTACTCAAATACTTCAATAAATGCTCTGGCGGAGACGCAAATAATATCCAGCTATTTTAGAGAATGCTAAGTAGCACTGTGCAATATTACTATTGATACATTTATTGAGTTTATTAGCCCATATCATAAGATAACTTATGACTAATGAGCATTAGCTGCATTACCGATTAAATTAACAACTATCTATATTTTTTAGCAATGAGTTAAATTGGAAGAACATTATACTTACATTGAATCTCACGGCGGATAAAGGCTTCAGCAAATTCTATTCATAGCAAATATCACCAATGTTGCTATCGGCAACATTGGTTTAAAATATTAACCACTGACATGGTGGCAATCATATATTATTTGTAATCTACACAATAAAATAAAAATAAATATATACCTCAAAAACAGGTAATGTACTAAGGTAATTTTATGCTACTTCATAAGGAAATTACTTATTTATCCCCTTTATAGCTTTGGCAAAAGAATCTCATAATATTAAGCATGGTGCTATTGTTTTTTATTACTAATAGCTTATATATAGAGTATTTTACCTAAACAATTATTTAATTATATTAAATACAAAAATATAGGATACATTGACCTATTTTCACTTTAAAATAGGTCACTCTACTCATTTAGAATGCACTATCGTTTTGTAAATAGTGGAATATTTTATAAAAAATATGCTGGTATAACACTATTTTCTGTTTATCTGTTCTTCTTTTACTAAAAAACGTAATACTGATATATTAAAGTCTACTGCTGTCAATAATACCGAACCGTTATTGACAGCAGTAGACAACTATTTAGAAGTGGTTTTATGAATCTACTCAATTCAGAATAATTGGTAACTATCATCAAATGAACGTACGTTTAATCGCTAAAAGAAACAAACGTATTGACTACGGTCAATCAGTAAGCGTTGATATATTAAAAGCCTTTATCAAAAGCCATTACTTTGTAATATTTCTCTAGTGAGACACGTAACACCGTAAACCTATACTTAACAATCCGCCACCGGTCGAATTTTTGATCCGAAGTGCTGCGGATAAGCAACTAATCAGGATTTTAAACTCTTCATCGTAAATTTAAATAACTATCATGAGTTAGCTTATTGCTATAAGCTATAACAATTTTCCACACAATTATTGTATACACTGTTTAATACCGAGAGCATGATCACCAAAATTACCCTCAATTTTAATCAAACCTGCTATTTTGTACTACTGTTATACTACGCTAGTAAAGCGCATCATCATAGCGCAACAGACGCACAATCTTGTTGCCGATATTGTTCCTAATTTTACAGCGTTTTAACTCCTACTTGTTGTTACATGGAGTTATAATGATGTCTTGTCGCACGGGAATCGAGCAGTAGCATAACACTGCCTCAGTTACAAGGCGATATAGCCGGGAAAAATAAATACGTTTAGCGCGAATTATAACCATCAAAATCATATTTTCGGATCGACATTACAAATATGTAACTACAAGAAATATTGAGTAGGCCATTATTTAGTGGCATGCACAAAACATTTAGCTTGATTATACTCTAGAGTACATATATTTTCAGCTATCAACTTACGCTACATTAATAATATTTATCTTAAATATAGTTGTACTACAAAATATACTATCACTATTCAATGTATTACATTAATAATGTCGATGCTCGATCTTACCAATCGATGCATTCCCTTAATAATATAGCGACAAAACTATTTTACACTGATTTTAATCAGTATCCTTACTTTATTACTTTCTATAAATTTAGTTATTTCAAGAAAGATTAGCATTAATAATAGCACGTATGTTCTTGATGTAGGCAGTTCAGCTCTAATTTATCCTATTATATCGACATCAATAATCCTGATTATTGCATGACTTAGTAAATATTCCAACAACATCCATCACTGAATGATTAAGTGAAATTAAACCTAAAAAAAACTACTGACAGCAATACTTAAACCGTACGGTTAGACAAATAAATATTGAGTAATGCATTTTTTATAAAACTCATACTTTATAGCCAGCGATATTATTAAGGACAGCAAGAACTTTTACAAAAGTAACGTACTAAATATAGTAAAATTATGGAATTTAGCAGAGAAAATATACCTTATTAAGGTAATAAAAACCTTAAGTTTACGTTCATACTTTAAATGATAAATGCAGTCCTTATAGGAGTATACAGCTACAATATTTGATATAATCAAAAGACTGATATCAGTATCGTTAAATGAAAAAACAGTTAAAATAGAACCATTGCTTTCCAGCAATGAAGGCATGAGAAAATACAATAACCCGTTAATACTAACTCCACTTTTATCTCTTTAAAAACTATCTCATAAAATCTGAACTGTGCTTTTTTTATAGAAAAAATCTCCTAAGTCCTTGGCGCTAATAATAGGTTCCTTAATCAGTAAAAACTATCTAGTTACACTGAAACCCTACTAAATGGAACTCCCTGATTACTAGCATCCTACTAACCACAACATTAAAATTTATTTATAAAATTATTATTCAGTCATAAGACAATAGCTCACCATCCTAATAATTTAAAGTAAACAAGAATTGCATAAAATGCCTTCGGTAGACAACGAAATGAAAATATATTATAATTTTTATGATAACATTATCCTTTCTATGTTGCCGCGTTATTGCTAATACTATAAATAGAACTGGGATTTATAGTATTAGCCGTCATGCAATTGTCTCTTCAATAATATTGTATATTACGATAATAATTTATTTTAAGTAGCTAACCCAACTTATTTAATCCTTAATTTATTTCTTATAAAATATATTGTGATGTTTACTATCGCTAACAATACTTATTGCACTAAGGAACAATGATTATATGAGTGATATTATCCAGCAATAATAGTTTAGTCATGAAATAACATGTTAATGCAAATTAATGTACAACTCAGACTACCATAAAAGCTTCTTAGCAAAAAATAAGTCAATATAACCTTAACAGATTTGAATAAGTATGCTAACCAATCAGAAGCTATATCAGTTAAAACTGAAATCTTCAGCGACTATTCAGTATTCAACAACATGTGATAGGTAACAATAAACCCCGTGCCATCCTATGGCAATACCGTTATGGTAAAGACACTAATAATAATCGTCCCATGAACCAATAGATCTAGGCTAACCTCAAAAGGCAAGTCTGCCAGAAAGTAAGCATCAAACGCTTATTTTGTTTTAGACAATCCATAATTATTTTATCGCTCTATATTTAGAGTAATTAGAAAGAAATAAAAGGATATAAACAGACTATTATTAATAAAGACCATTAAAACAAAAAAAAGTAGTAATATCCATTTAGATTTCTCTGTAATTGTTACATACTTTAACCTTTATTCTTTTGGTTAGATATTAAAAGATGCTTTGTTTATAGATTACTGCCGTTTTCAACATACTAAAAGTGATCATTGATGATGCGCAGTAATAAGCCTTGATAGTTCTAGTTCATTAGAATAAGAAAATACCATAATATTATTTAATCGGGATTATTAACATATTTACTGCTCAATTTTTTTAAAACTATCACTTTTGATAGGGTGGGATAATTATGTAGTGTAGTGTCTTATTAATAAATGTGTGCATATAATGGCATTAGCCCCCACTATGACCCTATCGGTCCTTGTTATCAACCTCCATTATCAATGGAGGTTGATAAACTTTCTCCTTGAAATTATTAAGCACTGCTCATATATCTTCATTACGAATACGCAATGATAACTGGTAGTCTATAGTATATTACATTAATTGATTAAAGATTCATATAGAGTATCAAGAATAACGATTGTCGCTTTAATTATAGCGTAATCTATGGCGTATCTATTATAATGTTTACTCTACCACTGTGTGTCTAAAATAGAAAATATTCTTCCAATAGCAAAGAATATAAAGTTTCATATAATACAGTCAAAATAAGAGACATAGAACTATATTCTACACTTAAGGATCACCTCTTCTGTTTTCTATGAAAATAATATTGTAAGATCCAATAGGATGCTTAGCTTTTAAATAAAGACTTATTCATTCCTATATTATATTTTACCTATATCTTATTTTGCACTAATTGTATAAATTTACACTATTAAGAATTAATAATACCTTTGTTTAAAAATATCTTAGGTTTTCTGTAAAAAAATAAATACTGTACCGAAAAAACTTACTTATTAAGCGTTAATGTATTAATAGAGTAAATTTACAATCTGCTTATTAAATAACTAATAAACTCCCTGTAAGGTTACAAATAATTCATATAAAAAACCCACTAAGAATATTAATTCTAATTAATATGTAATGATTACATCATAATTTAATTAATGCTACATGAATGATAATGTACTCGCCTTAAGATAATAACAATATTAAATGTTTTTAAACTACTAAACATCAAGAATTATAAGCTGCAAAGAGATAATTTCCTTCTTGTTTAGGAAGGGATAATATAAATCCTATGCGCAATCATAACAGTTTATTTCATTTTTTTAAACTTACTCAATTAGAGTTATTTAAATTAAAATTTGTAAACACTACCTTGAATGCTTCATTAAATATTTTTTTGGCTAATTCATGATTTAATTTAATAGTTTAAAAATAATTACGACACGACTACTCGTGCGAAGTAGTCGCCTGACGATAAAGGATCTGTTTTTATATTGTTTTCAGAAACATATACAAAAAATCAGCTGCGCCGTTTTTTTTGTGCGTCACTAAATACTTTAATTTTTCTCTTGTTAGAGTTATCAGCAGATGAGGTTAGCGTCGATTCCTTCATCTCTCTTATGCGTATTAAAATTAAAAAAGTAGAATCAGGGTATCATTACATCCTGCCTGTCACTTCCGTCTATATGTATTTTACTTGATAAAATACTGGAATCAAAAAAAACGAGGAGTAAGGAGTGCTTTCTAGAGAAAAAACTAAAATTATCTTTTATAAAACCTTATTTTTGCATTTTGCGGTAGAAAACACTGCTATCAACCAAATTCGCTATACGCAAAGTAAACATTTACACTTAGTTGTAAATATAAATATAAATATAAATATAAATATAAATATAGATACGGAAGCAACGATGGTGATTATGACCACCTTAGATTTACAGGATATTAGTTTACTTCACGTGTAAGAGCGTGACGATAAGCTACTAGATCCTTGATAGTCAAAACTGGCATATTATGACGAAATCCAAAGGTAATTACTTCTGGTGCGCGTGCCATAGAGCCATCTTCATTGCTCACTTCACATAAGACACCTGCCGGTTTTAAGCCAGCGAGAGTGGTCAGATCCACTGCTGCTTCGGTATGACCTCCACGCATAAGCACACCACCAGATTGCGCGCGTAGCGGAAAAACATGTCCAGGACGATTAAGATCGGTAGGTTTGGCGTTATCTTTAATGGCGGCACGGATTGTCGTTAAGCGATCACTAGCAGATACTCCAGTGCTAACCCCTTTAGCCGCTTCGATAGTGATCGTAAACGCTGTCTGATAATGACTTGTGTTATGTTCTACCATCATTGGTAGCGCTAGTTGTTGACAATGTTCCTCAGTTAAGCACAGGCATACAATACCGCTACCGTAACGGATAGTTAGCGCCATCTGCTTGACGGTCATATTTTGTGCGGCGAATATCATATCACCTTCATTTTCACGATCTTCATCGTCTAGTACCAGCACTCCGCGAGCATTACGCAACGCCTCCAGTGCGTTTTCTACGCGTTGGAGCGGGGAACCAAATTCGGAAAAAAGAGTCTTATTCATTAAATAAAACCTCATGATTATTATAGATTACCACAATTAGGGATACAGTTAAGAACGCTGTAAATGAGCTAAATAACAACAATAACGGGCCGTAATTAATTTGCATGAACCTTGTTATTATTTCCTATCCGGACTATTCCTATCAACACAGGAATTACATCGAATATTCTGATCTTAAACTACACAGTAACTTAAGCGCTTACAGTTTTTTTATGTGCAATACTTTTACTATATTTACCGGCGCTGAGTAATTAGAATCTGCCCTGATAATTAAGAAGAAAGACTATAGCGCTAATCCGCAAGCGCGGCAATTAGCAAACGCATAATTTTAATGAGTGTTTTACTTCCATTAAAATATCAAGCAAATAGAAATTTTTGATATCAAAAAAAAATGATTAAGCTGGCATTACTTGATATCAAGTTTATAACACAGTATTTAATATTATGCTACGTCGCTGAAAAGCCTTAACTAAAGCGCTTGTCAAATAATTTCCGTTCATAGGAAAAATATATTATACGTAATCAATTCTGACAACTTAGGAACCAACGATGATTTATTCAAAGAAACTTTAAAACTCACCCGCCAGATACAAGAATCCATTCCTAAAGGAATTCGCGATCTAGGGGATGACATGAAAAAAAATCGACAGGTTTTGCAGAACTAGTTCAGCTGTATAGACCTGATAAGCCGTGAGGAATTCTACATACAAACCCAGGTGCTTTTACGTACTCAGAAGAAACTAAGTCAACTGGAACTACGCCTTAATACCTTAGAAACCAGCCTAAAAAAACAACACGATCATCACTCCAAAAAGACCTACTAGCGTCACTGACGGTAGTGACCAGCATAGAGATGTTTGGCGGGTAAGAAGCTTGCGGGAGGGGTTAAGCGATATTAGATAACATTACTAGCATTTCTTCCCTGGATTGCACTGCTCTGAATAGCGACATCAGAGATAATAAATAAACTAAAATATTCTCAAAAAACTATAAGTGCTTTCAGTTTATGAAAATAACAATAAACATTATTGCTGGGCGTATTTGTACGTAATTAATTGTCTCCAAGCGTAATATTTTTACTCAAAAAAAATATCTAAAACTATGCTTGGCAAAGGTATTAGCACAAGCCTAACTACTATAAAAGTGCGGCCTTTTCTTTGGTTTAAAGCTAACCCATTTCGCTGCACTTGATAGCATTGATAATATTGCTGCTGGAGCAACTATCTTCAAAATTCAATACCAACACATCCCCGCCATTATCCAATACTTCCTTGCTACCAGCAATCTGGTGCAGCTGATAATCACCACCTTTAACTAACACATCTGGTAGTACATCAGCTATGAGCCGCTGGGGTGTATCTTCACTGAAAGGCACTACCCAATCAACTACCTCTAGCGCTGCTAGAACAGTCATACGTTGTGACAAGGGATTTATCGGACGCTTTTTCCCTTTCAGATGTTTTGTAGACTCATCGCTGTTAACTGCCACAACAAGCCGGTCACCAAGTCGCCGGGCATTAGTGAGATAGCTGACATGACCCGCATGCAAGATATCGAAAATACCGTTTGTCATAACCACTGTTTCACCATGCTGACGTGCCAATGCTAGCGCTAGTTTTAACTCGCTTTCTGTCATGACGCCAAAGCTTTTTTTAGTGCAGCCTCGAATGGCTTTTTCCAGATCAATTGGGTTAACAGTAGAAGTACCTAATCTCCCAATCACTACCCCCGCCGCAGCATTTGCCAGAAAACAAGAGTCTTCCAAACTATTACCAGCTGCTAGTGCAGCGGCTAAAACGCCAATAACTGTATCGCCTGCACCGGTGACATCATAAACTTCATGTGCGTGCGTGGGTAAATAAAGCGGCTCTTTATCCGGTTGTAACAAAGTCATCCCTTGTTCTGAGCGGGTAATTAGCAACGCTGATAACTGATAGTCGGCGATAAGTATCATGCTACGGTTTATCAGCGTTTCCTCATCTTTGCAAAATCCAACTACTGCCTCAAATTCTGACAAATTTGGGGTTAGTAATGTTGCACCACGATAACGGTTAAAATTTGTCCCTTTTGGATCGACAATTACTGGGACACCGGCGGCATGCGCTAGCGCAATCATCTCACGCACACGCGCCAGGGCGCCCTTTGCATAATCAGATAGAACAAGCGCGCCAGCTTTTGGCAGCGCCAGTTTAATACGTTCTATAATAGGATCTGCGTCGACATCATCAAAATTTTCCTCGAAATCGAGGCGAATTAATTGCTGATTACGCGATAATACTCGCAGTTTAGTAATCGTGGGATGAGTTGCGCTAGCGACAAAATCACAAATAACGTTAACTTCACTAAGTCGATCTATCAGAGTACGAGCAGCGGCATCAATCCCAGTGAGACCAATCAGATATGAATAACAGCCCAGGGCGGCGATATTCATTGCAACATTAGCAGCGCCTCCGGGATGCTCCTTAATAACGTCCACTTTTATGATAGGCACTGGTGCTTCTGGCGAAATACGACTGGTTGAACCATACCAGTATCGGTCCAACATGATATCGCCTACGACCAATACACTCGCCTGACGAAAATCAGGCAAGGTTACTTTCATCCACTTGCTCCAAAGAAATCTTATTCAAATCTTGGAATTATATCATAAACAAGAAAATTTTCCCCGGTAGTGCTGGATTGCACCGGACGAAGTGAAACTTATGTCGATTAATAAAGCCATTGATGCTCCAACGGCGAACAATCAAAGCGCGTTCGTGGATAAATTGCACTTCTAATATTTAGCTAGGTAACGCTTGCAAACAACACCAGATGATATGTAATGTATCGCGCAGAATAGTATAGCGCGCACGTAACCCATTAATATCTTTACTGTCTACGATCGTTTCCCTGGCATTATTAGCTCAGAGAAACGGAGATTATTTGACAAGCGCTTTAGTTAAGGCTTTTCAGCGACGTAGCATAATATTAAATGCTGTGTTATAAACTTGATATCAAGTAATACCAGCTTAATCATTTTTTTTGATATCAAAAATTTCTGTTTGCTTGATATTTTAAGTGCTGGTGCATCTTGGCATGCATCTTGTTGCTAACTTCACGGCGTAGTGAAGTAAAATTGTAAAATAGATAAAGCACATGACGGCGAATAGTGTTTTGAAACCTTCCTGCAATGGAGAAGGGGTCCATATACCATACGCACGCGCACCAACAACCAGATGCTCGTAGATACAGGCTTTATGAAGCTCCCCTGATATTTTTCAAATACGATGAGTGTACTCACTAAAAATTCCGGTGATGTAAAATAGTCGCAACTAGGTGTCTATTTCATACATAACTCCTGCAGAAGATAGATGCATAGCACGCTTACGCCAGCCAAAAATAAAACTGTCATCCATAGATGAACCGGAGCCTGTTAATGATAGAATTATTAGAACACTGATATAAAATATATTAATCTATATTAGAGATATAGCCTAACTCTCAACTGCCAAATTTACTGTAGCCGATAATTGCAAAATTAGCACCCCCTCTGCCATTTACATGGCAGAGGGGGTGCTAATAGCATAAACCATTGTTTCCATGCTTACCGAATTACAGTTTGGTTCATAGCTTCCGCAAAATAGGTTAAATAGTTGCTGACTTTTATTATACTAGTTAACATGCTGGCAAAATCAGCAGTTACAATACGCAACAGTTGTAGTTGTGCTTGCTTAAATTGTCGCAGTACCTCCAGTTACTGCTCTTCATCTTCATTCGAGCCCCTTCTTTGCAGCAGATATTGGCGCAACTTTTTGCGATAAATCGCCAGTGACGAAGGGTAAGCAGAGGGGGTTGCAAGATAAAAAACGTCCAATAATAGCAGACACTGTGTTAATTGTCTGGTGATAATTAGCGCTGTGGTACACAAATGAGTTAAATACCCCAAAATTATCACACTATACTACTATAGTAACAGTTTAAGATAGGTAATACAAGAGACAATATTAAGTAACACCAGCGCTACACAAGTAAAAATTTCGTCCACCGTATTTTACGCTTATATGTGCTGGAGCCACAGAATAAGTCCATACAGCACTTCTAGGACCTGCAGATATAGCGTGCATTTGATGATATTTCGGTAAAAAAAAATTATAACATATTGTGTTAGATACAAACAGGTACACCTTCCACTTCTGCCTCTGTTGTGACAATAAAAGCTCTTGCCATAGCAGTATGGGCGCTGGATAGGCGTATTATTGTTATCTTCAGTGGCATGGGGGTATGTCTCGTTAATCAGCTCATTGAACACTGCCTTAACTATTTAAATGTGGGCATCTGATATATGAGTGAGCTGTATCCTGTCTAGGCTTATTCATTTCACAGGACAGTTACGCATAATTGAGCGACTTAACAGGCAAAATTTGCGTTTGCTGATAATTGCCACCTGCAACAAATTTTCTAACTGTTGCAGACAGAAGTAGACTGCACTTAGGGGAAATACTTTTGCTAGTATGACCAGACCAAGCACTCTGATAGCGCTGAAGCGTCGCTAATTAAATATGCTTATTGTTGTGCGTTTCGTGCCACCAGCGAATCAATTGAAGCATATGAATAATAAACTCTATCTCACAACTATCACTAGCCCCTGTTTTATTAATTTTGATTTAAAACCAAAATTGTTAGATCTTGCGAGCGATCATTTAATTTATATTACATAGGGGGGGATTGGATAACGCTAAAGTTAATGTAGCGACGATATATGAATGAACACAATATAATTGTGCGTAATTCCTGAGTATAGGGATCACTTTTTTTCTTTTCAATATTCGTACTTTATCATAGTGTAACGTTCCAAATCCTTACCTTTTCCTTAATAACAATCCTCCACCAGGATAAACTCAGTACGAGTGATTTGCCATCACAGAATGGCTTTAACTTCGTATATACCTCCGATAAACAAAATTCTCTACAGTTTTTTAGTTAATTAAACGTCTTAATTACCCATTACCAAGCCAGTTAAAATTGGATTTTATTTAACTCACGACTATCGTTTCTAGTAAAACAATTATAGAGCAAACGAAAATAAAATTAACACTAGAGGAGAAATTTAGTTCTTCAGCGCCCTTTTTGTTCATATCCATAATCAGAGCAGTGACTGTAGGGGTTTGTTGGCCCCACACCACAAGACACATTCCATTCGCGAACATACCTCCGCCACAGCAAATTACGCGCAGTAATAATTAGGGTTTTTGTTAATCTGTTTACTTGTTTAGAGTTTTGCAGATATTACAAAGGTTGAGAATTTGCAGAAAATGAATACGTATTAGCGTATAGTGTTGTTGAAATAAGCGCTGCTCATGCATTAGTGTAATAGAATCCCGCTATTCGCTAGGAGTTATACCAATATACACCTATTGCTACGTTAAATGGTTTTTATAGGGTACCACTGAAAATTACTTACTCTAAGCTAAGAGAGGGTTGTGTCATTTGCCGAAGCTAGTAAATCCTGCTGTAGACTTTTTCCATTTTACTCAGGAACGACCATAAAGGTCATATATTCATTAGTTAATATTTCTTGTAGATATATATAAATTATTGTTGGAATATTAACACCAATCTCTCGCTATAAGGACCTAAGCATCAGCTAAATACATACATAGATAGATGGATTGATTATAGATCATTTGCAGATTAATATGTTCAGTATTAATTAATGACACGATATACGAATAGCCATTGTAACTAAGTGCTATTTTGTGTTCATACCATTATATATTGTTGCCTACTCGGTAAGATCAAACAGCGACAATAGCTAGATAGTATGCGGATATTTCCTTACTAAGGAAGATAAGCGCGCAGTTTTAAGCTTTAATTAAACTACCAAAACGAAGAATTCTGGTATTGCTGAGTGTGCTGGGAAGGACGAATAGATCGGCAAGCGGAGAGGTCACTACTCAGAAAATTCCAATTGTAGCTTGTAGATCATTTCATGCAGAGCGCACTGAGATTCACCTTACCCTATTAAAGGGATAAAATAGTGGATAAATAGAAGTTTAAGTCACGATTTCAATACAGTAGAAACAAGTATCTATGTTGTCATACCTATCTCTCTAATTCAGAGAGATACAGTGCAGGTCACCTCCCACGCTAGCAGCAAACTAAATTTCGATTGTTGATGCAAATCAACAATGACCTGGCCGTGGCGGTTTACATTATTATCTCACACTGTCCGTCTAACTTAACAGATAAGTAACACAATACCGTGGTGATGTAAATTAAAACCATCCGCCTCAAAATAGGTATTTCTAAATTACTGAAATGAATGATCATTATAGCATATTGTTAACTACCGCCATTGCAATTCAGCGAGCATCTTAGGCTGAATGATAAATTTTAACTTAATTTCTTAATTTACAGCGTTATACAGGCATATAGTTAAATATATTAACCCTTAAGAAGTCATTCATTGTAGCAAATCATTGCTTAAGATGGAAAGTTTTCCCTTTAATAATAGCCTTAACGAATAAAATAGACAAGCTAAACAAGATCTTTTATATAACAAGGGGGTCTAAAGATATTGTTGCTTTTTGTGTGTTTCGTCATTGCCCCTCTAGCTCTCTAATCCGTCGCTCCAGCCTATAATACTAAAAATCATCAGGTTGTAGTGAGGTGGCAATGGCTATTGCTTCTGCTTAAAATTAAGAGTATTGCAATTTCTGTATCTAACATTTTATCGTCAAATTAAAACGACTACTATTATACAATTTTTGCTTTAAATGATCGATTGATACTAGATTTACCCCACATTTAATTCATCACTGCCTGTCTAAGTTTTGTTTATGCAGTTAAAGCTAACAAACTGCATTATCTTTCGTACAACCTGTTAATCTATATATTCATAGCAATTTTGCTAGTTAACACCGCGCATTTTTGTACTTTGAATTCTGCCGGCATTACGCTTTTAGGGCAGAAAAATTATACCGTCTTTACCGAAATATAAGTGATGGAAATGGATGCATTATCTGGATCCAACAAGATTAGCTAAGCATTCAGATTAGTCTTATATCTGTGTGCTATCGCTGGAACAGCAGGTCCAATATTTGATGCAGCGACATCATATTATCGATCAAAATAGAATCAACAGCCCGGCTGACTATAGAAAAAAGTAGTTACCGGAGAAGGCACGATTAATTTCCTCAAGGAATAGAATCGGGTACTGAAGGATCAATTTTCAACCGTTATAGAAAAGATCAATATAGCGTCGGTTTAGTTTTAAGATAAAAAATATACCATTATCATAAAAGGATTCATCTATGGCAGTGGTCTGGCTGGTGTCAACTTACTTTTGCCCCGCATATTATTCCATAGAGCAAAAGAGATATCTGTATTGGATTAAATGAACCGCCAAGACGCGGCGGGGATAAGCTGTGCGCAATATAGTTAGACTTAATGGATGATATCGATAAAAGCAAGAGCAACAGTATATTAGGAGAAAATTATGAAAAAATATTTGGTCGGCGGCGCTGTGCGTGACAGTTTGTTACAGCTACCCGTTAAGGAACGGGATTGGGTGGTGGTCGGTGCAACTCCTCAGGAGATGCTCGCGCAAGGTTATCAACAGGTTGGCAAAGATTTTCCGGTTTTTCTGCATCCTAATAACCGCGAAGAATATGCGCTAGCCCGTACGGAGCGTAAATTCGGTCAGGGTTATACTGGTTTCATCTGTTATGCTTCGCCGGAAGTCACGTTAGAAGAGGATCTCTTCCGGCGAGATCTCACCATAAACGCCATTGCCTGTGATGATAAAGGTAACCTGATCGATCCCTATCAAGGACAGCAGGATATTCACCAACGTTGGTTGCGTCATGTATCAGACACTTTCGCTGAAGATCCATTGCGCGTACTGCGGGTCTCCCGTTTTGCTGCGCGTTTTTCCCATTTGAATTTCCGTATTGCACCTGAAACAATGGTATTGATGAAGCAAATGATCAATGAGTTGCCACTGTTAACACCTGAGCGCATCTGGAAAGAGACAGAGCTAGCATTAGAAACTAAAAATTCGCATGTCTATTTTCAGGTTCTGCACGAGTGCGGTGCGTTAAAAGTCCTATTTCCAGAGGTAGACGCATTATTTAATGTCCCGTCAGCGAAATGGCACCAGGAAATCAATACCGGCATTCACACTTTGATGACAGTATCAATAGCAGCTCAGTTAACGGATGATATCGCAGTACGCTTCGCTACCCTCTGTCACGATATGGGAAAGGCACTTACTCCGTGTGAGCTTTGGCCTAGCAACCTCGGTCACGGTCCAGTAGGAGTGAAGGTAGTGGAAACACTATGCCGTCGATTGAAAGTGCCCAATTCGCTGCGTGATCTTGCTATAATAGTAGCCCGTTACCATGATCTTTTGCACGGTGCCAGGAGTTTGACGCCAAAGACATTGATAAAGCTATTCAGTGCCATTGATGTTTGGCGGCGACCGTTACGTCTGGAACAGATGATCCTAGCCAGTGAAGCTGATGCTCGTGGGCATATTGGTTTTGAGAACCATAGCTACCCGCAAGGGGATTTTCTACGCACCGCATTTCACGTAGCTAGTTCAGTCAATACACGTGATGTGGTAGCGGCTGGATTTAGTGGCAGTCAGATCGGCGAGGAACTGAATCGCCGACGTGAACAAGCATTGGCGAGTTGGAAACAACAGCAAGAGAAGAATGATGTTGAAGACTATTTAGGATAATTTATCTTTATTTCTCACTATCACTAACTATTTAAATACTGTATATTCATGTCAAACATGTCGTTCTTATATAACGCTAAGTTAATAACAATCAGCCAGACAGGCCCCGTCTCTTACCTGTGGCAATTATTCTGCTGTTGGCTACGTAATAAAAAACAGTAGTCACCGCCCAAGGTAATCAAACAATCAAGATCCAATACACTGTCGCTGCTAGAATAAACCGATAAATGGCAAACGGCACGAATGAAATATGTTGAATAATTTGCAAAAAGAACTTAATAGCGAGCAGCCCCACCACAAAGGCGGTAATGAAACCGATAGAAAACATCGGAAAATCCTGACAGGCTAGAAATGGTCGGCTTTTGTACAGATCTAACATTGTCGCGCCTAGCATCATCGGCACTGCCAGGATAAAGGAGAACTCTGAAGCGGCATAACGGCTAACACCGACCAGTAGGCCACCGCTTATGGTAGCGCCAGAGCGGGAAAAACCTGGCCATAACGCTAGACACTGGAAACAGCCGATGTAAAATGCCTGGAGATAAGTTAAATTATCAATGCTCGTCGTGTGCGGAACTTTAGGCTTCAGCCATTCCCCCGCTAGCAAAAGTATACTACCAATAAGTAGAGCATATATCACATAAATCGGGGAAAAAATGGCTTTGATTTCTTCATAAAGTGCTAGGCCGAGCCCTACCGTTGGGAACATACCTAACAAAATATGACCTAAACGCAGGCGATCGCTGCCGATACCCTTATGAGACACTTGACAAAAATGTATTCCGATAATATAAAACAGCCGCTGCCAAAATACTACCACCACTGCTAGAATTGAGCCAAGCTGGATGATGACCTGAAATGTTTTGGCTTTATCATTCGTAAAACCAAGCAAGCTACCACCTAATATCATATGCCCCGTCGAAGAAACTGGTAGGAACTCTGTTAATCCTTCTAGTACTCCCAGAATGAACGCAATAACCCACTGGTGCATATCCGCCATATAACATTACCCTTAAAGTCACGATAATAAAAGTGGCGGTATCTAAATAGACTAGACTGTCCGCTACATTGCCCGCAGTTTAAAAAACATTTAGTGATTTAGTTGTGATAGTAAGGCTAACTTATTACTGATACGCGCTATTTTTATAGTTTTCGCCACCCGCGTTCAATGATAACACCAACATTAGTCGCCTGCGGAACTGCGGCAGGCTTACTAATTTTTATACGTATCCATGGTAGTTTAAACTGGTTCATCAGCCACTCTGCTGTTTCTTCAGCAACGTGTTCAATCAATGTGAAACGCTTATCGCTTATCAGCGATAGCACGGCGTCAGCGACATCTGCATAGTTTAAGCAATCAGCAATATTATCGCTATGCGCTGCCAGACGATTGTCCCAACCCATCTCCAGATCGAATACTAATTTTTGTAATCGTTGCTGTTCCCAGTCATAGACCCCTATTACTGCCATTACCGTTAAGCTTTCAATAAATATAATGTCCATATGCTATACTCAATTTTTATGGCTATCAAATACCATTTTTTCAGAAAAATTCGTATTAATTATAGATAAAAAATAAAACGAATGGCGATGAATGGAATTTTAGTTATGAATGATATTGAATATCA
The DNA here is from genome assembly GCA_051710585.1 of Sodalis sp. (in: enterobacteria). GTDB lineage: Bacteria > Pseudomonadota > Gammaproteobacteria > Enterobacterales > Enterobacteriaceae > JBPESP01. The sequence goes on along the minus strand of JBPESP010000001.1, from coordinate 209,750 downwards.
GCATGATAATTTACCTATCTGTGGAGTTTAGTCTCCAGCGCGATTGTGATCTGTAGACTTACCACCTGCCAAATCTTATAACTAATTAGCTCCGGTAATCACAACACTACTAGTGTAGTAGTGTGACTTAGCGGAGCTAACCGAATCTACAGGCGTAATGTTTTGATGTTTTGAAAGAAAACATTTTTTGTTTTGATAAACTATCCATAGGCCTACCGCCATAGTCTTGGTCATATTTATCTGATTCTCTTTATGTTTTATGGCAATAAAGGATCGTAACCGCGTTAGGTTCCATTTTCCTCATCGGTTATGACTTGTCTGGCTTTGTCATGGGTACTTTCCTTTTAATGCTGTTTTGCTCTCTAGCTACTTTTTTGTTAGGGTTGTTATTAACACTTTGATCGCTTCTTTGCTACGTCTCCATACCTAAAACTGCGGGTTACTTTTTCAGTAACCATGCTTTTTGTATGGTCTTCCTGTGTTACCGATAATAGTCTCCAGTGACTCTTAGCAGACATAAGAGATATGAACATGGCATTATAGACAAAATAAAGATATCGAGAGAATATAGATTGCTAAAAAGTATGTACTTGACTCAAGTGCCTAGCGCCGGTAATGACTCCAGTGACCATCGCGGCCATACCGACACTGCTAGACTTGTTTGCGATGATCTGTCCTGTAGCCGCACCATGCCTGCATAAGCGATCATTGCGCCATTATCCGTACAAAATTCGGGACGAGCGTAAAATAGTTCTCCTCCACGTTGGTTTATCATTTTATCCATACTCACGCGCAGCGACTGATTAGCACTAACGCCGCCAGCCATAACTAACCTCCGGAATCCGGTCAGATCGAGCGCACGCCGGCATTTTATTATGAGTGTTTCCACTACTGCTTCTTCAAACGCCCGTGCGACATCCGCACGCGTCTGCTGATTGTCTTCAGCAGCGCGTATCGTATTGGCCGCAAAGGTTTTTAACCCAGAGAAACTGAATTCCAGCCCTGGACGGTTGGTCATTGGACGCGGAAATTTATAACGTCCTGAGATGCCCTGTTGCGCTAAACGTGCAAGCATTGGGCCTCCGGGATAATCTAGCCCCAATAGCTTGGCGGTTTTATCAAAGGCTTCGCCTGCGGTGTCGTCGATAGACTCTCCGAGTAATTGATATTCACCAATGCCAGTTACGGCGATAAGCTGGGTATGACCGCCGGAAACTAACAGCGCCACGAACGGAAATTTCAGCGCATTTTCCTCTAGCATCGGTGCTAGCAAATGCCCCTCCATGTGATGAATAGCGACAGCAGGCACTCCCCAGGCATAGGCCAGTCCGCGACCTATGGTGGCGCCGACCATTAGTGCACCCAGTAGTCCTGGACCGGCGGTATAAGCCACCCCATGAATATCTGATGCCTGCAGGGCAGCCTCAGCCATTGCTGCTTGGATAAGTGGTACGGTTTTCCGGATATGATCCCGTGATGCTAGTTCAGGCACTACGCCGCCATAATCAGAATGTAACTTTACTTGGCTATAAAGCTGATTAGTAAGCAAACCTTCTTTTTTATCGTAAATTGCTACGCCGGTTTCATCGCATGATGTTTCGATACCCAATACACGCATAATCTTTGTCACCCTTTTACGACGCAAAATTTACTATATTTGCGCTTCGGCGTACCTTAACGGATAGCAGCTTTAGCAGAAAACTTTATTCTACTTGTTAGTTATTGTACTACAAAATCTGACTAAAGGATATCTGGCTTAAGAGGTAGGCTACGCATTAGCCTACATCGATCCCCCTGCTGCTTGCTTCATACTGTCGGTATTAATGAACGTTTTCATCGTTTGATTAAGATTTTTATGTTGTTACGCTCCCGTTTAGGGTCGATTTAAAATCGGGTAGTATAGGTCTTGACAAATTTGATAGAATTAGAGTATAATTAAGGATTATCATTAAATAATGGTACTATTCGACGATAGTAGTGTAAATTCTGTCAAAGTGAGATAGCGTATGCCAATAATTAAAGTACGTGAAAATGAGCCGTTCGATGTAGCGCTACGTCGCTTTAAGCGTTCCTGTGAAAAAGCGGGTGTTCTGGCTGAAATTCGTCGTCGAGAGTTCTACGAAAAACCAACGACAGAACGTAAGCGCGCTAAAGCGTCTGCCGTTAAACGTCACGCTAAGAAACTAACTCGTGAAAACGCACACCGTATTCGTCTGTATTGATTTTTTTACTGTAGTAGGGTTAATAATCCTAGCTGAATGATCAATTTTAAAGCTTAGCTAGTATATATAAATACTACGCCATCTGAAATGATTCTACCACTTTTTTTTCATAAAAAGTTTATCTAAACAAGGCTCATGGTTGGACAAATACCACGTCTATTTATTAATAATTTATTGGCGCGAACCGATATCGTCGATCTAATCGACGCACGAGTGAAATTAAAAAAGTATGGTAAGAATTTTCGCGCTTGCTGTCCATTCCACTGTGATAAAACCCCATCGTTTACCGTTAATAGTAGAAAGCAATTCTACCATTGTTTCGGCTGTGGTGCTCATGGTAATGCCATCGATTTCTTAATGACTTACGATCGGTTGGAGTTTGTCGAATCCATTGAAGAGCTTGCTGTCCAGAACGGTCTGGAAATTCCCTACGAAACGGGAACCGGCCTGAATCAGCAGAAGCGCTTCCAGCGCCAAAGTTTATACCAGTTAATGGATAGACTTAATGCTTTTTATCAACAGGCGCTAAACGTGCAGGAAGCATCAAATGCACGCCACTATCTGCAACAGCGTGGTCTTAGCGAAGCAGTTATAAAGCATTTTGCCGTTGGTTTCGCGCCGCCGGGTTGGGATAATGTTTATAAACGTTTTGGTCGTTCAGCAAAGGAACGTACTCTGCTCAATAATGCCGGTATGTTGGTTCCGAATGATAACGGCCGTACATACGATCGTTTTCGCAATCGTATTATGTTTCCCATTCGTGATAAATACGGGCGGGTTATTGCTTTTGGTGGAAGAATATTGGGTGAAGGTCAACCTAAATACATAAACTCCCCGGAAACTGATATTTTTCACAAAAGTTGTCAGCTATATGGCCTTTATGAGGTCCGACAGCAGCATTCAGAAATATCTAGGCTGCTCGTTGTTGAAGGGTATATGGACGTCTTGGCATTGGCACAGTTTGGTATCAACTACGCGCTGGCTTCATTGGGTACTTCTACTACCGCAGAACATATACAATTGTTGTATCGCACCACCGATAAAGTAATTTGCTGCTATGACGGCGACCGTGCTGGGCGGAAAGCGGCTTGGCACGCACTAGAAAATGCGCTGCCCCACTTAACCGACGGTCGTCAGCTACGCTTCATGTTCCTACCGGATGGCGAAGATCCTGATACATTAGTGCGTAAAATCGGCAAGGAGGCATTTGAGCAGTATATCGAACAATCGCAGCCACTGTCGACATTTTTATTTGAAACGCTAATCCTTAAAGTAGACTTGGGAAGCCCCGATGGCCGCGCCAAATTAAGCACATTGGCGCTACCATTAATAAGTCAGGTACCGGGTGAGATATTGCGTCTCTATCTGCGCCAGCAGTTAGGTAATAAACTCGGAATCCTTGATGATAATCAATTGGAGAGACTGCTTCCAAAGTTAGCTATTAAAACAAATATTTCACTACAGCCGGGAATAAAACGTACAACCATGCGTACACTGATAGGTTTGCTGGTGCAATATCCGCAACTTTCCGCCCTGGTACCTACGGTGCATGGTTTGGAGAAGGAAAGTCAGCCGGGCGTTCCATTGTTTATTGAGTTAGTGGAGACCTGCCAGGCCCAGCCAGACTTAACTAGCGGTCAATTGCTGGAGTATTATCGGGAGAATAAATCATACTCACAGCTTGAAACTCTGGCGACTTGGAACCACATGATTATAGATGAGATGATTGAGGCAACATTTATCGATACTCTAACGAGTCTTTACGACTCTATACTTGAAAACCGTCAGGAAGCTCTTATTGCTAAAGAACGGACCTGTGGTTTAACGGTTGAAGAACGCCAGGAGCTCTGGTCGCTGAATCAGGAGATGGCAAAAAAAAACTGAATTAATGAGGCTTAATTTCTTATATTTTAGAGAGCAAGATCCTAAATAGCCGTATTAAGCCGTAGTGCGAAATTAAAGGCCAGATCTTTTTTTAATGATATGGTTCAGTAACTAATACCGAATTATTACTCTTAAGTGTGGATATCGTCTTATGGAGCAAAACCCGCAGTCACAGCTTAAGCTGCTTGTTACACGTGGTAAGGAGCAAGGCTATTTAACATTTGCCGAAGTCAATGATCATCTGCCAGAGGATATCGTCGATTCTGATCAAATCGAAGATATCATTCAGATGATAAATGACATGGGTATCCAAGTGATGGAAGAAGCACCTGACGCTGATGATCTGCTACTGGCTGAAAATAGTTCCGATACCGACGAAGATGCTGCGGAAGCCGCAGCACAGGTCTTGTCTAGCGTGGAGTCTGAAATTGGGCGCACCACAGACCCTGTACGTATGTATATGCGCGAAATGGGCACCGTAGAACTCCTAACGCGCGAAGGTGAGATCGATATTGCCAAGCGCATCGAAGATGGCATCAATCAAGTCCAGTGCTCTGTCGCAGAGTATCCTGAGGCTATCAGTTATCTGCTGGAACAATACGAGCATGTTGAAGCTGGTAAAGCCCGCTTGTCCGATCTTATTACTGGCTTTGTTGACCCTAACGCGAAAGAAGATATGGCGTCCACCGCAACCCATATTGGTTCCGAACTCTCTCTCTCTGCTGCTGAAATCGGCGCTTCTGATGACGACGAAGAGAATAGCAGCAGCGACAGCGCAGATAGTGATAATAGCATTGATCCGGAGTTAGCAAGGCAAAAATTTGTTGAGCTGCGTAAGCAGTATGAAATTACCTGTAACATGATTAAAATCAACGGGCGTAGCCATGCTAAATCGGCCGATGAAATTTTAAATCTTTCCATTATATTTAAACAGTTCCGCCTAGTACCGAAACAATTCGATTACCTGGTTAACAAGATGCGCGTTATGATGGATCGCGTACGTATACAGGAACGTTTTATTATGAAATTATGCCTTGAAATTAGTAAAATGCCAAAAAAAAACTTCGTAACGCTGTTTTCTGGACACGAAACCAGCGAAAGCTGGTTTGAAACTGCGTTGATGATGAATAAGCCCTGGTCGGAAAAACTCCACGAAGTCAATGATGACGTGCACCGTAGCCTACAGAAACTTCGTCAGATTGAAGAAGAAATAGGTTTGACAATCGAGCAGGTGAAAGATATTAATCGTCGCATGTCTATTGGTGAAGCCAAGGCGCGGCGCGCAAAGAAAGAAATGGTCGAGGCGAACCTGCGTTTGGTTATTTCTATCGCAAAAAAATATACTAACCGCGGTCTACAATTTCTGGATCTGATCCAGGAAGGTAATATCGGTTTGATGAAAGCAGTGGATAAATTTGAATACCGTCGTGGTTACAAATTTTCCACCTACGCCACCTGGTGGATCCGTCAGGCTATCACTCGTTCTATAGCTGATCAAGCGCGTACCATCCGTATTCCGGTGCATATGATTGAGACTATCAACAAACTCAATCGTATATCTCGGCAGATGCTGCAGGAAATGGGACATGAACCGACGCCAGAAGAGCTGGCAAAACGCATGCTGATGCCGGAGGATAAAATCCGTAAGGTGCTTAAGATTGCTAAAGAGCCTATCTCCATGGAAACACCAATAGGTGATGATGAAGATTCGCATTTAGGGGATTTTATCGAAGATACTACCCTCGAACTACCGCTGGATTCCGCTACCTCTGAGAGTTTGCGTTCAGCTACCCACGATGTATTGGCTGGCTTGACTGCGCGTGAAGCTAAGGTTTTGCGCATGCGGTTTGGTATCGATATGAATACAGACCATACGTTAGAAGAAGTCGGGAAACAGTTTGATGTCACTCGCGAGCGTATTCGTCAGATCGAAGCGAAAGCGTTGCGTAAGCTGCGTCACCCGAGTCGTTCCGAGGTTCTACGCAGCTTTTTAGATGATTAAGTTCTTATTTTGGTTATCAGCTTTTCTTCAAGGTATTCAAAATATCAAGTCACATATTACCTGCGGTTTTTTATTGCTCAGTCACTCATGAGACCTAAAAATACTTTTTCGTAGTTATAGCATACCGAATTTTACCATTTAGACAGAGGCGGTATGCTGATTTAAGAACAAAAGGTGCATAAGTAAAAAAATAAAAAATTTTAGTTCTGAACTTAAAAAAACTAATATATAAACCGGTTGTAAACAGAAAGAATACACTGCTGCATAACTAGTAAACACTATAGACGTTAGCCTTATCTACGATAATGAAATTGGTGAAATAACTGTGTAATAAGCGCCAATGGAAAACATTAAAACTATTTTCCATAACTTCAGCAAAAATTTAAATATATAAGCTATATAAAAAGATAAAACCCATTTAAATAAAAAAGGAAATATTAAAAAAGTTATAGTTTCTTAGTTTCAGAATTCCTAAGAAACAGTTCTGGTTAATCTCTAAACTTAGAGTCTATTATTAATAGTATAGTGATACTATGTCACGTATTTAGATTTATCATAGAAGTTATAAACACTATAAATTTACTCTGCATAGAGTGGACAGATGGTAAGCAATATTACGTATTTAGATTTTATGAACTATATAATATCAGTTATATTATATAGTTAATGCCTGAAGTATTGCTAGTATGGCAATATAAAGAGGCCTCTTAGTTTAAAGGTATTTATATAAATATATTTTATGATCAGTAAAATTATTTTTAGTAGCGCCTTAAACATAGAATTATAAGTTATAAAATTATAAATTTTAAGTATTTATTAATTTTTTCTAAAAAATATGCTATTACTTGTAATTGTAGTTTTTTTGATTTTTAATTTTATAATTATTGGTATCTAATTAAATATTAAATATCTCCTAATAGGAATATTTTATAGAGTTTAAATAATTATTTTAATGAATCTTTATGGTTAATACTTTTTAAAAGTAAAAGTAAAAGTAAAATTTTATAATGATATTTGTATATCTAATTTTAATAAAAAGTACTTATTTTATATACTATATATGTAGGTGAATAAATCATATTGAATAAATTAATTCGTTTTATTTTTTTATAAAAAGATGTATATATATAATATTTTAGTTTTTTATAATTTATTACTAATTAAGATTAAAATAAATACGTTATTATCTATTTAATAATACTAGTATCTATATTTTAATTTTTTATCATTTTTCATTTAGATGATAGTATTTTAAAAGTGTTATTAAATACTTTATTTATTAAATATTAATATGATATATTCATATCTCATTGGGATAACATACTTAAAACTGCCAGGAATATATCCTACCTTTGTTATCTATAGGATTTTATAACCCAGAAATAATTGAGTTTTACTTAACTGGATTTATTTAATATGTTTTAACTTCTCTTTAACTATATCGCTTTACCCTATGTTATTTTTTATAAAATTTGTCAATAACTATTATTATATTTATTTTATGTAATAAATGAATTTTATAAATAACTCCATACTATCCTATAAGTTTTATTTATACGTTTACGGTATTAATCAATATTGAGTAATTAATATTATTAGTAGTTTCTGAAAAAGATATTAGTCTAGACTAATATAAAAAACTATGATAATGCCTATCTATAATTTCAAAATTGAAGATATGATCTAATCCTTTAATGTTATCTTTTTTAGGATCGATCTTTATATGGTTTCTAAATAAACATAGGTAACTTCTATATTATATATGCCTACAACTATCACTTATCTGTTTGACGATTTTATTAAAACTGACTATATTACTATTAAAGCTATGACTGTGTGTAGGAAGATTATTAGCTGTCATGGTAAATAAATAAGATGTAGCTTTTACTATAAGATCATTATCTTTTCTAAGCTAGTTGGATAGTGTAATTTTATATAAAATTACATTTTATGCTTAAACTAATATAGTTTACTTTATTTTTAACAAATGAAGTAAGTACTTTATGGTATAAATATTACTTATATTATAAGGTATATAAAGTGGCAATAATAGCTATAACTACCTTCAGAAACTGTGCAGACTTATTACTATCAGGGCTTCATGCCAAGCCTCAGTAAAAGTTTATTATTATGCTCTCTGTGTAAATTATAAAACATCATGCTTTATATGGCGTATTAAAGCATGTAGTAGCGTACACTAACTTCCATCAGTACTTTTAGATGAGCCACTATAGTAAAAAACTATCTTTTGTTTTGATGGGTAAAATACTACTTTTATTTTTTGTGATTTTATATATTTACGTAGGCTATTTGGTATTTTAAGGCAATCGATATCTGGCGCTTAGGTGATGTCGATACGGTTATGTAGCGTAGTTACATCATAATTCTCACACAATGTTAACGTTATTTTTTATTTGTTAATATACCAAACTTTATTGGATATATTAATGAAACTGGTTTGTTCTCAGATTATTGCTGGTTTCTTCTTTTAGAATAGTTCCTGTTTCATGGTTTCTTCAACACTTTAAATTCAAAGCTGAATTTTTCTATTTTTACACATCTATCTTCTTATTGGAGATAGAGAATAGGACATTATGTTAGCGGTAGTATATATATTTACCTTAATACTAAGAATAACACTACTATTAAAAAAAAATGGCGTTCTTATAATAGCCTACCCAATTCCTGTATAGGCGATATCTATAGATGGTTTTTTTGTAATAAAAGGCCTGTAGAGATATCTACTTAAAGTCCAAACTAATATAGAACCTATCTTATCCTATTATTATTTTGTGGAAAATAAAAGCTCTATGCTCCATGAGACGCTATTACCGCCAAATATCGTTCTACTATTAGCAACGATAACTCGCTAATATTTGTACATTTTCATTCTTATGAAAAAAACTAATCATTATCGCCATTCTTGCCATTATTTAGATAAACGCTATCACTATCTTTATTTTCAGAACTATATATTGGCGTAACTCATCCTTATTATGAATGTAGAAATTCTTATGGTTGTGTTCTTATTTTAGAGAGAATTGGATTAATCATCCACGATGACATCACTATGAATAGTGCCAGTAGTCCATTTATTCAATGAGTTTTGTGCCTTTCAAATCGTATTTGCAAGGCTTTTTTTTACAAAAGCTAGTTTATCCGGAATATTTCTACTATTGCTTCGCTGAAGCAGTCTATATTTTCTATCCACTAGGGGTTATTAAATTAACCCCTTTAATGATCTCAGGCGGTTATTTATATTTTGCCGGGTTAGGGTGTAATCACGTTAGCGGCTGTAATATTTTCTGTTCGATCTGTGTATTGATGAGTATCTACCACATAGGTTAGTTATTTTCGCAAAATACGTGCCCTGATGTCTCCAGCCGAGTTACTGTTATGAAAAAATTGTCCTCCTTATTAAGCGCCTGGATAATATCTTTTATTGGCGCATTTTCTGTCTGTGGTTAAATCTTACTGAATATTTGTGTTTCAGGTATTAAGCTGCCATTAAATAAATCTTTCTTGTTCAAGGTAGTTCAGTAGGTTTCCTTGGCACTGTGCTACAGGCGCGGAAGCAGTAGACTGGCACTTAAGTGTTATCTTTGATGGACTAAACAAGTTTTTAATATCTCCTATGTGAGATAAGTTTTTTATTTTTTTTAAATTTAAATAAAAAATAATAGAGAAAATAAAATAAGGAAAATAAGTAAGTTTTCTTTTTTTATATATAAAAATTAAAATACATGTTAAATAACTTCTAAGTAAATAGAAATGCTATAGTTGCTATAACTGAATAGAATTATTTATTTTAAGATCAAATAAACTATTTTATTAAAATTCAGAATTATCTTTATAAGTAGTACATTTTATATATAAAAACGTATCGGTTTAGATTGAGTTTTTTATTATATATGTCAATAAAGTGTCATTTAACTAGTAATATTCAATTGATTAAGAAGGAAACTTTAATGGATAATCCTTTCTAAAATATCGTATCGTTTTACTTAAAAGCCTTTAAAATGATTAGCGCATCTATGATTTATCAGCCACTAATATTCGTTTCGTACCTCTCTGGTACCGTTGTAGATCTATACGCGACGGTACCGGAACTCTCGCTCTGCTTATAAAATCTTCCCCGAGAAAGATCAGAGGTTCATTTTGAACGCTATTCTTTATTATATAAAGAAATTACTGAAGTTCCTAGTCATATAATAAAAAATTTTACCAAGAAGCGGCACGCTATTTACTGGATGCTAGGCAGGCGCCTTGACAACATTAATTTCCGCCATATTTTTATAAAAAATAACTTCACTCCTAGTGTATCGAATTACAGCCTTTAGACATAAGGAGAAAAATCTAACCCCTATTATAGTTAGCGATAAATACGGCGAGCGCAGCAAGTAGGAGGGTAAGTTCAGGCACTCGAAGGTAATGTGTTAGTTTGTATTCACCTGATGTAAGCAGAATCATAAGAAAGTCAGTATAGTAAGAAAATCTCCTTTCCAATATGTTTTATCACTAAAGTGACCAAGTCAGTAATCATGATAATGAGTAGGAAGTGCTGGATTCTGAAGAGTACTATAAGGAAAGGACGAAAATGCATCTTTATACTCTTTTGTCTCCCATATTCCTCTAATTTAATATCTTCCTATCGTGAGATCTCTCTATCTTTTTTTTTGATATTTTCCTTTCCTTTTAATATGTCAGTGACGTATTCACTAAAGTGAATAGCAATTTTTTTAAAATTAATATATATAATACATATATCTGTTAATCTTTTATCACCTGTAGTTACGATAGCATAAATAATGATAATTGATATATTTACCATTAGAGGCCCCATAAATATGCTCAAGGGTTTAATTAATTTAATAATAAATATAGATAAACACGTATTTTGAAGTAGCGAAAAAAATAATGGCAAAAGGAGTATATGTTTAATAATATCTTGACGCCGTCAAGCTGGTGGTTTATCGATAGGTTGATAGATATCTATCTTCATGAACACAACGGAAGGTGTAGCGTTTCTGGTCTGTTTCTCCAACTGGGAGAAGTTATATAGTATTATAGATGCTGCGTTGGAATTTACCGGATGGTTTTTTTATTAGGTTGTTATCAGCCTTCTACTGTGGCTATCATTGATATACGGACGTAGAGTTTGGATTTTAATCATAGTTTGGTACCTAACCTTATTAATAAAAAAACCAACAACAATGTTGGCATACACGCCTAACAACGTAAAAAATAAGGTTACGTCTGTTTTTTTTATTTACACTAGAGAGAAAGTTGCCTTTCTGGATAAAAAATTAGCAGGATTACAGTTTTTTCCACGTAGACGATTACCTAAAATACACTTCAATCAAGCGGTAAAGTACAATTTCTTTTTTCCAGACCAGGATTCTTATAGAAAAGAGTATGGTACTAGTCAGTGCCATTTTTATGCTGTTTTGATATTTATAGATAGGAAAAGACCGATACTGAAAGTGAATGACTATTTTAGGTAAAGTGTGAAGTCTACTGGATTCAATTAAATCAGTACAGGCCTGCCAGAGTTTGTATCATAGAAGCGAAGGGAGAGTATATTTTACTTTCGCTCAACCGAAAGATGTAACGCTGATCAGTGTCGCTTTAAAGACATTGCTAGAAATCGCTGAACGATTGGTAGCTCGTTATGTTAAGAAGAGACATTTAGGTCCTTAAAAAAAGTGAATTCCTCTATAGCTAACAGAAAACGATAGAGGTATTTATGCAAATGTCTAAACTACTTATGCTGAATGCCAAAGGTTAGATATATACCCTGCTATGGCATAGCTGCACATTGTAGAATGCCCTGTATTGCTATCGCTAGACGACGAGATTAATTGCGTATTATTTTTTGTCCTGCCAAGGCACTTCACCGCCTAGCCCTAGAATCAGATCAGCGACGAGGCTAGCCAGCTCACTAGTCATTAACATAAAATCAGCATCGAAACGCGCCGCAAAATTCTCGCGATCGATATAAGCGTTTTGCTCGCGTAGTGTGTTTGAAAACTTCAAGCGTTTGATCTTTCCATCGTCGCTAAGAATAAATTGCACCCGCTCACGCCAATCCAACGCCAGCTTGCTTACTAATTTACCCGATTCGATATGTACCGTTATTTCATCGCTAGATAAATCCTGTTTTTTACAACGCAAGATACCGCCTTCTTCCAACAGTGCTTTTAGTTCAGCTTCATTCTGAATGGTGAAACCAGCGGCTGGCTTCCCACTACGCACCCATTCGGTTAAAGTTATCTCGATCGGTTTTTTCATGGTTAACGGTACCAATGGTAGAGAACCTATTGATTTTCGCAGCATCCCTAAGCAATCTTCTGCATTTTTAGCGTTACTGGCGTCAATGAGTACGAGATTATTAGTTAGGTCCAGCCATAACGGTATTTGGCTAAAACGACTAAAAGCACGTGGCAGTAGTTGTTGCAAAACTTCGTCTTTAAGAATGTCTTTTTCGGTTTTATGCAATTTACGACCTTGCTTGTTTTCCAGCTTGTTTATTTTGCCCTCAAGCTCTTGCTGCACGACAGAGGATGGAAGGCTCTTTTTTTCTTTGTATAGGCAAAGTAAGACATGCCCCGGTATCGTATAGGTTAGTGCATCGTTTCCTCCCCTCATTGGGGAAACCCACCCGGATTTTGTCATATCTTGACTACCGCAGTGAGTGAAAGTGAAAGCAGATAATTGCTGTTCTATTTGCTTGACTGACAGCTTGATTGGCTGTCTTAAACGGTAAATTATGATATTTTTAAACCATAACATAGTATACCTCTGATCTAAAAAAAGCATTGCACCCAATGCGATTTGTTAATAAACACAGTATGCATAATAACGAATTTTTAGCGCTAACTCTAGGGAAAAGCACACGGAGCTTTTTTATTATTTAATATATGACCTATTCAAGTATCGAGAGAAGGGTACATGGGATGAATAAGTCTTACCCGTACAGGGGTGTGGCACGAGAATCGTATAAGGAAATGAGGATGTTTAGTATTAAAAAACTGATAATGTAATTTTTTTAAAAAAGCTTTTCGATGCCAGTGTATCTATCTCGACGACCCTTATTGTAATAATATTGCAACTTTCAAGGTTAATTATTTTATTAATTTAATTCTTCATTCATCGTTTACGTAAATCACGTATGATAATTTATAATAATTTGATATTACTGTAGATATAGGCGAACTTAGGGCTTTAAACATTGTTCTATGAAGTTATTTTAGGGAAACTTGTGATGTAGTAATTTTTCCCAGTTTAGCGTCATAGAGAGATTACTTTTAGGAGCGTTCTTACAGTATTATCTACTTCATATTACACACAACTCTATTGGATATTTTGCTGAAACTTAGCGTCGTGATTCGGTAATATAGCAACAGGACCAGCTGGTGTGAGTACTACTTATGATTATGACAATGATATAGATAGTAACGTTGATTATTTATCAGTCTGCTGGGTATCAGCTTTTGAAAAAAATATATTAGCGATAATGGCCGGTATGAGCGGTACTTTTATTACCTGATATTATTTCTGCTATTGGTAGAAATAATCAGCGATTTTATTATTAATATGGCAATACTTTAATGGATGTAAAGAATAATGGCTTTATTAAAATTATACAGCTGGATATACGTTCAGTAATCTATCATTAAGGAATATTACTGATGCTTTTCTCTGCGCTTTAAACTTTTTTTATTAATCTATTTCTATTTCTATCTAAAAGTCAACGCTACTAATAACTGGCGTATAAGAAGCAGCGATCATTATAACTTAGGCTAATACTAGTCCTGCTTGGCCCAGGGAGGAATAAGTTAACTTTTTTCATTTGGATACCCTATGTTGATCCATATATATGGTATTCTGTACTGCTTTCTATTTTTTCGAGAGGAATGGAGCAGTAGCTACTAATATAGAACAGGGCTAGTAGCAACACGATTACTATTGATTATGGGAATAAAAAAAAATCAAACTAATAGAGCTGGATGACTTAAGGTTAGGTTCTATTATATAAACGGATCGCAATGATGCTGCGCGATGATTGCTCAGGGATAGTGAAGATGATAGCGGCGCTGGTGAAATGGGTAAAATAATTAATAAACCAACCAGCACAGCAACGGTAGCATTGATATTTTTGGTACACTATCCCTTTACCGGAAAGGTAAAAAATACCAATTTAGTTATAGCTAAAGGGCTAATATTTAGATTTAATTTTTTTTAAAAATAAAGCTGTGACCCTATCAGAAGGCAACTGATGCTAATTATATGGTGGTATCAGAAGCGATGGATGGTGCCAGTGTCGGTATGCAAACAGTATTTTGCTGGTCATTAATACTGGTTATTTTTCCTTAATAAGCATAACTATAAAAGTGTATAGTAGCAGTAACGGCATAGTGGAGTGGAGGTATAGATATAATATAACTCGCTACCCGTGAGCAGATAAGGATGAACGGTTTATTCAAAAACAATCTCTTGTTATTACAAGAGATCCGGTTGTATTGAAACCTTTATTTCGCTACCAGTTTTATGTAGGGTTACAAAAAAACTTAGCAGCCAACTCCGCACTGAGGTGGAGATCATTTAGCTCTGCCATCAGAGCGATAGATTACCAAAGTTGGCGTTATTTTGTATCATTATGAACTGCGTCTGGTTAAGGTAGCTCACAGACAACGGGCGTTGAAATCGAATCCTTTTTTTTGACTCTAGCAAAGCATTATTGATAGAGTTAATGCTGATCAAGGGGGTATTGCTTTTGGCTCCGTTTTCTGCCTATAGAAAATTATCACTACAAGAAGTTAATGCTAATATTTTATATTATTAGTTTTAATCTATGCCGGTATGCTTTACCTCATCGTTTCCACTTTGTTTATTACGCTATTATCTTGCCGCTAGTGTTTAATGCATCTAGCCCATCTAGACCTCTAGATAGCATCTAGAGGTCATAATACCGAACTCTTCATTAAAAATAGCGAATTGATACGGGTTTTATGACTAATTAAATCGAATAATACTAGTGCGCCAATCTGAACCGTAAACCTTCCTCCCAGATAGGGAGGAATTACATACGGCATCTACATGCTGCTAAGTGTTATAAAACCTTAAGTTCTAGTTCTTATTTTGTTTTGCTCTGTAGCTGATAATGGCCGTGCCAATGTACTAACTAATAGGTAGTTAGTCAAAGAGATAAGGTTGCTTAAGCGTTAATTTTTCCGTAAATTTACGGAATGTATTTCCTATATATTTAACTCAATAAAATCATTTAGTTAGCACTAATCTTAGCAATAATAGCAACTCCCCTCTATCTAGTAATTTAGTAGCTTATACTATTTCTACAGTATAAGCTATGGTTATTAAGTTGCTCCTGAGTTTCCCTTTGCCATCTGGTCAACTTACGCTAGTTGGCCATTAAGTGCTGCTAAGTGCTATGTTTGCAGTTGGGATCGTTTTTAGCCAAAAGCGTGTTGTGGATAGGTTTTTTTCTACATGCGTAGAACACGCGCTAGAGTCCTATTGCCTAAGGATATCTGTGGTATTTTGTTGGCTTTGAATTGTTTACACGGCGTTTACGTAAGACATTTTGTTCATCAGTGGGTGCACAGTGTGTCCTTCAGAGCTATGCTATTTGTAGGGTGAACTAGAAAGTTGTAGGGTGAACCAGAAAGCCTCCTGCAGTTTTTGCCTGTTGTTGTAAAACTGTCTCTTGCTAATGCCGCTGAGTGTGGATGCTGATGCTGCTATTTAGTTTATCTGGCTGATACTCTATTATTACTGCCCGCACTTATTATTTTCACGGCACAGGCGCGCCATAATCTTGACGGTTGAGATATTATTAGAGATGCTCTAGCATCAAGGCTGTCTTTCAGCTAGCTTGGCGTCGTTGGTCGTTAGCGCTCTTGCATAAAATACCTTCTCTATCTCTGTATAAGATCGATGATGGTTTTTTGTATGAGCATCTATACGCCTCTCTTTCAATACTGCAACTTGGATTGAAAGCTCCTTCGATTTTTTATGACGCTGCTGCCACTGTTATTTCTTTGCCGTCAACTGATTACGCCTCAGCCTGTAAGGCGGGAAGCTGTTATTGTTGTTTTAGAATACTTACTTTACAGGTTGTTTTGCTATCTGTGGCCGCGTTGTATCTGTTGAATTACTTATTCCACTGCTCGCTAGGAGCTTTACTCACTTTACAGTTGCTAAAGTGTGGCATTATGACGCCATTCTAGTCAGCGTTATTTCACCAGGCTTCTTGACAAGTTCCCTGGTGAAACACCAATTGTTGATCACCAGCTAGAATTACGCTTTCTTATCGATGGGGCTGTTGCAGCGGTACTAACTATTGCTGGAGGTTATCCTGGTGGTTAGTAGCCTAGCAAGGCGTCCTACTGATATAAAATAGGATTATTTTTTCTCAATGAGTCGCTGTTGCCCATGTTGATACTATTTATATTTTTTGTATAGTTTATTTCACATTAGGCTTACTAAGCGTTTTCTGTGCAGCTAGTCTGGATGCCTGCTGCTATTTACCTTACGTTTTACATCCGTTCGTAAATTAGAAGTAATCCTACTGATACTTATGCTATTGAGTGTTTAACTGCTATTCTTCTTGCTTCTTTATTAGTTTGGCTTCGAATGTTGCCCACTGTTTAGCAGTAAGTATTTAATGGTACTTTTACATAGGATTCCTATTGCACAAGAGCGTTGTAGATATCTTTATTGTGCTCTCAAAACATCGGCAGAGATGTGATCATATGTTTTAGTGCTTGTTAGTTTCTATGAGTTGCTCAGTGTGGTTTCTGGCGTTGGCATTAATGATACTAAAATCACCCTGCCCCAGCAGGATAGATTTAATAACTGGGCAAAATAACGCCTCATTATTTCAGCGATTAGGTGTTTTATCTGTGATTTTATCCACTAAGATCAGGTTATCGTTAATCCAGGCTAGCCCCCCTTCGCTCTCTGTATATTTTCGCTGAGTTTAATTTTTTTCAACTTGTCGTTAGATTCAAAACATGCGATAGGTGATGTCTTTAACTGCAGAAGGCTATCCTGACTAGGGATTCGGATATATATGATATGGTAGGTCATCAGTTCTGTTTTTTTTGTGGGGGTTATTTAAAAAAAGCCACATAATCTATCGACATAGCGTCAGTATTTTTTTGTGCGTACGGGTATCTCATGTACAGTGTGTAAGTTGTTGACCGCCTAATTAATTAAATAAAGTGTTAAACACGCTAGAGCCGTAGATTATTTAGTGTATTTTCTGGCGTCAATCATTTTTCAAAACCTCACTAATACTTAATGCGGTCAGCGTCTATTACTATAAATGGTAAAGACTGTTGAACTGTTATTTGAGGCTTCTTTTGTGTAGGAAGTCGTATTTTTACCGACAAGCTATGCTGTCAGTATATTGAGATGTTTCTGAATATTAATCATATAACAGTTGGCCACGACTTAAATGTACAGTATCTTTGCTGGTTGACGCGATAATTCTTATGACTTTTTTAACTGATACTTTATTTACGCGCCTTTGATAAGACGCATTCGCTATGTATAAGTAACTATAATTGATGTAATCTGTATCAGTAGGCCCATTTTAGAAGTGAATTGGATTAACTTGCTTTATTAAAGCTGAGTTGGATTCATAATAGCGGATACCGTCCTGTTATCAGCGATAACCTGTGATTGGTGCATATAGTTAAGAACAACATACCCCCCTGACAGGAGGGATAGTTGTGCTGGAAAGGTCATTAAGAATAACGATATGAATTTCGCATATTGAATTGCTGGTTCCTGGTGAAGCCATCCATCTAACGATGGATGGCTTGTGGATAATAGAGAGGTCTGTAGGTAAAGTATTATGTAATCTTGGCAAACACGAATGAAGTTCTTGGATAATTGACAGGCACATAGCTAGGTGAAGTTTTGGTATCAAAAAATACCGCCAGCTATATTTATAGTATATATATTTATATAAATTATTTTTATAAATATATAAAAATAATGTGTAACATTAGTACGTTAATTATGACGATTTATAGAAACGAGGATTAGTACACATACTCCTAAACAGGAGTATGTGTACTAATCCTGAGAGTACTGTTTTGTCTTGGAACAGAAAAAACTTACGGGGTATCGAGGAGCAGGACTATCTTAAATTGCGGTCACTTTATTCACAGAGCCGTATCTAAATCTGCTGCTATCAGACTGGA
Organism: Sodalis sp. (in: enterobacteria); assembly: GCA_051710585.1. Lineage (GTDB taxonomy): Bacteria > Pseudomonadota > Gammaproteobacteria > Enterobacterales > Enterobacteriaceae > JBPESP01. The sequence goes on along the minus strand of JBPESP010000001.1, from coordinate 191,409 downwards.
TTTTATTGGATACAAGGTTTGACATTTAATTCATTAAATTTAAATTGCTGTATTTTTATGATCTATTACGGAATACTTTATAACTGTGAATAATTGTTAAATCATGTATGAAGGATAAATATGTATATTAAAGACCACACAGTGGATATTAATATATACTGTGTGCGTAAAGCGTTTAAATACGGTGAATATGTCCGTATTACATAAACAGTGCGCGATAACGGATATCGTTATGCGAAAGCTATTAAAGGGATCTGGAACCTATTAGAAATGGTGTAATTTACGTCTGTCGACGTATAACAAGTGAGTAGTACCGGTATAGGAGAGGCCTTGTTGCGAAGAATATTATTTTGCTTCAATTTATTAGCTAGCGTATAGTGTTCTTTGAACACATTCTTTTGTTTTCTGGCAGTGATTCTGTTGCTCTTCACTGGGAAGAGTGGATAGTTTATAATGTGTAATTATTACTTTTAACTACAGCTGTTCCACTACCCATGGCGCAGCTTCGGCTGGACGATATCAGGAGTATAGTAGAGTTAGCTTCGTTTCACTATTTTATAGCTTGCACTATATATGTAGCAGTAGTTCTAGCGGTGCGCTCTTCGGTAAATGTGATTGGATGTACTGGATGTTATATTAGTTCACTGGGGGCGACATAGCTATTAGCTATTATTGATACGGCGGGTCATCCCAAATTGTGCCAATACGCAAAAAAACTGTGCAGAGTAGACTATCCTTACACTTGTCCTCTATATATTTATGACAATAAATATATAGAGGACAAGATACTAGATCCGTTAATATGAGCATTTCTGGCATGTGTATTGCCCTGTGAGACACAGGGAGGCAGCTAGGCTGGTTACCACGCCGTGATGGAATCCCAACACTGGCGGTGGTATTTTACCCATAAACTATGTAGGTGAAATTTTATCTTGAATTATGAATAAATTTTAATTTCACTGAAATTTTCTCTCTGCCGATGGCTATAGGAGCAGTGATATACTTCTATTTAATATAGTTAGATATCTAAATATCTGTTAATTTCTGGGTGTGATCCATCCTGCTTCCAAACTATTCCGCTCATTAGCCTGATGATATCCACTTGTAGTAGTATGATCTTCTAAAGAACCACCCCTCTGTGTTGATGTGATCAGTAATGTTACTGTCTATCGTTGTTAAGTAGGTCCATCAACGTTTCGCTGATGGTAAAATAGATACTGAACAACTGAGCACTCTTTAAAATAATGAAATGATATAAGTTATCGTGAAGTAAGCGCCATTTATGGCTACAGTTATCACGGACGGAGAATTTTACTATATATAGTGGTATGTCAATTTCTTTATAAGGACTGAATAGGGGGTGAGGGTTAATTTCAGGGCGTATAGATCAAAGTCGCAGTGTCAAAGTTACTAATAAACTTGGTTTCAGCCATCACTGAAACTGGAGTATTTTCGTTTTTTTTGTAAAGCATTGTCAGTGATTCTGGTGTCAAAATAAGTATTTTCAGACTATGGCGTATTGTATTTTGTGGAAGCGCTTTCAGCGCTTGATAAGTATGTTCATACCGATCCGGTTGCGTAGAATGTTTACCGCGGAATTTTTTATCTGTATTTTCAAAGAGGGTTATAAGCTGCTTGTATCACAAATTTTAAACTTCTGTGTTTTATTAAATCCGGCTATCGATAGGCCATTCTATGGCTTATCACCTCTAAAAAGCCAGTGCTTAAAAATTATAAAGCAGTGTTTGATTTATCTCCATGAAACCAGCCAATATATCAATTTAAATCAACTCCATCTGAGTCTGCACTGTGTTTTTGTTTCGACTGAAAAGAGCAATAAGTTTAGTAAAATAGCAATTGGATAATCTGAAGTTAGTGCTGTATTTAGTTCTACATTCTCGGTAATGCTCTTTTTATCGCTTTATTTTTATCTGGCTTAACCGCTATTCATTTAATGGTGATTTGATATACCCTGATAAGGGTAATTTGTTTGCTATGCTGCATACTGCTACCGTCTCATTTGTGTTTATGGTTTGCTCCTTTAGAGCTAACACTAAACTGCCTTTACTGATTTATAGTCTGATTTATTTGGTTTTGGTAAACGGTATTTCTCCATCCTGATAACTTATTGGATAAAGTAGATACAGTTCTTATTATAATCTCAGCTGACATTTGGCATCATCGCCTGGAAAATCAGAAATGGTGGAAAGTCTACTGGACTGGTAAATTTATAATATCAGCTTTGTTTTTAATAACGGTATCTGTAGAATACAGTACTTTCGCTAAAATGATGATTTTTTTCTTATGGTATAATTGAAATTATCAGGATTGTTACCAGCAAAGTGCAGAATCTACAGCGGTCTTATACACTGCGTCGTAGACCCAGTACCCAGGTACTTATTGTGTTTATTTCTTCTTTGGATTAGGGGGGTATGGTACAGGGAGTAACCTGTTCGTTCTGACTTTCCAACATTTGGGATTATTACTGTTGCCGCTTAGCCTGTTGATATTCATGGTGCGCTGACGGCCTTGTTATTAGCTATTAATAGAGACATGTTTGGCATAAGTCGTATATTATTGCTATTCTTATTTTTTGCTAATATTGAGGTACTCGCCGTTTAAAACGAACCTGGTAGCTATCATATAAGGATAAACTCTATTGTCGGAGATTATGCTATATTATTGGAAGAGCATTCTGTATGCCTGTGTGTAGCAGGATAGTGGGGGTTCCTACGCCTCCCTGTTTTTTGGATGTCAGGTATAAAAACCGGTCGGATTGCCGACCGGTGGTCATAATACAAGAAAAGTAACTACTCCTGACTGTTTTATCTGTATGATTGCAATGCAATCATAGCTTATTTAGATTATCAGATAGATATTTAGCAACTCCTTCTGGAGAAGCTTGCATTCCTTCTTGTCCTTTTTTCCACTGCGCTGGGCAAACTTCACCGTGTTTTTCATGAAATTGTAGCGCGTCGACCATACGTATCATTTCATCAACATTACGGCCCAGTGGTAGATCGTTAACTACCTGATGGCGGATAATTCCGTTTTTGTCGATTAAGAATGAACCACGCAGTGCAACCCCAGCGTTTAAATGTTCAATGGCGTAAGCTTGAATAATTTCGCGTTTGATATCCGCCACCATGGGATACTGAACCGGTCCAATACCACCTTTATCGATCGGTATCTGCCGCCAGGCATTGTGTACAAACTCAGAATCAAAAGATACGCCGATAATTTCAACACCGCGCTTCTGGAATTCTGCGTAACGTTTATCAAACGCAATTAATTCGGACGGACAGACAAAAGTGAAGTCCATTGGCCAGAAGAAAATGACTGCTGATTTACCTTGGATATGTGATTTAAGATTGAAATTATTATCAATTTTGCCGCTACCGAGCACGGCAGCAGCCGTAAAATCAGGGGCTTGACGACTAACCAGAACCATGTTAACTCCTGTAAATAGCGTTTTTAGATTGATAGGATTTCAGAAAATTTAGTATAAGGCTTTTCCGTGATAGAAATAAAGTCATTAGTACAGATTGGTTCAATAGGTTATAACTATCACAGTAGTAGGTAATACTATATCATTATAGCTTATAAATATATTTGTCGTTCAGGTAGTGGCGTTTCATCCGGTTCCTCACCATGAAGCAAAGGCATAATGCAAAAGGCAGAGATAAAGGATAAAGGAGAAAAGGGTAGAGAGCTAATAAAGGTAGTACCAAAGGTAAAGGCAGTGACCTCCTGGAGTGATCAACAGTGGCTTGGATTTTTTCTCCAGAAAAAAAAGGGGAATATCCTTATGCACCTCCTATTAAAAAACGGGAAAATCATTATCGAAATATTAGAAGTAAAACAATTCGTTACAATTTGTTATAATAAGTATAATCTGAAAATACGCCATGCACTTAATTTTATGTGATCTATTTATGGATGAAAGTATGCAAACAGATAAAATAATGTTCTGTTTTTAATGGTTTTCTAGTGTCTAAAATTTGGCAATAATCTATTTTAGCGGATAGATAAAAAGATATGTAGCGTGCTGCTACATTGATGGATAAGCGTGTTCCATGGAATAAAAACAGTGAAATGGAAGTCAATGGAAATAACAATTGGAAGGCTAATAGTGATAGGTCTTTTATACTTCTTTCAAGAAGGAATGATTATGGATAAATCAATTTATCTTATTTACAGTTCATAAGAATACTTTAAGTAAAGCATACCGGATATTGTTATGGTATTGAAATAGTATAAATTTACGTTAATACCTGGATCAGGAGATTTTTGATTCAGCCTATATCAATACTACTCCGTTAGCGAAACCTTTGGCCAATCTTTATTAGGTTGACCTATAAATAACTCGATCGCGCGTTGCATCAGTTGCAATATAAAAAATATTCTGCGCCAGATACGATCGTCTTTAGCTAATTTTTTACCTTATAAACCACAGATTAGAGATATATTTATTTTAGTAAATGTTTCTTTACTAGGGCATACAATATCGCTGTTATTTCATTGTACACCTGACCCCCACCAGATGGTGTAACGGAAATATAATTAAAAAGTGTGAATGAGGTTTTATATACGCCAGTATATGTCGCCTTGGCTATATTATAACTATATGCTTAAAATTTAACGACAATCATTGCCTGATATACAGCTAGGCCATGTATAGCAAATTTGTCAATGTGATACTATTTTGCTTCTTCAAACTAGCTTCCTATGCTCATAGGAAATAATGTTTTGCATGGAAATACCATTGGGGTTAAATTTTCGCCAAAGTACCATGTCGCTATGGTTGATAAACTTAAGTATATCTAATATCCGAATACCGTTTTTGGATGTCATTACAGGACATCCTGGATTAATTGAACGATGGGAGCAATTTGTACCGAATGACAAGGTGGAAAGTGCATTTCCCGTTATTGATCAATCCTATCTTTACATTTTCTATGCCAATAGAGCTATTATTAATATTATTTTCTCCGTCTATACGTTTTTTATGGCAGCGTGCTGTTTTCCTGGTTTCTCCTTTACCAGGAAAGTTAAAATATGCAGCTCATTCAAGCTGGTATCGAGATATTTTTAATCTTTGTGGTCATGGATAAGGTAATATGAGTTGAGTTCCGCATTGCCGCCCAGCCCTCTGATAGAACCGGAAAAATAGACCGCAATATAATGAATAATTAAAAAAAGAGTAAAGGTAACTTGTTATACTTATGGAATATATGGTTAATGTCGACTTCTGTATAAAATATTCTCTTTTCATGTATACCGGTGGGATATATACCGCTGGAAATTCTGGATAGTTGTGCTGTTGCAAAGATATTTCGTAGGGGGTAGGTAGAGAAGAGGGCTCTTTGAGAGCGGCTTTGTTTTAGGATCTGGTGTACTTTGTGGGCTATAATTGTATTCATCGCTGTGTATAAAATACTAGAATGCTTCCGCTAGCAGGAAGCAGTGTATTTTATTTCTAGACAAATTACTTTGAGGCTGACAGTTACAGACGGCATTAGGCTATCCTGTTAAGCACTAGAGCTAAAAGGAAAGGATATCCGTACAGAGGCGGTAGTTAGCCGAGATAATAGTTGAGGGGCTAGAAGCGCCTTCCGGTATTATACTATATGGGAGAATGCTTTTAGTTCCCTGATCTTATACCTGCAAGATAAATTATACGCTAGCGGGTATGCGATTCAACTTGTGACTAGTAGCGAACTAGAAAGTAATTCCAAACCACATATCATATAGAGCAATGGGCGTCGCGCCACTCACTGTATTCTCTCTGCGAGAATAGCATCCATATGTGTTGTACAAGGCGGAACATATCTCTTATATCAAGACGCTTGTTTTTAAGCTGAAGTAATTTACTATGCGTACTGTCGACTTTTAATTTGAATTATCTAATAATCTGATTGCCCGTGTTATACTCAGGAGAAATGCACTGTCTATTGTTTGTTATCCCTTGATGGCTTCTGAACAAGATTGTTGGCGCATCGATGTCTTTATCGATTTTTTTTGCTGGAAAAACTGGTATTTTAGACATAAAGGCTATGGTAGAAAAAATTGAAGTCTTGGTGTAGAAGACTCTAAATGATAAGTGAGCACCTACGTACTTTAAAAGTATAAAAACACAGCAGCATGCTATTATTGAGTAATGATGACAGTATCGCATCACTATAGTTGACCGTCATAATTCGCTTTTATATTGCGTTTTGCGTATTTTCATTTACTTTAGTCATCAGTTTGCGTTATGGATATATTGATAACTAATTTTTATCTTCCTAAGTTCATTCTTGATTATCCTTGTTTCAGTGTTCGCTATCTATCGTTATAAGCTAACAGCTTATAGGAGTCGTATCGTTTTTAGCTATAGAGATATGATGTTTATCAACTGTAATCTTTTCGCCGCCGCAGAGTGTATAGGCGAGTTGCCATATTCGGTCTATAACCTATCCCTAACAAACTTGATTTAGGAGCAAAACGTCGGTAATAAAAAATATTCATTGCTAATATTGATGAATATAGCGCTCGGAGTGGCTTTATAGCGGCTTAGAAGATTGGTAGAATATGCTTTTTATGTAAAGCATCAGACTATTTTATGGTGTTGGAGGAAGCTTATCTTTTATCGGGGGTAGTAAAATGCCGTCGTTTATACTTGTCTAAATATACGGCACCAGTAAAGGGATAGCTTTAAAAAGTAAAAACTATGACATAAATCTTCCTGAGTAATAACCTTTCATTTGTAAAAGAGGGCGGTGAAAGCTGTTATGAAGTTTCACAGTGATATATACGATTTTATATAATGAATGTTTCAAAAGTGACTGATTCCGTTTATTTTAAGGTATTTTGTCTGGATAGACATCCAAAAAATAAAAAAGAAGGTGTATATGTTTTTTTGTAAAACAATCAACGACGGTACAATTTTTTAGTATGGAAAATCAATGTAAATTCAGTACAATCTAGGTTTCGATATCATGATTATTTTGAAAGTTTACCTTTTATTTCTCTGATTGAGATCATGCCAAATAATCGATGGAAATGTCACAGCGCTGATTGGGTGCGCTGTAGCTATCAGTGTTTTGACGAACTGATATAATCCCAATGTGCTATTTAGCATCATTCAAGGTGGTGTTTACGAAGATGTGTGAGATCTATCAGTAAAAGACTGGTAGAAATTAGATTTAATGGTTATGTTGTTGGCAGTCCTTTTGGTGCCAGGGGGCAGAAAGATAATATGCACCGAATTCTAGTGGAAGTCTATTTTCCAAATTCCGACTGATGAAACTCCATTATTTAACGGATTTCAGTAATCCTGAGAACTTAATGGAAGGTAATAACACTACGGTATTGATATTTTAACCATATTTTCCCGATTAGTAATGCTCATAATATATATATTCGTTTATCGCCGACGGTGTGGTGAAGTGAAGATTTAAAATTACCGATGCAAAAAATGATGTCGCGCCGCTAGCTAGATGCAGAATATTATTTTTAAACCTGTCGTAATTATAGTCGCGCATACTTAGATTATCTTGATAGTTGCAACGAAATATTAAGTATCTAATCTGAATACTATTCATAATTTACTTCATTCTCATCATTAATGATGAGTTTATGTTAGGCTATAAATGAGAATAAAGTAGAATACTTTATATACAAATTTTATCATATAATGAACAAGATATTCCATCTTTAGTTGTTAAGTTACATAATAATGAGGGAATTTAAATGAGTTTTTTTATTTCTGACGCTATTGCTGCTATTAGTACTCCATCCCAGTCTAGCCCTTACTCTCTAGCGGTGATGTTGGTCTTTTTCGGTCTGATTTTTTATTTTGTGATCCTGCGCCCGCAGCAAAAACGCGCCAAAGTGCATAAAGAACTAATGAGTTCCATTTCTAAAGGTGATGAAGTTCTGACGACCGGTGGGCTGGTTGGCCGCGTGGTGGAAGTTGCGGATATTGGTTATATTTCTATCGCTCTTAACGATACTAATGAAGTAATCATCAAGCGTGATTTTGTGGCCGCTATTTTGCCAAAAGGTACTATGAAGGCACTGTAATAGGCTATTTCCAGAAGGGAATGAATCACCGTGTTAAACCATTATCCTTTATGGAAGTACAGCATGCTGTTACTGGTGCTGTTTACCGGCTTGCTGTATGCGCTTCCTAACATCTACGGTGAAGATCCAGCCGTACAGATCACTAGCGTGCGACAGGGCGGTGCCATCAGTGAATCAACGCTAATCCAGATTCGCAATTTATTAGAAAAAAAACATATCGTCAGCAAATCTATTACGCTAGAAAATGCTGCTATTATTGCCCGTTTCGCTAATTGTGATGCACAGCTGCACGCTCGCGAAGCATTAATAAGCGAGCTCGATGATGATTATGTTGTAACGTTTAATTTAGCACCGGCAACACCTAGCTGGTTAACTAGGATCGGGGCTGCACCGATGAAGTTGGGCCTGGATTTGCGTGGCGGTGTTCACTTCCTGATGGAAGTAGACATGGATACTGTAATGAATAAGCTGCAGGAACAAACGATAGATACCCTGTGCGGTGATTTACGCAGTAAGGGCATTTCCTATGAAAAAGTGCATAAAATTAAGAATTACGGCACTGAAATCTGTTTCCACGATACTAAAACTCGCGATCAGTCGATTTTATGGCTAACGCCACACCACCGCGATCTAGTGATTAATAGGGAGGGTGATAGCGCCTTGCGCGCAACGCCGGCGGACGATCGTCAGCATCAGGCCCGCAAATACGCGCTACAACAGAACATTACCATCTTACGCAATCGTGTAAACCAACTGGGTATCTCTGAACCTTTAGTGCAACAACAAGGCAACGATCGCATAGTGCTTGAACTGCCGGGTATTCAGGATACGGTTCGCGCCAAGGAAATCCTCGGGGCGACCGCAACGCTGGAGTTCCGTCTAGTTAATAGCACGGTGGATCAAACCACCGTTGCCAACGGTCGTATACCGGAGGATTCGGAGGTGAAGGCCACCCGCTCTGGTCAGCCAGTTATCTTGTATAAGCGGATTATCCTGACTGGGGATCACATTACTAATTCCACCAGTAGCGCTGATAGATATAACCGTCCGCAGGTGAATATTTCTCTCGACAGCGCTGGTGGTACAATCATGTCTAACTTTAGCAAGGACAATATTGGTAAGCTAATGGCTACCTTATTTGTGGAGTATAGGGATAGCGGAAAGAAAGATGTCAACGGTCGTTCAATTTTAGTAAAACAGGAAGAAATTATTAATGTCGCCACTATTCAGTCGCGACTCGGTAACAGCTTCTGTATTACTGGAATCAATAATCCTAACGAAGCGCATCAATTGTCACTTCTACTGCGGGCAGGGGCGTTGATTGCACCAATCCAGATTGTGGAAGAGCGTACTATCGGTCCGAGCTTGGGCTTGCAGAATATCACTCAGGGGCTGAAGGCTTGTTTATGGGGGGTGGTGGTGTTAATTTTGTTTATGGTGGTGTGGTATCGCAAATTTGGTCTTATCGCTATCACGGCGCTCATTGTTAACTTGATATTGATTATCGGTATTATGTCTCTGTTACCTGCCGTAACACTAACCATGGCCGGGATTGCTGGTATTGTACTGACGCTGGCGGTGTCAGTAGATGCCAATGTTCTTATAAATGAGCGTATCAAAGAGGAGTTGCGCAATGGTTGCAGGTTGCAGAAGGCTATTCATGAAGGCTATCGGTGCGCGTTCTCTAGTATTATTGACGCCAATGTCACCACCCTGATTACCGCTATCATCCTTTATTTTATGGGGACAGGATCCATTAAAGGCTTTGCCATCACTACCGCCATTGGAGTTGCTACTTCCATGTTTACGGCGATCATCGGAACGCGTGCTATCGTTAACTTGCTTTATGGCGGTAAACGTATCGATAAGTTATCTATCTAGGGGGGGGGTGTGACTCAGCAACAACAAAATGTTGAAGAATTGAATTACGGCCGTAAAGTCTATGATTTTATGCGCTGGGATTGTATTGCCTTCAGCCTGTCAGGAATTCTTCTGATCACCTCCATTGTCATTATAACAGTAAAGGGATTTAACTGGGGGCTAGATTTTACGGGTGGAACAGTAATTGAACTTAACCTGGAAAAGCCCGCTGATTTTGAGCAGATGCGTAAGGCGCTTGAGCACTCGGGTTTTATCGATCCACTAGTGCAGAATTTCGGCAGTAGCCGCGATGTAATTGTTCGTATGGCCCCTATGCAAGACGGGCTTGGCCAGGAATTGGGGAATAAAGTTATTGCTGTGATTAATCAGACTACAGATCAGAATGCCACCGTAAAACGGCTTGAGTTCGTTGGTCCGAGCGTCGGTAGTGATTTAGCGCAAGATGGCGCTATAGCGATTCTGGTTGCGTTGATCTGCATTTTAATTTATGTCTGTTTCCGTTTTGAATGGCGGTTGGCGACTGGGGCGGTATCAGCGCTAGTGCATGACGTAGTGATTACGCTCGGCGTTTTGTCGCTACTTCATATCGAGATTGATGTGACTATTATTGCTTCGTTGATGTCAGTGATCGGCTATTCGTTAAATGACAGTATCGTCGTATCGGATCGTATTCGTGAGAACTTCCGTAAGATCCATTGCGGTAGTAGCGCTTACGACATTTTTAATATCTCGTTAACGCAGACCCTAAGCCGGACCATAATGACCTCTGCTATCACTTTAATGATGGTGTTGATGTTATTGATTTTCGGCGGGTCGGTACTGCGCGGTTTTTCAGCTACCCTGCTCATTGGTATATTTATTGGCACTATCAGTTCCATTTATGTGGCGTCGGCGCTAGCGCTTAAGCTCGGTATGAAACGTGAGCACTTACTGCTGTACAAGGTGGAGAAAGAAGGTGCTGATCGGTTGTCACTGCTGCCCTGATAGAGGCGCAGTGATTCAACAGCGTGCAGCGGTCTGCATGTACTCGACTCGGCCAGTCATATTTAGCTTGCCGCTCTGTAAGGACTAAGCCTATTGCTCTTAAGACCTTTGCTAATATTCAAAGCAGGACCGGGTACAGAGCGAGTCCAACTAAATATTTCATCCAGCCGGATATACCCCATCTACTCCCAGCGTCAAAGTAGACATCTGTAGTGCGGGTACTGATTTTATTTCTTAGGAGTAGAGAGGTCTGTACAGAAATCAGTTAGCTAAGCGTAACGATGCTGGAGATATGATATGCAACTACATATGCAAGCTGCCGGCTTTTGTTTAACCTGATCGACAGAAATTACTATTGTATTCGATTCATTTTATATTTTAGCTATAGTTTTCATCGCTGCTGATAGTACGTTATCTGTAATGAACAGTGCATCACCTTTGATGTGCCGGAACTCGCATTATAAAAAGCAATAACGTGCGAGAACCTTTTAATTAAGGAAAAGGCGTGCGCTAGTTTTTTGAGGGTGCTGAAAGAGGCCGGTTAAATTCAAGGATATTAGATGGGTATCAGGTACATTAAATACCAGCTGCACGCTACTAGTAACTAATAAATGGTGAGCAAAATGATCGGTAATCTCGTTACCGACGTGCTAAAAACTCAATAAGTTACCTATATCTATTTTATTTTTATTTATTGTAGTTTTGAGGATAGCTGTTCGGCGAAGAAATCGCTTGGCTAGAAGGTTAGGCGCAATCCTTAAGGATCATATTATGGATGATGATGAGGTTTATCTCTTGCGTGCGTTTGAGCTGGCACGACGTGGGCGTTTCACAACGGCACCTAACCCTAATGTTGGTTGCGTTATTGTTCGCAAAGGGTGCATTGTTGGTGAAGGGTATCATCAGCGTGCCGGCTATGCGCACGCCGAGGTATATGCGTTGCGTCAGGCGGGGAATGCGGCACGCGGCGCTACCGTCCATGTTACACTCGAGCCCTGCAGCCACCATGGGCGCACGCCTCCTTGTGCCGATGCGCTGATAGACGCTGGCGTGGTTCGAGTAGTAGCTGCGATGCCAGACCCGAATCCTCAAGTAGCAGGTCGCGGGTTTTATCGATTACAGCAGGCGGGGATAGAAGTGCGCCATAGCTTAATGTTGACGGAGGCAGAGGGGGTAAATCTAGGCTTTCTTAAACGTATGCGCACCGGTTTTCCCTGGGTCAGGCTTAAGCTTGCAGCGTCACTTGATGGTCGCACTGCCATGGCATCTGGGGAAAGTCAATGGATTACCTCTGCCGAAGCGCGGCGGGATGTCCAACGTTGGCGTGCTGAAAGTGATGCCATTCTTTCTACCGCTAGCACTGTGATAGCAGACAATCCCGCCCTGACAGTGCGTTGGCCATTGCTACCGAAAGATGTACAGGCCCATTATCCTGAGAAATGGTTACGCCAGCCAATACGGGTTATTATCGACAGCGGTAATCGCGTGACACCATCCCATAAGGTGGTACAAGGGGGGGGGCTGACCTGGCTGGCGCGTATTACGCCGGATAAATTAACGTGGCCTGCGTCGGTGACGCAACTCCTACTACCGGTCGGGAAAGGGGTAAATGCTGGACATCTTGATCTTGTGGCACTGATCAAGCAATTGGGTCGCCGTCAGATTAATAACTTGTTGGTTGAGGCAGGCGCAGGGCTTGCCGGCGCTCTTCTGAGTGCTGGGCTGGTAGATGAACTAATACTGTATCAGGCGCCAAAACTACTCGGTATTGATGCTCGCCCGCTCTGTATACTTCCAGGACTGGAAGAACTTGGCGCCGCACCAAGTTTTACGCTTCTTGACGTCCGGCGGGTGGGGCCCGATCTTTGCCTTTCTCTAAAACCGAAAGAACATGCTTAATTGGCCAGCGAAGCAAATAACGTATTATGTTAGAATCCCTCTCGTCGCGAAATAATTCACTATTTTATTATTTTATAAGGATAACCATGAACATTATGGAAGGTGTTGTTACAGCCCCTAATGCGCATATCGCTATTGCTATTGCGCGCTTTAACCACTTTGTTAATGACAGTCTGCTTAATGGCGCCATAGACGCCCTTAAGCGCGTCGGCCAGGTTAAAGACGAAAATATTATCGTGGTCTGGGTCCCTGGGGCTTATGAATTACCGTTAGCGGTTAGCGTATTAGCTGAAAGCAAAAAATATGATGCCATCATTGCGCTAGGTGCTGTTATCCGTGGTAGCACTGCGCATTTTAAATTTATTGCTGGTGAGTGTATCTCCGGTTTGTCCGCGGTTGCTGCGCGAGCTAAGCTACCGGTAGCATTCGGTGTACTGACCACTGAGAGTATTGAACAAGCTATCGAACGCGCCGGTATTAAAGTTAGCAATAAAGGTGCGGAAGCTGCACTAACTGCGCTTGAAATGATTAACGTATTGCAAGTTATTAAAGCGTAAGTAAGGGGAGTTCAATATGAAATTAGCCGCTCGTCGCCGTGCTCGTGAATGTGCCGTACAGGCCCTTTATTCATGGCAATTATCACATAATGATATCGCTGATATTGAAGTCCAGTTTCTGGCGGAACAGAATACCTCTGATATTGATGTCGATTATTTCCGCGAGCTATGTATCGGCGCAGCGACGAACGCCCAGGAGCTAGACAAGTTAATGTCACCCTACCTTTCACGTACCTTAGAAAGGCTCGGCTATGTTGAGCATGCCGTTTTGCGCATTGCGTTATTTGAATTGAGTAAGCGCCAAGATGTTCCTTATAAAGTCGCCATTAATGAAGCTGTCGAACTAGCTAAAATATTTGGTGCAGAGGAGAGTTATAAGTTTATTAATGGTGTCCTGGATAAACTAGCCCCTCATATTCGTTCTAACAGAAAATAGGGGGCGTGATCTAAATAATCTATCTCAGCATGATCTTACATTAATACTAATAAAATTTTGGATAGCATATGGTATATGGTGAGTTTGACCTCATTGACTGTTATTTTAACCGGATGAGTGGTATGCGTCGGGATGTGGTGGTGGGTATCGGCGATGACTGTGCATTACTATCGATAGATAAGAAAAAGTGGCTTGCGGTCAGTACGGATACGCTGGTGGCAGGTATACATTTTCTGCCGGAAATGAATCCGTCTGATTTGGGTTTTAAATCGCTAGCGGTGAATTTAAGTGATTTAGCAGCCATGGGGGCTGATCCGGCCTGGCTTTCGTTAGCAATGACATTACCTTCGGTGGAAGAGGATTGGCTGACTGCCTTTAGCGACAGTTTGTTCCAGCAATTAGATTATTACAATATGCAGCTTATCGGCGGCGACACCACTCGAGGCCCGCTGAGCCTGACGTTGACTATTCAAGGTACTCTACCAGAGGGCCATTCACTAACTCGCCACGGTGCCAATGTCGGCGATTGGATCTATGTTACCGGCACACTTGGAGACAGTGCGGCCGGCCTGGCGATACTACAAGATCGTTTACAGGTTTTGGATCCACGGGACAGGCAATATCTGTTGGCGCGTCATGTGCGTCCGCAACCGCGTATATTGCAGGGCCAGGCACTACGTGATCTAGCTAGCGCTGCTATCGATATTTCCGATGGAATTATCACGGATCTATCCCATATCCTTAAGCGTAGCTATTGCGGCGCCCGGATTAATCTGGATGATATCCCCTATTCAGCGGCGCTTCTACGGCACACTACACCTAATCAGGCTCTGCATTGGGCGCTGGGCGGTGGAGAAGATTATGAATTATGCTTTACAGTGCCTGAAATAAACCGCAGTGCGCTAAATGCAGCTTTGAGCCATGCCGGCACACTTTTTACCTGTATAGGGAAAATAAGGCCGCAAAGCGAAGGTATTCAATTTATGCATGATAACCAGCTAGTAGAATATGACTGGCACGGGTTTGACCATTTCAAGCGGGACGATATTGCATGACAATGGATATATTAGTTGCCAAGCGATGGATTAAACTTTCTAATCCCTGGCATTTGCTAGCAACGGGTTTTGGTAGCGGGATATTTCCCTGGATGCCTGGTACCATTGGTTCGCTAGCGGCGATTCCAATTTGGTATTTGTTGGTACTGTTACCTTGGCAGCTTTATTCGTTAGCAATTATGTTTAGTCTGTGCACGGGTGTCTATTTTTGTAATAAGACCGCACGGGATATGGGTACACATGATCACGGCTGCATTGTTTGGGACGAGTTTATTGGTATGTGGATCACCTTGATGCCATTGCCGGTAAAAAATTGCTGTTGGGTGCTAACAGGTTTTATTCTGTTTCGACTGCTAGATATCTGGAAGCCCTGGCCTATTCGCTGGTTTGACTGTAAGGTACACGGTGGTATGGGTATTATTATCGATGATGTGGCGGCGGGGATAATTGCTGCCAGCCTGCTTTACTGGATAGGATATTGCTGGCCTCTGTTTTAAACCGAATAGTTACGATTGTTTTGGAGTGAGGAGATGTAGTGATATAAAGTATTCTAAATTAATTTGTAATTAATTCTAGATGCCTCTACTCTTTTAGAGTATCCATAGTATTAATGTAATTTTTTTGAAGATATGTCTCATTCCAGAAATGTTATTGATTGAAATGGTATTTCTACTATCGAGTAGGACTCGATACCTATAGTATTATAGCATTTTAAACTAAATTCTATGCTATATCCTTGACTACACCAGTAAGGTAGATGTAGTGGATAAATAAAGCTTGATTATTATGCTAGACTTCTACAAGTCTATATTTTCTAGTTTGTTTGCTGTTAATCTACTTTTATATTTATGTGATCTAAGTGCACTGTAGTATCCTACGATATAGCTCTATAATTTTATAACCTCCCTCGCTGAGGCTTATATAGCCTTTTATTGATATTCACTAGTTTTAAGACTTCTAAAGAAAGACTTATCAGACTATTTTTCCAATATATATAACTTTGACTTATGTTTTATTTAATTTCGTAACGTCACATTAACTGTCTTAACTGTCTTAACTGTCTTAACTGTCTGCTTTTATAATGTGTGTCTACTTAACTTTAATCCCTATGGAAAATTACTAAGATTGCTTTAGCATGTGTTCTCCATGACACTTCTACTATCTTGATGATTAGTTTGCTGTCTTAGGAAGACGATTAGTCAATCCTACCGATTGACTCGTGAATATATCTAAGAACAACAACAAACTATACTTAGCTTTTCTTTATCCCAAGATATACGCCATATCGCCGTACCATACTTAGTTTAACTCCATTAAAGTGAGCTAGCGCTTAAAATCATTTTGTATCGCAACATGCTCTTAACTGCTATAGTTACAATTTGCACATCGATTACTAAAAAACTAATAAGCTCTAACTCTTTCATAACGCTTCTTTGGATTATTGCTATGGTGGCTATACTTTTTACGCTAGCTGCACTGTGGCTAATATTGTGCATTTTATAAATATAAACTCTGTGTAGATACTACTCATCTGCCATCTGTCCTATCAAGATTATTTTTAAAAGTATTTATAAATTAATCTGATGAACTTTGAGCACATGAGAGAGTGTGCATACAGTATTATGCATTCTAAGTTTCCTAACTAATGAGATTGTTAACAGAGTATAACATCAAGAAAGATATAGTATTTTAATATTTCATTTTTAATTTTAATGTGTTGTACCTTCTTCTTGAGCTTATGTATTTTGATTTGTTTTTTTTGAGTATTAAAAGAGCTTTTTACGTTTTCCCCGTCCTAATCATACAGTTCTTTTACCTACTTAGTTGTCGTAGAAAGGCCGCTATCTATGGTTTTTCTATAAAAAATCTTTTTTATTTAACAAGTTATACCTACCACTCTAGTCACCTATTTCTCTACTGGCATAACATAAATAGCTTTCCTAATCTTGCTCAGCGTCAGGTGTTCCATAATTGTATCGTTCCTAAGGAAATGGTGCTTTACGGTAGGCGATTTACCTTATTTATTTACTGTTAACCTTCTTGGTAGCGTCCTGTGCTTATGATTATGGTTATAGTGATTTCTGCACTTTCTCCTCAATGAGGTTTATCAGATGTAATAAGCTAGGAAATATTGCCAGTATTTGCTACTAGGTAGGATCAATTCTCTCTTAACGTAGTACATTCGATAAAACCAGCGATTTTTTCTTCATTTATCACCCTCCCGCTAGGATCGGCGCTTATTTCTGTTATAAGCCTTGTTAAAGTACGGGGTAACCTGCTGTAGAAACGCTATCTATTTAGTTGCTCAATAATGCCTGTGCCTGCAGGATACCGGTGATATTGGTAATATTCTTAACGCCCACCATAGGTAATGGGACTGGTGATATCTGAATCTAGTATTTTTTGTCTCGTCTCTATCGTTATCGGAGTAGTAAAATAACGGCTTATTGTGCTGCTGGATAACATAACGCTATATATCCGCCAGCGCGAATGAACATTGTCTCTGCCGATGATAGGCTTTTACCTACAGTGTATGGCAGGTACGTTCGTTAAGCATTAGACTCATATTCGGGGTAAAGGGCTGTCGGTATATCAGATATGCCACTTTCATATTCAAGGATTTTTGCTTGTGTTATCCAGTAGCCCCATTTATTGGTATTTATGGGTAATTCGGCTGCTTCTTATACCTGATAAGCTTTAAACGCCGAACTGCTGACCTTCCTCTAAAACTATTCAGTTGGTAGCAAACTAGCTTAAGTATGCGATTAACTTTGTCATAGATCGGTAGAATGGCGGGATTGTCATCTTATTTCATGCTAGCCTGCCTTAAATGTGCAGCATGCTTCCAGTACTAATAGGGAGCATAAGATCACGTATAGCATAATGTGGCTATAAATATGGCGTAGAATCATGCTATGTCTTAGAGCGCTGCTTCCTTGGTTTTTTTCAAGGAAGATCGTATCTACTAGATACTCCCGCTCCCGGGACCGCGTTTAGCACTAAGATAGAGGCTTATACATTCCTACAGATTATTTTACTAACCTTTTATAGAGGTGTATTATCCCCTTTGTATGGTCAGCTATCGTGACAACCCTTTACAGAGCCTCAGGCAAAGTACCGCTATTTGAGTCCTTGACGATAAATTGTTTCTGCCGTAATGTAGATCGTGTTAGCTTTATCTAATCGAATCAATATTATGTTAAATGATCACAAGCTCATTGCATAACTTAATGGTAGTGCTTCACTTGAGTGACTTATCAGTTAACTGAGCCGGGCTCTAGTTATCAAGAAATTAAAGTGCCGGTATTTGAGGATCTTGATGCTTTATTTTGAAAAAAATAAATATTATACTGGAAAGATTTAGTAGCTAAACACTTATGGACTATTGGATAAATCTGCAGTTATCATTCTTCAATGACCAGTGAAATCTCTAAAAGACACCAGAAAATCCGGGCAAAATGCCAAATAAACATAATTACAATATTTTACTCATATAATAACTTAATCAAACACTTCCTGGATCTATATTGCATGCATTAGCGATAATGTTTTTTTTGAGATGAGGACGATGCAGGGCTTTTAATATGCTGTGGAGTCCTACTAGCGGTAGGAGAGATCTTGCATAGTAGTTTTCTTCTTTTGAAAAAAATATGATATAAACACGGTAGCAGCATTTTTATGATGATTTACTTTATTTTTGTGCTAAATGTTTTAATTGTGTGCTACTGGGGTATATCTGTTTATTAAACACCATCGGTCTGATGGATCGGATTTTTACTAGCGTTAGTCCCGCTGATGATCTGGCTTACGGTCGTGCTCTACGTTTATGGAGGAGATGACTGAACTGCTGATATGTTGCAAAATACAACATATCATAGCTTAGGTCAATGGATGAAATTAGTCAAGGGGTAACTACGTCAGGCTATGGTGGACTAACACTAGTCTTGCGCTGCTCAGAAAGCCTGGTTATATTGCATCAATGCCATTAGTTTATTCACTACGTATTATATTGAGATAACTACCTATTAAAAATGATAGGCGTTGTTAATGTGTACTTGGATGCGTTGGAGCATGGCGATATCAACGTCTTTATACACGTGGCGCATAAGAGGGTGCTACAAGCAAGAGTTATGGCTTATTGGCAGCGTCTCTCTCTCAGAGAGGGGTAACTGCATAAGGTTATTAAACCATCCGCTAGAAGCTCAGAGAGCTGTAAACCTATCTACTAATCGCTGCTGGAGTATAGATGGTATACTGCTTTCAGCAGTGACTGCTGAAAGCAGAGAAGAATTCTATAGTCTTGTTAGCACTCGAGGTGCTGGAGAGATATAAATCCTGACAGCCACCCTATCACCTTACCTTACCCCCTGGCGATCGAGTGGCTGTATCAGCTTAAAATACCACTACTCTCAGTAAATGGCGAGTAAAAAGAAGAAAGGGCAACACTACCGTTTTAGGTAGTCTCGAATGGAGTGATTAATCAGGCTTGAGATAATGACTGACTAGCGCTATAAGTAATATTGTTCAAGGAACAGCGCCTCGATAGTGAAAACCTTCCATCCGAATATGATACATGCGTTTACTGATCAGCCTTATTTCAAGGCCTGTATCTTCAAGCTGTGCTTTTGGTATCTAAGTTCCTTCCATGAAACATGGAACGTCTTCTTTGCTTAGATTATTATTAGTAATCTTATTTAGTGGTTTTTTTTTGTTAAACATTTTAGTCCTATTATTCTAATTTCTAATCTAACTCAATCTCTTCATGTAACTCTTTAACTTTCAGTTTATTTTTTTTATAGCAGATCCTGCCTGTAATTTCAGGACAGATCATCGAGACATTTCGCTAATTTATCGTTGCGGAAGATAAAGCAGAGGGTTTACGGATTTCCCCTTGTGACGAATTTCAAAATGTAATCTGGTTGTGCTTGTTCCGGTGCTACCCATAGTAGCAATTTTTTGCCCTGCCCTAATTTCTTGTTTGTCTCGAACCAACATCGTATTGTTGTGAGCGTAGGCGCTTAAGTAATCATTATTATGTTTGATAATGATAAGGTTACCGTAACCCTGCAAGGCATTGCCGGCATAAACCACTTTGCCGTTAGCGGTCGCTAAAATTGCCTGTCCCTTAGAACCGGAGATATCAACCCCTTTATTACCACCTTCTGCAGTAGAAAAATTCTCAATAACCTTCCCATCCGTCGGCCAGCGCCAACCGCTGATTACTTTGCTTGGCGCTATAACTGGCGCATTTGTAGTAACACTGATATCAGTGCTAGGTAATATTTTCTCTAAACTTTTTTTACTTAAAGTTTCATGATAAGCATTCTCTTTACGAGAATTAACTCTCGATTCTATCAATTGTGTATTCGAGGTAAAAACCGGTGTAACAACAACACCAATGATATTTCTCTGGTTAGCATCGGATGCCAGAATGGTTTCTGTTGGCATGTTTCTGTTAATAGGTACCGTTCCGTTAGTTATCTGTAAAGTCTGACCTATGTTCAGGCTGTAGGGTTTCGGAATTTTGTTTCTCTGCGCCAGATTCCGGTAGTCATCTCCCGTAATCCAGGCGATGTAGAACATTGTATCCCCACGTTTTACCTGATATGTTTCTCCAGAATAAGAACCTTTCTGAATATTATTATAACTCCTATTATAAATAATATTTCCTTGCGGAGAGATATTTAACTGACCATGCTCATGCTCGCCACAGCTCACTACAATACGCGACTGACTGAATTGGGGTGAGCGCTTACCTATGCTAGCATTGCTGATGCTGTAACCGCCAGCATTTTTACTGTTACCAACACTGCTTATCGGTGCACTAGATTCATTGTTGGCGCACCTTACTAGACAGATGCTTGCCATGGCACAAACTGCAACGCGGCCCCACGCGCTCTTTCGGCTTCCCATCTTTATTTCCCCCTATAGGAAGCAACGCCAGTCATCATTCCAAATAGGCTAGACATTATATGTTATACATCCTTTTTATTTATTATCACACCATTATACACTTATATAAAAAATTTACGCGTCGGGGGATTAGGCTAGTTCACCTTTCACTAGCGGAACAAATCGGACCGCCTCAACAGTGTTAACGACAAATTCTCCGCCCTTATATTGTATCCGCGTTAAATGCTGCTGTTCTTTCCCGACCGGTAACACCATTACACCACCATCATCAAGCTGCGCCATTAGAGCTTTTGGGATTTCCGGCGGCGCTGCTGTGACGATAATGGCATCAAATGGTCCGCGTGAAGGCCAGCCTTGCCAACCGTCACCATGGCGGGTAGAAATATTATGTAGATCGAGAAGTTTTAGCCGGCGCTTGGCTTGCCATTGCAATTTTTTAATCCGTTCTACCGAGCAGACGTGTTTCACCAGATGTGCTAAAATTGTAGTCTGATAGCCTGTGCCGGTACCGATTTCCAACACTCGCGATTCTGGCTTTAACGCTAGAAGTTCGGTCATTCGTGCAACAATGTAAGGTTGGGAAATAGTTTGCCCAAGCCCGATGGGTAGCGCGGTATTATCATAGGCTTTATGTTCGAAAGCCTCGTCGACAAATCTTTCGCGCGGTACTACCTCCATGGCTTGCAGCAAGCGTTCATCTCGGATGCCCTGCTGGCGTAGCTGTGTGAGTAATGTCTGCGTGCGTCCGTCTACCATGGAAAAAGCCTCTCCGTATTACTAAGCCAGTTACTCAGTAAGGGCAGTGCGGTGATAGCGATCAGATCTAGCTGCAGCGACTTCAGAAAGACATAACCGCAGTTAATGGCGTTGAAATAGATATCAAGTTTCCTATTTAAGGAGTATATCGGCAGATCGATCCAAAGTATTTCCAGGCTGCTACAGTGGTTTGGATCTAGCGCCATAATCTTCTGTGCAGAAGCAATTGTGCGTAACGCTTTCGCTAGCTGCTGAAAGCTGGGCACGGGAATATAATCATATTTGCTTAAAAGCAAATGCATAGTCTTTTTTTTGAGTTTATTATTGGTTTTTTCACACCACGCAGCCCCAAGGTGAAAAACAAAAAAAACTAGCCAGACTACGCCGGATAGTTAGGCAAACTAGAGCATGATCCGGCGCAAAAAAAAATAAAATAATAATGGCATGAAACCTCATTATGGTGAAGTTGATAATTGAAAAGATGAAGTGATTTGCTGTTCCAGAAACGAACCAAATGCTCCCTCCCTTTGCAATGGGAGGCTGTTAGAAAAAAACTTTTTATACCGACAGCTTTCCTCTGTTTTGTAATAAATAGCAGCTGATTAATTTTAGGGCATTACCATTTAGCACGAGCGTTTACCTAAATTGCACCAGCAAGCCCTACTGGGGATTATTAAATTATTAAATAAAACGCTGCGTACGGGGAAAGCGTAAAGCTACGCTTGTGCTGCAATATTTAATGCATTGATTATCTTTATCTTAGCGCTGTACTAGCGTCAGATTATTACCATGATGATAAAATTAAAGATAACTAAAATGATTAAGTACACCTTCTCAGGTAAGGTTGGTTCAATCGCATATCAATTGCCGTTTTATTGCTTATCTCACGTAACTTTAGAGTGAAGGTGTTACTTGAGTATCAATGCGTAGTTTGCACGAATGGTGGCGGTAGCGATAATATCACGCCCTCCAAACTTGGATTTCGCGAAGTTTGAATCTCTTTTACTGGGTAAAAGTGCATGTAAAATCACTGTTCTGTAACGATGTAGTAATTTCAGCTCGGTGTTTTTTACCACGGGGGGAATTATCTAAGGTCCTTATAGGTCGTATTGCAGTTAGTTTTACGTAGCCTGATCAGTATATACTAACTTTCTCCGTTTAGCTCGAAACAGAGTACTACATGCACTGGAAAATCGACTACTCTAACTTTCATTAAATCGGTGGCTGTTAGTTTTCTCTGTAACCAGTGCAGCGAATGATAATCTAGGTTATCAGTTATGAGGCCCTAAGCAGTAACGCTATCGCCTCACAGGCAATACCCTCACTGCGACCGGTAAACCCTAACTGTTCAGTGGTTGTTGCTTTAACGTTGATAACATCTATGTGGCAGCTGAGATCTCTTGCGATATTTACGCGCATTTGTGGAATGTGCGGTGCTATCTTTGGTTCTTGAGCAATAATAGTAATATCCATATTGCCCAGCCGATAGCCTTTAGATGCAATCCATCGCCAGGCTTCGCATAATAGCACGCGGCTGTTGGCTCCTTTAAAGGCTGGATCGGTATCCGGAAATAATTTTCCGATATCGCTAAGCGCGGCGGCACCCAAAAGGGCATCAGTAGCGGCGTGCAGCGCAACGTCACCATCAGAATGTCCAAGCAGGCCTTTTGGGTAATGGATATGCACGCCACCAATAATAAGCATGTTTTTCCCGCCAAACTTGTGCACGTCAAAACCATGTCCGATACGCATTTATATGCCTTCCGTAGTGTCTAATTGAGAAAAAAAGAAGCGAGCTAGTGATAAATCTTCCGGGCGGGTAACTTTGATATTGTCCGCTCGACCCGGTACCAACAGCGGTGTATAACCGCAATACTCCAAAGCAGAAGCCTCATCGGTGATGATCGCACCCTCCGCTAGCGCCCGTTCAAGGCAGGTTATTAGTAGAACGCGTGAAAACAGCTGTGGCGTTAATGCATGCCATAAATCCTGGCGCTTGACGGTGGTAGCAATAATGTCTGATCCAGTGTGAGCACGTTTTATAGTATCACGAACAGGCGTTGCTAGGAGTCCACCTACCTCAGTATGTGTAGTTATCGCTAGCAAGCGGCGAAGATCGTCTTGATGCAGGCAAGGGCGTACGGCATCGTGTACTAGAACCCAGGATGCCGTGCTGGTGCAGCGTAGTGCAGCCATAACTGAGTCAGCGCGCACTGCTCCACCAGTGATAAAACGCACTCGTGGATCTGTTGCGATTGACAACTGATGGAAATAGCGGTCTTCTGCGCTTATTGCTACTATCGCTTTATGGACGTCAGGATGATGCAACAGCGTACCAATAGCGTGTTCAAGCAATGTTTTGTTACCGATAGTGAGATATTGTTTTGGTAGAGCAGCCTGCATCCGGCGACCAATACCAGCCGCCGGTAGTACAGCGATAATCTCAGGGGGCTGCCTTATTAATGCGATCATTATGGATTATCTAGTGTTGTGGACGCTGCTAGATGCCTTTTAATTTAATACAGTAATAGACGATAGAAAGTCTCGCCTGATTTTATCATACCAAGTTCGTTTCGTGAGCGTTCCTCGATAACTTCCTGGCCTCCGTTCAAATCATCAATTTCTGCAAACAGCTGATTATTGCGAGCTTTTAGTTCTGCATTGTTGCTTTGTTGCACTGCAATGTCGCTCTTAATGCGCGCTAAATCATACACACCATTTTTACTCAGCCATAGCGAATATTCTAACCAGCCAAGCAATACTAATAATAGTAGCGTTGTTTTCCCCATACCGTCTCTTTCCTAAATAACAATATAATCATCCCATAACTTGGTGGTTGGACTCTACACTAGTCAGTAAATATTCGCGTTTGCAATAAAAAGCGGTAGCTTAGGGACTTTTATTTATTTTATGATCTTACAACATTCAAGAGATAAACTACTTGCCACCACCACACCTCTAATAGAGAAAAAGAATATAAGCCAGAACAGCTTCAAGACTAACAAATTGTTGGCCAGCAGATCGATAGGTAAACTATGCCGCTAAACAGCGCACTGTAAATTGTAAATGATGTCTATCAGGACTTATGTTTAAAACAATGCTAGAAAGAACGGCTAAATAGGTACTAATCTCCCAGTGATGCAGCACCCACCCATGCATTAGTGATTATTATTTACCTACCAGCATATTGCGTCTATTACAGTGTAAAAAATGACGCTGTACCATTATGATTATGTATCGCTTACTGTTATCGCCCTGGCTATTGTTAATAGTTTTATCAGCCACCTTGCATGTACTAAGGTTTCACTATTTGCCCATTGACGACATGCCTCCCATTGAGGCAGATAAAAGCGCTGGCTGAAATATTTTCCATTCCGGCACTGGAATATAGGGACAGTTTGGTATTTTATATGAAGTATTACAATTTTTTTGTGGTAGCGGTCATGGTTACACCTCATCTTTTATTATAGTGGTAATAATATTGACGCTGTGTGCCTAAAATGTTAAGGAAACCGCCGCTAGCTAGTTATTCTTTTGAGTATGGATAGCCCTCTGGTGTCCATAGTGAAGGATGGTTCTTTAGATAGTAAAGTTCCAAAAAGTATATTCATGGTAACAGCTTAACTTGGGATCTAGTATCTCGTTATGACGAGATGTAAGGGAGTGAGCATAAGGGGGCATAAACGGACTATCATGTAGATTATATCGCTGATATGAGTGAATGATAGTTCGTTTTAAACCTCTTTAAAGTGCTTAACGTTTTATCTAATGGGTGACATGTATCTAATTATAAAAAAATCTTCTAGGACCTTTACAGAGTATGTTATTAATACAGCGACAACTGAAGGTAATCCCTGACGATGTACATCAGGGATGGATGGTTTCTTATTCGGTTAGACTAAGGAAGGACTGCGGCAAGTACCATTGAGTTGGTGGTATTATCAACGGGTTTTACCACTTGATCGTTCAAGTCTGGTATTTTATGTGGGGAAATAATATGGAGGCGGGATAGGTAGTATCCCTCTACTGGTGAGTGCATCGTGGTTTCCAACTATGCGCTATCGCTATCAGCGTTGTTATTAATGTAAGTGTGCTAAGTCGCCTTGATTTTGACGGTATTCTACTGACACCTTTAATGGGTAATTAAAGTAGGTGGCTTCTTCCTGTTTGAAATTCTCTATCACTTTATCATAAAGGCCTTCGCTAAGCATGCGAATCAATTTTGGCTGGTGGTGGCTCACAGGAACTGAGCTAGAGCTACTTAAGGATTTTTATTATAGAGTATCTGGAACAATGATTATGATGTTAATTACAGTACATATTTATGGCAGGGTGTTGGTTTCCAATGAGTAATGATTATTACTAGCACCTTTACCAGGATGATTCTATTCAAGTTCAACGTCACTCGCTTAATCTAAAAGTACACCACATCAGATCATAAACCCTTTGTTGTGCAGTACTGGTAGGTCTTTAGGACCTTACCGATATATATCAGTTTTGTATTATTTTTTACGATTATCATTTACCTTACTTAGTACTTATTTTGAGCGTGTCATCAATGTAAACCACGAGCCTCCCGCCCCTTCAAATCAATTAAATACATGCAGTGATGACCCTGCGTCATCTGCTTCTAGTTTATCACTTGACTAACTCATTTACTGAGTAGTTCACTTAAGGATATTAATCAATCTTTGGTGTGGTCCATTTTTCCTTTACCAACCCTTGTACTACTAGCTGGCTATCAGTGTGAGCAGCGTTGTTAAGTAGCTTCTCAAAGAGATGACTGAGGTAACCTTTTCGGGGTTCAGATAAAAAATTGTACCTAAGTAAAATATACAGCTGTTTTTTGGTTTTCTTCAATCCTATTACGACCTATGTCTTACCGTTCACCTTCTCCAGCTGATCAACTGTGACGCAATAAGCATTGGTAGGCTTATTAAGCCCGATAGCGAGTGACGTTTAAGGCAGTTGACTGTTAGAGCTTGTACCGAGCAACATTAAAGTTATAGCTGTTCTGTAAGATAGTACATCCCAGCTCATATCGTTATAAATAAAAGATCTGACTATATGGCACGGAATTACTGAGACTAGTTTGGTTCTCCATTATAGCCACATGCTATCACCAGTAGGGGGCTGTTGTTTGACGTTCTTGCGCAGCTGCTGATAGTACCAGGCTATATGAGAAACATAAATATTGGTGCTAAAATAGATCCTGACGATAAGGAAACAGCTTTTTATTTTCTGGTTCGCTATCTGATAAGTATTTTAGTTATTTTCTCAGACAGCCATTTTATTTAAAGAATATTATGATTTTATCCTTGAGCGTTTACTTTTTACAACATCTTGCGCTATTGTATTGTGAATATCGCTCAGCACATCTAACTTGAGAATATACCCCACAGCAAGGATATTAGGTGTGTATTTCGTTGACCATGTGTTTCCTCATTAGGGAAACCAAAGGTGTAGCTCTTTGATTCAAAATAAGATACCATTTTTTCTGGTGTCAGAGTCATGGAACAGCTTAGTTCAACGGTCATTGAGTTGCCAGCAGATCTCTGCGATAAAAACAACCTGAGCTATAAAAAACTATTATAAGGTCTTGTTTCAAACTGAGGCCACGCTGCTGCCAGCATACTCAGTTATTTCCCTTTTAGAATTTATTTTTCCCTGCTGCAAGGTTGTAAGCAATAAGGTATCAGTGTTTATAATCTTGGTTGAACAGTGTTCTTGATCTGCAGAGAGCATCTTCCAACACTTTACTGCTGGCAGGAAAGGCATATACGCAGCGTTCAGTCCTGTCATCTTCGCCTAGCGTTTTGGCATTAAGCTAGCCTGCTGTGCCTCGGTAAAGATCAGAAAGTTTTTTTCTGTTCTACAACAGTATTTTATCGTTTCGAATGCTAGGAATGCCACTTTCGCTAGCTTTAATTCCAATTTACCAGTGTCGGGATGCTGTTGTGTACTAGAAAGATTTAGGATTTTGGCATTACTCTTCATACTACGTGGTGTAGTAAGTATTAAACTTAAAGCAGTATATGCGGCTCAGAGTGATGTCGCTATAGCCATTAAGCTTTAGCATTAGCAATATGGATAGAGCAGCTTGCAGGCCAGCTTGCCATTCAGCTGCAGCATATTACTAGAGATCAGCTCATGATTGCATTTAGTTATGCAAGTTGCTAACTTTATTGGTGCTACTCTTACCGTTCGCTTATTGCTTAGGGTATCACTGAGAATGACATTGGATTTAGTGCTTCATACTATTGTTATATCATATATTAGAATAACTTAACTTAACTTACCCTTCCTTTTGTGACGGAATTAAAGCGGATTACGGTACGTTCATATATAATAATGCTGCTGGCGGTTCTGCCCATGGCAGAACAGCGTCCATAAAAGTATTTGTTTTTTCTTATCGGCAGATTGTAGATTTCCAAAACTCTCCCAGGTCACGGGCGGATGGTATTCTCTAACAGCTAGGTCCAACTAGTATCCGAATAGGTTGTTTTGTTATCTAGCTGAAGGGTTAAGCTCAGCGCTAGTTAGGCTACTATTGATTAAGCGGATGATATTACGTTGTGAATCATTATCTGGCGTTTAGCATTGCGAGCGTTTATAGAAAAGTGTAGGGTAGGTGGATGCTTCCATTTTTCAGTCAACTTCCATGACGATAATGCCATAACCAATAGCGTCCAGAAACTCAAACAAAAGAGTTTCAAGCCCTGCTAGGTCTAAAAACCATCCCGTTGTAGCGGCTACCATTTCCTCCATAATTAAAACAGGTCTGTTTGGCGCAACAGATACTCCTGTTTAGGCTCAGCGAGGAGTGCTTGATCAGTTGTTGATATTGCAGATAGAGGTAGTGTTCATTGGCAATCTGTAGCGGCGTTAGAAATACTAGTGTAACAACCGGCCTCAATATTAGTGAATATACTTTTGTAATTATTCACGGGAAAACCCAGCTGTCTAAGGATGATGTTTACAGGATGATAAGAGTGGTATTCAGTTTTCGAGTTGTGGGTTATACACTCATCCCTCGGAGCATTTATAGAGCATTCTGGTCGTCGTTTATGGGTAGCCCGGGAAAAGTGGCAAAGTTGTTGTATCAGGGTGGTATGGCCAGCAGCTAGCTAGTTAGGTGAACCTGTTTCCATATGGTGCTGTAAGGGCTTTTTTATATGCAACAACTTATATCGGCATGGGGATAATAACCTTCCTACACCGGCAGTGGGTGATACAACTTTACTGCGTGTTTAATAAGCTTAATGCATAGAGGAACTCCTAAAACTGTATTGCTTAATAAGCTAGACTAAGTAGTGGTATTGCTTTTGCAGATGGTGATGATGTTTCTGATAGTATCGTCTGATAACCGCTTACGTATCTACGTTTTTACTATATACAGTACGCTGGCGAGATGAGTAAAATTACCGATAAGCAGAGGGTTACGGGTCACAGCTGTGTTTTAGACCCTTCCAAGGTTTAGAGTCTCCGCCTTAGGCCCAGCAGAAAACCAGCAGCGTTAAACCGGTTAACGCAGATATAGAAGTCAGTGAACAAACAATAAACCCTTACTAATAAGCATATTATTTAGTGCTATACATCATAAAAGTGTCGTGACTGTAGTGCCATCTACGGGTGTAAACTTACATCAGAGTTAATATCAGGGGAGAGGACCAGAAAACTTCTGCGCCTCATTCAATCTCGGTATGCTGTAACGTATAAAATTCTGCACCACGGTTTTCCCTGGTTATATATAATTGCTTGCTTCTAGTAGTCTCCTTCCATAAGCGATAAATTCAGCAGCCATTGGCGCAGGGTCTTTAAGCTAATGGTTAAGTGATGCAGGGTTTAATACCGATTCGTAATCCAGGATGGTGTTTATGTATACTACATTGAATACTACACTAAGTGTGTATCGTTAACGTCCAGCGAGCGATACGTTTTTTTCTTGATTACCTCTCCAGTTTGTCGTACCGGTGCGAGTTGCACATCTGCTCCTTATTTTTAATATCCTTAAGTATCACATTAGGTTAGAAGGTGGCACAACTCGTATTGCAAGTAAGCCCAGCCACTTTTTTCTGCTACCCGGCTACCCTGTACTTTAATGTCATAGCGCATCAAGATGATATCCATCTGCCGAATGCTAAATACTACAGACTTCTGGAGAATACCGCCCATCAAGGGGATTAAATTTTAGCTCAGCTTTGATCTCTTCAAGCATCTGATACATCTTGTCAATAGAGTTCATTACTATCAAAGAATAATAGTGTTTAATGACATACATCAGAAACTATAGCAGAAAAAAGCTTATTAAATAGTGTTCATGTTTCTCTGTGAAGAGAGTGGGGGTCTGGTGTTTTGCTCTTCTCTCAGGTTAGTGATTATATTTGTAGAAGCCTCCAAATAGATAGCAATGTAGTTTACTAGGATCGACATGAGGGATATCGTGTGAGAAATAGGTTTCCATAAAATATGCAATACCTGTTCACCGGATTAGGCATTTATAAATACCGCCACGTCATAGACTCGGATCTGGCATCAAAATCTAAGTTTAGTTTCAATGGTGCAGAGTAGACTGGGGATCCTGTGTGTGATACTAGTAAGTAATGGAATTTACGGATGAAAATTTTATACTGTACGAGCTCCGTATTACAATCAGTATGTATCGCTTATCTCTCAGTAATCTGTAATCTCATTCTGTCTGATAAATATGCAGCCTCCATTTAATCATTTAGAATTTACAGACCTATCCATATTTTCGGTAAAATAGAATGGTTCCTCTTAAGTATCTGAAAAATGCTCGCGCACCAGTGATACCAGTTTATTAATGGTTTTAATGTGCTCTTGTGTATGAAATCTATCTTTAATTATAATCTCTTAGTGGCTAGGTTAGCTAGTACTGCATTGATGTGCGATAGTAGCATCACGTCTTCTGTTTCAATATTGCTATTGACACTTGTTAAGGCGCAATAGATTCCTATTATCGCTCAGATAATACATAGACATCCCCGTAAAAAACCATGACCATATTAATCTTGATTAGGTAGAAGTATACGCACAGTAATAATTTTACTTATTGTTTTATATTTGCGTTGACCCTAATTCGTATCTGTGTGTTGATTCTGGTTAGTATTTAGAACGGCATTTACTAATATGTAATATCTACGGCGCGTACCGAGTCATTACGCAGCTTGTGATAAATACCTGGCCGCTATGTTAGCCTACATCTTATTTATTTCGCTAAAGAATCGGCCACATCATTCTGGATATCAACGAATTGGTTAGTCATAATGTTTTTTAGTGTCGGATTAAAATCCTTAAATATCAAAAATATCCTTAAATATTATTACATGGGTGTTTATCCTAAATAAATCGCCAAATAGCCTCACATTCTATAAGAGAGTTCCCAGCTACTTTCTCTATGGACAGAATTTTCTGCTGGAAATAAACTTGCTCCACGGATCTATCAATTTCACTAGCAGGTCAAACTGCACTCTGCGGTATTTAGTGTATCAGCTAAGTTTATTCTTGCCAGTTTTTTCCTAAAACTGATGCTATCAGGTTTGACGTCCGCAGCATGAGTAATATTTTTCCGACTCGCCGCTGAATAATAGATGAGTGTTTTGTCTTAATTTCCAACTCATTATTGCGGAATAATGCAGCGATAATATCGCTCTAGATGCCAAGAGAGTTCTAGAGACAGTTTACTAAACATATAAGTCTAACCCTCACAGGTGACACTGGAATGTGTGCTATGCTATCAGATCCCTAGTTGTGCCCGTATTAGCGTTCGCAAGATAACAATAATGTCGCAGGTTATATATCGGTAGTATTAGCTTGTTCACTTTTTACCTGCAGATGGTAAAAGGCAGCGGTTGATATCGTAAAGCTGAGTGAGAATGGTACGCAGCTTTTTTAGCACCCGGGGGGGGGATTAACGTCCTGTGGCCTGATAAATCAGGCTCTTTTTTTTGTTTGTCGACTTTGTGGTAAAGTTTTCTTTCGATGCGTTAAATATACTACCCTGAATATTTCGTATCAAGCTTTACTTGGGTAAGTTCGCACTGCAGGTAATGAAGTTATTTACTGATGCTTTTAAGCCAAAAGTCCGACGAACGGTAATAGCAGACTTAGGGTAATATTAAATATAAAGTTAATAATCATCGCTCGTTCTCTTGTGTGTTATGAAAGCATTTAGCCTCTGCAATTTGACATGCAGAGGTGAGGAACCAGCTCTCTGTAATCGCTGGTATGCAACAATATTTCTTTGGGTAGAGATTCTTTACAAAGCTTGATGACATGAGTGGTATTGCTAGTAGGTTATATGGCAGGTGTGGACAGAGTAGTATTATTGTCAAAGGCTATCTTAAGGTGCTTTGATAGCACTATAGCCTATATTCAAAGACCCATACTGGTTAAGTAGCATCATCATAGGTCACTCTGTATGGATAAAATACTTCCTGTATAACTGTTGGATTTTTAAAATCAGAGCGTGGTGCTCTATGTAGTCTTTATCTAGTTATATACTATATACTGCTGAGGTGTCAGCAGTCCCCCGGTAGCTGTTACTGCCAGATTAGTGGGGTTTTTAGCCCTTGTTGTGTGTGCTTCACCTATTGGCGTTCTATGGTGTTACGCGCTCTGATTTTGCCAAGTGAAAATATTTCCTGGGCTATAAATCAGGACGGTAACTAAGAGACTGGCAAGTGTCTTATCGAATTTTTGACAAGTTCAACTAAATGCGTTAAAATGAAAATAACGCAATACAGTTTCTATTGATAAACAGTGCTCTGGTTCTCTATTTAGAGGTTTCAGCGCAGTAGGAGGCTGTGCTAGGTTCCCTAAATCCTAGTCGATTTTATTTTTACTCGCATGAGTAATGTTATCCCGGTGGATCCTCCCTTTCATTGTAGGGAGGGTGTGTACTTCCACTAAGTAAGTGGGTATTTGATAGTTGATGTAAAAGATTATCTTCATTAGGAAATAATTATTGCTAGGCGGGCCTAACGCTTTTTTTTGATCTACTGCAGGATATCTATTAGTCCCTTTTTAACGATAAAAGGGATAAAAAACGCACAGCTATCCTTGATAGCCATACTAGTGTGTGTAGTTTAGCGACATCCAAGAATACTGTAGAAGTGTAGCGGTCATTACTTTAGTCGTTTTTTACGGGTAAACGCGCTTGAATTAGTTCTGTAGCAGGGTGATATCAAACACCGTACCTTTTTTATAGAAGGTTTTTTTGAGCATAGGTAATGATGGAAAAGTTTATCAGTCGCATTTTTTATAATGTTATGGCGTTTATTCGTCAAGGTTTTGTGATAGGTCTATCGCTCTATTTTACCACCACAGCAAAGTCTCATTTTCTGGCTCGGAGTATTTAAGTTTGGCCTGACTCTTGTAGAGTATATTTAATCACACAATATAGCATATTCATGCTTATCCAGGTAATTTTATAAAACAAGTATAATGTTTATTTAGTAAAGCTAGCACTGGTATATTATAGTCATTCTAAAATATAGTATTAATTCAACGTTTATTTAGTATTTCGATATTGGCCATCAGATATTTAAAATGAAATAAGATACAAAATTAATTTTAACAACTGTGCAAATAATTAAATAATTTGCCCTATCAAGGTTACTATTAATGTGCTTTATTTTAAAATACAGTTATATTAATAAATATAATTACGTGCTTCCAGCATAGCACTGGCATAGCACTGATTGAACTATTCTTCTTTATATGAATTCGTATTCAGCCTTTCTAATAAGAAAGGCTAATATAGCTATTAGCATTATTGATATATTCATAAAAGTAGATATGGTTTTTGCGGTTGACCACCTAATACTTCCGATGATACCCATCGTTAGCAACCAGAGTAGGTCGGTGATATTATTTTCTATGCTTATAGTATCAAGCCTGGATTAATATAACCACTTTGTCATTGGTAAATATTTTATTAATGCTCACTAGCAGCTACTAGTGAGTTTTTTTTGTACATTCTGCCATACAATCATTAAGTTATATATTTATAACTTTAATATATCCATAAAAAGTAATATAGGCTTGCACCGCGCAAATAACATTGTAGAAGTAATTAAAGAAATATAACGAATTACATTCGCCAGACTTTTGCAGTGTATTAGCCGATAGCTAAATAGCTTTGGACAGCGCATCGCGCATATTATTAGTGGTAGGCTTATACCATGACCTTTGGTATAAATATTTTTTACATCTCTCTAGTAATTAATGAGTAACATATTTCATGTAAGTTATTATGTACTATGATCTATACTTTTTTTAAAGTATATTGGTAGTAGAAACTTTATTGATTACCTTGAAATTCACTCACTAAGATAATATCTTAGTGAGTGAATAAAATAACTTCACTATTACTAATATAGTGTTCTTAACCATTTTAAATAAATATTCACAGAGTGAATTGTGCGCAATATGCATAACTGGATTACTATTATCCAATGTTGCGCCTTTTTATTGTTAAATATTGTAAAATAGTTTTTAATTTTATTATTTTAGCAATAAAATTATTTATATCCCATACTTCTTAGTATGGAGGAAGAACTTGCTTTTATCTTAAGTAACCTATTATTTTGTATACTGGTTTATTTAACGTCAAGGACATCCTATATATTTTTGATAGCACTTTTTATTATGGCTAACTATGTACACCATTTAAATAGGCAGCAAACATTCACCCTCTGTGAATGTTTGCAAAAACAGCAGAAATATCCGGCAGAAGCAATTCATCTGATACTTCGCCATTCAATAGGAAGAGTGCTCAGTTTTTCACTAAAATCCTTAGCTTTATTCTATTTCTTTCTGGACTTTAGGGTTAACGCTATCCTAATCTGTTTATAGAGTGTGGTATACACCGTGAGCCCTTCAGATTAAGTAACAGATGCTTTCGCATGCTACCACGCTATAAAATAAATCAAAACTGATAGGTCGTGAATTCAGTGCAATATCTCTAGTACCTGATAGGGGGGCAACTTAGTCTCATTAACTAAAGCAGCCAACCTTTGTCACGCAGACCTTATGTAAATCTTCTCAACTAGCTCATGAAATTGCCGATTTTCCGTAGAGAAAACTAGGCTACAATAGCACTATTTGGTATAGCCAGGTTGGTTTCATTGAGATGACCCCTTATATTTCTATATTTATGCTGTTAGCGCCAACATACGCCTTCAACGGTATATTTTCCCCATATTGATTATGTGGTATATTACATTAATATCAATGAAATCGTATGTGGTAATACTAATCATGTTCAACTTTACCCCTGGCCAGATAGGCCTACACAAAATCTACCTTAATACTACATAGGTTTTGGCACCTCTTTCTCTCTTTCAAGAAAGTCCCGCTATAAGTTCACTATAAGCAATTTGCGAAATTTTATACGAAGTCATACATAAGCGCCTGGATAGCACTGGCTTAAAACAAGCGGTTTAAGCCATTAAGCGCTGCCACTCGGTAGGCTTCCGCCATGGTGGGATAATTAAAGGTGGTATTGATGAAATATTCAATAGTATTACCTTCTCCCTTTTGCTCCATGATAGCCTGGCCGATATGAATAATTTCAGCTACGCGTTCGCCAAAACAGTGGATCCCCAGGATTTGCTTTGTCTCGCGGTGAAATAATAATTTCAGACTACCTATATTCATTCCAACGATTTGCGCTCGCGCTAAATGTTTAAATTGTGCGCGTCCGACTTCATACGGAACTTTCATCGCCGTAAGTTCTTGCTCGGTTTTACCAACAGAGCTGATTTCGGGGATGGTATATATGCCGGTAGGAATATTTTCAATCAACTGCACGTTAGCCTGGCCTTTAATGATCGCCTGGGCGGCGATACGACCTTGATCATAAGCTGCAGAGGCTAGGCTTGGGTAGCCAATCGCATCGCCGACCGCGTAAATATAACGAGCGGCGGTCTGATAGATACTGTTAACTTTAATAAGCCCACGGCTGTCCGTTTTTAGTCCGACCTTCTCCAGATTGAGCGTATCGGTATTACCGGTGCGACCATTGGCGTAGAGTAAACAATCAGTTTTCATGCGTTTACCGGAGCGGAAATACATCTCGACGCCATCATCGAGTCCTTTTATTTTTTCATATTCCTCGTTGTGACGGATAACTACTCCGTTTTCTAAGAAATGATAGGAGAGGGCCTCGGATATTTCTTGATCGAGGAATGCCAATAGTCGATCCCGGGTATTAATTAAATCCACTTTGACGTTCATGCCACGAAAAATTGAGGCGTACTCGCAGCCGATAATGCCAGCACCGTAAATAATCACATGATGGGGATCGTGTTTTAGGTCAAGGATAGAGTCGCTGTCGTAAATACGCGGATGGTTGAAGTTTACATCTTTTGGGTGATAAGGGCGGGAACCGCAGGCGATAACGATGTTTTCTGCACTGATAGTCTCCATCGAGTTATCGCGGTAGTTGATTTGTACCAGGTGTTCATTGATAAAACTGGCCTCGCCGGTAAAAATTTGGCAGTGATTACGCTCATAAAAACCCTGACGCATGTGTGTTTGTTGCTTTATAACCTGATCGGCATGACGCAAAATATTAGCAAATCCGCTGTGGGGAAGATGGGTATTACTGTGCAATGGGCTTTGATTGACTTCAATAATTCGGCTGACAGCCTGGCGCAGTGCTTTAGAAGGAATAGTACCCCAGTGGGTACAGCCACCGCCAACATTTTCATAGCGCTCAATAACAGCGACATGTTTGCCACGCTTAGCTAAGCCCATGGCGGCGCCTTCTCCGCCAGGACCGGAACCGATAATAATGGCATCGTAATTGTACTGTAGTTGCATAGCTGTCTAAATCCGATGAATATGAATTAACAACTTAATTGTAACATCAACGCTCGTATATCCCAATTGACAATACACTGAGGATTTCAGTAATCGCCATAGAGGGGGGTTCTCTCCGCACGCCTCTAGGCAGGATACAGAATTATTTTGAGGAGCCTCAAGACGCTTGAATATACGGTTTTTATCAATACTGTTATAATAAATTTTATTGTGGTTTTTAAATTAATTAATAGCAAAGCTGTATGGGTTATATATGGTTGGTTGTCAGAACCTAACAGAAAGAGTTGATTCAGCATTCGCTGATTAAGGTGGCATTCAGTCAGTTGAGTGATAAAGGCAGTTTCGCTAGTTTAATATTGTGTGAAGTTATCTGCTAAGCCGCTATTTTCATCCACTCCGTTTTATCGCCATTTCTATGATGTGGATGAGCTGCTTTCACCATGCTGGACGAAACGGATTGTGTGATGTTACGCCAGTTGATGCGTTTTACACATCAGCTTTAGCTCGGGAAATACAGCATTTTATCTCTGATTTAACTGATTGTTTAGAAATAAAAAAAAATCTATACCGCTAGGTGGAAGAGCAGTTAGTGTTACAGCTGCGCATATGATGTCTAAAGAGGCTTTATATTGCTATTATGGCAAAAAAAGTGCTGACCCTTACCTCAAGATAAGGGCAGATAACAGATCATACAAACCCTCTACGGAAAAAAGCATACGCCTGTTGGTAGTAATGTGGGTTTGTCCTTTAGTGATATTTTTACGTTTTTCAGCGCCATCTTTCAATATTAGTAAGTAGTATTGACCTTGTAAATTGGTTAGTATCTAAAAATTCTGCACCGTCCGTAAGCAGACAGTAATAAAGTCACTGATGTTTAAATCAGGATCTGGTATCAAAAGTTTTAAACTACCGTGGATTTGCGGAATAGTAATACGCCATATTCCCCATATGGTGGGTGTATAGAAAACTAATCAAACAACACTGGGCGCACTCAATAGTATGGATGTGTAGAAAGCGTTAAAGATTACAGCATAGAGAATTAAGGGGTTGCAGGAGATATGTTTTATAGGATTTGTGGGGATACACTTGCATCATGCTAACCACCTTCTCTTCTAGCCCGCTATGATGGAAATTAAAAAAAATATTTTTTGCAATAGTAGCTCTCTATAAATCAATCTCTTTAAGATAGAGGTAAAATACTGCTCCTTGAGTATATCACCTAGCTAGATTCCTTAAGTAATATATGGATTATATAGACATCGTAGATATAATTTTAGCATTCTTTAATAGTGCATTTCTTCTATCCATAGTTTAGCAATTTTGGTAGTAAGTATCGGGTTAAAATACACATACTGGCGCCAGTGATAAATTGTCATTACCGTAGTAATAGTTTTATAGTATATATTTATATATACGCCTTCAGTGGCCGCTAGTGCCAATTTCAGCATCTTGTAAGACAGACTCCCAGGATTGGGCTAAGTAAAGCTGTTCTTAATCTTCTGATAAATAAACCTGTAGCTTGAGAGACTGTCAAGAATCTCATCGTTATAATAGCGATCAAGGAAAATTTTGTCTTTTGGTAAAGCTGATGAACTAGATGTGGTAACTGCGGGAACGGGAGGCATCGTATAGGCGGCGGTGATAAATGAGGGTCAACACCATCTCATCGCTTTGAGTTTTCAGATGATTTGTTTGAAGAATCTTAGCGTATAATAGAGCTTGCGGGTATGTAAATCCTTTATTATTTTTTACCATAAACGTATTAATAAGCAGACTGCTTGGCATGAAATGATTGATACAGATCCACACTTTGATCTATGGATTAAAATAATGTAACACAGCCCATTCTCATCATGCCAGATACGAAATTTGGTTCTCATACGAGAATGGGTGCTGTGAGTAAAAAAATTCTGCATCAGGCATCGGCTGCTAATTGCTTTTTTATGTTAATTGATGTGTAACGTCACGGCCATGGTGATCTTTTTCTTCTGTCTTGGTGATTATTACTAATTTTATATGGTAAAAATAAAGTATATATAATAAATATATAGTTTTATCGCCTATTATTTTTAAGTGTATTTTCTAGACATGTTTATTACTAGGACGGTTAGGATTATTTTTGACAAAAATAGCTGGTTTTATGTTATATTCTCAATATTCGCCATCGGAGGGCAATATTTATCCGTATCCGTGGCGTCTTAATACCAATCGATTAGATGCGAAAAGATATTTTAAAAAACCTACTGGAAACTTTTTCCGTCATGCTTTTTGCTTTGGATAAGAAATGCCAAAATTTAGGCCTAGATTAGTAATGTGTTAATAGTCTCTAAAAACTTTTTCCTGCAATCTATTTATTACAATACCGGCATTAGTTATCGCGATCATCCCACAAGTAGATCAATCGTGAAAAAATCAAATTCATGCCCAATGTATTAAGCTGGTTTTTGAGGTGTATATCTGTCAGAATACCATTTTTCTTCAGGAAAGCTAGCTTGCTCTTCATTCGTAGCATGAATGCTAGCTAGCCATACCCTGATCTTAATCGATGGTGTACGTATGAATCAGACTAACATATCCGACTCATCCAATCTCCGTTAGATCTCCATTATGCTGACATGATGACGTATTGAGTATCAAAGGACCACGTTTAACAGTTTATGGTTCGTATGTGATCGGAGGCGAGGTCAATATTATTTCTATCCTTGAGAATAGAAGGGTAGTGCTCTAAATGCCAAAAATAGATTATGACGGTTATCAGATATACAACGGCGATACATGTTAGTAATGGGGGGTAGTACGGAATTATCTTGGTGGATAATTATATCTATAACTTGCTAATTTTATATTCAGGTTAATTTATCATATTACTTATAGAGGCTTAGCTAACCACTGCTTGACTGCGATAGTTTTATAAGTAAAACCTTCTAAATATAGTTGTAATATTAGTTTAACAATCGGTTAAACGGGTTTCCTGCATCTATAATTTTTTTAGAAACTGGAGCCTACGAGGCTGCCTATTCTTAAATAGCGACTTCAATCATTTAGACGTACTACCGGATACCTGTCAGTTCTAAAATTGTATATAAGATACCAGTTTTCTTACAGAAAGTTATTTATGCATTCCAAGTTTCCTTCAGCTTTCAAGCTAGAAAAGACTATAACTACGATTCTTACTATATCTTCTATGCAGATTCCGTAATCCTAGATAATTTTCTTAGCAGAATCATTTAGTGTGTAAAAATACGCTGCATATTACATACAGCATTGCAGTAATAGGGGGCGTATTGCTAGAAGTAGAGTATGGAGTTCAGCATTAATTATCTTATCTATAGCCATAGCAGTATAACACAATCTATGCATTATGGTACAGTAATTCTACGATTTTGTTACCCTGGAATGGGCGGATATAGAGGATGATAATTCGTAATTTATCTAGTAATGGAGCTCTACATGGCAGAGCTACCTACGTTGCTTGGAAAGTAATTTAAGAGATAGTTATAACCCCCATTACCTTATTTATAACCGCGTGTCAGAAAAATAATTTCGGACAGTTCTATAGCACACTTATGGCTGAAATGTGCAGCTTACTCCAAAGTGGAGTAAGCAATTTAAAAAAAAGTAGAATCAAAAAATGTTTACCATTCTTACTTAATCTAAATTTGATAGTTTATCACTATAACATTGAAGTTACAACCGTATGAAGTACCGATAATAAACTTCTTGTAATGTCAGCAAGGAACGTATTAAAGAAATAAAATGGACTGACTCATTTTACTACGGGTCTACTATCATTGCTAGGTGATGTTGAAATCTCTCAATACCATGTTATCCAAAGAGAAATAAGATTTTTTGCCACGTGAAATAATAGGTGATATGCTAATTAAACTGGCGGATAAACCACGGTATTGATTAATTTATAATTAGCATTAGCTTAGGGAGCATTGGAATGCTAATTATAAAACCAATCAACGCATATGGTTTTGTAGGGAAAGTCTATAGCATGGGATATTTTATGGCTTCTCTATATCCACTGACTATTTGGTTAGCTGTTTGTGGTAGAGTAGCTAATGTGTTCTATAAAGTTATGGGATAGCTTATGGCTACCAGATTGCAGGATGATGGGTATTCGATTTTATCAAAATCGATGGTTTCTGATGGTAGTTTAATCAAACGGCCTAGTATTCTTATTTTTGACTCTGGTGTCGGGGGGTTATCAATTTACGATGAAGTCAGGCAAATGTTACCTAATGCCTATTATTTATACGTTTTTGATAATGAGGCTTTCCCTTATGGGGAAAAGGCGGAGCATTTTATTGTTGATAGGGTCGTTGCTATTATCAGTGCAATGTGGCGACAGGATAAGATAGATTTAGTTATCATTGCTTGTAATACCGCCAGCACTATATCATTGCCAGCGCTTCGTATGCGTTTCCCCTGTCCTATTATTGGTGTAGTACCGGCGATAAAACCGGCGGCCAAACTTACCCGCAATGGTATCCTTGGATTGTTGGCAACCCGCGCAACGCTGCAACGAAGTTATATCTATAATCTTATCAGTCAGTACGCAGGCGATTGCCGAATTTTGCAGTTAGGGATGGCTGAATTGGTGGATATGACGGAAGCTAAATTATACGGTAAATTAGTCTCGTTACCGCTATTACGTAAACTTTTTCGTTCTTGGTTAAGAACGGCGGAACCACCTGACACAGTCATTCTTGGCTGTACTCACTTTCCTTTGCTAAGAAAGGAACTTCAGTTGGTCTTTCCAGTAGGAACGCGTCTAATTGATTCCGGATCGGCCATTGCTCGTCGTGCAGCCTATCTGGTGGAGCATGACATAAACCTCAATAGTCTGCAGGACGAATCTAGACCAAATAAGGCTTACTGTATCAATACCACGTCAAAGACGGTAGCGCTAATGCCAGCACTAACGCATTATGGTTTTGGTTCATTGGGAATCCTTACGCTTTAACAGTAGTACCTAATACAACATCTCATTGCGCGCTCCTATTTCTCTTTCGTGAGTTGTATTTCAATAGCTCTTAGGATCGTCCAGATGGCAGAAAATTCTGGCTATAAAAATTCAAGAAGAAGTAAATAAGTTAGCAGAAATATAAGGATTTTATAGTCGATAGGCATCAAAGTTAACTGAAAACCAGCGTAGACCTTTCACTAAAAAAGTGAAATTGCTACTTCATTTTAATGTATCGCATAATTAATGCAAAAGTTTTAAATAGCGATTTTTAGCGGTCGTAAATCTTCTATCCATGCGCTTTTATAAACTGGGAACAGTCACTGTTGTATAATATCAGATCAGTTAGAGGAAGCCATAGGGCAGTCTCCCTATGGGGAAATAAAAACTTAACTCTATACTGGAAAAGTATAATACACATGATAAGCGCCGGTTAGACTGCTCTTTAAAAATTTATAAGACAATCTATGCAGGTATTATAAGACAATATTAATATGCCAAAATATTCAGGTGTTGAAGAGTAAAT
Source organism: Sodalis sp. (in: enterobacteria) (assembly GCA_051710585.1). GTDB lineage: Bacteria > Pseudomonadota > Gammaproteobacteria > Enterobacterales > Enterobacteriaceae > JBPESP01. Next base: position 149,513 of record JBPESP010000001.1, on the reverse strand, counting down.
AAAATATACATAAAATAGTATTTTATTTTTTTTGAGTATCAATATTTTAATTAATAATTTTAATTATGGCTTAACTTGAAGGCTAGCGATAGGCTTAACATATGTAAGCCAAGAGGCCAAGAGGTAGTAAAACAAAAAAGCTTTTCTCTCTTATGGAGAGAGGTAAACTGGTGAATAATATTTAAAAAATCTCTAAATGAAGGAAAATAACTACCGAGAACAGTAGTTAATTACTGAATAATGTTGCGAAATAAAAATAGGAAACCTTCTGGGATTAATATTATTAAATAAACTTAAATAAATTTATCTTATAAGTAAGCTAATCCACAGCCTGTCTAAGAAAATGACTAGTTGCACTAAAGTTGACATAGAGTAAAAATCCTACGGGAGGCAAGGATTGATAAATATTTTAAAATTAAAGAAAGACTGTGATATAGCTATACCAGTGCTTTTGCATAAGTCTTTCTTAATTAAAAGCATTTTATAAAGGAGGCGAGTGGTAACATTAACAGAGCTATCGATTAACATTAAGTGTACAGAGAAGCGCCGGCTCACTCCTCTAGTAGATAGAGGAGGTAGTATGAAAAATAGAAGTGTTAATCGGAATGACTTGGTGTAAAGCGTACGCAAACAGTTTGTTAGGTAACACATAAAATCCTCAAGGTTAAGCTAAACCTGTATTTAAAACTGATAAGCTATGTTTGTAAATAAATATAAATTCAACGCATAGCTGTAAAATGCGCAAATTTTTATTTGTTCGAGTTAAATTAAAGAAGATGCGATATTATTGCTGCATTTTTTATTTATGTAGCAAATAAAATATAGTAAATTACTACATGGCTTTAAGTTGCTTATATTTTATCAGTGATAGTTATTATGAGAGCGTTCTATATCAGTTTTATTTTGTATGTAGTTGCCTGCGATATTAAAATCGGGTCTTTAGCTAAAGAAGCTAATTACTAAAATAAAACATTCGATTTTTTCAGAACATCAAAGCATTTTAAAATATAGAATTATTATAATTTGTACCCTAAGAAAAAAATAAATACGATATTAATCTATTGCTACTTGGAAAGTATATAAGACATTTATACTTCTTTGTTTCCAGGTGGAATGCATGTCGGATATTAAAGAAAATAAGTCAGATTAGTCTTATTTAATCCTTTTTCCGCTACTGACATTTGTACAGTATTTCACTGCCATAGGTGTATTTGTTTTATCAAAACTAATCAGCTCCAACTACAGATTGCTAATTTAGCGCTATTTAAATATTTACTGTCTATACTTTTAAATGATAGGTGGTATCTTGAATTAAGTATTCTATATTTTAATGCCTTTATAGCACTTCATTTTGACTTCTTGATTTTTAGATGGTACCCGGGACGAGGCTCGAACTCGTACAGCTAAAGCCGAGGGATTTTAAATCCCTTGTGTCTACCAATTTCACCACCCGGGCATCAGAAAATAAAAAAAAACTGGAGGCGCGTCCCGGAGTTGAACCGAGGTGGACGGATTTGCAATCCGCTGCATAGCCCCTCTGCCAACGCGCCTTATCTGATTGTTTGTTTTTTGCATCGTAGCCGTTTTATCAGCAAACAGCTGAATTACTAGTTTTAAATTAACCAATGATAAAGATAATTTATTTATTCTTTATCTCATAATGGCATAATTATCGCTTGCCTGAGAAATGATGGCAAGCGTTTTTAACGCGAGACGTTTTAGATGTTTAGTATTACAGCCAACCTAGTTCTATGCTAAAATAGTTATTCCCTACACTTAAAAAAACTTTACAGTATTCATTATCCCCATGCATCTGCCTATATAGAATAGATATTTGATTAATGGGCGTACCTATTGCCAGTCAGGTACGCATTTAAGAGCATACGCAGTTGTGGATATAAGTTATCTCTCCCTATACAGAGATTTTGTTTGCTTACGGCGGCAGAGATGCCGCACTAATCGCCTCTGTGCATACTCTCTGCAATGGATATTCTGGTAAGCTTATACAAAAGGCTGCAGTATAAAGATGTTTTATCATAAAAAAACAGGACTTGTAATTGTTTTTAGAACCCTTTAACAAACTAGAATATCTGCTGCTATTTGAAGTTTTGATCAGATGAAAGAGATTGAATAATATAAATAACTTTTATTAAAAGTTATTTATATTATTCTTTGCTGCATTCGGTGTTATTAAATAGTAAAATTACAGAAAGTATACTTTTTAATCTGGGTAGCTGCAGCTTCCTGATAAATCGATATTTCATCTGCCTTGGAAGACCAAGGAAGATACTGATACCAATCTGCAAAGGTATATAATACGGTCCAATATTTCCTGTAAAATGACGTAGCTTTACGGCATACTGTATTTGAGAACTTTAATAGAGGTTGATATTTAAGCTCAGAAAAGGATGGATATAATAATAAATATTTTAGTTTTAAATTTAAACGTAAATTTTCTCAACTGTTGTTGAGAAAATTATACTACTGTGAAAGCAGTAAAAGCCGTGGATAGCGGCCTATCTGCGATGACTAGATGGGTAAATAACTGTGTGATAAGCGACAAGAAAAAACGTAAAAAGTTTTTTATAGTAACCTGGAACAAATTGAAATACATGAGTTTAAGTAAAGAAGGTATAATACATTAAAATTACAAATTAAATATTAAAATTTTAATATGATTTTTGATATCAAACTCCCTTAATAATCTTTTTTTTAATCTGTAAATTCATAATGCATTATCCTATTGTCACACTTCCTCACATGTTCAAGGTTAATAGCAGTAGTTATAAATACTGTAAAAATTCACCATCACAAGTTTAGATAGCAGGCGAATTCAGGTTCATGAACTACATGAGCTATCAGCTAAAGTCAGCTATTGCGAGAAGTATCGCTACGTGGTGTCTAGAGAGATACCACGGATGGAGGATGGAGCGCTAGCTTCTAGGTAGGATTATGAAAGATCTAAGACTTTTGAAGTTTTTAACAGTTGCTGCACGGGTATAAGCGTGGTGATCGAATATATATTGCAATCCCGAATCATTTTCAGTGGCAGTTTGTTATTAGTGGACCTAAAGTAAGTATAGTATGGCGATGTGATATGTATTTAAACTAAGAAACGCTTGGAATACTTTGTGCGGTTGTTACTGTTCTGTTCAAGAGGAACAAGGTAGGTTGAGCTATGTCAGTCTATCTAGATAAGAGACTAACCATTAAAGCACTAAAAATGGGATGGAGAATTTGTATTAAACTAACCGGAGTGATTTCCCACAGAAATCAGGATCATTATAAGAGCAGATAATCCCGATAGCTTCTGTATTGTTACCGTATTAAACAAAGCATGGGTCATTGTTTAGATGAAAGTCCAAATAGAATCATTTCTTTAGAGAAGTCTAAAAGAAGTGGATATACCGGTAACAGCAAGGCTGTATTGCCATTTAAGGGTATGGCGCAGAGAAAAGTGCTATATTTTAGCAAATAATCACTTTATTAGGATTGTGGATATTATAGGCAACGTATCCGTTTTGGGTATACATCAATAAGTTTCTTGATAAATACTGTTTTTTCCAGTAGTTCATCACTACACCCGAGCTGGACTGTTATAAATTTCTCTGACATAAGCATTTTTCGTAATTTATTTAATGCGTTAGGTATTCAATATCGCCATTCTTTCAACAAAAGGGGCTTAGGTAGGCGTACGACTTTATCAATTATAACCCTTTAACTTTTTTTGCAGTGCGCTATGTTTATAGCTGTGCTTATAGCGCTTACCCTTCATCCTTGATGACCTCTATAAGCCTCTATTATCTTGGCAAGATAGCTATGGTTTATTTTTTTGCTACTGGGTTAGGATGCAATTCCTTCCCTTGACGCAGTGCATTCATTTAAGAAACTCAGTAGGTGTTATCCTTGTGCTCCTCCCGTGGAGGCTAGCACTTAGCACGCTATAGGTCTCAAGCTTAGGGCAAACTTGCATGTAAAAACTCTTTTTTAGTCACTCAATAATATCTCCATACTTGCGGATTATAGGGAATATCTCTTATATTCTCCATCCCTAGTAGGGAGTATCTCAGTAATATCCGTATTCAGCATTCTATTACTTTCGGTGACGCTAATATTGGGATAGGGAAATAAAGGCTTATGTAGTGCTACATAGCATAACGCTACACACATGCTACCGTAATAGCATGTATACCAGTGACAGGTTTCAGGTTACTAAATAGCGAATATGCTTGTTGAGCAACTAAGGTCATATTTAAATTAAAGGAGCATCCCATGTATTGGACGCACTATTTTTACGTTTAAGAATTTATCATCTGCTTAATCCACCAGCAGGTATTTACTGACTGCTGTGTGCTAAATTACGCCACTTATTATACACCTGATATGGTTTAAGCGTAAAATTCGGTTAGGCGAGAAACTCGTTTGAGCATATGATTATTTTTGTCATAGGTCTATAAGGTTATCACCATGGCGGGTTGGTCATACTAATTTACTGTAACTATATTACTTACTGTGCCAGAATCATATTCTCATATAGAATCTAGTTCTGGTAATTATGAAAGCTCTATAGAATGCGCTCGAGCAGAGTATATGTACATTGGCATATAATTACTAGTTATCGTCTAACTTGATGGCTATTTGTGCTCGATTGGCTAATCAGATAGCAAAGTCGGGCTTTATTAGTATCAAAGAGTTATAGTGTTGTTGTTTGATGATCTAGGATGCTTTTATCTAGTAAAGAATAAATTGTGGTACTTAAAAGTCTTGGTACGTAAACGCTTGCGGACTGAATCGGGTGAATTTGTAATTTGCGTATTCAATAATTAGCGAAGTTTTCTGATAGGTGTCAGGTAATCTTAGTAAACCAACTCACTTACTATTAATAATATATTATATGATACTTTTATTTTTTGGGGGGGTAGAGATGATACAGAGCGTTTAACATGCTAACATTAGTCTAGAGCCGGGGTTACATGGTGATCTCCTTCTTAATGTAATAATAGAACGTTATCAATTTAGTGCTAGTAATGATCATTGACTTCACTAATTACTCTTAAAAATATATTTTAATTATAATGAGTTTTATAGAAATAAAATAATAAAGGAGAAAAATAATTTGTTTTTTTTGATGTATATAAAAATAAAATTTCCGAACGCTTTAAGAAATTTATAGGCAATAGAAGGTTCAGATATTTTGCATATAACTTTCTAGGTTATAAATCTATAATTTAGAGGTATTAATAATATACTGTTTTTGCAAAAAAAAAGGAATAAAGAGTATATTTGTATCATTAGGATATGAATATAACTTATATAGTCTATCACTCCAATTTACAAGATAAGCAAGCCCTTCATGGCACTAAAGTAGTATATTGAAGAATATGCAATAGCAGAAGATGTAGTAAGATTAAGTTAAATATATTAATATTAAATTAATATATTTTGGATATTCAAAAGATGTTTGAACTTTTTTAAATCTATTTAAGTTACACTTGTTCAAGTTTTTAATTTAATAAAAATCATCTTCTGCTCATTTTCTAATAAGTTTAGAATATATAGAATATTTATAAGCCACGTCATTAAAGTGTTTCCGGATAATACATTTTTAACCTAAAACTCTAAAAATGATTATCACTCTACAGTTTAATTAAAGATATTATTTATTTAATCTAGTCCAAAACGTTAGTGTTGATGTCTTTAATGTTAGTAGTGGAAAAAGCTCCAGCGTTAATATCGCTTACACGTCGTAGATTTCTTTGGTAACTACACTTCTTTCTTCACTACATCTTGAATATGATTTATAGTTTTGTTATTTTCCTCCTCATTAGCGTTGGTTATTATCTTACGCAAATATCTACACTTTACTAGTGTATCCCACATGAATCTATCACAAATTTTCTAAAATATTATTTATATTTTGCTTCAATGTAAAGCCAGGAGATGATAAAAAATATGCGTTTAAAAATATCTTTTACTACATTAATACCTCTTTTGCTCTATTTATTATCTGTATATACCACCTCTGATAATATCACCACGTTTTACCAAAATTAAACTGGAACTGTTCTAACTTATCACCGTCGTATTTTTTGATCGGCTGCGCATAAGAGAATACCAACGGCCCCAAAGGCGACATCCACTGCAGGGCGATACCGCTAGAAATGCGGATATTGCCAGGATCGCTATAGTCCGAAATACCGGCAGCGCTGGCGGCGCTGGTATTTTGCCAACCAGTATCCCACACGGTACCACCATCGATAAACAGCGAAGTGCGCACTGAGTTAGCATACTTTTCATTCAAGAATGGGGTCGGTACAATAAGTTCGGCGCTGCCAATTGCCATTGCGTTACCGCCTACGGCTTCGTTAGATTTATCTACTGGACAATCACTATAGTGGGTATTGCTGTTATTACACTTATAATAGGCTGCTTTTGGACCAATAGTATTAGAATGGAAACCGCGTAGCGTATTAGAACCGCCCGCGCAGAAGTTGTCGTAGAATGGTACATCCCTTTCACTTAAACCATTGGCGAAACCAGCGTGAGCGTGCCCCATCAGCACCCAGTTTCCACTTTCACTAAGTGGGATGTAATGGTTGCCGTCGAAAATTATTTTGTAATATTTGTTATCAGAGCCTGGTATTGTCACTTTACCGGTCAGGTTAGCGTACGAGCCGGTAGTTGGAAAATAGCCACGATCCAGATTATTGTAGTTCCATCCTATCGATAAGAATAAATCATCAGCGCTAAAATCAGCGTCGCTATTCGTCTTATTGGTGCTAACTACCTTTGGACTGATACCGATGCTTTCTAGATAGCGCCACATTGTTACCTGCGGCTGCATATTTGTAAGATCATCATGTACGTAATCCAAGCTAAAATTTAGCGAACAATTTTCGCTTATCGGGAAGCTAAGCTTAGTACCTAGGCTATAGCTACGCATATCATAATCGGACAAGTTCGCATTATCAGCTCTGAAGTCGCTATAGAATATTTTGCCACTAAGACTGACACCATCTACCGTGAAGTACGGATCAGTTATCGACAGTTTTACATAGTTTTTATAGTCATTTTTAGTTCCACTAAAGTTAACGAAGTTACCTGTCCCTAGCCAGTTATCTTGCTGAATAATGAACTGAAAGCTGATGCCACTCTCGGTCCCGAGGCCTATACCGATATTGATACTACCAGTGTTACGCTCTTTCACTTTGTAGAGCACGTCTACCTGATTCGGTGAATTTGGAAGAAGCTGGATCTCGGTTTCTACACTTTCAAAGTACCCCAGGCGATTCAGGCGCTCTTTACCTTTGGAGACCAGATTAGTGCTGAGCCAAGCACCTTCCATCTGGCGCATTTCACGGCGCAGCACGGAATCTTTGGTGATATCGTTACCTTCAAAACGTATCTGGTGGACGTAGAATCGTTTTCTCGTATCGACGCTGATGTGTAGCTTTATCGTTTTATCTGTCTCGTTGATTACCATTTCGGTTTTCACATAGGGATACGCATAGCCGTAACGACCCAGAAATTCCTTGATGTCGTTCTCTATCTTTGTAACCTTGTCGCTGTTGTACAGTTCACCAGGCTGTACCTTGGCTAATTGCTCAATTTCAGCGGAATGGTCAGCCATATTGCTGTTGACTACTATACCGGATAGCTTGTATTGCGCACCTTCAGTGATATTCAGGGTGATATAGATACTCTTTTTATCCGGCGTCAGGCTGACCTGCGTAGATTTTATATTAAACCGGGCATAGCCGCGGTTAATATAAAATCTACGCAGGGTTTTAAGGTCGTCGGTCAATTTTTGTTTTTGGTATTTACAATTATTTATCACGTTCCACCATGGCGCTTTATCACACAACTGGAAATGTGAAATCAGTTCATTGATCGTAAAAGCATGGTTACCGACAATATTAATTTTCTGAATTTTTGCCGATACACCTTCGTTAAAGACCAGTTTTAGATCAACACGGTTACGTGGTAGTGGTGTAACTACTACCTTAATCGTGGCGCTGTATTTTCCAGCGCTGTAATAGAAGTCCTTAAGACTTTTTTCGATATTGAAAATAGTACTGCGGTCAAGGGCATCGCCGATCCGAACACCATTGGTATTCAGGTTTTGCTTGAGCGTCTCTCTCTTTACTGCCTTATTTCCGGAGAAAGTGATACTGGCAATAGTCGGACGTTCTTTGACCTGTATAACCAGTAAATCTTCGTCACGCACTACTCGTATATTTTCAAAATTTCCAGTAGCAAAGAGCGCACGGATAGTATTGCCAATATTTTCATCGGTCACTTTGTCACCAGGGCGGATTGGTATACTGAGTAACGCTGCACTGACGGAAACTCGTTGCAGTCCTTCGAAATGAATGTCCTTTACTATGAACCCGTTTGTTACACTGTATACGGCGGTACTATTAAGAAGTAGCGCCGCTGTGAGCCACCTTTTTATTACCATTGTGGTTTATGCGTTCTTCCTAACATGATCTCAGGTTCTTATAACCTGGAGAAATCGTTAAAAAAAGCAAGATTCATTAGAAGTACCAGTAAAATTGATCTGAAAAGGTAAATAAAGTTATACACTTGTTCAGAAATCGGGCCTTCTCTTGAGTTTTTTATTGCTAGCAATAGCAAATAATCATCATCTAATCATCAGTAATAAGAACATATTGATAATTCTAAAATTGATGCTTATTTGCGGAAAAAAAATCAGGTAATAAATCAACCCGTATTTCTTTGATTTCCCTGCTCCCTTGGAGGGATTTAAATCAGCTTGCTTAGATTGTTTAGCTTAATATCCTCAGCTATTAAATTACCTAATAATATATTGATCATAAGGCATATCAGATACCAGGTTTTTACAGCCTTGGTCAGCCCCCCGACATAGTAGCGGGATAATTCAGTATAACGCTCTCAAACAAGCTCCTCTTCTTCCCTCTTAATCACTAGTTTAGTGCGTTGACTTTAGCGCTATTTTTGCCGTCTTGCAAATCGACTTTTATTGCTGCTGAGCTAGTATGGACCTCTATAAAGTCGTCAACAAACTTAAGTTATATTTTTTGGAAAAATAAGCCTGAAGCTCGATAAAATGAGGGGACACTTCGTTAATCATCGACCGATAATTTGGCATTCCAATTAATAAACACCAGCCAGTATAGGTAAAATAGTGAAAAGTAAGTTAAATACTTATCTGGCAACCATAATTATGGCGTCGCCGCAAGGCGGTTTTGTGGTTTAATGCTACATTAAGATATTCTGACGCGATGATATCTCTATCTGCTTATCCAATATTTTAATATATCTATATAGGGAATAGCAGCCTATAACATATTTTATTTTACGTTTCTCATACTTATATCATATTATATATCAGAAACCGATGGAAAACCGTTCTACCATCCCATCCCATCATGCCGTAAAGCCGTTCTAGTTTAGAAATACTCGAACTTCTACACCGTAATATAAACTCCCAACGTTACGATAAATACGGTTAAGAATAAAAAACAGCATAAGCACTTTTAATATAGACTTAAATAGCGTTAAAGAATAGCAGTATTGGACAAAATAAAAGCAGTATTGCGGCGGTTAGGTTATCCATACGATCTAAAATGCCGGCCTTTTCACTTAAGCATATTTTGGCTAGATTAGTCAACACTAACGTCAGTGCGACAAGCCATCAGCCCAGAGTAGACTCGCTTCTAAGAGGGCATATTTTATCCGTATAAGACATTCACATATAAAATGGGTTTCCGGTAGAGGTTCTGGCAGATATGGTGGTATAACTGGGCTATTCACAGGTGGCAAATAATAGCAACAGGTGGCAAATAATAGCAAGGTAAATGCTAGATGGTATGAGTGTGCAAGGTTAGTCCTGCAAGCTGACTTTTTCCGAAGCTATAAGTATACACATCGCAAGAGTTGATCAGGGCGAAGTAGCTTCCGTTAGCAAAAAAAATAGTATGACGATAAAGATGTCTATTAGGACAAAGGTAATAATCAGGCTTTTACTTCAGTAAAAAAAATCTCCCTAGGATGTATTAGGATCATTATGTGTTGTTGTTCTGCCGAAGCGCCGATTGCGTTTGGCAAAAGCATTCAGCGCACCTTCAAAAATAGCGTCATTAAAATCTGGCCATAATACATCTGTAAAAAATAGCTCTGCATAGGCAATCTGCCACAGCAAAAAATTACTGATGCGATGTTCCCCTCCGGTACGAATAACAAGATCCACTGGGGCTAGCTCGTGCATGCAGATTACTTGGCACAAAGCGTCCTCATTTATCTGGTCAGGTCGCAAAATACCTTTTTGCACTTGTGCAAAAAGTTGCTTTACACCATGAATGATATCCCAACGTCCGCTATAGTTCGCAGCGATATTCAATGTCAACCCATTATTATTGTAGGTTAGTGCCTCGGAACGGCGGATTTGCTCCTGCAAAAGCATGCCGAAACGCGAAGTATCACCGATGATTCGTAGCCGGACGTTATACTTATGTAGGCTTTTTACTTCGTTATCTAGTGCCCGGACAAACAGCTCCATCAGCGCAGATACTTCTTGGCTGGGTCGGTTCCAGTTTTCGCTGCTGAATGCATATAGTGTCAACGCGTCGAAATGGTGGCTGACAGCAAAGTTTACTGCGCGTCGGACAGATTTGACGCCGGCTTGGTGACCGGAGATACGTAATTTCCCTCGGTTTTGGGCCCAGCGACCGTTCCCATCCATAATAATAGCCACATGGCGTGGTGAGGAGGAAAGCAACGCTTTCGGTTTTTTGTGATTTTCGGATGACATCACGCTTAAATACTTCCTTTGTGAGAATATCACGTTTTATCTGGAAAAGGGTCTCAAACGCGCTGGTGGATCTCTTTTTTCTGCGCTAGGCTTTTTAATGGGCAGCATTTCTTCCACGCTAGCTGATTTAGGAAGGTTAATTTATTACAGAATCCGCCTATTTTACGGTGATGATATCGGCAAAATGAATATTGCTGTGCAAAAAAAACGCCGTCCATGTAATTTCATGGTAGCATTAAGCTTATACAGCATCTTGCGCTTGCTTAACTAACTAGCGTTGACAGAGCAGTTGCAGGGAGGACAGCGCGCTATATAATGGAAAGATACAGCATTTTGAAATGCTGTACGGTACCTGTTGGGGTGCACCAACAGGTGAGTGATGGCGTGTATATATCAGGGGATCTCAATTATATTAGAACACTGCCGTCAATATAGCATTTTATAGAGGTAGAAGATAAATTTCTGGATGATACACCAGGATTTTTATCTATATTTAGCACATATTAAACAATCAGTGCGCATAACTTATAAGCCAATTATACGTATAATAATAAGGCGGTGGCAGTAACACTACTCGCTACCTGTTCCTTGGTTGTCAAGGTAGTATTATTCCAGCCACTAACATAAAAGGGCGTATTTATTGGGATGTTTCCTTACCACCGAAAGGATATCAATAGAAGCTGGTGCTATCAAAATTATCAAATGCCGCATGAAGATAATTTGATAGCACGCTGGAATATGAAGGAAATTTTTAGTTTGAAGGTGATAATACGGTTTTTTGTCTATGACGGTCGTTACACAAAAAATTAACGGAGATTAAATCTCCGTTAATTCAGATTCTTTTTTTGCCAGGGCCTTATCAAGCTCTTTAATCCAGGTGTCAGTTAGCTGCTGGATCTTGTCCTGAAAACGATAATCTTCATCTCTATCGAGAGATTTTTCTTTTAAGAGCACTTTCGCTTTGTCATTGGCAAAGCGGCGGACATTGCGTACTGATACCCTGCTCTGCTCCGCCTCAGCCCGCAAGATTTTTATGAGGTCGCGGCGGCGCTCTTCGGTTAGCGGCGGTAGCGGTACGCGAATCACTGTACCAGCGGAAGATGGATTAAGCCATAGATCAGAGGTCATGATAGCTTTTTCTATCGTCGGTATAAGCGTTCTATCAAAAACAGTGATAGCCAAGGTACGGGAATCCTCGGTAATAATATTGGCTAGCTGGTGTAGTGGCACTAGCTGCCCGTAATAGTTAATCTGAATACCGTCAAGCAGGTTTGGAGAAGCGCGCCCCGTACGGATTTTTCTGATATGGCTTTTGAACGCGTTAACGCATTTTTCCATGCGAATTTCAGCATCTTTATATATTTCATTAATCAAGTTACGAGCCCTTGAGACTTTGTTATATGGGCTGGAACACACACTACCATGGCTGTTGATTGTCATGTTCCATTATGTATTTTACTTGTGGTAATTAAAGTGCCTTCTTTATAACCCATGACTACCCGTCTTAGCGCGCCAGGCTTGTTCATATTGAACACGTGTATTGGCAGATTATGATCCTGCGCCAGAGTGAAGGCAGCTAGATCCATGACTTTTATTTTTTTCTCCAGAACATCTTGATAGCTTAGCTTATCGTAAAGTGTAGCATTTGGATATTTTACTGGATCGGCGGAAAATACGCCATCCACTTTCGTCGCTTTTAGCACGGCTTCAGCTGCGATTTCAATTCCGCGTAGGCAGGCAGCGGAATCAGTGGTGAAAAAGGGATTTCCGGTACCGGCTGCGAAAATTACAACGTAGTTATTACGCAATAAACTAATGGCTTTTGTCCAGCTGTAACTATCACAGACGCTGTTTAGCGGAATGGCAGACATTAGACGAGCATTAACATAGATGCGGTATAATGTGTCGTACATCGCCAGACCGTTTATTACAGTCGCTAACATTCCCATATGATCACTTACCACGCTGTTCATACCAGCCTTCGTCAGTCCCGCGCCGCGGAATAAATTGCCGCCGCCGATGACAATGCCCACTTGAATACCTAGTTCCACCAGTTCTTTCACCTCTTGGGCCATCCGGTCTAGCATGTTGGCATCGATACAAAAACCGTTAGAGCCCTGTAAGGCTTCACCGCTCAATTTGAGTAGGATACGCTGGTAAATGGATTTTGTATTGGTTGCCATTTGATCTTATTCCTTGAGAGCGATTTAATGGGATAAAACTGACCTGTGTGCTTTATTCGCCTGATGAGTGCGCCATACGTTATCTAACATTATTTCTGTTCGTTAAAGCGGAATAGTCTCTTGCTGGAGGTTCCAAAAAAAATTAATTAAAATTCTTTACCATCTTAGCTACTTCGGCGGTGAAATCTACTTTAATTTTCTTAATGCCTTCGCCTACTTCAAAACGGATGAAATTATTTATTTTAGCACCATGTTCGCTCAATATTTGACCAACAGTCTTATTCTGGTCTACCACGAAGTACTGGCCAGTCATAGAAATTTCGGTGATGAACTTGCGCATACGACCTTCTACTATTCTCTCAGCAATTTCACACGGTTTACCAGATTGTATGGCAATGTTGAGTTGGATTTTATGCTCTCGGGCAATTACGTCCGCAGGGATATCATCCGGGTTAATATATTCTGGTTTGTTGGCGGCAATATGCATGGCGACATGCTTTGCTAGTTCCTTGTTGGCGTCGCTGGTGGAAACTATAACGCCAATACGCCCGCCGTGCATATAAGAACTGAGCTCCTCGCCTTCTAGAAAACCAAGGCGTCGGATATTAATGTTTTCAGTAATCTTGGATATCAGCGCGGTACGTTGTTCCTCAAATATAGTTTGCAGCGTTTCAATGTCGGTGATGCGTTTGTTTAGCGCAGTGGTGATAACCTTGTCACCAAAAGTTCTGAAGCCACTGTCTTTATTAACGAAATCAGTTTCACAGTTCAGCTCTATGATAACGCCATATTTCCCATCTTGAGCGATTTTGGTTAAAATGATGCCCTCTGCCGTAATGCGACCTGCTTTTTTAGCAGCTTTGGCTTTACCGGACTTACGCATGTTATCGATAGCTAGTTCAATATCACCATGAGCTTCAAGCAACGCTTTTTTACATTCCATAATACCCGCACTGGTACGTTCGCGCACTTCTTTAATTGAAGCGCCAGTAACATCAGCCATTATTTTCCTCCATTATTCCGTATTAGAGATACATAAAAGAGAGGGTAATTACAGACCCTCTAAAATAATGTATTTAACACTTGGTTGATAAAGGGCTCTTGAGAGCATTCATTATTATTTAGCTTTCTATAATTTTTTTTCAGTCTGTTCTACTAGTTCTTGAGAACGACCTTCGCGCACGCTGGTGGCAACGGCAGTTAAGTAGAGGTTGATTGCGCGGATAGCGTCATCATTACCCGGGATAATAAAGTCTACACCGTCTGGATTAGAGTTGGTGTCAACGATAGAAAAAACTGGAATTCCCATATTATTAGCTTCATTAATAGCGATGCGCTCATGTTTCGCATCGACAACAAAAAGTGCGTCAGGAAGGCCGCCCATATCCTTGATACCGCCTAGGCTGTTTTCTAGTTTTTCCAGTTCACGATTGCGCATCAGCGCCTCTTTCTTGGTTAGCTTTTCAAATGTACCGTCCTGAGACTGGCTTTCTAAATTTTTTAAACGTTTAATGGACTGACGAACCGTTTTCCAGTTGGTCAACATCCCACCCAACCAGCGATGGTTAACAAAGAATTGATCGCAGTTTTTTGCCGCTTCTTTTATCGCTTTTCTTGCAGCAAGTTTGGTGCCGACAAACAGAATTTTACCTTTGTGTGAGGCAATTTTTCTTAGCTCAGCCAAAGCATCGTTAAATAGAGGTACAGTTTGTTCCAGATTGATAATGTGAACTTTATTACGAGCACCGAAGATGAAGGGTTTCATTTTCGGGTTCCAGTAACGGGTCTGGTGACCAAAATGCACACCAGCCTGGAGCATGTCACGCATGGAAATAGTTGCCATGATAAACCTTTATGTTTGTTTTAGGTTATGTCTTCACGTATCCCATACGGCTGACTCTGACCTTCCTGTCAGAGCACCCTGCATATGTACCGATACGTATGTGTGATAATACAGTTGATTTTTTTGTTGTAGCGATCGGTGCGCGGCTTAAAATTCTGACGCTAATCCACGGCGCGCTTTATACCATAAACTCCTCACAGACTCCACCAAATGTTTTCTGAAGCCTGTGGAAAAATGATAATTTGGCAGGGTTCAGTTGTGCTGATACCATTACTCTCATTCGCTAATTTAAATTATATGATTATTGTCGACCTTGGTGTCGACTATGGATCTCTACTATGGCCATTCCTATCAAAAAAGCAGACGATATTGCAAAGATGCGCGTTGCTGGCCAGCTGGCTGCTGAGGTGTTAGCAATAATTGAATTTTATATCAAACCCGGCATTAGCACTGGCGAGTTAGACCGATTGTGCCATCAGTATATCACCGAGAAACAGCACGCTGTTTCTGCGTCGCTTGGCTACCACGGATTTCCGAAATCTGTATGTATTTCAGTTAATGAAGTTGTGTGTCACGGTATTCCGAGTGATGAAAAAAAGCTAAAAGAGGGCGATATTCTGAATATTGACGTCACCGTTATTAAAAACGGCTTTCACGGGGATACTTCAAAGATGTTCATCGTCGGTAAACCAAGTATCCTCGGCGAGCGGCTATGCCGGGTGGCGAAACAAAGTCTGTATCTGGCAATCCGTATGGTTCGCCCAGGTATCCGCTTGCGTACGTTAGGTAAAGCAATTCAAAAGTTCGTTGAAGAAGAAAGGTTCTCAGTAGTGCGGGAGTATTGTGGCCACGGTATCGGCGAAGGCTTTCATGAAGAGCCGCAAGTGCTGCATTATGACGGTGACGATGGTGGTGTGCTATTACAACCTGGAATGGCGTTCACTATTGAGCCTATGGTTAATGCTGGGGACTACCACATTCGGACCATGAAAGACGGCTGGACGGTAAAAACTAAGGATCATAGCCTGTCAGCGCAGTATGAGCATACAGTCGTAGTGACCGAGGATGGTTGTGAGATTATGACGTTGCGCTCGGATGATCCCTTACCGATGATAATTCACCACCCGACCTAAAACCGCTGCTGGTTTAAGCCTGGTTACTCTATACTACATAAAACGATCCTGTGCCGGACTAAATTCTTCAATTTACCCACTGCTAGTCAAATTCTCATCTTTTCTTAAAGACGGTTGCCAGACGCTTTCAACCGCTCTTTATCTGAGACACTGCCAAGATGCTGCTAGATACCTACCCCGCTGTATATTTATTATTTTTTATAGCATTTAGTACTATATCAAGGCTTCGCTCATATACACTTTATACAGTATTGGTGACGGTGGAGGCTAGAGCTCAGATGATGAATTAGGATGGATAATAGTTCGTCTTGGTAAAAAAATCAGTAAAGTAAGGGATATTATTTAATTACACTTTGTTAGAAGTTAACAGTTTGTCAGTGGCTTTATGGAAGTATAGATTGAGATAAGGGTGATCTTTTAAATAAAATCAGTGAAGTATGGTTCCAATAAGAAAATGCATTACAATTATTGAGCATGTAAGTATATCACTCTTTTCACTCCGCTTAGCGGTTGCCGTTGTGTAATTGCTCATTATAAATAGAGATACGATCTCTATTTATAATGAGAGCCATAGAAAATAATATTGCAAAGCAATAAGAATGGTATTCTTGATGATATCACGCTCCGTGCCGAACTTTATTATTAGATGTTTTCCAAGTTTTTTTTGAATGGATCGGTATCCGTATAGTGGTACTTGATATATGCATGTAAGGGAAGGGTCGATGTGGTCATTAGACGGTTATATTTACCTAATACCTAATCGGATGGTCTAGCAGTTGGCTGGTAAGCGGAGCTATAAGCCCTGGGGGGCTTATAGCTCCGCTTTACTTAGGTTCTATGCACCGCCGTAAATCACTTCCACCATTAAGGGCGTTACCTGTTAGCATGGTTTTATTATGATTACCATGGCTGATTTACAATATAAATTAGATTACAGGACACGCTAAATAAACTGAAAGCGCAGCAGTAATTATCGCTGATAATCTTGAGCTTATATGCTTGTTCCTAGATATTTCACTGGAGGAGGGTTGTTTCACCTTATTTTTTTAATCCTAGCGACAGTATGTACACAAAAAGCATCTATCATCTTTATTGTCTGCTCCGTTGCTATTTTGTTGCTTGCAGATACACAAGATTCTATACTCTCCTTGCCTGCCTTATTATCATCTACACCAGTAGTATTATATTAGGGCAACTGGAATGCGTTGCCAGTGGTTTTTGGTGTGGTCATAAAAATTCTAGCCTCCTGTGTCACTCAGTGGAGTATTGTATTTCCAACAACGTTAAGATAGCCTTCAGTGCGATTAGTGTATTACGAGAGACTAGCACACGTTGATGGGGCGCTTATCGTACATTGCGCTGAATAATCTATGATGATGCCGCTGATAGTGCTTAAATAGGGTTTAGGGTTGACAACATTGCGGAAGATTCAACTGGCTGTAATACAAAAAAGGCCGGTAAACTGGCTGTTAGCTTTGCTTTTAAGCTAGGGCGCGTAACACAAAAAAGGCAGTTAATTATCTCGGTTATACACTTGATGAATCTCTGTTCCACCACTAATCTACCAATGGTAAGCAAGCTAAGCCTCTAGCTATGTTGATAAATAAGCTGTAGTGAATAGCAGTTTTATTAATTAGTTGAAGTAGATTTCCTGGTATACTCGCTATTAAGTGGGTGACAATGGATTAATCGTAGTAGTGGTTTAATGGTGCATTTATCTTGGTAAATAGATATTAGTATTAGTGCATCGCTAAGGGGGGCACGGAAGCGCAGGTCTTCCAAAAATAAACAATAGATTGTAAGCGTTGCTTAAGGATGCAACACTGCAAAAAATGTTCTTTACCCCCCAGAGCCCCAGCACACTATCAAAAACAAGACTTTCTGTGTTATGCTAAGTGTATGATCTCGCGTTCACATTGCATTTTCGTGGTTTTATATCCAACCAGCTCAGGGTGGCGTGCTTTGGGATAGGTGTAGGCCTATCAAATTGTCCCAACCTGGTAGCACCTATCTCTTAAAGCTTTTCATGATCTAACTTTGCCAATATCAATATTATCTTTTGATCTTGTATCAGTTAGCGCTGCTGTAACAGCACCCGTATGGTCAGCGGATTAAGATCCCCGCGCGGCGCATGCTAATTGGAATGATATCAGAAGGATTAATCAGTGTAGTTAGAATCCTTAACTACACTTTACTCACGGCGAAGAAAGAGCGTCTTGTTTTCCACCAATAATGCTATTTCGGTTCCCGAAGTAGTTATATTACAGCGCGAAATTCATTAGGTTACATTGGTGTTGTAGTTTTTCCTACTTATCGTCTGCTGGTTTGTTAGGTATGGGTTTAGCTTCGATGTAGGTTAACCCCAGGATCCTGGAGGTTGAGCGACGAATCTCATTAGTTAGCGCAAGGTTGCCATTAATCGTCTGGCCGTAAGAGGGTAGCATCTTTTTCAGTTTTTGCTGCCAGACATCAGTGGTCGCTTGCTCTTTAAACATCGAAGCTAAAAGCTCCAGGATGATGGAAGCTGTGGTAGAGGCACCGGGTGAAGCGCCAAGCAGCGCTGATAATGATCCGTCAGCCGAGCTAACCACTTCGGTTCCAAATTGTAAAAAACCCCTCTTATCTAGATTTTTTTTGATTATCTGCACCCGCTGGCCAGCCTCAATTAGCGACCAATCTGCTATTTTAGCCTGGGGGTAATATTCACGCAGGGTATTCAGGCGATCTTTATCTGATATGAGTAACTGGCCGATAAGGTAGCGCATTAATCTGAAGTTATCTAACCCGACACGCAATATGGGAAATAGGTTTTGCAGCGTAAGTGAATGGAAGAAATCCAGCCAAGATCCATGTTTAAGAAATTTGCCGCTAAAGGTGGCAAATGGACCGAAAAGCAGCATCTTCTTGCCATCAAGAATGCGGGTATCAAGGTGCGGGACAGACATCGGTGGCGCACCGAGCGACGCTTTACCATACACTTTAGCGTAATGATATCCAACTACTTCCGGATTAGTTGCGACTAGAAATTGCCCACCAACTGGGAAGCCGGCATAGCTGTTTACCTCTGGAATGCCGGATTTTTGCAGCAGGGTAAGTGAAGCACCACCGCCACCGATAAAGACATAGCGGGCGCAAACTGTAGACTGTTTGCTACCGTTGCTGTGATCGGTAACACGCACGTTCCATGTTTTATCGGCGTTGCGTTTGATATCTACCACATCATGCTTAAGATACAAGTGAAACTGGGGGTGTTGCTGTAACGCTGCTAGTAGTTGCTGTGTTATCTCACCAAAATTAATGTCAGTGCCTATAGCCATACGGGTGGCTGCCACTTTCTGGAATCTGTCACGTCCATCCATAACTAGTGGTGCCCATTTGCGGATTTGTTCCGGGTTTTCAGAGTACTCCATACCGCGAAAAAGTGTGCTTCTTTGCAGCATATCGAAGCGTTGACGTAAAAAGCAGATATTGTCTTCTCCCCACACGAAGCTCATATGTGGGATATTATTGATAAAGCTTTGTGGATTAGTGAGAATTTTTTGCTTTACCAGATAGGCCCAGTACTGGAGTGATATTTCAAAAGATTCATTTACTGATATCGCTTTAGAAATATCCATTGAACCCGCTGGGTTAAGTGTAGTGTAGTTCAACTCGCAGAATGCAGCATGGCCAGTACCAGCATTGTTCCAGCCATTGGAACTTTCCTCCGCTATTTTTTCTAGACGCTCATACATATAAATAATCCAGCTTGGTTCAAGTTCTTTTAGATAGGTTCCAAGGGTGGCACTCATGATTCCACCGCCAATCAGTATGATGTCCACTTGAGGTTTATCTGAAACATGATGTTGTTTAGCTGAGGTAGCAACCGTCATTCTAAGGGTTTTTAAAAAATGCTTTTTCATGCGTAGTATCTCGTTTAAGAAAATGAAGCCGACACGATTGAGCTGGTTTTGTTAGGATTGCCGCTAAAGGGCGTCTAGCAATACTCTGCAATTTTATTGATTATTGCCTTTTAAATAAACTATAAATTACTGTAAATTATATTAATAACATTAAATGCTTATAATTAATAAGGTATTCAAATTAATTAAATAACGAATCTATCGTTTAAAGCTATAATAAGGATTATAAGTATTATCTATGGTATAAAAAATAAAATTACGATTTAATAATGCCAAAAAAAATTTTAGATTTATCATAATGATGAGTACCAATGAAACTTTCTTAATAAAGTTATTTTTTATTGTCAGTCCATTAATATGAATTTTACTATTCACGCCAAGATACATTAGCATTAGTGATATTTATCTTAGTACACTATCATCTAGTTTATTTTTTTCCTAATATTTTTAATGCATACACGGCGTTAGAGCTGTAACGCCAGATCACCTGCCCGTTCCTTTTCCCTTGATAAAGGTCGCAGTCTCTATATTCTATCTGTCGCTATATCCCAGCGATAGATTTTTATCTACACGGCTATTATCCTGACGCTCGATGGACAAGTACTTTTTTATTTCTAATCTACGATAAGGATCGCTCTGATGTAAAATGGTAGTTTAGGGCCTATGGTAATGATTATTAGCGGTATAATTGAATTATGTGTATTTGACTCCTTATATACTATCGTGGTGATGACGCTACTACTATACTGTTTTACCCTTTTATGTTGAGTAAAATGGCTTTATTGGTCATCTGGCAATAAACGAGTGGTTTGGGTTGCTTAATAAATAATGGTACTGTCTTATTTCGTTGTCATACTTATAACACCGTCTCTAGATGTTTTGGTGACAGTTATTGCTAAAAGTTAATGTTTATTCGGACCAGCCTTAGTATAGCTCAAAGCGTCTGGTAATTAGTGGTGCTGCATATGTTAGCGAAACTTTTGGACAGGCATTCTATCCTGCTTAAAGTACAGAGGACAAAAGGGGTGAAGGGAGGATTAGAATTGAGAATCCTATCTATTCCAGCATTATGGGCGAGCACTCTGGTGGAGCCGTTGATTGGTAGTACGCTGACACTAATCAGCGGTATATTTATCTTAAATCTGCCGTTACTATATTTATAATTTTTTTTGGTTAAGCGGTATTGCTTAAAGAGGAACTTGGCACTGTCCTGGAAACTACTGTGGTAACATGGTTCCCCTTCAGTCCCTGCTAGTGATAGCTGCAGCAATACTAGTTCCACAGGCATTCATTATATTAGCCAGCTTCTAATCGTTCCGCTACGTTTCTATATTGGGTTGGAATTAGGCGGCGAGATAGGAGACTATTTAGGTACGCGTCTAGTTTTTTAGTACTAGTTTATTCCTGTTAAGTTTCTGCGGGGGGGCTTTAACCAACTATCTAAGCAAGGCCGTCTCCTGACTCGCTATAGAATAGCGACTCCTGATGGAGTATAGTGTCTGGTCTGCAGTTTTCTGGCCATGTTGCCGTACAATGTCCTGTATGCTTAGGCGCATATTTCATGCGATTATTCACTGTTGTTAGTCAAGGAAGGCTGGCATTAAGCATTAAGGAGGCGTCTTTCTTGGGATCAGTTTTTTTTGGGCTTTGCAGGCGGTCCCGCTGGTTGATATATGGATTATATTGATAATCTGATTCTCTATCCAGCTATCGTTTAACTGGGTTGTCAAACAATTGCTGATATTTAGCTGACGGGTTTGTTTTGGTAGCATGTCGTGTGTCTATATTTCGTAACTATAAAACTTTATGCCAGTGTTTCAGCAGAAACACTTCCTCTAAAAGGGGAGGAGAGTGTGATAAAGGTATTGTTTACCGATTTAGCTACAGCCTTATTCTCTAACTTAATTAATAGCATAATGCGTTGCAAACGCCTAGCTCTAGCACGCTCGATTGATATGCCTATAGGGGGTGGCTGCTGTACTATATTCTTTCGGAAAGATTTGTGACGGTTCTGTGTTTGGCGAAACTGGCCCTGTATACTTTATCAAAGTAATGGCGCTAAGATAATTAGCGCGCTATATTGACGATCGAACTGTAATTGGAGATCCTGTTGCTGCAAGAAGTGCTGCAAACGACTGTTTTGCTGTTGACACTATACTACATAAGTGAATAATTCATAGTCATTTCTAATCGCTACTATTACGACTGATGTTACAACGATAGCTCCAGTTGATTGTACCTAATCAACTCAGTAGGTGGTGAGATATTGGTGTGCGTAAATCAGTGATAATCATACATCGGTTTTTATTGCTAATAGCTCTAAACTCCACCAGTAAATAGTTACTAAAAATTACTAATGCCGTTCATTCGTTGTTGACGATTGCCAAACCTTCATGAAAGATACCCTGCGACAGATTATTAATATATCGCAATCAGCGCACCGGTTGGTGGCTTAGATGGCGCACAAAATATGGACTAGGGTTTCCTCTCCTTGTACTGTATTAGGATAAATCATCACCGACAGCGATGGGTCGTAGCGTTACAACAGTTGCAATTATCATGCAATATTCTCACCTCTGGATCACCTTTCACGCAACGGGCTAGACTTGAGTAGCGGGTTGCTTAAATTGATTTAAATAGCCCATTGGTATTTAATTGTTGCTTAAATTTGTTGAAATGCTGTTGGCGCAACTCGTTTCTAACCGGCTGTATGATTTCGGCGATGAGCTGATAGTCGCCGCGTGGCTCATAAAGTGTAAGGGAAGTGGCAGACTACACTTGCTGAGCATTACGTGGTACAGAAGGTTGTACGGAGCGATTGGTATCGTGAAATATTGTGTAGCACACATACTTCTGGATACGTGGGTATCCTTTTAGTTAGTGTAAAACGGTAATGCTTCGATGCGGGTTAAAAAGAATTAGAGATTTTACCTGTCGGTAAATCTGCTTTATTTTGTTTTACAGGAGGTTGTTCACTGTTTTATTTAAGAGGCTGATGCTAAAAAATAAGATGAGGATGGCGGGGTAGATATTGAGTGGAATAAAACTTCACGTTAAAGCCTTAATCCATTAATATAACTTATTGCGAAATGGTAAGTAAGAGATCTATTGAAAATAATACTAAAGTTAATTGATTACGTTATATATCGCTATTTTGATATATTATTTGTTTCATATTCACTTTTTTTGAAGCATTATTATATTAGCTTCTCTTTGCTAAAGAATCTCTGATATTCAATGATGTTCTGCTTTTCTCGTGCAATTTACAGTGCCGCTTAATACCGCCAATCCTTAATACCCGATTAACTCATAAAGTTAGACTGAATATTCTCATTCTGTCTGCAAAAATAAATTTAGTATACTGAATATGGCATGGCCAAAGCTATTTCACTAGAGTAGGAAATCGGTATCGCCTTAATTCAAAAAATATTTCTATTGAACGCCAGGCAGAGAAAGTTGGTCGCATAAAACACCATGAAAGCCTCGTAACTAATCTCTGGCGTGTCACTCTCAATACTATTCTTTTTCTGAGGTGAAAGAACTAACCACACTCAACGTTTTCGTCGGCTACCCAGTTGACGAATAAAAATAAACTTATTAGATATTATCATCGGCCAAAAAAAAGAGTTTACTTTGTTACTGACTCAAAGTAGCTGGTTTCCTTACTGTTGATGACGTTTAAAATGCTTTGTGAAGCTAAAGTAAGATAAAGTCTTGGAAGTAATATTACCGAAATAAATAAGAAGCGGGCTAAAATATACTAGTAGTGGATAAAATTCTATCTATTCAGTATGATTACGGTAAAGTTTTCTAGTTTTATATTTTATAAAAGACTGATCGCAAACTTAACCTTTACAAAGATAAATATGGCCGCCTACACGTCGGTGTTACGGCGTGAAATCGCCGGGGCTGGTAGTGGTATAACAAAGAACGCATCAATGTCCTTCTAAGCGCTAGCATTGACGTACTGCAGATTAGTAATATCTCTGTGTATTGAAGCTCTGAAGGGACTAAGACCACAGTCATCATAGACAACGAATATCCGTTTTTACAATACTATTAAAAGTTATTGCCAGCTGCGTCATAGTGGGATTGTTTTTGGAAGGCACAGAAGAATCAATAAGAGAATTAAACTGATCCAAGGGTAATTCCTTCAGATCTTATTGCGGAAAGGTGCTTTAAGACGATTTTACATCAATAAATTGGCAGATTGCATTCTTATATGGACTGTATGGAATTGACAGGTTGTTCTATTATCAACGATTTTTATACTTAAATGAAATTTGTCCGCATTAGTAGTATCCTCAGGTATTGGTATCCAGGAAAAAGTATATTCATGATTTTATCATAATAAAAGAATCTCTCGTATTACTAATTTAGTTAGAATGAATTTCTATTGGCGCGTGGGTCTCTCGCTAGACTGTTACGGCACTGTCTTGTTTCTGTGACGATTGGGAATTGATACTTTTTACTATATATGTCCTCAGTAACAGAAAACATCTATAAACACTATATTATGATTTCGTACTTTAGCTCGAAATACACTCACACAACTCTCTGTTATATACTAAGATGATGCTTAGTAGCATGCCATTAGTAAAGAGTCGCCGGCCAAGCTTTCTAAAAAGCGTAGTTTTGCATTTCGAGGGAATATTTATAATTATAAAAGTTATTCATTATATGCATAATGTTAGCGTCATGGGTACTATCAACAATAGTTGTCTCTAATATCAATGCTTCTTTTGACACTGTTGGTGGAGTGATCTTCAGAGGGCTACTCAGCCGTTACGGAAGATAACTTAGTTGTATAAATTATATTTAGTTTAAGTAGAGTCTATTTAATGTAAGCATAGAGTTTTGATGAACGAACGATTGTTTAATGTATAAAATAAAGAAATTAGATTAGGAAATGGAGGCTCAAACTCATAATAGCAAACTTAGTAGGATTATGCTTTATTACTGAGTTATTCCCATTTTAGCATAAAATAAAAATTTAACGTTATGTGTAGGTTATATTACACTGGGGTAGTATACTGCTGCAGGGCTTTTATATCCTATTAACATTAGATAATAGTAGTAAAATACGCTTAAAGCGCCGGTAGATAGCGAATAAGTAGTGTTGATCTTGACTAATATTATTACTGCAAATTAGCAATTTGCAGTGGCACATCAACTAGGTAAGAAAGCCAGGATCTGCGCTACTGGGCGCTGCTTAGTGAAGCAGCGCCCAGTACTCAATAAACCCGCTGATGGTCTGAGTGTGAATATTTTAGTCATCCATCAGCGTTAGTTGCGTGTTGAATTGATTTATGATTAATATCATGCTTTATGTCAAAATAATCAGATTAGCATAGGTGAGCAGTATCGTTATCTTAATAATGCAATTGAGTTAAGGATACAGCCCGTTTATTTTTTTTAGCTGATATAAATCAGATTGTTATCATTTACCGGCATAATTTTCTCATAGCAATAGATTTTACAGATTATCTGGTAGAATAGTCTGTATGATGTCTATATTTATTGCTACGAATGATTTTCCGTTAAGCAAAACGCAGTGAAAGAGAATAGACTATTTAAAGGTTAGGAGGCCGAGTAAAAAAAATAAATCATTAACGCCGCTTTTGCGGCAGCGTAAATATGGCATTCGCCCGTAGAGTAACTATCAGCAATTTTTGGGTGAAGCCCAGGAGAGCATGGCTATTATCCAGCTGGTTCAGCATACATGTTGATGTGGGGGCCTCCGTATACTGAAATCTCTGATTATGGGCAATTAGGTAATCTAGTACGCAGATCAGCGTACACCTATCTAGGATCAGTGACATCGTTGAAAAAAGTTTATACGTATCCTTTCATATTGATGCCTCTTTAAAGTTTATAATGGTAGCAAACTGATTGCGATAGATTTTAGATTAAATCATCATCGTTTTTACTCTTTTGCCAGAGTTAGAAATATTATTGATCGCCATTTATAAGCTGCATTAGCTATCCGGCATTGATGATGTCAAGCCAAATAGGCAAAGGGATGGATCTTTTTTTTGAAGAGTGTCAACCGGAGGTATGAGTATTTTTCCGGCTAGTCTTGGGGTTAGTAAATCGATTCTGTTTAATGTGATTCCATCGCCAGAATATAATAAAATTTTAATCAAAAGGGTTTCCGATAACTTGGGGCTCAGGTATTTAGCCACTACCACTACCACTACCGATATGTTTTATCATTTCAGTTATGGCAGTTATTTAATTTATTCCACAGGAATACGCGAATTTTGTCTATGGTATTTAGCATCGGTACGCATTATTGCTTATGGTTTTATTAAGTTCAGGGAATATCTGAGTATCTAGCAATTTTTGCTATTACCGAGATAATATTGATCCTGGCTGCATGATTAAGGGATAGTGAAAGTGGTGCTATCACTCCGTAAGCGATTTAATAATTATCATTCAATTTTTGATAGGATGCTTCAGGTCAATGTCGGTAAGTCGTTTTAATGGCCTGATCCTGACTTTTTTTTCACACTACCAATAAAATTCGGTCCCTTTTAGGTAAACACATAACAGAAATGAGGTTCTCTCATGCTGGATAGGATAAAGATATCTTTGCAACACTTACTCCCTAAGCGCTGCCTAACAGAATTAGCCGGTTGGGGCGCTGAACGTCGTGGTGGCTGGCTAACCCGCGTGGTCATTACGCTATTTATTCGCTGGTATAAAGTTGATATGCAGGAGGCACAGCAGCCGGATGTGGCTGCTTATCCCACTTTTAATGCATTTTTTGTCCGGCCTCTGCGCGATGAAGCCCGTCCTATTGATGAGGATCCCGCCGTGCTGGTATTTCCAGCAGACGGAATCATTTCCCAGATTGGCTCCATTAAGGGCGAGGAGATATTTCAGGCGAAGGGGAAACATTATAGCTTAGAGGCGCTGTTAGCTGGAAATGAGTCTATGATCGCCCGGTTTCGCGACGGTAGTTTTATTACTACCTATCTCGCTCCTCGCGATTATCATCGTATACATATGCCTTGCAACGGTGTGTTACGCGAAATGTTGTACGTGCCGGGGGAGTTATTTTCAGTGAATCCGTTAACAGTGACGAATATCCCTAAGCTATTTGCTCGAAACGAACGGATTATCTGCTTATTTGATACAAATTTTGGTTCAATGGCGCAGATTCTGGTTGGTGCAACTATAGTTGGAAGTATTCAAACTGTCTGGGCAGGGACCGTCACTCCACCGCGAGAGGGGATTATTAAGCGCTGGCGTTACCCTCAGGTAGCCGCCGCAGGAGCGGTGGTACTTCTAAAAGGTCAGGAAATGGGGCGCTTTAAGCTTGGTTCTAGCGTCATCAATCTGTTTGCTGGAAAAAATATAGTGTTGAGTGAACACTTGTATACTGACTACGTCACCCGCGTCGGTCAGCGACTGGCTTACGGCATCGCGCAAACCGACAACAGCCCGCTGACCTGATTCACTTGCGCTTAACTTGAGAGTTTTCACTTTGCGCTTGATTACGATTTTCTTTCTGGGGTGTTTTCTTACCTCCCCATCTTTTACCGCTAATTTGCTTGACAATGGGCAGATTAAAAAAGATTTGCAGCAAGCGCAGGATGATAAAAATGCGCTAAACCAGGCGGCGATTGTCGAGGCGTTGCAGTCAGCGCTGAATGCTATTGCTGAAGGTAAAGCATCTAGCGCCAAAATCAGGGAATATCAAAGAGCTATCGATGATTTTCCGGTGCTTACCCGTCAACTACGCGACGAAAAAAAATCCGAGCTAGATGAATCCGCCGTAATCACCCCTAAACTTGCTAGCAGAGAATTAAATGAGCGATTATTGCAGGCTAATAGCCAGTTAATGGATTTAGCAAGTCAGCTACAGCAAGAGCAAGAGTTAGCGCACGCCATTAGCGACTCACTAAGCTTACTACCACAGCAACAGATTGAGGCGCGCAGGGCGCTAAACGATGTGGAGCAACAGCTCCAGATGTTACCCACTACGCCGGGATCGCCATTAGAACAGGCGCAGATTACTGCACTGCAGGCAGAGCAGAGCGCTTGCCGTTTAAGAGTGGAAGAGTTGTATTTCGCTCAGTTAAGTGCTAATAATCGCCAAGAGCTATCACGCCTACGTGTTGAACTACTAAAAAAACGCCATGATCGCGTGCATAATGTGCAGCAGGCGTTACGCAATCAGCTTAACAGCTTGCGTCAACAGGAGGCGGAGCAGGCTATTGAGCATACTGAAATGTTAGCGGAGCAGGTTGGTGAGTTGCCTAAGTCAATTGGCAGGCAGTTGCAAACAAATCGCGAACTTTCCAACGCTCTGAATCAACAAGCACAGCGCATGGATATTATCGCTTCGCAACAGCGTCAGGCCGCTTCGAAAACCTTGCAGGCACGCCAGGCACTCTCTACATTACGCGAGCAGGCTCAATGGTTGGATGAATCTCCTGCACTGAGGGAAATCCTACGTGCTCAAGTATCCAGACTACCAGAAATGCCGAAGCCGCAGCAGCTTGATAGTGATATGGCTCAGCTGCGTGTCCAGCGTTTGTATTTTGAAGATTTGATGAATAAACTGTCGCAGTTAAACCAAGGTGAACAGGATGATGGTTCACCGCTGACACTAGCGCAGCATTCTATTCTAGAAACGCAACTTGTTACTCAACGCAACCTGCTTAATGCGCTTCTGACTGGGTGTGATACTCAGATTTTAGAGCTTACTAAGCTTAAAGTAGCGAATAGTCAGCTTGAAGAAGCGATCAACGAGATCCAGGAAGCAGCCCATCGCTATTTGTTTTGGGTGGCGGACGTAAGTCCGATTACGCCTTCCTATCCGCTGCATGTTGGATACGATCTGCGCCGGTTGTTGACTCTAGATACCTTCAACCAGTTGACTCATGCGCTCAGTATGATGCTGACTAGCCAAGAGACGCTTATTCTACTCTTTGGGGCGTTGCTCCTGGTCGGTTTCAGTCTCAGTTCACGCCGGCATTATCATTCTTTTCTCGTTCGATCCAGTAGCAGGGTAGGGAAAGTCAATCAAGATAATTTTTTCCTGACCCTGTATAATGTGTTCTGGTCAGTGTTGGTAGCGTTGCCGCTCCCGGTTCTGTGGGCGGCTCTGGGATATGGATTGCGTCACGCTTGGCCCTATCCGGTAGCAGTGGCTATTGGTGACGGTGTCACCGCTACGGTTCCGATATTATGGGTATTTATGATATGCGCTCACTTTGCTCGCCCGCAAGGGTTATTTATCGTACATTTTGGTTGGTCAAAGCAGCAGGTTAAGCGTGCGCTTCGTTATTATACTTTGTCTATTGGTATGATTGTACCACTGATAATGGCACTGATCTCCTTTGATAATTATAGTGAACGAGAGTTTGCTGGCACTCTTGGTCGATTATGTTTTTTGTTGCTGTGCATTTGTTTGGCACAGGTCACCAACAACCTGAAACGTGCCGGCCTACCACTGTATCTAGATAAGCATGGTGCTAGCGATAATGTTGTCAATCGTTCATTATGGAATCTGATGATTTGCGCGCCTATCGCCGCCGCGGCGGCGGCGTGTCTTGGGCATCTAGCGACCGCGCAAGCGTTGCTTGCGCGGTTAGAAACATCAGTATCAATTTGGTTTTTGTTGTTAATTATCTATTATATCATCCGTCGCTGGATGTTCATTCAGCGACGCCGAATTGCATTTGAGCGTACCAAACAGCGACGAGCAGAAATGTTAGCCCAGCGGGCGCGGAATGAGGAAGACTTATCACAATCACAACTCAATGAGGTCGCTGCCGAGGTTGATGAGAAGGTGCTAGATCTCGATACCATTAGCGCGCAGTCGCTGCAATTAGTTCGCTCAATTTTAACACTAATTGCATTGTTATCAGTAATTTTACTGTGGTCAGAACTACATTCGGCGTTTGGTTTCCTAGAAAATATCACTCTATGGGATGCTACTTCAACAAATCAGGGGATCGATAGCATACAGCCGATTGCGCTTGGCGCGGTATTGATTGCTATCCTGGTCTTCATTATTACCACTCAGATGGTGCGTAATTTACCTGCACTACTTGAATTGGCACTGTTGCAGCATTTAGATTTAACCCCTGGGACCGGTTATGCCATTACCACTTTGACAAAATATGGGCTGATGCTTTTAGGTGGGCTTATTGGTTTTTCCATGATAGGAATTGAGTGGTCAAAATTACAGTGGCTAGTAGCAGCCTTAGGCGTAGGTCTAGGATTTGGTCTACAAGAGATTTTCGCTAATTTTATTTCCGGGTTAATGATCTTGTTTGAGAAACCGATCCGTATCGGCGATACAGTAACCATTCGTAACTTAACTGGCAATATTACTCGGATCAATACTCGTGCCACAACTATCACTGACTGGGACCGGAAAGAAATCATCGTTCCCAACAAGGCCTTCATCACTGAACAATTCGTCAACTGGTCACTATCAGATACTGTCACTCGTGTAGTGTTAAGCGTCCCTGCCCCAGCGGGCGCTAATATTGAACAAGTAACTCATATTTTGGTACAGGCGGCACGTCGCTGTCCGTTAGTACTAGAGTTGCCAGCGCCAGAGGCTTTCTTAGTGGATTTACAGCAGGGCTTACCGCTTTTTGAGTTGCGTATGCATGCGGCAGAAATGGGACACCGTATGCCTTTGCGTCACCAGGTGCATACATTAATTCTGGAAGGTTACCATATTCATGGTATGGAATTGCCCTTTCCGCCCTTCCAGTTACACCGGGATCAGATCAAGGTGGATAATACCCCAGGTAATCGTATCAAGCCGGAAAATGGTTCGTTCTGACGGCTACAGTAACTCCTGCTTTGCCTCCAAACCTTGGTGGCTGAAAATGTTAGAGGCCCCTGCTGTCTCGGCGATACAAACTCAAAAAAACAGCGGTCTCAACGGGCATAGGAGATAGCGGCTATTTGGAAACGGGAACTTCTCCGTTAGCAGCTTTGCAGGTTGGAAAGTTTACAGCGATAGCGCTTAGGCGTGTTCCACTGCAAAGGCGATAACATCGCTTAAACGATCGGCCTTCAGCGCCAGCATGACGAGACGGTCCACACCTAATGCAACTCCGGAACATTCCGGTATCCCTTGAGCTAGGGCCGCCAGTAAGTTTTCATCGATAGGCTGCTCATTTAGATTCATCGCCACCCGTTTGCGGTTATCTTGCTCAAAGCGTTGACGCTGCTCTTGAGCGTCAGTTAGTTCATGGAAACCATTTGCTAGCTCAATACCCTTGAAATATACTTCGAACCGGTTCGCAACCCGACAATCTTGGCTGTTAATTTTAGCCAGTGCAGCTTGAGAGGCTGGAAAATGGTAAATAAAAGCCGGCTTATCGTGCCCGATATTGGGTTCTACCACCACCGCAAACAATAACTGCAGGAGCGTATCGCGATCATTCTCCAGTGAGGCCGCTTCGCCAAGATTCCATTTAATCGCTGCGTCATAGAGTTGTATTTTATCAGCTGATAAGGGATCAATTTCCATATATTGAGTGAAGACCTCCTGATAGGAGAACATTTCTGCATGATCGCAATCGAGAATTTGTTGCAATAAATCGTCGACTTCATTCATCAGGCGGTACATATCGTAATGGGGGCGATACCACTCAAGTATAGTAAATTCTGGATTATGATAGCGTCCATATTCTTCATTACGGAAACTGTGGCACAATTGAAAAAGGGGACCACTTCCGGCTGCTAACAAACGCTTCATGTGATATTCCGGGCTGGTCATCAAATACAGTGGTATACCATCGGCTGATCCTGGTCTGAAAAAACATGTCTGGAAAGGCACTAGATGTATATCTGTCACTGTAGCCTGACTCATCGCCGGCGTTTCTACTTCAAGCAATCCGCGATCGTTAAAAAACCGTCGGATCTGGGATATAATTACAGTACGTTTTAATAAATTAACAATAGGCGCACTTGGTTTCCAGTTGGCAGAATCGCTCATAACTTTTCTCCGTGAAAAAAAGGAATGCAGTCTACTCTTATCTTTAAGCACACAAAGATTGCTTTACATTTTAAAACTGCTGCTATGCACGTTTAGCAGTATGCTGCCATTTTATAAAATATTAATACTAACTAATATTAACCAAGATGTCGGCTTAACCTTAGAGCTAATTATGGTTTTTATCCTTCCAGTACACTATTCTAGATTAAATACTACACTTGGTATTTATTTCCATCACGGAGTATAACGTTATCTCTGGATGGAGAAACATTTCGCTGTTCTTTTTTTCTGTTATTATTTTCAGTTTTTGGTATATCTACCCGTCGGCGTGTGCGCCAACCCGATAGAAAATTTTACTATATAACTGTATTTAAATAATTTAGTATGGGCATAATCAGGCTTTATCACGCTTTTGAGTGCGTTTTTAGAGATATGTTACCGCTCGATATATCCGTTATACTGACAGGCAGTATGGCAGGTTATCAATAAGGGTTGTTCATCGCTAAAAACCTGGAAATGCAGTATCAGCAAGGCTCATTTCCTAGTTAATTAAAAACGGTATTGTTTAAAGTGTCTTTTGCCCCTTTTGCGGGATTACTATGTGATAGTACTGGATAAAGATTATTGTTATTCACTGTTTATCGGGGTGGGATACGATTATTTTTACTTTTGTAGACCTGCTCCAATTCTAGACATCCGAGCTAGGAAAGCTTTGCTCGAAACCGAATGGAAGTTTTATTTTAGATGGATAACTTAATTTTGGTTTAATAGGATATATCGCCACTCTCACTCTAAACCTCAATTATGTCATCGGCGATAATCAGGCGCGATGTGGGTGGTCATAATGCTTATCAGATAACGCTGGCGCCAATGATAGGGGTAACTGTGATAATAGGCTAACAGGAATTAACTCCTTCCAATGATAAACTCAGGCTATGGTTGACGTAGTCGCATAGAGCTAAAAGTAGTGTAATATAGAATATAGCTAACCGTTTTCTATAAGCAAAAGACTCAATTTTGGATTTCTACGCCTGATAATTAACTGGCTACTAGAATATGTCTCCTGAGACACTGTATATCTTCAGTAAAGCTATAGGTAGTATTAGACCCAGGAAATCCCATTAATGCCAAAGCAGCTAGTAGTAATAATCTAATTATCTTTGCTAAGATGGTTCTCATATAAATGCAAAATAGTAACTGCGTCACAAAGGTTGTGTTTTCGACGCGGTATTGTTTACCCGGGAGACATACTCGCCAGAGCGGGTATCAATTTTAATTATTTCGCCAATCTGTAAAAAAAGCGGCACTTTCACCACCGCCCCGTTATTTAGCGTGGCAAATTTTACACTGGTGCCGGCGGTATTACCTTTCAGGCTTGGACTGGTTTTTGTGATTTCCAGCTCCACGAAGTTAGGAGGGGTTACAGTAATCGGCTGACCGTTCCATAGGGTCAGCGTACATTTAGATTGTTCCACAAGCCATTTTGCATTATCACCTACCGCTTTGACATCGGCAGCCAGCTGTTCAAAGGTTTCGTTATTCATGAAATGCCAAAATTCACCATCGTTGTATAGGTAAGTCAGGTTGATATCTATCACATCAGCGGCTTCCACCGACTCACAGGATTTAAAGGTTTTTTCTAGTATTTTACCGGAGACTAGCTTGCGCAAACGGACACGGTTGAACGCCTGACCTTTACCGGGCTTTACAAATTCATTCTCAATAATCGTGCATGGTTCGCAATCAAGCATGATTTTAAGACCGGAACGGAATTCATTGGTACTGTAAGATGTCATGGTGATTCTCTTAAATATACATTTGGTAATTAAGCTAAAATGACGGATATTATAATCCAAAGTGCCCCTGCTAGAGAAGATTGGTTAAATCAACTTGCCGATGCCATTATAGATCCTGTTCAACTTCTTCAGCTTCTCAGTCTTGAGGGGAACCCTAGCTTGCGTGAAGGGGCAGAAGTGCGTCGTCTGTTTCCTTTTCGCGTCCCACATCCTTTTGCAGCGCGTATGGTGCCGGGCGATCCGGATGATCCGCTTCTTCGCCAGGTGATGACGGCACGTGAAGAGTACAATCTTGTGCCGGGCTATAGCACCGATCCGTTGGATGAACAGCACAGTGTGGTACCCGGATTACTACATAAATATCAAAACCGTGCATTGATGCTTTTAAAAGGCGGTTGTGCGGTCAATTGCCGCTATTGTTTTCGGCGTCATTTCCCCTATCAGGAAAACCGGGGCAATAAAAAAAATTGGCTGCGCGCTGTAGCCTATCTCCACGAGCACCCTGAACTGCATGAAATCATACTTTCTGGCGGCGATCCGTTAATGGCTAAAGATCATGAGTTGGATGAGCTTATTTACTTACTGGAAGAGATCCCCCACCTGAACACCTTACGAATTCATAGTCGGTTACCGGTTGTTATTCCTGCCCGTATTACTGCACGTCTATGCCAGCGATTGGCTAGATGTCGTCTTAAGGTGGTGTTGGTAACGCATATTAACCATGCGCGCGAAATTGATGCCGCTCTGTGCGACAGTATGACACATTTGCGAAATGCAAAGGTGACTTTACTTAACCAAAGCGTCTTGCTGCGCAGGGTTAATGATGATGCTACTACGTTAGCGACGCTGAGTGAAGCCTTATTCATCGCTGGCATTTTGCCATACTACTTGCATGTTTTGGACAGGGTGCAGGGGACGGCACATTTCATGGTTGACGATAAGCGAGCACAGAAGATCATGCAGCAGTTGCTGGAGAAAGTTTCGGGTTATCTAGTGCCGCGATTGGTTCGGGAAATCGGCGGAAAGCAAAGTAAAACGCTGCTGGATTTAGGATTGTAGCCCGCCGTGATAGAGATAAATGTTTGAGGCGGTATTGTATTACGTATCTATGTTGGCCAGTTGACTTTGTATGGAGTATTACACTGGGCTGTACATCTTTATATTATGGTATAAAGACAGTGCATAGATTCCGATAAATATATCGTTCCATCTGCTTGATATTACGGCAATCGATGTAGATTTATCTTTGTATTTTGTTATCCAGTAACATAAAACTATCTAGATAGATTTCATTCCGCTTAGATTTGCCACGTTGTTTTAGCTATAAAAATATTTATTGATGGTAAGCGTTTTTGCTGTTTATTGTTGATAGGAATTAGCCTGCGCACTGTTAATTCATGTACGCCGCATCCCACTACCAGGATTTTTGCTTGGAAAAAATAAAACCCCCGTAAATCGGGGGTTTTAGAACAACTAATGGTAACAAGGTTTACATCATGCCACCCATTCCACCCATGCCACCTGCTGAGCCACTTAGGTCAGCTTTTTCTTCTTTCGGCAGGTCTGTCACCATGCATTCAGTGGTAATCATTAGACCGGCGATAGAAGCTGCATATTGCAGCGCAGAACGGGTTACTTTTGTTGGATCCAGAATACCCATGTCAATCATGTTGCCGTATTCTTCAGTAGCTGCGTTGTAACCGGTATTACCTTCGCCAGCTTTCACTGTGTTGGCGATAACGGAAGGTTCTTCACCGGCGTTGGCGACGATCTGACGTAGTGGTGCTTCCATCGCGCGGCGCGCGACTTTTATACCAACGTTTTGATCTTCATTTTCACCACGCAGTTCAGCAATACTGTTGGCTACACGAATCAGCGCAACTCCGCCACCAGCAACTACGCCTTCTTCTACTGCAGCACGAGTCGCGTGCAGGGCATCTTCAACGCGTGCTTTTTTCTCTTTCATTGCTACTTCGGTAGCGGCACCCACCTTGATAACTGCAACTCCGCCTGCTAGTTTGGCCACGCGTTCTTGCAGTTTTTCACGATCGTAATCAGAGGTGGCCTCGTCACGCTGCTGGTTTATTTGCGCAACTCGACTATTGATCAATGCTTTGTCGCCTTCGCCATCAATGATGGTGGTGGTATCTTTAGTGATAACGACACGTTTGGCCTGACCCATATCTTTCAGAGTGGCTTTTTCTAGCTCAAGACCGATTTCTTCTGATATAACGGTACCCGCAGTTAGGATAGCGATATCCTGTAGCATGGCCTTGCGGCGATCGCCAAAGCCTGGTGCCTTGACGGCGGCAACTTTAACGATACCGCGCATGGTGTTTACCACCAGTGTCGCTAGCGCTTCGCCTTCAACATCTTCTGCAATAATAAGAAGCGGCTTACTTGCTTTTGCAACGGCTTCTAGCATTGGCAACATTTCGCGAATATTGGAGATTTTTTTATCAGCAAGCAGAATGAACGGATTTTCCAGTTCAACGATGCTTGTTTCTGGCTTATTTACGAAATAGGGCGAGAGGTAACCACGGTCGAACTGCATTCCTTCCACCACGTCTAGTTCATCTTGTAGGCCGGAACCTTCTTCGACGGTGATGACGCCTTCATTACCCACTTTCGCCATGGTTTCAGCAATCAGGGTACCAACGGTTTCATCGGAATTGGCAGAGATAGTACCTACCTGAGCGATAGCTTTGGAATCAGAGCAAGATACGGACAGTTTTTTTAGTTCCTCTACGGCAGCGATAACGGCTTTATCGATACCGCGTTTCAGATCCATCGGATTCATACCAGCGGCGACTGCTTTCAGGCCTTCATTGACGACAGACTGGGCTAGCACGGTAGCGGTAGTGGTGCCGTCGCCCGCAGCATCATTAGCTTTGGAGGCAACTTCTTTCAGCATCTGAGCGCCCATATTCTCGAATTTATCTTCCAATTCGATTTCACGTGCAACAGAAACACCGTCTTTTGTGATAACCGGCGCACCGAAGGATTTATCCAGAACTACATTGCGGCCTTTAGGACCAAGGGTTACTTTTACCGCGTCGGCCAGAACATTTACGCCACGAAGCATTTTTGTGCGAGCGTCGTTACCAAATTTTACGTCTTTAGCTGCCATTTTATTTTCCTTAGATTCGTTCAGTTCAGATGATTACGCGCGGATTACTTACTTCTCAACGATAGCCAGGATGTCGCTTTCGGACATGATCAGCACTTCATCGTTATCGATTTTCTCAACCTTCACGCCATATCCGTCATTGAAAATCACGATGTCGCCTATCTTCACGTCCAGCGCTTTCACTTCGCCGTTTTCCAGAATACGGCCATGACCTACAGCTAGTACTTCACCGCGAGTGGACTTGCCCGCTGCGGAACCGGTCAGTACAATGCCGCCTGCAGATTTTGCTTCGACTTCTTTACGCTTGACGATAACGCGATCATGTAGTGGACGAATTTTCATTGATAGCTCTCCTTGAGAAAGTCCGTATTAGTTTTTGGATGAACGCCTGTGATATATGTTAATACTCAGGTTTCATGGTAACCATGATTGGGGGTAATTTCTAGGGTTTCAAGGGGGGGTAAAGATTTTTTTTACTTAAGATATAAAATTGTTATCAATTATAACACATTAAACTTATTAAGTTAGTCCATTTTTTATTTCTCCTCCTTTTTTCGCTTGTTTATTGAAACTATCATACATAAGGTAGGTTGTGGGAATCATTTTTCCCCTCGAAGATGTTTCCCTTGATCCCCTCGGCCCATATTAAAAATGCAGATTAGGTAATAGGCGCAACATTAACAGGTTTTGTATCGGTAGAAACAGGAGTAGAAATCTAAGAAAATCGGGAGAATACGGGTAACAGCAGTACTAATCCCGCTAGTAATAAAACGATTTTGATTATATCGCTGGCCTGGAGCTTTATCTGTTAGATTAATTTAACTTGCATCTGCAAAAAAATACGCACCAAAAGGGTTCGCACCAGTGGCACGGCAATATTAAAAAATAACAATTACCAGCAAAACGTCACCAGCGCGAGCCAAACACATGCGCGAGCTGATAAAAGGTAATTTCAATGTAGATGATAAAAATAACGACTAACAGTATCTAGTGTACTGAATTCTCCTGTGTTTTCGATTCTAGTGTCGAAAAAATACCACCCGAAAGGGTAAAGACTTGCTAGCGTAAAATGAGCCTTGCTGCCGGTTTATCTTAGTGTAATGGTATTGGTATATTTAGGATGCATTTTAAGCGAAATGCAGAGTCTTTTAGACTGGTAAATAATATATTCTGAAGCTAATATTTTTAAATAAAAATTATTAACTAAGTTAATTGAATTAATGGTCTCTCTTGACTTGAAGAGAGAAGGGAATAGTAATAAAAAAATAAAAATAACGTTAGTTTAAGACTCTGAAAATATTATAACAACCATTTTTTTTAATTTTAATAATAAATTTTAATAATAAAATTGATATCTAACTACAAGAAAGATGTACATTAACTCTCTATTGTATTAGAGAAGATCTGTTAGGCACTCTCGAAGTGCCCTACTAACCCCTTATTATCCTTTCCATGCCCTATATGCACCAGGAAGAATTTTATATTAGAAACACACGTATTAGTAATGTTCCTGAGTAGGAACACGGCATAGTAATAGTCGAAAAAGTCGCAGCGTTGCCCAATAAAAAATTTGCAGACGCTGCTGCGTGCCATTACGGACATCGTCTCTATATCTGCGATAAAATATTGGTCTGTGGCCACATGAGGTATTTTAGGGTGGTGCAGATACTTTTTGAGTAGGATGAATATGATCGATCTGGAGCTGATAAGTTATCAGAAATGTGAATACCAATTCCTCGATCTTGACGATTATTTGAGCTTAATATCAATCCAGAAATGATGTTTATATAAACAGGGTTTCGTCTGTCAGTTAACCTATTCACAATCTATAACGAGTTGCAGCTACTGTTCTAAAGGCAATGGGCCGCCTACAACGAGATCATATTTACCGCCTATCACAATGGCAATATTTTTAGTAAAATCTGTACTGAGACTTGGGAAGAACGTGCAGGAAGTGGGGTATTATGTAAATGCGGTCTACTTAATTTCATGCAGCTGGATGAAATTTATTCGCTGAAAAAATTGATACATCTAAATACAACGCTAAGTGCTTAGCCCGACATTTTATCTTGAGATCTACCTTATCGTCGGCTGCGTCAATAAGTTATAATGTCGGTTTGGATTTTTTATATTTAAGGAGTGTATAATGCCATATTTAAGATAATCCGGGGGAAGACGGGCAGCAAATACTTATGGGGGCACGGCCGCCGTCTTAGCATTTTACTGCACTTGCTGCCGATAAATTTGCAGCTTGCGTTTACAGTGGTACGTACTGCCCAGTGCTACGTTTTTCTATAATGCTGGCAGACCGCACTTAAGCAGGAGGCTAAAGTATAATGAATTATCATTATCAAAGCCATGCGATACAGTAGCATGCATGGCAGTATTAGCGTATATTAAAGCTCATCATCCTCCTCAAAATTTAGAATTCTTTGAGTCCTGCTTATCTAAAGATAGTGATCCTGATTGCCTATCATAGCATCAAAAAAGCGTTATGCTGATATTGCTGGCATTTCTGATGTGCCAGCTGTTTCTTGGCTACACAATCCCGCCTTATGCAGCAATTTCCACTACCAGGATTAAAAATAAATGCTAAGATCAAAGATCCATTCAAACTACTATTTGTACCACCAGCAGATTTGGATAGAGCCACTTAATGGGATCATTAGCGACTTTGTTTCGTCTATTGGCAAGCTTTACAAAGGCGAATTATATAGCGATATGGGTATCTCTAGATATATTCACTGAATATTATTTAGCTGCTGGCACAGGCTAAAGACGCGATAGTTAGCTTTTTGTTATTTGGTAAGGCTACGAAGTAAGTTTTTTATCCGCTATAAAATAAGGTATTCCTTCTGTCTGCTATAGCTGTCTGCTATAGCCTGAGGCACCCTACTTCTGCCGGCATTCACAGAGGATTATAACTTTAGTAGGCTTTTGCCTCTAAAAATGATAACTTGCCATTCCCCTGCCATGACGTTGCTTATTGAGATTAGTATCACTTTTACACTGTGTCTACTGTTGATATATCCACTGTTTTCTACAGTGATTCTTGGTAGGTGATTGTACAACTAAAACTGTTCAGATTGTACCACTAAATTATAGATATATATGATTAGAATAGTTATTACTTATACCCTTGGGGCTAGGGTATCTCACCGCTATCCCTCAATATTCATGCGACGCTCTTTAACAGAGCCAGCCTTATTAATTGGGGCGGGCTGTACTGTTTATTCTGTTGCCATTGTTTTCTAAATGTTCAGTGTTTTTTTTTATCTAGCAACTCCCCTCCACGATAGACTCATATCTGACGCTATGGAGGAAAAGCCAGCGTTAAGGGATTTACTAGGCGTTTTTGTTATGAGCGCCGTTTGGATAGGTCTATTTTCTTCATCCCCGTACTACCGCGCTACTAAGGGTCATTTTACTCCACTTTGATCACAGCTATAATCTATGCTTCAATAGTTTTATGCTGTAGCTAAAAATATGGTAGGAATGGTATTTCTTTAATTCTGATACTTCCGGTGTTTTTGATGGAGTCTATTATGGACGGATAAGCTGTGGCATGTAGCTATCTATGGAGATATATAGTGGGGAATGGTGTTTTTTGGTTTTTCTTAAGTTCTGTAAGCCTATGTGGTGCGGTGTTAAGTAGTTGGGCAAAGTTTGAATCTGTAGGCTGGCCTTGATAAGTGCGTTGTCACTATTAGGAGTGACTCTGGGGCCTGCGCCGGTTGACATGATATCAATGAACAGCAGCGTTATTATTTATTATATATTCTAGCCTTTATGAATGTTAGCGAAAATTACTAAGGTACTTAAAGTTTTGCCCAAGAGGGCTGCTACTGATAAATCTGTACGCTGACTAGCGTGTGGTCCGTAAAGCGTTTTATAAACATACATTTCGTTTAGGGATGAAAATATTTCAGATTAATTTTAGTCAATTCTGTATTTCTTTAAACCCTTAAAATATTAATTAAGGAAATTAGGTAAAATTACTGATGATTAACTCGCATTTTATGATAGTTTCGGAATAATTCAGTATTTAGGTTAATAACGTGAAAATGAAAGTTTTTAAATATCCCTTCTATTTCTGGGAAATTATTAATTGAAGAAATAATTTTTTAATCTATTTATAATGTATATTTAATAGTATATTGCATCTGACAAGATAATCGCAGAGATGATCTGCTTATTTCAGAATAATTTGAGTGTATCAATAAAAATAATAAATTTTAATTCTAAATACAAGTGTGAATCCGTTTTTTTTAACTGGCTATAGAGCAACAATTACAGCGATACGCAAACAGAAAAAAACCATGGGCATTGTCAGCTTTTCTGCGATAGTGACAGAGAAAAATGCTATAAGCCTTTTCTGTGATCCTGGAAGAAAGTGAAATATATAATTTTAAGAATAAGATAAAACGCATTAAAAAACAAAAAAATATTAAAATGCTATATCACTGCTTGATAGCAGACTCTCCAAACAGTTTTGTTAATCAGGAAACTCGGAGTGCATTATCCTGTAGCTAATTCTGCACATGTTCAGGGTTAATCGCTGCAGTTAAAAATACTGGAAAGTTATCCTAATAAGCTAGACGGTAGGTCGAACCGTATTGCGTAATCAGGTTCATGAATGGCAGTATCAGCCGTGCTTCAGATTGCGTGAAAGTATCGCTTTCATAATAAAATTTATAATAGGGTTCTGAATAGAACCTGTCTCGAAAAGAGGGTTTATGAAGGACTGTGATTGATTAGTTTCAGTAGCTGATGCGCAAGTATATAAGCATGATAGTCAGGTACATATTACGATTCCCCTATTACATTAGCGCTATTTCGCTTCGCTGTAATAGCGCTAAACTAGCTATGGCGTGGTAACAATGGACGTATATTAGTTTGGGAGGTGTAGTAAGCTATTTTGAGTAATGTTCCATAGCGAATAGAGTAGCTATCATAGGACGATCAGATAATTTTAACAGAGTTGCTATGACCTTACCGAATGAAATAAAGCATGAATCGGTGTGGTAACTTTTAGGATAACAAAGTCTGATGGAGCGCTTCTTCAGACAGAAGTCTTAAAACAAACGGATACCAATAATGGGCTATATAAGCTTTAGCAAAGTAGTTTATAAAATTACAAACTATATCATATGGATATTACAACGCACTCAGGGTGCATAAATATAAAGGTTTTTTGCCAATAAATAAATCAGAAAATAAACACTGTAAAAACTCTAATTTAGCGGCTAGTTTTAGTTAGCCACTAAATATATATTTACAGCCATAGAATGACATTGTGTGTTATCAAAGGAATATAGCGGTACATTGTCTTTCTACCACTATGCTGCTACGCACTGTATTATTATGTAACTTATTGGTTATAAAAACATCTGGTATTTACATGTTAGTAACAAAGCCTTTATTAAAGCCCTCGAAATTAGCTTAGCATCTAAGAATGTTATTATTCTGTTAGTTAACTGCTTCATCGGTATTAGATAGAGTGTACTGACCTAGCTGAAGGTGGTGTAGTTAAGATTAGTTGGATATCGGATCGTGAATGGCATCGTTTTTTTTAAATATATCGAACAATGGGGATGTATTAAGAAGTAGGTCTTCCTCTTTAGCTTAAACTTTTTATTAACAGGATAGATAGCTGCAATACTGTTAAGTATCTTAACACCATAGTGTTGTATCAGTGTAGGATTTTTAACGGGTTACTCTCCTTCTGTAGCTCAAGCATCATTACCTAGACGAAGATTTATAGCTTAAGTAGCTAGACTTATTTGATAGCAGCCATTATACTGTTTTTTTTCATAAAATTATACTCTGAGCAATCTAATTTGTATTCAAGTTCTATTGCGGTTCCTAGTGTGGGGAAAGTTGAGATCTGCAATAGTTGAGATCTGCAATAACAGATAACGATCCTAGTTACTATTTTCCAACTGAAAGTGGTGCTGTTGCTGGAATATTGTGAACGGGCATTGTTCAGCGGTGCTAGCGGTTATGTAAGGGGGGCGAATATCAAGATCTTTGCCTATAGCACCATTGAGGGGCGTATCAGGGATTTTATAATAGCTGTTTTGCGGCGGTAAAATCATACCGGAAGGACTAGTAAGCGCACGTAGCGGAGGTGCTTTTAGGTACTCTTCGTTTCCTTTTACTTGACGTTTATAGCGTTGATCGCTGGTGCAAGCTGTAAGCAGTATGATAAGTGAGACGCCAGCCACTTTAGGTATCATTGTTTTTTGGATCGAATAAAACATTAAATTTCCATAAGAGTTAAAGCAAACCCGTATCTAATAATGCTTGTTTTACCACACCCTTACCCGCTTCGGTAAGGGAAGTCATCGGTAGGCGAAGGGTATCAGTCGCCGTTAATCCTAATAATTTACAAGCCCATTTAACTGGTATAGGGTTAGGTTCAAAAAAAAGTTTCTGATGCAGCGACATTAAGCGTTTATTAAGACGACGCGCAATGGCATACTTTCCGTCAGCTGCTAGGGTGCAAAGTTGTGCCATCTCTTTCGCGGCAACATTTGCTGTCACGGAAATTACCCCTTTTCCACCCAATTGCATGAAGTCTAATGCGCTGGCATCATTGCCGCTTAGTAACAGGAAATCCTCATTAACTAGTTCTTGGATCTGACTGACACGGCTTAAGTTCCCCGTAGCTTCTTTAATACCGATAATATTTTTTATTTCCGCCAGGCGAGCAATGGTAATCGGTAGGATATCGCAGCCGGTGCGTGCTGGTACATTGTACAGAATTTGCGGTAAATTGCTGTTTTCAGCGATAGCCCTGAAATGTTGAAACAACCCCTCCTGAGTTGGTTGATTGTA
The DNA here is from genome assembly GCA_051710585.1 of Sodalis sp. (in: enterobacteria). Taxonomy (GTDB): domain Bacteria; phylum Pseudomonadota; class Gammaproteobacteria; order Enterobacterales; family Enterobacteriaceae; genus JBPESP01. The sequence continues at coordinate 105,911 of JBPESP010000001.1, read as the reverse complement.
ATATGGCGTAACGCTGAGGCAGCCTATCACGCCACTGTCATTAAAGCGACGAGTCAGTGACACGGCTTCGGAGGTAGAGTTGGCGCCAGTACCAACAATAATGGGAATGCGTCCATCGCTGAGTTCGAGAGTGTGCAGAACAAGATCATTATGCTCTTTATGACTCAAGGTAGACATTTCACCAGTTGTTCCTACGGCTAGGATCGCTGCAGTACCACTGGCAACATGATAATCTATTATTTTTTTTAGACTAACCTGATCGATGGCGCCTTTTTCATCCATCGGAGTAACTAGTGCAACTATGCTTCCAGTAAACATTGACTATTTCTCCAAGAACAAGTTATTGCGGTATTAAATCACTTATATAAAAGCAAGAAAAACATCGGTTAAAAAGGCTCTTAGCAGCAGGTTTAAAGGTTCCTATCCTATATAAATAATACCCCGCTGGTGTAGCGGGGTATTATTTCCCTCCATTACACAGCAACATTGTCTCATTTATCACCGTGCTAACCAAGACCGGCTTAGTATTGACTATATCATTCAATTATCTGTTATTGCCATGATTCTATAGGAGAATAATACCTTTAATTATGCCGCTCTCAGAAGGGCTTGAATACCATCGGTTAGATAAAAATCCATCCTGCCGTTAAAAAAGCCGATGAACTAGATTTGTTTATTATGATGAAGCACAATACAGCCAAAGATAGCTGACAAATCCGATGACGTTGTAGGTGATAGCTAAAATTGATAACTTTCTTCAATTTTATTGAGTGATATATAAATTTATTTAATAGGTATTAAAATAACGTTGACCGAACTAGCGTCGAAACGTAGCCGGTAACGTACAATTTTTTTATTCTAGCTGACCCGTTTATGACCACACGCGGTTGGTTTGTCTAGAGGCTAAGTTATGTTGATTGAATAGAGGTTTTATCAAATCTGCACAGAAACTTCATGCGTGAGGCAGTATTAGAATTATTAATTATCCACAAGATCAGGAAAATGAGGAGTATTACAATGGCATTACTAAAAGCTGGTGATATAGCACCACAATTTAGTCTACCTAATCACAATGGTAAACTTATCAGCCTTACCGACTTTCATGGACAAAGAGTATTAATCTACTTTTATCCAAAAGCAATGACACCAGGCTGTACTGTGCAAGCGTGTAGGTTACGCGATAATATGAACGACCTAAAAAAGGCTACGGTGGAGGTACTAGGTATCAGTACCGATAAGCCTGAAAAGTTATCTTACTTTATTAAAAAGGAACAATTGAATTTCACCTTGTTATCCGATGAAGATCATCAGGTTGCTAGCCAGTTCGGCGTTTGGGGTAAAAAGAGCTTTATGGGCAAAACCTATGATGGCATTTACCGTACTAGTTTCCTAGTATGTGTCGATGGCACTATCGAGAAAGTGTTTGATAATTTTAAAACCAGTAATCACCATGATATCGTGTTAACTTTTTTGAAAAGTGTTTGAACGCAGTTTAACGTGCTGTCGGTAGGGATTATTGCCAGCTCCTAGCAGAGGCAGTATTAGTTTACTTAAGCCAATGAGCAAAAGGTAGATTGTATTGATTTAGAGGAATCACTAGCAGTCCTGTTTTAATCTCAAGATAATGCTAAGATTTTTTTGTAAAAAAAATTAACAGGTTAGAACTGTAATTCTATTACACTGCTGGAAATGCTGTAAACCCAGCTATTTTTCTAAGGCGGTTGCTGAGCACTATCACGCTAATAAGACAGATGCAGCATATCGTATGACTTCTTCCAGAACTTTTATCTAGTAAAGAAACATATCCTTGGAATGTCCGGCTATAGTAACAAAATTTTGCATAGTAATATTCTAAAAGCCTAGGAAAAGACAGCCTACCGGTAGGCTCTTGGGGGCTGCGTAGTATGTTTATCGGGCAAAAAATACAACGAACCTAAACCTAAACCCAAACATGTGCTACACAGCCTTAGCTTAACTCGGTAGTTATACAATATTTACTCCCTAGATTCGATGACCAATATTAATATTGCTTTGTAACACAGGAGCTGTAGAAAATATCAGCTATTTGAAAGTACTATTACGTGGTAATAAGTGCTTTGGTAAGCAAAGCTATTATTCATTAATCCTATCAATCTTTATAGTCGCAAGGGGCATTTCACAGTGTGATACCTCATGAATCCTCAATCACTGTACCTACCCATCCTGATGAGAGTAATGACTATAGTTTATTAGCTTAAGCGTGGGTCAGTTTAGGGTCTAGGCGATCAAGAACTAACTGCTAGCGCTGAGTATGCCTTTCACTGAAAGGATATTTAGAGCAAGTAATACTAGTTATTAAGGGAAAGCAGAAACTATATGAAATTAGGCAGTTTATAGCAGGCAGATAATGACACCCATATTGATAAGCTTAGATATAGTTTCAGTTTCGCTTCTTGTAGTACGATAAAGGCATGTGTTAATAGTTATGCTGTAGGTAATCTGATCAGATATGTGCTAATGCTTGGCAAAGTCTTTTAAAACTAGCGAATTTGTATCAGTTTGGAAGAACGGTTGAGATATGTCAGCCATGCTGCACTTATATTAGGATCTGCTTTATGGTTCTTCTGAGCAATACAGAGGTTAAAGTGTGCCTCTAAAGGTTCAGAATTGCTTTCATAAAAAGAGTTCTTATTTTGTGCTAAGGGGCAAATGGAGGGATGATTCAGTTGATTCAGTGTTACTGACAATGTCATATCCCTTTTCTAATCTTTATTAGCAAAAAAAGATACCTAATGTCTTTCGGTAATTTAAAGATACGGAGTTTTTTCTCGCATTTGCAACATATAATCTTTTCTTCATCCAAAAGAGGTTGAAGGTGATAAATTTTCCCCAATCTAAAGGCGAGGCTAAATTTAGTAAGTAGAAATTCAATTAGCGAGGGGTGGTAATTTAGAACTTAATGATAAGTCGGGTGCGTCCAGTTTCCTGAATGCGATTATAGAGGTTAAAATGGCCATTTCCAACGGCGTATATACTGCCGACGATACATTCAATATTATTGATCGATCGTCATTAGGGAGAGTTTTCTCCATACCCCCCCTTTAAAATTAGGCATAAACCAGATTCGCTTGCCCAGTAGGACATAATAATAACACCTACGACCTTTGGATGCGCCGATATAGGCGCAGGGGGTAGGGGATGTAGTAAATGGCTACTACGGCTACCGCCATATTTGACCAGAAATTAAGGTAGTTGCTATGTTTAGAGTTCAGGATAGGGTGGATCACAGTTAGAAACGCACTATCTTCACTATCTTAACTGGGATAAGAACTAGTGAAATTCTCACATATAGTAAATAGAGTGGTCAAAGAAAGCTACGGCGGTTTCCTCGGAAGTGCCTCTTGCGTTCTGCTAGAAATTCCCTCCAATTATATCATAATTTACCACGTCTACAAAGACACTGTAGTAAGTATGCACATCAGGATGACTTGCTTTCATTAGGTTCTAGAATTTTTTATGGCGCTGTAGTATGATGATGACAGGAAATATAAAAGGCTCAGTGTATACCCACTTTAATCGCTAAAGTCATCTCTTTCAGTTCGAGAGCACTGAGAGGGATTTTCGCGGCACTAATGCTGATAATTAGAATCACTAAGGTTAAAATTATATTTTGCGATTTATTTATGATCCACTTGCGACTCTATAATCCGCCCTAGACGTGGTTATGACGCTGTATAGCAGCAGCGCACAGCATTCATTACCGGTACTACTTAAAGCGCCGCTATGAATTTTCCGCCGTAAGATAATGCAATTACCAGAATTGCCGCCACCCTGATAACCTAAGTGCTATAAACGCGGCTTATTACTATAATACCAATATTTTCCCTATAGGCGCCGTTCGGTATCGATCCTAAAAAGCTAGATAATAAAGTTGACGCGCCACAGCTAAAATTGATCGATGTAAGCCCGGATCACGTAATAGATCCTGTTGCACGATATTACCGGTTAGCATACCAGACCGTCCGACATCCTCGGTTATTACTATCAGAGCTGTCGCTAGGATAGTCAGGATAGGCACCTATACTTAAAGCGCAGATGGTAAATTGTCGACAGAGCAAAGGGCGCGCCGGTTACCGGTGTAAAATATACGATACCGAGCACGACGGACAATACATAGTTTATCCAGTACGATAAGTATCGGGAATGATGGCTAGGAACTCGCGGAACAACGCTGAAACAAGCGCTGTTACCCTACTGGGGTTATCATGGAAATGTCTAGCGTAGTGCTATAAACCGGAGCATTGCAGTTTAGGTGGAAGACCTGGCAACTGGTATGCTAGCCGCGACTCCGGCTAATTCCAGATAGATAACCATCATGATAACCCCCATAACTGCAAGAGGAAAGATGACGTTGATCCAACTGATTCTGACTCGTTTTACGATAAATTCCACCACGCAGCGCGGTGCGCTATAGATGATAGATCCCAATAACGCTCTAACTCATAGCCCAGCGGCAGCAGAAGTAATATACTGGGGAGATAAAGATAAATCTAGAACTAAGATAGACAGGATTTTTTCCTTTACAGATAAAAATACAGTAAGGTACCGATGCCATTAAACAGTAGGACGGTGCTTAGGATTAATTTCGAATAAATAGGCACTAGTGCTGTGGCGCCACATATGGCAAGTAGGTATTGTAAAATCAATGGGATAGTTTTAAGTAGTGGCAGGCGTTTCGATACCCCGATATCGCGATGGCTCATGGTGACTTTCCTTAGAATTCAGAGTAAAAAACAGACAAAACAGCTATTTCAGAGTTATTTAGTACCAAAGATTTTGTCACCAGCGTCACCCAGGCCTGGAATAATATAACCTTTTTTGTTAAGTTCCTTATCGATAGCTGCGGTGTAAAGTTCCACGTCGGGATGCGCTTTTTCTAATGCTGCGATACCTTCAGGAGCCACTACAAGCACCAATATCTTAATACAGGGGCAGCCAGCTTTTTTCAGTAAATCAATAGTAGCGATCATCGAGCCGCCAGTTGCTAGCATTGGATCCAATACCAGCGCTGTACGCTCATTAATATTCGACACTAATTTATGAAAATAAGATACTGGCATCAGGGTTTTTTCATCACGGTAAACACCAACCACGCTGATACGTGCGCTAGGGAGATTTTCCAAAATTCCGTCCATCATCCCGATCCCGGCACGTAGAATAGGTACAACGGTAATTTTTTTTCCTTTAATTTGATCGATTTCAACTGGTCCGCACCAGCCCTCGATAGTGACCTTTTCAGTTGTCATATCAGCAGTCGCAACATAGCTCAAAAGACTACCTACTTCCGCCGCTAGTTCACGAAAGCGTTTAGTACTGATATTACGAGCACGCATCAACCCCAGCTTGTGTTTTACCAATGGGTGTTTAACTTCAACGATCTTCATGTTATATCTCCCCTTGGGGCACTGAACAGTCAAAAAATCGCGAGATTATAACCCCTTTTCCTCATCGAACCACATTAATTTACCCGATCTTAATTAATGCGTTACTAGAATGACTATAATCAATAAAAAAGTTGGAGCTATTGCAATAGCTCTCTAAAATGAGATTGTCCATGCTATTAAAATTTGATGGCGCTCTATTTTAATAAATAAGTTATCTACATGTGGATTTGCAGTGAGCGATAAAACCTTTCTCAATCACAAAGACGCAGGTGTGGATATTAACGCTGGTAATACATTGATAGACCGTATAAAAGGTATTGTGAAAAAGAAAAATACCCGGAAGTGATGGGTAGGTTGGGCGGTTTTAGTGCCTCGTGTGCGCTACTAGAGAAGTATCGCGAGCCGATTCTGGTTTTAGGCACTTTTGGATAATGACATAGCGATTAATATGCAGACTTTTCTAAACCGGGTGGCGGCAGTATAATCTTTAGTTTATCGAAATTACTTCTGGTTATGAAGAGGCGTACTTTATATTTATAGCATTATAGCAGTCTAACATGCTTAGGTATAAAATGACAATCTATTGATCGATATTTAGGGGGGGTCGAGCCTGGTGATCAGCAAGATTTTCAGTTGCTCTTGATTAGGAAGTTATCGCATGGACTGCATCAATTCTGGGTATTTATTTTCACTACGGTTAAGATAAGTTCAGCTTATTTTCGCCGGGCAGCGGTACTAAAAACTTAAAATATTCCCCGGCTATTTGGAAAATTGCATAATAGGTTGACAGCTGGCGCTGGGCGCTTCTGACATACCTTTAAGCGGCCAGCGTGAAGTCTTGTAACGGAATGGGGGCGTTAAAGATGGCTTGATACGTCTGAGTAGCTACAAACGCTATGTGGATATGTGTTTCAGTTCACTCACTTCACAGCACTTAGCCTGCTGGGCTTATCTAAGGAGCGCGCAAAACAATCTTTTTCCAGGGTTCGCTATTTCTGTGCAGTATGCTATTGGACGCAATAGCTATTATCACAACGCTTAAACTATCTGAACTTTGCTCCGCGCGACGGATTTTTTCTATGAAATGGAAGGTTGATTCTGCCAATAAGATGTCCACCACCGCGCCGCAAAAGCCTGCTGGAGGATTTATAACTACAGAAAGCAAGTTAGACTAAAATGGCACATGATACCACAAGCACCCTGCATTTTTTTGTAATGGTAGGTATAAAAACGCTGATCTTAAGCAGCTAGAACTTAAAGTGCTGCTGCCATAGGGGGGTTGGCATTAACTACAGTGAATATTATACAAAGTTATTTGGCTTGTATTTTACGATATACTAATATGCTCAGCTTAAATCAATAACAGTAATTGCTACTAGAGATGCTGCTACGCTATACTGTAGGCAATTGAAACAGACGATCTTCCAAACTTTTACCTGGAAGGGAAAAATATTTCTTACCTTATCTGCAATTACTGGATTTTAGCATACTCTTTAATAACCAGAGGTAAGCGGAATGTCTTTGCTAAAATATGGCTTACGACTGACGTTAATTAGCGAACATTAATATCTCCTACTAGTTTTTGCTATGAAGCAACTTACTGCACAGTTGTATTTTGAGCGTGAATAAAGGACTATCTGGGTAGATATTATTGATGGTATTTCAGGTTCAACAAGATAAACCGCCTCTATTACTGACACACGGTATCGCTTTACTATGAGTTAGTACAATACAGGGGGAGAGAGGATAGCGTGACGCTAGTGGCCTAAAATTTTCTGCAAAATACAAAAAGATTCTAGACTAATTCAGTAAACTGATGAATTTATAAATCCGAAAAAAGGTAATATGGTTATTTAAGAGCAACACGGGTGCGCTAGTAACAAATTAATCTTAATTCCGTTCAATATGGTTGTCGACTAAAATGACATCATCATACAAGTAGTAAAAACTATGGATGTCGCTCTTTCTACGATTATGAAATTGGTATAAACAATTGTGTAATAAGCGACAGAAGGGGACGCCAAAAGCCTCCCCATAAATTTAAAATAAATCGAAATATATGAGCTGAAGAAGAAGCTACAACGCATTGAAATAAAATATTAAAGCTATAAGTTTTATTGGTGTCGGACCCTATAAATAGTTTCCGTTAATCGGGAAATTAAGACCTCAGGCGACTAGCATTAGTAGTCAGGTTTATTAACTGCAGAGTATCACAGCTATGGTTATAGTTGGCACGAGAATATTGCCATTTGTTGCAATTCAGAAGAGGCTCCAAAATGGACGCTGGTTAAAAAGGCTCATCAAAGAGCTCTAGCTTCTGAGTTATTAACAGCTGATGCACAGGTATATAAACGTAACCACTATAAGCACGTTATAATCCTAAATTATCTCGAGTGCCAGTTTTCTGTAATGGAGTCAAAATAGGTATAGTATTGCGACGTGGCGCATTTCTGGATCAGAAAATGCTAGGAATATATTGCTGTTTTTCTTTATCTATATTACAGAAAAACTGTAAGTTTTGCTATATTGTCCTTCCTAGACAACATGTTAACAATTAAGATATCAAAATACCATGGGGAATGTATGGCATTCTAACTTGAATTATCTTCCATATTGTTCAGGCTAGTTACTATAAGAAAATTAGGTAGTTCTGTGAGTTCCCGTAGGGTTATTTTAATTAAAAAGCATGAGTCTGCGTGCTAACTGTGCTAACTGTTGGGATAACAGTCCGATGGAGTGTTTCTTTAGAAGCTTAAAAAATGAGTGAATACCACTCCCACACAGCTACTGCCTACTAAGCTGCAGCGAAGCAGCTTATGAAATTACAGATTACATTTTATATATTATATAGTGCACTCAGGCTGAGTAAATATCACAGTTTATTTTAAGTAAATGAAATTAGGAATAGATACTAGAAAAATTCTAATGCGCTGTCAATTTTAGTTAATTAAAATACGATTGTTTTTAAGGAATATATTAGACTTTTTATAAAAAATTTTACAAAAAAAGATAAGATATTTAAAAGTATTAACTAATTCATCAATACTATTTTATTTATAAAAAGATCTAATAACTTAGAACTATTAAGATTAACTGTAGCCTTTTCATTATCTATAAGTCATTTTATTGTAATCACGGGAAGTACAGAAGAAGTCAATTATTAATTAATATACAGAGCTTAATTATGATTTGTTTGTAAATATTCCTGTCAATACTTTTTTATAAAAATCGATATGTTTATTTTTGTAATTTAATAAAAGGGTTATAAGCTAGAACATTTTATATTTTAGTATTTATACACTTTTATTTTTATGTATGTATAAATAATTTATATATAATTTTATTATTTAGAACTAATCAATCTGTTTAATAGTTCTGTTTTATAAAAAACAAAATATTCACAGATATTTATTATACTATAGCTTTTGTATAGGATTCCTTATTTAGTTCATAATTAAATATATTTATATGTATTTTTAATACAAAGATCTTTATTTTAATAGTTTTATTTTTTAGTTCTAGTGCTAGAATTAATAATTCTAATTAACTACTGTATTTTTTATTATTTATTTACCATAGTTTTTATTAATATAAAATATTTTAAATTATCTATAGATATGCCTATAGTTATTATTTGTTGTATTTTAGTTCAGCAGTTCATTATATTTCTTTATCCAAGTGTTTTTATTTAATATCTTTTTAGATTGCCTTAACTATATTGTTTATCATGGTTTTAAAAATATAGTATTTTTATGAGACCTACTGTAAATAGGGTACGAACATTATTCATAGAAGTAGCTACTTAGTTAGCGACCTGACCTTTATAGTGCACTCAGTACATCCAAGAATAGCAGAGGCACATTTGCAGACTGTGTTACATCGCTGTATAACGGCGGGCTCCCTTTGCGGTAATGCACTTTTTGCTCACTCAAGTCAAAATTAACCGCTGTATTTTGCAGTAGCACAAGCCATCTCTTTGAAATTCAAGCTCATTGACTGTGGCGTTTGTATTATTTTTGGTAGATAGAAAAGTTTTTTTTCTTTGCTAGAAATAGCAGTATGATTCTCAGTTCTTCCATGGCGGAGCTGAGGTGGTTCTGCTAGCGCAAATGTGTTGGTTAAATGGCCGTCAGAATTCACCTAGCGTACGCTTGCGTTATCATTTTTTTTTAGTAGATGAAATCGATCATATTGCAGCAAGTGTGCATCATTGTTTATTACGGATGTATAATAGCTCCCTAAAGGGGTATAACCCAGCAATCAGCTACAGTCAAGGGAGACAGAATAACCCCTTGAGTTAGCGGTGTGTATTGGGCATGAAAGTGTTCATGGATTAAAGTTATTATCTGGAGATTTTCATCATCAGGCAACATCACTGATATGGCTAAACCATGCTGACGTTGTATGTAGTCTTCAGTATTGAAGTAGATTTGCAGGATGACACAAATTGTATCAAACGTATGATTAATTGCTATTCAAAAGATAATGATATCGTCTATAAAATAGTATCTGTTCGCGGCGAAATATCGATACCTAAGTTAAAGGACTTCTATAATACTTCTATCGGGTTAAAGCTGATAATGAGTATTTAAGAAAATTTATGATTATACGGATTACAGCTTTTCTTAACAGAAAAGTATTGATGAGATTGTTAAAATTTAACATATTGCTTGTATTGCTTGGATGTTCCTAATTATATTATAAGGCCTATATTTTGGATAGACTCTAATTATTCTATTGCTATTTTTTATGACTTAGCTAATATTAAAATCAATATTAGCTAGAGGCCCATAGCGTTATCTCTGGTGCTTGCTGCAGTCCTTCATCTCTTTGGGGAAATAGTTTTGATATAGTGTTAAGATGGAATCTTAACTGACAAACGTTGTATTGTCTATTGTGGAGTAATTTTTCTTTTCAGGTTGCTATACGCTATTGACGGCGTCAATAGGTCTTAAAAGGTCTTAAATTTTGCCTAAAACTCTAATGGCGCTAGAGGCCTCTAATTTAGAAGTTTTCTTACGGCCTTTTATGGTAGAATCGATTCTTTATCTATATTTGTCCACAAAGGCATGTATCCTCTACTTTACAATTAATTTGTATCTTAATTTGACCCCTTGGTGTCAGTTCGTGTAGATTTAAAAAAATAAGACCGTGTATAGTTTCCGTAATGCAGTTTTTTTATTTCATAAAGGTTAATTTTAGCCGCATATAGCGGGGTTATCCTTCCTTCTGAAGGAGCGGCTGGAACTCATAGGAAGTAAAAACTTGCGTCAATCTGTTCTTGTATTAATCTTTGCGGTGATAAAGCGGTTGTGGTGTTCCGGCAGAGGGAGTGTAACTATGGTAGCTGTAGACCATTCTATTGGTGTGTTCACTCATTCGCCTGAATAGTTACAGATCATTCTTATCTAGCGTATATCGTTTCTTTAATTATCTGCTCTGTGTTTCGTTTTTTATATTGTTTTTACTCTTTTTTATGATTAAGGACGAAAATGTGCTTCTCAACCTTTGAGAGCTCATTTGCTGCTGTTTTGTCCGTTACTTCATGGCACATCGCTTTTTAGTGAAAAATGGTACGGAGGGCAAATTGAATAAAAATTTTATAGATGAAGCGATAGCGGAAATGCATACCATTCAGGATATGCTACGTTGGACAGTTAGTCAGTTCAATGCTGCGCAGATCTATTACGGTCATGGCACCGATAATCCCTGGGATGAAGCGCTACAGTTAGTATTACCTAGCCTGTCTCTGCCATTAGATCTGCCATTGGAGATGCATAATGCACGTCTAACTTCTAGTGAACGTGTGCGTGTTGTCGAGCGCGTTATTCGTCGAGTGAATGAACGCATTCCCGTGCCATATTTGATCAATAAAGCTTGGTTTTGCGGGCTTGAATTTTATGTTGACGCTCGGGTTCTTATCCCGCGTTCGCCGATTGGTGAGCTAATTACCAAACATTTTTGCGATCTGCTCCCGCATCCGCCAGCGCATATACTAGATATGTGTACTGGTAGCGGCTGTATTGCAGTGGCCTGCACCTATATCTATCCGGAGGTAGAGGTAGATGCGGTGGATATTGCTCCTGGTGTATTGGCAGTAGCGGAGCACAACATACAGGTACATGGCGTTGAGCAGCGGGTAACGCCAATTCTCTCTGATCTTTTTCGCGACTTACCGCCGTTGGTCTATGACGCTATTATTACCAACCCCCCCTATGTAGATGAAGAGGATATGAACGATTTGCCGGCAGAGTTTCATGCTGAACCGCTGCTTGCTCTTGTGGCTGGCAGTGACGGTCTTAAGGTGGTACGACGTATTCTTGCCTGCGCGCCAGATTATCTTAGCGCAGATGGTGTTTTAATTTGCGAAGTAGGCAACAGTATGGTGCATTTGGTAGCTCAATATCCACAGGTCCCGTTCCGTTGGCTAGAATTTGCTCAGGGCGGTACCGGTGTTTTCATGTTGACACGTCAGCAATTAGTTGCCTGTAATAACCTTTTTAAGATCAATCGTTATTGAAATAGCCGATCAAGCTAGCTTAAAACGAAGGAGTGTTTTTTTATTTTATCAGGAATTACTAAGGAGTCCCGATGGCAGGGAACAGTATTGGACAATTTTTCCGCGTGACGACCTTCGGTGAATCCCACGGCCCAGCGCTGGGCGGAATTGTTGATGGTGTACCTCCAGGTATCCCCCTTTGCGAAAAAGAGTTGCAGCACGACCTTGATCGTCGACGGCCAGGAACATCACGTTATACTACGCAGCGGAGTGAATTGGATCGTGTAAAAATTCTCTCTGGCGTATTTGAGGGTTTCACAATCGGCACAAGCATCGGTCTTCTTATCAAGAATACTGATCAACGTTCGCAGGATTACAACGTTATCAAGGATCTCTACCGTCCCGGTCACGCCGATTATACCTATGATAAGAAGTATGGTCGACGTGACTACCGTGGCGGTGGTCGATCTTCAGCGCGTGAAACAGCAATCCGTGTTGCCGCTGGTGCTATTGCCAAGAAATACCTGGCCCAGCAATGCGGAGTGCAAGTTCGCGGTTATTTGGCACATATGGGCAATATTCACTGCGAGCTAAAAGACTGGGCGCAGGTGGAGAAAAATCCGTTTTTCTGTCCCGATGTAGACTGCCTGGAGGCGTTGGATGCGCTAATGCGTGATTTGAAAAAAGCGGGGGATTCCATCGGCGCCAGGTTAACGGTCATGGCGGAAAATCTACCCGCCGGACTTGGCGAGCCGGTATTTGATCGCCTCGATGCCGATATAGCTCATGCGCTGATGAGCATCAATGCAGTGAAAGGGGTAGAAATTGGCGATGGCTTCGCAGTTATCAGCCAGCGTGGCAGTGAAAACCGCGATGAAATCACCCTAGAGGGCTTTCAAAGTAATCACGCTGGCGGCATTCTTGGCGGGATTAGCAGCGGTCAGCCGGTTATTGTACATCTCGCCATAAAACCCACCTCCAGCATCATGGTATCCGGCCGGACGGTAAACAAACGCGGCGATGCGGTAGAGATAATCACCCATGGTCGGCACGATCCCTGTATTGGGATCCGGGCGCTACCGATCGCTGAAGCCATGATGGCTATCGTACTTATGGATCATTTCTTGCGTCAGCGTGCGCAGTGCGCAGATGTCGTTACAGTAGCACCTATAATATGATTATTACAATGCATAAAATATGAATCAGTTATTTAGAGCAAGGGGAATTCTACGCGGAAGTGGAGGACCTCGTGCAGATATACTATGGAAAAAAATCGACTATCTAACTAGTCATCACGTTTAGTGTCTTAATTGATAATTTTTGTTAATGTTTGCATTAACCTGGCTTAGCTTCTTTGTTGCGAGTAGGTAACTATCAAGTGCTGTAGTTGGATCATCAGCGCTATTTTAGCTACTCCGATTTGCTGTTGTTTATCATGCCCCTGAGCAATAAGCTAAACATCTGGGGTTTTATAAAGTACTAATAGAGGATGTAGCGATGCTGTTCGTATATTTGCCCAGGTAATGATGACTAATAAATTATGAGGTGTAGACATCAGCTCTTTATACCAGTACCAGCCTCCTATTGTCCAGAGGCAGATAGCGAAACTTTCCGGCCAGAAACGCACTATTGTCATGACCCTTCTGGAGTCGGAGATGACTTCATGCTCATTCAGTATGTGCATATTGATCTTTTTTACGTCAGTTATTACCATTGCTTTTAATCGCGATTTGTCTGTATTTTATGCTCATGGCGTGCCTTGGCGTCAAATATTATCAATGCTTACTGTCCAGTTAGTCCCTTAACTTTAGTGGAAAGTGCCGCGTTGAGTTTTGCGATAATTTCTTTGCTTCATAAGCCATTTTTATGCCCTTTCATTTGTTTATGCTGCGTAGATTTAACCTTGTTACTGTACATGTTATAGTCTTGAATTTTAAAACTAATTTTGGTAGCCTGATGTTATGTTGCTGGCTGAGTAAATGCTAGACGCACATCTTAGTTTGGTACGTGTATGTTTTTAATAAAAGGGGCAAAGTCGATTCGAACAATGATCATTGAGGCGACGCCGCTAATAAGTATTAAACTGATTTATAAGAATCACGGAGGTTTGCTCATTAGTTGAGTCGTGTGGCTGTAAAGGTAAAGGGTATCCGTCCATTCCAAATTATTCTTAGAAGTTAATTAACGCCTTCAACAGTTATTTTCTGTTACGCAGAAAGTAGTTTAAGGTATTAAAATTAAGCTATAGGCGCTGTAATAAATGTTTTTTATCGCCTACGACCTCCTACATTTGATGTTGTCAATTACTGGTTCAATTAGGGGGTAGATGAACCACCATGCTAAAGAAATGCTAGTGCTATAAAAAGCTGATGATAGCACCTTCGGTAATGACTACATCTTCAGGTGTATAGCACTGACATCGGCATACGGTCAATGAGCATATTCCGCTTATACACACCTGAAGGGTTTGACCTTTGTTACCGCAAACTGCTTTACTATAGCCTCGGTGACCAAAAGTGGTGGCAGTAAAAAGTGATAAAGCTAGGCCTTCCGGATCTTTTACCAAACTGGATATGCTAGCAAACAGCATATCCTTGCTAGCATATCGAATTTTTTCAAGTTAGAAGCTGTTAAGAAACTAAGCGTCAACCTGATTTTCTAGACTTACGTGCAACGCGGGAAGCGGCATATTAACAATTACTAAAGCCGATATTGAGAATAACTCTGCCGTAATAAACTATCCAGCAGTGATAATCAGTTGCTATTTATAGGTTTAGAGAGGCAGCATTTTTTCACCAAGGGTGTGCCAGCCTTTGTTAGCTAGGGCTTGTGTGCATTGCGCAAATCTTTTTTTTCAAGCGGAAATTTCTTAAAAAGTGAACTGAAAAGTGCAGGCGCTGTATGTCGATTGCTGCCAGCATTTCGTATCAAGGGCATACTCTAACGCTAGGGAATTAAGGCCTGTATAAAATCCAGTTTTCGCACATGAAAGACCAGGCGCCAATGGGGCGTAAAGCTGACAGGCTAAGGTATTACTGTGCAGTAAAAATGTGGTAGTTTTTCGCTAAATCATTTTGAGTTGGAGATATAGACGCTATTATTTTTTTGGATACATCTCTATCTTGAATTGCTCTAACGCAAGATGTTTGGTTTAACAGCGTGGTTGTTTACAATAGGGAAATCTGGGCGATTCTATGGACGTTAGCTTTCTAGTGCGAATTTTGTTAACACCTTCTTCTCGGACTTGTTCAGCTTACATCTGTAAGCTACATTGCATGAGTAAAACTCAAATATTATTAACAAGAGGTATTAAATGAAACGCGCTGTGATTACCGGCATGGGAATATTATCAAGTATCGGTAATGACCAAAAAGAAGTTCTGATCTCGTTGAAAGAAGGTTGCTCCGGTATTTCCTTTTCCCAGGAATTGAAAGATGCTGGTATGCGTAGTCATGTCTGGGGAAATGTTAAACTCGATATCACCGGGCTGATTGATCGCAAAATAGCGCGTTTTATGAGTGATGCCTCTGTCTACGCTTTTGTGTCTATGGAGCAGGCGATTATCGATGCTGGGCTGACGCCAAAAATGGTTTCTAATGATCGTACTGGCCTTATCGTTGGTTCTGGCGGTGGTTCGCCAAGAAATCAGGTTGCTGGATCTGATGGTATGCGAGCCCGCGGTCTGCGTGGCGTAGGACCTTATATGGTTACTAAGGCGATGGCTTCTGGCGTGTCAGCATGTCTAGCAACTTCTTTCAAAATCCGTGGCGTTAACTACTCTATCAGCTCCGCCTGTTCGACCTCCGCGCATTGTATAGGTAATGCGGTGGAAATGATCCAACTTGGTAAACTGGATGTAGTATTCGCTGGCGGCGGAGAAGAGTTGTGTTGGGAAATGGCCTGTGAATTCGATGCTATGGGTGCGCTATCTACTCATTACAACAAAATGCCGACAAAAGCTTCACGCACCTATGATATTAATCGTGACGGGTTTGTTATTGCCGGTGGTGGCGGTATCGTGGTAGTGGAAGAGCTTAAGCATGCTTTAGCTAGAGGCGCTCATATTTATGCTGAAGTTATTGGTTATGGTGCGACTTCCGACGGTGTGAATATGGTATTACCTTCCGGTGAAGGCGCTATCCGTTGCATGAAAATGGCGTTAAAAGATGTGGATACCCCAGTAGATTACTTAAACGTTCACGGGACTTCTACGCTCGTTGGAGATGTTAAAGAATTGTGGGCTATCCGGAAAACTTTTGGTAGCCAGCATCCGGCATTTTCCGCTACTAAGGCGATGACAGGTCATTCGCTGGGCGCCGCCGGGGTACATGAAATCATTTTTACGCTGCTGATGCTGGAGTACGGGTTTATTGCTCCGAGCATTAATATTGAACAGCTTGATCCACAAGCGGAAGGTATGAACGTCATTACTAAGCCGACACAACGTGCATTAACTACCGTGATGAGTAATAGCTTTGGTTTCGGTGGCACGAATGCAACGCTTGTGATGCGTAAATACGCTTAAACTATGTTGTTTCAGTCGGAAAGGTGGGTGGCGTCGGAGACTCATTGTTGTACATTGGTGTTATGAGTCGCTGGCAGTGATGCTAAAGTGCCGATAGGCTTATTGTTTTATCATCGTTCTGGCGTATTTAATCATACCAGGATTGAACATACTCTCTGTTAGCACAGAGAGTAGAGTTTGTTTTCATTGGTACTTTTAATTTTATTATTATTGAAATTTATGGAACTAATATTATGATATTACAAGTTTTTCTGTCAGCGCCTTTAGTATTTTTTTATTATTTTACACTTCTAGGATTAGGGTAATGACCCGATTGGATGAACAGAGTGTAGGGGTTAGGTTCATTTCGTTGGCGATGAAAGCTCTGGGTTTAGGATTATTATATTTTGAGGTGGATCTAGTTTGGCATTTTTGGATATATTGGCAATCCCACTCTGATCCTCGGTATTTAGAGATGCCATCTTTTACGCGTCGGCTGGCATCATCATTGAGGTACTCTTTACTTAGCAGCAAGAATTTTAGGGGTGGTGTGACAGTAGTAAAATTATATTATCTTCCCATCGTACCGAGCCGGGAAGGGAGGTTTTATACTGCGTGTACAAGGGACATGAATTGCATCATTAAGGATTAAGGTTAGGCTCCTGTAGAGTTGCCCACTCTTTCTTTTGGCTATCAGTCATATAACGACCAGTTGTATACCGATAAAGACACTTATAACTAG
This sequence comes from Sodalis sp. (in: enterobacteria), assembly GCA_051710585.1. Taxonomy (GTDB): domain Bacteria; phylum Pseudomonadota; class Gammaproteobacteria; order Enterobacterales; family Enterobacteriaceae; genus JBPESP01. The sequence continues at coordinate 88,743 of JBPESP010000001.1, read as the reverse complement.
CTTGCGATAGCGACGCACGGACCATTCGTAGTTTATGTTCGTACCGATAAGCGAATGGATTAGCTGCTAGAGTAGCTAGACATCTAGCTTTGAAAGAACTTATTTAATAATAGGAAATAATTAGCAGAATTTGGGATCCTGAATGTTTACCTTATCATAATGGGGATATTTCTTATAGCTCGGTTAGCGTCATCTTTTTTGTAAGTGCAGCCAGTTGGGGGGGTGATAAGCTGCCTGAGGAAAGGAACTGGTGTTTCAATGTTCGTAGGGTATGATAGGTCATATAATAGTTTATACGGTTGCATCAGAATGTCTAACTGCCCTATTTCAGTATGTAGCATTTAAGGAATTGGTCGACGTCTAGCTAGCTAGCTAGCTAAAATGGTGTGGAAAACTGACTGTAAATAAAATCTTTTACCGTTTGGTAGTTATTCCTCTGCTGTAATAGTTCGGTGGGAAGAAAGTGGCATATACATAACTTTTACCGTCACTGCCGACTTGCGGGTAGTGAAATAGAGCAGTCTATATTTTTGCTGGTTTTATGTAGCTTAAAGCTGTAATGCGAGTAATTAACCACTCAAGTATTGAGTGCCGAGCCGTTATCAGAGATTCATCTAGGGCTGTCAGTAGTTGAGTATAACCTCATAGCAGCGCGCTATTTTTAGGCTAAAAATAACAAGTCTTTACCAGTAGAGAAGGCATCCGGAGTTAAGATGGATGGTATTTCTAGCAGACGAAATGAGTGACCCTGCCGCTAAAAGTTAGTGTTCTCATCGGCGAAATTTGTAAAATAAAACTTAATTTAGGGTTTGGATTCTTACACATTCAGTGAGAGAACATTCTCTCTTTAATATTTAATGCTGCTGTATTGATGGAGCCCGATGTGAAAATTCTTGTGGATGAGAACATACCTTATGCTGAAGTGCTGTTTGGACGTCTTGGCGACGTGCAGACTATGGCGGGTAGGGCGATTACTAAGGCTGCGTTAGGACAGATCGATGCGCTGATGGTGCGTTCAGTGACTTGCGTTGACAAAGCTCTACTCGACGGCAGCCAGGTAAAATTCGTAGGTACCGCTACTGCTGGTGTCGATCATGTAGATAAAGATTGGCTTGTGCAAGCAGGGATTGGTTTTTCTGCGGCTCCTGGTTGTAACGCGGTTGCGGTGGTGGAGTATGTATTTTCTGCATTACTTTGGTTAGCACAGCGGGATGGCTTCGCGCTACGTGACAAGATTGTTGGTATTGTTGGGGTTGGGAACATTGGTAGCTGTTTGCAACAACGACTCAATGTTTTTGGCGTGCGTACCTTGCTGTGTGATCCGCCTCTGGAGGAGGCGGGCGCTCCTGGTGAATGGCAGTCGTTGGAAACGCTGGTAACTCAAGCAGATGTATTGACATTCCATACGCCCCTCACGCTCAACGGCCGGCATGCAACCTGGCATCAAGTGGACCAGAGGTTATTGGCGGCTCTGCCTGCTGGACGCATTATTATCAATACCTGCCGCGGAGCGGTAGTGGACAACACTGCGCTTCTGCAGGCATTGGAGGGCGGTAAGCTTCTTAGCGTCGTTCTAGATGTCTGGGAGATGGAGCCCGCCCTGTTATTGTCGCTTTTGGTCCATGTTGATATCGGAACTGCCCATATTGCCGGTTATTCCCTGGAAGGTAAAGTGCGCGGCACCACGCAGGTTTTTGATGCCTATAGCGCTCATGTTGGTAGTGATGAGCGTGCGAGTCTGTCGGAACTGCTGCCCCCGCCTGTGGTGGAGCGTATCCGTTTGCATGGTGATATTGATGAAGAGGTCCTGCGTCTTTTAGCGCATCTTGTTTATGATGTACAGCGAGATGATATCCAGTTACGTCGCGTAGCTGGACTGCCAGGGGGATTTGATAAATTACGAAAATATTATTATCAGCGCCGAGAGTGGTTATCTCTGTGCGTGGAAACAGACAATAGTATTGGCGCGGATACCCTACGGGATTTAGGCTTCCAAGCAATGCCGGCCATGCTTAGCGGTGGTCGATAGAGGGGTGATATTAAAGATATGCAACAGCATGCGCGAGGACCTTTACGTTATTTAAATTAACGACTGCCATAGGTGCAGCACTATCGCAGCATCGTATTATGCGAGATAATATAATATCTAAAGGCTGTAATATTACTATTTTAAAGTAAAATATTATAGCCGGTACAGCGATGCTAGAAATTGTCCAGATTAGCGAAGCGGCGCAATTCAATTGATTACAGATATAACTCTGACTTCTACACTAGTGGATAATGTCTCTGGAAATGTCATGCTAAATATCGGTATTCTGTTTAACGATTACGGTACGCTTGATCTACTGTAGATCTGGACAATGGCGGATAATATCTGTTTTGGCGGTGCTCTAATGGTGATGTTGACTACGAAAGAAACTGATGATTGATTGCAGTGCACGTAGTAACACTACAAACGGCACGCCCTGCCTTGCTGTGGATGAGGAATGATAGCCCCAATGATATAGTACGATGAAGCTAGCACTTGAAATTGAGTATGACGGTAGCGCCTATTATGGCTGGCAGCGCCAGGAGGAAGTGGCAAGCGTGCAGGCGTGTCTTGAACGTGCGCTCTCTACGGTTGCCGATGAAACTATCAAGGTTTATTGCGCTGGCCGTACCGATGCCGGTGTGCATGCTACGGGGCAGGTTGTTCATTTTAATACACGATCACGCCGCTTGGATACTGCTTGGACGCTTGGCGTCAACGCCAACCTACCATCTGATATTGCCGTGCGCTGGGTAGCGCAGGTAGCGGATTGTTTCCATGCGCGTTTTAGCGCAACTGCCCGTCGCTACCGTTATATGATTCATAATCATTGCCTGCGCCCAGGATTATTTTGCCGCGGGTTAACTCACTATTATCATCCGCTCAATGCTTTGTCAATGGCGCGCGCTGGTCAGTGTTTATTGGGTGAAAATGATTTCACGTCTTTCCGTGCCTTAGAATGCCAGTCGCGCAGCCCTTGGCGTAATATACACCATCTGCACGTTACGCGTCAGGGACGCTATGTTGTTGTCGATATAAAAGCAAATTCTTTTCTTTATCATATGGTTCGTAATATTGTAGGCAATTTACTGGAAGTTGGTTGCGGTAACCGCCCTGAAAGCTGGATTGCTGACCTGCTCGCGTGCCGTGATCGAACACAGGCTGGCGCTACTGCTCGTGCGGAGGGGCTTTACCTGGTGGCTGTGGATTATCCATCCCATTTCGCCTTACCTACATCACCGCTAGGGCCATTATTTTTTACAGGTTAATTCGTTTACTTTGTTAGATTTGCGATACCGGGAAACTTAATGGAACATATAAAATTTATTATAATGTTATTTTGTATATCAATATACAAATGGAAGAGCTGGTGACGCAGTCAGATGTCTAGGTTTATGCATTTTATTCTATTTTGCGAAAACTGGACTGATACTTTGAACCCCTTCCTAGCTGAAATACACTGTTGTTTGTTGCTGGTGCTATCTAGTAAAGCCCATGAGTTCTATGCTCTATAATAATGGGAGATATACGCTACCGCAATTTTTTGCTCTATAACATAGCGGTGGATTCCTGTGAGTTTTTTCAGATATACTGCTCTTAATTTCTTTTGGACTACACTGACTGATAGTGTAGTAAATTTGAAGTGTCTTATCATGGCGATTACCCCTGTCTGTGTGCTATCCGTCTACATTGACGTGTGGCGTCAGCATCAGATGTCTACTAATGATAAGTAAGTAATTCCATAGCAGTTGGGCAGAATGTGAACAAAAAAAGAGTTTTCCATGCTAAGTTGTTTGTCATTATGGTTTAATGGATATCTTTTAGAATAAAAAAAGCATTTCTGGTGGGAAATATGCAATACTGCCGGATCCTTCCGGGGGGTTAAAAAAATAAAGTAGGTATAGCGGACTGGTGAATGCTAGGTTCAAACAGAAAGGTTATCGATGAGTTGGATTGAACGAATTCTCAATAAGAGCACTATCACTCCGACGCACAGGGTAAACATTCCTAAGGGCATATGGACTAAGTGTAATAACTGTAGCCAGGTGTTGTATCGTGCTGAGCTGGAACGTAATCTAGAGGTCTGCCCAAAGTGCGATCACCACATGCGGATGGCTGCCCGCATGCGCTTACATGCTTTCCTGGATAAAGGAAGCGAGTCCGAGCTTGGTAGCGAGTTGGAGCCGAAAGATATCCTGAAATTCAAGGACTCAAAAAAATATAAGGATCGCTTAGCGGCGGCCCAGAAAGCCACAGATGAAAAGGATGCATTGGTAGTAATGAAAGGCGAGCTGTATGGAATGCCGATAGTAGTGGCATCATTCGAGTTTTCTTTTATTGGCGGTTCAATGTCCTCAGTTGTTGGCGCGCGTTTTGTGCGTGCAGTCGAGCAGGCGCTAGCGGAAGAGTGTCCTCTGGTTTGTTTTTCTGCTAGCGGCGGGGCCCGTATTCAGGAAGCGCTGATGTCATTGATGCAGATGGCAAAGACCAGCGCGGCGCTAGCGCGACTGCGTGAACGGCGGTTGCCTTATATTTCGGTTTTGACTAATCCTACCATGGGTGGTGTTTCGGCTAGTCTAGCTATGCTGGGGGATCTGAACGTTGCTGAACCGAAAGCGCTAATTGGCTTTGCTGGCCCGCGGGTGATAGAACAGACGGTACGTGAAAAACTGCCAGATGGGTTCCAGCGTAGTGAATTCCTTTTGGAAAAGGGCGCTATAGATCTTATCGTGCGCCGTCCGGAAATGCGTCTGCGTTTGGCCAGCCTACTGGCAAAATTGACTAATAAGCCCCGGCCACAGGATCCGTGCCAAGATGCTTTTTCGGAGGATTATCAGAACGGGGTATAAAGGGCGCCGAAAGCCTGTTCGCAACCGTCAGTCGTAGCGTGATATTCTTGCTAAGAATACAGCATCAGCCAATCAAGGAAGTTATGGAAAATCTATCCATTCCAGAAGCCAGGTCACCATTGGCAACGTGGCTTTATTATCTTGAACGTCTGCACTCTAAACCTATTGATTTAGGGCTGACGCGAGTACGTCGTGTGGCTATAGGCCTAAATCTGCTGCGCCCGGCCACTTTGGTCATTATCGTTGGTGGCAGCAATGGTAAGGGAACAACTTGTCGGCTGCTGGAAGCTATTTTGCTGGAAAGCGGGATGCGTGTCGGTGTTTACAATTCTCCGCATTTGTTGCGCTATACTGAACGGGTGCGTATTCAGGGCGAAGAATTACCGGAGGCTGCCCATAGTGAAGCGATGGCGATTATCGAAGCAGGCCGTAGCGCGACGTCGTTAAGCTATTTCGAGTTTGGTACACTAGCGGCGCTGCATCTTTTTCGGCAAGCAGCGCTAGATGTTGTGATTCTTGAGGTTGGTTTAGGGGGGCGGTTGGACGCAACTAATATCGTTGATGCTGACATTGCCGTAATAACCTCCATTGATCTCGATCATACCGATTTACTCGGGTCGGATCGTGCTAGTATCGCGTGGGAAAAAGCTGGTATCTTCCGTCACGGCAGACCGGCGGTCGTAGGTGATTCCGTTCGCCCAGCAACGCTTGACGCTGTTGCTGCAGACTGTGGCGCAGCGTTATATGCCAGGAATCGAGATTGGTGGTGCCAGGAGGATGAAGAGCACTGGCGATGGTGGGATAATATGCACGGGTTTACCGCACTGCCGCTACCGGCTATTCCGTTAGAAAACGCGGCAACGGCGCTGGCTGCCGTTGCCTGCTTGCCGTTTAAGGTACCGGAATCGGCGGTGCGCCAGGGGCTGCGCAAGGCTTCGCTTCCAGGACGTTTTCAATGTATCGGACGAGCACCGCTAATCATTCTGGACGTTGCGCATAATCCCCATGCTGCTAGCTATCTAGCCAAGCGTTTAATGGCGTTATCATGTACCGGCAAAATCCGGGCGGTGGTCGGGATGATGGCGGATAAAGATATTTCTGCTACCCTTGCCTGTTTACGTAAACAGATAGATGTTTGGTATTGCGCATCGCTTGGCGGGCAGCGTGCTGCCTGCGCCAGGAAACTAGCGGTGCATCTTAATAGTGACGCTCAACAGTTTGAGGATGTACTAAGTGCCTGGTATCATGCAATGGAGGATGCCTCGTCCGAGGATTGCGTACTGGTATTTGGTTCTTTCCATACCGTATCCCCGGTCCTAGCACTAATTGAAAAAGCAAAGTATTGTGGCAAGTAAATTTCAAAACCGCATAGTTGGAACTATTGTTCTTGTCGCTCTCGGCATTATTGTTTTACCTGGTCTGCTGGATGGTAAAAAAAATAAATATCAAGAGGAGTTTGCCACTATCCCACTGGTGCCAAAGCTCGGCGCCAGTGGTGAATTTGATATGCTATCGCCGGCTAATGAGCAATTTCAAACCCTGCCTCCGGAAATGAAAGTCAGTTCGCTTACGGATACAAAGCTGGAGGTTAAGGCGCTCACGAACCCTGAGAATAAGTCGGTGCCTAAACTGCAGATCCCAAAAGTCAAAACTCCCAAAGCGCCACCGCTAAAATCTGATTTAGCGACTTTCTCTACGCAGAAATGGGTAGTGCAGCTCGGGGCATTGAAGAATGCTAATAAGGTGTCAAGAATCGTTTCAAAGCTGCGGTTTTCAGGCTATTATGTTTATACTGCACCATATGTGCCGGTGCAAGGACAGATTACTCGTATTTTTGTCTACCTTGATATTTCCCAAAATAAATTGCAAAGCGCACTTAGCGATCTTAAACAGTTGAGTGGTCTTAATGGTCAATTGCAGCCATACAAAATACGGTAGATTTTTATATGGATTGGTTCGCCAGCCGATCTAGACTGGCTCCCAAAAGTACGGTGTTTTTTTATCGTAACCGTCGGGCGCTATAGGTAGTAGCTGTAACGCTAGGTCTTTTTAGTCAGTGTAATTTATATAAACTTAGGGAATATAATCCCCTATACAAATATATTTTTATAGTAAAATTTACTAAAACAAGCCAACCTAGTAGCGAATACTCAAGGAATCTATATATGATCTGGATTGATTATATCATTACCGGCATCGTTTTTTTTTCCGCTCTGCTAAGTCTGATCCGCGGGTTTATACGTGAGACATTCTCTTTAGTGATTTGGGCCTGTGCATTTTTTATCGCTAGCTATTACTATAGCTATCTTGCAATATACCTTACTTCTTTTGAAAAGCAGATAATTCGCAACGGTATGGCGATTACCCTGCTATTCGTGGCGACCTTAATCGTCGGGTCCATTCTCAATTACATCATTGGTTCGCTTGTGGAGAGAACCGGTTTTTCCACTACTGACTGGGTATTAGGTGCCTTTTTTGGCATGTTGCGCGGTATTTTAATTGTATCGGCGGCGTTATTTTTTCTCGATACCTTCACTAGTTTCTCCCATAGCCAGGACTGGCAGCAATCTCGACTGATACCGCAATTCAGAGGTATCAACAGATGGTTTTTTAATTATCTGAAAAGCGGATCATTTTTTTTACCAGGGGAGTAGTTCTATCATGATAACGCTAATAAGGAAATGACAACATTTGCGGTATTGTTGGAATAGCTTGTTTCATGCCAGTAACACAGTCTATTTATGATGTATTAAGAGTACGTTAGCACCGTTGGCAGGATGCGGCAGGCATCTTTACCATTGATACCTTGAATTGTTTTCGTCTACGTAAAGCCAATGGACTGGTTAGAGATGTTTTTAAGGCTCAGCATATGCAGTGCCTGCAGGGTAATATGGGGAGCACGTCCGATAACTCAACTGCTGGTAGCTCTAGTGCCTCTGAGGCACAGCCCTTTTTACGTTAATTCCTCGTTTAACATTACTCTAGCGTACAATGGTAACTTAACTAACGCCTACAAACTATTTGTGTGCGTAATAAAATAAATTGTTTTAAAAACAATGTGGCGTCATGTCAATACAACCTCCGATTCAGAAATTTTACTGAACGTTTTTGCTGGCAAAATAGATTGCTTCCCAGATCATCCGCTAGAAGCAGACAATATTTTCACAGCGGTAGTGGCAACTCATCAGCAGATCCGAGGGGGCTTACGCTTGTGTCGGCATGATTATCGGTTATGGCTTTTTTGTTTTTTTTTGTGACCCCAACGGTATTAGCCTACTGGTCATATGTAAACGTACGCCGACAGACGGGGGTAAATGAATATATTTCGGCTTTCGAAAACGTAGCGCTGGATATGCTGGGCTTTAATTTCTTGGGCTACATCGCGCCAGGCGAAGCGGTATATGTCATTAAAAAAGCAGTTGTTCAGCCGGTAGTGCGTTAAGAACTCCAGTTATCACTTTTGTTTGTTTGAGTATGTCTATTTTGCTAGACCAGACTCGTTCATCGATAAGATCTCGGTCTATATTGCTCATGTGCGTATGGGGGAATGCTAGGTAAAAAATCGCTCGTACATGGGAATATTTGGATATTGATGTGGTGATTCCTATTCCGGAAACCTCCTGTTATATCGTGTTGAAAATAGCTCGAATATTGAACAAACCTTATCGAAAGGGATTTGTGAAAAATTGTTATGTCGGCCGGATTTTTACTATGTCCTGTCAGTAGGTATGCTAGTAATTGGTACGCCATAAGCTTAACGTTAATCGTATTGAGTTCCAGGATAAAAATGTGTTACTGCTGGACGATTGCATCGTGCGTGGTGCCACCTCTGAACAAATCGTCGAGATATGGCACGTGAGGCGGGCGTTCGTCATGTACTTGGTCTCTACCGCGCTAAAAAAAATCCGCTTTCAAAACGTTTATGGATATAGATATGCCCGCGAACATCAGAATTGATTGCCCACGGTCGAGAAGTTAATAACATATGGCAGCTTATCGGCGCAAATGCATTAATATTTCAAGATTTAATATATCTAAACAGGCGGTGATGGAAGATAATCCTGACATTGGGCAATTTGAATCATCAGTACTCAACGGTATATACGTAACTCGCGACGTGGATCAGTGCTATTTAAATTATCTAGAGTTGTTGCGGCACGATGATTCTAAAGTGGCGTATACTAAAACTGAAAATCGAAAGCTTGAAATACATAACGAAAGTTGATCGATACCTCTTTGGTGAGGTAGGTTATACTTCTAACTAGTCCTTTATAGATTCAGCTCATTTTAATACAAAAAAGGGGGGATAAAAGAAGCAGTCTTTATCTTTATTACACTTACTAAAAAAAGGAGTTGGAGGTATAAAATGTCTGATAGTCGGTATTAGCGGCGCCATTTATGATGGCCGTCTGTTGCAGGTATTTGGCAAGCCCTTACCGGAGATTGAAACCAACCTGATTGATTATTAGCTCAGGTGCGCAACAGACGTTAACACTGGAAATTTCATACAGCCTACATGAGGCTCAAGCGCCAGCGAATGTCGTGCAGGATTTTTGCAATATCTCTGCTAGCATCAGCTCCGGTTCATTTTAAACCATGGGAATGATTATTTCTCTTGTTCTATGAACCCCCCTACAGCGTTAATAGCTAAGTGATGAGTTACTAACACGCGTAGCGGACGTGGTATTAAAAGAGCGACATCGGTTACTACTGGAGGTACGTGAACCCCGCTGTATTTAGGCCACCTACATATAATAACATTAGCGGCTAATAAACTAGGCGTAATCATTATGCCGCTAATGCTCGCATTCTATCACTGTCCTGCTAAGATAAGTGATATTTTTAACTAAATAGTTAGTCAAACGCTGGATCAATTCGATCTACCCTATTAAAAGACCTATTTTCTCGCTGAAATGGTCTGTTGAGTACTTCTGTTATTAGTTAAATTTAGTATAAATTACTTGTTTAATAAAATGTAAAATATTTTTTATTCTTTCAATAAATAATATGCTATATAAATTGGCAGTGAAGCGCTGTGGACGATTAGCGTACGCACAATTTAGTTTATTAGTATACATTATGAATTGTGCAAGATATCAGAGAGTACAACGGCTTCTTAAGCTTGAATAATAATTTTCTACTCTACAAAACATTTGTATGAACTGTTTTACATCTGTCGTCACTACGCTGATGTATAAGGTGCCTTTCTTTCATCCTACACCATGAAACACTTTTCTATTTAAAGCGTGTTACACGAAAGATTTTCTTAAGTGAGTCTTTTAAAGACTTAATTATAAGAATAGGGAAGAGATGATATTTCACTTTATCGTCGTTAATAACGTTCTTTAACTATTATTACGAATTTACTTTATCTAAAGTTATTTCACTGATTAATGTTAAGGATTTTCTCATATTAAATGGATTTTTTGTAATAAACGGTCATTTTATAGATTGTTTTAGTGGAAATTTAAGTGCTCTTTATTCTGTTAATGAATGAAGAAAAAACTTTTTTTTGTGCCAGCTATAATTAATAATTTTATTGATATGTAATCATATTATTTTAACGTGTTACGTAATAACCGTTCTGTTAATGGTTTTATTATTTTTTAGCAGAAAAAAGAGTTTTTCTAAACGCTCAAGCATACCTTACAAAAATATGTAAAGACGCTACTACATTTCTTAATCATAGGTTTTATCAATATCATGATAATGTAATCATTATTAGGTAGTATTTCATCAGACATATAATGAATATGTTATTTGATTAACATCAATATTACTAGAAGAAAATTATTAATTTTTATTTATATCTTCTTACGTTTTTTTTTGGCCAATGCAGATAAGGGGGAAGCATAATAATTTTTTATATTTAGCAAGTTTATTGCTACCAGAAAAAATTCTATTTTTAAAAAAATATTATATCTTATTTTATTTTTTATAAACTAACTGGTAGTTAATGGTATAAATTCTATTTTCTTCCTTAATTCAGCTTAGGATTTTAATAAATTTTATTATGCTAAAGCTATTATTTATATGATCTTGAAAATGAGAATTTACAGATTTTTGTTAAAAAATTTCTTCAATATTTATTCTGATTATAAAAAATTCCAATAGATACTCTATGCAATATGCATTGAAATATTAATTCATTTCTATAAAAGTGAATTAATATATATTTTATTTTTAGCTAGTTTTCCTTTAACTATTCGATTGTTTTATCATATAAATAAATCTCCCTTAAGAGGGATCTATATTTAAAAATAAGACGTGATAGTTATTAAACTAAATATCAATACGCATGGTATTAAGATGATATTTGATGCAAAATTTATACAAAACAATTATAATATATTTAGGTGTTATTAACACTATGGCGCTATTCTTCATTATATTATTTAATAATGTACTGAACATCTTATTCTTATGCTATTTATCCTAATAAATAGCATAATTAATTTTAATAATATTTTTATATTTTTGATTATTAGCTTTTAACTAACGTTTATTGAAAATTGAAGTTATTTCATAAATATGAATAGTATGTGTGTTAATACAATTGGTTTATGTTTTAGTATTTTAATAGTCTATTTTTAACATAGAATGGAATAAATTATATACGCCTTATAATAGATTAAATAGTATGTTGTCACTAGTTATATATAAAATATATTTTTATTTCTTAAAGGATATTTCTTGAGATAAACTTGTAAAATTTATGAAATAATGCCGCTTATCAATAAATTAATTTATGAAAAACATCATCAATAGATTAAAACGGATAATATTTTATGTTTTTTATATTTCAGAATTACCATACTTAATGTTATTCCTATTTGGAATAGAATATTTTTCTATAGAAATATAGAGTCACTGGATTGGGTATAGCGCGGTAGAGCTAAATAAATTAATTTAACATAATTTGTTCTGCGGGTAATAGAGGTTTGCACAGATAATAAGGCACTCTTGTCAAAGAGACGGACATTTAGGATTCTTATGTAATAAGTTTATATTATTGCGGGTTATTAAGTGGCCTAATAGGCCAGTAGATTCTAACCATCTTATAGGGAAGAGAAGAACTTTGCTAAGAGAATTTTGGTGTGTTTTATTTTGCTATGCTGTGCTCATATGTTCGCAAAAGTTAGGATGTGAACATATGTGTATTACACATTGTGGACAAAAAAACTATATGCCTTTTTATTATATAATATTTCGTTATACGAAAGAGTAAAGCCAGCCGCCACGCTGTAAAATTTTATCCATGCTCTTTCTTAAGAGAGCTCTGTTATGTCACCTAGCTACAGCGGTCGCAGATAAAGGAAGTGGAAGCATGGGAATATTCAGAAAAATGATGGCACAGTACAAGTTATTAGTGGACTAAAAACGATACATAAAACCTTGCTAAAGTAAAAATTTAGCTCACGGTAAATGATCTATGGTTTTGCTTTTAGTTCAGATTTACGCAATAAATACAGTAAATCATAAGCACTTATAGCATAATTTGTTGAGATATCAGCTGTAAGACTGCCAGCTGTTACGGTATCAAATAGATATTACGCTGCCTGCCTAATTCTTAGGCCTTTCTGAGAAAAGGGTTTTAGTTATTGTTTTAATAATGCTCTCTGGTTGTATTTTATCTATATTAGATTACCACGAAGACATAAAAGATGGTTAAAGTTTGATTAAGCTCGTATAGACGGGTAGAAATATCATCGGTAACACTGCTAAGAATCTTCATATAATAAATAATTTTTATTATTTGTTTTTTCTTTATATTTATATTATATGACGCAAGTATGATGTAAGAGTTTTATCCTTAATATTCAAACGTGAGCAGATAGCTTTCATATTTAGCCTTTTTTATTTACGTGGCTAGTTTTTATATTATAAAATCATATCTATTTCTTATTCTTTTGCATAGAGGGGGTAAAAGTATATTTTATTGACAGGAAAATGCTAAAATAATTTACTAAATGCATAAACGGCAAGAACTAGAAGATTATAGTAATATACTTTTATAGAGATAATTGCATTATATAGAATATTATCGTTATATGTAAAATAATAAAAAATGTTTTCAGGAGGTGTTTTATTCATGCGTATATAATACGATCATCCTGCATATACCACTAATTTACAATGATAATGTAATGTATTAATTTAAATTAATACATATCTCACGTTAAAATATAATTAAAAGTATAGATATTTATACAAAACTATTTTTTTATTTAATAATGATCGAATAATACTATAAGTAAAAATAATTAGTAATAAAAGCCTATTAAGAAAAACTTAATATGACAATTTCAGTATATTTTAAAAAATATAATAGAATTTTCTGCCATATTTAGGCAACTTATTAGTATTTTTGTAATAAATATTTAAGGCATAAAAGCTATAACGATAATATAAATTATATCATATTAGAATTTAAAAAAACTCTTCACTATCTTTGAAATAGTATTTCAAAATTTACGTATTAAAAAATCTTTTTCCTAGACAATATTGATATCTATTTTTAATGCTCAATTTATTTTGATATAATATATTCAGTATTTTTTATAAATCTGTCCATCAGGTGTTTTGATGCTATGTAAGTAATTTTGTATAAATAATTTCATTGGCACATTATGATGGTTAATTAAAGTTGATCCACACATGCTTTATCTCTTAATTCTGTGGGGGAGGCAGTAACAGTAGTAAGAAATGCAAAGTGGTTTTATCACTAATACTTTTACCCTAAGGGATTGGATCAAGATCACTCTCCCAAGTGAAAAAAGAATATACGGCTAACGTGGGTATATATCAGCGTGAATTATCAATAATAATCAACACAAAGAGATGTCTCCGTGAGGGAGACATCTCTTTGTGTTGATTATTAGGTTAACTGCACTGTAGTCTATCGCCTATGGATAATAACAACATAGATATTATTATTTCGTCGCTTACGCTTAAATAGATAAGCATAGGTATATAAAATAAAAGGGTGTTTAATATTTTTCCAATATCTATTTTAATTTATTTGGTGGAAATCTATAATTATATTTATATGCTTTGAGTGTGTTTGTAATACCCACGTAAGATACAGTATGTAATATCATGCGTTACTTCGCTTAAACTTATATGGCTTTTATCGGTATATGCTTGCTTTCAGGATTCGGAAAGCGTGCCATCGGACTGTTATACTAACAGAGTTAGTACACCGACTCATACTTTTTTTAATCCGGTAACTTTACACCAACTATCTTAGACTAGTTACTTGGATAGTGACTAGCCATTATTCTAGGGAGAACGATATAGCCCAGCCACAAATTGCCTTTCTAACGTATCAAGAACAATCGTAAAGGGGTTCTCAGTATTTCTTTCTCTAGAGAAATATCATATAGTCACACTATACTTTATTTAGTTCTGTTACGGCGAACTTGGCGCTTAAGAATTCAGGATTGTAACACACCTAATTGCCGCCTTTATACCTGTTGCGTATACCTATTCATCGTCTGTTAACAACTGAGCACTCTAGTTTTATGACCCCTGCCTACGCTAGCCAGGTCCCTATCTGGAAGTCTCTCTAGCTTACCATGGTAGAAAGAGGTACTTCGCAAGAGAAGTACACTATGGCTGATACTATGCGGTTCATGAATTTAATTGTGTAAATAGCGCTCACTTGCCATCGTCTCAGGACGACTTTCCAGTATTTATCACTTGTGAGATTAAACCCCATAAACATCTGGCAGAGTGGCTATAGGCTAATGCAATTGGAATTTCCGATTAACGAGAATTTTTTTCGGGAGTCTAACATTCAAGAGCGTTGTAGTTTCTTCTCTTTAGCTTACATATTCTGATTTGTTTTGAAATTGTGGAAGTAGCTTTTTGGTGTTTTCCATGTCGATTGTTATACAGTGATTTTACCCGATAACCAGTTAAGCAAATTTGTGTTTGAATTCAAGATTCAAATTTATTTTTATGGTTCTGTCTAATCGTGTTATTATAGGATGTAGTGTACAATTTCTTTATCAGATAATCAAGTTCAGTGTGCTACCACATCTAAACATTACTGAAAGGTATTAAGGAAATATGGCTTGGAGTTTAGCTGAAACAATATAGTATCGTCAGTATTTTGTCTCATTTGATAGTAAAAATGATTATTTTAATTAATAATTTTCTAGGAAATGAGACATATCTTCAGAAACTTTTATATTTATTTCATACTTTTGATGAATACAATAATTATTGCGCAGTTATCGTGATGGCAAGCGAGAGTCAATCATCTATAAGTTTGCCTGTTATATATTGCAACTAATTCTGTACTATTGAAATTGATTTCCTTTGGAGTTTAAAGGGGCTTATAACTGGCTATAAAATTAGTCTAGAATCTTTTATGGCGTTACGCTTTAAATTAAAATTTAAAATTAGTGTAACAGAACCATCAGAATATCAACATAAATTTAAGCTTGAGATCTTCAGCTCCTAACGCCTGTTTAGGAGGGATTTTATACGCTTAAAGTCAACGATAAAATCTTGTATCAGTGTGATAATTTAGTCGAAAGAGCTATAAAAGGGAAATAGAAAAACTCTATTTTCATATGGTAAATTTGCATGAAGATAGAGAATGCAGTTACTAGAATTTGAAATGTTCAGGTTAATGGTAAAATACACTATTTATTACTTTTTTACAAAAAAATGTTAGATTGTACATTTTTTGTTTTGTGTTAACCTTAAGGGGTGTGGACCTTTTAATTACTAAGATCCAATTGCGTGAATACTAACTGGAGAACATGGAAAGGATTTAAAACTATTTGTTATGGGATGTCTTTTGATTGCGGGGACTGCAAAAAAAAGGGGTTGAATAACCCATTACGAATCTTAATAGGATGGAGATAGAAAGAGTTTGACGATTAATTAAGGTAAATGATTTTTTTTATAATGTACTCCGGAAAAGCTATTTCTGATAGTATTTTATTTGAACTTCTAGGACTAGTAAATAAGGTTAGCGGCTTTAAGGATGATCTTTTGAATCAGAGTGACGTTGAGTACTTATTCAAGTTGTACTGCTAAATAATGGCAAGTAAGACGATGAGAAATAGATAGCCCCGTGTATAGCTTATAATAATAAGCATTAGCTTAGCAATAATATCTACAGGCCGGATGTTGCGGTGAAAAGTATACTTGCAGGAGTATAAGAGCTGCTCTTAATTTTTTTTCGTTAACACTATTGTTGATGTTTTCTTTAGTTTTGGGAATTACTTTGTTACCGTTAGCCACTAAGGCCGTCTTGTATAGATTACCCTTTGAAGAGAACAACGCCGTAGTAAGTTTCTAGCTACCGGTAAATTTGATAATCTCTTTACAAAATTAGCTTTCTTTCCCGTAGCAAAACTTCGCTGTGTTTTATGACGGATACTACCTGTTTTATTAACCAGGTTTAATCTAAGAAAACTAAATGGAATTATTGATAATCTATATAGTGCTAGTTTTTTCGTGGGAGGGATATATCGCTGTTATATCTGTCGTAACTATTAATAAAAGGGAAGGACAGCTGCGCTAGCGGGTTCTGATGCTAGCGCAGGGCTTTAGAATTACCAAAGAAATCAGTGCTGAAGAACAGAAAATGCTCTCGCAGAGAGGTATCGCTTATTTTATGGCGCCTTCTAGGCGTATAGCGGTGAGGAATCCCAGTTTTTTCTGCTCAGCTTGTATCGCACATTGCCGCGAGGTTACATTATTACCGTTGCTATTTGCTGCCTATCTGTCTTGTTTTATCTGGAGGAAATATTTCTATCCAGTACGGATTATTAGTACTGGTGGCTAATATCAATATATATTGCGGGTATATGCCTCTAGTATCATTTATCACTACTACGTCATTTTGACGCACATCGTTTCCACCGGAAAGCCTGTTATTCATTTTTGTTTGTTATCTAAGCATTAACATATAAGGTATTCGGCAGATATCTTATCTTCGCTATTCCATATTATACAGTTAGATGTTAGGTGCGCTATCAGTTAGATATGCTAAATAGTGGGCTACGTACGGCCTCGCGGTAAGTACTGAGTCGACGGTAATAGACGTTACAGGATGACATCATACAGCCCCTGGTTGCTGAACGGGGCAAAACAAGCTGATGATCTTTTGCCTTACCTCGTGGGGTGTAGATTGACGTCGGACCATATTTAGCTGAAGCATAGTTATGAGGATCATATCGCCGTTTTTTGACAGAGTTCGCTGCGTCTTCTGACTAACGGTATCTTGATTAGCAGTCTATTTCGTGTGCTTAGCCACTTTTTTCTCTTGGCGAGTAACGTTGGTACTCTGAGAGGAGTTGTATTTTAAGTTATTTAGGGCCACTTGAGAGGCGGTTGACAGTGCTGGTAATAACGATTCCTAAGTGCTGCAGAATCAACGATGTTCACTTTCGAGTGTTGCTTCATTGGAGTTATACTAGCTTGAGGCGCCTGGATAGCAAACGGTGGCGTATGGATATCTTTTAAGTGCCGCTGCATCAGCGGTATAGTAGAATGTCCTCTACCGTTACTTTTTATGGGTAGACGTGTTCATAAATGGTATTAGCTTTGGCAGATTACTACAGTTTTTGGCGTTTGCCGGCGGGGTAGTGGTAACGCATTATCGTTGTTTAGGTAATTCGCTTTCTTTGTGGAAGGATACGGATACAGTTATCAGTTCTTAACTAAGCGAGTATTTTTTATCTGCAGGCATTTGATGTTTTAACTTATTGGGGTGAAATATCCTACCGATAGTATCATCAGTGGTTTTGCGTTAGCGCGCTTAATAGGTAAAATAAGCAGCTATTTAGTCTAGGCACTGGTAAATAAATGCTAAACGATAAAGATTTCTGCACTTGGCAGACCTTCCGTCGCTTCTGGCTAATGATCTCACCTTTCAAGACAGGTTTAATTGTCGCGGCAACTGCTTTGATATTAAATGCTGCCAGCGATATTTATATGTTATCGTTGCTCCAACCGCTGTTGGATAACGGCTTTGGTAAACCTAATAGCAATATTCTTGTCTGGATGCCGCTGGTTGTTATTGGTCTGATAGTACTGCGCGGCGTCAGCGGTTTTGTTTCAAGTTATTGTATTTCATGGGTTTCTGGCAAGGTAGTGATGAATATGCGTCGCCGGCTGTTTAATCATATGATGGACATGCCAGTGTCTTTTTTTGATAAGCAATCTATTGGCACGTTACTGTCACGGATTACCTATGATTCTGAGCAGGTAGCATCATCATCTTCTGGTGCATTAATTACCGTCATTCGTGAAGGCGCATCGATTATTGGCTTGTTCGCGATGATGTTTTATTACAGCTGGCAATTGTCGCTGATTTTGGTAGTAATTGCGCCTGCGGTGTCATTTAGCATCCGGCAGGTATCAAAGCGGTTTCGTCAGATCAGTAAAAAAATGCAGAACACCATGGGACAGGTAACAACAAGCGCTGAGCAGATGCTTAAAGGGCATAAGGAAGTATTGATCTTTGGTGGCCAAAAAGTGGAGAACGAGCGTTTTAATAGCGTCAGTAATCGCATGCGCCAACAGGGGATGAAAATGGTAGCCTCCTCCTCGGTCTCCGATCCGCTAATCCAGTTTATTGCGTCTTTTGCTTTGGCCTTCGTTCTATATGCTGCCAGCTTTCCATCGGTAAGAGAGACCTTGACTGCCGGTACTATTACAGTGGTGTTTTCATCAATGATTGCCTTGATGCGGCCGCTGAAATCTCTGACTAATGTTAATACCCAGTTTCAGCGCGGTATGGCGGCCTGTCAGACTCTTTTTACTATTCTTGATATGGAAACTGAAAAGGATGAGGGTACGGTAGAAGTTGAGCGTGTTAAAGGAAAGATAGCTTTTGATCATGTCACTTTTTCCTATCCAGGAAAAGAGATGCCTTCGCTGCATGATATTAGTTTGAGCATTCCCGCAGGGTATACAGTAGCGCTAGTGGGGCGCTCCGGCTCTGGGAAATCTACCATCGCTAATTTATTGACGCGTTTTTATGATATACAGCAGGGTAAAATCCTGCTTGACGGCACTGATTTACGTGCCTATAAACTCGCTTCGCTGCGTAATCAGGTGGCCCTGGTTTCCCAAAATGTGCATTTATTTAACGACACTATCGCCAATAATATTGCTTACGCCCGTAAGGGTAGATACTCCCGTGAACAGATTGAAAATGCTTCGCGTATGGCTTATGCTATGGATTTTATTGAAAAAATGGATCAGGGTCTGGACACAGTAATTGGTGAGAACGGTATTTTGCTGTCCGGCGGACAGCGCCAGCGCATCGCTATCGCGCGAGCGCTGTTGCGGGATTGCCCGATTCTTATCCTTGATGAAGCCACTTCAGCACTTGATACTGAATCCGATCAGGCAATCCAAAAGGCACTGGATGTGCTACAGAAAAACAGGACCTCTCTAATCATTGCTCATCGCCTTTCTACTATCAAAAAAGCTGATAAAATACTGGTAGTGGAGGAAGGGCGGATCGTGGAGCGAGGCAATCATGAGGAGCTAATGTCGCGCCAGGGAGTTTATGCTAAACTTCACCAGTTACAGTTCGGTCAATGATAGCCCGCATCTGGTTCAGCGCCTCACGTTTATATTGGTTGCTATTGCCATTGTCCTGGCTATATGGATTGATTACAGCTCTTATCCGCTTCAGCTACCGCTGCGGCTGGCTTAAAGTGTATCATTTTTCACTACCGATTGTGACAGTAGGTAACTTAACTGCTGGCGGTAACGGTAAAACACCGGTAGTGCTGTGGCTTGTTACGCAACTGCAGAAGCGAGGCTGGCGGGTTGGAGTTGTGTCGCGCGGTTACGGTGGACGAGCAGAGTGCTATCCGCTGCTGCTGGATACTAGCACGACAAGTGATCAGTGCGGGGACGAGCCATTGCTTATTTGGCAACGCACTGGTGCACCAGTTGCGGTGGCACCGCAGCGATGGGCCGCGGTGGCGGCGTTGTTGCGCGTGCGGCCTCTGGATGTTGTTGTGAGTGATGACGGATTGCAGCATTATGCTCTGGGGCGTGAAATTGAATGGGTTGTTATCGACGGTGAGCGTCGTTTTGGAAACGGCTGGTGGCTGCCTGCTGGTCCAATGCGCGAACGGGAAGAGCGCCTGCAAACGGTACAGGCTGTTATTGTTAACGGCGGTAATGCTCGACTTGGTGAGGTGCCTATGAGTCTTGCTGCCGACGCGCCAATTAATCTTCTTAGCGGTAAACGATGTAAGCTCGCTAATCTGGCACCTCTAGTGGCGATTGCTGGCATTGGGCATCCACCGCGTTTTTTCGCAACTGTGTTTGCGTGTGGTGTAACACCGGTGCGGGAGGTAGCGTTTAGTGATCATCAGGTTTACCGGCAGCAGGTTCTTGATGCTCTAATTGCACCAGGGGAGCAGCTTTTAATGACAGAGAAAGATGCTGTCAAGTGTCGTGCCTTTGCCCGCCCAAATTGGTGGTATTTACCAATTAACGCGCAGATACCCGCTACTGCAGAAGAAGGATTGCTAATGCCAATTTTGCAGGCAATTCAGCGCTGCCGGTCAACGACGGACGGTAAGGGGCTATCTGAAGTTCGGTACAAACCACAGAAAAAAAGTTCTCGCTAACCTTTTGTATTAGCTCTGGTTGTCTGGATGATTTTTTTGATTGTTTGGTTCCTAAAGTTAGCGAATACGAGGAATGATTCTTCATATTCTATGGAAAGCCTGTCTTAATATAATCTTTAAAGTGTGATTTAGTTAAAAAAACTGATATATCCTCTCTTGCTATATATCAGTAATAACTCATAAAAATGCTGATAATCAGCAATAGTTGTGATAGATGGAAACGTTTTCTAGTGATGATTTCCGGCTCCATACTCTTATGTTATTCTCTGCACCATGATCTTTTTTGGAGGTACACCACGGGAGGAATTATGGATCATCGTTTATTGGAAATCATTGCTTGTCCAAGTTGTAACGGCAAACTTTATTATAATAAAGAAAATCGGGAGCTAACTTGTAAGTCTGATGCACGAGTTTACCCTTTACGTGATGGTATCCCTGTGCTTCTGGAAAGCGAAGCGCGCATTATTGCCCTGGATGAGCACAATACATGAGTTTTATTGCTATTATTCCAGCCCGTATTGCTTCCAGCCGTTTGCCAAATAAGCCGTTAGTTGATATCAATGGAAAACCTATGGTAGTTCGTGTCATGGAGCGGGCGCAAGTCTCTGGTGCTGATCGGGTCATTGTCGCGACTGATCATCAGATGGTGGTTGATGCAGTTAAGTTTGCTGGCGGTGAAGTATGTCTGACTCGTCCTGATCATCAGTCCGGTACTGAGCGGCTGGAGGAGGTTATCGATCATTACGATTTTCCTGACGATCGGATTATCGTTAATGTGCAGGGTGACGAGCCGCTCATTCCACCGCAAATTATCCGCCAGGTGGCGGATAATTTGGCGAAGGTAGAAGCTGGTATGGCTACGCTGGCGGTGCCTATCACCACCACTGAAGAGGCATTCAACCCTAACACAGTAAAAGTGGTAATGAATGCACGCGGTTATGCGCTATATTTCTCTCGTGCGACTATCCCGTGGGGCAGTGAAGAATTTTCTCGTAGCTGCAAATATTTTTCTTATGGTCTTTTGCGTCATATTGGGATATATGCCTATCGTGCCGATTTTATACATCGTTATGTTAACTGGTCCGCCAGTCCGTTGGAGAAGATTGAAAACCTAGAACAACTGCGCGTTTTATGGTACGGAGAAAAGATTCATGTCGCAGTGGCGAGCGACGTGCCCGGCATAGGTGTGGATACACTGCAAGAGCTGGCGCAAGTCCGGTTGCTACAGCTTCAGTTTAATTAATTTCTACATGACTTCTAGAGTGCTAGTTAAACGAGGATTTTACGCTGTTTTTCGCCTTTTGTTTAATATAAGCAAACGTTTTATATGTCAATTTTCTCCATGATATCATGGAGTGTCACGCGGTACCTACCGATTAAATTCTGTAGAAAATATCAGGTTCATGATATCATAAAAGTATGCGCTGAATTAAGTGTCGTTTTTTTGGAGATGGAGCCGTTGAGTTAGCTTGAATGCATTGGTGGTAAAAAATTATTTATATCCAAATATTGTGCCTAGCAGGAAATCTGTAAATTATTCATGCTACCTTAAGAAGGTAAGATATAATCGCTGAACATCTACGTTCTTATTTTATCTTAGTACTTCTAAGATAAAAGTCATTGCTGATAGAGAGGTGCTAGCGTAGCTATTGTCGATGTTTAAACTTAAACGCTGGCGCTCACAGGCTATCCAATATCATGATTCCTACAGACTATGATGGCTACCCCTTAAGAAGGGGTAGCGCTATATGCAAAGATGCTTTTTCACTGCTGAAGCGGATTGCTGGGGGTGTTTATTAGCGCATATTTTCATTGCTCGTTATAAGCTATTATTGATCGGGTTATCGGTAGGGTAGTAATAGGGATATAGGTATACTACTTTCAACTTTACAATTCATTTAACAGTTTCCTCGTTGGGGCTGAAAAATAGAATAATGAGTTTCCAGTAGTACTAGAAACCGAATAACTATTGGCTGCAAACTCAGCACTAGCAATATAGTGCTTTTGCTTAACAGCATAAAGCTAGATGGTTTTTCCGCAGTTCAGGCAACGCCAGCAGAGAGTAGTCCAACCTCATAAAACTACAAGCAGCAGAGGAAGCAACATGTCCTGTTGATACCCCCCTCTAAAAGGGCATCAACAGGACATGTTGGGGGGAAACACTCTGATTAAATGAAATACAATCAAATAGCCGCAATCTAGGATTGGAGTGATTCATTCTACTTAAACCTGTAAATAATAACTTTCTCGAGACTAGCGGTGAAGAAGGTGTATAACTACATAACTGACGACATTAAGACAAGATGTGATTTTGTTCAACATTATGACGCAGATGATAAATCGTGTGCAATGGCGATGGAAGGTGAAAGCACTGGGTCTATCTAATAGTGCTTCGCTGTATACAAAGTATGGTTCAGGATATTTCCACTCATTTGGAAAGTCCTTCGTTCTGATGTGAAGCGGTACTGAAATGGGTTACGTAGCTTGAAATATTATTGCAACTACTTAATTATAATGGTTAGTTTATGGTGGCTATTTATCATTATTATGTTCATAATAAACGTTGCCTGTTGTGCAACATAGCTTGCGTTACTGCTAAGATTCTAAATAAAGAAAAGGCGATCGATAATACCTTAGTATCAACTCTAAGGTATACCGATGACGTTTACTTTTTAGTTTGAATAAAAGAAACAAACCTACCTACATAAAAATAGGTGTATGAGTGTGTTTCATCTTTATTTGAAAATAAATAGCAACAACAGAATGAATTTACCACAATTTCGATGATGAAATAGCATTATTTTTTTTGCAGAAGCCATTTAATTAGTATCATGGGTTAGATCTATGTGATAGTGCGTAAAACTATCCTTAAAGAGGTATTATTATGGGGGGGATTTTCATAGATTATACCAGAACTAATCTTCTAAGCTTGAAAGAATGATTTTTTACTCTTGCTACCTATAGGCAAGTTGGCCTTTGTGTCACCCATCGCCTCACTCAATAGTGAGTGAGTGCGTGTTGAAAATTAGCAAAAAATAAGTGGATGTGTACCGTTATATGAGTAACGGGCTTCAAAAAAACTCAGGAAAACTTAATATTATGCGCTAATAATATTGGTAGCTACTTTTTTTGTCAGCATCCCCCTAATCGTTTCACTATTAGTGAGCTATACCCCTGAGGATAGCACTATCTATGCACCTGATACTGCTCGTATCAGAATCAGTAATTATCATATTAGCTAGCATAAGTTCTCTCTACGCTGTAGCTGTCTTGTCCAGTTATCTATTATTGCACAAGAATTGAAGTAGGTCTGCGGTGTCGCAAAAGAAACGGTAACGTATGTATGTCGCTGGCGATGGCATTGTTTTATACTACAAAATATTCTATGGCGAAAATTTTCGATAATATCGATACAACCAAACGTATCGTGAATAAAAAAACAGAAATAAGATAAAACAGAATATTGTCACGCTGTTTAAAATTAAGACTGGGTCGCTATTTTTAGCTACGAATTGCTGTTATTGGAAAACTCTAGTACGTTGCGTAAATTGCAAGATACTCTGGAAGTGGCGGAAAGAAGCTGTAGATCGATTTACTGCGTATTCAGGATTTGACGCTCAACCATGATGAATTTCAGTTTATTGATAACTTATTACTGTATCTGCAAGAAACTAAATTAGCCTATCAACTAGAGCCACAACAGACAATCAATCTGTGGATTATTTACGACTATCATATACACTATTTCATCTGCCACACCATTAATATGGATAATAATCACGTATTCGTCTATTGTCTGCGCTAATCGATGAAAATTGTTTTAACACTTCCTTTGCTCTGAGTTATGCTGGTTTCGATCGGTTTCTTGACCTGTGTAACGACGAAGTGATCGGCAAATTATCGCTGAATATAGAATATGAAGAATTCAAGGAGATTCGTGAAAATATTGCAGCGCTGGTGGATGAGCTGTTAGGTTTAGATAAATAGCAGAAATTTTGCTCTATCTTGGTACCGTGATGTGTAATTATTTGGTGCGCAGTATGGTGCACGTCATTTCTATGTGGCGTATGTCATCATAAACAAGATGGTATATAACTGGGTGTAGTCTTTTAGACCTAAAAAGGTTACCTGCAAGAACTGATAGGTAATAAATGATTTTAGCGCTAAGGTATAGTATAGGTTCATATCTTCAATGAATATTGAAGAAAGTTTACTATTAAAACTAGCTAAATAACCATCTTACCTTTTCTTTTTAGTATTGTACTATGATAGTTTGTAACATTTTGTTTTACCTAAACTTTAGTTTATAACGACTGTGACATACGGGATATTTTCAGTCAATAAGAATTGTATAACGAATTATTGATATTGAGTTTAATTGATGAGACTAAACTATTAAAACTGATAAATCAACACTCTACCAGCTCGGATTTTGACAGATAGAAGCCATAAAAAAATAAGCGCCTTCCTTCATTGTTTACACTGAAGGTCATGTGCGTGAAGCGTAACTGCAGATAATTCGAACCGGCAAAGAAACTTCACTAGAAAACATCCTAGCATTCAGTGATAAATAGAACGGTAAAGATAAAATGAAGCGCTCAATGGCAAAAGCACGGATGCTTCCAAGGATGATGAATAGGCATGATTGAGCACGGTAGACTTTTGCACTAATGCTAATCAACTGGAATGGCTTTTTTGTTGTCCAATTTAATTTGGATATATTGGCTACCAGCTATACCGTGATAAAGTAAGGGGTGCTGGGAAATTTACTAGTATAGCGCGGTATTTTCGCCACTGCCTTGATTCTATATTTTACCCCCACTGTGGATTCCTGTAATACTACTGAAGCCGGCATCACCAGTGGCATGTGGGATAAAGGGGTTTGAAAGAAAACTGCGAGTAGAAATGTATTATGTGATTATAGAAGTCGTCAACTTCCACTATTAGTATATTCTGGTAGGCGTTTTCTTCTGCAGCAGATTGTTATCTGTGCTCGCAAAGCGGACATTAAGCCGCTTATGATCTAGGGTTGCCTGCCTTATCAAAGTGAATTCTATCGAGATCCTGATGATGACAGATGGTGATCGTCAGGGGTAGGTGTTGCCATTGCAGGAATTTAAAGAGTGGATCGAAAGGCGATTGATATAATATGGTTTAAACAGTTTAATTTTATCACTAATTATCATTTTCTAATGTTTCATGTGGGCGTGGTGTTGTCATATGGGCTGTATTTTAGCGCTAATTGAAGCAAATACTATATTACCTCATCAAAGCATCATTATACAGCGGTATTTTCAGTGTGATTATCTGTCGGTATACGGCTATTTATAGCCCTGAAATAGCGATGGATGCGAAAATGTTCCAGAATATAGAAGCAGTATTTTGCAAAAAAAACTATTTAATGCTTTAAGACGATCCGTGTGACACGAATCAAGATCGGGATTTATTTAAGCATCTGACTTCTGAAGCTACTGCTTACGTAGCAGTGATTATATGCAATATATCAAAGAACAGCTTTTATATTTAAGTAATATCTTTATTTTACATGTATTTTTTGTAGCCGCAGGAAATTATTATCCAAACAGTATTATTACGTCGATATGGTCAAGGAATTGCCGGAAATTATCAGCAGTGAGTTTGATTTGGAAGCTAATTATCAGACTGCTAACGATCATTTTAATCTAGTGCAACCCGTGATGCATTAGTTATAAAATAGCTGTTAACAAGAAGAAGATTCTAGAAGAACTGGCCTACCAACTAGAATAAAAAAATAAGGTAGTGTCCAAGAAGTTCACTAAGGAGTCAAAAACAAAGTTTGATTGCAGGCGGACGAGCTTAAGATAGTGAGTGAACTGAAAAAGCTGACAGACTATTTAAAAGGCACTGGATACATAAAAACGCGCATCACCTAATTACAGCAAGTATTATAAGCCTTGGATCGCGCTAAAAACCGTGTGCGCTCCCGGTGTTGACATGGGAAGATGTTATACCAAGGTTTGTTATATACGAAGAGCGTGGATAGGAGAGCACCGATGGTCGGCTGGATTTTAAGTAAAAACTAATATGCCCGAAGCAGGCATAACAAGCGTTCTTTTTTGAACAGCTTTACGAGTTGGTGGTAAAAATTACTGGTTAGCAGGGCAACCGCAGCGACGCCTGGCAAATAGTAGGAAAACTGATTTTCTGACACTACGTCGCAACGTTATCAAGTAGAGTAGTTATAAGATGATTTTGTAGTCAGCTTAATAAGTTGGAAAACGGTTACGTGAGCAGCAATACGCTGAATGCCTACTGTAGAAGTTTATCTATATATAGATCAGAATTATTCTCTCAATGAGCTCAATATGGTGCAGTAGGTGCTAGAGTACGGGTTGAAACTTTGTCAGCGATAGTGTCTGAAGCCATCGAACGCCCCTTGTACCACCATCAGATATTGGAATAGATGGCGCCCGGCTGTATTGATGTTGAAAAATAGCTTATCGGGCATACGCCCCTGCCTAGGCAGCAACGTAGGATATGCCTTAATGGCAGTGAGCAAACAAAACGGTGGAACATTAAAACAATTACCAAGTAACGGATACCATGCAGTTTCTGATGAAGCGTGATATAGAAATCACCGTGGAGTGCAACAAGATCCCAGGATAAAACGGTATGCAAAAGGTTTATATAGGCGCTTTAAATAGTCGGTTAAAGAACTGAAGATATCCGCTTAATAACTCTGCCTGATCGCTTTTGCGACATGCTACTATCGGAAATTTATGAGAACGTTACGCTTAACAATGCCCCGTATTTTTAGCGTTGTAATGCCTGTTCCAGAACGTGATTTTCATCCCGGATTTATCACAGCTGTGGAACAATTTGGCGGTTTATAAGATTGTTCGGATGATCTCTATGTTATTGAAATGGGGATCCTATAGATTTGATGATAACGTGTTTGACGTGAAAGAACTGTAAGATGTGGTGTTAATGAAAGTGGCGCAGTATGCCAGTGGGGTTAAATCGCGCTTTACCTCAGTGTCGCCTGTTTGACGTGCGCACAAGCCGGTTGTAAAAAAGTTAGTGTTAACCTGTACGGGGAACGTTCTAATAGAATGCTAAGTTGCGTTGTCGTTTGATATGTAAAAATCCGGTGTGTCAGCATCGAGCGTTCAGCTATTTTATAGAGGATCATTTAGCTGTAACATTTAAGCTATATCTGGAAGTGGAGATGTGCACATTAAACGGCCTACACAGTGATTCGGAACATGAACTCAACAATCAGTATGGACAGAAGCATAAAACAGCAGCACTACGATCAGGAATACGAGGAACTATATAACTCTGCTTAATTGAGTTATATAGTTCCTCACCCCCTGCCTGTTCTGCTGGATGGCACCTTGCAAGACTTGTTGTAAACAGTTCAGGCGGATTGGCAGGGTACTGATAAGACGTGTCACGTTACGTAATTCAGAATAAAATGACCCTGTATCAGCTGAAACTGCTGGTAGTGACACTGCAAATTTACCTCAAGTAGAAAGAATAACTATGGCCTAACTATAAGTGGGTGTAGCAGATATCAGTATCAAGGTAGGGAAACAGGCTTTTACTCTGACGGAAGTAGCGTAATGCCGCTAGCCACTTCAAGTATTTTGCTATCGCCGGCATACTGAGTGAAAATACTAATCTGAACGATAACCCGTGTAAGCATCTAAAATGGTTGAAAACTGCACGTAACTCTTAGGGTACGGGATACGTAGGCGTCTCACGCCTATAATGTCAAGCCAATAGCAGTTTAGTAAGGTTCAGGTATCGCTGAAGAGATCTTTTGATGCCAAGTAGGATATGCTGAAAGAACTGATGTAAGAACTACATAATATCGGAGTTTGCAGACCAAAGAAAATACTGAAACGCGCTCTCGCAAACGGCAGTATTAACTGCAGATAGCTATGAGCTAAAATCATGGTTATTTAAATCAATTAAAAACAGTTAACCTTTTACGAGGTGGGAAATGGATGTTTTGTAAAAGAAATTATGAAAGTTAGAATGCGATTATCATCAGACCTACGAGCAGGTAAAGTGATCAACATCAAGGATGGTTAGTGCGCGATGCTATGTTTAGTCAAGGAAGATAGCGTCGAGAGCACCAGTTACTTCGCCGCAAATTGGCTTAGATGGAAAGGGAGGATCTGTGTTCTATGTTGGATAGAGCTCTGAGAGTATTGCATCTGTCGGTAAGCGGGTAATGAGCGCATGTGGGATATACTGTAGATGTCGGAAGATCTCAAATGATCAGAGGGCAAGATTTAGTTTTTTTATTGCTGTTTATAATTATCTGTGTAAGCGTATCTCTTATTAAAATATTATTCGTACAGATGATCTGCTTGAAGCTATTGAGTAAATGGAAATCAAGTTCAATCACCTAACGAAAGAGTTGACCGAACGCAAGTAAAGGTTAGCTTTCAATTCTGAAAGCGTGGCCAATATTATCCGTAAAAAAACATCCTGCGCAAGTAAAATCGCATCTGGATGCTTAATCAGGGGTTGCAGGCGGTCAGTTTTAGCCAAGTGAATAGTGCGCCTGAACGTCAGGATGCTTGAAGCTTATGCAACACTGCTGGATGTCTTCAACAAACAAGCAAGA
Source organism: Sodalis sp. (in: enterobacteria) (assembly GCA_051710585.1). Lineage (GTDB taxonomy): Bacteria > Pseudomonadota > Gammaproteobacteria > Enterobacterales > Enterobacteriaceae > JBPESP01. The sequence continues at coordinate 59,619 of JBPESP010000001.1, read as the reverse complement.
GCATAACATATCAGGACCTATGTATGTTATATAGCACCTAGCGTTTTCCGGAACATTATGTAAGCTGTATTAGCAGCTGATTCTAAAAAAGTCAATTATAGGTAGCGCTCAGCTATAGACGCTTGGTTAAGAGGGTTATTCGCCACTGATGAAGCTATCTGTACTGGTATGTCTATTTTTGTGATAGTGGTTCGAAGCTTAGAAGAATAATACAGGTGAATTATATGACGAAGATATTTCGCTGTGCCAGAAAATATTAGTCCAGATAAAAAGTATTCAATAATTAAGAATATGTCCATGCGTTCAGGCTACGCGGCTTTAGCAATGATAAAATTACACCATTATCAACAACTTTGACAAAGGGCGATAGTCAGAGTCAGGTTAAGGGGGTGCGATACTAGTCATCCACTGTGATTCTACGGGTTGATTTTGGAAAGGCAGAAGCGAATGATTACCACTTACCAAGTGGCCATCCGTCTATGGTTTATACTCGACTCCCGATAGAGTGCTATAAATATTTTTTTCTGCAGGCCGTATGCAGATGCTATAGCGCGCTGCGCTACCGAATATTAATGAGCATACATTGCGTCAATATATTGATGTTGATACCTTTGCCATGTTAAAGTATGAAGAGGTATACATTTTGGAATATACAAGCCCAAAAATGAAAAAAGCCGTAAGCGAGCATGAAAAGATATCTATCGTAATAATTCTAATTTCGACGTCCAGGCTGGTGATTTCTCCATATTAATAAAAAATTAAGGTGAAACAACATGTAGTTATATAGGCTGTACCTACCACAGGTACACAGGATTTTAATTACGAAATTTGCATTATTACGCTACAATAATGTTTTTGCCTGTTTTTATTGTCCGATAAAGTGTTGCTTTTTTAGGCTTCAGCCTTACCGCGTCAGTTTTGTAGAGCTAGGTTTAGTGCCCGTATAGATAATTCTTCCCTTCTTATTTGCAGCCTTATTTTCCAGAAAATTACGGTATTTTATGCCATGCGCGTCAGTATGCTTTGATGTGCCAGGATGTGGTGGTAGTACAGTATTTCAACAATAATTGCTAGAATTAGCGTGCTTAGTATACAGCTGCAATCTACCACCTGAATAGAATGGTTAACAGATCTACGTATTACCCGATTAGGCAAGGATAAATATGAAGTGGTAATCATTCTGGGCTAATCGCAAAGAAAAAAAATAAACAGGAAATGACTTTTACACTAAATAAAGTGGTTACAACGTCTTTTTGATTCATAAAAATATATAAATAAGATTAAATTTAGTAAATAATAAAATAATTAGATAATATATGTAATGACATAATCTTTATTTAGATTTATTCACTTTTCTTATAATGTAAGCCTACTGTATTTTCTACAGGACACTCTTTAGATACTACTCTTCTTTATATTTATGTAGAGTTATTATATTTTTGTCTTTTAGACGATAGAGTAAAAAACTATTTAAGTTTATCTTTATATTTTTATTCCGCTAATAAAATATTGGTCACTTTTTTTGAAAAGCAAGTATTACTAATGCCTCTATAATTTTTATAGAATAGTTTATAAATTATATGTGAAGTAACTTCCCTGAAAGAGGCTCTATTGGGCTTGCATCATTAATATATAAATCTCATTAGTTAAAGCTACTTTTTTGAGTGTATTTTAATTAAATAAAATTAGCCTAGATTGATACGTTGCTTATATGCCGTGCTTTGAAATACTGCACTGTATAGATTTTTATACACTTTTGTTAATACTGTAGAGTATTGAGGGGAGGGTAAAATCCATTTAGTTTTAGAAGTTTAGTATTTTATTTCCTATCGAATATTAAATTGTATGAAAATTTTATTTAATCCATTTCAAAAGAAAATCATTTTCTCTTATTCACTTTTCTATGTAATTTATCTTTTTTTTAAAATAAGAAATATTTATTATATAGGGCGATTATAAAATAAAATTGTATTTTATTTTAAATATAAAGATATTATCACCAATCTATTTAATTTAGATCCTGACATAATTTGACTTAATTTTTATATAATGAAGGTGTCGTAACTATGTTCGTTATGCTAGTGATTCGGTTTTCTAATATTGCCTGCCATTCCACAGGGACTTTACTGCTGATTAAATAAATAGATTAGTAAATTCACCAGATTAAGTACGTAATTATTCAGGAATTAAAGCTTTTACGTAATACGTATATTTTTAACAGAGTTAAACCGCAAGATCTTAAAATAACGACACTATTAATTTCATACCGTAATCCCCTTCCCGCCCAGCTGGATAATGAATCAGTCAAGCACACAGTACTGGATCGCTCCAGACCGTAACATCCTGTTGATTAAGGAAAGAGAAGATATTGAATACCCGATGTCAAGTAAATTGCGCAAGATATTTATGGCAGAAGAGTAATGTAAACCCCAGTGCGGTTGAATTAATCTACTGAAAATAGTATTCTCGAAGGAGATAATTAAGGTAGATCGTCAGACGGTATGGGTGACTTATGATATCCAAAATCCTAATGAAGTGAACATTTACTAAATGAAGGGCGTTTTTTTGTATCTTGGTTTGGAATAACAATATAGCCTAACCGATGCTAGTTCCAGAGTAGAAAAAAGCATTTAAAATGGGCTAAGAGCCATATTAAATTGGCTAAAAACAACATTCAGGATATAAAAGATGAATTACGCAAGATGATTGATTTATATAAGGAAAGATATTAAATATAATGATTACTAGAAATATTAGCTATTAAAAAAGAAGGTATACTTGTTTGAATCTAAATACAAAAAAACGACATAAAGTAGTTCTGTAATAACCGCTAAGGATATGTTGTATAATTATGCAAAAAAGTATTTTTAGCTGATGGGTTGTCAGACTATGCCAATCGGCATAACGTAGCTGATGAATAGGATTAAGCGGCGTGCGCATTTCATAATATTTAAGAGGGATTTGAAACGGTAATACCAATAATTCTGATGATACACTGCAGTATTTTTTAACAGTAGGAGATCCGCCACCAGGCGGGATATAAAGATAAATTTTGTATCAACCCATCTGCTAAGAGTGATAATGGAAGTAATTAGTGCCAATAAAAATCATTTTGTGAATGAGCTTATCTTGGCCATATCGCTAAGGTATATTGCAATCTTCGTAGACTCAACTGTGTCTGTGGAAAACTGGTAATACCTACAAGCTTGTTTGGAAGTGTGTATAAGAGCTGTGCGGGAAGAGCACTACCTTGGCCTAGTTGATGAAGGGCGATCTTGCTCCTCTATTGGGGTAGAATTTTTACATCATATGTACGAACGTCCTGGGGTATTATTGTACCAATGGATATCCAGTACTTACACTTCTTAATCTAAAAAAGATTCACGCAGAGGGGGGTACACTGAAGTTCTATAGCTGAGTGGTATGGAGTTATGTAAAGAGTTTAGAAGTAAAAGAGTAAATATAAGGATCTTATGCCATTCTGAATAGTTTTCTTCTCAAACGCTGAGGTTTTAGGTGGAATTATTAAAACAAAAATTGCTATTGCTTTTTTCGCAAATATTTATGGGGTAATGATCGCTGTCTATTTAAATTAGTGTGAGGGGTGTGTAGTTAGGATAAGCGCTATCGGCAATCATGAGATGTCGTTCGTAATATTAATAGACCGGCTATACGGAAATTTTAATTCATTGAAGGAAAAATATATCAATCCATTTTATATCTAATGATATAGCCAAAAGCTGTTATACAGTATTTAAGAATAAAAGAGTGCTACAAAAAAGAATAACATTGTATAACAGGAAGCCACTGAATATGTATTGAATACTATACGTTCTATGAGTATTTATTAAAAGTCTTAGGAAGATTATATTAGCATTATAAAATACCTGATATACTCTTAAATAGAGATTTTAAATAAAGTTAAATGTAAAGTTATTTACAGAAAAATTAATTAATATTAATTTAAATATTAATACTAGTGTTTTTGTTAGTAAAGTTAAAAAAAGAAGGAAGCCTAGTTTATTCATTGATCCAATAACTACTGGATGCTTCTATCGAGCTTATTTTGAAACCATAAATAAAGATTATATTGATAATATATCTAATAGGAAAATGGTTCCTATATCCACTAATTTACATAACAATACGGTGCCCCTCATGTTATTACCTTGATATCGATGGGCGATTGATACATGACAGCATGCCAAACATATATAGGGATTAATTGACCTGTCTAATTATACAATATATGATGAAACGTGGCGACAGAAAAGGCAATATAATATTGTATTCCTTTAATGCTTGTTACAAGGTTATTCTCTATATAATAGAGCATTATCTTTGATGAATATATATAGGTCGTTAAAGTGATTGATTAATGAATTGCATAGAAAGTGAATTTGGAATATCTCCTCCAGGAGATAATGATTCTTATTTACAAGGAATTTTATTTAATTGATAATAACTGGAATATTAATTCGATCCATATTCTGTAATTTTGGCACTATGATGCCACCGAGCCACATTAATTTTTGGTAATCGGTGGTGTTGATAGAAATAGTGTAGGTGTCAGCAGAAAAGTTATATCTATCTTTATGAGTGCATTGATGATACAAAAGATATTACTTGTTGTTGCTAAATATTGCCGAATATAAATAATGAAGGTAACTTACTTTAATAAGTGCTATCTATTTTGAGTATATTTTTAAAATAATCAGATTTTTAAAGAGAGTATTTTTAATAAGAACCGTAGAAATATTAAAGGATTTAATCATTTGTACGGTAGTTAAAAATGATTAAATAACTTATTTTGTTAATAAGTTGTGGCTGGCACAGAAATAATATATTAAGAATATATTAAAGTTCTGTTTTAACTTGATGAAAATTCTGCGCTTTAGCTTCCGTAAATAAGAGTCATCCCTTTTTTTCTCTAAATACACTTTTGAGGATATAATATGTTATATTAATGTTATTAAATATAACATATTAGGAATAATAATTCCTATCTTTATTATATTAATGAGAGAACCCTAGTAAAGGAGTATTGTTTTGTATTAATGACATACAGTCTAGGTTTTTATATTGTAAGTTAAGGTTTAATTAATTCAGACGTTATCTGTCAGTAAATGAAAATGCGGTAATTACGTTATAAAAAGCATTTATAAAAATCATGAAAATTCATAAATAATGTTGATATTCAGTTCGATATCAAAATGTTGTGTAAAAGCCTATGGCTTGATATTTTCAGTAGCAGTGCTGTTTAAAACAGCAACGGGCAGGTTGACAAACATTTTATACGCGTATTAATTAGAAGAGTATATATCGAATATTTTTAACCAAAGGACGAGGTCCTACTCTCCTGCTCATTTTGGGAATATAGCTGACTTACACACACCAATGCAGTTGTTAGGGGATAAACGTAACACCATCAAATTTTATGCTAAAAGCATTAGGCACTATGGCTGATATTATTCACTAGATTAAGGTAGTGAAGACTGCCCAGAAATGATTATCTCCTAATGAGATAGAGTCTCTTATGCATCAGTCATTGAATACCTGCTTGTCTACTGTAAATGTACCTTAATCGCCTTTTGGGTTATTGTCCTAGTATTCTCCTCTATATAAGAGAGATACCTTCCGCTGGTATGACAATCTTAATGTAGTGAACTTTTTAAGTTATGCGCATAAAGTATGATTATAGTGATGCATACGAGTAAAATAAACTAGATTGAGATGAAAGGGGATGTATCTTAGTGTTCTGCTATGTAAGTCATGTAAACAGATCTTCAGGAACTGTAATGCCCACTGAGCTAGTAATCGTATTGCGTTATATGCGCAGTCAGGGAGTTTGCTATTTTATACAAAAAAGGCCGTAAAGCCCCGTAAGCAGCGAGATATTAGAGATTTTTAGGAAGATTGAGGCGATACGCCCTCGCTGCCGAGTGAAATTAAGGTTATCTTGATGCCAAGATTGCGCGTATGTTAAGTAAAAAAAATCATAGAATAGTTCTATCAATGAGTAGGTACGATGGCTGATATATATGCTTATTATGGATGCTAAACGGCATGGAAGGCTATGATGGAACCCGTCAGTTCTACACTGATTATATTGAAGCGCAGGGGGTTATTGCTATAGTCATTCACCAGATAGTTGGCTTAATAGGTTTTCCGCCCACCGAGGCGCTTATCTATCATTCCGGCAAAATGCTTAGTTTGCATCGGCAAGAAATTATATAGTGGTGGTAACAAGCAACGCATTGCCTTGCTGTAGAATATTTTGATGTCCTGCGTAGATAATAGTATGCTGCTAATGCGTTATTTCTAGTGGTTAGAAATTGTATATGTTGCACCTTGTGCAAAGGTTTTTTCTAGGCCTGGCAATAATTTTTTTGGATAGCTAAAGCACTTACTGTTTGAGGTTGAGTTTACAACAATAGTTCTAGATCCTTCTTCTGCCTACGCGTTATGTATGGCAGCACTTTACTGCCTCACCTGCGAACTAGTGCTTTAGAGTTAAGCGGGCAAAATACCGCCTGAGCAAACTCACTATGTTCCAAGTATTTTACTCTATAGTTTTGTCATACGCACCGCTAGATGCCTTATCTCACAATAACCTCATGTTCTGCATATGGTTTTATATCTCGTGCTATTCATCACGTCATTATTCACTGTAACGCTAAACCTAATAGGGGTACTTTGGCCGGGATGGCAATACAATATTGTCGCTTAAGTGATTAACCGTTGGTATGTAAATAGGGTGCGTAGTTTTTTCACTGCGGACTCTCCCTGGCTAATGATAATGTTCTGATCAACATTGCCTACCATAAAGTGATTAATCTTGAAGGTTAATGCTTTGCCAGACGTAATGTGGACAAGTGGGTTCTCATGCACGCTGTCATGACACAAATTTATTAGATCTTTATATCTGAGGTGGGCACCAACCAGTTTACCTCGCCGTAGTTGGCGTTTTGCAAACCCAGAATATATGTTAGTTTGCGCTACGCGGTTTATCATAACAAACGCTGAAACAAAACAGTTAAACAGGAGAGTAAGGGTATTTCCCATACTACTACGGTATTTTATGATTTTTATTACTTATACCTATACGTAATATTAATTATCTGATGCCTACTGTATTAATATTCACTTTGAAGATAACTATTATTTTGACTTATATTACCGATCCATACCGAAGCCTGATAAGCTGTAGTGCTACTGTGTACCTTCGAATATTTTCCGATGGATAAATACTACTCTGCCCGTATCTGACGGCCCTATAAGGGCCTCAGCCTGGAAATATTGTACGCTGAGCTTATATTTTGTTTGATAACCTATCTTTAGAGCTGGCGGAAATTTAGTACACCATCAGTATGTAATTCCTACTCGTTGCTATAAAAGCTCTAAATAATGACGATGACTAGGAAGTGACATACAACGCTTATCTATTGGTCGTCACCGTACTGAAAGATATTGTGCGTACTATCCTGACTAACCTGATGGCGCAGTTTTAAAAAAAGACACTGGAAAGAACAAATTTAACGCACATACTGAGTGTTCATAGAAAGTTGATCTCCAGGTAGGTTTAATAGATGCGTGGAAGAATTTAGTACTACTAGAAAAATTCTACTCGAAACCAACCAGCTGTATATCGCTATGGAGAACCTGAAGCTGTTATCAGCGTCTATTCAGAATAAAGCTTCAGGATATCTAGCAGCGTTTATTGATATTTTGAGACTTTATAATACTATTGAAAATAGTATTATAAAAATTATAGTGGTAAACTAATGATGGCAGCCACATTAAACTATATGTAAAATAGTCGGTTATATTTGTTTTAAGTTAAGCCGCCGTTACACCATGGATGTCTAATAGCCTAAATATATCATGTGATGTAGCGAATAATTGCGTCCTGGTTTTGTTGAAACTCGTTTAGCCTGTTACTGCTATCAACTCATTTAATGTTTACCTAGAAACGCTCCATCAGACTATTATCCAAATAATCATTACGCCGAGTTATGCTTTTTAAATCCAGTAATATTACATAAACTATAGAAACTATCTGCTCGTATAGAGTGGTTATTCTTTATTGCTTTAAAACATCATTTTGACTAATTTGTTCCACGTTTTCTGGTCCAGATATACGTCAAATCACCACACTATACCTGGTTTATTTTATTCCGTTAAAGCGAATTGCTACTTTAAGATAATTCGGAATCGTAACATGTTCTTTTTCGTCCGTCCTCTGATACCTGTACGTTAGCTGTACTAATAATTGATTAGTCTTAGCTTTTCATGAGGTTACCTTACGAGGAGCCCACACCCGCTACATTTAAAAGTCCATTTTGGTTGCTATGGTATTGATATTTCTCACGCTAACTTATATCACGGTCAATACTCTGCAGTTCATAACCTGACTACGCAATACCGTCCACTTGCTGTCTAAACTTGTTATAATGATTGTTCTAGTATTTGCAGCTGCTGGGATAAATCCTGAATATATAGAATAGTGTAGCAACAGAATAATGTGTTCTGAATTTCTAAATTAATAAAAACTCTTCAGGGAAGAAGATATCAAAAAAAACTTTAGTATTTTTAATATTTTGTTTTTGTTTCAATGCGTTGTATCTTCTTCTTGAGTTCACGTATTTAATTTTTATGGAGTTATAGAGAGGCTTTTTAGATTTTTTCTCGTCGCTTATTACGTAGTTTTTACTTATCAGTCATCACAGAAAGACCTATTTCCATGGATTTACTGCTTTTGCGGCGATATTGTCTTGCTCGACAAACAATTGATCAGATTTTTGTTTAAATTTAGGACTAAATAATCTAGCAAGAGGTGTGTTCATGATTAATCATTATCTATAATCTATAACCTCGCTCTACTGCCAGAATATATTATGGCGCAGGTAATTTTTCACCGCGGGAACTGCTAACTCAATCCTTAAGCCGAACCAGTAATAGTTTTTCTATTCTCATAAGTTAATTTACAGGTGTTTTAATAATTAAACCTATCCTTGAAATAATCTCTAAATGCAAGTTTTTTGGAATCAAAGGAAATGATTCTAGGCGCATTAATGTCTTTAGGTCTGATACTTTTAGCGTAAGACAGATTAAAAGTTTCAGCCCCATAAATATAGAGTTTCTCTATTCCAGAGTCGTCCATTATAATCTAACTGCTTTAGCCAGCGCATAATATTGGACAATCTGATTTATTATTATGGTCTTGGCACTGCCACGAAAGAGACCCTATAGCCCAGCGAATAGCAGCTTGCAAGCGCTTTTTCTTGCCGTCTTAGTGTAAGTGCGCCAGCATTATTTGTAGCAGAACAGTTATTATAGGTGCTCCACCAGAATCGCCCAAACTTTGTTATTTGCCAGTAAAAGAACGAAATCAGCGTTTACGCTTCTCGTTTACGTAAAGATTAATCCAGAAAGTGTGCTCAGATTTTAATCTAGGTCTAGTTCTTTTCTTCCCTACAAAAGAGCGTTTATATTTCGCTACAAAGTTCCTCGCCAACAATTCTTGTTGCCTATAAGATAACAAAAGAAGGAGTTCTCTCCTCCATACGATTTTGGCGCTGAGAAAGAAAATCCATGCGTATTTTATAGAATTTAGCGTGCATTAAGAAAAGGTTTGGAGATAAGCTCACATTATCTATAAAGTGGCGTCGAACGCTGATAAGTTAGATGAAAACTTTAATCTTTTTCGACAGTTTTAACTATTATCTTTTGTGCTTATGCAATAAGTATTTTTTTGGTTTTAAAATATAAATATCAATGATTTTACCTCGGCCATAAGAAAAACATACTGGAGAAATAATATGCTGAAAACAGTAGTGATAAATATCATATGGGCTGAATTAAGGAGAAAACATTTAACAGCTTTACTCGACGTTCACAGGACAAGGATGAAAAGTTTTTTTTCTCGCATGCGGTTAAAATAAGGGAATTAAGGAGATCTTAGCCGGTGTTTTCGCTGGCGGGATAAAGAGAGCGCGGGCCAATGCATGCCTTAGTGCCTAAGAAAATGGTACGTAAAGGGAGAAGGTTATAGTGTAGCTTTTTCAGCCCAAGTATCGCGCAGTTTCACGGTGCGGTTAAACACTGGATGTGTAGGGCTAAAGTAGCGACTATCAGCGCAGAAATATCCTTCGCGCTCAAACTGAAATGGTTCGCCGGTGTTGGCTGCCGGTACACCGGCTTCGACAAAGCCCTGACGGATAATCAGTGAATCAGGATTCAGCGTGGAGAGAAAATCCTTTGCTGTCATTGGATTGGCTTCGCTGAATAACTGGTCATATAGACGAAATTCAGTAGCAAGACTACGGGTAGCCGATACCCAGTGTATTACACCTTTCACTCTACGCCCGTCTTTGGGATCTTTACTTAAAGTGTCAGGATCGTGACGGCAAAAAATCGTAGTGATTTTTCCACAATGGTCTTTTTCTACACTTTCAGGCTTAATTATAAACGCATTACGTAGGCGTACTTCCTTTCCAAATACTAGCCGTTTGTACTGGTTATTGGCTTCTTCGCGAAAGTCAGCGCGATCGATATAAATTTCACGGCTGAACGCTACCAGACGAGTTCCCATTTCAGGTCTGTTAGGATGGTGTGGCATTAAAATGTCCTGTTCATGCCCTATAGGTAGACTTTCAATGACCACTCGTACAGGATCAATCACCGCCATGGCACGCGGCGCGTGATCGTTCAGATCTTCGCGTATGCAGGCTTCTAGTATAGCCATTTCAACATTGTTATTCTGTTTCGTCACACCGATACGGCGACAGAATTCACGAATTGAGGCTGCTGTATAGCCACGGCGGCGCAGGCCAGAAATGGTTGGCATACGCGGATCGTCCCAGCCATCTACAATTTTCTTCTTAACTAGAAGATTTAACTTGCGCTTGGACATAACGGTGTATTCGAGATTGAGTCGGGAGAATTCATACTGCCGGGGATGCACGTCGATCGTAATGTTATCCAGCACCCAATCATATAGTTGGCGGTTATTTTGAAACTCTAGCGTACAAAGAGAATGAGTAATTCCTTCTAAAGCATCGGAGATGCAGTGGGTAAAGTCATATGTCGGATAGATGCACCATTTATTGCTGGTCTGATAGTGATCGGTGCATTTGATGCGGTACAATACTGGATCGCGCATCACCATAAACGGTGAGGCCATATCTATTTTTGCCCGCAGGGAAGCCATTCCTTCGGGAAAATCTCCCTGGCGCATTTTAGTGAATAACGCTCGATTTTCTTTTACGCTTCGATCCCGATAAGGGCTGTTATTACCCGGGCGTGTCAAGGTACCGCGATAATCGCGGATTTGATCTGGTGATAGCTGATCGACATAGGCTAGCCCTTTATCGATCAGCTCAAATGCGTAGTCATAAAGTTTTTCGAAATAATCGGAAGAGTAGTGAATGTCACCACTCCAATTAAAACCAAGCCACTGTACATCGTACTTGATAGAGTCAACATATTCCATATCCTCTTTGGCCGGATTAGTGTCATCGAAACGCAGGTTACATTGGCCTTGATAGTCTTCAGCAATACCAAAATTGAGGCAGATCGATTTTGCATGGCCGATATGCAAATAGCCATTTGGTTCTGGCGGGAAACGAGTATGCACCGATGTATGCCTCCCGGAGGCTAAATCATCGTCAATAATTTGATAAATAAAATTCTTTTGGCGGGTGCTACTAGCCTCACTCATATTAATATTTCTCTATGTAATGGGACAACATTCATTACGCTTATGTTCCAACATGCCACGACAAGACACAACTATTTGTTAAATAAATTTTCTATAATGATGCCTATTTTTAGTAAAACAGACACTGTCATTTGGTGCGGTATGGATAACAGTAAAAGTAATACTATTGCCCCGTATGGCAACAAAAGTGTTCCTGTACTACGTACAGGAATCCCATGGTATCGGAGATTCCGTATGCTATGGATTGACTGGTCCGTTATAAAATACAGCGCGTATCGCGCTGGCAATAATTTTCGCGCGAGTTCTGATAATGTTTTAGACTTTATTTGTTTAGACGAAATGCACCCCTGGGTGTCGAGATTTTTTTTGCTACAGCGTTATTGATAAACTACGTATCTTTGCGTTCAGGCGCAGATAGGTGATACAGGGATTATATTAATTAGATTATCTAACTTGCCGATGGCACTGATATGTAGGAACGCTAGTTTTTTTTATATTTTATTGTCTCATCACCGGGATCAATATTCAATATCATAATTATCGGTTTCTTTGCAGGCTATTTATAATTCACAGCCTGGGATAAGAAAATTAAAGCGACTAATTCTAAAAGAATTCCTGTTAATACAGAACGAAGGATAATAGTCTTTGCAGGATTAGCATATACCAATGAACTATCAGCGGTTTTTTGATTTGAGATCAGCTTTAGCTACTACTAGCTCGGTGCTAAAGTTAAAGTCGGTAATCTAAATGCATGTTGATATGTAATAAAGAATGACAGGCTTTTTGTCAATATTACGTATAGGAAATATACTCTAACGCCATACACATAAAGAAGAATTTCAGTGGTTCGGTAATACCGGTAAAAAAATGAGTTTAAAAAATGCAGAAGGTATGATTCCAGCGTAAATGTTTAAAGGTTATTATATTCCCAGGTTAAATATTGTATTCTAATATATTAGAATAATAACATGAGACTAATTCCATTAAATACTGCCGCTAAAGTAGTGTAGGGACGAGAGACCTCTTCATTATACATACTATCAACTGTATTATTGACTTAACCCTCCAATGTTGCCCGCCCGTTCATTCTCAATCTACTTAGCAGCAAAAGCCCCCCCCGAAAGCCCATGAGAGGCTCATTAAAATGTATAAACATCCGTGTCGTTTTAAAAATGTGGTGACGTTCAACATGGATAAATATGTCTGTTAGATTATCCACAAAATATTCTCAAAGCTACCACATTTATTCATAGTTAATAACTTTTAATGTTATCAACATTACACGGGAAATATTAACTGTTCTTAACGGCAATGTACTGGATCTGGATATTAATCTTTAACCTTCTTGTTATGAGAAGAAGGTTAAATTTTATGTAAAAAAGTTCACCTGTTCATGGGTGGGTATTGGAAACTACGGTTATTTCATTTTTAATGAATCGGGTTCATTTTTAGCTTGCGCATCCTCATCAAAACCTTGAGCTAGGATACATACTCACCAGGCCAATTTACGCTTCTTTGATAATGATATCGAGCAAAATATCCCGATATGCCATGATAGAGGGGTTGTTGGTGGTATGCTGCTTGATACAGAAGAAGTGAGGATTTTGGTAATAGTGCACAATTTAAGATCCATACGCTTTAGGCTATTATAGAAGGTAATGTCAATCATATGTGGGCTTGTCGTCCCTATAATTGCATTATGCTAAAACTGTTATGGTATGTGGTAAAGCGTTTATCCAAGAATTGAAGGTGAAAATGGCCAAATCTACGGTAGTGAGATTCTGGTTCCCCCATGCTTATAATCGCGAACAGGAGCTAATTTTATTGGATTGCAGCTTAACAATAATTACAGGGGGTTTAAAGTTTAACGGCAACTTAGACGCATCTATTATCCATCGGCTATGTAATATACTTAAAATTTATTGCGGTACTGTCGCTGACGACTTGCGTGTCAATTGGGCTAAAAATTTATAATGCTAAAGTTGTATTATAAAGACGATAGCTTGTGGTTATATTGATAGGTTTATTTTTTCTTGAAAATAGATAATTGTAATATCATTTACGTGATATAAACACGGTACCTTCAGCAGCGCTGCACTTTCTACGATTTAGCGGTGCATATAGCGCAGAGTAATACTGGTATCTCATTAGAAAAGGGTTGCCATATTCATGGCAACCCTTTTACTCATAACACGGTCGGGGGCGTAGAGAAGTGTTTTTAGGGATGACGATGGTTTGTAAAATTGTTCACTCAACTACTTTTAGCCGCAATTATAAAATTAGTTTAACTATCTTAAATGACGATAAAATTTGACTATAAGCGAGTAAGTGATGATATCAGTCGGATAGACTTGGATAGACATTGATAAATAATATTCATCTTGTAAAGAGTTAAATATTGTGAAAATCTTTCCTTTCATTGAAAATTAGACTAAATTTCCCATAGTTAATAGCTGACTGAAGTCAGATTGCGCCTACCGGTATCACCAAGATTACCTTTTAACTGCTGGAATCTAGCTTGTTCCGTAAAATGGAGCAGCCAATTTCTCATCAGCGACCGTTAAAGTTGGGCTAAGTGATATCACTTAGCATTAACTTTTTTTTAATTCGTAAAGTGGTTATTGGCGGGTAAAATCATTAAGGCTACAAAATTTGCCGCCGGCTGTGTATAGCGCTGCATCGATAAGCAGGTATTAAAAAATTTTCAGAAAATTTACTGATGCCCATATCAATGCTGGATCATGATTTAGTTAGCTATTAGTGCTTTCGCTTTTGTTAAGCGTACTATGCTTAACGGCTTTTCTACTTCAGCGATTACTTGAAGCTAACGCAGCGCACTGATAGTTTTTTTCACCACATCGGTGCGAGGTAAAGATAGTCTCCTAGCGCCATCATACTTCTTAGAAGTTATACAGATTCTTTTCTATCAGAAAATTAGCCTGCGTCATGTTGACGTGATAATTTTCCAAGTTAATAGGTAATGCTATGAAGGGGTGTTTTCCTGAGTTTACTCTGTAATTAATTTAGCTATTATTTGTTCTTTTAAACTCGCAGAGTGACGGCCATATAGCCTATTTCTTTATGCTATTAGAAATATAGCAACTAATATGATCGCAGATTGTAAAATTGTTTTATTGAATTTACAATAAAAACGCCATTTTCTATTTTATTACTTTTTATATATTATTATTTCAACTTTAGTGATGATTATTTATTTGATATCGTTTATTTTTAGCTGAATATTAATTTCAGGTTATTTTTTTGCAAAATTATCATATATAATTTGCAGGTAATAAGGCAGTAACTATCGGGAATTATCACGAGGAAATTTATGTATTCTATTTTTAGATACTTTATATAAAGATTAATATA
Organism: Sodalis sp. (in: enterobacteria); assembly: GCA_051710585.1. Classification (GTDB taxonomy): domain Bacteria; phylum Pseudomonadota; class Gammaproteobacteria; order Enterobacterales; family Enterobacteriaceae; genus JBPESP01. The sequence goes on along the minus strand of JBPESP010000001.1, from coordinate 44,525 downwards.
GTTTAGATTGCGTAAATAGGTTCTGGAACGCTCTTGCTCGATGTGTCACAGTAGCCTTAATTAGGCCAGCGGCTATCTAGGTAAAAAACAATATTGGCGCATTGAGTCTTGTTTATCTTTAACGTCAAAGATGAACAACTGTGTAACTGCAGGGGTCTTTATAACGTATAAAGATTGTACCAGTATTAATAAAAAGATGTTTTCCTGGCGCCTTAAAACAGGAATCTCTTACCTCAACAAGTAATTCATGGAGGGGTGATATGTATTAACCTGCAAGATAAAATATATGGCAATGATAAAATTAAGAAAGACGTCCTATGTAAGTGCTTTTCAATTATCTTTTGGAGAGTGTTACTGGCGATAATCAAGGAAGAATTTTCCTCAGTAGAGGAAGAAGGGCTGCAGTCTGCATTGATATATTGAAAATAAATATCGCGGGGGAATCAGAAAGTAATTGTTAGTCAATTAACAACATCCCCACCGCCTAAAGAAGGCTAATTATAACTAGAAATTTTTTCCGAATTGTTTCCGCTGACAAGCATTGTGAAATGACGCATACACGTTAGTAACCTACTCTTCCGCAAAAAATATATCAAATGAGATGAGTCATTAAAAAACGAATGATCCCTGCGGTCGGCTCAGTAAGCATATATGTTTCTTCATGTTGATATCTCCTTTCGAGGACCCGCTCTCCCGCCACAGTAAATTTTACTCTTGAGCCCAGGAAAATTATTACGCTCATAGTTTTTAAAATCAGGTTCTTAATTATAAAGATAAATGTTCTGGCAATGCCGGATTAGCAAAGGAGGGGTTGACTGAAGTTCTTAAACTCCGCATAATGCGCTTCGCGACGCTTAGTTAGGTCATATAGAAAGTTGGCTACGTAGCTCAGTTGGTTAGAGCACAGCACTCATAATGCTGGGGTCACAGGTTCGAATCCCGTCGTAGCCACCACCTTTGCGGGAGTGGCGAAATTGGTAGACGCACCAGATTTAGGTTCTGGCACTGTAAGGTATGCGAGTTCAAGTCTCGCCTTCCGCACCATCATTCAATAAAATGCAAATGGGGTATAGCCAAGTGGTAAGGCAGCGGGTTTTGATCCCGCCATACCCAGGTTCGAATCCTGGTACCCCAGCCAAAATAATCTACTAATATCGTTGTATGTTTTAAAGTAATCGGTCAAAAATGAGGTTAGGTATTTCAGCTGTTTAGAGTACAGCGCTCCTAATTTTAGGTCACAGGTTTGATTTTCATTGTAGCTTTAGCATAATATTGGGGTATAGCCAAGTGGTAAGGCACCGGATTCTGATTCCGGTATCCTAGGTTCGAATCCTGGTACCCCAGCCATTATGAAGTTATTTTAAATGGTAATCAGAAAAGCTTCTTCAGAAGAATTTCTTAAGTTGTTTTGCGATCCTATTTCCTAGGATAGGGGAACTACAAATCAATAATATAAGTCAGAGCAACAGTTATCCTCGGAGTGGATATTAATCCAGTAGGCGTCAGATAATTGATATTGCGTTTGAGTCGTATTTTACCTGGTAGTAGGTGTTTTATTCACTATTTTTGCAAAAAAAGCGATATCAATATATTCTATATCCTATTCATGATCCTCTGAAACAGATTAAAAGATTACCACCCTTTATTTTAACCTATCACTTTGAGATAAGTTTATTACCTCTATCCGGTAAACTAATGATGCTCAATTCTATTTTTTCTTTCCACGATGTGGTCAGCTGGCTGAAGATCCAGAACCATCCATATAGCCTGACGCAGGATAATTATAAGTAGAATAAAGCCATTTAATTTTACTAGTAATCTTTGTTTGTACGATAGAAAGAGTTGGCTTTTATGCCTGGAATTGCTATAGGCATGGCTACACTCGCGTCCTCTACTAACACAGACCAGGGCTATCCATCACCACATCTGCTTTACGCAACATTACCACCAGAAAATAATGCATAAATCCTTGCAATATCCATTGCACTAATTGCTCATATAGCGGTAGCGCTAATATAGATAATGTATTACAGTAGCGAGCTACTCTTCCAGCGATAATTCTTTGGAGTTTTATATTGTCCGTTGAGTATCGGGTAGTAACGAGTGATCTAATCTCAGTTAGAAGTATCTTCTTTTTAGGTATAAAATTAATAAGAGATATCCTATATTCTATTTTACAGTATTTAGAATATCCACTCCAACAGTAGAGTATTAAACTATGCTGTTTACCAGCATAGTAAGTAGGTAGGCCTCCTTAATACGCCTATCCAGAAGCGCCTAACCAATTGATGTTTATTGTTAGCGGTTGTTCATCAGAAAAAGATCTACTGATCGCGAAATAGTAGTTTCCCTTCTTTATCAAAGGTTCTTTTAATTATATTTTGATAGATAGCTTAATTAAGGATGGCTATGCTGGCTATAACATTTTGTTTTACCGGGCGGTAAAAATACAGCGATGAAGTATTGGCATCTGAATAAAAAATATTAATAAAATATTAGATAGCCAATAAAGTTAATCCCCATTCTGGAGATACCTTAATGCGAAGGTGTGCCATGAAATTCCATCTTAAAGGCAATCACTCTAGATTGGAGTATGATCAGTAATATTACAGCCATAAAGCATAACGCAGCACCCAGTGCTTAAGGCCGCTCGCTCGCTGTGTGCCCCAGTATCAGACTGAGATTACGCGCTAGCATTAGCGATAATAACTTATTGTTAAACATCGTGTAAAATAAATCCATTCCTGCCTGCATCAGCAGGTTATCGCTCACCGCGATTTCAGGCGTTAATTAAGACTTCTGCTAATGCATTTTAGTATCGCGAAATACAAGATACCCCTGTCCGGCCAGCGGGTTAATAGTGTGCACAGCATTCCCTATTAGTTAGCGCTAGTCCCGATAAGACATATTCGCTTGCGTGGCTGCGTATTAAGGGAAACAATGCTGCCTTATGCAGGGTTAAGGCGCAAAGCCGAGACCCGGAAAAGCTTGCCATAAAGCCTGCTGGTGCCGACAGTTCTCTACTATAAAACACAGAGTTCTGATAGCTTAAGGGATGCGGTATCAAATATCACCATCGAAGATGACTATTCCCAGGTTTACAGTCGACGGTATAGCACATAATACTCTCTTTGAGGCATTGCTAGGCGCTGCTGCGCCGCAGCAGCGCTGCGAAAGTGTAGCTATATAATGGTCGAAAACTCGCAAATCTGCCAGTGTGCTATCTCTGGAAGGTGGTACTATTACCGGATTGGTTATTAACACCTGGAAGTCCACTTGGGCCAGGGTTTCCCTTCACTATTCCACCACCAACAACCACTATTCATAACTTATCTTTTTTGTCTTCATATTGACCTTACACTAGGCTATTATTTTATAATTTAAATAGTATATTAAAAGCCCCTCCAAGATCCTCCGCGTATGCCAGACTAGTCACAATATCGGCAACAGATTACAATATGAGCCTTGTGTGAAGCTACGGGCTTTTAATATTGAATAAAATACTGGTAAGGTGATGACTAAAAAACTCTATATAAAAACTTGGGGTTGTCAGATGAATGAATACGATTCATCTAAGATAGCCGATTTACTAGATAACACTTACGGTTACCAATTAACGGACAACCCCGAAGAGGCGGATGTTCTTCTGCTTAATACTTGTTCCATCCGGGAAAAAGCGCAGGAAAAGGTGTTTCATCAGCTGGGGCGTTGGCGGATAATTAAAGAATCCCGACCGGGATTAATTATCGGTGTTGGTGGTTGCGTGGCTTCGCAGGAAGGTACTAATATCCGTGAGCGAGCTAGTTATGTAGATATTATTTTTGGTCCGCAGACGCTCCATCGCCTACCGGAAATGATTGATTATATCAATAGTGTCGGTAGTCCAGTAGTGGATATCAGTTTCCCTAAAATCGAAAAATTTTATCGTTTACCAGAACCGCATGCAAAAGGGCCGACTGCCTTTGTGTCTATCATGGAAGGCTGCAATAAATACTGCAGTTTTTGCATCGTACCTTATACCCGCGGCGAAGAAGTTAGCCGTCCGTGTGACGATATACTGTTCGAAATAGTCCAGCTTGCGGATCAAGGTGTGCGTGAAGTTAACCTCCTTGGGCAGAACGTCAACGCCTATTGCGGCGCTAGTTATGACGGTGGTATTTGTACTTTCGCTGAACTGCTGCGGCTAGTAGCGGCCATCGATGGTATTGACCGTATTCGCTACGTCACCAGTCACCCTGTTGAGTTTACTGATGATATTATTGACGTTTACCGCGATACACCGGAACTAGTCAGCTTCGTACACTTACCATTGCAAAGTGGCTCCGATCGTATTCTAACCATGATGCAACGCGCCCACACTGTGCTGGAATATAAATCGATCATATGCCGATTGCGCAAGGCGCGCCCGGATATTCAAATAAGCTCCGACTTTATCATCGGTTTTCCTGGCGAAAGCCAGCAAGATTTTGAGCAAACGATGCAAGTTATCGCTGACGTGAATTTTGACATGAGCTTTAGTTTCATTTACTCTAGGCGTCCGGGCACACTTGCCGCTGATATGGTAGATGATGTCAGCGAAGAAGAGAAAAAACAGAGGCTTTATATCTTGCAGGAACGTATCACCAAACAGGCAATGCAGTACAGCCGCCGCATGAAGGGTACGGTGCAGCGTATTCTTGTGGAAGGCGTCTCGCGTAAAAATGTAATGGAGCTATCCGGCCGCACTGAAAATAATCGGATTGTCAATTTTGAAGGCGCAGGCTCCATGATTGGAAAATTCGTCGATGTGGAGATTGTTGACGTGTATCCTAATTCCTTACGTGGCGTCTTCCTACGCACTGAAAGATCAGATATAGAATTGCGCAGCCATGAAAGCTCAGTATAAATTATTACTCAATTCCTATAAAGAGAATGAACTTGGCAGGTATATTGTTAGCATAATATCCAAGTCGTTACCCCCTCTATTTTCAAGCTTTTTTGGAGTGACAAGTAGCCCTTCCGCTGCCATTTATTGCTTCACCTGTTTTTTTTATTCTACTATTTTATGCTAAAAGATGCGTAAAAGGTTTCTATATTTAACGCGTGTATAAGGATGCTTTATTTATTAATCTTGAGACTTTGCTGCTAAAATACCCGTGCTTAACCTTGCAAGAGCTTAAGAGACCGAAGGGGAAGATTTAAATGTCAAAAAAGAAATTATGCTGGAACCTATATTCATAATCATCTGTTGAGTTTTATATAGCTGTTTGATGATAATATTTAAGAATAGATTTAAAGTAGTATGTAGACCGCGGTGCGTTGGATTTTACCGTATCAATTTTCACTTTGCGTACGTTGATACGAAATGATGTTATTGCCAATAAGAATCTGGAACAAATCTAGATAACCATTATAAAAACCGGGTGCTAGAGCAAACGGGGAATATGTGCCTGATTATGGGTACACGGTAAATATGAAAATTGCATCTCTCCAGTCATAGGTGCAATAATCTTCTGCTATGATTCCCAATCATAATATCACTTTTGCTGTCAGCCTAGCCTGAACTAGCAAAATCTATATGCTGCAGTGCAGAGCCTCGGCGGATGAATCAAAACGCTAGGAAATGTACTGTATTCTTCTAATCCACTCAACGGTTGGGAAGTTGGTTAAGAAACTGGGTTTCTAACCGATGTTCTCAGGCAGAAAGTCTACTCCTCCTGCGCCCGTTTTATAATTTTTTTTGAAATTCTAGGCTTTAAATGGATGGAAAAACTGATTTAGCACAATATTATTGAAATCTCAGCTGGTGGGTTTACATATGCGGATGAATCCTGAGAAATGTGTTCATTTCTCTTTAGAAAAGCTATAATAACGCCATTGAACATATGAAAATGTTTCTGATCCATATTGGCTTCAATTTCAAAATAGTTTTCTCTTTGGCGAGGAAACTCAGATATACCTGGTGCACAATCAGAAATCAAGATTACGCCATACGGTAGAAGTGAAAAAAACAAGTTTTAATTTGTTCCATAGCGAAGATATTGTGCACTAACTAGTAGTGTTCTAAGTTATCAATGTCATATAAAATATGGGAACTATCGATCAAAAACCCAAAAAAAAAATACCTCGTTGCTGGAAGCAACGCAAGGTTTTGGTACAGAACAAGGGAGCCTGTTCCAGTTTAACCATGGTTTGTTATATTCTATAAAATATAATGTATGACTGACATAATACTTGACCTACAAGTGGCCTGCGATGAAACACATACCTTACCCGCCAAGACGGATTTTATGCGCTGGCTGCAGGGTATTCTACCTTTATTTAATATCTGCGCAGAGGTTACTATACGTCTGGTGGAAGAAGCGGAAAGTCATGAATTAAATATGAGATATCGCGGTAAAGATCAGCCAACTAATGTTCTTTCTTTTCCCTTTGAGGCGCCTCCAGAAGTGAAATTATCCCTGTTAGGGGATTTAGTTATTTGCTGTAAGGTGGTGGAATGTGAAGCGCTGCAGCAGGGGAAGGCGCTGGAGGCCCATTGGGCGCATATGGTTGTTCACGGTTCATTGCATCTGTTAGGGTATGATCATATCCAGGATGAGGAAGCGCTTAGGATGGAATCATTAGAAACCAAAATAATGCAAAAGCTTGGTTATATAGATCCGCATCTTGCGGTAAAAGACTCATTTTACCATAATTATTAGAGAGTAAAATTAACTAAATATTGTCAGCAATAAAGATTAACAGAACAATAATAGCCTTTTTAAAAAAGGTTCTATCTTGACGCTAAATCAACTATTTCATGCTAAGCCATTAATCTCTAATAATGTCTTAATCTTCTCAGGGATTCTAAACAGAACAAGCTTATAGATCTCAATACCTGCAACATTCTAGAAAATGTTATCAAAGACATGGCTAAAAAGCAGTTAGAGATTATCATATCTCCTTGTTCACAGGGCATACGCCGATAAAAAAATCAATCGCTGTATGGGTGACTTGACGTTATTATTGAATCGATCCATTCCTGCTTCCTCATTAGGAATAAGGATAAGGATTATGTAGGAGGAATTGTGCTGTCCAAGGACTTCTTTCCATTCATCCTCAGTCACGAAAAACCATTCAGCATAGAGAGAAGGTTTTGCGTCCAGCGGTTATAGCGTTGGAAAGTAAGAAAGTGGACTGCATTCCGAAGGAGTTCAGCTCTTAGCACTACATGCCTATTTTCATCGATGAATTTGCCGGCGTATCCGGTTTAGTGATCATTTAAAAAATGTCCTGGAACTTATCGTTAGTGAAACTAAGGATAAGTAGGATAATGAAGAAGATCGGGATATTCGTCAGTTAAACTACTAAACCTTCACTGGAAGGTATGACACTTATTGAAGATTTCAATAAAGTTTTTAATACATACTATAATGATGAGGAGGTTGATATTATCAACAGCCTGGTTAATAGGTCTTTAGATATTTTTCTGGAGAGTGGTAAGGCCATTGATGTCTACGGTTAAATTTTAAAAGTAACAATGACTAAAAGCCGATACATGATTTAGGTACATATCAAAATTTTTGAGAAACTTATTGCAACCCCATCATGGAATATTAACCCCCCATGAATATTGCTTTACTATTCACACGCCAGTGGCCTCGCGCACTGCTAGCGTTTATTACTGGCGCCTGTGGTACTCTGGCATTTTCCCCATATGATTTTTGGCCTGCGGCTATATTTTCACTGGACGGCCTGCTGATGGTAACCCTCAACTGCAACCCTCTGCAAGCTGGTTTGCTGGGTTTTATTTGGGGCTTTGGCTTTTTTGGCGCCGGCGTCAATTGGGTTTATATTAGTATCGCTCAATATAGCGGCCTTCCCTGCCTAGTCAATGTGGCGCTAATGCTAATATTTGCCGCCTATCTAGCGCTTTACCCCCTGCTATTTTCTGTCCTACTGGCATGGCTGTGGCCGCGTAGCAGCTTATGGCGATTAATGCTTGGTGCGCCAGTGCTGTGGTTTATCAGCGATTTTTTACGCGGTTGGGTGCTAACCGGTTTTCCTTGGCTGGAATTTGGCTACAGCCAGATAGATGGCCCGTTAAAAGGCATTGCGCCATTGTTTGGCGTACAAACAATTACTTTCATACTGGTGATGATAAGCGGGTTGAAGGTCTATGCGCTTAAGCAGCGGCGAGCATTGCCAGTTATCGTTGCGTTGATAGTACTGTTACTACCCTGGCCGCTGCATTCGCTGCATTGGTACCATCTTCAGCCAGATCGGGCCATTAACGTCGCGCTGGTGCAAGGTAATATTACTCAGTCAATGAAATGGGAAGCGATATACCTGGCACCGATGCTGGATATTTATCTGCAGCGTACTCTACCGATTCTTGGTAACGTGCAGATGATTATTTGGCCGGAATCAGCTATACCTGATAATGAGATTGCTCAACATGCCTTCCTAACTAGGCTTGATGAACACTTACGCCAGGTAAATACTAGATTAATTACCGGCATTATCGACGCACGGCCAACCCCTTACGGCTATAATTACTACAATAGCATTATCGTATTGGGTAAATCCACACCTTACCAGTATCCTTCTAAGGATCGTTACAACAAGCATCATTTAGTACCCTTTGGTGAGACGCTGCCACTGGCAAGTCTGTTGCGACCGTTGGCGCCACTGTTCAATCTGCCAATGTCTTCACTCAGTCAGGGGGATTATTTTCAGCCGCAGCTGCAAGTGGCTGGTATGAAGCTCACTGCTACCATCTGCTATGAGATTATCTTTGGCGGCCAAGTACGGGATAATTTCCGCTCTGATACTGACTTTTTGCTTACAGTGTCAAATGATGCCTGGTTTGGGGATTCTATTGGCGTCTGGCAGCATTTCCAAATGGCGCGTATGCGTTCTCTGGAGCTTGGGCGGCCTCTACTGCATAGCACTAATAACGGTATTACCGCAGTTATAGATGCTAATGGGAAGCCACAGGCGCAATTGCCGCAATTTATTTGCGACGTTCTTAAGGTTCGTGTAACTTCAACGCAAGGGATGACACCTTACGCCCGTGTCGGCTCTTGGCCACTATGGATTGTTGCGCTTCTGCTTGGATTTACTGCACTGATTTTTGATCGCCACAGAGGTGGCTGAGAAAATGCTATCATGCTTGATGAACGCTATGTACTAAAGGATAGCGTGTAATTTCTTGACTATTATGCCTCCAATCCTGGCATGCTGCATAAACAAATTTACCGTGTGTATAAAATTATGTACGTCTGTTTATCATTTTCTTGGTGTTTATAGTGTTCGACAGTAATGGCTTTTCTCCGCGGGTTCTATTGTTTACCGAAGAGTGAAACACATTGTTTTGTTCAGCTAGAGAACCCCTAAGACGCTGCTGCTAATTCGTAATAATAATTATCTGGACAGATTGAGCAATTTACGATAAAATCCCTTGTTCTTAGGGATTTTTATTCCCTGCTGGTAATCTGGGTGTTTATAGTTAATATATCTAGGCACAGATATCTGTGTATTCGGCACTATGCGCTAGATTTTTTCTAAAACGACGTGTGTCTGCGGAGAGTGTTATTCTTTATCCGGATTTATGAGGCATTTATTCACTGTAGCTGCGTGATTTTTTTGCTGAATCATATATGCGTAAACGTCCATTTCTCTATCTCTGAATTTTCCTTATCCTACATTCCTCTCTCAGTTCACCTTTCGCTTTTAGCCTTTAGCTCATTATTTATCCCCTTCATTCATTCTTTAGACTCTTGATCCTTCTAACCTTCATTCCCCTGCTCTATCAGAGCGCGCAATGTTGATATTTTATAAAGAAATTTTTTTGTGGCTTTATTCTTGACTTTAATAAAGCTGTAGTTTGAGAAAATTAAAATTAGTAAATATTAAAAAAAACCGAAATGATAATGGCATAAGCCTTTATTTAGGCTGCTATATTTTATATTTAGTTTCTAAAATTTTCTACTGCACATACTCCAGACATTGTCTATTTTTAGATTTATGTAGGAGTGGATGTTTTTTATTTTAAAAGTTACAGTAATAGACTATCTAAGTTATCCCTACCTTCTAGTTATACAAATAATTATTTTGGTTTTTTTTCTCGCAAAGGCAGGTAGTATTACTACCTATCAATATTCCTCATTAATTGATTAACTATTTTGAGTTAAAAGTATTTATTTTTTAAGTTTTTTAAACTAAATAGAAGTAAATTTAGGCTAATGTGTTCCTTTTATGCAATTTCTTTATTTTTGTAAAAGATATTTTGTACCTATAGTTAAAACGCACTGAATGTGAGAGAAGTAATACCAATTCAGTTGTAGCAGATCCAACAATTATATTATATATAAGTTGTTTAGTATGTGAAAAATTCATTTTGATCCATATCAAAATAAAAAAATTACTTATGCTCTTCTTTATTTTATAAATAAATTATTGAGTGTAATTATAAAAATAATTATAATATGAGATGGATTAGGAAATAAAATTCATTATTTACTTGCCTTAATTTTAAGCTATCATTCCTAAATAGGAAAGTCACATTACTTACCTTTATGTTTGATTTTAAGATATTTTAATGATAGATAAATAAAGTAAATTATTATGACTGGTACCAGATTTATGTTATCTCTCTAAAAATAGAATCAACTATGCAAGATTTTTCTTCTAGGGGCTGATAATATAAAGCAGGTTAAAAACGCTCTGTGTCGTCCCTATCTCAAAAGTGAATACACTATCGCTAATGTATTTAATAGATGTAGATCCAACCAGCATTTGGCCAAGTGGTTATATAAGCAAGATGTCGTAATTATTTTTTTACGCTTTGTAATTTAGTTTTGTTACTTGAATTGGCTGAAAGTTATAAGAATTTCACTACTCATTTAATAAGTAGACTGTAAGTTTACTATATTTAAACCGTAAGCGTTTAGGCATCAAGGTCTAGAGTACAATTTTTATTGTTTGCCAGAGAAAACGCGAAAGATTATCAAACAGCAGTATTATAAATCCTTGGTAGTGAAGCTACTTATCTAGTAGCCCCTGATAGGTAGTTAAATACAGTATTCCAATCAAGTTACGCGATAAGCTAACGATCATACAGCATATCTCGCTCTATTCGAATATAAGGTGTATAGCTTTAAAGCTTACTAGAAGCGGGATTGCTCTGTCCACATGATGCTGGCACAGGAAAATGGTCTAGTTATAGCAGATCGGCATGACTTGCATTACGGTGTCTGATCTTTATCATTGAGGAATCAAAAAAAACCGGCAAATTGCCCGATGTTCTGCAAGCGCGCGCTGTCTAATGCCAAAAAAAATAACTGCACTCGGTAGTGTGTGGTAAAGTATTCTGTACAGGAACGGATGAGTCTTTATATTTAGCAGTGAGCGATCTAGGAGCATTTAATAATACTGGCTCCTGAGGGAAGAGAAGCATAAGCTACGCCAAAAAAAGGTAAGAATGCACTTCTAGGCTCTGTTATATATATACCCCTGTGATGCCCGATCTTATGATTTTACGGATTATGGAAGCTTACCATGCATTTCAGCCGGATTATTAGGGTAAATAAAAATATAAAATTATCGTATTACCATATAGCAGTTTACGACAAGGTTGATTGAGTTGCGTCAAAATGAAGGATTCAGGGGGGGGTAGATTGCCAGTTTGGCGCTTGAGGCGTATCAGGTGTAGCAATATTGGGATTTAGCGCGGATACACTGGTAAATATTTTCTAGTATAGAAGACGTTTAGTCCCTAAATTATGAAAGTGGTGTATCTGATATACGATTGGTTTTTTATCTTGGAATTAACCTTGGTACTTGATGGATGCACCAACTATTTGGTATATTTTTGTTTATCACTGATAAAAATATCATCGTGATAGTAGTAGATGTATGGTATTTATTCTCTAATACAGCGCTACAATTAACTGTTGTCGCCTGTTCTTCTAACGAGTAGCGGTAAGATTAATAAGGCGTTTGTTCAGATGCTTAATACGGATATCATCAGGATTTCTCTCGGCTAGATTATTGAGTATATTTTCGATATCTTCAGTAACCGACAAAGTGTTGGGGTATAATTAAGGAGCTTAACAGGGATTCCGCCGCGTAGATATTATCCTTGCACTTCAGATATATGGTGTGCTAAGTGTTCATATCGATGGGGATTAGGCAGTAAAACTGCTGAGTGTATTAATTGAATTGCGTTAGGGGGATGAAGTGTAACCTTACCCAGTAGAAAAAGAGTTGGTGATATTTTCAAGATAGACGGCGCTTATAATCTGCATTGTACTCTAAAGTCTCAATATGGCCTTGCAGTGGCGGTCTTTAGAGTGGAAGCGCTAGAAGTGTATCAAGCGTTGTATTAAAATTGATTTAAACAATATGTAGAATGCAAAAGATGAACTATGATGCTCAGTGATTGATATACGCAAGGAAATCTAAAAGCTATTATGGCCATAAGATATCAGCACTTAAAAAAGACAAGCTGTATTTATTTATATCTGAATATACATTTGATATCGAGCAGATCTGTAATAAATAACTGGCATGAATATATTGTATGACAACGCGAGATGTATTTTCTATCTAATGACTGGCTAATACTATACACCTAGCGCAAAGTAGCCAATTAAATGAGATTAAGTGGCGCGATTACTTTATAATATTTAAAGGGTTCAAAATGAGAATATTGGTAAAGTCAAGGGAATTCTAATAATTTTCTTGATTATGGGACAGAAAACAGATAACTAACGTGAGTTAATCATCCGTAATTTGCCTTATCTTTTTTTGTAGATAATTTTATAGTGCTCTAAATGGATATTTAGTATTTAAAGGAATCAAACATTGATTACAAATTAATTTAGAATCTTTATATCTCTACAAGTCTGACACAGGGGGGCAATATTAAAATTGGTCGCCATGGTGGGTGACAATGTATCGTAAAAGCGTTAACTCATAAATGATAATAAAGCGCGTTGCCAATATAATCGATCGCTATCGTGAAAATAGGCGGTGAGCCTAGTGGGATAACATCGCTAATAAATCTGACAAGTAGCTTCTTCTTCCTGCTCAGAGCAGGAATATCCCTTGCTGGAATCGTGGAAAATTTGGCAGGTATCAACAAAATAAGTAATATTGGGATAAAATAACTGATTATAAAGCAGCTTTAGCAGGTACTTTTGCTGTTCTATGGATGTTTTTATATTTATTGTTGTAATTAAGTCTACCGAATCCGTGATATACTACATAATGACCAGTATTGGATTTTCTAGCAAAAGTAAATAGCTAATGAAAATAATAATCGCATTGATACACTAAAACAGTTACTTTTTTAGCGATCGGCGTTTGAACTATCTACATGGGTTTATTATTACTGCGTTGGTGAAATAATACTCATTAAAAAATAAAGTGTACTCAGAATTATCATCACTTATAACTCTCCGGACGCCTGTGATTTGTTTTGTGCCGGATAAGTGCGCTTTAGTATAAAATCACGCAGAAGCTATGAATTATAAAAGGTAAAAACGGTGGGTAGTATATAAGCTCGACCCATATAGTAAAATTCAGCGGTCCAATGATATTAAGCGTTTGTTCTATAAATCCTTTCATCGATAAAATCGAGCTAATGGCGATAAATATATTTTCTCCAAAAAAAAGACTCTGATATTATCAATCTCTACATAATGATGGATCTAGATTTTTTTCTGCTCTGCCTGGAAATTGCTCTCAAATATTTGCGTACCGCTACCTTTCAGCCATTGGGGTATCAGCAGAGATACCATTCAAGCCTGCTACTGGATACGACTCAGTAGCAGGCTTGAATGGTAGTATGAATATCTCATTTTAAGTCTGCACGTTCAAGTGCAGACTTTTTGCCGGCTGTGGGGCTTGAAATTGGCACTTAATCCGAGGTGTCGGCCTTTCGTCTTTGATACCATCGCCTGTGCGTCTTTAATATTTTCTACGGTTCTTTTAGTCGTCAAGCGTAAAAACACAGCGGGTTTTCAGCTAAAGTTAGTAAGCATAATTGTATATCAATGGGTATAAAAAATTATATTACAGAACGAATTTCAATGTCAAAAAGCATTTATCATGAGGCATTTCAGGTAGATTGGATTATCTAAATGGATTTTCTTTTGTTAAATTAAAATTAATTTTAGACCTTTGCTGGTTTTTGTTATCGTATTATGGGCGTAATACACTTCGTTTTAAGTGTAGGGAGGGTTTTCAGTGTGGAGTAGGAGTAGGAGGCATTAAAACTAACGTTTGTAGCTAATAAACAACTACGCTGAAGTGCTAACGTTATAATATATCTTCTTATTATTTTTCAACTCGGCGGGGGGTAGTAGTATAATATACCGTCATTGATTGAGAATACAGAATGGATATTTTTAATGAACTGTTATACATGCTTTGGCGGCAGGATTTTAAAACACTTTCTAATCCGAGTGTAGTTTGGACTATTTATTTACTGGCATTTCTTATTATTTTTTTAGAAAACAGCCTTTTTCCTGCTGCTTTTTTACCTGGCGATAGTTTATTGATATTGCTCGGCGTGCTGATTGCTAAGGGGACGTTGAATTTACTTCTGGTACTGCTACTTCTAACCATCGCTGCTAGCTTAGGTAGTTGGATAAGTTATATACAAGGAAAATGGCTAGAGAAAAATCGGGTAGTGAAAAGTTGGCTGGCCCATTTGCCGGCGCACTATAATCAGCGGGCGCACCAGATGTTTCATCGCCACGGATTGTCGGCTTTACTTATAGGTCGCTTTATTGCGTTTGTACGCACGCTTCTGCCGAGCATTGCCGGCTTATCCGGCCTGAGTATTTCACGTTTCCAATTTTTCAATTGGATCAGCGCCTTCCTATGGGTTTTTATCTTAACATTGATAGGGGTAATTCTAGGAAAAACCTCAATATTTCATCGTTATGAAGCGGAATTGATGCTATGTCTGATATTGTTGCCATTGGCGCTTCTGATAATAGGATTGATGAGTTCGCTGCTCATTCTCTGGCGCCGTAAAGGGCTTACTAATACGGATAAAGAGTAATGAAAGAGTCAGATTATGTTACTTTTGTAAAGTGCTTTAGCCTCAGTCTGCTGACTAAGACCACCTAGTATTCTTAACGATTTTATGTTATAAATTAATATTGCTCATAGTAGCATAGTAGTGCTTAATGGTTTTTCCTCTATCAGTTGCTTTAGAATCATAGGAACCACGTTAAAATATTACTCTTTTCGCTAAAATAGTATGATTATTTATTTAGACTTCCCGGAAGAATTACTGGTGTTGTAACTGGTATTCCAAGAAAGCTGCCGGAAAGATTTATACGATACTCAAAGTCCATTACTACAAATGGTTAGTAATGTATAAGCTTTGGCATTTGTCCACCGAGGAGGAATGCCTGAGTGAATGCTTTAACTTCAAAATAATTAATAATTAGTAAGCTGGGAGAAAAGAATTTAATACCAATCTCAATGCCGAAACATCAAGAGAATTTAAAATAATCAAAGATGCCATTTCATAATATTTATGCGCAGATTTGTTTTTAATAAGCTTTTGTTATTGATGATATTGACCATCGATCTAGTACCTACTGACGGCAATTACTAGTAGTACAAGTATTTTGCTATTTTGAAGGGTAATTCTCGGTGCAGGGATAATTTTAATTAAAGCGAGTAAATCCTCATTGCTCGGTAATATACGGGCAGTTATAGGTAGATCATAATATTCTTTAAAATTGTAGGATGAAATAAAGAATAAGAAGTCGAACCCAAGCAGAATAAAAAAGTAAAAATAAGAAGCGCAACAGGATTTCGAAGGAAATCCTACTATTAGGCTCTTCGGGGTAGGGGTGCTAATTATTTCTGGACTTATCGCAAAAAATGGGTTAAATGATTTTTTGTATCACATGCTAACCTTGTATAGCTGTAGTTAAGTAGATTTATAGGTGGTTTAAACAACTTTTGATATCCATTAGATATATATGAATTACATTAAACATTAGTAATATTATAAAATAATGATAAGAGATAGAAAATAACTTAATCCTTATATAAATATAAGTTGTTCCACTTTTCTTACAGTTCAAACTCGCTATATCTCCATATGCACATGAAGCTTCAGATACCGTTCTCTTTAGCTTTATGTGGAGTTCTTATCAGGCGTTTTTTTAAAGTTGGAATAACAGATTATCTAAGTCGTTTTTTTCTGATAACACCAATATACCCTTTGTTATTTCTAGCAGTATTTCATCTCGTCATTGTTGAGTTTCTATATCAAATTTGTGTCTGCTTTTTCTGGAAAGGCGATACTGCCCGTCTATATTATTAATTGCTGACCCCGAGCGGAGGAATGGTTTTTACCGCGATGTTTCAGCCAATTATAGCTGTCTGAGCAGTTTTTTAGCTACTATGAAATAATTAACACTAATTTACTAGTGACGGATCTGGCACGATGTGGATGAAGTAGGTGCTCATATGCAAAAGGCCATAACACAGATTTGTTAAGGTTTGTCTGCTGGGCAGAGACCAGTTTATATCGGTGTATTTTAGGTCAGCTTTCTAGTGATTCTAACTTGTTCTTTGGAACCGTTCAAGGAGATCGATCTAACACGCGCGGGGGGGGATCTTGCGCGCTAGGCCAACTCATGGTGGCTCATATTAGAGGTAGCGAGAGTACTTCCTAAAGCTGATAACAGGCATCATATAGGACATCAAGGATAGTTCTGTATTTTACGTATTCCCGGTAGCTAGTAAGACGACTATAACCACTTTCTTCATAAACTTACCAGACAGCTAGCATCTTAATTTTAGGGTTAAAACTGCTAGAGTATTAATAAGCGCTAGTAGAGGCAAGCTAATACCGTTTCCATTTTTCCATGATATAGCCACGATTAACCATGTGGTAACAGTTTTGTTAATTAGTGGAACTTTCAATACCTCTAATTACTGCGATACACTTTAAATTTTGGTATAACACTATGAATTATATTGAGTTATAACCATCTTAAAACTGTTTTTATAGTTAACTATTGAGTAAGCCTAACATTAAGAGCGCTGTAGCCTTTTTTAGAATTTCGTTTTCCCTGGGCGTATTATAGATTTTGAAAGTCCTGATAAGAATCCATACAAGCATGGATCTTTGGTGAATGTGGTCAGTATGGTCAGTCAGATCTACGATCGGTTGCCATGGTAACCACTACGATTCCTCGGTGTAATAGCTGCGATCTATAGGCGGTTATGTCTCGTAAACTGCTGGGTAGAGCTCTAGTAGCTAAGAGATTATAGGCAGGAAGTGATTATCATATGGAGTTTAGAGTTTAAGATATATTTATTTAAATTTATGCTGAACGAGAAGTCTGACATTTAGAGACGAAGCTAGTATTGAGGAATTTATATCGTGATTTTGAACAGTTATTTTACTGCCTTCAGGATCAAGTTACCGGGATTACTTTAGCACCGCTTCCTTGCTGGAAGAAGGGTTTTTGCGCTACTACATCCATCCATTATGTATTCTGAACACTAAAGCAGATAAAATTTTCTTGATAGCTTCTTGTCGTATGTTTTAAAGAGATAGTACTAAAAAGAAGTAACAGAAAGAAAATCTGATATCCCTATACTGTATTGTTATACTAGTATAGAGATACTTGCTAGCTCCGAAAATATCATGGGAGCCTATCTTTTCAAAAAAAACCAATCACTTAGTATATTATATACAGAAATGTTTTCATTGCTATCTTTTTTTACTGTAGCACCTTGTTGATTAAAGTAAATCTGGGAACAATGAATGCGGCAAATTTTTTCGCTAGGAATTAGGACAATTTTCATCAATCGCATTTCGTAGAAATGCGATTGATGAAAATTAATCATGTCTAACCCGCTAATCTACAGATGAGTGAAGTGAAACTTAGAATTAGAAATAGAAAAAAAATCTAAAGTGCTCAAGATATCACTATACTAGCACAAAAGAAACCCTCTGAAGATATTTGTAGTGAAGGTGATGTTAGGAAAATTTTAATTAAACTGGGGGTATAGGGGATCCTGCCTAAAACAATGCTCATGCTATCTCTGACAACTTTGGATTGATAGATGTGATAACAGGCGTCTTCAATTGGCACAAATCACTGCTGGCATACCGCTGATACTATTTGGCCAGTTTTGCATCAGCGGTATAGCTTGACTATTGCTTATAGCGCAGCTAGCTTATCTCCTGCTTATGCTATTATTACGGGTGATAAGGAAAAAGACCAGAGACTTTCTATTGTACCGCTAGGTATTCGACTGGGTATTGTACGGACTATCAAGAGGTCAGCTGCTTGGCTAATCAGCTCTCCATAAGGTGAAAATATTTTTTGTTTTAAAAGGTTAAAGTATAAAGTTTCGTCATTGATATGGCAAATAAGCCTATTGGAATAACCTTATTCATTTGGTATCCCGAATACACAGATAGATAGCATTGACACGACAGATTTACAAGCGTTGTAAAATTCTCTCACTAGTAGCGTTGGCGTTTTTTTGCCTTGTTGTTAGTAGAGATCCTGCCACCACAATGTTTAAGGTGGCAGAGGGGTCGTCATTTTAGAGCACGTCGCTATTGGCTATCAAAGTAGTGAGAGGTGGCATATTTAGGCTAAATTTGTTACGCTAGATCAGAAAGAATCTTCGCCAAGGATAGATAGGTTTAGCGTCAATATATCTAAGATTTATTTATAATTCTTAATATCATAAAGGTGCTTTGTTAGCAGTATATAGTTATAAAATAATGCAGCAAAGGTGATATTAACGAAATTTCTAACTTTCACTGCTTTGATCACTAGATTTTTTTACCCGTAAATTGCTGCATCAGGTTTAATAGCAGCTGCACCACTAATAATAGAAAAGATAAACAGATAATTTATGATGTGTTATTCCTATTTTTGCGATGTTAGCATCGATTGTAATGTTTGCCAGACGTAGTTCGCCGATAGGTTTTCCATACTGTTGTCTTTTGTGCGTAATATCTGCTGATAACGTCCGTAAGTACCAATAAGACTTGGATCGGTAGGACCATGCAGCGTCAAGTTAGGACAGTTGAGGGCAGCGGCCAGATGACTAAGGCCGGTATCTACTGAAACGACCGCCGTCGCACCTAGCAGTTGCGTTGCTACTTCCGCTAGGGTTAAAGGAGGGAATACTTTTGCTGCTTTAAATCCTTCGGCTAAGCAGTTGGCACGACGGCGGTCGTATTCTACTCCCCAGGGTAACTTGATGTGATAACCAGCGTCAGTGGCGAGCTGGATCAGTGTGCGCCAGTGGCTTATCGGCCAATGTTTCCCGGGACGGGTCGTGGCGTGTAGAAAAACAAAATAGGCTTTGTCACCTGTATGAGGTTGAAAAGAATCAGCAATAGCATAGTCGCCAAGTGTGGCAGGAAGCGAGTAGCTCAGGCTGGCGGCGAACAGTTGGCGTATACGTTCGATTGCATGCTGCTGCTTTTTCACAGTATACCGCCAGTGATAAAACAAGCTGGCGAAAGGTTCGCGTGCGCTTTTGTAGTCTAGACCGTGTTTTTTACCATATGCCAGCCGGGTGACGAGCAACGCGCTTTTCATTAGGCCCTGCGCATCAATAATTACGTCGTAACGCTCATGCTGTAGCTGACGTTTGAAGTCGTAGCGCTCCTGTCGTATGTCTTTGCCGAACCAGTTTTTACGCCAGCGGCGGATAGCTACTGGTATTACTCGCTGTACTGCTGGATGCCAGGTGGGAATTTGGGCAAATTTTTCTTCTACTACCCAATGGAAACGGATCCCCGGTATTGCGCGTACTGCATCGGTCAGCGCAGGTAGCGTATGTAACACATCACCCATCGAGGATGTTTTGACAATAAGGACCTGCATTAATTTACCTATTGAGAAACAATAACATTTCCAGTTCAGTGAGTACCTTGGCAGGTTGAATCGCAATCAGACTCTGATGGTATCCTTGTTTATTGTTACCTTTATAAATTTTATGGTACCACTAATTAAACGAATCACTCGTGCCTGATGGGACAGTGGCAAAGTGAAATCTGGGCTGCTTGGCCCATATAGTGCAATTAGCTCACGATCCAGAGCGCTGGCTACGTGCATCAGTCCGGAATCGTTGCTGATGATTCCTTGACAGACGGCAAGGAGAGTAATTGCCTGATCTAGCGAAATCTAACCGGCTAGATTATAGCAGTAGTTACGTGCTTCTATAGTTAAGGCATCGCTTATGGCCTCGCCAACTATTTGATCTTTGGCAGAGCCGAACAGTGTTATCTGATAGCCACGGCAGATAAGCGCTTCGGGTAGTACAGCATAATGATAATGCGGCCAGCGTTTGGCTGGACCAAATTCAGCACCGGGACAAAAAAACCAATAAGTTGGCGTGCATCGTTAGGCACAACATACTCAGTGCCTTTTCTCTGCTGTACTGGCCGTAAGGCGTGGCTAGGGGGTTGTAGGTAAATTGGTGGCACTGTTTATCTTTTGACGATCAAAAGCCAGGACAGCGCAACGCTGCACCATAAGTGGAAAAGCTTGTTTATCCAGTATGCGCAGATCGTTGAGTAATCCATAACGTATTTCGCCGAGCCATCCAGTCCGCTATGGAATGTCAGCGAAAAACGGCACTAGTGCAGATTTAAACGAATTAGGCAGCACCAGCGCCTGCTTTTAACCACTTTGGTGTATGATAGATAGCCTAACCGTTGTATGGCGAACGCCAAGGGCCAAGGCGTCGTGGCCAAGTGGCATCGCTAGTGTTTGTTTGACCTCTAACATGCAATTAAGCAAAGAGCGACACCAGCTCGTGGCCATTACATCTATCTGCACATTGGAGTGGCGCTGCGCCAGTAGGCGATACAGGCTCTGGGATATCATCATATCGCCGATCCAGGGTGGTCCTGTTACTAGTATTTTCATTATGAATATACTCAAAAATATCAATGGTTTTGGTGCATCCAGCTTAAATATTCTGTAACCCCATCGTTGATGGATTTAAAGGATTGCGTGTAACCAGCTGCGCGCAACTGGGTTAAATCTGCCCGGGTATAGGGCTGATAGAGTCCTTTCAGTTCTACCGGAAACGGTATGTACTTTAACTGGCTTTTTTTATGATAATCTAGCACAGCCTCTCCCACTGCCTGAAACGATGCAGCCTGGCCGGTGCCGCAGTTAAAAATTCCTGAAACATTATTTTTCCAGAACCAAAGATTTACTGCGATGACGTCGCTAATATAAATAAAATCGCGTTTAAAATCTTTACTCCCAGCGAACAGTTTTGGGTTTTCACCGGCGTTAATTTGATTATTCAGATGGAAAATAACACTTGTCATGCTACCTTTATGTCTTTCACGTGGGCCGTAGACATTAAAATAGCGAAAACCACAAATTTGCGATTTAGCCTGCGGTAACATGGTGCGTACATATTGATCGAATAGAAATTTGGAATAGCCATAGATGTTTAAGGGTTTTTCATACCGCCTATTTTCAATAAATTGCTCTGTCCTGCTGCCGTAGATTGCTGCGGAAGAGGCATACAGAAAGGGAATGGTATGCTCTATACAATAGAGCAACAGTTTTTTTGAGTATTGATAATTATTATTCATTATGTACTTGCCATCCCACTCAATTGTGGAAGAACAGGCACCTTCATGAAACACCGCCTCAATATCGCCGAAATCATCGTTGGCGATAATACTGGCGATAAAATCTTCTTTATCCATATAGTCTGAAATATTTAGATCGACTAAGTTTTTATATTTTATACCGTTCTTAAGGTTATCCACAACCAAAATATCATTATAGTTAATCTGGTTTAACTCCTTGATGATATTACTGCCGATAAAACCTGCCCCCCCGGTGACAACTATCATGGGTTACCCTTACGATTCGATAGCGCCGGCAGAATGTCGGTGCCTTATAATGCCTTTTAATTATAGCATCTCCATAGTAGAATTTATAGTTTCCTGGTTAATCGAAAATGCGTTACAGCTGTCGGCGGTGCCTAGATACTAGCCATGTGTAAACAGGTCTGTCTGGTGTGGCAGCGATAAAGGTGCCGTTAATATGATTCACCAATTTCAGACGTAGGGTGGGTTTCTCAAGTACTTTTCTCTGTTAAAACCGGCATGAGTAGGATAGTCCTGTAGCGTTATTTTCGATAACGAGAGCACATTTAAATTGGAACTAATTATCAGAATACCGTTGGTCCAAGTTTGGATCGCCGCTTTTATTCTTTATTAGGTAACTGGGATAAATCTGCCTATGAGAATAATTAGTGCTCGTTGAGGGTTATATTGCTAAGCGTAGTAATACGGGGTTTTGTCTATAGTATAAGAAAGTGATAGCACGAAGTGCACAGCAAATGCTGGAGTATTTAGTAAGCTGTATAAAACATAGCTTAATCCAATGGAGGGCATGGCTAAGGATGTGATCGATAAGCCGCCAAGCACTGCCTGATAGGCATAGATTATGCATGCATAAATATCGTTGGTATCTAGCATTGATACATTGAAGATATAAAGTGTTATCTTATAGTAAGCAAGTGTCTACTGTATCAGTAAGTGATATAGTTTTTTTGATGGTAAACTCCCGGTAAACTTACTTATTGGCACGCTGTGTCACTACTAAATTAAATAGTGCTGACTGATTATTTATATATAACAAGTTATCTTAAAACCGCCTGCGATCGATGCGTTTAAGGAGTTAAAATAAATTATTGGTGCCGCCGCCCCACTATTTTTCATAGTACAAATAGTAAAACTCTCAACCAGTATTGAGATAGTTTCATATATTTCATCACATAAACAATGCATAATTTCAATGTATTGAAATGTAGATGCGAAATCTATATTATTTCATTTCTAAAAGACGACTTAGTTGTTAGTTTACGTTAGATGGTAAAAAGATAAGACTATTTAGGTGAATAATGAAGAATGGTATTACAGCGGTAGTTAGAGGTGTAAAGATACGTTTAGTTACCTTGAGAGATTTACGCCCCCGAAAATGTGTTCAGTAGTACCGCTTATTTGCTTGATCGCTTAAGTTAGCAATCACGTTTTGCGATCAGTTGTTGTTTAATAGCGAGCTTTTCAGTGTTAGCTTTACCCATGTAAAGACTTTGGTGTTTTGAATTTATTAATAATATATTTTTTGATGGTTGACAGGGCATCTCACTGTGCAGAGTATGTATGTGCTTATATATCGGCAACGCTTGAGGCAATAGCATCCAGTGCAGCATTGGTATACGCGGAGCCGTCTGTGGCAAAATACATTGTTGGGTGCTTTATTGTTGGAGTTATTAGGTGTATCCGTGGGGTTATCGCGATATGTCGTTAGACAGTATCTTCCCGCGCACTAGGATGATATCCCCAGTGTAAGGGTTATAGCATCTGTTATAACACGCGTGCACTGTGCACCAAATGCGGATGACTGATAGTGAATAATTTTAGCGGGTTAGCACTACTGCGTGATTGATCTAGTAGCTAATATTGGCTTCATTAGCGTTATCATGTAAGAATACTTGTTTTTGAGAAAGTGAGCTCCAGTGTGCCAGTAGAGGGGCTGTACCGCTTGACTATTTTCTGATCATCATGCTATTAGGGATATAGTTAAGAATAGTGACTTAATGCTTGTGTTATATATTGCATATTCCTGATACTGGAAGTCAGCAGGTTATTTATAATACCTGTTTAACCCTAACTGCTAACTGTATGAAGATCTTTTTTAGGTCGCATTCTAGATAATATCCACCACCTAGTAGTGGTTCATCACTGGCGTAAGCGTACTTTTCAGAGGACTGTTTTCTTAAGGGCATCATCGGTAAATGAATGAAGATTTCTCGCATTTTGATGGGCTTTAAACGCTATCTTTTATTGACTAGAGTATATCTAGCAGAACTGCGATGGAAATATTAACCGCTATAGCTAGGACTTTATTCTAGGTTGTAGGCTGGTACCTAAAATCATTAATGACAATGCAACTCTTCAGTTTGCGTTATAGGTCATAACCAATAACGGGAGCATAACGATAGCAGCGCTATAGATTTTAAGTGATAAATTACCTTTTTAATCAGGGTGGGGATTGACTGTCTGGCCTTGACGGCGAATTTCAAAATAAAGCGATGATGTGCTCTGACCGCTACTGCCCTGCCCTGACTAGCGCAGTAAGCTGCCCAGCTTTTACTTGAAAGTCGACATTAACCAACGCGCTTTTATTGTAACCATAATAAGCTCATATCATTATTACCATGCTCAATAGTCATATTATCAGACCGTATTTTGCAACGAGTTAGCTATCAACATACGTCCAGCAGCAATCGCCTTCACTTTCTTCCGGGACTGCAATAATTAGTCCTCTATAACGTAATTCTCCTTACTGTGGTTTATTAAAGCGATGAGGCGTACGGGCCTGTACAGGCCACACATCCTGTCTATTGGTTGGCCTAGTCCACAAAACAGTATGAGTAAGTAAAAATCCCTCGCTTCGCTTGGTTTATAGGTACGATCGCAGTTTTTTTTGGGTTTTCCGTTCTCACACTCACTGTGTTTTACACGATTCCTTCTCTGCCCAGGTTTGGTTGTCTGCTCGGTGCGGGCGATAGTATTGCGTAACCATGCTTCGTTTTTATGCAGCTGAATTAAATGTTGCTTGTCTTTTTTTGATGGATGAATTTAGATCTTTCAAAGTTTTTTTAGCGCGCAGCGAGAGTGTTTTTCAAGATTTTTTTTACTTTTGCTTTTATTTTTGCTGAAGCTATAGCACTTGTTGCTGCTGCTCGCGCTTTTGTGCTACCAGATCAGTTCTGGTCTGGCGTAGGTCATTGATGTTTTTATGTGTGCTTCGTTCAGGTAGCTGAAATAGGTCAAAATACGTTCACGGCCCAGGTTTTCACCGTTACTCAGGATTAAATACAATCTAGAATACTGTCCTTGACAAAAGCAGCTACCAACTGCTCCGCCATTATTTTCCGCTGTTCAGCTTGACGATCTTGTAACCGATAAATGGAATGCGTAAGTTTATCAATATCGTCCTTCATTGTCTCTAGACTGCACTGTGCATTTTGGGGAGCGTGGGTTAAACAGGCAATGGAATGTTCTTGTTTCTTCAATTGCTCAAGAACGACAGCACGCTGCTTTTATTGCTGTTGGACGCTTTTTCTTTGCTGAGGATATTTTGTTGTATTATTTCAATTTTTTCACGGTGTAACCGTTTTTAGGTAAAAGTAGAGTAGCGGTGAAAAGCATGCAGACACAAAGAGATATGATATGAGTCCGATAGAGCGATCTCGAGCGCCGGTGAGCATGGGATATGAATATTCTAAATGGTATATTTTCTTCATAGTGGTGATTATTCCATATTGAAAAAAGGGGGCTTACTAGATTCATTTACTAAGATTTGAAATTGCTTTCGTCCGAGATTTTTTTTGCGGCGTGATCCGCATCATTGCTAGTTTATTGAGTATGAATTAATAATTCAGGCTGAATTTTCCTGGCGGAATGGTATAATAGAAAAATTTAATTTTGAGTCAGTTATTAATAGGAGTCTTCTCAGCATATGCAAGATATTATGCAATTTATTGGCAATCATTCCATCCTTAGTCTGGCGTGGGTGGTCCTTTTGAGTGCCGTAATTTTTACTACTTTTCAAAGGTACTTTTTCAAAGTAGGTGAGATCACTCGCGGCGAAGCTATTTGCTTAATCAATAAGGAAGATGCGGTTATTATTGATCTACGCAACCGGGATGATTATCGTAAGGGGCATATAGCTAACAGCCTGAATTTGACGATGACAGACATTAAATCTGGAAATATAGGTGAATTGGAAAAAGCAAAGGATAAAGTGGTCATTCTTGTCTGCGCCACTGGTAGCAGATCACGCGATCTAGCGCAAAACATGGTCAAAGTTGGCTTTGAACGGGTTTATGTGCTTAAAGAAGGCATATTCGGCTGGAACAGAGAAAATTTACTGTTAGTCCAAACTAAATAATTCTTTATCCATCATAAGGGAAATTCATGACTAATATTGAAATTTGAATTAAAGTAACTTGTTCTTATTGCCATCACGCTAACGCGTTAATTACTTTTAAAAAATTTAATTTTTTAAGGAGATCTCTATTGATGGTGCCATGGATTTGCGTGAAGATATGATAAAGCGTACCGGTCGTACTACGGTACGGCAAATTTTTTATTGATGGCAAGCATGTAAGTGGATATGAGGATTTATTTATATGCGCTTTAATGCACGCGGTGGCCTCAACTCCTTACTCAAGTAATCAGAATTAATGGATCGCGCAATTTAGTCTTTGTAGACTATTATTTTAAATAATAGGGTTTTATATTAGAATAAAATAATATCGAGATAGTGTTTCATATTCAGCGCATTTATTTATACTCAGGATGTTTATTTTGAAGTGCTGATGCGTCCAAGGTATTCCAACAGGAATAGTAGCTTAAAATTAAACTAAATTTGGATAATGCCTCTAGCTAGTTAGTAGAAGACATTCATGGAGTTATGTCGTGGGGTTACCATAACGGCAATATTTAGCGAAGATACTATTTTTGTATGAGTTATAATAGGGCGGCGGGTATATTCTCCATTTTATCTCCAGGATTGTGGCGCCTGAATGGCTCATTGCCTCGTTGAGTACTACCAGAATATTTTGTTATCGCTTTACTAGCGAATGCATCGCTACCCAAGCATCCTGCGATATTTTCCTGTGGTTGAATCTGTTGTTAGTTAATTTTAATTCACTGTTTATGAATTAGTTATAGCAGTAGGCCTACGGCAAAGTAGGTAGTTGTTCTAGGACGCCTGATTATATTTTAGCCGTTTCAATAATTATTATCGGTGCCGATTTTTACAGTTTAGCCTTAATTATCACTAAAGCGTATAATGGACAGAAAGTATTATTGTGGCAGCGCAATCCGGTCCATATTTAGGTGTTGAAAGCGCTTTTCTGCAATTATGCTTTGTTTGCTTAAGGTATTCATATCTACCAATACTGTATATGAGAGAGCATGAGTACTAGCAATACAAGCCATCAACCGCGATGTAACTTTGATTATAGAGTTGAGCTCTACGTATTCGAATTTGTATTTACCAGAGCTCAAACTGTATTTGAGCTAAGATACTTGCATTGTTTTAGCGACTGAGAGATTGGAGGTGGAAAAGGCCAGCTGATGGCACGGAGATGTGTTGTGCGACAAGATATATCCCTAACGGTTTTATTTGGAACGCTGTTACGATCAGACTGGCGATGTAACTATCTACCGTAATTTTTTTTGGCGGTTATTATACGGAAACAAAATTTTTCAAGTTTATAGTTTATAGGGTGTAGAAACAACTATCACCGATCAGATCTATCAGGTATTTAAGCAGAAGTGAGTATCAGACGGATTTTATGTTGCTTGGTTATGTGCATAAAGATGAAAGAATCTGCGGCTGAGGCGGATCAACTAATAAGAAAATAAAAGCGGGTGGTATATTGATAGAAGAATTGAAATTTTTATTTAATAAGATTAAAATTTAAGTATGTTTGATGAGTGATTAAATACTCATTGCTAGCCAGTTTTTATGTAACTCTGCAAGAACGAAAACTTTAGCAATACATTGAGCTATATAATAGCTAATTAAAACTTCGTAATTCTATTATGTCTGTCATTATCTCCTTAATGGAGATATAGGAGTTTTTTAGCGTTGAAAACGGGGCATAATTTCTCCGCCGTACGTAATATTCACGCGGCACGATTAGTGATGGATGAATATTCCGGACTCCGCTACTATATCTTTAAGGAGTTCTGCTCTGCAGACCTAGGCGAGCTAAAACTACTAGGTCTGAATATTAAAATATCTAGTGCTAGCGATTTATTTCTAAAATGAAATATTCGTCTCTTTCGGGCGGATATGCATCCGCCAGCGAACATTAGCTATAGTATTGTTGTATTTGACCAGCTACAGAAATCGTAATTACCGCTAGAGCCAGTATCCTCGGTAATATCAATGGGGGGGGTAAGTAAAGGGGCGAAAATCAGTGCTAGTTATGTCATTTTATGCTTGATTTCGGCCTATATTACCATTGCTAGCGTACTAGTTATCCAGATCTCGAGGAAACTAGACAGTAGCGCTAAGTTATTGAACAGAGATGGATTAATCTTTTAGTAGCCATGACTTTAAATTTAGTAATGGTATTTTAAGAAGTTTATATAGTCTCTAGCGCCGGCGTAATATAACTGGCATTAAGCTTTATATACCACCATGATATCGTATTTAATAGATTTATTCTAAGGTAGTTCTGGTTGCATTAAAATGGATTTTCTATGTCATAGCAGGCGTGTTAAGAATTAAAGTGGCAACTTGCAGTTTTCTGTTTAAAGTAGCATATAGTTCATAGCCTGATATTACAATACACCGTTGTGTGCTGTTTGTCCATTTTTGGACAGAATAAACTGCTAATTATTATCTCAAATGTATATGAATGGTTTTAGTTTTATGAGGTAAAAGTGGAAAATTAGTGTTCCGTCGCATAGGGGCTTTCTCTTCCGGGTTATATACTCCGGAATTCGCGTTAGGCTGATTTAGGACTGAGGTAATAATGGTAGCCAGACAATTAGTCGTAAACCATTGAAAGGGCGGAAAATCTGTTCATGAACGTCTTTGCTGACATTGGGGACCATCGTCATCTACGATAATGGTGATTCCCTGCTGATCGGCAGGGAACTTGATTGTAATTCGCTAGTGCGAATAACGAAGGGCGTTACGTACGATATTTTCAAGCGCGCTGTCTAGTACGGAAGAGTTACCTAGCAGTGTCCAGTTGCCTGGCGGCGAAGTGACATCTAGGATTTTGCCTATCTGCTCGGCTTCAAAATAACATCATTAAGCATATACGACCATAAATCATTCGCCTTGAGTACTTCTCACGATGGCTTGTTTTATGCTGATTACGCAACATACTAGAAAGTCATTAATTATCGAATCAAGTCGTTGTGCTTCAGTCTCTATGCACGCAAGATCATGTCCTTTGCCGTCCGTCAACGTATCAGCGCGCTGGCTAACTGGAAGTGGGTTAGCGGCGTACGTAGTTCATGGGAGATGTCGGACAGTAAACGCTGTTACTCGGTGATCATTCGTTCCAGGGCGCTAACCATCTGATTAAAGCTAAAACCAGTAGTTAGAAAATCCTGTGGCCCCGTTTCTAGCTCAGGGTGCTGCCGCAAATTTCCGCATGCAACTTCATCGGCGGCATGCTTCAGTTTACGCGCTGGTTTAGATAGGCTCTAAGCTAACCAAAGTAGTAGCGGAATGCTGATAAGCATAGTGACAATAAGTAATAGCAGCGGGTGATTAAATAGTAGACCGATAAAGTCGGTTTGGACACTGTTGGTTGGGCGAATTTGGTAAAGTTGATAATTTTTATCGCCGCCGTGAATAGTAAATGGTCCCACTAGCTCTGCATGGCTGTATTGTTTCTTTTGGGGATCATCGGTATTGGCCGATTGGCCTATAAAGTTGCGGATAATCTGTATTTCATTACGCGGGATACCAATAACCGGTTCTTCGCTGCCCACTAGAATTAAATACTGACCAGGGGTGACGCCCACTCATTAATGGCATGAAAAGCCGATTCCAGTACATCAAATCGTTGGCCGAATCAGCGGTTAGTTCCGCTTCCAGATGCTGCTGCAGCATTACCCCCTGGCGCTGCTCGTTATCGAGTAGTTGTGTTATTTGCCGAGAGTCCAGCTTGGGTAGCATAAGTACCAACATGAGCACCAGCGCGAGGATTAACCAAAATATGGCAAAAATGCGTGCGGTCAAGCTATTGATCATACAGTGGATACCATTAGATAGCCCCGGCTACGTAATGTTTTAAACTACGGACGCCCATCTTTACGTTTCGGGAGCTTATGACGTAAATTTGAAATATGCATATCAATGGCCCGATCAAACAGTGTTAAGCGTTTGCCTAGCACTTCTTGACTTAACTTCTTCCGCGAGATAACCTGCCCTAAATGTTTTGTTAGAGGATATAGTAAAGCAAACTCAGTACCAGTTAATTCCAGCAATGTTTCGTTAAAGGTGGCCCCTACTGGCCCGAATTCAGGCACAGAAAATCTACTTCTAGCAATGGCGTACTGGTCTCTTCAGTCTTCTGTTCTTCTGTTCAATGTGAACGACGCAATATTGCCCGGATATGCGCGACTAGTTCCCGGTCGTTAAATAGCTTTGGTAAATTAATCATCCATGCCCAACTCCAGCCTAGAACGCGATCTAGCTCGCTACCGCGAGTGGGTCACAGCATGATCACTGGCGTTTGGCTTTTTTGCCGTAGCTCCTTGAGGGTGTCAATACCGTTCTTATAAGGCATCATAACATCGAGAAGCAAGAGATCAATGGAATTGTCTAACTGGCTTAATGCCTGTTTGCCGTCATGGGCTTTCTGGATGTTAAAGCCTTCCATTTCTAATATTTCCTTTAATAGCGAAGTTACTTCGCGGTCATCATCAACTAAAAGGATTTTAGTTATTTTATTCATTTTATTTACCTCCTATGCAAATATGTTATTGAATCCTTTCTCAATAAATGACTTTTAAGTACCTTTATATTGCCTGATGCATGGTTGCAGTGGTTTAGGTAAACTCTTGGTATTCTATAGCGACAAAAAGATGCTAAGAGGCAAGATATAAAAAAGTATTCTCTTGTTCATCGCCGCCAAACTTGCCTCTTTTGATACTGTAGCTGTTGATAAAATATTGTGTAAAATTGGCAATAAGATGCCATCATGTATTAGATACGGAAAAAATTTTACAGTATGTTTGATGGTGTGAAGCTGACGGAAAACAGCAGCAATAAATGCGGAACTTTATGACCACGACAGATGCGAGGTTCTTTATGTCAAATATTAGCGAAAAAGAATATCTGTATACGTTGGTCAAGGCTAAAGCTTTCAACGAGAGACTTTTTTTGTCAGAGAATAACTGGAAAAGATGGCCTAAGAGCAGGCTATTCGTCAGGTTGAAATATCTCTAGTGCAGCAACCAAATGTTTATTTTTATTACACTAGAACAGCAACAGATTTTAAATAAAAGCATCTGTAGTGAGTTATTTTAAACCGTAAATAGTGGATAAATTCTTACTTCTGCCTTCTAGGCAGAAGTAAGTTAAAGGATAACTTTTTCTTGCTAAGAGACACCCCCTGCTTGCTTTGCCCTATAAGCAGATTTTTTTGTATTTTGATTGGAGCTAATTTATTGTTTTAATTGCAAGAGCAAACGGTATGGGTTGTTTTGTTGTAAACGGTGCCAGTGGCATTTCTAAATTAGCTGACAGCTAAAGCTGCGTTAGCTAATTTATAAAACTTTTATTAACCATCTGACAGATCATCTCTTTTAGCGGGTGCTACAAATCGTTGACATCAAGAAATGCGCAGAGCTTAGTATGCTGCAATATTATTATATATATCTCTCTTATATCTACTGTGCCTGAATCTCTTCCAGCAAGATATTTAGATACAGTAGCAGAGATAGTGATAAACGTATTAGGTAGTATTGCTATCTTCATTCTACATTCATTTATGTTAGCCATTACGTGGATATTAACAAAACCACAAAACCATTATGTTTGATCATATTATTTATCCTATTATTCAACTAGGTAGGGAGTATTTTCTCCTTGAAGGAGTTATCTGGCGTGTTTAGTGATTAAGTCAAAGGCACTTAATACGGCTCTTATCGCACTTATCTTCTCACTCAAAGTATACATCGCTCTTTAACCGAAACGGCTCTATTACCCATAGAGGAATGTTAGAACATTAAAATACCATCAGTCTACCGTTATTTTTCATCAACACGCTAAGCATTTTATTGTCATCCTTGTTATTGATATCCTATATTACAGATATTCAATTATTGCTACGTATTTCTTATAGCAGTAAAAGCTTATTCTAATAATACCGTTGATATTTATCCAGGAGGAACATCATATCAGTGCGCTACCAAGTAGAAAGTATCGCATTATAGGAAGGTGAGCTTATTATCTGTCTGGGATATCGCCAGCCAAGGTTTTACAAACCCAAAAATATTGGTGCTATAGTTAGCTTTTATCATTAATTTTGGCTACTTTATTACCATTAAAGTAATTTTACTATTATCCTAAATCTATCAGAGTAATTAAAAGAATAAGTTCTATAGTTTAATAAACAAGTTTTGATAAATAAATTTATGTATCAATTTATATTGAAATGATATCGCAATATTGGTAATTGATAGCAATATTCTCATAAAACGGCTAACTGTATTTTTTTTACAAAAATAGAGTAATTTTATTTATTATATGCTTTATAAGCTGAAAATAATATTTCAGTGTTCCACTGAACACTATTAATAATTTAATATAAAGAGTTATAGACATAAAGATTACTGTAAATAAGATATAATAGCAGTTATTTTAAATATTCTCCAGGCGTAACCTTTTTATTGAAAGAGGATATAGCCTAGCTATGAAAAGGTGTTCATAGACGAACAAACGTCAGCTATTGCATAGCGTTATTCTCTTTCAATAAATATCTAGTTATTAGATGTTCTTAGGTTTTAAATTAGTTTTACTTACGTGCGGTTTATATAAAGCAATAATTTATCATAATGGATAAGGATGATAAAATATAAAATAAATTTTGTACATAAGACGCGCAATAAAATAATACTTTAAGAGATGATAACTATCTAGTAATAATGTTTACCAGTGAAGTTTTAGAAAGAAAATCTATAAAAAAGCAATAATTTTCGCATTATTATGCCACTAAAAATCTTGTCAACAATAAAATAAAATTATATCACCGATACGGTGTTAGGATTTTTCTTCAGTGGTTTTCTGAAACAGACGCAGCAGGGTTAAGTGTCCATATCTATAGATGACACTAGATATCCCGTAGCACCTTAGCTTAGGCTCCGGAAAATTTTATGGTTGGATTGATGCAATAATAACGGCCAATAATTCAAACTTTCTGATTTACGGTAGAGATAAGTGTATCAGTCAGTGTTAGCGCTGTAACAAAAATCATTGTGCTACAGATTCTGCGACTTTGCTCATTCATCGAGTCAACGACAACTTCTATTGCTAGAAAAAGCATTGTCGTTTACCTGCTTTAAGCTAGGCACTTTATAATTAGTAATTTTTTACTGTTATGTTCGCATATAGAGTTGTTTGTATAGCTTGTTGTATAAGCAGGCTTTTAATGGTATCTAGGGCATCTGTTTCAAGTTGGCGGTTATTTTCACTGTGTTGAATTCCAATATTCTGCCGATGAATATACATCTAGAAATGACGCATGTATTTCTAGGGCGTGACCTCTGTCATTTTGGATGTTGATACCAGTTTTAGCAATACGGTCAATATTACACTGTTATTTCACAGTATGAGGCAACTGGTGGTGGCGGTGAGTCTTATTGAGGATAAAACTTTTCAAAAGATACTAACTTGCGCGTCTACGGGTGACAGGAACAGGAACTGGTTCGCATAGAGACTTTCAATGGGCAAGATTAGGGGCTGTTATAAATTATTCTCAGGATAGTAATGTAATTATTATCACTTTAGTTGAGGTGTTTTATTGTCGGGCTGGCATGGGGGGCAAGTCAACGCGACGCGCGTAGGTTTACGCGTATAAAACGTTTGTTCAGAGTTGATTCTTATTTATTTCCAGCAAAAAAAATTCCGTAGAGATCCTCTCTTTCATCAATGTTTGAAAAGGTTGTATTTTGTTGGTTCTGGTGCCTATAAGCTTTCGCAGCTTATCAAGGGGGGGGCTTTTGTCGAGAACGGTAAAGTGGTGGAATCGTCATGTACGGTAATAATGTTATTTAAGCTCTAAGCAAGCGGTAATGGCGGCATCCATAGCATGGAAATCTCTTAACCAATCATTAATCATATCTTAACCTTGTAAGGGAGGGTAACAAATATGCTTGCTGGAAGATCGCTTTTTTTCATTAAAATGATGCTAAAATAGACAGAGCGGTAGGTGTATACTATTACATATGGTGTATCTTTAGGGCTATGCATTATTTATCCATAGCCTACTGCTCTGTTTACTAGCTAAAAAGTCATTAGCAGTACTATATTACCAGTAATATAATACAGCTCACCTAGTGAGTTTTTAAGATCAACGACGATGAAGCGGATAGTAACCATAATATTAATATAAACAAAATAATGTATAGGAATAAATATCCTGGTTAATGATCTTTGATCATCAGGGCTATAAAATAAAAGCAAAGAAAATAACTAACTATCCTTTCACTCAACAGGAAGGATGAGTTTTACTTTCTGGCATTAAGCAGCACTTCCCTTTTATAAATAGAAGGGAAGTGCTGCTAATAAAAATTATCAATATAATATTTAAATATATAAGACTGATATTAAAAATCAAGTGCAATACATCAGCAATAGGCGTTTCAGAAATTATAGAGTTATTACTCTACCTTAATCTTGCTTTGGTATTTCACCGGCAGTATAACACTTTTAATGTAATTTACGTTTTCAATAGAATTGATACCAATATTAAATGATACAAGGTTTAATAGTTTTTTAATTTATTCTAGAACTAAATTGGCACTACACGAACAAGAAGAATTATATCAAGATTGATAAAGTGACTGTAGTCCTAAAAGGAGGGGATAAAGTAGCATCATATTATTGCTATGAAATACTAACTAATGGACGTGTTTTTTGTGCTGCAGTGATAAAGATAGTGTATTAAAGTGGAAGCAGCCATGCACGTTTTACAGTATTATAAAGCTAAAAAAATGGATATTTATTAGTTGAGTATTGGATAGGAATCCAATCTGAATTAATTTAGCTTTAGCGATTTGTTATACTATTTATTCACAAATCTCAGTATTTGTTACAGGTAGAAAGCAGTAAAACGATTGTATTTATTCTACAAGAGATATCTTAAGTTCAGAGGTAGTTATGATTAAAAAAATTGGTGTATTGACAAGCGGCGGTGATTCACCAGGAATGAATGCGGCGATCCGTGGCGTGGTACGGCTCGGGCTTTCTGAAGGCCTAGAGGTCTATGGCATTTATGACGGTTACCTTGGCTTATTTCAGGATCGGATGGTAAAACTAGATCGTTATAGTGTTTCAGATATGATTAATCGTGGCGGCACTTTTCTTGGTTCTGCGCGTTTTCCAGAATTCCGAGAGGAGGGCCCTCGTACTATCGCACTTGAAAACATAACAAAACGTGGTCTGGATGCGCTAGTGATAATTGGTGGCGACGGTTCTTACATGGGCGCCAAGCGTTTGACGGGAATGGGCTTCCCTTGTATTGGTCTGCCGGGCACAATTGATAATGACGTGGCCGGTACTGATTACACTATTGGCTACTTTACCGCACTGGAAACTGTTGTTGAGGCTATTGACCGTCTACGCGATACGTCTACGTCACATCAGCGTATTTCTATTGTCGAGGTCATGGGTCGCTATTGTGGTGATCTGACCATGGAAGCCGCAATTGCCGGCGGCTGCGAGTTCATTGTGTTACCTGAAGTGGAATTCAAACCTGAAGACCTAATCTGCGAAATAAAGACAGGTATCGCTAAGGGTAAAAAGCATGCCATTGTTGCGATTACTGAACACATCTGTAATGTTGCTGAGCTTGCACAATATATTGAAAAAGAAACGAGACGCGAAACTCGGGCTACTGTACTAGGTCACATCCAGCGAGGTGGTAGCCCAGTAGCTTATGACCGCATTTTAGCCTCGCGCATGGGTGCTTATTCCATCGAATTGCTGCTGCAAGGCTATGGCGGCCGCTGTGTCGGGGTACAAAATAAGCGACTAGTGCATCACGACTTCATCGACGCTATTGAAAATATGAAACGTCCTTTCCGCAGCGATATCTTAGAAACGGCAAAAAAACTCTTCTGATTTTGCTGCTTACTTTGTTCTTAGAACTGAGGGTAAGTCCTTTAGCGCGCCAACTGCTCACCCGCTACACTATCAAGCAGATTATATTCTTTAGTGATATAAAAACTATTTTATATTCCTCTAGCTAACTAAATTTTTGACATTTTCTAAAGAAAAAATTTCTAATTCTAAAAATTTATGAGGGAATAATAATATCCAAATGGCGTACTAATGTATTATTGATATTACTGATTAGATATAGCAACAAAGGATATTCAGCTATTGAATGTTTCCTATGATTTTACCCGGGAGTTTTATCAGTAATACAATAATGTGTTTAGTTACCACTAATAACAAAAAACTAGCCATCATATTATTTTGCGTACAGCTATCACGGTAGCTACGTATGGTAAACAGGCGACTATTTATTCCCCGTCATTAATAGCATAAAAAAGCGGATGTGGTCATGCTGGGACTAGAGTTGGATTTGAATGCTATCGCCAAGTGCTGGGTATTTATAAAAAAATGGATTATGCACCTGCCATCTAATTTTTGCACCTTACACTTCAAACATTATTTTTTTATTTGTAAAGGTGAATAAAAATAAATATATAATTTGTCTAATCTAATTAAATTCAGTATATCAATTATGATCCAAGATATAAAAAGTTCTGTGGGATGCGCTAGAACAATATAGCTACTTGTAGCTGTGCGTTTTGCACCAGAATAATAACGATCAGGCTAAAACGCAGGTGTTTGTGAGAGTTCTATTAAAGAATGTGGAGGTTCTCTATTTCGACACGTGAGGTGCGAACAATATTTTATTGAACCTGGTTTGGGCTGCTTCATTGTGTAGGAACATAAGGCGCTACTTGAGCTTTCTTAAACAGAAAGGATTATTTTGAAAGCTTCAGGTTGAGTAAATTTATTTTACTTGAACCGTTGATGTGTTAGTAGCGGATAAATGTTAAACCTAGAATGTTCTCAAGATCTATCTGTACTATTGCTATTTAGCTGATGAGCAATATTTTGCAGCGCAAAAAAATTACCACTCAAGGGACGCCAACATAGCGAAAGAATATACATTAAAGGGTTCCAATCCTGAAGAAAAGCTGTTTATCTGTCTCAGATCTTCAAAAAAAATAGATCAAAGTAAAAAAATATTTTATTATTGACGACAATGTTGCTTAACCCTAGATGGGTTAAGCATAAGGCGGTCTAGAAACCGCCATTTGATCCGTTAAATACTATCGGGTCATTCAGTAATAAATTTACCCGATTACTTTGCGAGGAGTTTTATTATATTCTCGATAGGTTAGTCTATCAGACCTGTTTTGCTTTTACTGCGGTTTTAACGATCGCCGCGAAAGTTTCAGATATCAGTGATGCGCCGCCAACTAGGGCGCCATCGATATCTGGTTGGATGAACAGTTCTGCGGAATTTTTAGCATTGACAGAGCCCCCGTATTGGATGATAACTTGTTCCGCGATTGCCGTATCATGCTTGGCGATGTGATTACGGATAAATTTATGCATCGCCATCGCCGATATTGCGAATTTACCGCTACCAATAGCCCAAATAGGCTCGTAGGCAATAACAGTATTCTCAAACGCTTTGGCACCCAGCTTGTTAAGTATCATATCAATCTGATGGGCGCACACCGCTTCAGTTTGGCCGGCCTCCTTTTCAGCCTCATTCTCACCAATACATAATACCGGAATCAGCTCGGCTTTTTTCAACATGGCGAATTTTTTGACAATAAACTCATCGCTTTCATTGTGATAAGTACGGCGTTCAGAGTGCCCAATGATCACATATTTTACGCCGATATCTTTAAGCATTTCAGCAGAAACTTCGCCAGTATAGGCACCCGAAAAATGGCTGTCGACATTTTGTGCACCCAGCATAATTTGGCTGCCGCTAAGATGGTGTTTCGCTAGATCAAGATAGGTTAGCGGCGGTGCAATGACAACGTCACAACCGACGACATTACTGAGTTCGTTGCGCAGGGCTGTTATCAGATCAATAACCATGTGTTTGTTGCCGTTAAGTTTCCAATTACCCATTACTAATGTATGTCGCATTGTTATTTCTCCATTTAGAGAACACAAGAGATGAAAGGTGCTGTTACTGGTTAAGTCTTATTTGAGCTTAGTATAAAGAAAAAATACTAAGGTTGCTTTTTTGCTATTTATCGTGCCTGGATCAGGGCTTTTTCGCTCACGAAAGTTTGACGGGTTCGACGGCAAAAGTCAGACCTGACCTTTTTTACTATTATCGGAAACTAGATAGCACAGCGGCCTGTACTGTTGCTATAAAAAGTATGAATCATGTCTTTAATTCTGCAAATTCAACATTTATAAAGTGTTTTTTCTATGATTATCGTCAGTTTAAAATGACATAGAGGAGCGCTGCCACATATAGACAGTCAAGAAAGTGGTCTTTATCAGTGCTGCTTTCACTGCCAGGTAGGTTATTTGCAGGGTTTTTATTTTATAGCTCCCTTTCTTAGGTATATGGTAGAGGTATGAGGTATACAGAGTTTTGTTGATTTTACTGGCAGATCGAGTGAAATTTATTGGTTTTCTCGGTTTTTTTTAAGAGCGTAGAATTTTTTGATGGGCAAAATCGTTTTTGACTGTACTATACTGCTCACAAAATTTTGTGACTTTAGTATCAAATGTAGGTCTGCTTGGCAGCAGATATCAAAAGAGGGCGGTTATGGGGAGTAAGTGCTGTTCTGGTGCCGAACAGCTCTGCTGCCAATATTTTTACGGCTGATGGTGTGTAATGTACGCTGGCTCAGGAGAATAGTCTTGAGCCAGGTGTCTATGTGTTTAATCAGCGGAGTTTTCGAAAGGGAACGCGCAACAATAACAGTATATGTCATGCAGCTTGCAGGCCTTTGTCATTACTTCTACCATTACCAGTAATACTCAGTGGTTATATGGCCTGGCTTCCGCTTGAAATGTTTACGCATGCCGCGATTTTCTCTCAATAGCTGCTGTGTATCACGGACCATCTGCGGGTTACCGCACAGCATAACGTGACTGTTTTTGGCCTCTAGCCTTACATCCACCACTGCTTCTAGTGAGCCATCGGCGATAAGGGCAGGCACACGGCCGGTGAGTGATCCGGGGGCCTGTTCGCGGCTAACCACCGTTTGGATGCGAAGTTTATTATTAAAACGCTCTTGGAGTTTTAACATCTGTGGTAAATAGCTCAGATCCTGAGAAAAGCGCGTCGCATGCACTAGAATTATTTTACTAAAACGTGCTAATCCTTCACCTTGTTCAAGAATTGATAAATAGGGGCCTAATGCGGTACCCGTAGCCAGCATCCATAAGTTATCACAGGGTGGGATCTCGTCTAGTATAAAGAAACCCGCCGCTTCTTTGCTTACTATAAGATTATCGCCGGGTTGCAGTGCATGCAGTGACAGACTGAGGTTGCCTTCTGGCATAGTTACCAGGTAAAACTCTAAGTTATTATTTCGCGGCGCGTTAACGTAAGAATAAGCACGCTGAATCTTTTCACCGTTGATTTCTAGTCCTAGTTTAGTGAATTGTCCAGCGCTAAAGGGATTGATAGGTGCATGGATGATGAGACTAAAGAGACTCTCCGTCCAGTGCTTTACCTGCACTACCTTGCCCGTTACCCATTCAGCCATAGTATTTAACTCCTTTGATCCTACCGGTCGTTCCCCGGTTTACATGCATTTATCCACTCTGCCACAGTGATACTGAAATTGTCTTTTAGAACGCATTCTGGCGTTTATTGTATGGCTTGAGTTCTCCATCTGCAGACGATCTATTATCAGTTAATTTCATTAACGTATCTAGTCTACGGGCAGTAAGCGTTTCTTAATGACACGCACAGAATAATTTATCTTCCGTTCACCGAAGATTACAGTGTTAAAGAATCAGTATAATAAAGATGTTAAGTGCACTTAAAGCATTAGCATATTATTTAATCTCCGCTCGGATAGAGCCGTTGACCTGTCATTTTGGGCGGTATCTAATAGGGTATTATTGGTATGGCGTAGGTGTGAGTGTGGTAGCACGCATGCTATCACAAGGACATCTGCCATGGACGCTTTCATCGGCAGATTAATGACCTGCTGAATATGAGTATTTAATTTTAGCTCCATACTGGTATTGTTGCGATGGGGGATAGGTGGCGTTCTTGCTAATTTTTCTAAGAATATCCCGTGTTTTTGGCTGCAAAGCTATAGCATTAGTCTGTAGACTAGGAGTAGTTTATTAGAGAGTCAGCCAATAAACGTCACTTGTAGTGACTGCAGCCTCGGTTTTTGGCATTTATGAAACATAAAAGGTGTTCATTTAGACTATCCAAAATTATTTGAAAAGGAATAAAGAAGCATTACGGATGATCAACATTATGTTTAATATTACAGTTTCTGCTTAATAAGTGCTTTAGGTAAATAACATTAATATGAATGTTTTTTTAAAGACATATTCTATTTTATGCTATATCTTTGAGTCTTTCAGATAGGGGTTAATGTTATTGTAGACTATATTTGACCTCTGAACAGAGGTTATATTACCTCAAAACAACACGGGTGTACCCATGAAAGAAGAAATTTAATATTGAATTCAAACGTAAATTTGCTTAACTTATTATTGATTAGAATTACATCACTGTGCTAAAGCTAAAGCTAAAGCTAAAGCAAAAGTCATAGAAATATAGACCTTGATACGATATAGCGTCTTTACATGCCACAGTTAACTGGTATTGCTAGTCTGCCGGTGGCGTCTTCCTGGCCTAATCGTTAGTAGTAGTATATACAAAATTATTAACGCTAGGAGATTCAGTATTTCGGTGGGTTTCTTTATATCGGATTGTGCGCGGCTATTAGGTGTTACGCCCGAAGCGGGGCGTACGGCGTGGAATATTATAGACGTTAATCTTCACAGCAGCGACAGAGTATATAGGTCGCAGCTAAGCTTCTGCCGCTTAGCTGCAGTGCGTCACTGGTCACTGATAGTATCACTTTGCGGTTCACTTCATTATATACGTTACCGAAGATGTTAGTATTACTCTTTCTGTTTATCTAGGTAGTCAGACTGTTACTTATAATAATATTGCACTTAGTGCTTTCAACACTACATCTTTAATATACTGGAACAGGTATAGTTTTCCCTTATTCAGCAGACTCAATGCGAATAAGGAGTTCGTTTATAGATAGATACCATAGGGGGGCATTATATGCATGGTCGCCCAGTGCCTGCCAACAGCAGTATGTTTTCTCTTCCTGGCTGTGTATTCTCTCCTCGGAATAGGTCTACACTGATGTCTTCAGACTGATATGTTCAAAACTCTTCCATGTTACGGGTGGATATATTTTGAATAGGTGGGTCTACACTAGTATTTAGAATACCCCGCTTTCTGTTTTCAGTGTTTTTTAGTTCGGTGATAATGTAGGAGCTAGACGAGATGGGGTTAATTTTAGTACTATTGAGATTTCCGTCATCAGGCGGATAGTGTTACGGTTACGGGTTGCGGTTTGGAACCAGTGTTGCGGGGTTTTCTGGAAGGTGAGGGACAGGCAGATTTTTTGTTTATTTCTCATTCTTGTAAATAGGTCCTCCTTTCTCTCTTCCATATCAAAATACAAGTTATAGCCTAGCATGTACTAGATACACATTGCTCTGTTTTTTCGCAGAATGTTATATGCTAGAGATGGATATCGATGCCTAGAAAGGAGGGGATCCCAGTTGGTTATTGATAACAGAAGTGTGCAGTCAATCGATAGTCTGTAACTATGTCAAGGTGAGGCTGAGAAATAATCAGCTGTAATATCAATAAAAATTTCCATTATTAGTATTTACAGGAAAAGCTTAACCGTTTTAAGTGTCAATTACTGGACAGTGAATGGTATTCATTTTGGTTGTGCTTGTGGTTAGCTTCTATAGTATTTACGTGTACATCCAGGTCATTATTATCGACGACGTTGGAATGCAGCGGTATAGTTATTGCATCAGGGTGATATAGTTAATTGTGCACTCGGATAAGTCAGTTTTTTAAATTGGGTTGTAATATCTAGATATATAACAGTTTATAGGTATGGGGTAATGGCTAGCGCTGGGATAGGATAACCTAGTTGTGTGACTACATTTAATTATTTTTATGTGCAGGAATTCCCGGAACCGCACTGCCTTAAATACCCTATATCGGACAGTAGTATTTCTTTATAACGTAATAATATTACCGATAATAGTGCTCGGTAGCCGCTTGCATATCTTGGATTCTATTAGAGAGCATACCTTTTGGTGCGATTAAAGTATCGATTAGAAGCTCTGACGGGTTACAGCTGACTTGGTCTTTCTGAAAGCTTAAAGCACGGAGCCCTTCATAAAATTTACTTGTTAAGCCAGATGACCTAGAGAAATGAAGCTGGTATGTAAACAGCGCATTTTACCGTTGACTGGATATTTTAGTATTTAGCATTAAAGGTGGTGCGATAATGTCCTGGTGTGATATATATCAGGGTCAATGGCAGACGGTGGACTAGGAAAATTTCTACGCTTTCTTTTAGTTATGTTATGTTACATAGTAGATATTGAACTGCGGTCCTATGATCACATAATACCTATTTCCAAGTTTCAAATAGAAATAATTTCACAGAACACTAGTTTATTAATGGTGTCGACTTTGTGCTCCTGAGCATAAAGATATGTATCTTTAGTTATGATTCTCCTTTTTAGAATGATTTTTAAACGCTATAATACCACTCTCTCAGAGAGCCATATTGATGCGCAATACTCTAGGTTTTTGTCGCTATGTAAACGTTACTGTGATACTTTTCAGGCAAAAGTAGGCATTATCTTCCAAAGAGACTGCATAGATATCCTCGATAAAAACCCTGATAACATCTGATTTCGACAGGAATCGAGATACACGCAAGTAATAGTTTTATTAATTGTTTCATGCTATTACACTGTGCTTTTATTTATGTTTTGATTCGAGTTAACGCTTGAAATGACGTTTCACTATGGGCAAAATTCACGATGTGAATTGCGCCATTACACTACACGGCTTGATAAATACTTGGATAGCAGATGCGGAACAGGGCAGTGTTATCGTCTTTGGGATAATACAAAGATAGGTGTCTGGCATAGATAACATAGGCAGTTTATCATAGGGTTTAAGACTAGGTATAAGTAGTGTCAGAATTAGTAATAACTATTTGTAAATATTAGGTTTTAATCGTATTAGCGATTATGTGGCCTCCATGCGTACTGAGAAACAATCCTTTTACCCTACAGCTGCTGTTGCGGACAGCAGAGTTTTCAGTGCCTATTAGATTGTCGGCTGTTATACTCACGCTCACCGGGTTAAGTATGTATTGCCTTTGGGAGGCAATAAGGCTGTTTTAGTGCGTACCGCGTTAGTAGCTTGCGCTACCAGCAAGAGCAGCAACTAAACAATTTTACTATGGTTGGCGAATAAGGTTAGACAGGGCTACAGTAATAGCACCATTGACCTTTCCTTGTTTACGGAAAGTGTTGTTTTGTGCTAAAGAACGTAATATCGCCATGGGTGATACGGAGAAAGTTTAAGATGATATATACACTAAGTGTCAGGTCGATCTCTTAATGACTACAGGCACAAGCCTGCTTACCATTAGGAAACTGCCCAGGAACATGTCAATAATAATCATATCTGAGGTTGACACCTGCCCCATAATTATTAATCTTCTAAGTTAGAAGCGTTATTATGAAATAAGCCAGCAGAAGTAATTACGAAAATGTGCGAAGTTCTTTTATTCTTATATCAGTACTGAAATATATTATCAGCACAACTTACTAGAAATTTATTGTGGCTGCGCAGAGTGCCTTTTAGGCTACAACGTATACGCAGCGTCAATTACTTTACGATAGTTCAATCCTGCTTAGATTGTTATCTTTAGTCGAGTATTACGGTAAAAACCGCACGTTCAGTGGCACATCGAGCAATTATCTTGGTGGTGGTGTCGCCGTTTCAACTCAATACGTGGCTATTAGATGTGGCGCTATAGTGAGCAATAATGAGATGAATGACGTAAGACAGAAAAACTTCATGTAAAATATAAGGCTATTGTGACGTAAAGTAGTAAAGTGGTCGGCGGTGCCGATAAGCTAGCGTAGAGATGGTAATATTCAGAAAGAGTATGTTACTGTAGTAAGTATGGTGTGCCTGTTTAATGCTAACGCAGCAGTTCGCTGATGCCGAGTTACTTACGATGC
This sequence comes from Sodalis sp. (in: enterobacteria), assembly GCA_051710585.1. Lineage (GTDB taxonomy): Bacteria > Pseudomonadota > Gammaproteobacteria > Enterobacterales > Enterobacteriaceae > JBPESP01. The sequence goes on along the minus strand of JBPESP010000001.1, from coordinate 372 downwards.
TATACATCTCATGGACACAAAGGAACGTCAGGGGCATAGTGTGGTGGATTCACCTTTAGTCAGCAAAGCCGTGAGGAGGCTGTTTTAGACAAAACAGTGATTGCAATGCGCTAGGCTTTGTTAGAACAAGAGATATATAGGCGTCTTTCAACGCTATAGATTTGTTAGTAGTACAATTCCTGGTACTTTTTTGATCAGTCTATCCGTATGCAGTACTTTAATCATATTTATGCGCATTATTCTTAAAGTGCACTACATAAGATATCTCAGTTCGGCGAAGGGTGCTTCTTCCTTTCATTGAAAAATATTTGAGAGATAACTCCCATGCCGATTAAAGCGCACTTTAGTAGGGAAGCGGGTATGTAATGATTG